>JANQKC010000001.1 GCA_028281325.1 Alphaproteobacteria bacterium
CAAGGACGAAAAAAACAAAGGAGGATAAAAGGAAAAAAGCCGCCTAAACTAACTCCGGCCAGGAGCGGCGACTGTCAGGCGAATACCCTATCTGTACACCTGGGCATTGTTGATCAAGTGCGAACTAGATTTGGTCAATAACTCGGGTTCTAGAAAGGAATTTCTAAGTAGAATGCGACGTCCTTTGCGAGGTTCGCATTGATGCTTTGGCCCTTCTGATCCCAATGAGATCGCCAATCATTGATCCGTTTTATGAATAGAACTTTTTCATCGGGTTCTAACTTGTCACCCTCATCAATCAGAAAACGTTCAAGTCTTGCGTGCGTTGGACGAACTTCTTTGTTTAGGCTTTTCATGAAGCAATCAATGAAGCTTCGAATTTGCTTAGACGGAATATGGGAGAATAATTCACCACAGCATTCAATAGTTCTATCGGAAATGTCATTGTTTAGCATTTCCAAAATATAATCTATAATAAAGAATTTATCTTTCTCATTATAATAAGATAAATTTTTACATAAAAAGAAATTTTCTAAATAATCACGAACATAATCTTCACTGTATTCTTGAATTATATTCGGAACTTTTTCTAAAACTGAAATTTTTTTCTGTTCTGGTGCGTGATCAAGAATAATACGATAGGCTTTTGCAAGTGCGTCCCTTTTGGCGGTCAATTTGAAAAAATCTGGTGCTTCAATAGGTTCAATAGGGTCCGACAGTCGAAAGAAATTCTCGATTATTAGATGATCAAGAAGTTTTTCAACCTCTTTAGCCGCCATACGGTTAATGAGGTGCGCTGCTACTGCGGCAGCTGCGGTGTCTAGTTCAATCTTCGATATAAATTGGTTTGCCGTAAATCCCTTACTTCGCTCTCGTCGTTGAGAAACTTCCGTTAGGATTATCTCCAGCAAAGAACTTGCTACGTTCGCAATCTCTGCATTTGGTGTGTCCTTTGAGCGAATCTCTTTACCCGGATGAATGAGATTCCGATAGTCCTTGAGTACCTCGGCAAGGTTTGCAGTGCGGGATGAGATCACCTTTGCTTTCTTGCAAACGTCGAGAAGTTGTCCAAGTGTCATATTTAGTGGACTGTTCTTTGGGTCTTTCCCATCATCAATCTCGATCAAATGATCGGTGAGAACAGCTTCGACGATGCTGCCCGCTAGGACGATGGCCGATTTCCATGCGTTTCGCTCTATTGCTGTATGAAGTTCGCCATAATCACGAACTAGAACGTTCCGAAACGCGTCATCAGAAATGAAATTGAACTTTTCCATAATCTTACTCAAGCTGTGGTCAGCATGATTAGATTAGCAACGATTTATCTGGGATTGCAGGTCCATATTTTAGTTCAAATCTGAATTGATTATTGCTTACGGTATTGAATTAACAGTACCCGCGCCGCCCCGTAGCGCCGGTCGTCCAGCGTCTCGAACCCGTCGGGCGCGTCGAAACAATCCTTCCTGCCGGTCTCGACGATGCAGAGCGCGCCATCGCCGATCCAGCCGGACTCGGTCAGCGCGGCCAGCGCCGGGACCGCCAGGTCTTTGCCATAGGGCGGGTCGAGGAAGACCAGGCCGCACGGCTCGGCGGCGGGCGGTGGGGCGAGGCAATCCGCCTTCGATAGAACGGCCGCCGCGCCGCAGCCGGACAGGTTCTTCCGAAGCACGGTGATCGACGCCGGTTCCTTCTCCAGGAAATACGCCGTCGCCGCGCCGCGGCTGAGCGCTTCGATGCCCATCGCCCCGGTGCCGGCGAAACCGTCGAGGACGACCGCGCCGGGGATCGGCGACCCGCCGCCCTTGGTATGGCGGCCATGCTCCACGATGTTGAAGATCGCCTCGCGCACCCGGTCGCCGGTCGGGCGGATATCGTTGCCCTCCGGGGCCGTCAGCGGCCGGCCGCGCCACTTACCGCCGATGACGCGCATGACGGCGGGGCTTGTCGGGTTTCTTGGCGGATCGCGCTTGCGGCTTCAGGCGCGGTTTGCCGGATCGCTCGCCGAGCTGATCGGCCAGGACGCGCGCCGGCACCGCCTCGACCGCGCCGCGCTTGAGCTGTCCGAGCTGGAAGGGGCCGTAGCTGACGCGGATCAGCCGGTTCACCGTCCAGCCGAGATGTTCGCAGACGCGCCGGATCTCGCGGTTCTTGCCCTCGCGCAAGGTCATCGTCAGCCAGGCGTTCGCACCCGGCGCGGAATCCAGTTCCGCCTGGATCGGACCATAGCGCATGCCGTCGACGGTGATGCCCTGGGCCAGCTTGGCGAGCGCTGCGTCGGTGACCCGGCCGTGCACGCGCACCCGGTAGCGCCGCGCCCAGCCCGTCGACGGGTGCTCCAGCTTGCGTTTCAACTCCCCGTCGTTGGTCAGCAGCAGCAATCCTTCCGAAGTCAGGTCGAGCCGGCCGACCGACATCACGCGGGGCATGTCCGACGGCAGTTTGTCGAACACCGTCGGCCGGCCCTCCGGGTCGCGGTCGGTCGTCACCACGCCGGTCGGCTTATGGTAGCGCCAGAGCTGCATCGGCGCCGGCCCAGCCAGCGGTGCGCCGTCGACGGTGATTCTCGACGTGCCGGTGACGGTGACCGCGGGCGTCGTCAGGGTTTTGCCGTCCACGGTGACGCGGCCCGCTTCGATCCAGCGTTCCGCCTCGCGGCGCGAACACAGGCCGGCGCGGGCGATGACCTTGGCTATTCGTTGCGGTTGTTCGTCGGACATGATGGCGCGGAATTTAGGCCTCGGGCCATGGCAATGCAAACGATGTGGGCAGGGTCCAGTTGAAATGGTTGACAGGTCGCGTTCGGCATTGTATTTAACAAATCCGTTATTTAAGGAAACAGTTAAATAATGCCCGATTCCCTCAGCACCACATTCGCGGCGCTTGCCGATCCGACCCGCCGCGCCATCCTCGCGCGGCTGTCGTCGGGCGAGGCGTCGGTCACGGAGATCGGAGCGCCCTTCGATATGAGTCTGCCGGCGATTTCCCGGCATCTCAAAGTCTTGGAGCGCGCCGGCCTGATCGAGCGGGGACGAGAGGCGCAATGGCGGCCTTGCCGCCTGACCGCGGAACCGCTCAAGGATGTCGCCGACTGGATCGAAGGCTACCGCCGGTTCTGGGAGCACAGCTTCGACCGTCTCGACGATTACCTGAAGGAATTGCAGGGCAAGGATAAACCGCCCGGCGGCAAGCATTAAGGCAACCCGTCAAGGACGCTGGCACGGCCCGGCGAAGCCCATTACGATCCGATAGTGCGGAAAGGAAGAACGAACGATGTCTTTGGAAACAAGTGAAGCTACGGAAACGCCCGAGCGTGTTCTCGTTCTGAACCGGGTCTTCGACGCGCCGCGCGCGTTGGTCTTCAAGGTCTGGACCGAGCCGGACCATCTGGCGCGCTGGTGGGGCTGCGAAACCACGGCGGTCACAAACTTTACCGGCGATTTTCGCGTCGGCGGCGCGTTTCATGTGTCGATGCGCTTGGCCGACGGCAGCGATCATCGTCTGCACGGCGTCTACCGTGAATTCGAGCCGCCCGAACGGCTGTCCTTCACCTGGGCGTGGGAAGACGAGGACGGCAATCCGGGTCATGAAACCTTGGTGACCGTTACCTTTGCCGACGAAAACGGAAAGACGGCGATGACGCTGCACCAGGCGACCTTCGAGTCCGAGACGATGCGCGACACCCATCACGACGGCTGGAGTGTCGCCCTCGATCGCCTTGCCGGCCTGCTCGCCGCGATTCCGAACGCCTGACCGGAGCCGCCGGACGATGCCCACGATCTCCTTCACCAACCAGTTGGAGCGGTTCCTGCCCGCGCCGACGGTGGAGGTCGAGGGGACGACCCTGGGGGAGGCGCTCGATGCGGTCTTTGCCGCCAATCCGATGCTGCGGGGATATGTGCTCGACGATCAGGGCGCGCTGCGGCAGCATGTGGCGGTATTTGTGAACAACGTCGCGGTGGCGGATCGCGCCGGATTGAGTGATCCGGTCGGCCCGACGGATGAAATTCACGTCCTCCAGGCATTGACCGGAGGCTGAAGGAGCGAGGCATGAGCGACCGACTCTTCGTGGCGACCCGCAAGGGTTTGTTCGAACTTCACCGGGGCAGCGGGGGCTGGGACATCGTCGACGTCCAATTCCTCGGCGATCCGGTTTCCGCCGTGTTGGCGCATGACGGCATGGTTTATGCTGGGCTCGACCTGGGACATTTCGGCGCGAAATACTGGCGGCGGGACAGGGTCGGGCAATGGACCGAGTTCCCCGCGCCCGCCTTTCCCGAGAAACCAGCGGATGCCGAGGACGACCCGCATCCCTGGACGCTCGGTCGGATCTGGAGTTTCGTGCCCGGCGGCGTCGACGGGCGGCTTTGGGCCGGCACGATGCCGGGCGGGCTGTTCCGCTCCGACGATGCGGGAGAAAGCTGGTCGCTGAACGAACCGTTCTGGCGTATGCCGGACCGCAAGACATGGATGGGGGTCGCCGGCGGCGAGCAGCCGGGCCTCAGCACCGTGCTCGTCGATCCCGGTAACCCGGATGACATCCGGGTCGGCGTTTCCTGTGCCGGCGTCTGGGCGAGTACGGACACGGGCCAAACGTGGCGCGTCATCAACGAGGGCATGGACAACGAATACATGCCCCCGGATCAACGGACCGACCCCGCCGTGCAGGATATTCACCAACTCGCGCATTGCACGGCCCGGCCCAGCGTCATGTGGTGCCAGCATCACAGCGGCATCTACCGGTCCGAGGATACGGGCGAAAACTGGCAGGCGGTGACCGCGGCGCGCCCGTCCGCATTCGGCTTCGCCGTCGCGTGCCACCCGCACGACCCGGACACGGCATGGTTCGTCCCAGCCGTGAAGGACGAGAAGCGTATCCCGGTGGACGGCAAGCTCGTCGTATCGCGCACCCGGGACGGCGGGAAGAGCTTCGATGTGTTGACCAACGGTCTGCCGCAGCGGCATGTCTATGACCTGGTCTATCGCCATGCGTTGACCGTCGACGAAACCGGCGACCGGCTCGCCTTCGGGTCCACCAGCGGCGGGCTTTGGATCACGGAGGATGGCGGCGACAGTTGGTCAACGATCGATGCCCGGTTGCCGCCGGTCGCCGCCGTTCGCTTCGCACCCGCTTGACGCCGCGCCGCCGGCCGGGGCACGGTGCGGCATGGCGCAGTCCGAATATTCCTTTATGGCGCTGGCGTTGCGCGAGGCGGAAGCCGCGGCGTCGCGCGGCGAGGTGCCCGTCGGCGCGGTGATCGTCGACCCCGACGGCGGTGAAATCCTCGCCCGCGCAGGCAACCGCGTCGAGGCGTTGAACGACCCGACGGCGCATGCCGAAATCCTGGCGATCCGCAAGGCCGCGGCCGCGGCCGGCGCGCCGCGTCTCGACGGTTTCGATCTTTACGTCACCTTGGAACCCTGCGCGATGTGCGCCGCCGCGATCGCGCATGCGCGCATCCGGCGGCTCTATTTCGGGGCCTATGACCCGAAGGGCGGCGGGGTCGAGCACGGACCGAAATTCTTTCAACAGCCGACCTGTCATCACGCGCCCGAGGTGTATGGCGGGTTGGAGGAAAGCCGGGCCGGCGAGCTGCTGTTGCGGTTCTTCCGGGACCGGCGGTAGGGGGATGCGCACCCACACGACGCTTCACAGTTTCGTGCAAGGGGATAGCGTTTCTCCGCCAGATGTCTTATCGGGGTAGTGTGGTTGGGGTGACAACAGAGGGTACGCAGATGTCCGATGCGCCGGTTCGAATCACGGTTTTCCGCTGGGCGGGATCCTGGGGGCCGTTCAAGGTCAACATTCCCTGCGGCGAATGTTCGCTCACGCTCGATGTTATCCAGGACACGATCGATACGGAACTCGACGGCGTGCCGGTCGAGCTCGACATACGCGAATGGTTGTCCGAATGGTGGAAACCGCTGCTCAAGGGCGGCTGGCATGCGCCGATCGTCCTGGTCAACGGTAAGATCGTCAGCCAGGGAGCCGCGCTCAACCGGGGCCTGCTGACCCAGGCGGTGATCGAGGCGCATGCGGACCGCGCGCCGATGGAGGGCAACCACGTTTTCGGCAAGGAGACCTGCCCCCATTGCACCCGGGCCAAGGCGTATCTGGAAGAGGCGAAGATCGACTACGTCTATCACGACGTCATCAAGGAGCCGAGCGGCCTCTACGCCATGCTGGCGCGCGTGAAGCCGATCATCGGACCCAAGACGCCGGTCACCGTGCCGCAGATCTGGATCAACGGGCTTTACGTGGGCGGCGCGGACGACCTGTCGAAAATCGTGCGTCGCGACGTGGAGCCGAACCCGGACCGCGGGCAATGCTCCATCTCGCCGGGCAGCCTCTCGGACGCCGCGGACTAGCGCAGCGGCATTCTAAGCTTCAAGACTTGCGGCCAATCGCCCGCCAGCCGATGTCGCGGCGGCAGAAGCCTTGCGGCCAGTCGATGCGGTTGATCGCGGCATAGGCGCGCTGTTGCGCCTCGGCGACAGTGCCGCCGAGGGCGGTCACGTTCAGGACCCGGCCGCCGATGGCGGTCAGGGTGCCGCTGTCGTCGCGGGCGGTGCCGGCATGAAAGACCTTGACCGAGTCGTCCGACTCCGCCGCCTCGACGCCGCGAATCGCGGTGCCCTTGTCGTAGGAGCCGGGGTAGCCTTCGGCGGCGAGCACCACCGTCAGCGCCGTCTCGTCGTACCAGCGCAGGTCGAAGGTCTCCAGCACGCCGTCGCAGGCGGCGACCAGGGCCGGCAGCAGGTCGGACTTCAGCCGCATCATCAGGACCTGGCATTCCGGGTCGCCGAAACGGGCATTGTATTCGATCAGTTTCGGGCCGTCGTCGGTGATCATCAGGCCCGCATAGAGGATGCCGGTATAGGGCCGTCCCTCGGCCTTCATCGCCGCCACCGTGCGGCGGATCACGGTCTCGTCGATGTCCGCCGCCAGCGCCTCGGTCATCACCGGCGCGGGACTGTAAGCGCCCATCCCGCCCGTGTTTGGGCCGGTGTCGCCGTCATAGGCCGCCTTGTGGTCCTGGGCCGCGGCGAGGGTGAGGGCGTGCGCGCCGTCGCAGATTGCGAAGACGCTGACTTCCTCCCCGGCAAGACACTCCTCGACGACGATTTCCGCGCCCGCCTCGCCGAAGCGGTTGCCCTGTAGCGCATCCTCGGCGGCGGCGAGGGCTTCGTCGACGGTCTGCGCGACGGTGACGCCCTTGCCGGCGGCCAACCCGTCGGCCTTGATGACGATCGGCGCGCCTTGCTCCTCGATATAGGCGCGGGCGTCGCCGAGATCGGTGAACCGGCGGTAGGCCCCGGTCGGGATGTCGTATTTCGCGCAGAGGTCCTTGGTGTAGCCTTTCGACCCTTCCAACTCGGCGGCGGCGGCGGTCGGGCCGAACGCCTTGATGCCCGCCTCGGTCAACTGGTCGACGAGGCCGAGCACCAGCGGCGCTTCCGGGCCGACGACGACCAAGTCGATGGCGTTGTCGCAGGCGAATCGGACGAGGCCTTCGACGTCCTCCGCGCCGATATCGAGGCATTCCGCCTCCTCGGCGATGCCGGCGTTGCCGGGCGCGCAGTAGAGCGTGTCGCAGAGCGGAGAGGCCGCAATCGCCCAGCACAGCGCGTGTTCCCGCCCGCCCGACCCGACCACCAGAATCTTCATGCTTACCCTCGCGGAATTTTGCCTTAGCTTTTGCCCATTCTTATCATAGGGTACGCTGCAGATGAGCGATAAATCACCCGATCTGGCCACGAATCTTCCCGAATTCTCGGTCTCCGAGCTGTCGCGGGCGCTGAAGCGCACCGTGGAGGACACCTATCCCTACGTGCGTGTGCGCGGCGAGTTGTCCGGCTTCAAGCGGGCGGCGTCCGGGCATCTCTATATGACGCTGAAGGACGAGAACGCGGTGCTCGACGCGGTGTGCTGGCGCGGCACCGCGGGGCGGCTGTCGGTCGCGCCGGAAGACGGCCTGGAGGTCATCTGCACCGGCAAGCTGACCACCTATCCCGGCCGGTCGAAATACCAGATCGTCGTCGAGCAGATGGAGATGGCGGGCGAGGGCGCGCTGCTCAAGCTGCTCGAGGACCGGCGCAAGAAACTCGCCGCCGAGGGGTTGTTCGACGACTCGCGGAAACGCGAGCTGCCCTTCCTGCCGGAAGTGATCGGCGTGGTGACCTCGCCGACCGGCGCGGTCATCCGCGACATCCTTCACCGGTTGAGCGACCGCTTCCCGCGCCATGTGCTGCTGTGGCCGGTGCTGGTGCAGGGCGATGGCGCGGCGGATCAGGTGACGGCGGCGATCGAAGGGTTCAACGCGATCGACCCCGGCGGCCCCGTGCCGCGCCCGGATCTGATCATCGTCGCGCGCGGCGGCGGCAGCCTGGAGGACTTGTGGGCCTTCAACGAAGAGAATGTGGTCCGCGCCGCGGCGGCGTCGGATATCCCGCTGATCTCCGCCGTCGGCCACGAGACCGACACCACGCTGATCGACTTCGCGTCCGACCGCCGCGCGCCGACCCCCACCGCCGCCGCCGAGATGGCGGTGCCGGTGCGGGCGGAGCTGCAGGCGAGCGTGTTGGACAGCGAGCGCCGGATGATCGCGGCGATGCACCGCATGGTCGACGACCGCCGGCTCCGGGTCGAAGGGTTGGCGCGTGGGTTGCCCGATCTCGACGGTCTGATCGGCACGCAGCAACAACGGCTCGACGGCGAGGACGAACGGCTCCGCAACGCCATGCAGGGCCTGCTGCGCGACCGGGATCGGCAGGTGGCCCATTGGGCGGCGCAGATCAAGCCGCCGCAACAAATCCTGTCCGAGACCGAAGCGAAGGTTACGCGGAGCGCCGAAGATCTGGTCGCGGCGATGAGGCGGTTTTGGGAAGGAAAGACAGTTGCACGCGATCGTGTTTCCGATCGCTTCGGTCCGACCTTGCCGGCCCGGTATGCGGATATGTCGGAGCAGAAACTCGATTCTGTCGGCGCGTTGCTGGAGAGTCTGTCTTTCCGGCGGGTGCTCGACCGCGGCTATGCCGTGGTGCGCGATCCCGACGGCAAAGCGGTGATGACGGCGGCGACGCTGCAGGCGGGCGACTCGGTTCTGGTCGAGTTTTCCGACGGCCGTGTCGGGGCCGATGTCACCGAAACCGACATGCCGCCCGATCCGGTGAAGAAACCGACCCCCCGGAAACCGAAAGCCAAGGCGCGGACGACCGACAAGGCCAAGACGGATGGCCGGCAAGGATCGCTTCTATGATCCGGATACTCGCGTTTCTGTTGCTGATTGCTGCCGGCGCCCCCGTATCGGCGGGCACCCTGACCCTCGACGGCCGGATGGTTCAGGGCGGCATGGTCGTCGGGCGGACCGATCCGGGGACCGTGGTGACATTCCAGGGCAAGCCGATCCGGGTTTCCCCGGAGGGCGTCTTCGTCATCGGCTTCCACCGCGACGCGAAACCGGCGGCGTCGGTCGAACTCCAATTCCCGGATGGAAGCCGTCGCGTCGAAACGCTCGCCGTCGAACCACGCACATACAAGATTCAGCGCATCGACGGCTTGCCGCCCAGGATGGTGACGCCGCCGAAAGACGTGCTCGACCGGATCAAGCGCGAGAACCGGCTGATCAAGAAGGCGCGGACCGAGGACAGCGCGGTGCCGCACTTCCTGCGGGGCTGGCAATGGCCGGCAAAGGGGCGGATCAGCGGGGTCTACGGCAGCCAGCGGATTCTCAACGGCAAGCCGCGTCGCCCGCATTACGGCATCGATATCGCCGCGCCGGCGGGCACGCCGATCGTGGCGCCGTCCGATGGCGTCGTGCGGTTGGCGGAGACCGATCTCTATTACACCGGCGGCACGATCATCCTCGACCACGGACACGGCCTGAGTTCCGCCTTCCTGCATATGCAGCGGGTCATGGTGACGCCGGGGCAATTCGTCAAGCAGGGGGATAAGATCGGCACCTTGGGATCGACCGGCCGGTCGACCGGGCCGCATCTCGACTGGCGGATCAACCTGTTCGATGCGCGGCTCGACCCGCAGCTTCTGGTGCCGCCGATGACGCCGCCGAAGAAAAATCCGAAAAAGAGCGGCAAGCCCGCGAAACCCTGAGCGCCGCGCTTAGCCAAGCCGGTCGAGCAGCGCGTCGAGCGCCGCGTCGTCTCGCCAGCGGATCGTGATCGGCAACGTGGCGAAGCGGTCGCGCACGACGTCGGGCAGGCGCACCCAATCTTTCTCCGTCGTCACCGGCAGCGCGTCGAGCATGGCCGCCTTGTCGAGCAACCAGCCGATCTGCGCCGGATTGAAGATATGATGATCGGCAAAGGATCGCGTTCCGGCGATCGTGCACCCGACCGCTTCCAGCGTGGCGTAGAATTTCTCCGGCCGGGCGATCCCGGCGAAGGCGAAGACGGTCTTGCCGGTCAGGTGGTCGGTGTCGGCCGGCACGATGTCGGCGTGCAGTACCGGCAGACCGGACGGCAGAACCTCTCGAATTCCCGCCTCGTCTTCGCCTAGCAGGATGGCCGCGTCCGCACGGGCGATGCCGTCCGCATACGGTTCGCGTAACGGCCCTGCCGGCATCACCCGGCGGTTGCCGAGCCCGTAGCGGCCGTCGATGACGATCACGGACAGGTCCTTTCGAAGCGATGGGTTTTGGAACCCATCGTCCATGACGACCACATCCGCCCCGTAATGCGCGGCCGCCGCGCCGCCGGATGGCCGGTGCCGCGCGATCCAACAGGGCGCCGTGCGCGCCAGCAGCAAGGCTTCGTCGCCGGCGTGTTCGGCCCGGTGTCGCGTCGGGTCGACCCGGGTCGGACCCGTTATGGTGCCGCCGTAGCCTCGGCTCAGGAAATGCGGCGTCGCGCCACGCGCGATCAGCCGGTCGGCGATGGCGATCGCCACAGGCGTCTTGCCGGCGCCGCCGGCGACCAGATTGCCGACGCAGAGGACGGGCGCCTTGACGCGGCGCGTCTTTTTGATGGCGCGGCGCATCCGGCCGGCCGCGGTCACGCCGTGCGACAAAGGCGACAGTAAGCGCGCCATCAGACCGTCATGTTGCCAGAATTTCGGCGCCTTCATGATACGGGTCCGCCGAGGCGGTCGAGGTACGGGGTTAGCCGCTCGCAAACGCGGTCGATGACGCCGGCATGCCGGTCCGCGACGGATTTAGCCGCGGCGGCCAGGGCCGTTCGGCGTTCCGCGTCCTGCAGCAATTGTCCCACGGCGTCCGCCAGCGCTTCGCCGTCCGCGCATTGGAGGGCGCCGCCGGCCTGCGCCATCTCGTCGGCGACGGCTTGGGTCTTCTTCATGTCCGGGCCGTGCAGGATCGCGCAGCCGAGTTGGGCCGGCTCCATCAGGTTATGGCCGCCGACTTCGCCGAAGCTGCCGCCGATCATCGCGACCGGCGCCACCCGGTAGAGCAGGCCGAGTTCGCCCATGGTGTCGGCGAGATAGATATCGTGATCGTCGGCCGGAAGCTCGCCGGCGGACCGGCGCGCGATGCGGAACCCACGGCCGCGAAGTGTCGCCGCAATCGCATCGGCGCGGGCCGGGTGCCGGGGCGCGATCATCGTCAGCAGGGAGGGATGGTCCGCGCGCAGCGCGCTGTGGACATCCGCCGCAATGGCCTCTTCGCCGTCATGGGTGCTGGCCGCAAGCCAGACGGTCCGATCCGCGACGACGGATTGTAACGCGGACAGATCGGCCGCGTCGGCGGCCAAGGGCAAGGCGGAGTATTTCAGGTTGCCGACGCAGTCCACCGTGGCCGGGCCGAGCGCTCGGAACCATTCCGCCTGTTCGTCGCTCTGCGCCAGGATCAGGTCGAAGCTGCCGAGCAAAGCGCCGGCGAATCCCGAGGCGCGGCGCCAGCGCGCAAAGGAACGCGGCGACAGGCGGGCGTTGATCAGCGCGGCGGGGATGCCGTGGCGGCCAATCGCCGTCAACAGATTCGGCCAAAGCTCGGACTCCATCCAAAGCGCGGCATCGGGTTTCCAATGTTCGAAAAAGTGGTCCACCCAGGCGGGACAATCCATCGGCGCGAATTGGTGAAAGCTGCCCTTTGGCAGCCGGGTTTCCATGAGTTGGGCGGAGGTCACGGTGCCGGTCGTGACCAGCACGGAAGTGCCGGGCCGTTCCGTCGTCAGCCGGTCGACCAGGGCGAGGGCGGACTGCGATTCGCCGACGCTGGCCGCGTGCAGCCAAATCAGCGGGCCGTCCGGGCGCGGCCGGGAGGCGATACCGCGTCGTTCGTCGAGCCGGACCGGATCTTCCTTGCCCTGATGGAGTCGACGGCGCAGTAACCGGTTGAGCACCGGGGCGGCGAGCGCGGAGGTCATCCGATATGCGGGAAGGGCAACCATGGTGTCAGGACCGGATTCCGGTTTCCGCCGGCGCGATATGCGGCTGGTTGACCATATCGTCCGCCTGATTCGTCAGGTCGGTCAAGCGGCGTTCGACTTCCGCGCGTTTCGCCTCCATGGCGGTGTCATCCGCGTCGGCCGGCACCGCGATCGCGTCGCCCCACAGGAACTGGCCGCGGGAAAAGAGCAGCGGCAGGATAAACCGATCCCAACTGCCGAAGACATGCCGGGGGCGCGCCGAATAGGTCAGCGGAAATATCGGTGCGTTCGTCATACGGGCCAGTTGGACGATTCCGAGGCTGGCGCGCATCCGGGGGCCGCGCGGGCCGTCCGGCGTGATCCCGACCGCGCCGCCCTCGCGCAGGACGCGGCGCAACTTCAAGAGCGCTTCCGCGCCGCCTTTCCGGGTCGACCCCGCGATCGTTCGCATGCCGAAATGCGCCATGGTTTTCGAGATGAGCTGCCCGTCGCCATGGCTTGAGATCAAGACATGCATTTTGCCCCGATGCCGCCAGCCGCAAGGCATCATGAACAGGCGGCCGTGCCACGCGGCGATGATCAACGGTTTTCCTTGTTCGAACAACTGGTTCGCGGGCTCCTCGCCTGTCATCCGCCAACGGCCGGTGAGCCAGACCAGGCGGATATACTGCGCCGCGATCCAGCACAGGATTCGCTGTACCGCGGGCCGCTTGAAGATTTGCTTGAGCTGCCGCAACGATCACGCTTGCGCCGCCCGGGCTTTGGCCGGGCCGGCCTCGCCCAGGGTCATGCTGTCTTCGAATTGCATTTGGCACAGGCGGGCGTAGACGCCGCCACGCGATAACAGCTCCTGATGCGTGCCGCTGTCGACGACCCGCCCCTGGTCGAGCACGTAGATGACATCCGCGTTGACGACGGTCGATAGGCGATGGGCGATGACCAAGGTGGTGCGGCCTTTCATCAGGCGCGTCAGGGCGGTTTGAACCTGTCGCTCGGATTCGGAATCGAGCGCCGATGTCGCCTCATCCAAAAGCAATATCGGGGCGTTCCGCAGCATCGCCCGGGCAATCGCCAGCCGTTGCCGTTGACCGCCCGACACCCGCATGCCGCGTTCGCCGATGACCGTATCGTAGCCGTCGGGCAGTTGTTCGATGAAGTCATGCGCCGCGGCGGCCTTGGCGGCGTCGATTACCTCCGCCGCGCCAGCGGATGGGCGGCCGTAGAGGATGTTGGCGCGCACCGTATCGTTAAACAGCGTCACTTCCTGGCTGACCAGCGCGATGGACCCGCGCAGCGACGCGAGCGACGTGTCGCGGACATCCTGCCCGTCGATCGTTACCGTGCCCGACTTGGGATCGAAGAAGCGGAGGATCAAGTTGAGGATCGTCGACTTGCCGGCCCCGGACGGTCCGACCAACGCGACGGTCTTGCCCGGTGGCGCGTCGATGGTGACGCCGTGCAGCGCGATCTTCTGGTCGTCATAGGAGAACTGAACGTCATCCAGCAGCACATGGCCGTCGGTGATCTGCAACGGCGTTGCGTCGTCCGCATCGGCGATGTCCGGGCGATAGTCGATGACCGCGTAGACCCGTTCCAGCGCGGCCAGCCCGTGCTGCAGGTTTGCGTTCAAGTTCGCCAGGCTGCGCAGCGGTTGGTAGGACGCCGCCATGGCGACGAAGAAGGTCATGAACTGGCCGATCGTCGTGCCGCCTTGGCTGACCTGATATCCGCCCCACGCCAGGACGAAGGCGATGGCGACGCCGGCCAGGCTTTCCATGATCGGATAGGATCGTGACCGGGTCCGGCCGGCCTTGAATTGCAGCGCGTAGACGCGCTCGAAGACCGTGTTGGCGCGGACGCGTTCGTAATCCTCCATGCCGTAGGCTTTGACCTGCCGGAAACCCTTGAAAACTTCGTCCAGGAAGCCGGTCACCTCGCCCAGCGAGATCTGCGTGTTCTTGGACAACCGCCGGATGCGCCGCCCAATGTAGAGGATCGGGAACACGCTGATCGGCAGAATGACCAGGGCGATCGCGGCCATCTGCCAATTGGTATGGATCATCACGCCGCCGAGCACGATGATGGTCAGCAAATCGCGGCCGAAACCGGTGAAGGTCTTCACGGTCGCGTCGCGCGTGTAGTTCACGTCGTTCAGGAAGCGTGAGATCAGCTTGCCGGTCGAATCGTCGTGCAGGTATTTCATGTCGGCGTTGATCAGCCGGCCGAACATTTCGTTCTGCATCATGACGTTCACGCGCAGCCCCAGCTTCTGCATCATCACGGCCTGACCGTAGCTGGCGAAGCCTTTGGCGACCGACACGGCGAGGAACGCCAACGGCAAGATGAAGATGAGCGAATCGTCGCCTTCGACGAGGACTTTGTCCAGGGCGGGCTGGATAAGCTTGGCCTGCGTTCCGGTCGCCAGTGCGACGAGGATCATGCAGCTGACGCCTACGGCGATCTTGCCGACGTGGTGGCGCAGATAGTCGCGGAACAGTCGGCGAATGAGGTCTTTCGCCGACGATTCGAACTGGAATTTCTTACCCTTGCGCGTCACCAACGACTCCTCGCTGTGTGCGGCAGAGGTATAGCATGAGGGGGTAGATCGACAAACCGCTGTTATGCGGGCGGTTGCGCCGATTGTCGCCGCGGGCTCAACCTATTTTTGAGCAGGTGCGGCACGTTGCCTGTTCAAGCAGGCTTCGTAGAGTTGCTGACGGTATCTCTGGGCATCCGCACGCGCGAAATCCTTGAAAACGCGGCTTTCGCCGCCGCGGAAGTTGCCCGACATGACGTCGAATTCACGTTGCATCTGTCGGGCGGCGGTGTGGTCGGCATATTCGCGGCACGATGACACGTTCGGCGGCGGGCCCGCCTGACTGGCTGCTGGCGCCGGGCGCGGCGAATGCTTCGTGCGCTGCGGCCACGAACAGCCGGCGACCACGATGGATACCCCTATCGCCGCTGCCCAGAACGCAACGTTCAGTCGATCCTTTTGAAGTCGAGGTGTAATAGCCAGTCCCCAGTCCCGAAATTTCACCCGCCGTCGATGTAATGTGGGCCCTTGCGCGACGCTCGGCAAGCCCGGAACCGCCTGAATTGGTGACAAGAATGCGACCTTTCGCCTCGTCATGATCGCGGCCTTTCCGTGATCCGTACTTAACCATTTAATAATGCGCGGGTTTTATGTTTACGGTGCCTCCGCGCGACAAGGTGGAGGGTTTTGGACGCCATGGGTACCAGGGTCCGTTTCTGCGCAAGGAATGTCATCGGATGAAAAGAGTCTTGTGTCTGTTCGCCCTGGCGCTGGTCATTTCGTCCTGCGCCGTGACCGACCGCAGGAATAAACTGGCCGTCGCCACGGTGACCGGCGGGGTTGCCGGCGCTTTCGTCGGCTGGACGGTTTTCGGCCCTGGCGGTTCCGGTATTCTCGGATCGCTCGTGGTGGGCGGCTTGGGCGCGGGGGCGGGGTATCTGGCGACCGATACGCTGTTGCCGCGCGAACGCGAATCCTTCCACCGCGCGACCTATCACAGCCTGCAAGGCACGCCGGAAGGCCAGTCGACCCACTGGAAGAGCAAGGATTCCGGTACGACCGCCAGAATCACGCCGCTGCGCAGTTTTCGCACCAAGGACGGTAAGCTTTGCCGAGAGTTCGTGGTTGATTTCACGATCGGCAAGTCCCGTGACTCGGTCAAGCGCGTCGCTTGCCGCGGCGTCGACGGGTCTTGGCAAACCATTTGAAGCCACCGAGTCCGCAAGGGCGATAAAAAAAGGGCCGCGCTCGAAGCACGGCCCAAGTCTAGGGAGGAAACGCCCAAGAAGTGCGGCAAGGTAAGATTTACCTTGCAATGCAACATGAACTTGGACGACTCATGTTGCAACGCAATATATGGCAAAGCATGCCCAAATATTCAAGGTCAATCGGCGTAAAATCGGGGGATAACTTGTCGCACCCGCGCATGGCTGGGTTGCAGTTGCTGCATTGCAACAGAGCCTTGAGGGATTCGCGCCGGATTCAACCGCGCGTTTCGCGCAAGGCCCGCAAGGCCGACCGGCCTGCCAAGCCGCCGAGATATTCGTCCATGGCATCGACCAGAACATCCCATAAATAGAGCGCCGAGGCGCTGTCGGCCAGGATATGGAAGGTGGGAACGTTGCCGTGGTCCTGCCGGACGATCTGCGCCGAGAGTCGCGCGAGGGACGTTTGCGCCACGGCGAGATCTTCGAATCGGCCGATCCGCAGGTCCACGCCGCAAAGCTTTTGCAGACAAGCGGGTGCCTTGCCCCCGCATAACACGAACCAGACATGGCTATCGCGACGCGGGACCGGATAGCAGCCGCCGGCGGGAGGGCGGTTCTCGAGGCGGCTGACGGTGTTGTCCCGGCTGTCGATGTCGCCGAGGATTGTCACCTCGGTGTCCGCCAACCGGATGGCCAACGCGCCGTCGGTTTGCCGCTCCGCGCGGTTGTTCCGGGCCGGTATCGTGACGGCCTGCCGGGACAGCCATTCGAGTGTCTGCGGCCCTTTGAAGCCGATGCGCGGCAAGGGCGACAAGTCGATGAGCGCCATGCGGGACGGCAGGCCGCCGCGTCCCGGATAACCGTCGGCGATGGCGGTATCGCCGCAATCGGCGAAGACCGCGCCGGCGTCGCGCAAACGGCGATACACGAAGCTGCGGCGGGAGTATTGCGTCGGGTCGACCGGCACGGCGCTGCTCATCCTGCCTGCCGCCTGTTCTCTGGGTCGTAGAAGGGCAACGCGGCCACCGTTCCTTGGATATAGCGTCCCATCGGCCCCTTGATCAGGATCGGCATGCCCGGTTCCGCCCGGTCGGGCGCGGTATAGGCCATGCCGATCGGTTGGCCCAGTGTTGGCGACCGGACAATCGAGGTGACGCGGCCGACGATGTCCTCGCCCTTGAAGACCAAATGGCATTCTTCCGGCAACACGGCGGTTTGCGGCGGAAGCGTGAAGCCCACGAGCACCCGTTCGAGGCCGCGCGCCATTTGAATGTCGATCGCCCGTTTCCCGACGAAGAACGGCTTGCGCTTGCCGATCGCCCACCCCATGCCGGCCTCGTGAGGATGGGTCAGGCCGTCGGTGTCCTGGCCGATGATGATATGGCCTTTTTCGAGCCGCAGGATTCGCTGTGCCTCGACGCCGAACGGCCGGCAATGGTAGGGCCGGCCCGCGTCGGTCAAGGCGTCCCACAGCGCTTCGCCGTAGCCAGCCGGCACGTGGATTTCGTATCCCAACTCTCCGACAAAGCCGACCCGCATGATCCGCGCGGGCATGCCGGCGACCGACGCCTCGCCGACCGCCATGTAAGGGAAGCCAGCGGCGGACAGGTCGATGCCCTCGCAAAGCGGTCCCAGAACCTTGCGCGATTGCGGTCCGGCGATGTTCACCGCGGCGAAGGCGCCGGTCATGTTCGCGATGTCGACCTCAAGACGCCATTGCGCGTTCCATTGGAGCATCGACCGGTAGACGCCGTCCGAATTGCCCGTCGTGGCGGTGACGTAGAAATGATCCTGGGCCATGCGGCAAGCGACGCCGTCGTCCATGACCGTGCCGGTCATGTCGCACATCAACGCGTAGCGTCCCCGGCCGACCGGTTGTTTCGTATAATCCATCGTGTACAGCCGGTTTAGGAACTCGACGACATCCGGCCCCCGCAGATCGATTCCGCCCAGCGTGGAGACGTCGATCAGTCCGACGCCGTTACGGACCGCGCGGGCTTCGGCGATGGCGGCTTCCGATAGGTTCGAGCCATAACCGACCGGCCGGAGCCAGTTTCCGGCGACCATCATGCCGGCGCCCGCTTCGAGGTGGCGGTCGTGCATCGGGGTCTTGCGGACCGGATCGAAGCCGCGGCCGGCGAGCTGGCCGATCTTCTCCGGAAAGGCCGGCGGCCGGTTCGTCCAACCTTGAGACTCCTGGATCGCTTGCCCGGTTTCGCGGCAGAGCAGCCGGAGGGCGTTGGTGACCGACTGCCGTCCCTGGCTGGGACCCATGCCGACCGTCGAAAAGCGTTTCAGCAGTTCGATATGGTCGAATCCTTCGGCGATGCTGTTGCGGATGTCCTCGGGCGTCAGATCCTCGTCGAAATCGACGAAGGCCTTGCCGTCGCCGGTTTCCGAACAGGGGAAGGGGGCGCTGACCGATAGTTGCGCCGCATCCGTCTTCGCAGTCGGTTCGCCGTGGCTGCCGGCGGCTCGCCGTCCGGTATGGCGGCCGTGCGCGATGGCGTCATCGGTGTTCCAAATGCCGGCGAGAGCGCCGGTGGCGTGTATCGTTGGCGGCAGGTCGGCGACCGTGAAGCTGTTCGCGGTCTCGTCATAGGTCACGGCCGCGCCGGCATGGGCTGCGAGTGATGCCGCCGGTGCCCATCCCACCGCCATGCAGAGCAGGTCGCAGGCGATATGGCGTCGTGCCGGCGTCGCCATGTCGTCCTTCTCGGCAGGGACGAGATCGACTCCCGCGAGATGATGCCCGCCGGCGTTGGCAATCGCGCGGTCGACCGTAAAGCCTTGCAGGATCGGATATCGGCGCGATACCGCTTCCTCCACCCGGGAATCGGGCGCGGCCGCCGTGCGCAGGTCGACGATCGCCTGGACGGTGACGCCGGCCTCGGCGAGATCAAGCGCCACGCCGTAGCCGTCGCCGTTGACCGTGACGACCACGGCATGCCGGCCGGGCCGGACCGCATAGAGCCACAGCAGCCGCTGCGCCGCCGATCCCATCATGATCCCCGGCAAATCGTTATTCGCGAACACCATCGGCTGTTCGATCGCGCCGGTCGCCAGGACGACCTGTTCCGCCCGCAGCTTGATCAGCCGGTTGCCGGTGACGACGGCGAGAAGATTGTCGTCGAAAAGGCCGGTGCAGGTGGCGTCGGTCAGGATAGTTATGCGGTCTTCGACGGCGGCGAGATCCTCGGCGAGGGCGCCGGCGAGGTCGACGCCCCGCGTCGCCCGGGCGTCGACCCGGGCGTGGTTGAGGGCGCCCCCGAGGATCGGTTGGCGTTCGATCAGCACGACCTGCCGGCCGGCGCGCGCGGCTTCAATGGCGGCGGCCACCCCGGCCGCCCCCGCGCCGACGACGGCGACCTCGGCAAAGGCGTATTCCTTATCGTAATAACGGCCGCGGACGGCTTCGTTGACTGTCCCGAGCCCGGCCCGCGCGCGGATGCGTTTCTCCCAGAAGTCCCAGATTCCCCGGGGCTTGTGGAAGGCGCGATAGTAAAAGCCGACGGGCAGGAACTTGGCGATACGCTCGATCCATTGCCCGCCGTCGCTGCGCAGGCTGCCGGTGTAGTGCTGCCCGGTGACGGCAAGGCCGTCGCTGATCCTGTGGAGGTCGGCCAGGACATTGGGCTCGTCGGGCAACTGCACCAGCGTGTTCGCGTCGTCGCCGGCCATGCTGAGGATACCGCGCGGGCGATGATATTTGAACGACCGGGACAGCAGCCAGATATCGTTCGCGGCCAGCGCGCTGGCGATGGTGTCGCCGGCATAGCCTTCGATCGGTTGACCTTCGAAGCTGAACCGGATGGACCGGTCGCGGTCGAGCAGGAGTCCATATGGCGGCGCCAAGCGGGCGGTCATGCGTCCCCCGTTCGCTCGGGCGCGCCGGGGGCATAGGTGCGCAGGATGTCGTCGGTTCGGGTGTCGCGTTCGGCGATGAACCAATACCCGCTGGCGACATGCATCCACCATTCGCGCACCACCGCGGCGGCGTTGTCTTCGAGGAAGACATAGTCGGCCCAGGCGGCGTCCGGCGCGTCGACGGCGGGCATATCCTGGACCGGGCCGCCATAGACGAATTCCTGGATATTGCGGGGGCCGTTCAACGGGCAGTTAAGGATCTTCATCGCAATCGCCCTAATGCCCGACCGAGGCCGCGCCCTTTTCACCGACTTGGCTAAAGGTTTCGAAGCGGCCGATGCGAAAGGGGTGGAGCAGGTCCGGCTGGCGATTGTTCGCGATGCACTCGGCCATGCGGAAGCCGGCGACCGGCGTCGCCTTGAACCCCCAGGTGCCCCAGCCCGAGTCGATGTAGTAGCCGCCGATCGGCGTCATGCCCATCACGGGCGAGAAATCCGGGGTCATGTCGGCCATGCCGGCCCATTGCCGGTTCACGCGCACTTCGGACAGGAAGGGAAAGAGTTCGAGGATATGCGCCATCAGCCCTTCCTTGAAGTCGAGCGTCGAGCGCGTGGAGTAGAGCGGGTAGGGATCGGTCGCGCCGCCCATGACCAACTCGCCACGTGTCGTCTGCCAGATATACGTATGCAGGCTGCCGGACACGATGATCGGATCGAGGAAGGGTTTCAGCGGGACCGACACGCAGGCCTGTAACGGGATCGTCTTGATCGGCAGCTTCAGCCCGGCCATCCTGGCGACCAGCGAGGACGCGCCCGCGACCGCCTGAAGGACCTGGCCGCATTCGATCGCGCCGCGCGTCGTCTCCACGCCGGTGACCCGGCCGCCTTGCACATGGATGCCGGTCACCTCCGTATGCTGATGGATTTCGACGCCGTGTCGCGCCGCCCCTTCGGCATAGCCCCAGGCGACGGCGTCATGCCGCGCGGTCGCGCCGGGCGGGTGATGCAGCGCGCCGAGGATCGGATAGCGGACGTTCTTCGAAAGGTCGAGTTGCGGACAAAGTCGCGCGATTTCGTCGGGATAGATCAGGTCGGAGTCGACGCCGAGATGCTTGTTCACTTCGGCGCGCCAGCGGGCCGTGCGCAGCGCGCCGTCGGTATGCGCGAGAGTCAGATGTCCGCGCGTCGAATACAGAATGTTGAGATCGAATTCGTCGGACAGGCCGCGCCAAAGGTCCATCGACTCTTTGTAGAAAGCGACGCCTTCGGGGGTCAGGTAATTGGCGCGGATGATCGCGGTGTTGCGGGCGGTGTTGCCGCCGCCGAGATATCCCTTGTCGAGAACCGCGACATTGGTGATGCCGTATCGTGTGGCAAGATAATAGGCGGTGGCCAAGCCATGGCCGCCGGCGCCGATGATGACCACATCGTATCGCGATTTGAGATCATGCTGTCGCGGCAGGATACGGCGGGCCGGATAGGTTTTCGTCAACCCGAATTTCAGTAGTCCGAACGGCATCGACGCGACCGGATCTTATTTTGTTAGGGGCGCGCGCTGCACCCCCGATTCTCCCCTGCCAACGACCCTATAGCGCTTGCCGCCAGCGATGCAATATCCTTTTCATTTCCGGGGGATGGTGGCAGTCGGCGGTGACGCCTTTACAAAAACTTTAAGCTTTCATTATTCGCGCGTTATATGTTTTTGGGATACTCACGCAATGGTGTCTTGCACGCTTTAACAATTCTAAATTTTTATGGACCTGATTGTTTCATAGTGAGAAAGGTTTACCGATGATCGGCATCAAGCAATCCGCCTTTACTCTTGGCCTGGCCGGCATCGCCGTTTTGGCGGCGACGTCCGTCGCCCGCGCGGCCGAGCCGACCGTGATCAACCTGACGCAGGTCGGGTGTCAATTCGTCGAATCCGAGAACGGCGTCGATCATAAATACGCGCCGAAGAAGGCCGACGACTGCAACGCGATCAACGCCAAGTCGGGCGCCGAGCGATTGGCGAAGGCCAAGACGCTTGAGTTGAAGCCCGGAAAGTACATCTTCCGTGTGACGAACAAGAACGTTCCCTATTCCTTGGGCTTCTGGGTCCGCGAGCACGACTATGATTGGAAGAATCCGCTGCACAAGCTGAACAAGACCAGCGTGTCCGGCGGTGGCCTCGACACCGGGACGACGAAGGATTATGTGGTCGAGTTGAAGCCGGGCAAGTATCTTTATTCCTGTCCGTTAAATCCGACCCCGGACTACAATCTGGTCGTCAAAGGCTAGACGCCGGCCCGGTCTCCCGCGAGGCCGCGGCGTATCGAGAGGAAACGGGGTCGTCTTTCATTAGAGGTGCACCGTGGAAAACCTGACGATCGATGGCCGGCGGCTGTGGGACAGCCTGATGACGATGGCGGAAATCGGCGCCACCCAAAAGGGTGGCGTCTGCCGTTTGGCGCTGACCGATCTCGATAAGCAATCGCGCGATCTTTTCATCGAATGGTGCGAATCCGCCGGCTGCCGCGTTTCGGTCGACGCGATGGGAAACATCTTCGCCCGCCGGCCGGGCCGCAACGACGACCTGCCGCCGGTCGTGACCGGCAGCCATTTGGACAGCCAGCCGACCGGCGGCAAGTTCGACGGCGCTTATGGCGTGCTCGCCGGGCTTGAGGTCATCCGGTCGCTCAACGACGCCAGCGTGGAGACCGAGGCGCCAGTCGAAGTCGCCGTCTGGACCAACGAGGAAGGGTCGCGCTTCGCCCCGGCGATGATGGGGTCCGGCGTGTTCGCCGGACTATTCGACCTGGACGACATTCACGCCACGACCGACGTGGATGGCGCGACGCTCGGCGATGAGCTGACGCGGATCGGCTACAAGGGCGACGGTTGCGGCGACCGGCCGGTCGGCGCGTATTTCGAGGCGCATATCGAACAGGGACCGATCCTCGAGGCCGAGGAAAAGACCATCGGCGTGGTCACCGGCGCGCAGGGGCAGCGCTGGTACGAGGTCACCTTCACCGGGATGGAGGCGCATGCCGGCCCGACGCCGATGGCGCGGCGGCGCGATGCGCTGTTGGGCGCGTCGCGGCTGGTCGATGCGGTCAACCGGTTGGGACACGAATTCCAGCCGGACGCCTGCGCCACGGTCGGCATGATGCAGGTGCGGCCGAACAGCCGGAACGTCATCCCGGGCGAGGTCTTCCTTACGATCGATCTGCGCCACCCGGTCGACGACCGCTTAACCGCGATGGATGTGGCGTTGCGCGAGCACGCGGCGGCAATCGCCGAGGAAGCGAAGCTCGACATGGCCTTCGACCAGATTTTGCATTTCGAGGCGACGCCCTTCGACCCCGCGTGCGTCGACGCGGTGCGTAACGGCGCCGAGCGATTCGGCTATGCCCATCGCGACATCGTCAGCGGGGCGGGGCATGACGCGGTCTATGTCGCCAAGGTCGCGCCGAGCGGCATGATCTTCGTGCCCTGCGAAGACGGCATCAGCCACAACGAAATCGAAAATGCGACCGCGGAAGACCTGGCCGCCGGTTGCCAGGTCCTGTTGCACGCGATGCTGGAGAAGGCGGGCGCCCGCTAGCGTGGCTCGGCGGACGCGGCCGGATTGCGGTGGACGGTGTGAACGGCCCATACGGCAAGGCAGATGAGCGCGATCGCGCCGCCTTGGTGGGCAACCGCGAGCGTTATCGGCACCACGAACAAGAGGGTCGAGACGCCGAGCGCGACCTGAACGAAAACCATGACAGCGAGCAGGTCGAAAGGCCGCCGCGTCCTTCCCCGCAGGCCGTGCCGCCACGCCGCCATCCACACGAACAGCACAGCCAATACCGACGCATAGGCGAGCAGCCGGTGATTGAACTGAACGGCAGCGACATTCTCGAACAGATTGAGCCGCCAGGGCGTCAGGTCGCCGTATTCCTCGGGAATGATCTGCCCGTTCATATAGGGCCAATCGTTATAGGCATAACCGGCGTTCAGCCCGGCGACCAATCCGCCGGACAGCGCGGTCGTGAAGATCAACAGCAGGAGGCCGACGGAATAGCGCCGGAGCTGCGGTGATGCCGGCCGTGCCGTGGCACGGTAATCCAGGAGACCGAGAAGCACCCACAGCATCGCGCCGAGAATGACAAAGGCCAACCCGAGGTGCACGGTCAGGCGGTATTGACTGACGTCGGCGCGGTCCACCAGGCCGCTCTTCACCATCCACCAACCGATCACCCCTTGCGCGCCGCCCAGCAGGAACAGCACGAACAGCCGCAGCGCGAGCGGTTTGGTGAGATAGCCGCGCAGCGCGAACCAGATCAGCGGCAGTCCGAATGCGATGCCGATCAGGCGCCCCCACAGCCGGTGGATATACTCCCACCAGAAGATCGTCTTGAACTCGGCGAGGCTCATGCCGGCGTTTTCGAGTTGGTACTCCGAGGTATTGCGGTAAAGGTCGAAGACGCGCCCCCATTCGGCCTCCGATATCGGCGGGAAGGCGCCGATCAGCGGCCGCCACTCGACCATCGAGAGGCCGGACTCGGTCAGCCGGGTGATCGCGCCGATCAGCATCATCGCCACGACCATGCCGCAGCAGACGATCAGCCAGATCACGATGGCGCGGTTCTTCTCCGCCATGCGCTGCGTGCCGTGAATGGGCTTTATCGGGATGTCTTCGTTCGAAAGCTCGGCCATTCGCGGACTATCGTGAACATGGCTAGAAATTGCCAGCGGTCATTTCGCCGCAAGCGGATATCCGGTCGCCCGGATTGCGCTATGGCGTCCCGACTAGCGGGTCACTTCCCAGGTGTGCCCGCTATGCAGAAGCTCGGCCATCGGAACCGCCTTGTTCTGGGCCTTGGCGGCGTCGACCTGGTTGTAGACGGCGTCGGTGAATTCGGGGCCTTCTTCGCAATAGATCACGCCGAGCGCGACCGGGAACTCCGGTGGCTGCATGTGGGCAACCAAGGTCGCCAACGGCTTGTTGGTTTCGTCGTGGATCAAGACGTCGGATTCCTCGACGCCGTTTTCGCCGAGCGTGACCACTTCGAGTTTCTGAAGTTCCGCGTTCAGACGAATGCCTTTCTCGCTGTCCTGGCCGAACAGCATCGGCTTGCCGTGCTCGACATGGACCTGCGTGTCCGCCGCGATCTTGCGGTCGGTGAAATGCGAAAAGGCGCCGTCGTTGTAGACGATGCAATTCTGGAAAATCTCGATGAAGGACGCGCCCTTGTGTGCGTGCGCGCGTTTGAGGACGACCGGCAGATGCTTCTGCAGCGTATCGACCGACCGCGCAACGAAACGGGCACCCGACCCGAGGGCGAACTCGGTGGCCGAGACCGGCTGGTCGACCGAGCCCATCGGCGTCGACGGCGACCGTGTGCCCGTCTTCGACGTTGGGGAGTATTGGCCCTTGGTCAGGCCGTAAATCTCGTTGTTGAACAGCAGTACGTTGACGTCGACGTTGCGGCGCAGCACGTGCAGCGTGTGATTGCCGCCGATTGACAAGCAGTCGCCGTCGCCGGTGACGACCCAGACGTCGAGTTCCGGGTTGGTCAACTTGACGCCGGTGGCGATCGCGGGTGCGCGGCCGTGAATCGTATGGAACCCGTATGTGGCCATGTAATAGGGAAAGCGTGCGGCGCAGCCGATGCCCGACACGAACACGGTGTTTTCCCGTGGCGTTCCGATCTCGGCCAGCGCGTTACGCACGCCCTTGATGATTGCGTAATCGCCGCAACCGGGGCACCAGCGGACTTCCTGGTCCGACGTGAGGTCTTTTGCCGTCAGTTTTTCGGGCGTTTGAACGACTGTCATGTCAGGCCTCCAATTGTTCGTGGATCGCCGCTTCGATGGTGGAAATCTTGAAGGGTTGGCCGTTGACCTGGTTCAGACCGATCGCCGGCAGGAGATACTCGGCCCGCAACACGGTCCGCAGTTGGCCGTTGTTCATTTCGGGCACCAGGATGCGCTCATACTTTCCGAGCAAGTCGCCGAGGTTGGCCGGCATCGGCCAGATATGGCGGAGATGGATGTGCGATACGTCGCATCCGTCCGCCCGCATATTGCTGACCGCCCGGGAAATCGGTCCGTAGGTCGAGCCCCAGCCGACGACCGCCAGCTTGCCGCCCTCCGCACCGTCTTCGACCGTCTGCGGCGGAATGTCGTTGGCGATGCCGTTGATCTTCGCCGCCCGCGTGTCGGTCATTTTCTGGTGGTTCTCGGCGTCGTAGGAGATGTGTCCGCTGTCATAGGATTTCTCGATGCCGCCGATCCGGTGTTCCAGGTCAGGCGTGCCGGGTTTAACCCAGGGCCGCGAAAGAGTCTCGGGATCGCGCTTGAAGGGATGGAAACCCTCCGTATCGGTATGGAATTTCACCGGGAAGGGCGGGTAGTCGGCCATGTTGGGAATTTTCCACGGCTCCGCCGCGTTCACGATATAACCGTCGGACAGCACAATCACCGGCGTCATGTATTTCGTCGCAAGACGGACGGCTTCGATCCCTACCTCGAAACAGTCCGCCGGGGAGCGCGCCGCCAAAACCACGAGCGGGCTGTCCGCGTTGCGGCCGTACACCGATTGATACAGGTCGGACTGTTCGGTCTTCGTCGGCAGGCCGGTCGATGGGCCGGCGCGCTGCGAATTCACGATGATCAGCGGCAGCTCGGTCGAGATGGCCAAGCCGATCGCCTCGCCTTTCAACGCGACGCCGGGACCGGAACTCGACGTGACGCCAATGGCGCCGGTATAGGAGGCGCCGATCGCGGAACATGCCGCCGCAATCTCGTCCTCGGCTTGGAACGTCACCACGTCGTGATGCTTCAGCCGCGCCAAGGCGTGCAGCAGCGACGAGGCCGGCGTGATGGGGTAGGAGCAGAACATCAGTTTGAGGTCGGCCAACTGCGATCCGGCCAACAAGCCCCAGGCCATGGCGTCGGTGCCGGTGATGTTGCGGTAGACGCCCGGCTCCAATTCGGCCGGCGGCACCACATAGCTGCTGATCTCGCCGGGCATCTCCGCCGTCTCGGCGAAGGCGTGGCCGGCGTTGAGCGCGGCGATGTTGGCCTCCGCGATCTCGGGCCGGCTCGCGAACTTCTTGTTGAGCCAATCGATCGTCGGCGTGCGGTCGCGGCCGTACAGCCAATAGACCAGGCCGAGCGTCCAGAAATTCTTGCAGCGCAGTCCCTCTTTCGACGTCAACCCGAACGGTTTGACCGATTCAAGCGTCAGTTTGGAGATATCGATCTTCAGCGGGCGGTACTTATCCAGCGTGTCGTCTTCCAGCGGGTTGTTTTCGAAACCCGCCTTGTCGAGATTGCGCGCCGTGAAGGTGCCGGAATCGACGATGATCAGGCCGCCGGAATGGATGTCTTTGAGGTTGACCTTCAGCGCGGCGGGATTGAACGCGACCAGCACGTCGGGTTCGTCGCCCGCGGTCGCGATGGACTGCGCGCCGAAATTGATCTGAAAGGCCGATACGCCGAAGGTCGTGCCGGCGGGCGCTCGAATCTCGGCGGGGAAGTCCGGAAAGGTTGCGAGGTCGTTGCCGGCCAATGCCGTCGTGTCGGTGAACTGGCTGCCGGTGATCTGCACGCCGTCGCCTGAATCGCCGGCGAAGCGGATGATGACGGAATCGACATGCGCGCGTTCGGCGCGTTGCGGTTCCTCTGCGGTTACAGCTGCCATTCTTGTTAAACCCTCCCTGGGATCTCGAGGCTCTTCGACCGGTTCCGCAAGTCAACTGTAGCATCTCAGGCGCGGATGCCAAATCACAGTATCGCGCGTCTGTCGACCCGATGAGAAGGGGTTTTCAGGAACATGCGTACTAGTCGGAGCGTATCGGGTTGTTGCCGCTTCTGGCTAAGACTCCAGTCCGCGAATACCCATGGATGAAAACGATCTCTTCGAGGTCGACCGTAACTTATGCTTTTTCGATGCGTTGTCCAGTATCGGGGGACACATGACACGGGAGAGGGTGGTCTGGCTCGCGAGCCGCGCCCTATTCGTCGAGAGCCGCTAGCATCTCGTCGATGCTGCTGAACTTTCGCCGCGGTGCGCCGGGGCTGGCGTTGGCGATTTCCGCTTCTTCGATCCGTTTCCAGTCCGGATAGGTGACCCAGCGGACATTGCGCTCGCCCAACAGCGATTCGAGCCGGCGTCGACCGGCTTTTCCGGTGTCTTCGATCTCCGCCAGGATCCGCTGCGCGGCGTGATCGCCGTCGTGTTTGTTGGTGCCGATAACGCCGGTGGGGCCGCGCTTGATCCATCCGACCGCGTAGACGCCGTCGCTGATGCGGCCCTCCTCATGGATGACGACGCCGCCCTCCTCATCGAAGGGGACGCCCGGGAAGGGCGCGCCGTAATAGCCGATGGCCGGAATCACCAGGCCGCAGGCAATTTCGATGAATTCGCCGGTGCCGACGGCCCGGCCGTCCTGAACGGCCGTGCGCTCCATCTTGACCGCTTCGACGCGGTCGCCGCCGAGGATTTCGACCGGGTTCGTGTAGAAGGCGAAATGCAGCCGTTTGGGCTTGCCTTCCGGCGACATCTCGGCGAACTCGCGCAGCGTCGCCAGGTTACGCTCTCGCAGGCGTCGGTCGCGGTCGTCGAAGTCGCCGGTGATCTCGTCGGGAAGCTGCGCCGGATCGACGATCGGGGCGCACTGCGCCAATTGTCCCAACTCGCGCAGTTCCACATTGGTGAACTTCGCCTCGACCGGCCCGCGCCGGCCGCACATGTAGATGTCCGTCAGCGGCGATTTGTGGATTGCCTCGGCGGCGTAGTCGGTGAGGTCGGTCGTCGACATTTCCCCCGGCGTTTTCGCCAGGACGCGCGCGCAGTCGACCGCCACGTTGCCGTTGCCCACGACAACGGCGGTCTGAATGTCGAGATCGGGGTTCAGGTCGCGAAAATCCGGATGGCCGTTGTACCAGCCGACGAAGGATGCCGAGCCGATAACGCCCTTCTTGTCCTCGCCGGGAATGCCGAGGCGCCGGTCGAGCGGCGATCCGACCGCCAGGACGACCGCATCGTATAGGTCGGATAATTCGTCGACGGTGACGTCACGGCCGACCTCCACGTTTCCGAAATATTGAACGGCCTCGTTCAGCGCCGATTTTTCGTAGGCGCGCCAGACATTCTTGGTTTTTTGGTGATCCGGCGCGACGCCACCCCGGATTAAACCGAACGGCGTCGGTAGTCGCTCGATAACGTCGATTTGACACTCGACGCCTGCTTTCAGCAGGGCCGCAACCGTGTAGAAACCACTCGGTCCCGACCCGATAACCGCCACTTTCAAGGGCATCGCCGCCCAATCCTCCCTTGGCGTTTTTTATTTTATCGCGAAAGCCTAATGTAAAGCGCAACGGGACGCAAAGTGTGGCTTACTCAGTGCAGGTACCCGGCATCGCCGACATGCAGGAGGTCGGCCGGCTTGATGATCCGGCTCCCCGCGACCTTCACCGAATGGATCGGGCCATCGATATTGTGCTGCCAGAAGATCAGGAACTCCGTCAGTTTCGGGTATCGGGGCGCAAGGTCCATGAATTGCCAGACAAAGCTTTGCAGCAGGTCCGGATGATCCGGCATGTGGTACAGAATTTCGGCCGTGGTCAGCCGGGATCCTTTGAGTTGTTCGCTGAGTGTCGCCATGGATTTCTCCGATGTATTGAACGCTCTCGTCCCCTGTTTGAAAGTCTGACGCAGAGTATTGTTTTGGGGCAACCCTAAAATTTTCATTAAATTCAATTGTTTGGCAGCCGTTGTCGGGGAGTGCTGATAGCCCTTCCGGATGTCTTTCGCCGTATCGCGCTGGTATTGGCGTGTCGCTCCGGCATATAACGTCGATCGGTTCAGCCTGCCTGCGGACCAGGGTGTAGAGGGACAAAGCAATGGCGGACGACAATAGGCCGGATCACGACGGCGAGCGCCATCCGGCCGCGCGAAACACGGGCTTCCTGTTGTGGCAAGCGGTAAACCGTTGGCAACGGGTGCAGAAACGGGCGCTCGCGCCCTTCGGTCTGACGCCGGTGCAGTTTCTTCTCCTGGCCGGCGTACGCGAGTTGGACGCCGCCGGCGGGCCGCCGACGCAGGCGGTTTTGGCCCGCCATTGCCGCACCGATCCCATGATGACATCGCAGGTTCTTCGGACCTTGGAGAAGGACCAATTAGTGACGCGTCAGGTCCATGACGGCGACGGGCGGGCCATGGTCGTCGAGGTGACCGCGGCGGGGCGGTCGGTGGCGGCGGCGGCGGCCGATGCCGTCGACCATGCCGAGGATGCCTTCTTCGCCGCGCTGGGGCCTAACGTGTCCGCCTTCGGCGACGCCTTGACGCTGCTGACCGGCGAGCGGCCGCGGCGTCGCGTGCGGGCGGGGCGCGCCTAGGGAGGCGGCCGGCCGCGCCGAATCGCCTAACCCCTCCATCCGGGTTAAGCTGTCATTCGGATGGCCGCAATGGCCCTTCCCGCCGCCTGTTCGAAAGTCCCAATTCAATTCGGAGAAACGCCATGTCCCGCACCGCTGCCCAACTTCTTGCCGCCACGTTGGAAAGCCATGATGTCGATATCGCTTATTGCGTGCCCGGTGAGAGCTATCTCGCGGTGACCGATGCGCTGATCGATCTTCCCTCGATCAAGCTGGTCGTGTGCCGGCATGAAGGCGGCGCGGGGTTCATGGCGCTGGCCGACGCCCGGGCGCGCGGCCGACCCGGCGTCTGCTTCATCAGCCGGGGTCCCGGTGCGACCAACGCTTCGATCGCCATCCATACCGCCTATCACGACGCCATTCCCGCCGTCTTTTTCATCGGGCAGGTGGAGCGGTTCGAGAAGGGCCGGTTGGCGTTGCAGGAAATGAACTATTCCAAGACGTTTTCCGATACGGCGAAAGCGGTGATCGAGGTGGACGACGGCGAGTATCTGTCCGAAGCGGCCGCGCGCGCCTTCCATATCGCGCGGTCGGGAACGCCGGGACCGGTGGTCGTGACCCTGGCCGAGGACATGCTGGACGATACGGTCGAGGCGCCGGTCCTATCGCCCCGGCCGGCGGTCCGGATGGCGCCGCATGCCGACGACGTCGCCCGCGTCGCCGAGCTTCTGGGCAAGGCCGAACGACCGCTGGTGATCGCGGGCGGGTTGGTGCAGGGCGACGAAGCGCTCGCCGACCTCACCAAATTCGCCGAGAGCTACGACCTCCCGGTGTCGCCGAGCCATCGTCGGGCGCATGTCTTCGACAGCTATCATCCGAACTACGGCGGATATCTCGGCAATCGCACGCCGGGTCCGCTGATCGACCTGATGAAACAGTCGGACCTGCTGCTCGTCCTCGGCGAACGGCTCGGCCCGTCGGTCAGCCAGAGCTACACCTTCCCGACGGCCCCGACGCCGCAGATGCCGATGGTCCATGTCTGGCCGGACTCGGGGGAAATCGGCCGGGTGTGGCAGCCCACCGTCGGGATCGCCGCCGACCCCGAACATTTTCTCAAGGCGATGCTCGACGCCGGTTCGCCCGGCTCGCCGGAAGGCCGCGGCCAATGGATCGGCCGGCTCAACAAGGTCCACCGCGACCTCACCACGTGGGAGCCGGAATCGGCGAATGACGGCGTGGTGCTGGGCGGCGTGATCGCGGCGATCAACGAGCGCATGGACGCGGACGCCGTGGTCACCAGCGACGCCGGGAATTTCAGCAGTTGGCTGCACCGGTATCTCTACTTCCGTCAGAGCAATATCTTCCTGGGGTATCAGGTCGGCGGCATGGGCGGCGGCGTGCCGTCCGGCGTGGCCGCGGGACTCTGCACGCCGGGCCGGCAGATCATCACCTTCGTCGGCGACGGCGGATTCATGATGACAGGCAACGAATTCGCGACCGCCGTGCAATACGACGTGCCGATCAAGGTGTTCGTCGCCAACAACAGCAGTTACGGCACCATCCGCATGCATCAGGAAGGCCGCTATCCCGGCCGCGTTTCGTCTACTGCATTGAAGAATCCGGATTTCGCCAAGCTCGGCGAGGCCCATGGCGCGCTCGGCCTGAAGATCGAGAATGACGGCGACGTGGAGCCCGTGGTGGCGGAGGCGCTGGCGCATCAAGGGCCGGTCTTGGTCGACGTGCGCACGAGCCTGAATTATCTCAGCGCCTATCGGAAGCTCGATGAAATGCCGGCCTATCGGTAGGCATACGGAAACCGCCACGCCCGGGAAAAGCGTGGCGTGGCGGCAACCGGTTTAGACGCGGGTGACCGCCGTCGCTACGAACTGAGCACGCCGGGCCAATTGGCGTCTGCCTGGTTGATGTAGCCTGCCGTGTCCTTGAGCCACCTCTTCCGCACGCCGAGCGAGTAGTTGAGATAGAGCTTGTCGTCGATGATCGTCCATGCTTCCGGAACGATCGACTTGGTCTTGCCTTTTGCGATGGCAAAGGCGCAATAGCCGCCGTATTGCGGGGCGTAGCGCATCGGGTTCGCGGCGAACTTGTCGCGGTTTTCCGCCGACGCAAACAGCCATTTCGCGCCCTTCCATTCATGCGAAAAGTCGCTTTTGCCGTCGACCGGCCCGTTGCCGGCGAAGTAGGCCACCGTGTCGGCGCCGCGAATGGCCAGGCCATCGGCGGAAAAAACCGGCGCCGATCCGGCCCGCGCGGGTAGGGCCGCGAAGGTTGCGAGCCCGGAGACGAGGCCAACGGTGCCGATGAGAGCGGAACGGCGGGTAATCTGTGTCATGGGAAGTATCCTGCCTAGTTAATCGTGGGTACCCAGGACAAGATGTGTATGCCGCGCCGGATGCCAAGACGCCTCACCGCCTGTTGACCGGCCGCGAGCGTTCCGTGACTCACCCGGATTGACGGCCCGCCGGCGCAACTGGGCCAAAGAGCCGAAGACGCATGCCTGCCGACACGCTTTCGGTGTGTCCTGCGTCACTGGCTTCCATCCATGGCGGGAGCCTGCCGGTTTATCGGTAACTGGATTGCCTGTCAGGACAGGTGCAGCTTCATGCCTTCATGGCTGGCGTTGAAGCCGAGCGATTCATAGAAGCGGTGAGCGTCGGGGCGGGTCTTGTCGGCGGTGAGTTGGACCATATGACAGCCCTTTTCCTTCGCCCGGTCGATCGCCCACTCGAACAGGATGCGGCCGATGCCGGCGCTGCGCATCGTGCTGTCGACGCGTACGCCCTCGATCAGCGCGCGGACCCCGCCTTGATAGGTCAGGTTCGGGATCAGCGTAAGTTGAAGGGTGCCGATGATTTGACCATCGCGTTCCGCGACGACCACTTCGTTGTTGGGATCGCCGTCGATTGCATCGAAGGCGGCGTAATAGACATTCGGCAGCGGATCCGCGTAGCATTCGCGCTTGCTGCCGAGATGATCGTTCGCCAGCAGGCGGATGATCGTCGGCAGGTCGTCGCGGCGCGCGGCGCGGATAGCGATATCCCGTGCTGCCGTCTCGTTTCCCGGCTCCGTCATGCTGTCGTGTCCTCGCCGTTGCCTATCCCGCGGTGAAGCGCGCCCGGGCGCTGCGTTCGAGGGCGGCCGCGACAAGGCGATCCACGCCCAGATGATGCCGGATCATTTCCAGCAGGCGCATTTCTTCCGGTTCGATCTGCCGATCCGCCGCGGCGACTTCCACGGCCAGCGCATAGGCGGTCTCCCGCAGGTTTTCCGGCAAGGTATCGGCCACGATGTCCAGCGCCGCTTCGAGGCCTTCCTCGGCGGACAGGATTTCGGCGCAGGTGCTCGTCGTCTCCGGGAGCAGGTCGACGTCGTACTCGTCGAACACCGGCAACCGTTTCACGATATGCCCGATCAGGGACAGTTCGATATCCTTCATTTCGCGGTCCGCCGCCGAGACCATGACCATCGTATAAATGAGGGCGGCATGCGTGCTGACCAGCTTGGTTTCCATCTGTCGTGCTTCCTTGTCGCCACTGGTGAATTCCGGCGGACTTTGACGGGGAGTCGCCGCAAACTCAAGTCCTTGTTGAAGGGGTCTTCACCGTTGACCGTCGTCCGGATCTGGTCCGAAAAAACCGCGGCAGACGGCGACTGCGTCGGCGAGCCCGCAGCGCTCGATCTCGACGCCGTTCGGAAATGCGCCGCCCAGCCGCGACGGCATCATCGGGTCCAACAGGACGAAGACGCCGCGGTCGTCGGCGCGCCGGACAAGCCGTCCATAGGCCTGCTTGATCCGCAGCCGCGTCAGCATGTCGTCGTATTTGCGGGTGCCGAACGCCTTCCGCCGCGCGCGGTGCAGGATGGTCGGGCGCGGCCAGGGCACCCGGTCGAAGACGATGAGCCGCAGGCTCGATCCCGGCACGTCCACGCCGTCGCGTACCGCGTCCGTCCCCAGCAGGCAGGAATCGATCTCGGCGCGGAAGATATCGACCAGTGTCGGCAGGTTCAGGCGGTCCACATGTTGCGCGTAAAGCGGCAGGCCGGCGGCGTCCATCGGTTCGGCCAATCGGCCGTGCACGGCGCGCAGCCGGCTGATCGCGGTGAACAGGCCGAGCGCCCCGCCGCCCGCGGCGAGGAACAGCTCCCGATAGGCGGACGCCACCTGCGCCATATCGTCCTTGCGGACGTCGGTGACGACGAGAACCCGCGTCAACGCGGCATAGTCGAAGGGCGACGCCACCTCGGCCCGCACCGAGCCCGGCAGATGAACCGCGCCGGTCCGGCTTTCCGCCGATAGCCAGTCCGCCTCGGCATCGCCGGACCCGTCGCGCAGCGTCGCCGAGGTGACCAGGACGCCATGCGCGGGCTTGGCCACCGTCTCCGCGAAGGGGACCGTAGGGTCGACCCAGTGGCGGCGCATGCCGACATCGACGTCGCGGCCGTCGAACCGGTCGACGGCGAACCAGTCGACGAACTCTTCCGGATGTTCCTGCGCCAAAGCCGCCAGCATATGACGCCACGCGCGCAGGAGGTTTTCGGCTCGGTATTCGAGCGACTGATTGATCGCCTCGATCCGATTGCGCGTGTTGGTGTCCAGGTCGTCGGCTTCCTCGTCCAGGCGTTTCTGCAGGATGCCGCGCAGCCGGTTGATCGGCTGTTCCAGCCGCCGCAGGGCAGCTTCGAGGGCCGCCGCGCCGTCCAGAACCTCAGGAGCCGGGTCGTCGGTTTCCGCTTCCAGGTCGAACGGGCTGCGCGCGTCGTTGGCCCGGGCGTACACATGCGTGCGCACCGCGGCGAAGAAGGCCTCGGCCGGCCCACGCGGTGCGCCGTCGCCGAGCCGGGCATGCCATCCGGCGTCGGGCAGGGACCCCGCCGCCGACAGGATATCCTCCAACGCCGCAGGGCCGTCCTTGGCTTCACCCAACAGATCTTCGACCCGCTGCTTCAGGCCGCGCCCGCGTCGCCGGCTGCGACCCTCCGCGCCGCGCAGCCAACGGCGCAGCTCCGCGGTTTCCTGTCCCGTCAGATGCGCGGCGAAGGCGCTGTCGGCCGCATCGAAGACGTGGTGACCTTCGTCGAAAACGAAGCGTGTGGGCCGTGCGCCGTTCTCGCCCATGCCGCGCGCCATACGGGTCATCACAAGCGCATGGTTGGCGATCACCAGGTCGGCGCGGCGCGATTTGCGGATGCCGCGTTCGATGAAGCATCGGCTGTAGTGGTCGCAGGCCGAATAGATGCATTCGCCGCGATGATCGGTCAGTGCGAGCGTGCGCCGCGTGCCCAGCAGGTCGACCAGCCAGGACGGAAAATCGCCGCCGGTGACGCTGCCGTCCCGGCTATGCGCCGCCCAACGCGCCATCAGGCCGAGGGCGATGGCATCGTGCTGGCGTACCGCGGCGCCGCGCACCGCGTCCTGCATGTTGAGCAGGCAGAGATAATTCTCCCGTCCCTTGCGCACCACGATCCGGTTGGATTTGACGCGCGGGTCCGGGTAGAGCCGGTCGAGTTCCTGATCGATCTGGTGCTGTAGGTTCCGCGTGTAGGTCGAGATCCAGACCGGGGCTTCGTTCTTCTCCGCCCAGACGCTGGCCGGCGCGAGATACCCCAGTGTCTTGCCGACACCGGTGCCGGCTTCGGCCAACACGAAATGGGGCTCGCCCGGCGTGTCGCGTGGGACGAAGGCGCCCGTGGCGGCGGATGCATAGTCGGCCTGGCTGGGCCGCTCTTCCGAGTCGGCGTCGAGCAGGTCGGCCAATCGGGCGCGTGCTTCCGCCGGGTCGACCGCGGCGCTGCCGGGCGGCGGTGGCGGCGCATGCTCGCTCCATTCCGGGATCTCGCGCCAGACCTCCAGGCCGCTCGCGGGCGCCCACATCTTTTCGTCGGGCTCCACGTTCAGCGCGCGCAGCACGGGCGCGCCCCAGGACCATCCGCCCCGCATCATCGCCTGCGCCACGCGCCGGGCCGGGCGGCCGGCGCTTTCTTCCGACAATTCGGACAGCAGGCGGATCGCCGCGCGGCGCAAGATCAGGACCGCGGCCGCAAGGTTGGGCGGACCGTCCGCGCCGCCCTCCAGGGCGAGCGCGTCGGCGAGACCGCGCGGCGTCGGCACGCAGAAGGCGGCCGGGCGCACGAAAGCGAACAGCTCCAACAGATCGTAAGCGGGAAAGGGATCGATGCCGAGCCGCCGCGCGGTCGCCGGACCGTGGCACAAAAGGGGCGGTCCGTCGGCGGCGACGCGTTTCGCCGCTTCCTTTCGCGAGAGAGATTCGACCTCGCCGTCCGCACTGAGCCAGGCGGCGCTTGTCAGGCCGACGGCGAGAATGGGGGCGTCGGGCAGGTATATGGCGGAGGCGGACGGCATTGTCGGCGCATCATACCCGCGCGATGGCGGCGAGGCGATGCACCTGTGTCCCTAAGAGGCGCTTATCCCGCCGCCGTGACGTCGCGCGTCGGAATCCGGAACAACAAGGTGTAGACAACAGGCACGAAGCCGAGCGTGAAAATCGTGGCGAAGATCAATCCGAAGGCGATGACGCTCGCCATGCCGTAGAACAGCGCGCCGCCGAACAGGATCAGCGGCACCAAGCCGAGAACGGTTGTCAGCGTGGTCATCAGGATCGGCCGTAGCCGCGCCAGACAGGCTGTCACCACCGCGTCGAGGGGTTCGCGCCCTTCGGCTTCCTCGGTTTGGATGCGGTCGATCAGCACGATGCCGTTATTGATGAGAATGCCGGCCAGACTGAAGAAGCCCAGCAGCACCATGAACCCGTAGGGCGCTTGCATGACGATCAGGCCGACGGTGCCGCCGATCAGGATGAGCGGGATGGTCGCCAGGATGATCGCGGCCTTGCGGAAGGAGTTGAACTGCCCGATCAACAAGATGACGATGCCGGCGAGGGCCATCGGCAGCAGGCCGAAGAGTTTCTCGTTCGCCTCGGCTTGGTCTTCCACCTCGCCGCCGACTTCCCACCGGGTGCCGGCCGGCAGATCGAGTTTTTCCAGCGTCGGCATCACGGCGGCGAGCAATTGGGGCGCGGGAAGGCCCGGGTTGCGCGCTTCTACGGTGAGGGTCCGTTGCTGGTCGCGCCGTTTGATGCGGCCGAACCGCCATTCGCCGCGAACGGCGGCGACCTGACCCAGGGAGACGAAACTGTTCGATGCCGCTGAATAGATCTGCACCCGTTGCAGCCCGGAAAGCGAGAAGCGCAGGCTGTCGTCCCCGCGCACGACGATCGGGATGATCTTGTCGCCTTCGCGGTAGTCGCTGACGGTCACGCCGGCAAAGGTGGCGTTCAGGGAATTGGCGACATCCGTTGACGACACGTTTGCGCGCCGCGCCCGCACCTGATCCACCTCGACGATCAGTTTAAGGGTCTTGTTTTCCCAGTCATGTTTGATGCCCACCGAGCCGGGCATGGCGTGGAAGGCCTTCACCAATCGTTCGGCGCGATCCGCCAATATGTCGCTGTCGGGGCCGATCAATCGAATTTGCACCATGCCCGGTTCGGTCGAGCCGAACCACATGCGCTTCGCGTCGGCCCGGGCGGCGGGTAGATTTTCATCCAAAAACGCGTTGATCCGATCGATCATCGGGCCGACGTCGTCGACTGTCCGCGTATTGACCATGACGAAGGCGCGGTGCGGGTCCGGGTCGACCGGCGCCAGGGCGAGGAAGAAACGCGGCCCGCCGTATCCGACATAGGCCGTGTTGCTGGTGACTTCAGGATTGGCGTCCTTGTCCGACAGCCATCGGGTCAGCGTCCGCATCTCGGTTTCGGTCTCACGGATATCGGTGCCGGCTTCGAAGTCGAGATAAACGAGCAACTGGTTCCGGTCGCCGAGCGGGAAGAACTCGGTCTTCACCGTGCCCAACAACATCACCGACAACACCAGACCGCCGAACAGGCCCGCCAGAAACGTGATTCGCCAGCGCAACAGCAACCCGAGGACGCGCCGGTAGGCGACGTAGAGCGGCGTGCCGTAAGACGCGGTTTCCCCGTCCGATTCCGATGTTTCGGACACTTTCATGAACCAGGCGCACATCGCTGGCGTCACGGTCATCGACAACAGCCAGGATACCAGCAGCAGGATCACCACGACCTGCGCCAGCGACCGCACATAGTCGCCGGAATTGCCTTCGAGCAGCATCATCGGGAGGAAGGCGAAGATCGTCGTCAACGATGATGTCAGCAGCGGGATCGCGAGTGATCCGGCGGCTTCGGCCGCCGCGCGCATCCGCTCGACGCCGCGTTCCATCCGGACGCGGATGTCTTCCGCGACGACGATGCCGTTATCGACGAGCAGGCCGAGGGCGATGATCATCGCGGCGATGGACATGCGCTGCAGCTCGATCTCGAAGAATCTCATCGCGATGATGCCGAGCAGCATTGTCAGCGGGACGAAGAAGCCGACGATCAACCCCGTGCGTAATCCAAGGAAAACCATGACCACGACCAACACGATCACCAGCGTCTGGTAGACGTTCGACACGGCCCCTTGAACCGCTTCTTCGATCAGGTCGGGTTGGAAGGTGGCGTAGTCGAGCACGTAGCCGATGGGAAGATCGTTCTCGATCTCCTCCAGCATCGCGGTGAGGCGTTCGCCGAATTCCAGGTTGTTCGTTCCTTCGACCGTCGACACCGACAGGATGATGGCGGGCCGGTCGTTGTGAAAGGACGGCATTTCAGGCGGATCGGCGTAGCTGCGGCGGATATCCACGACTTCGTCGAGCCGGAGTACGCGGTCCGAATTCGGAATGCGAAAGACCACGGCGCGGAGTTCGTCGATGGATTTCAAGTTGCCGGAAGGTTCCAGCAGCACGGCGCGGCCGTCGGCGACGATTTCGCCGCCCGGCTCGATGATGTTCTGCAGCCGTAACGCGCCGAAGACTTCCTGCGGTGAGACGCCGAGTTGCGACAGCTTCGTCGGCGTCGCCTCGAGGTAAATGCGCTCGTCCTGTACGCCGAGGATTTGCACCTTTCGGATACCCTTGAGCGTGTAGAGCCGGTCGCGCGTGTCCCGCGCAACGTCGCGCATTTCGGCCAGCGAGAAGCCATCCGACCACAAGGCTACCGTCGCCACCGCGGTCAGGCCGACCTCGTCGTCGACGAACGGGCCTTGGGTGCCGTCCGGGAGGTCCGTCTTGACGTCATCCGCCTTGTTGCGAATGTCCTGAAAAACCGCGTCCAAATCGGTCACCCAATCGTGGATCGTCAGTTCCAGTTTCACCGAACCGGTTTTCGAGGTGGATTTGATCTCGTCGATCTCGGCGATTTCCCGCATCGCCGCTTCGAGCGGTTCGGTAATCAAATCTTCAACACGCTCGGCGGACATGCCGGGAAAAGCGGCGGTCACGTTGGCGTTGCGGATGGTGATGGTGGGGTCCTCGGCGCTCGGATAGGACAGATAGGTCGTCACCCCGAGGGTAACGATAATCAACACCGCGACGACGGTGATGCGCGAGTTGCGAAGGGCGATCTGGGCGAGGTTCATGGTTCTATCTCCCGCGTGCGGTTGCCGCGACGCCTATTGACCCAGCAATTTCACTTTTTGGCCGTCACGCAGGAAACTGACACCGGCTGCGGCGATGATGTCGCCGGCATTCACGCCGTCGGTGATCTCGATGAAATTGTCCCGCCCTTTGACGCCGGTGATGGCGGTCTTGCGCACCGCGCCGCTCGCCGAATCGAACTTGAAGACATAGCCGTTCGCGGTGCCGTCGCCGGGCGCGATCGCGACCAGCGGGACCAGGAATCCGCGCTTGCCGTTCGTGCCGGCAAAGGGAACGCTGACCTCCGCCGCCATGCCCGGCAGAATCTCGGGCGGGCCATCCAGGATCGACGCGGTAATGTCGACCGCGTTGGCGCTGCCTGCCGCGGTGCCGATCTCGGTGATGCGGCCGCTGCAGCCGCAACCCGCGATCGTGGAGATTTCGACCGTTACCGGCAGCCCGATCGTCAACTGGCCGACCGCGGAATCGGGAATCGACAGATCGACTTCGAGCGCGCCTTCCGAGTTGATCTGGAACACCGCCGTGCCACGCGAGGTTTCGGTGAAAGGATCGACGTTGCGGGACGCGATGACGCCACCGAAGGGTGCGGTGAGGCGGGTGTTCGCGAGATCGCGTTCCGCCGTCCCGAGCCGCGACCGCGCCAGGTTCAGCTCGCCCTCCGCCGCGTCATGGGCGGCGATGGCCTGATCGAGCGCCGCCTTGGCGACCCAGCCCTTGGTGAACAGTTGGCGTTGCCGGTCGAGGTCGACCTTCTTGTTGTCGCGGGTCGCCTTGGCGGTGGCGAGTTGCGATTGCGCCGCCTGCACGTCGAGTTCGAACGGTTTCGGGTCTAAGGTTGCGAGCACCTGGCCGGGCGTGACGCGGACGCCTTGCTTGACGGTCACGGTCTGCACCGTGCCGGAGACCGCGAAACTGAGCGCCGACGTATCTGAGGCCGCGACGGTGCCCGAATACCGGCGCACCACGGCGCCCGCCGGTTCGGTCACGATGTAAGGTTTGATGGCGCGGATGCGTTCGGCTGTGTCCGGAGGGGACGGCTCCTCGCATCCGGCGAGTGCGAGGGCGGCGGTCAAGGAGGCGATGATGCGAGTGAACCGGACAGGCATGTTATTCTCCGTCAGGATGCATAGAGGGGTGAGCCCTGAGCAATCATTCATCATTCATGCAATCGCCCTTATTGTTATGAGCGATGCGCGGCGAGTGTGCCCGTATCCTTGCCCGCTGTATAGGTGCCAGCTGTCGCATCAAAGAGCATCCCTCCGGATTACGGATTCATGCCGCGGCCACTCGGTTGGATCATGGGCGTCGGCCGTGAAAATCGCTGGCATTTGAGGTCGGTCCGCTCATTGTTGCTGCAGGCAAAATAATATGTTGCGGATTTTGTCCATTCTCCTTTTGACTTGAAAGGATCAAGGTTCCGGTCAGACCCGCAATTCGAAGAGGGACAAATGACATGACGCAGACATCGGTCACCCAGGGCGCGCATCACGTCGGCCTAACCGTCCCTGATCTGGACGCGGCCAAGACATTCTTCACCGATCTGTTGGGGTTCGATCTCGTCCGCGAGGTGCCGGAGTATCCCGCCGCTTTCGTCAGCGACGGCACGCTGCTGATCACCTTGTGGCGCGCCGCAGACCCGGACACCTGCACGCCGTTCGACCGCAAGAGGGTCGTCGGCTTGCATCACCTGGCGTTGAAGGTGGACGGCAAGGGCCTCGACGATATCTACGGCCGGCTCAAGGGCGCGGTCGGGGTCGAGATCGAGTTCGCGCCGGAAGCCCTGCGCGACGGGCCGACGCGGCACATGATGTGCACGATCCCGGGTGGCATCCGGATGGAGTTCATCGCGCCCGAGGGCTAGACTCGGCGCTGCCTAGGACGCGCTGATCCGAAGACCGAAAACGTCGCGGAACACCCGCTCGCCCTTGCGGGTGACGGCGACGGCGCGCGTATCGCCGACCCGACGGATCCAGCCGTCGTCGAAGCCGCGGGCGCAGAGGGCCGCGCCGATGGATCCCGCGAGATGCGGACGGCGTTCGCTCCAATCCAGGCAGGGCCGGCACAACACGCGGGCGCGTGGGCCGCGCGCCGCCGAGAGTGACGCCACGTCGATTCCGATCCTGTCGAACAACGCGATGCCGGATTCGGTCACCAGCCCGCCGTCGTCGCTGAGTTCCACATGGCCGCTGGCGGAAAGGCCGTCCGCCAACGCAACGCCGAGCCGTCCGGCGAGATGGTCGTAACAGGTGCGTCCCGCGCGCAAGGCTTCGTCGCGCGGCCCGGTGCGCGGCGGCTGCAGAACGTCCAGGGTCGACGCGACCTGCATGATGCTCTCCATCATCCGGGCGACCTCGGGCGAGGCGAGGCGGTGATAGCGGTGCCGTCCCTGCTTCGTGACCGCCACCAGCCCACCCGCCGCCATGCGGGCCAAGTGGCCGCTCGCCGTTTGCGGGGTGATGCCCGCGGCCCGCGACAGTTCGGTGGCGGTCAAGGCCCGGCCGTCCATCAGCGCATGCAGCATGGCGGCGCGGGTCGGGTCTCCCGCGAGTGCCGCGACTTCCGCGAATTTGGCGTTGCTGGGCATCGTCGATCTCCTCGATATCTCGAAACAGCGTATCACCCGCCGATGCGCGATGCTTCGGTCCCGACCGTAGCATTTTCCGGTCATAACTCGGCAGGGTCCCCTCCGCAACAGCGAACGGCGGGTGGATCGATGGCCAATTGTTCTCCGGCAGGACGGGGCGGTTTCTTCGGGTGGCGCGTGGTCGGCGCTGCCTTCGTGTTGGGCTTTTTCGGATGGGGCGTCGCCTTCTACGGGCCGCCGGTCTTCCTCAGCGTTATCCGCGAGGCCCGGGGTTGGCCTATTCCCCTGATCTCGACGGCGGTGACGGCGCATTTCCTGATCGGCGCGGTGGTCGGAGGGAATCTGCCGCGGCTGCATGCCCGCTTCGGCGCGGCGGTGATGACGAAGACCGGCGTCTTGTGCATGGCCTTGGGAGTCTTGGGCTGGGCGTCGGCGGACGCGCCGTGGCGGTTGTTCGCGGCGGCGGTGTTCACCGGCGTCGGCTGGGGCACGATGAGCGCCGCGGCGCTCAACGCCTTCGTGTCGCCCTGGTTCGTACGCGGGCGGCCGGCCGCGCTCGGCATGGCCTATAACGGCGGCAGCGTCGGCGGGATCGTGTTCTCGCCGCTCTGGGTGGCGGCCATCGCCTGGCTCGGATTTCCGGTGACGGCGGTCGCGGTCGGGACCGTCATGGCGGTGACGATCTGGCTGTTGACCGACCTCGTGTTGTCCAAGACGCCGGCATCGATGGGGGTGCGTCCCGACGGCGACGCGTCCGATGTGACCGAGACGCCATTTCCGCAATCGTCTACCCCCTCGTTAACGGGATCGCTGCTCTGGCGCGACCGCAGGTTCCAGACGCTGGCCGCTGGGATGGCGCTGGGGCTGATCGCGCAGATCGGGCTGATCGCGCATCTCTATTCCTTGCTGGCGCCGGCGCTCGGCAAACAGGCGGCCGGGCTTGCGATGGGCTCGATCACGGTAATGGCGATCGGCGGGCGGATGATTCTGGGGTGGGCGATCACGCCCCGGACCGACCGGCGGCTCGCCGCCTGCTGCGGATACGCGGCGCAGCTGGCCGGGTCCATCGTCTTTCTCTACGCCGCCGGAACGGATGTGCCGCTGCTGCTGCTCGGCATCGCCTTGTTCGGTATCGGCTTCGGCAATGCGACGTCGCTGCCGCCGCTGATCGCCCAGGTCGAGTTCGACCGTCGCGACGTGCCGCGCGCCGTCGCGCTGATCGTGGCGATCGCGCAGGGCAGCTTCGCCTTCGCACCGGCAGTCTTCAGCCTGATCCGAGAGATCACGCCGGCGGCCGAGAGCGCCGCGCCGGGCGCGTCGCCGCTGCTGTTCGCGACGGCGGCGGGCATTCAGGGACTCGCCATCGTGGCCTTCCTGGCGGGGCGGGGCCGTTAGGCGGATTCCACGGCTTTGCATCTGGTTGACGGCCCGGGCCGCCGAGCCTAGGTTGCCGCTGACTCACCGATCCGGTTGTGGAGTGCGACGTGTCCGATATCCGAGAATTGGCGGAAAACGCAAAGGCTTGGCCCTTTCAGGAAGCGCGCCGCGTGCTCAAGCGCATCGGCGGCAAGACGCCGGAAAAGGGCTATGTGCTGTTCCAAACCGGCTATGGCCCGTCCGGGCTCCCGCATATCGGCACCTTCGGCGAGGTCTTGCGCACGACCATGGTGCGGCAGGCGTTTCAGCGCCTCTCGGACATCCCGACGCGGCTGTTCGCTTTTTCCGACGATATGGACGGCATGCGCAAGGTGCCCGACAACATCCCGAACAAGGAATTGCTGGAGCCGCATCTTCACAAGCCGCTGACCGCGGTACCCGACCCATTCGGCACGCATGAGGGTTTCGCGCAGCACAACAACGCGCGGCTCTGCGCCTTCCTCGACGAATTCGGCTTCGATTACGAATTCGTCAGCGCGACCGAATGCTACACCTCCGGACGGTTCGACGACGCGCTCCGCCGCATGCTCGAAGTGTACGACGATGTGATGAAGATCATGCTGCCGACGCTCGGCGAGGAACGGCGCAAGACCTACAGCCCCTTCCTGCCGGTCTGCCCGGAAACCGGCCATGTGCTGCAGGTGCCAGTGATCGAGACGAACCCGGATGCGGGGACGATCGTCTACCAGCGCGACGACGGCGAGAAGATCGAGACGCCGGTCACCGGCGGGGCCTGCAAGCTGCAATGGAAGCCGGATTGGGCGATGCGCTGGTGCGCGCTCGGCGTCGACTACGAGATGTCGGGCAAGGACCTGATCGATTCGGTGCAGCAGTCGAGCAAGATCTGCCGCGCCCTCGGCGCCCGGCCGCCCGAGAGCTACACCTACGAATTGTTCCTGGACGAGAACGGCCAGAAGATTTCCAAGTCGATCGGCAACGGCCTGACCATCGAGGAATGGCTGCGCTATGCGCCGAACGAAAGCCTGGCGCTGTTCATGTACGGCAAGCCGAAGGCGGCGAAGCGGCTCTATTTCGACGTGATCCCGCGCAACGTGGACGACTACCTGACCTTCCTGGCGCGGTTCGACGGCGAGGAAGACGCGAAGAAGCTGGAGAACCCGGTATGGCATATCCACAACGGCACCGCGCCCGAGGGCGACGCGCCGCTGAGCTTCGCCGTGCTGCTGAATCTGGCGAGCGTCTGCAATACCGAGGACAAGGCCGTGCTGTGGGGCTTCATCAGCCGCTACGTCCCGTCCGCGACGCCGGAGAGCCAGCCGTTGCTCGACGAGCTGGTCGGCTATGCGATCCGCTACTATACCGATTTCGTGAAGCCGGCGAAGAACTACCGCGCGCCGAGCGACACCGAACGCGCGGCGTTGGAGGATCTGGCGGGCGCGCTCGACGGGCTAGGCGATGGGGCCACGGCCGAGGATATCCAGAACCAAGTCTATGAGATCGGCAAGCGCTTCGACTTCGAGCCGCTGCGCGATTGGTTCAAGGCGCTGTACGAAATCCTGCTGGGGCAGGAGCAGGGGCCGCGCATGGGTTCCTTCGTCGCGCTCTACGGCGTGCCGGAAACCACCGCCCTGATCCGTCGCGCGCTGGCGGGCGAGGACCTGTCTGCGGCGTAGGCTCTTTAATGAGAGAAGCGCCTAGTTTCCGCTACACGATAGGTCCGGCTATTTGCGACGGTTCTTGAACCAAAGAATAAAACTTATCAGCCATTCAGAAACGTCCAAATCTCGAAGTCGTTTGACGTTGCCTTTCTCTTTTCTGTCATCAAGGGCAGCATCGGAATGGTCGCGCGTTAGGGCAGTTTCCATAGATTGCTCGGCGTCTTCGGCGAGCCATTCGCTATCAGGAAGAAGACGGGAGAAATTTCTTTGTGCTCGGTGGCAAATGCGTTCGATGCGGCCACGAATTGGTTCTTCATAACCGAATCCCAATCGGCAAAGTCTTGCATGCTGGGCTTCATGCACCAAAACCGAGGCGATCATTTCGCTAGTGGTCGTTTCGTCGATGACAAATTCATCGTCGATCAACACCATATCGTTTTGTATTAAGAAGCAGGCAGCGCTTCCTGGATAGGCTGAAACTAATATCGAAGCTACGTCAGCATGAATCTGTGTAAGCGTCCTCGGCGCGTATTGACCTATCAAGTCCAACGCTTTTTCTATTCGCTCGAAAGCGAGTTGCTTCTCCTCATCCATCGTCAGTGGATCTACGCCGACCAAGACGCCTTTAAGCTTTCGCTTCGCTGCGAAGCGAAAGACGAATCGTTTCATCTTGTGGAAACGTATAAACACGGAGACTGATCAACTCATCAACTTTGCCGCACCGGTTTTGTGCCGTAACACCCGAACGGAACGCATCGCTGGTGAGTATCCGCGGCCTACTGGCTGGCCCAGATGATGCGGGCGATCCAGTCGATGTCTTCCACGCCGAGTTCCAGCCCGCCATGTAGCGGGTTGAAGGAGACCAGATGGACATGTTCGGCGGTCTGCCGGCTGAGTTGTTTCGCCAGGATTTCGCCCGCCTTGGTCTTCACCACCACGCGGTCGCCGCGCCGGATGCTGGCGCTGGGCGAGACGACGATCACGTCGCCGTCGCGGTAGACCGGCTCCATGCTGTCGCCGGAGATTTCCAGCGCATAGGCGTTGGGGTCGCCGACATTCGGGAAGTCCACCGAATCCCAACCCATGCCGGTCGGATAACCCGCGTCGTCGAAAAAGCCGCTGCGGCCCGCCTGCGCATAGCCGATGACCGGGATGCGCTGCATCACGCCGCCTTCCGAACCTTCGTGCATCAACGCCACGAAATGGCCCAGGCTCTTGTTCGTCGCTTCCAGGACCTTCGCGATGCTTTCGGTCGTCGGCCACCGAGGTTTGCCGTTGCGGGCGATCCGTTTGCTCTTGTTGAAGCTCGTCGGGTCGAGCCCCGCGCGGCGCGCCAACGCCGATGCCGAGAGGCCATTCTCAGTCGCTAATCTGTCGATTGCGCGCCAAACATCCTGATGCCGAAGCATGACAGCCGTACTCCACCATTTGTTATTATTCGACGTTGGGCGGAGTATAATCGGGGTGATTTTAGGATAAAAGACCTAAAAATATCGCATTTTAGGAAAATGCTACCTATTAACTATAGAATCCGGGGAGTCGCCCGGATTACCGTGCATAGGCCACACCGCCCCCGCCGCGCGGATCCGCGCCGCCTTGCCAGGTTCCGTCCCGGACCGTGATGACATGACCCCGCGACATCACCGGATCGAAGCTGAGGACGCTTTGTTTCACCGTGTGGCCGAGCGACTCCAGATCCCGGCAGACCGACCCCTGGACCCGCGCCTCGGCGTGGACCGCGGCCCCTTCGCAGTGGATTCGCGGCACCGTGACCGCCTCGACCGGCGACATGCCGAAGTCGACGATGTTGAGGATGGTCTGCAGCACGGCGCTGATGATGACGCTGCCGCCGGGCGCGCCGACGATGATTACCGGTTTGCCGTCGCGGTAGACGATGGTGGGCACCATGCCGGTCGTCCGCGCCTTGCCGGGAGCCATCGAATTGCGCGTTCCCGGGAAGGGATCGAACAGCTTCATCGAGTTGTTGTAGACGAAGCCGAGGCCGGGCGTGATTACGCCCGATCCGGTGCCCAATGTATGGGTGCAGGACACCGCGTTGCCCGCCTCGTCGTAGACCGACAGATGCGTGGTGCAGGACGGCGGCTCCGCCTTGTCGGTGCTGGGGAAGTCGCCGGCCTTGATGACCTCGGCCCAATGCGCGGCCCGGTCCTTCGACAGCAGCAGGTCGGTCGGCACCTCGGTGAAATCCGGATCGCCGAGATGTTCGTTGCGGTCCACATGCGCCGCGGCCATCGCCCGCGCCACCAGGTCCAGATGCTCGGCGGAGCCGTGGTCGAGCGCGCCCAGGTCGAAGTGATCCAGAATCTGCAACATCTCGATCAGCGTGGCGCCGCTGCCCGGCGGCGGGTTGGACGAAATCGTGTAGCCGCGGTAGCTGCCGGTGACCGGCTCGTGGACCTTGGGCGCGTAGTCGGCCAGATCGCGGGCGGTGACGAAGGAGCCGTTGGCCTCCAGGTCGGCGGCGATCCGCTGTCCCAGTTTGCCGCGGTAGAACTCGTCCGCGCCGCCCGCGCCGATCGCGTCCAGCGTGTCGGCCATGTCCGGGTTGCGGTGCAATTCGCCGACGGCATAGAGACGACCTTCCGGATGCAGATGGACCGCCTTGCAAGCCTCGGTCGCCGAGACGCGCATCATGCCGTCGGGCACGCCCGCCATCATTTTCCGCGACAGGAACTCATGCGCGTAGGGCGGCATCGCCAGTCCGTCGCGCGCCATCTTGGCCGCCGGGGCGAGCAGGTCGCGCCAGGGGCGGCTGCACAGGCGGTCATGCGCCTCGGCGAAGCCCGCCACGGTGCCCGGCGTCAGGATCGAGGTGTAGCCCAGCTCGCTGCGGTAGTCGTCGAACAGGGTGTAGCCGGAGATTTCCGTCCGGCCCTTGCTGTCCGCGGCCCACATGTCGGGGACGACCTTCGCGCCGGCGCGGGCGTGGAAGTCGATCATGCCGTGCTCGCCGGTCTCGGCCCGGTAGTATTGCAGGGTGCCCATCCCGCCGAGACCGCACATGAACGGGTCGGCGACCATCTGTGCGAAGGCGGTGGCGATGGCCGCGTCGAAGGCGGTGCCGCCCTGCGACAGGATTTCGACGCCGACATCGGCGGCGCGCGGTTGCGGACAGACGACAACGCCTTTCATGGCACGTTCCTCTCTTTTTTGTTTCGGTCTAGGCCGGTTCGAATTCCGGCCCGAGCGGTTCGAGCCGGACGCCGGCCCGCAGGTACTGATACGGATACTCCCGCGCATCGACGATATGACCGCCGGGCGCGAGGACGACGATGACCTCTTCGGCGATCGGTTCGAAATCGGCGCGGAAATGGCAGGTGCTTTTCACGGCGACGATCTTCTGTTCGGACGGTTCGATACCGACATGGCGGAAGATTTCCTGATCATGCGCCTGCATGCGTTTGCTGGCGACCACGACCGACACGCCGCCGATCCGCAGCAGCGCCGTCTTGCCGACCGCCGCGACACGCCCACCGACGCAGGGACCGGTGCAGGTGAAGGCGCCGTCGCCGAGTTTCACGACCTCGAAGGTGCCGGGGAAGGGTTTGACGCCGGGAATCGGCGTTCGTCCCCCGAGGTCGATGGTAATCTCGGCCCCTTCGCCCGCGGCATGCGCGGCGGCGGCGGCTTCCGCATCGGTCAGCAGGCCAAGCACGGCGTCTTGCGCCTCGTTCCGGACCAGCGCTTCGAGCAAGCCGGTGGTATCGGCGCTGCCGCCGCAGCCGGGATTGTCCTGCGTGTCGGCGATCACGACCGGTTTGCTCGCTGTCGCGGCGATTTCCATTGCGCGCTGCACGCCGTCGTCCGGCGTCAGCATCGGTTGCGCAAACGCTTCCTCGAGACTGGCGACATAACCGGTCAGTTCGTCCGCGGCCTTGTCGACCGCCGCCTGGTCGTAGCCATGCGCGATTACGCTCGGGCCGCAATGATGCAGGTCCGACGGCGGAAAGCCCGCGCCGTAGCACAGGTCGAGTACGTCGCCGCCTTCGCCCTGGGCGGAACGGGCGACGATGCCTTTCGACGGCTCGACCATCGTGCACTGGAAATTCAGCGGGATCAGGAAGGGCAGATCGCGGAAGGCGCGCGCCGTCGGTTGGCCGCGCTTCAGCACGGATTCCAGAATGCGCGCGGCGCGGGCGCCGGTTTCCGGCCGGTCGATATGCGGATAGGTGTAGTAGATCGCCATGCCGTCGGTCAGGTCGGCCATCTGCGGTGTCAGGTTGACATGGTAGTCGAGGCTGATGACGACCGGAACGTCCGGTCCGACCGCGGCGCGCACCCGGCGCAGCAGCTCGCCTTCGGAATCCTCGAAATCCTCGGAACACATCGCGCCGTGCAGGTCGAAATAGACCGCGTCCACCGGCATCGCCTGGGACAGTCGGCCGACGATTTCGCCGGCGATCCGTTCGAAGGCGTCGCGCGTGACATAACCGCCCGCGCCGCCGCCGGCCCACAGCAGGGGCACGATTTCATGCTCGCTGCCGATCGTTTCGAGAAATCCGGAAATGGAAAAACTCTTGCCGGGCATGATTTCCAGCACGTCGCCGCCGCGGTTCAGCTTCGGGCGGTCGCCGATATCGGCGAAGCCGGCATAGTCGGTGCGGGTCGGCATAAAGCAGTTGGTCTCGTGCTGGAAACCGCCGATCGCGATGCGTGCCATGGTGTCTTTCCTTTCGTTCTGTCGGGGCGTGGGTCAGTCGCGGCAGAGCGGCGGCGCGCCGAGCCGTTCCCGCGCCGTGCCGAGCGTGCGTTCGAAGGCGCAGGCGATCGCGAGCGCGTGTTCGTCCTCGCCATAGGGTGCGACGATCTGCAACCCGACGGGCATGCCCGCATCGTCCAGAGCGACGGGCAGCGACACGCCGCAGAGCCGCAGCAGGTTTATCGGCGCGGTGTTGCGCAGCATCCCCATGTTGGCGTTCATATACGGCTCGCCCGGCTTCGCGTCTTCCAGATCGGGTGGGGTGATCGCCACGGTCGGCGTGAGCACCACATCGACCGGCGCCATCAGCTCCGTGGTTTCGGCGGTCAGCCGTTCGACCTGCTGCTTGCGGATGAGGTAGTCGCTGGCGGGGATCGCTTCCATGCGTTCGAAGCGGGCCGCGACATTCGGGTCGAGCGTGGCCTTGCGGTCTGCCATCTCGCTGTTGATGAAGGCGGTGAATTCCGGCGCAGCGAGGCCGCCGCGCTTGAAGATTTCATGCGACGCGGCAACGGTCGGCAGGTCGAGGCTGACCGCCGTCATGCCGGCGTTCTCCAATTCCGCGATGACGTCGCGCACCGCTTGCGCGACCGATGCGTCGGCGTCGTCGAAGAACCAGTCGCACACGCCGACGCGGATGTCGGCGGTTTCCAGGTCCCGCAAGCGGTCGAGGAAGGCCAGCGGATGCTCGTCGATCAGCGGATCGATCGTCGCGAACGCGATCGCGGCGTCGGCGGCGCTGCGCGTCAGCACACCCGCCGTATCGAGCGATGGGCTGAGCGGCACGATGCCGTCGAGCGACCAGCGATGCATGCTCGTCTTGACCCCGACGGTGCCGGTCACCGACGCGGGGACGCGAACCGATCCCGCCGTGTCGCTGCCGAGGGCGGCGACCGCGGTGCCGGCCCACAGGCTCACCCCGGCGCCCGAACTGGACCCGCCGGGCGCGCGATGGCGGTCCGCGTCCCACGGGTTGCGTGGCGTGCCCCAATGCGGGTTGGACCCGACGCCGCCGAAGGCGAACTCGACCGTATGCGTCTTGCCGGTGATCGTGGCGAGCCCCTGCCGCAGCGACATTATCACCGGGCCTTCGCGTTCCCACTTGGGCGGCATTTGGTTCGGTGTGCCCGCGAAGGTGGGGTAACCGGCGACGCCGTAGAGGTCCTTGACCGAGACCGGCAGTCCCTGCATCGGGCCGAAATCCATCTCGGCGGCGAAGGCGGCGTCGGCGACCTCGGCTTGCGCGCGCAACGCCTCCGGCTCCCAGGTCTTGTAGATATTCAGCGCCTCGCCATACGCCGCGTAGTTTTCGATGGCGCGCTCAGCCAGACCGACGGCGGTTACTCGCCCGGCGCGCAGGTCTGCCTGCAGGTCTTCGATGGATCGTGCGCTCAACTCGGACGTCGCCGTCACAGCATGGCTCCCTTCTGCTGCAGTCGTCTTGGTGCGTATGGTGCGGATGTCGCCGAGGGGTCGACCGGATTCCTCGGACGCCGGCATTCTTGGTTAGGCAATAACTAAATCACAGCGGTTCGCGCCCGTCCATTCCGGTCATCGGATGCGCAGATGACTTGTTCGGCACGGTAGCCTTCGGATAGGGTCTGCCCCATGTCACGTATTTATCACCTTGTGCGCAGCGCGGATTGGGATGCGACGGCCGATGCCTACCATGGCAGCGCCGAGGACACCCGTGACGGGTTCCTGCATTTCTCCACCGCCGCGCAGATTGTCGACAGCGCGGCGAAGCATCGCCGCGGCGAACGCGATCTGCTGCTGATCGCGGTCGACGGCGATCGGTTGGGCGACGCGCTGAAGTGGGAGAAATCGCGCGGCGGAAAACTGTTCCCGCATCTTTATGGGCCGTTGCCGTTGGCGGCGGTCGCGTGGACGCGGCCCTTGCCGTTGGGCGACGACGGCCTGCATCAATTCCCGGCGCTGGATTGACGGATGGATCTGTCCCGCGCCGTTTTTCCGCTGCTGCGCCGGCTCGATCCGGAGCGCGCCCACAATCTGACGATTTGGGCGCTGCGCAACGGGTTCGGGCCCGAACGCGAGGCCGAACACGATCCACGCCTGCATCAATCGCTTTGGGGGCTTCATTTTCCCAACCCGGTCGGCATCAGCGCAGGGTTCGACAAGAATGCCGAGGTTTTCGATCCGCTGTTGCGCGCCGGCTTCGGATTCGTCGAGGTCGGCACCGTGACGCCGCGGCCGCAGTCGGGTAACCCGAAGCCGCGCCTGTTCCGGTTGCGCGAAGACGATGCCCTGATCAACCGCATGGGCTTCAACAACGACGGCCTCGACCCGGTGATCGCGCGGCTGTCGAACCGGCGGGGCGGGGTGGTCGGCGTCAACATCGGCATCAACAAGGACTGCACCGACGCGGCGCGCGATTACGCGCTTGCCGCTGGACGGTTGGCGCCCTTGGCCGATTACCTGGTCGTCAATGTGTCGTCGCCGAACACGCCGGGGCTGCGCGCCTTACAGGATAAGGCGGCGTTGCAGCGCTTGGTCCACCGGGTCCAGATCGCGTTGCAGGATTCCGTGCCCAAGCCGCCGCCGTTGCTGGTCAAGATCGCGCCCGACCTGACCGACGAAGACGAGCAGGACATTGCCGACGTGGCGGTGACGCTCAAGCTCCAAGGGCTGATCGTGAGCAACACGACGATCGATCGGGATGTCGGGTTGACGTCGCCGCATGGCGGCGAGGGGGGCGGGCTGAGCGGCCGCCCGTTGTTCGAACGGTCGACGGCCTTGTTGGGCCGGATGTATCGGCTGACCGCAGGCACATTGCCGATCATCGGCGTCGGCGGCATCTGCACGGCGCAGGACGCCTACGCCAAGATCCGGGCCGGCGCGTCCCTGGTGCAACTCTACTCCGCGCTCGCGCTGCACGGGCCGACATTGCTGCCGGAGATCCTCGACGGACTAAGCGCGTTGCTGGCGGCCGACGGTTTCGAGACGGTCGCCGATGCGGTGGGATCGGCGCACCGGTAAAGGCAATTCGCCAGGCTTGTGCCGCATTTACGGGACGCGTAGGCTGCGTCACCGGTTGATACTGCCCGGTAGAGCGACCGGGGCTTGAATGTCGCGCATGCTGCAGACTCTTTACTTCGCCTGTTACGCCGTGGCGGCGATCGCCATCGCATTCGCCGTGCCGCGGTATCTTCCCGATGCCGGAACCTTATCGGCGCTGTTAAGCGGCGCGGTGGTGTTTCTCGCCGGTGCGCTGGCGCACGAGTTCGCTGTGCGGCGGCATAATGCCTCCCGCGATCTGCACCGGCTGATCCTGCTGCATCGCGCCCATGTGCGGCTACGCGACGATTTCGAGCAACTCGTGACTGTCGTCTCGGACTACGCGGAGGCGGTCGATACCGAAGGACGCGCCGATCCGACGAAGAACGCGGAGGTGTCGGCGACACCGGTTGCCATCGCGGAGTCCGTGCGTGCGCCGATGCCGCGCGGGCCTGCCGCTATGTCGCCGCAGGAGGAAACACCCGACGGCCTCGCGGCCGAGGTGAAGATACTGCACGACTTGGTGCAGCGCCTCTACGAAAGTCCTGACGCGCTTGATGGCGGGCCGCGGCGGATCGAGAATCCGAAGGTCGACCTTGTCCGTGATGCGTTGCGTCAGAACCGGTTCGATCTCTATGGCCGGCCGATCGTGACCCTGCCGCAGCGGAAACAGCGATTTTTCGATTGCGTTCCGCATGTGCTGTCGCCCGAGGGCGTGCCCGTCCCGCCGGACCGCTATGCCGATGCGGTGCGCGAGCAAGGGTTGGCCACGGCGTTCGAGAACATGTTGCTTTTCCGGTCGGTCCAACGCATTCATGCCTTACGGTCGGATGATCCGACGGTCGGATACCTCTGCCACGCGACCCCGCGCAGCCTGTCGGACCGCGGGTTCATCGCGGACCTTCTCGCCTATCATCGGGAGGACGGGTCGTCGGGGGGACTGGCGATCGGCGTGACCGAGAAGGATCTGGTCGATTTGGACGAGGATGCCCTGGAATCGCTGGACCGTATCGCCCGCGCGGGCGTGCCGTTGTGTTTGCGTCGTCCGAAGAAGCTGGATATGGACGCGGCCCGGCTGCACGAGCATGGCTTCCGGATGGTCCAGGTCGACGCATCGGTCCTGATGGCGGCGGTGCCGCATGAACTTGAAGCGGAACGCATGCGACTGCTCAAACGGGCGATGGACCGGGCCGAGATAGATCTGATCGTCGAACGGATCGACGACGAGCAGAAACTCGTTGAACTGCTCGACTTCAACATCGATTTCGGTCTCGGTTCCTTGTTCGGCGAGGTTCAAAAGCTTGAAAGCGCGGCGGAGGCCGGCGCCGACAACCCGGTTGCGCGAAATGCCGCCGATGGCGCGTGACGCCGCCGGCGCTTGGCGGGTATATAGGGCGCGCAACGACCTCGGAGCCGACACACCGTGACCCCTATTCGATTCCTGGACGGCATTCGCACGATTGCCGACGACTACGATCTGTTCCTGCTCGACCAATGGGGCGTGCTGCATAACGGCGAGACGCTGCACGACGGCGCGCGTGCGGCGATGCAGGCGTTGCGCGAGGCGGGCAAGCGGATCGTCCTGATATCGAACTCCTCGAAGCGGTCGGACGCCTCCGTGGCCAACCTGGAAAGGATGGGGATCGAGCGCGCGCTATACGATTCGGTGATCACGTCCGGCGAGATTGCCTGGCAAGCGATGAAGGCCGGCGACGATCCCTACTACGCGAGCCTTGGCAAGCGCTGCCTCATGTCCACCTGGGGTGGCGACAACAGTTTCCTGGAGGGCCAGGATCTTGAAGAAGTTGACTTATTGGACGATGCCGAGTTCGTTCTGTTGTCCGGGACCAGCGGCGCGGATGCCAGCATTTATGACGAGATGTTGCGGGCGGCGGCCGCCCGTAACCTGCCGATGCTGTGTCTGAACCGCGACATGGTGAGCGTCGATCCGAACGGCCGGTTGATCGATTGTTCGGGCAAGGTGGCGCAACGGTATGAAAGCTTCGGCGGCAAGGTTCGCTATCACGGCAAGCCCGGCCGGGACATCTATGAGGCCTGCCTCGCCGAAGCGCCCGGTACGCGGAAGCCCATCGCGGTGGGTGATTCGCTACAGCATGACATCGCCGGGGCGGCGGGCATGGGCATCGATTCGATCTTCGTGACAGCGGGCATTCACCGTTTCGATCTGGGCGTCGCCGACGGCGGATGCCCGGATGCCGACGCGGTGGCGCGGGTGGCGCGGGAGTACGGCGTGACGCCGACCTTCACGATGCCGTCCTTCATCTGGTAGCGGGACCGCTATCCGTCCCTATCAACCGTTGGCGGCGATCGGGTTGCCGCCGGTGATTTCCGTGACGGCGTCGGCGAGACGCTCGTAGTCCGACATCTCGTTATACAGGTAGGCCGACAGCCGGACCCAGAGCCGCCCGTTGAACGGCATGATATACACCTCGATCCGATAATCGCCGCGCAGGGTCTGGCGCAGATCGGCGGCGGCCGCAGCGGTTGCGGGCCCATCGACCGGCAAGGCGACGGTCGCCATGCTGCTGAACATCTCCACCGGTGCGCCGGCTTGGCTACCCCAGCGGTCGCGCAACAGCCCGGCCGCGCGTTGCGCGAGGTCATGCGTATAGGTCGGGAGCTTTTCCCCGCCGAGGGTGCCGCGGTGGCGCAGCGCTTCGGGCACGGCGAGCCACCCGCTGAAATCCCGCGTGCCGGGCCAATCGAAGGCTTCGGTGAAACCGTCGCCGAACCGATTGCTGATCGCGGTGGGACGGATCAGGCCTTGCCGGTCCGGATGCACCCACAGGAATCCGGTCCCCTGCGGTGCGCCGAGCCAGTTATGGCAGCTTCCGGCATACCAGCCGACGCCCTGCCGGCCGAGTTCTTCCAATCTGACCGGAACGTTACCCGGCCCATGGGTGCCGTCGATGAGCACGGCGACGCCACGTTCGGCGCAGCGGGCCGCGATCCGTTCGATCGGCATGACGAGGGCCGTCTCATGCGTGACATGATCCAGCATCACCAGTCGCGTTCGTGGCGACATGGCGCCGACGACGGCGGAAACGATGTCGTTCTCGGTACGCACGGGAAAGGGTACGTCGGCGAAAATCAGCCGGGCCCCGGCGCGTTCGCAAACGAAATCCAGGGTGCGTCGGGCGGAGATGTACAGATGGTTGGTCGCCACCACCTCGTCGCCGGGCATCAGAACCAGCGACCGAAGCACCGCATTGATGCCGGCGGTGACATTATTGACGAAGACCAGATCGTCACCCTTGCCGTCAAGATGCGTGGCGAGTTGCTCGGCGCTTTCCCGCAAGACCGTCGGCAATTGCCGTTCGAAAAATGCGGTCGGATTGGCCGCGGTTTGATCGCGCCAGCGGCGTGCGGCTTCCTCCACCGGCTTGGCGGGGGCGCCGAACGCGCCATGGTTCAAATAGGTGATGCCTGGCTCGAATTGCCATAGGTCGCGCAGGGTATGACCGTATGTCGGCACGGGGTTGCGCACCGGCCTGCTCCTTCTGCGAATTCTTGATATTTTTTTGTAGTTTCTGCCGGAGAAGGCAGGCCGTCAAGCATATCGACGGATCACAAGGAATTGTAACTCGGCCGCGCTCGGCTGCTCCCTGTTGGGATGCGCCGGCGCGATGCCAGATACCGGTCTGCGCAACGATTAACGGCATTTCAACCGACGCCGGCGTTATGCGAACCAGTCTTTCTTGGCGTCGTCGAAGCGGCCGGCCAAGAGCGCCGACCGGATCGTGGCCATCAGGCGCGTCATGAAGGCCATGTTGTGTATGGTCAGAAGTTGAATGCCCAGAATCTCGCCCGCCTTCAGCAGATGATGAATGTAGGCGCGGGAGAATCCTTTGCAGGTGGGGCAGCCGCATTCTGGGTCCAGCGGGTCGGTGTCTTCGGCAAAGCGCGCATTGCGCAGATTGTGGCGGTGGTTCTTTGCCGTGCGCGCCAAGGCCCATCCGTGCCGGGCGATCCGCGTCGGTGTGACGCAATCGAAGGTGTCGATGCCGAGCGCGACCCCTTCCCAGATATCGTTGATGCCGCCGATACCGAGGAGATGGACGGGTTTCGGCATCGCAGGGTTGAGCGGTCGCGTCGCATAGTCGACGATGTCGTACATCTGATCCTTGTGCGCGCCGAGGCAGCCGCCGACCGCGTGGCCGAAGAAGGGACGGCTGTTCAGGAACTCGGCCCCTTCACGACGTAGGTCTTCGTAGATGCCGCCCTGCACCACGCCGTAAAGCGCTTGCGTGCCGTCGTGCAGCCGGTCGAAGGCGGCGAGGCTGCGGTCGGCCCAGCGATGGGTCATTTCCAGCGAACGGGCCGTATAGTCCCGGTCGACGTTGAAGGGGGTGCACTCGTCGAGAACGACCACCATGTCGGCGCCCAACTGGCGCTGGATTTGGATCGACGACTCCGGCGTCAGGGTATGGTATGCACCGTCGCGGGGCGAGCGGAAGGTCGCTCCTTCCTCCGACAGTTTGGTCAGCAGCGGCGTCCGCTTCTCGTGCCGGCTTCCCTTGATCTCGTCGGCGTCGGTCCCCTGACCCAGGCTGAAGATTTGGAAGCCGCCGCTGTCCGTCAGCATCGGGCCGTCCCAGCCGGTGAAGGCGTGCAGGCCGCCGAGCCGTTCGATCCGTTCCGCGCCGGGCTGGATCATGAGATGATAGGTATTGCCGAGGATGATGTCCGCATTCGCCGCCTTCAAGTCGTGCGGGCCCGCGGCCTTGATCGCGCCCTTGGTCGCGCAGAAGATGAAGGCGGGCGTCAAGAGGTTGCCGTGCGGCGTGTGCAGGCGGCCCAGCCGCGCCCGGCTGCCGGCATCTTCGGCGAGCACCTCGAAATTGAACCCGGGATAGTCTGTCATCCGGCGTATCGGTCCGTTCCGTCGATTCGTCCGCGGTGGTCGAGCGGTCCGCGCTCTGTATCAGAAAACTGCCGCCTTGGCGTCAAAAAGCCCGCCATCGGGCGGGCTTTCTCGCGTTGGCCAATCTTGTCGACCGTTACGCGGCCTTGGCGATCTTCCGCTGAATCCGCCGTTTCAGGCGCATCGCCTCCGGCGGCAGTTTGCGGTTCGGCGTGCCGAGCAGATAGGCGTCCAGGCCGCCCTTGAATTCGATCGTCCGGATCGTCTTCGGCGTGATGCGCAACCGCACCATTTCGCCCAAGGCGTCGCTCAACAGCGAGGTATTCTGCAGATTCGGGAGAAACCGGCGTTTCGTCCGATTCTTCGCGTGGCTGACGTTATTCCCGGTCATCGGGCCGGTGCCCGAAATCATACAGCGGCGTGCCATGAGCCTAATCCACTTCGCCAAACGGTTGATACGATAATACTTGATCCCGAACGTCAAAAGCGTCCGGCGCCGGATCCGTCATGCGGTGCCGACCGGCGGGTCTTGTATGGCAGAGCGGGCGGCGCGTCAAGGTGCAACGGCCGGAAATGTCGCTTATCCGGGGCGCGGCATCCGGCTATTGCCCCGTCGGCCCGGCGCTCGTTGGTTCTGCCCCGGGGCCGAGGGGCTGGCCGTAGCTGAACTCGACGAAGTTGCCGTCCGGATCCTTCAAACCGCAATAGTAGCCGACCGGATAGGGTTCCTGCCGGGGTTCCCATTCGAGGCAGCCGTCGACCCGTGCCCGGTCGGCCAGCCGGTCCACGGCGTCGCGGCTTTCCACCGCGAACCCGAGGTGGCCGAAGTCGTTTTCCGCCGGAACGCGGTCGGGTCCGCCGGAGAGCAGGACGAAGATGAACTCCTGCTCCCGGCCCGGCTCGGCCATCCAAACGACGTGGGATCCGGCCGGGTCGCGCCGTTCGTGCGTTACGGTCATGCCGCAGTATTGCCGGTAGAAATCGACGCAGGCGTCCAGATCCCGCACATGCAGCGCGATATGGGTCAGGGTCGTCGTCATGACGCGGGCTCCAGGCCGTGGGTCGCGAATTCTACGGTACGGCGGCGGCGTATAGCGCGATGGGTTTGTTCTCGGCGACCGTGGACAGCACCACCGACGACACCGTCTCGCCATGCTCGCGAAAACGCTCGATCGTCGCTTCCAGCCCCGGCATGGCGTCGGCGGTCACCTTGACCAGGAAGCAATCCTCCCCGGTCACGTGATGGCATTCCAGCACGGCCGGTAGGTCGTGGGCAAGGCGCTGAACCGCCTTGAACTTGTCGGTGGTGCAGCGGACGCGCAGAAAGGCGGTGATCGGCAAACCGGCGGCCGCCCGGTCGATCTGACCGCGATAGCCCGTCAGGACGCCGGCCTCTTCCAGACGGCGCACCCGGTCCGCCACGGCCGGTTGCGAGAGGCCGACCCGGCGCCCGAGCGCCCGAAAGGACAATCGGGCGTCTTCTTGCAGGCAAGCCAGCAGTTTGCAGTCGATAGAATCTATATTGCCTTTCATTTGGAATATTAAATACGAAAATAATTTCAAATGAAAAGATATTTATCGAAATAAAACTATATGAAAACCGAATACTCTTTGAATATACCATTTGATAAGTTATTCGCGTTTTCACGCTTTAGATGTTAGGGAGAGGGGGATTGCCGCCGTGGCGGCGGCGGTCAGTCGCCGATCGGGTCGCGGCCGATCGCGCGGCAGACCAATAGATACAGCTTGCCGACGTCGCCGGTCATGAAGGTGGAATGCAGTACGTTTTCCGGATCGACCGCTTGCGATTCCTTCAGCAACCGCTCGAAATAGTCGATGTAGCGGATGACGTAGCGCCGCATCTCCTCGTCGTTGCGCACCTTATCGGTGATCTGCGAGACGAGATTGGACTGCCGGCCGCGCAGCAGGGCGCGGGTGAAGATGCCGCGCTCGCCGCGGACATAGCGTTTCCAGTCGGCGTCGGGAATTTCGCTGTTCAACAGGCGCGTCAGGTCGATCGACGTGGAGTGCAGATCCTCGACGATATGGCGCGCGGTCTGAAGGAACAGATCGCGCCGCCCGTCCTCGTCGCGTTTCTTCAGGCTTTCCGCTTGCTCGGCGGCGTCGGCGGATGCCTGCGTCAGCATCACGGCCTGCCGGTCGAATTCGCGGCTGGCGTCCCGGGCCTTCGCCGAAACTGACTCCATCGTGTCGTTCAGCTCGCGGCCATGTTGCGTCACGGTCTGTTTGATCGCTTCCATTTCGCGCTTGGCGTCGTCCGTCGTGCTGAGCAGCTTGTCGGCCTGGCGTGACAGCGCGTCGCCGGCGTCGCGGATGCGATGGTTCGCCGCCTCGCTGGCGTTGTCCAACTCCTTCGTCTGGTTGCGGAACCCTTCGGCAAGGCTGCTCAAGCGGGACGCGACGCTGTCCGCGGATTGGGAAAGATTCCCGACCTGCTGTCCGAAGGCGCCGCCGATGAGTTGCAGCCGCTCCGCCGCTTCCCGCGCGGCGGTCGACAGGGCCTCGGATTCGGCATTGAGAGCCTCGCGGTTGTCGTTGATCTGCATCCCGGCGCGGACCGAGGCGCTGGTCAATTGCTCGGTCTGCTGCTCGAACTTGGCGCTGAGGTCGTCGATCAGCGTCAACGCGTCGCGCATCGCGGCTTTCATTTCGTTCGATTCGGTCGCGAAGACGCTGCCGGCCGAGGAAATCCGCGCATTCACCGTTTCGGCGGCCGACAGCAGGGCCGCGACCTGCGCCTTCAGGATCGACTCCATCTCGCTGGCGCGAAGCTTGGAGTCGTCGCTCGACTGCTTCAAGGATTCGGCATGTCGCGCGACCTGGGTTTCCACGTCGGTGGCGCGTTGCGCCAGCAGGTCGGCCAGTTCCTGCATCGTTGCCGTGTCCGCGCTCAGCAATTCGCGAATGCGGCCGGCTTCCTGGCTGGCCTTCTCCGTCGCGTCGGTCAGGCCTTCCGTGTGGTCGGTGACCAACTCGCGGATGTTGCGCACCTGTTTGGCGGCATGATCCGAGGCGTCGCGCAGGCTGCGGCTTTGCTTCTCCATCAACTCGGCGATCGAATCGGCGTTGGCCGCCGACCAATCCGCCGCCTCGCGGAGCGATGTGGCCTGGGCATGAAGCGAGTCGGCCATTGCCTGCGCCTTGTCGATGGCCGGATCGATGACGTCGCCGATTTCCCGCGAGCCTTCCTGCATCGACGCCCGGATCTGCGCGGTGCGCGCCGCCAGGATGCTCTCGACTTCCATGGCTTGCTGTTCGGCCCTCTCGGACGCCGAATTCAGGTGGTCGGTTTGCCGGCGCAAGGCCTCGCCGATCGCATCGGTGCGCGCGGCGACCAGATCGGTCGATTTTCCGAGATGTTCGCTCTGCTCGCGCAGGGTCTGGCTCATCTGTTCCAGGCGTTCGGTCGCGCTGGCCGACGCCGTGGACAATTCGGCCGATTGCCGCCGCGACACGTCCTCGACCGCGTTGACCTGCAGCGCGACCTCCTCGGCAATGCTGGAGAGTTGCTTGCCTTGATCCTCCAGCGCTTGGCGGATGCTGTCCGCATGCAGGCCAGTGCGTTCGGTGATGTTGGATAGGTTTTCGGCCTGCTCGCGCATGCCGTAGGTGAGTGTGTTGATCCGCTCCATCGTCTCGTCGACCGCGTTGTTCAGCGTGTTGGCTTGCGACATCACCGCGGAATCGAGACGATCCGCCAACTCGGCCGATTGTTTGTCGATCGCCGATTCGATCTCCTTGGCGTGGTTCGTCGCGGAGTCGAGCAGGCGCTCTAGGTCCATCGCCTGTTTCTGCAAACCCGCATCTAACGTTTCGGTAATGGACACGGTCCGGCGGGTCAGGCCTTCCGCCATCCGTTCGACGCGGTCGCCGGCCCGTTCGGTCATCGTGCCGACGGCGTTCGCGTGATCGTCGAAAGCACGTTCCAGGCGTTCCGACACCTTGCCGCTATGCTCGCGCATGGCGTTGATGACCTCGATGGCCTTGGTCGTGACCGATTCGCCCATATCGCCCAGGCTGTCGATCCCGCTTTGCAGGTGGGACTGTATCTCCTGGCTCCGCTCGTCGGCGCTGTTGGCGGCGTTCTCAAGGTTTTCGGTATATCTCTTGAACAGGTCCGACATATCGCGCGCTTGGTCGGCCGCGCGGTCGGAGGCGCTGGTAAGGTCGGCCGCCTGCAACCGAAGCACGGCGTTGATCTCGTCCGTATGCTGCAAGGCCCGCGTGGTGACCTCTTCGAGATTGGCCGCGTCGGTGCCCAGGTCTTCGCCGATCGCCTTGCGTTTTTCCTCCAGGCGGCCGGCCAGGCCGTCGATCGTGCCGAGTTGGTCGGTCAACGCGCCGCCGATGCCCGAGAGTTCGGCCGCAACCTTGTTCGATGCATCCCCCAGCGCGCCCACCTGCCGTTCCAACGACTCGGAGAGATTCTGTAGTTGCGCGGCCGCCTTATCGCTTGCGCGGGTCAATTCCTCGGACTGGCGTTTCAGCGACTCCGAGATATCGTGAATGCGGGTTTCGGCCTCTTCGGACGGATAGGTCAGCAATTCGTATTGGCGTTGCAGCGTCTCGGTATATTGGCGGATTTCGTAGCTGCGCCGGAAGAAGGCGACGACGATCCAGAGGATCGCGATCGGCAGTGTCGCGCCCGCGATCATCGCGCCGATTTCATGCGGCAGCATGCGGGCGGTGAGATCCCAGCCGAGCACGTTGTTGACATACAGCAGGCAAAGCCCGACCCACAACGCGGACGCGGCGACGGCGCCAACCAGCAACGCGCGCGCGACCGAGCGCGTTCGGGCCATTTCTTGCCGGATATCCGCTTCGTTAGGCCCCGACGCGTGCCGACCGGCGCGCGGCAGTTGAGTGACTTTGGCGACCATTCTTCAGCTTATGCCAAACGCTACTGCTTGTGCAGTCGCAATCCTGATTATGTAACGGTTCTTGCGCGGCGGAGTCGAATCGCAATTTGCGTAAATTCCTAGATTTCGAACCTGTGTTGCATCGCTTGGAATGCACCCGGCGCGCCGGTATGATCGCGGCCCATCACAGACGGGGTGTCGGACGACCAATGCGTAAAATTCCAAACTTCGAAAACCTGTTCGTACTCGACCATCCGTTGATTCAACACAAACTGACGCTGATGCGACGCGGCGACACGCCGACCGGATTGTTCCGCCAGCTCTTGCGGGAAATCGCCTTGTTGATGGGCTATGAACTCACCCGGCCGTTGCCGTTGACCACGGAACGCGTCACGACACCGGTGGCGGAGATGGAGGCGCCGGTTCTGTCGGGCCGGAAACCGGCCATCGTTTCGATCCTGCGCGCCGGTTTGGGCATGGCCGAGGGCCTGCACGAGTTGCTGCCCAACGCCCGCGAAGGGCATATCGGACTGTACCGCGATCCCGACACGCACGAGCCGGTCGACTATTACGTCAAGCTGCCAACGTCGGTGGGCCGGCTCTGCATTCTGGTCGACCCGATGTTGGCCACCGGCAATTCGGCCGTCCGCGCGGTCGACGTGTTGAATGAACACGGGTATGCCGATCAGAACATCCGCTTCATGGCGTTGGTCGCGGCGCCGGAGGGGGTCCGGATTTTCGAGAAGGCTCACCCCAACGTGCAAATCTACACGGCCGCATTGGACGAAAAATTGAACGATAAGGCGTATATCGTGCCGGGCCTCGGCGACGCGGGCGACCGGCTGTTCGGGACGAAATAGCCCGAGGCCGCGATGCGACGAGCCGCCTTCCTGATGTTCGGCCTTCTCGGCGCGGCGGTGTTGTCGCAGTTCCCTGAGTTTTTTCAGCAATACACGCAACGCCTCGGCGGACGGCTCGATGAGGTAAAGATTCAGGTCGCGGCGCTGGAACAGCGGGCGGCGTTGAGTGGCAGGACGGTGAACGCCTACTTGGAGCGCTTTCTCGTCAACCCGGACCCTGACATACGGCAAGAGGGGCGGGCGCTGGCGCTTCTCGTGCAGCGGCGGGCGGCCATGACGACGGCCTATTCGGCGCTGTCGGACGCATCGCAATTTTGGCGCGCCCGCGCCTTCGCGGAACACATGGATCTCGATATCGCGAGAGCGACGGCGCGGGCCTACAAACCGGCGGTGCCGTTGACCGCGGAATCGGCCGTCTACAGCGGCGCGGGGTTCGGCGTCGGCGGCGTGGTGTATGGGTTGCTGTTCGGATGGCGGCGGCAGCGGCGGGCGACGCCGCGCCAACGCGGTTAGCGGGCGCGATCAGGCGGACCGGCGTCGGGTGCCGCGCCCCATCGCGCGGCCGCCGGCCTGCGGCGCTTGTTCGTCGAACAGATCGGCGAGCTGGTCCATCATCGTGCCGCCCAACTGGTCCACATCGACGATCGTCACGGCCCGCCGGTAATAGCGCGTTACGTCGTGGCCGATGCCGATTGCGACCAGCTCGATCTCGGAGCGCGTCTCGATGAAGTCGATGACGTCGCGCAAGTGCCGTTCCAGATAGTTGCCGGGATTGACCGACAGGGTCGAGTCGTCGACCGGCGCGCCGTCCGAAATCACCATGAGGATGCGCCGCTGTTCGGGCCGGCCCAGCAGCCGGTCATGTGCCCAGAGCAGGGCTTCGCCGTCGATATTCTCTTTTAACAGGCCTTCGCGTAGCATCAGGCCGAGATTCTTGCGCGCGCGCCGCCACGGCGAGTCGGCGCCCTTGTAGACGATGTGGCGAAGATCGTTCAGCCGGCCCGGGTTGGACGGCTTGCCGTCGGCGATCCACTGTTCGCGCGCTTGGCCGCCCTTCCAGGCGCGCGTGGTGAAGCCGAGGATTTCGACCTTCACGCCGCATCGTTCCAGGGTGCGGGCGAGGATATCCGCGCTCATCGCGGCGATGGTGATCGGCCGGCCGCGCATCGAGCCGGAATTGTCGATCAGCAGCGTCACCACCGTGTCGCGGAATTCCATGTCGTGTTCGATCTTGAACGACAGCGGATGCAGCGGGTTGATGACGATCCGGTCCAGCCGGCTGGTGTCCAGCAGGCCTTCTTCGAGGTCGAACTCCCAGGAACGCATCTGTTTCGCCATCAAGCGGCGCTGTAGCCGGTTGGCCAGCTTGCCGATCATGCCCTGCAGGTTGACGAGCTGCTGGTCGAGCAATTGGCGCAGCCGCGCCAATTCTTCCGGGTCGCACAGCAGCTCGGCATTGATAACTTCGTCGAAACTCTCGACATAGGCCTGGTAGAACGGCTCCTTCGGCAGGTTCGACAGGTCGTTCTGCGGCCGCCAGGGCGTACCCGGTTCGCCCGGCTCTTCGCTGCCGGGGGACGGCATCATGTCGCCGTCCTGATCCTCGGGCATCATGTCGCCCATCTCGTCGTCGCCGGGGATCGCGTCGGTGGCGTCGGCCATGGCGTCGGACGAGGCGTCGGCCGAACCTTCGCCGTCCTGCTCGCCCTCGGTCTGGGCGTCGGTGTCGTCGGAGTCTTCCTCGCCTTCCTGGTCGCTCGAATCGGCGGAGGACTCGTCGCCGAGATCGATATTCAGGTCGGTGATCAGGTCGCGCACCGCATTGCCGTAGGCCGCCTGATCCTCGATGCATTTCTCCAACGTTTCGAGCGCGTGGCCGATCTTCTCCTTGAGGTCCGGTTCCCACAGCTCGCACATCTTCCGCGCGGCGGGCGGCGGCGGCGCGCCGGTCAGATGTTCCCGCGCCATCAGGCGCACCGCTTCCGGCATGGTGGCTTCGGTCTTGTCGGTAACGCGATGCAGGCCCTGGCGTCGGTAACGTTCCTCCAGCGCCGAGGCGAGGTTTTCGCTGACGCCGACCATCCGCCGCGCCCCAAGGGCCTCGCAACGCGCCTGCTCAAGTACTTCGTACAGTGCCGGGGCGACATCGCCGCCGGGCATATTCTGGGCGTGGACCTGGGCGTCGTGATGCCGCAGCTTGAGGGCTTGCGAGTCGGATTCGCCGCGGACTTGCGCGACATCTTCCAGCGGCAGGTCGCGTCCCGGGATCGGCACGCGCACGCGAACGCCGCTCAACCCCGGCGGTTCATTGGAAAAGCTTACCTCCACGTCGTCCCGTTTGGCGATCGCCCGGGCCGTTGCCGTGGTTGCTTGCTTGAACTGTTCCAGTGGCGATTCGTTGTCGCTCATCGCGGGGTCCCCGGACGCATAGGATGATGCTTAGGATACCGTTGCGGCGACACCCGTTTCCGGAAGCTCGGTGCCGAAGCAGCGCTGATAATACTCGGCAACGATGGCCCGTTCCGTCTCGTCGCACTTGTTCAGGAAGGTCATCCGGAAGGCCAGCCCGACATCGCCGAAGATTTCCGAGTTTTCGGCCCAGGTGATGACCGTCCGCGGCGATATGACCGTGGAGATATCGCCGTTGATGAAGCCGGACCGGGACAGGTCGGCGCAGGCGACCATGGCGCTGATGACCTCGCGGCCTTCGTCGTTGTCGTAGGTCGGCGTCTTCGACAGGATGATGTTCACTTCTTCATCATGCGGCAGGTAATTCAGCGTGGTCACGATGTTCCAGCGGTCCATCTGACCCTGGTTGATCTGCTGCGTGCCGTGATACAGCCCCGTCGTATCGCCGAGACCGACCGTGTTGGCGGTCGAGAACAGGCGGAAAAAGCTGTGCGGCCGCACCACCCGGCTCTGGTCCAGCAGGGTCAGCTTCCCGTCGACTTCGAGAATGCGCTGGATCACGAACATCACATCCGGCCGTCCGGCGTCGTACTCGTCGAAGCAGAGCGCGCAGGGGTTCTGCAGCGCCCAGGGCAGAATGCCTTCGCGAAACTCGGTGATCTGTTGGCCGTCGCGGATGACGATGGCATCTTTGCCGATCAGGTCGATACGGCTGATGTGGCTGTCCAGATTCACGCGGATGCAGGGCCAGTTCAGGCGGGCGGCGACCTGCTCCACATGCGTGGATTTACCGGTGCCGTGGTAGCCCTGGATCATGACGCGGCGGTTGTGCGCGAAGCCGGCGAGGATCGCCAGCGTCGTGTCATGATCGAAGACATAGGCGTTGTCGATATCCGGCACGTACTCCGAGGGTTTCGAGAACCCCGGGACCTTCATATCGACGTCGATGCCGAATGTCTGTTGAACCGAAACTTCAATATCCGGCGCGTCAAGCTCGTGGGCCTTGCTGCGCTCTTGGGAGTCTGCTGTCGCCATGCCACATATTCCAGTCGAATTATCGGGACGGTCGGCCGGAGCGGGCACGACCGGGATGCCTTCGTCACGCGGTCAGAAAACGCTTTAACGTCGTATAGGCTTCGTTGATGTCCTTCAGCCGGTCTTCCGCGGAACTGTCGCCGCCATTGGCGTCTGGATGAAGCTGCTTGACCAGTTCCTTATATCGCGCCTTAAGCTGGGTCAAGTTTACCGGCGGTACGAGGTCGAGCTTCCGCAATGCGCGCTGTTCGGGGGTATTCGCCGATTTGGGCTTTTTGGCCCGGTTGGCCTCGCCGCGCAACGCGTCGCCGATGCCGAATTCATCCTCGATCCGGCCGGATTCGAAGGCATGCCGGGCCGCGGCATCCCCGCCGCCAAGCGGCCAGGTCGGGCGCCGCCATACGGTGTCCTCGCGGATCGCGACCTCGATCTCGCGTTCGTTCATGCCGGCGCAGAAATTCCACTGCCGATTATAGGCGCGCACGTGATCCAGGCAGAACCAGTAGAAATCCCCCGGCCGTTCCCGCGACTTCGGCGCGCGGTACTCGCCGTCGGCACGGCAGCCCGGGGCGTCGCACTGTCGGGTCGCTCGCCGCCGTTCACTCAAGGGAATAGTGTCAATTCGGCGCATCGGACAAATATGAACACTGGAAATCCGGGTGACAAGCTATCCCGTTGCCGATAGGACTTACCCCATGGCGCAGTTCGCCTTGGTGTGATTTCTGGAGGGCTAGAAGCATGACGGTCGCGAGCCGAATTCGGCAGAAATTAACGGAAAAACTGTCGCCGACGCGATTGGATGTCACCGACGATTCCCACAAGCACGCGGGTCATGTCGGCGCGCGCCCGGAAGGGGAAACCCATTTTTCGGTGGAGATCGTCTCCGCCGCCTTCGACGGGGTGTCGCGGGTGCAGCGTCAGCGCATGGTCTACGACGTTTTGAAGGAGGAATTGGCCGGTCCGGTGCATGCCTTGGAGTTGCGGACGCTCAGCCCGTCCGATGACGCGGCCTAGCCGGACCGTCGCTGCGGTTGCGGCGGTTTGTAATAGTCCGGAAAGGCGACCTTCACCACGTCGCTATCCTCGCTATAGGCGTGACAGGAATTGAGATGCCGCGGCGGGTCCTCGGTCGGCGTCGGCCGGCCCAGGCCGGCGGCGCGCGCCTCGGTCATCTTGGCGCTGTAGATCGTCTGATAGGCGGTGGTCGCCATGGGGCGCAGTAATTCCCGCAGATGCGTGCAGCCATGGGTGCCGCCGACCCGCCGGTTGACCTCGTTCATCCAGCCTTTGCCGATCCGCACCCCCTTGAGCGCCTGAAAATTCGGCGTGACCTCGGGACAGATGGGAAACGGATTCGCCGCCATCGCCGCCTCGCAGCCATGAATCAGCAAATCGTCGTCGACCGTCATGCGGATCCACATGTCATGGACCGGCGCGCCGGCCGGCAGCACCGGCGAATGCTCGGTCTCGAAGTCATAGGCCTTGGTGTCGACCAAATGCCCCTCGATATCCCAAAGGCCGTCCGTTCGCCGGTATCCCGTGCATTGCACCGCGCGGGTATGGCTTAATTCTCGGGGCATGGGCGGTGACAGGGGCATGGGGCCTCGTTTCTGCGGGTATCGAGCGGATGGCGGGAAAAGCAGTTTGCTGCAGTGCAAAAAATAACCGAAACGGCGCAGGCGTCAAGCGGCCGGTTCTTGCGGGTTCTGCAGGTTGGGCGGCCGCAACCGCATCAGCGAAATCTGGTTGCGTTGCCGCCGTAGGATTTCGAATCGGAATCCGTGAAACATGAAGATTTGCCCCGGTTCCGGGATCGTTCGCGCCTCATGCAGGACCAACCCGGCGATCGTCGTCGCTTCGTCGTCCGGCAGATGCCAGTCGAATTCCCGATTGAGGTCGCGGATCGTTACCGACCCGTTGACGATGAAGCTGCCATCGGTCTGCGGCCGCACGCCGGCGACCGCGATGTCGTGTTCGTCGTCGATATTCCCGACGATTTCCTCAAGGATGTCTTCCAAGGTGACGACCCCCATGAAGGAACCGTATTCGTCGACGACGACCGCGAAGTGTTCCCGCCGTTCCCGAAAGGCGAGGAGCTGATCCAGCAGGCTGGTCGTTTCGGGAACGAACCAGGGGTCTGCCGCGAGGGTCCGGATGTCGGTATCCGCGATGCCCCTGTCCGGATCGCGGATTTCGCGCAACAGCGCCTTGGCGTGGATGATACCGACGATGTTGTCCGGGTCGCTGTCGTATAACGGGAAACGGGTGAAGCGGCTGCGTAGGACATGGTCGAGGATCGCATCGCTCGAATCGGTACAGTCGAGCATTTCCACGCTTCGGCGGTGGGTCATGACTTCCTCCACCTCGACATCGTCGAGATCGAGAATGCTGTGCAGCATTTGCCGTTCGTGGCGGCTGCCCGGCTCGGTGCTTTCGTGCAGCGCGATCGCGCCGCGCAATTCCTCTTCGCGTTGCATATGAACCGCCTCGCTATGGGGGCTGGCCCCGAAAAGCGACAGCGTCAGCTCGACGATCTTGTTGATGGTACCGGTGATCGGTGCGAGGACGGCGACGATCGGCTCCATCACCGGCGCGACCCGGAGCGCCATCTTGTCGGCATGGCCCAGGGCGTAACTCTTCGGCAGTACTTCGGCGAAGATCAGGACGAGCAGGGTCATGCCGAGGGTCGCATAGACCACGCCGGCTTCGCCGAAGATGCTGAGCAGCAGACTGGTCGCCAGGGCGGACGCGAAGATATTGACGAGGTTGTTGCCGAACAGGATCGCGCCGATCAGCCGCTGCTTCTTCTCGTGCATCGCGATGACGATGCGCGCGCGTCGGCTGCCTTGGCGCGCGAGTTCATGCATGCGCGGCTCGGACGAAGCGGTCATCGCCGTTTCGGAGCCGGAGAAGAAAGCGGACATGACGAGCAGGACCAGGATCGATCCGCCGGTCAGCAGCCACTCGGTAGTCATGGGGTCATAGCTCCTTCGAGCAGGGTCATCAGATCGTTCCGCGAAACATCTTGGCTGAGGAAGGATTCACCGATACCGCGCGCCAAAATGAAGGTCATCTTGCCGTTCGCCACCTTCTTGTCCTTCGCCATGTGCGCGAGCAGGTTGTCGTTGCTCCAGGTGTTGCCCAGCGCCTGTCCCGGCGTTGTCGGCAGGCCGATCGAGGCCAGGTGCCGGCGCATCTCGTCGGTGTCCTTGGCCGGGCAAAGGCCAAGCTGGGTCGACAACTCGAACGCCAGCACCATGCCGATCGCGACGCCTTCCCCGTGCAGCAGGGTTTGCGAGAAACCGGTCTCCGCTTCCAGCGCATGGCCGAATGTATGGCCGAGGTTCAGCAGCGCGCGAAGGCCCGCTTCGCGTTCGTCCTGTGCGACGATGTCCGCCTTCGCGCGGCAGCTTTCGACGATGGCGCGCCGCCGGGCGTCCGGGTCGCCGTCGCGGACGGCGGCGCCGTGGCCTTCCAGCCAGGCGAAGAAAGCCGGGTTGTTGATCAGGCCGTATTTCACGATCTCGGCATAGCCCGCCAAGAGTTCACGGCGCGGCAGCGTGTCGAGAACGCCGGTATCGGCGAGAACGAGGCGCGGTTGATGGAAGGCGCCGACCAAGTTCTTGCCTTGGGGCGTGTTGATCCCTGTCTTGCCGCCGACCGAGCTATCGACCTGGGCCAGCAGCGTGGTCGGAATCTGGATGAAATCAAGCCCCCGCAATGTCACCGCCGCGGCGAACCCGGTGATATCGCCGATCACCCCGCCACCAAGCGCGACCAGGGTCGTGCCGCGATCGATGTTTTGGGCAAGGATACTCTCGATCAGACGCCGCAAGGTATCGAACGTCTTCGTTTGCTCGCCGGCGGGCAGGGTGATGCAGTCGTGCCGGATCGATGCGGCGGCCAGCGTGGTTTGCAGCATTTCCAGATGAAGCGCCGCCACCGTGTCGTCGGTAATCACGATAACGCGGGGTTGGCGCAGCACGGGCGCCATCAACGCCCCGGCGCGCGCCAGCACGTCTTGTCCCACGACGATGTCATAGCTTCGGTCGCCCAGGGCGACGGTAACCGTTTCGTGCGCGCTCATACCTCGTTTTCCATTCTCAAGAAGTCTTCGACCGCGGCCATCACGCGGTCCACCGTCTTGCACAACGGACCGACGTCGCTGTCCACGGTGAGATCCGCTGCCGCATAGACCGGATAGCGGTCTTGTATCAGGCGTTCGAGGGTTTCGCGAGGGTTCTCCGTCTTCAACAACGGCCGGTGATCGCGCCGTTTGACGCGCTGCCATAGGATTTCGATATCGGCCTTGAGCCAGACCGAGAGACCCTTGTCGCGCACGGCTTGGCGGATCTCTTCATCCATGAACGCGCCGCCGCCGGTCGCCAGCACGGACGGACCATGGTCCAGCAATCGGTTGATCACGCGGCGCTCGCCGTCGCGGAAGGCCGCTTCGCCATGCATCGCGAAGATGTCGCTGATCGAGCAGCCGGCAGCGGTTTCGATCTCGTCATCCGCATCGAGGAACGGACAATCGAGCCGTTCCGCCAAGCGTCGGCCGATTGCCGTCTTGCCCGCGCCCATCATGCCGACCAACACCAGCGGCTTGGTCAGGCGCTTGGTGGGCGGTATGCGAGACGTATTGGTTTCTTTATCCGGCACGGAATATTGCGCTTGTCGGTCGTTGAATCCTGAAGGACAGCCCTATACACTGCCGCAGAATTGCCATAGTGGAACGGTAGCGTAAAGTCTGAACGCGTTCCGAAATCTGGTCCTGCGAAGCATTGAGACATATTTCCAGACTACTCCGTTCGCGGCTTCATAAAAATAGACCCGGATGAAACGGTTAACCCTAGTATTATTGGTGTTTTTCGTGGCGCTTATTGGTACGGGCGTCGTGTTCTTGGCAACGTGGGAAATTCCGCCTCCTTCGAAACCAGTAGAGCGGGTTATCGATGACGGTCGCTTTCCGCGATAAATCGGGAACCGCCGCACTTGTTGTGGCGGTTTATGCGATTTTATCGGTCGGCGCCGCCGCGGCGGAGGCGCCGCAGCGTGAAGCGCGGCCAACCGGTGGCGAGGCCGCGCTGTCGTCTGTCCGCCTTGCGCAAGAGGGCCCCATTCGGCTGATGCCGCGACGGGATAGGCCGCGGCCGCCCGTCGAACGGGAGACTGAAACGCCCGACGAAAGCACGCCGCCGCCGGAAATCCAGGTGCAGGATCTGGGCGAAGTCGATTCCGAGGCGGTCGGTGTCCTGGTGCGCGAGACCGGCGGTTTCGGCTCGGAGATGTGGTCAGGCACCCCGCGCGATCTGATCGAGCGTTTGTTGAAGAGTATTCCGTCGACCATGACGTCGCCGGTGTTGCGTTCGCTCGCCCGGCGGCTGCTGCTATCCGCCGCGGTGGTTCCCGAGGCGGCCGAGGAGGCAAAGGCCGCCGGCCGCAAGGCGACGATCCTGTCGCAGCGGATCGCCCGGTTGCAGGCGATGGGGCTGGTCAGTGACGCTAACCGGCTCATCGCCGTGTCGCCGACCCGTCAACGCGATCCCGATATCGTCCGTCTTAGCGTCGAGAACATGCTGTTGGCTCATGACGTCGGCGGCGCGTGCAACGAAGCGCGCCGGGATCCGGACCGCCTGGTCCAACCCTATTGGCAAAAACTCATGGCCTTTTGCCAGGTGTTGAACGGCAATGCCGCCGCGGCCCGGTTCGGCGCCAAGATTTTGGCCGAGGACTCCGAGTTCGATGACAACGCTTTCCTCGCGTTGGTGGACCGGTTGGGTGGCGACGATCACATCCGGATCAGGTCGCTTCCGAAACCATCCGCGCTGCATCTGGCGATGCTGCGCAGCGCGAATATCGGCGTTCCCGCAGATGCGGTGGCGAAGGCGCCGCCGCCGGTCCTGCGGGCGATCGGGACGAGCCCGCATACGGAATTGGATCTTAAGCTGGACGCCGCGGAACGCGCCGCGTTGGTCGGCGCTATCACGCCGGAGCGGATGGGCGAAGTCTATTCGAGCGTCGAGTTCGACGACGATGAACTCGCCAATGCCCTGACGATCGCCGAGGAGAAACGGAACGCCCGCGGACGGGCGCTGCTTTTCCGCGCCGCCGGCAGACAGGCGGTGCCGACGGCCAAGGCCGCGGTCATGCAAAAGGCGTTCGAGCTGGCGCGCGCCGATGGCCAGGTGCCGTTGGTCGTCCGGCTTTATCGCAGGATATTGACCGACCTGCCGGTTTCGGCCGAGTTGGCGTGGTTCGCCGGTGACGCCGCGCGCGGATTGTTGGCGCTTGGCGATACGGAAGCGGCCGAACCGTGGCTGTCCCTGTTGCGCGCGCGGGCGAATCGCGACCCGGAAGCACGGGCCGCACAGGACGGCATGTGGGCCTTGGCGCTGATCGCCGGCGAGGAGCGCTACCGCATCGACGACGCCAAGGCGCTGGCGAGGTGGTTGGCGGCGCAGCGGGCGCGCGACCCGGAAGCCGCCGACCGTCGGGCCGGTCTCGCGATCTCATTGCTGAAAGCCTTGGGCGGGCCGGTGCCGGAACGCTATTGGCAGGACCTGGTGCAGCCGCCGCAACGCCAGAACGTCTCGATGCCGCAACCCGTCTATCCGCAGGCGCTTGCGCAAGCCGCAAAAGGAAACCGCGTCGCCGAAACGGTGTTGCTGTTGGTCCTCATGGCCGGGTCGGCGCCGCCGGCGGAGAACGAGGCCGGGTTGTTGCATGACGCGGTTTCGGCGTTGAGGGCCATCGGCATGGAGACGGAGGCGCGGGCTTTGGCGCTTGAAGCGGCGCTTGCCCACGGACTTTGATCCTGCGCCCGGAAGGAGCGGCCGGCGATTTCACGATATCTCGACAGTTTCCTTGAAATGCTGACGGCCGAACGGGGCGCGGCTGGTAATACACTCGCTGCGTATCGCCGGGATTTGGATGACTTCCTCGGGTTTATCGCCAAGGACGGCAACGGCGATGCCGATGATGTCGCGCTGGGCGTCACCACCGAAACCGTCCGCGACTATATGAGCTATTTGTCCGATTGCGGCCTTGCGGCGTCGACCGCATCGCGGCGGCTTTCAGCCTTGCGGCAGTTTTTTGGATTTCTGTTCGTCGAGGGCATACGGCCGGACGATCCGACGGCGGTGATCGACAGCCCGCGTCGCGCCCGCGCCTTGCCGAAGATATTGACCGAACAGGAAGTCGATCGCCTGCTGGTGTCTGCACGGTCGGTTTCGGGCGCCGAGGGGCTACGGCTGACCGCGATGCTCGAACTGCTGTATGCGACCGGCTTGCGCGTATCGGAACTGGTGACGCTGCCCCTGTCCGCGGCGCTTCGCGATCCGTCGGTCCTGATCGTCCGGGGCAAGGGCGGCCGCGAGCGCATGGTGCCGTTGACGGATGTCGCCCGGTCCGCGCTGCGCGCGTATTGCGAGGCCCGCGGATCGTTCCTCAAACGCCGGAAGGACTCGCCCTGGCTGTTCCCGTCCACCGGAAAGGAGGGGCATCTCTCGCGGCAGCGGTTCGGCCAGATGCTCAAGGCCTTGGCGGTTGAGAGCGGCATCGAACCGCGCAAGGTCAGTCCGCACGTGCTGCGCCACGCCTTCGCCAGCCATCTTCTGGCGCATGGCGCCGACCTGCGGTCGGTTCAACAGATGCTCGGCCATGCGGATATCTCCACGACGCAGATTTACACCCATGTCCTGGATGAGCGCTTGCGCTCGCTTGTGCGCGACAAGCACCCATTGTCGCGGCCGGTCCCGTCCACCGGGCCGCGGTGACGGGCAGGCGGCGTTTTCAATTTCCGACGGGGTGTGTTAGGTCTCGCGCCTGGTTACGGGGATAGTCTGGGTTCGATGAACACATTTTTGGATTTCGAAAAACCCATTGCCGAACTCGAAGGAAAGATCGAGGAACTGAGGCATCTGGCGGGGGAAGGCGACCTCAACATTGCGGATGAGGTTACCAAACTGCAGGGCAAGGCCGAACGTCTGCTGCGACAAACCTATCAGAAGCTTGAGCCGTGGCAGAAGGTGCAAGTCGCCCGCCATCCGGACCGGCCCCATTGCGGCGATTATCTGGCGCGCCTGATCGAGGATTTCACCCCCATCGCGGGCGACCGCTCCTATGCCGAAGACAAGGCGATTATCGGCGGCCTCGGCCGGTTCCGCGGCTATTCCTGCGTCGTCATCGGCCAGGAGAAAGGCGGCGACACCACGGCGCGCGTGACCCATAATTTCGGCATGGCGCGTCCGGAAGGCTATCGCAAGGCGCGGCGGCTGATGGAGCTGGCGGACCGTTTCAAGCTGCCGGTGCTGTCGCTGGTCGATACCTCCGGCGCCTATCCGGGGGTCGGCGCTGAGGAACGCGGTCAGGCCGAGGCGATTGCGCAATGCATCAACGCCTGTCTGGCGATCCGGGTTCCGCTGATCAGCGCCGTGATCGGCGAAGGCGGCTCCGGCGGCGCCATCGCGATCGCCGCGGGCGACCATGTCATCATGTTGGAGCACAGCATCTATTCGGTTATTTCACCGGAAGGCTGCGCGTCGATCCTATGGCGCAGCGCCGAGAAGAACCAGGTCGCGGCGGAAGCGTTGCGGATGACCGCGCAGGACCTTCTTGCGCTCGGCGTGGTGGATGAAGTGGTCGACGAGCCGCTCGGCGGCGCCCACCGCGATCGGGACGCCGCGATCGATGCCCTTGGGGACGCTCTCGAGGTTAAGCTGAAAGAGCTACTGGCCGTGGATGGCGGGACGCTTCATAATCGGCGTCGAGAGAAATTCTTGAATATGGGCGGGCAGGAATTGTCGTAATGCGGATCGCCGCGGTTTTACTGTTGTCACTGTTGTGCGCCGGATGCGGCGACACTTGGGATAAGTTTTTGACGCCGGATTTCGGCCCGCCCCGCGATGACGTGGCGGTCAGCGCCGACCGGCTGCGTGGCAATTCCCAGGTCTTTCAGAGGCAGGCGGCGGTCGATGCGCCCCCGCCCGGATGCTATCGTGGGCAGTTGACCGACGAAGGCGAGACTTGCCAGGCGATGCGAACCGACGGCGGCGCCTTGCTGACACTCGGCGGGGCGCTGCGCGGCTTCGGCAGCGGAGATTCCGTGTGCGTCTGCGGGTTCCGGTCGGAGAACCAGTTCTGCAAGCAGGGCATCACGATGATCGTCCGCGACATCTCGAACTCCTGCGCGGATATCCGCTAGCCGGCTCAACTGGGACTCAGTCGCTTTTCTCCCGGCGGAACCGGAAGTCGCAGTGGCTTGCGCCTTCCATGACCGTTGGTGTGCGGGTGAGTTCGAGGCCCGGGTCGAAGCCGTCGATCATCGCGAAATCGTGGTTGCAACGGACCAGGAAGCCGAGGTTCGGCATGCCTCGATGAACGGACTCGGGACGCGGCTTTCGATCTTGCGCCGTTGCAGGTGGCCGATCGGACCGTCGGCGTCATCGGTCATGAGGCTGCCTCACGCGAGGCATCGGCCGGCAGCGGCGGAGGGGCGTCCTACAGCTTGCCGTGGCAATGCTTGTATTTCTTGCCGGACCCGCAAGGGCAGGGCGCGTTGCGCGGAACCTTGCCCCATGTCGATGGATCGTTGGGGTCGATGTCCGCCGCCGCGGCCCGGCTCCGCACCGGCGCGGTTCGGACCAGCAATTCGCCATTCTCGTCCTCGGCGACGCCGGTATCGACGGTTTCGGCCGGGTCGAGCCGCGTTTCGTGCATTTCCTGCTGTTGATTCAACAGCAGTTCGTCCGGCACCGACTCCATCTGGAATTCCACATGGGACAAGGTGCCGGTCACCGTCTCGCGGACGCGGACCAGCATCTCTTCGAACAGATCGAAGGCCTCCCGCTTGTACTCGTTCAGCGGATCGCGCTGTCCATAGGCCCGCAATCCGATGCCCTGCCGAAGATGGTCGAGCTGCAGGAGATGCTCTTTCCAGGCTTGATCGAGAATATGCAGCAGCAGGCTCTTTTCCGCGTGGCGCATCAGGTCGGCGCCGTAGTTCGCGGCTTTTTCCGCCATCTTGGTATCGCTCGCGTTGAGAATGCGCTCCTTGATTTCCTGGTCGGCGATCCCTTCTTCGGCCGCCCAGTTGGTCAGCGGCAGGTCGAGGTCGAAGAGGCGGCGGCATTCCTCGTGCAGGGAATCCAACTCCCACTGCTCGGGCATGGCGTCTTCCGGAATGCAGCGCGCGATCAGATTCTCGATAACCTCGTGGCGCATATCGGTCACGTCGTCGCTGACGTCATCCGTGCGCATCAAATCCTTGCGTTGTTCGTAGATCACCTTGCGCTGATCGTTCATGACGTCGTCGTAGCGCAGCAGGTGTTTCCGTATGTCGAAGTTGCGTTGCTCGACCTTCTCCTGAGCTTTTTCCAACGCCTTGTTAATCCACGGATGGATGATCGCTTCGCCTTCCTGGAGGCCGAGCTTTTGCAACATCCCGTCCATGCGGTCGGAGCCGAAGATGCGCATCAGGTCGTCTTCGAGGCTGACGAAGAATTTCGACGCGCCCGGATCGCCTTGCCGGCCGGCGCGGCCGCGAAGCTGGTTGTCGATACGGCGCGACTCGTGCCGTTCGGTGCCGAGGACGAACAGGCCGCCGGATTTCAAGACCTGTTCTTTCTTGGCCGCGATGTCCGCCTCGACGTCCGTCGTCTTCTTCGCCCGCGCGTCCGCGTCGTCGATGCCGTCCAGTTCGCGCTCGAGGCGCATTTCCAGATTGCCGCCGAGTTGAATGTCGGTGCCGCGGCCCGCCATGTTGGTGGCGATCGTCACCGCGCCGGGTGCGCCGGCGTCGGCGATGATGTGGGCTTCCTGTTCGTGATGGCGCGCGTTCAGCACCTTGTGCTTGATCTTGCGCTTCTTCAGCAGGGCGGCCAGTTCTTCCGATTTCTCGATGCTGATCGTGCCGACGAGAACCGGTTGCTCCCGATTGTTGCAGTCTTCGATCTGGTCGATGATGGCGTTGTATTTCTCCGGCCCGGTCCGGTAGACCTCGTCGTCCATGTCGTCGCGGACCATGTCCCGGTTGGTCGGCATGTCGACCACCTCGAGACCGTAGATTTCGCCGAACTCGGCGGCTTCGGTCATCGCGGTGCCGGTCATGCCCGACAGCTTGGGATACATCCGGAAGTAATTCTGGAAGGTGATCGACGCGAGGGTCTGGTTCTCGTTCTGGATCTGGACGTTTTCCTTGGCTTCGAGCGCTTGATGCAGGCCTTCGGAATAGCGCCGGCCTTCCATCATCCGGCCGGTGAACTCGTCGATGATGATGACCTTGTTGTCCTTCACGATATAGTCGGTGTCGCGCTGGAACAGGGTGTGCGCCCGCAGCGCCTGGTTGACGTGATGGACCAGCGAAATGTTCTGGATGTCGTACAGACCGCCTTCTTTCAGCAGGTCGGCCTCCATCAGCAGCGTTTCGATTTTCTGCGCGCCTTCCTCGGTCAGCGTGACGGTGCGCTGTTTCTCGTCCTTCTCGTAATCGCTCTCTTCCAGCTTCGGAATCAGGCGGTCGACGTTGCGGTAGTCTTCCGCGGAATCCTCGGTCGGCCCCGAGATGATGAGCGGCGTCCGCGCTTCGTCGATCAGGATCGAGTCCACTTCGTCGACGATGGCGTAGTTGAACGGGCGCTGGACCATCTCCTCCAGCTGGAACTTCATGTTGTCGCGCAGGTAGTCGAAGCCGAATTCGTTGTTGGTGCCGTAGGTCACGTCGCAGCCGTATTGCGCTTGGCGCTCCTCGTCGTCCAACTCGTGCACGATGCAGCCGACGGTCAGTCCCAGGAACTCGTAAATCTCGCCCATCCATCGGGCGTCGCGCTGGGCCAGGTAGTCGTTGACCGTCACGACGTGGACGCCTTTGCCTTCGAGCGCGTTCAAATAAACCGGCAGCGTCGCGACCAGCGTCTTACCTTCGCCGGTCCGCATTTCCGCGATCTTGCCGCTGTGCAGGACCATGCCGCCCAGGAGCTGCACGTCGAAATGGCGTTGGCCCAGCGTGCGTTTGGCCGCCTCGCGGACGGTCGCGAAGGCTTCGATCAAAATATCGTCAAGCGTTTCGCCGTTTCCCAACCGTTCGCGAAAGGCGGCGGTCCGGGCCCGCAGGTCATCGTCGGAGAGCGGCTCGATCTCGGACTCGAGTTCATTTATGGCGTCGACCTTCGCCCGCAATTGCCGAACGGTCCGGTCGTTGGCGGTTCCGAAAACCGATCTTAGGACATTGGAAGGCGCTTTCAGCAATCCGCCGATCATGGGAACCTCGGGGTGGCGGCGCGAATGGAAAGCGCCTGGGATTCTGCGGGATATGTTTGTGACATAAGCATCCACATCCTATCTGTCAACGATCCGCGAACAAGCGCCCTGGCGCCGGGGCGCCTGGAGAATCAGGCGCCGGCGGTCCTGGTTTCCCGGAAGCGAACCGGACGTACCCCGCATCCGCGTGATTAAGCCAAAATAGTTAAGTTTCCATGTCATCGGACCCGGTTACCGCTGTGGATTTTCCTTGCCTGAGCGTGGCCCCTCCTGCAACCCTGGCGCGCTTGTGCTGAATGCCTACATATGCATTATGCCCGCTTGTTTCGGGCGAAATTATGCCGGTGTGCAATTTCTCTGAAGGGATGCTTTCATGACACGCCTCATTGCGGTGGCTTTATCGCTCTTCCTGTTTGGCGCGCTGGCGTCGGCGCCGGTCGTGGCGCAGCAAGGCAAGGCCAAATCGGGCAAGCCGGTCGTGGTCGCCAAGGTCGAAGGCGAAACGATCTATGACCGCGACGTGATCGCGGCGTTCCGCTCGTTGCCCCCGAACATCCAGCAGGAAGGCCTCGATAAACTGTACGAACGCGTGCTCGAACTGCTGATCGAGCGCCGCATGTTGGCCATTTACGGACGGCGGGAAAAATACGACAGCAATCCTGAAGTCAAACGGCGGGTCCGGCAGGCGGAAGACCAGATCATCCGCGATGTCTATCTCGGCGATTTGATCAAGAAATACCTGACGGACGACCGCATCAAGGCGCATTACGACAAATTCGTGCAGAAGAATCCGCCGAATACGGAAGTGCGCGCCCGTCATATCCTGGTCGAGAACGAGGCGAAGGCGAAAGACATCATCAAGCAGGCGAAGAACGGCGGAGACTTCGCGCAACTGGCGGCCAAGAATTCGGTCGGCCCGTCGGCGCAGCGCGGCGGCGATCTCGGGTACTTCACTGCCAAGGAAATGGTCAAGCCGTTCTCTGACGTGGCCTTCAAGCTCAAGAAAGGTCAAATCTCGCAAAACCCGGTGAAGACACAGTTCGGTTGGCATGTCATCAAGGTCGAGGACCGTCGCACGCGGAAGGTGCCGCCCTACGAGCAGGTCAAAGGCCAGATGCGTCAGCAGGTCGGCACGAAGCTCGGTCAGGACTTCGTCCGTCAGTTCCGCGAGCAGGCCAAGGTCGAACGCTATTCGTTGGATGGCAAGACGAAGCTGCCGAGCATGCCCGCGGAGCCGTTGCGTCGCGTCGAGAACTAGAGCCGCGTCATGTTCGAGAAATCTCCTCTGGCGCCGGTTGGCGTTCCGGACATGCCGTTGATTCCGGGCGTGCGCATCGCCGGCATGGCGGCGGGGCTGAAGGAAAGCGGCCGGCCGGATCTGTTCATGGCGGAACTCGCCGCCGGCACGACGATCGCCGGCGTGTTCACGCAGTCGGCCTGCGCGTCCGCGCCGGTCGAATGGTGCCGCAAAATACTGCCGGGCGGTTCGGCCCGCGCCATTGTCGTCAATTCCGGCAACGCCAACGCGTTCACGGGTAAGGCGGGTGACAAGACCGTCGCGCATACGGTGCGGACCGCCGCCCAGCTAGTCGGCTGCCGCCAGAAAGACGTCTTCGTGGCGTCGACCGGGGTGATCGGCGTGCCGGCCCCGCCGGATTATGTCGGCCGGATGCTCAAGAAACTGCACAAGCGGCTCAAGCCCGGCGCATGGTCCGATGCGGCCGAGGCGATCCTGACCACGGACACCTTTGCGAAAGTGGCCACGCGGACGGCGCGTATCGGCGACACCGAGGTGACGCTCGCGGGCATCGCTAAAGGCTCGGGCATGATCGCGCCGGACATGGCGACGATGCTTTCCTTCATCTTCACAGACGCCGCGATTCCGGCGCCGGTGCTGCAGACCATGCTGCGGCGGATCGCCGACCGCTCGTTCAACTGCATCACCGTCGATAGCGATACCTCGACCAGCGATACGTTGTTGTTGGCGGCGACCGGGCAGGCGGATCATCCCGCGGTCGCGTCGCCGGGCGCCCGCGTTGCGGCCGATTTCCGGCGGGCGCTGGAGGAACTGGCGGTCGACCTCGCGACGCAGGTGGTCAAGGATGGCGAAGGCGCGCAGAAATTCATCACCATCGACATTACCGGCGCGGCGTCGGACCGGGCCGCGCGCCGGATCGGCCTGGCGGTCGCCAATTCGCCGTTGGTAAAGACCGCCATCGCGGGCAGCGATGCGAACTGGGGCCGCGTGGTCATGGCGGTGGGCAAGGCCGGCGAGAAGGCCGATCGCGACCGCATGTCGATTTCCTTCGGCGGCATCGATATCACGAAACGCGGCAAGCAGGTTGCCGGATACGACGAAGCGGCGATCGAACGCCATCTTGCCGGCCAGGATGTCGATCTGGCGGTCGACGTGGGGGTCGGCAAAGGCGCCGCCCGGGTTTGGACCTGCGACCTGACGCACGGTTATATCACGATCAACGCCGACTATCGGACATGACCGACCCCGCGCAGCGCGATGGCTGTTGGGAGGACCGCGAGACAGCCGCGCCGATCCCGATGCTGTTCGTCGCGGCGGGCGCGTTGGTCGACGCGGATGGACGGGTGCTCATCGCGCAACGCCCCGAAGGCAAGGCGATGGCGGGGTTATGGGAGTTTCCCGGCGGCAAGGTGCGCGATGGGGAAACGCCGGAAGCGGCCCTGATCCGCGAATTCGAGGAAGAACTCGGGATCGACACGCGGGAAAGCTGTCTCGCGCCGATCGCTTTCGCGAGTCATCGCTATGACGACTTTCACTTGCTGATGCCGTTATACGTCTGCCGGGTCTGGCGGGGCACGCCGACGCCGCGGGAAGGACAGAAACTCGCCTGGGTGCGGCCGCCGCGATTGTCGGATTATCCCATGCCGCCCGCGGATGCGCCGCTGATCGCCATGCTGCGCGATTTGCTGTAAAGCGAACGACCTTACATGAAGTATGGCATGCCCGGCGAGTTCGGACGACGCAGTTCGCGATAGATCGTCGACAACGCGGACACGCCGATCGCGATCACGACATAGTTCGCAAGGTTGAGCGCCAAGGACGCGATCAGCCGGAAGGTCAACGTGTCGCCCATCCCCAGCGATTGGGCGACGAGCTTGACCGCCATGTCCACGACGAAGAAGAACAGGATGCCGGGCGCGCTGGACAGCAGCACGACGGCGAATATCCGCCAAGTGTTGCCGCGGGCGAGGACCCAGGTCTCCATCAAGGTCAAGTTATCGTCGACCGCCGCTGCGGGTAGCCACATTGCGAGCCGGCTGTTCATCAGAAGAACCATGACCGCGATGATCAGTCCGCCGATTGTGCCCAGAGCCGTCGGGATCGCCTTGCCCTCCGCGCCGGTGCCGACGGTTGAGACGAATCCAATGCTGCCGCCGATGATCGCAACGAAGACTCCGACGGTAACCGCAACGGCCAGCAGGATCAGGCCGATCGCAAACGACCGGATCGTAAACTGGGACTTGCGTTTGTCCCAGCGTAGCGCAGTCCAGATCGTTGTCTGTTCCTCCGGTTTGAGGCACCGCCGATGCCAGGCGACCGCAAACATGACGTAGAAGATGAAGGACACGCCGATCAGCAGCATGGCCGAAAACGTCGCGGCGCCTTGCAGTTCGGTCGTCGGCGTCTCCGGTTTCGGCGTTAGCGCGGTTGCCGCCGCATTGATCATGGAGAGGGCAAGCACGGGCGCGGCAATCATCCGAAACAGGTCGAGCCGGTTGGCCCAGAGAAAGCCAAGCACTTCTAGGATCGTATCCCGAATGGCGAGTTTCTTCATTCGAGTCAGGTCTCCTTCGCAGCCGGTCGTTTCGGTGTCGCTTTATCGCCAGCGGGAATTTCCTCGGTTTCCAAGGCCGTTGCAAGCCGACTTTGCGCACTGCCGGGGCGCAATGGGGTTTGCTGGGACGGATGAGGCGCCCAACCATGCATGAAAATGACGTTGAATGTGGCGTTGATGCGGCCATCCGGCCCTGCGTGGCGCGATTGATACAGCTCCGCCGCGCGCAGCAGGATGGCGCGCCGCGTGAACCGACGTTGCCGTTCGCGCACCGCGTTGCCTTCACCCATACCGCGCAGGTCGGCGAGCAGCCGGAACGCGTTTTCGTAGCTGACGATGATCGTGTCCCGGTCGGCGACCGGCAGGGTGAATCCCGCGCGCTGCAGCAAGCCGGCGGTATCGCGTAGCTCTGCGAAGGGTGAAACGCGAGGGCTGACGCCGCCGGCGATCTCGCTTTCCGCTTCCATCAGACAGTTCCGTAACTCGACCAATGTGCCGCCCCCGAACAGGGCCGCCAGAAACAATCCATCCGGTTTCAGTACCTGTCGGATTTGCAGCAGCGCCCCCGGCAGATCGTTGACCCAGTGCAGCGACAGGTTGCTGAGCACGAGGTCGAATGCCTCTGCCGCGAAGGGCAAGGCTTCCTCGTCGGCCGCCACGGCGTGGTCGCCCGCGCGGCGCGCCATCTCCGGGGCCAGGTCGCATCGGACCAAGGTGCCGATGCCGCCGTTCGATCCGAGCAGGCGGGCGAGCCCGCCGGTATGGCATCCCAGATCGAGCGCGCAGGGGAAGGTCCGGCTGATATCCTGGAGGCGATCTGTCAGACGCGCCGCCACGTCGCGGAACAGAAAATCATGCGCCGCCAAGCCAGCCGCCGCGCGCGCGCGATGTTGCCGGACGGCGCGGCGGTCGAAGACGTGCAACGGCTCATCCATGCGCCGAATATGGGGATGGCCGGCGGCCCAGGCAAACGAAAGCTGCTTGTGGCCCGGCGTTAAGCCTCATAGAGTTTGCGTGATGGGTCGTCCCCCGGCGGAAGGTTTGGATCGAAAGTTGCCGTTTATTTCCGTTTCCCAAGCAGGCGTTCTGCGCGGCGCGCGGGCCGCGTTGAATTTTGTGTTGCCGCCTCGCTGCCTGTCCTGCGGCGTCCGCGTCGAGGAACAGGGTACCTTGTGCGCCGCATGCTGGAAGGGGCTCACGTTGCTTGACGAGCCGTGTTGTTATTGCTGCGGATATCCCTTTCCCTATCGAATGCCGGAGGAGAGTTTATGCCCGTCCTGCATCCGTCGGCTGCCGGCCTTCGATCGGGCGCGGGCCGTCTTTCGCTATGACGACGCCAGCCGCGGTCTCATTCTCGCCTTCAAGCATTCCGACGAAACGCACGGCGCGTCGGTCTATGGCCAATGGCTCGCGCGCGCCGGGGCGCGGCTGCTTGCCGACGCCGATTTGATCGCGCCGGTGCCGTTGCACCGCCGCCGGCTTTTACGGCGGCGCTATAATCAGGCGGGCTTGTTGGCGCAGGCGGTCGGGCGCCATGTGGCGAAACCGGTTGCGGTCGATCTGTTGAACCGGCGGCGGCACACCGCCTCGCAGGCGCAGAAATCGCCGTCCGCCCGACGCCGGAATGTACAGGGGGCCTTTGCGGTCCGGCCAAGGTGGCTGGATCGGGTTCAAGGGGCGCGGGTTGTTCTGATCGACGACGTGCTGACGACTGGGGCGACGGTCGAGGAATGCGCGCGGGTGCTGCGCCGGGCGGGGGCGGCTGGGGTCGACGTCCTGACCCTGGCGCGCGTGATCCGGGCGGAATAGGGGGAATTCGCGTCGCATGGCGGAAAAAGGGATTGCCCTTCCCCCGTCACGCCGTATGTATTTGGGCATCTAGCGCAAAATTCTGAACGGATCATGGCGAAGGTTGAAATCTATACCAGCCCTTTCTGCGGCTTCTGTTTTCGAGCGAAAAACCTGCTGAAATCGAAGGGCGTGGCGTTTACCGAGTATGACATCTTCATGGATGGCAAGCTGAAGAAGGCAATGGTCGACCGGGCCGGCGGTCGGACGTCAGTGCCGCAGGTCTTCATCGACGACCGGCATATCGGCGGTAGCGACGAACTTCACGCACTTGACGCCGAGGGCGGGCTCGACCCCTTGCTGGCGAACTGACATGAGCGACAGCCTGAAAGTCGCCTGTGTTCAGCTCACGGCAACGTCGGATGTCGCGACGAACATAGCGCTGTCGACCGACGCGATCCGGGCGGCGCATGGCACCGACGCGGCGCTGATCACGTTGCCCGAGGTGGTCAATCTGGTGCAGCAGCGGGGCAAGCTGGCGATCGAAGCGGCGTCGACCGAACAGAGTGATCCGGCGCTGGCGGCGTATCGCGCCTTGGCGGCCGAGTTGGGCGTTTGGCTGCTGGTCGGCTCGCTCGCGATCAAGCTGGACGACGACGCCCGGCTCGCCAACCGGTCCTATCTGCTGGATGCATCGGGCGACGTCGTCGCCTGGTACGACAAGATCCATATGTTCGACGTCAATCTGCGGGATGGCGGGACCTTCAAGGAATCGGAGACCTACCGTCCCGGCGACCGCGCGGTCGTCGCCGCCACGCCGTGGGGGCCGCTCGGCATGACCGTCTGTTACGACATCCGGTTTCCGTATCTCTACCGTCGTCTGGCGCATGCCGGCGCGCGCATATTGGCGGTCCCGTCGGCTTTCAATCGGCGCACGGGCGATGCCCATTGGCATGTCCTGATGCGGTCGCGCGCGATCGAAACCGGGTGTTTCGTCATCGCGCCCGCCCAGTGCGGCGACCATGATGACGGCCGAAAGACCTATGGGCATTCCTTGATCGTCGCACCGTGGGGCGAAGTGCTGGCGGATGGCGGCACCGAACCGGGCATCGTCACCGCGGAACTCGATTTCCATGCGATCGACAAGGCGCGGTCGATGATCCCGTCGCTGGAGCATGACCGGGAGATCGCCGTCGACGCGCCGAAGACCTGAGACCCTGCCGTCAGTCGGCTTGGCTGTTCCGCGCCGCGATATGCTGCACCACCGCGCGTTTGGGGGTATCGACCTCGACCTGTTCGAACGCCAGCACCTCTAGCGTGCCGTCGACGGCCTCAAGCAGCTCATCCGCTTTCAACAGATAGTCCGGATTGTTCGGCTTGCCGAAGGCCTCATTGCCGACGGCGAAGGTCTCGTAGATCAGCAGCCCGCCCGGCGCCACCATGCCGATGATCGCGGGCAGGATCGGCCGCCACAGGTAGTTGGTGACGACCACGCCGGCATAGGCGTGCCCGGTAAAGGGCCAGTATCCCTCGGCTTCCAGATCGGTTTCGATGACCGCGACGTCGCTGCGCCCGCCGAGGTCGTCCAGCCCCGAGGTATCGATATCGACGAATGTCACCGGATGACCCTTTTCCAGGAACAGCCGGCCGTGGCGGCCCGCGCCGCAGGCGATATCGATGACCTCGCCCCCGGCTGGAACTTGCCCGGAAAACCGCAGAATCCAAGGGGAAGGCGACGTTTTGCCGTGTGTCGGTGCGGGATGGTGGGTCATGCTTTGATACTCGGATATCTTGCGGAAAACGGAAGGCGACATAACTTATAGGCTGACGTGAATTTGGAAAACGGGACGATTACCGGATATAAGGCCCTATGATTTCGTTCAATCTTCGTTGCGGTAAAGATCATGTGTTCGAAGCATGGTTCAAGGACGGTAAGACCTACGACCGCCAGGCCAAGCAGGGCAAGGTCGCCTGTCCGGTGTGCGGCGACGTGAACGTCGCGAAAGCCCCGATGGCGCCGAATATCGCGAAGGGTGCGTCGCGCGGGGCCGCAGGCAAGGCGCATGTTCAGGCCAAGGAACTGCGTAAGACCTTGGAAAAGCTGCAGAAGGAAGTCGCCGAGAATTGCGATTATGTCGGTGACAAGTTCGCCGACGAGGCGCGCAAAATTCACTACAAGGAAGCCGACGAGCGCAACATCTATGGCGAAACGTCCGACGAGGATGCGCGGTCGTTGGAAGAAGAGGGTATCGAGTTCGCGCGCATTCCGTGGCTGCCGCGCACCAACAGTTAACGCCGCCGAAATTTCCCTCCCCCGCCATGCCGTCCACACGCCCGTAACGATACGGGTGTAGCATTCATAGTATACTGGCGTCGGGCCGCTATCCTGTCGGCCGCGTCTCGATTTGACTTTCCGGACAATGAGCGTCGGTGCGCCCGTTTCGGAGTGGGGTTGTTAGGTATGGCTGAAAAGAAAAATGTCCTTCTCATCGTGGTCGATCAATGGCGGGGCGATACCCTGTCCTACATCGGCCATCCGTCGGTCCAGACGCCGCATCTCGATGCGCTCTGCCGCGACAGCACGGTGTTCCGCAATCACTACACGCAATGTGCGCCTTGCGGTCCGGCGCGCGCGTCGCTCCTCACCAGCCTCTACATGATGAACCATCGGGTGGTGCAGAACGGCATCCCGATGGATACCCGTCACGCGACCCTGCCGATGGAAATGCGGAAACACGGCTATGACTCCGCTCTGGTCGGTTATACGACGACATCGCCCGACCCTCGCCTGACGCCGTCCGACGACCCGCGTTACAAGTTCCGCGGGGCCTTGATGCCGGGCTGGACGCCGATCGCACCGATGGACCCGGCGCGCCGGCCGTATTTCAACTGGCTCCGCCAACACGGCATGGACCTGCCGGATCCGCCCGAGGACATCTGGTTGCCGGCCGAGGGTCACGATGCGCCCGGGGGCGCCACGCGCGCGCCGTCTCGCATTCCGGCGGAATTGTCGGACACCAGTTGGACGACGAAACACGGCCTTGCCTATCTGCGCGGCGTCGAACAGCAGAACTGGTTCCTGCATCTGGGATATTTCCGGCCGCATCCCCCCTTCATCGCGCCGGCGCCCTATAACGAAAGTCACGATCCCGACGACGCGCCGGGCCCGGTGCGCGCGCCGTCCCGCGAGGCGGAGGCGGAACAGCATCCGCTGCTCGACCATTACATTCGCAACGACAAGCAGTCGCGGTTCTTCCGCGATGGGACCGGTCTCGCCAGCGACATGAGCGAGTCCGAGGTGCGCGTCATGCGCGCCGCCTATTATGGCCTGATGAAGGAAATCGACGACCATATCGGTCGCCTCATCGCGTATCTGAAGGAAAGCGGGCAATACGACGATACGCTGATCGTCTTTACGTCGGACCATGCGGAGATGCTGGGCGATCATTACTTGCTGGGCAAGATCGGCTATTTCGACCAATCCTTCCACATTCCGATGATCGTCCACGACCCGTCACCGGAAGCGGATTCGATGCGCGGCGAGATCGTCGACGCCTTCACGGAAACCATCGACGTGATGCCGACGATCCTGGATTGGGTCGGCGGCGCGGTGCCGCATACCTGCGACGGCGCGTCGCTGCTGCCGCTCTGCCGGGGACCGAAACCCGCCGACTGGCGCAGCGAGGTGCATTTCGAGTTCGATTTCCGGCCTTATTTCTCCAACGCCGCGAAACCGCCGCCCTTTGGCTTGTCGCTCGATCAATGCGGCCTCTGCGTGATCCGGGACGAGAAATACAAATACGTCCATTTCGATGCGCTGCCGCCGTTGTTTTTCGATATGACGGCGGACCCCGGCCAGTTGCGGAACCTTGCGACAGATCCGGGCAATGCGCCGGTCATGCTGGACTACGCGCAGAGGATGTTGTCCTGGCGCATGCGCCATGCCGATCGGACGTTGACCGGGTATTCGGCGACGCCGGAGGGGCTGATCAATCGCCGCGAAACCTAGGCCGCGTCAGACGTAGACCGGCGTGCGCCAATCGGCGTGATCGGATGACGCGCCGGTCACCGTGTCCAAATAACTTTTCTGAAGCGCCCGTGTGACCGGGCCGACCGCGCCATCGCCGACCGGAATCCCGTCGAGGCTGATGATCGGCGTCACCTCCGCCAGGGTGCCGCAGAGGAAGGCTTCCTCCGCCGCATACACCTCGGTCCGGTCGACATCGCGCTCCTGGGTCTCCAGATCCTGCGTCTCGCGCAGCAAACGCATCAGCGTATCGCGGGTGATGCTCTCCAGCAGGTCGTTCGACGGCGACGGCGTGACGGGCCGCCCGCCGCGGATCAGGAACAGCGTCGCGCCCGGCCCCTCGGACACCTTGCCCCGGCTGTTCAGGAAGATCGCGCGGTCGAAGCCGCCAGCGCGCGCCTCCAGTTCCGCCAGCCGGCCGTTCACGTAATTGGCGTTGCATTTGATCCGGACCGGCAATGCATTGTCCGCCGTCCGCGCCCAGGAACTGGTGCCCGCGGTGAGGCCGCTGCGCATGAAGGGATGCGGCGGGCACGGGCCGCCCTGCACATACACGCCGACGGGGCCGTTGTCGGTGCGCGCGCCGTCGGCATCGTCGAGCAGGGCCATGATTCGCATCTGGATCGTCGTCTTGAAATCGTTGGCGCGGATCATCTCGAGGACGAAGGATTCCAATCGTTCGATCGCGTGGTCGTCGTCCAGGCGCAGCAGTTTCAGCGACTGCTTGAGGCGCGCAAGATGTTCGCGCAGGCGGAAGACATAGAGCTGTTCGTCATCCGCGTTCCAATACCCGCGGATGCCTTCGAAGACGCCGATGCCGTATTTTGCGGCCGGCGAGGCGACGTTGATTTGCGCCTCGGCGCTGGGAACGACTTTGCCGTTGACGGTCATATAGGTCGCGTCGGTCATGGGGGTGTTTCCTCGATTCCTAACGGCGGTGCGCCGGACAGGGCGCCGCCGCCGTGATTTGGCGTTTCTTTGAAATGGCTGACAAGGGTACGTCAGCGTCAGCTTAGGAAGGAATCGGGCGATGGGTAAACCGCGGTCCATCGTCCATCGCGTTCGGCGTCGGGAAGGACGGGGAGGCTCAGTTTTTGTCCGGCGTCAGGATCCGGATTGGATTGCCGCCGAGCCAGGCCTTGATGTCTTCCAGCGCGCCGCCGTACCACAGATCGTAATTCTCGCGGGTGAAGCCGCCGATATGCGGGGTGATGACGCTGCCGGGAAGTGTCCGCAGGGGATCGTCTTGCGGCAAGGGTTCGGTGCCGAACACGTCGAGGCCGACGCCCGCGATGGTTCCGTTCTGCACGGCGCGCACCAGGGCTGCTTCGTCGACAATCGGGCCGCGCGCCGTGTTGATCAGATAGGCGGTTCGCTTCATGCGCGCGAGGTCTTCTTCGCCGACCAGGCCGCGGCTTCGGTCGCTCAACACCACATGGACCGTGACGTAATCGGAACGCGCGAACAACACGTCCTTCTCGACGCGCTTTACGCCGATTTGCCGGGCGCGGTCGTCGGTGAGGTTCGGGCTCCAGGCGATGACCTCCATGTCGAACAGCTTGCCGACTTGCGCGACCTTCGAGCCGAGCTTGCCGAGTCCGATAACGCCTAGCACCTTGCCGGCGAGGCCGTCGGCGACTTCGATGCCCCAATGCCCCTCGCGGGTGCCGCGGTCCTCGGTCGGAATGCGTTTCGCCAGCGACAGGATAAGGCCCCAGGTATGCTCGGCCGTCGGCGTGTGGCCCAATTCGGTGTGGCAGACCAGCACGTCACGCTCACCGCAGGCGGCAAGGTCGATCGACTTGTTGCGGCCGCTGGTCGAGACCAGCAGTTTCAGGTTGGGCAGCGTCTCGATCAGAGCGCGGGGAAACGGCGTCCGTTCCCGCATGATGACCAAAACGTCATAGGGGTGCAGGCGGTCGGTCAGCGCCGGCAAATCGGTTAGATGGTCATGAAAGACATCGACCGAGCAGTCCGCCGGCAGCGAGTCCCAATCCGCGGATTGCATCGCGATTTTTTGGTAGTCGTCCAGGATGGCGATCCGCGTCATTAATGGCTCCTTGCCGCGATGGCGTTCGATTGGGCGGTCAGGCTGTCATCCGATTTTTCGGCGATGGCGATATAGTTCACGCCGAGGTCGCGCGGCGACAGCGACCATTGATCCTTGATCGGGTTGAAGGTGACGCCCGTCACGTCGGTGACCGACATGCCGGATCGCCGTAGCGGTGCCGCGAGTTCCGAGGGCCGCACGAAGCGCCGCCAGTCATGGGTGCCGCGCGGCAGCCAGCGCATGACGTATTCCGCCCCGATGATGGCGAACAGATAGGACTTCGGCGTCCGGTTCAGCGTGGCGAGAAACATCAGCCCGCCGGGGCGGACCAACTCGGCGCAATCGGCGATGAAGGCGTCGCGGTCGGCGATATGCTCGATCACCTCCATGTTGAGAACGACGTCGAAGACGCGCTTTTCCGCGGCCAAGTCTCCGGCGGTGGCGAACCGGTAGTCGACCGCCAACCCCATCTGTTCGGCATGGACGCGCGCCACTTCAACATTCCGTTCGGTGGCGTCGATCCCGGTCACCGACGCGCCGAGCCGCGCCATGGGTTCGGCCAGCAAGCCGCCGCCGCAGCCGACGTCGACCACCGACAACCCGTCGAGCGGCCGGGCGGCTTTGGGGTCCCGGCCGAAATGGGCCGCGATACGGTCGCGCAGCAGTTCCAGGCGGATCGGGTTGAACTTGTGCAGCGGCCGGAACTTCCCGTTCGGATCCCACCATTCTTCCGCGATGGCGGCGAATTTGGCCAATTCTGAATCGTCGACGGTGCGGTCCAACGCGCGGGGCGTTTGCTTTTCCATCATGGTATTAGCCGGGTCCGGCAGGATGTGGAGGCCTTGCATGGCCGCGATGCAAAGAGTATGGATACGCCGCCTCCGCGGGGCAACCTCTGGCATGGGCCGGAGGGGGATTTTTCCGCTTTAGGGTCGTGATTATGGCGCGGATCGTTATGAAATTCGGCGGCACGTCGGTGGCCGACCTGGACCGGATTCGCAATGCGGCGAAACGGATCAAGGCCGAGCATGACCAAGGCCATGAGATCGCTGTGGCCGTTTCGGCGATGGCGGGCGAGACCAACCGTCTGGTCGACTTCGTGACGACGGCAAACAAGCTGCATGATGCGCGCGAATACGACGTGGTGGTGTCGTCCGGCGAGCAGGTGACCAGCGGCCTGATGGCGTTGACGCTGCAGGAAATGGGATTGCCGGCCCGGTCCTGGCTTTCCTGGCAGTTGCCGATCCGGACCGACGACGTGCACGGCAAGGCGCGGATCCAGGCGATCGAAACCGCGCGTATGATCGAGCGTTTCGCCGACGGTCAGGTCGCCGTGGTCGCTGGCTTCCAGGGCGTCTCGCCCGACGGCCGCGTGACGACGCTGGGCCGCGGCGGGTCGGATACCAGCGCCGTGGCGCTTGCCGCGGCGCTCGAAGCCGATCGATGCGATATCTATACCGATGTGGATGGTGTCTATACCACCGATCCGCGGATCGTGACGAAAGCGCGCAAGCTGGATCGCATCACTTACGAAGAGATGCTCGAAATGGCGTCGCAGGGCGCGAAGGTGCTGCAGACCCGATCGGTCGAGCTGGCCATGAAAGCGGGCGTCCGCCTGCAGGTGTTGTCGAGTTTCCGGGACGAACCCGGTACCTTGGTTGTTGATGAGGACGAGATCGTGGAACATCAGATCGTCAGTGGAATTGCCTATAGCCGGGACGAAGCGAAGATCAGTCTCGCCGGCGTTGCGGACAAGCCCGGCGTGGCGGCGGGGATTTTCGGCCCGCTCTCCGAGGCGAATGTGAATGTCGACATGATCGTCCAGAGCATGGCGGCGGACGGTCGGCGGACGGATATGACCTTTACTGTCGGGAAAGCCGATTTCGACCGCGCGATGGACGTGCTGAACGGCGTCAAGGACGCGGTTGGCTGCAACGACGTGCTGTCCGATCAGAATGTCGTCAAGATCTCGGTGATCGGCGTCGGCATGCGCAGCCATGCAGGCGTGGCGCAGGTGATGTTCCGTACGCTGGCGGAGAAGGGTATAAACATCCAGGTGATATCCACCTCGGAGATCAAGATCAGCGTCTTGGTCGCCGAGGAGTACACGGAACTGGCGTTGCGCGCGTTGCATACCGCGTATGGGTTGGATACCGACTGACGGGACGGGCCGTCGTTCGCGGCGGGCGTGCGGCGGCGTTAGCGGCGTAGAACGGGTTTAGCGGATGACCGATGTCACGCATTGGGTCGGGTCGCGGCAGTTGCTGCGCCGTCTGCGCGACGCCATGGCGCGCGGCGGCACGACGCAGGAACGGCTGGACCGGATCGCCGAGATCATCGCCCGCGGCATGGTGGCGGAAGTATGCTCCGTCTACGTCATGCAGCCGGGCGAACGGCTCGTGCTGTGCAGCACCGAGGGGCTGCGCAAGGACGCCGTCTACCGCACGCAACTCGGCGTGAACGAAGGGTTGGTCGGGGCGATCGCCGCGCACGCCAGCCCGTTGGCCTTGGCCGATGCGCAAAGCCATCCGCAATTCGCCTATCGGCCTGAAACCGGCGAGGAAATCTACCATTCCTTCTTGGGCGCGCCTGTGCTGCGCAGCGGCCGGGTCATGGGCGTGCTGACCGTTCAGAACATGACCCAGCGCAACTACAACGAAGAGGAAGTCGAAACGCTGGAAACCGTCGCCATGGTGGTCGCCGAATTGATCGCGGGCGGCGACCTTTCGGTGCCCGACGAAGTGGCGGGGCCGGCGAACACGGCGCCGGTTCGTCTCGACGGCACGCGGCTCAACGGCGGGCTGGCGCGCGGCGTTGCGGTGTTGCATGAACGGGGTGCGCCGATTTCGCAAACCATCGCGGAAGATCCCGATGTGGAACTGAAGCGGATCGCCGAGGCGATGAGCGGCATGCAATTGGCCCTCGACAGCATGGTCGACCGGCTTTCGGGCGACGCCCAGGCGACGCGATCCGGCGAACCGCTCGATATCCTGCGGGCGTTCCGGATGATCGCGGACGATCACGGATGGATTCGGCGGATCCGCGAAGCGATTCAGAGTGGGCTAACGGCGGAGGCGGCGGTCGCGAAGGTGCAGAACGACACCCGGGCGCGCATGAGTCAGGTTCGCGACCCGTATCTTCGCGAACGGCTGCTCGACCTCGACGACCTTGCCTACCGGCTGTTGCAGCATCTGACGCACGGCGTCCAAGGCGGTAACGGCGCGTCGCCGTTACCGGAAGACGTCGTCCTGGTGGCGCGCGCCATGGGACCGGTCGAACTGCTCGACTACGACCGCACGCGGCTCCGCGCCTTGATTCTCGACGAAGGAACGGCGGCGTCGCATGTGGCCATCGTGGCGAAGGCGCTCGATATCCCGGTCGTCGGCAACGTGCGCGGCGTCATCGGCAAGGTCGAGCCGGGCGACCCGGTTTTCGTCGATGGCGATAACGGGGTCGCCTATGTGCGGCCGGCCGAGGATTTTCGGAAGAGCTTCTCCGACAGCCTGCAGAATTTCGAAAAGAAGCGTGCGGAATACGCCGCGACGCGGGACCTGCCGGCCGTGACGCGGGACGGGCAGTCCGTGTCGTTGTTGATCAACGCCGGCCTCGATATCGACCTTGATCATTTGCACGAAAGCGGGGCCGACGGCGTGGGGCTCTACCGGACCGAAATTCCGTTCATGATCCACGCACAGTTCCCGCGTCTGACGAAGCAGACCGACCTATACCGCGAGATTTACGATAAGGCGGATGACCGGCCGGTGGTTTTCCGCACGCTCGACATCGGCGGCGACAAACTGCTGCCTTATTTGCGGATCGGCGAAGACGAGAACCCGGCGATGGGATGGCGGGCGCTGCGCATCGCGCTCGATCGCCCGGCGATCTTGCGGTTGCAGATCCGCGCCCTGATGCAGGCGTCGGCCGACCGCGAGCTGCGTGTCATGTTCCCGTTGGTCACCGAGGTCGCGGAATTCGACGCCGCGAAGGCGTTGCTCGACCTTGAGGTGGACCGCGCGACATCCCGCGGCAATCCGCTGCCCGAACGCATCCTCGTGGGCGCCATGATGGAAGTGCCGTCGCTGTACTTCCAACTGCCGCAGCTTCTCGACCGGCTCGATTTCCTGTCCGTCGGATCGAACGACTTGGTGCAGTTCCTCTTCGCCTGCGATCGCGGCAACCCGAGAGTGAGCGACAGGTATGACGTGCTGTCGCCGGCGGTCCTGAAATTCTTGCATGGCGTCGCCGGACAATGCCGCGACGCCGGCGTTCCGGTCAGTCTTTGCGGGGAAATGGCCGGGCAGCCGCTGGACGCAATGGCGCTGATCGGGATCGGCTTTCGAAGCCTGTCGATGCCGTCCGGCGCGATCGGCGCGGTGCGTCACATGATGCAGAATCTCGACGCCGGCGATCTCGCGGAATATGTGGACTCGTTGTTGGACGCCCCCGACCACAGTCTCCGCGATGCCCTGCGCGCCTATGCGGACCGCCATGCGATACCGCACTAGGCCGGTGAATTGGGAACTCTTTCCCGTTTGACCGTCACCATTCCCCATTCCGTTGCAAAGCGGACCGTGAATGGTGGCTGCAATTTCGACGCGGTTTGTAGTATAGTCGCCGCGATTGGGGAGCGACATCAGCGGAAGTCGCATTCGGTAATCCAATAACAATACTTATGAATCATAGTGGATTACCATTAATTCGGTGTTTTTAGGGGACCCGTTCCGCACATGGCGAAGAATCTTTGGAAGCTTGACCGGCGCGCCAAACAAGAAACTGTTGAAACCGGTGAAACATCGTCTCCGATCTCGGATGGCGAATTGCAGACGGTCGGCGCGACGTTACGCTCACGGCGCGAAGAACGCGGGGAGGACTTACGCTATGTCTCCCAAGTTCTCCGCATTCGGTTTCCGTATCTCAAGGCGCTCGAAGACGGTTTGATCGATGATCTGCCGGGGCCGACATATGCGGTCGGGTTCGTGCGCACCTATGCCGATCACCTCGACCTCAACGCCGAGGCGTTGGTCGCCCGGTTCAAGGAGGAGGTCAAAGACCTCAACAGCCGCACCGATCTGCATTTCCCGGCACCGTTGCCCGAGGGCAAGATTCCCAGCGGGGCGGTCTTGTTGGTCGCCGTGATGTTGGCGGGTCTCGTCTACGGGGCTTGGATCTACTTTTCATCCAAGGATCAGCAGGTCGCGGAGATCGTGCCGCAGTTGCCCAGCAGGATCAGCGAGATCATCAAGGGCACGCCAACGGATGCGGTTGAGGCCAATCCGTCGAAACCGGCGGAGACGACCGCGGCCGCCGCAGCGCCCAATGGCGCCGCACAGCCTGTCGCGCCGTCGACGCCGCAAGCGGCGACCGAATCGGCAGATGCGAACCCGCCGCCATCGTCGGACGAGCCGGCGGTTGATCCGTCGCCCACTCCCGCAGTGGCCGCCGTTGCGCCGCAAGAACCATCCGTACCGACGGAAACGCCGCCGGCCGATCAACCAGCAACGGTTGATGGCCCGCCCGCGCCGCCGCCGGATGAAACGGCGGAGTCTGCGTCGGCGGTTGTTGCTGCGCCGGGGGCGCAGATTGCGGCGCTTCCCGCCGCTCCCTCGGAAGATACGCAAACGGTCGAGGCGGCCGACGCGTTGTCGGGCGGAAGGATCTACGGCGATGAAAACACCGATGCGCGGATCGTCGTGCAGGCGCTGTCGGATAGTTGGGTGGAAATCCGGGACAGCGAAAATGCCGAACTCTTGCTGACACGCGTGCTGTTCAAGGGCGATTCCTATCAGGTGCCAAATCGAAGCGGCTTGACCCTGCTCACCGGCAATGCCGGGGGGTTGCGGATCACGGTCGATGGCGCGTTGGTACCGTCGATCGGCCCGCCGGGGGCGGTTCGTCGTGATGTCGCGCTTGAGCCGGAGCCGTTGAAGTCCGGCAGCGCCGTTGGGGCCGCGCCGCCGCCGATCGGCACCACATCGGAATGACCGGCGGCATTGCGGCCGGATAGACGATTTTCCCGAGAACGGTTCCCTCGTCGCGGATGTTCACCTACCCGCTTGACACTCTTGGTTTGTGCGGACACTGTCACGCGCGCCGGCGCTTTGCTATGGTCGCGGCGGCGTGTACGGCATATCGGCAATCGTAAAGACACGTAACGACATGGCTTCTCTCCAACCCGTTCGCGGAACCCACGACCTGCTGCCTGACGTGATGCGCGGTCATCGGCATGTGGTCGATACGGCGCGCGGTATCGTCGAACGCTATGGTTACGATGAGATGGCGACGCCGATCTTCGAATTCAGCCAGGTATTCAAACGCACGCTCGGCGAGGCGTCCGACGTGGTCACCAAGGAAATGTATTCCTTCGTCGACAAGGGCGACGAGGAGATCACCTTGCGGCCGGAGAACACCGCCGGTGTGGCGCGCGCCTTCATTTCCGAAGGATTGGCCCAGCAGGCTCCCGTCCGGTATTTCTATGCCGGCCCGATGTTCCGCTACGAGCGGCCGCAAAAGGGCCGCCAGCGCCAGTTTCATCAGATCGGCGTCGAACTGATCGGCCTGCCGCAGCCGCAGGCGGATGTCGAGATCATCGCCGCCGCCGTTCGCGTGCTGGATGCCCTGGGCGTCCTCGACGAAACGGTTCTCGAACTCAACACACTGGGCGACACGGAGAGTCGGACCGCGTATCGTGACGCCTTGGTCGCCTACTTCGAGAAGCACCGCGAAGGACTGTCGGCCGACAGTCAAACTCGGCTGGAGCGCAATCCGTTGCGCATCTTGGACTCCAAGGACGATACCGATCGCGGCATCATCGCCGATGCACCGCTCTTCGGCGATTTCCTGAACGAGGAGAGCGCGCAGTTTTTCGATGCCGTGACGGCGGGTCTCGACGCGCTTGGGATCGAATACACGTTGAATCCGCGGCTTGTGCGGGGCTTGGACTATTACTGCCACACCGCGTTCGAATTCGTGACCACCGCGCTGGGCGCCCAAGGGACGGTGCTGGCGGGCGGCCGTTATGATGGCTTGATCAAGATGATGGGCGGACCGGAGACGCCCGGCGTCGGTTGGGCGGCCGGCGTCGAGCGGTTATCGATGCTGTGCGCCGACGTGCCGGCGGCGCGGCGGCCGGTCGCGCTGATTCCGTTGGGGGCCGCCGCGGAGCGGGAAGTATTCAAGATCGCCGAACGACTGCGGGCCGGCGGGTTCCGCGTCGAACTCGGCTATTCGGGTAACTTGGGACGGCGGATGAAGCGCGCCAACCGGGTCAACGCCATTGCCGCGGTCATCGTCGGCGACGATGAGTTATCCCGTGGCACGGCGACGGTGCGCAACATGGAGTCGGGCTCGCAGGACGAGGTGGCGCTCGCGTCGCTTGAGGAACACCTCGCCGTATACCGGTAGCGGGGCGATGTCTGCGCAGGGCGATGCCCGGATTTTTGCCGTTGGGGCCAATCATCGGTCGAGCGGCGCTTTGCTGCGCGACCGCCTCTTCATCGACGAAGCCATGATGCCGCGAACCCTCGATCGGTTGCGCACGGCCGGATTGGGTCAGGCGATCATCCTGTCGACCTGCGACCGGATCGAAATACAAGGCATGCACCCCGATGCGGAGCGGATGGCGACGGTGATCCGGGATGACTTCTCGGCGACCAGTAACGTCGGCGGCGACGAAATCATCGATCAAAGCTATGCTCATTTCGACGACACGGCGGTTCGCCATATCTTCGCGGTCGCCGCATCGCTCGACAGCCAGGTCATTGGCGAGCCGCAGGTTTTGGGACAGGTCCACGCGGCGCACCGCCTGTCCGTCGACTGCGGCATGATGGGGCCGGAATTCGAGGCGGTTCTGCAGGCCGCCTACGGCGTGGCGAAGCGCGTCCGAACTGAAACGCAGATCACGCGCCGGCCGGTGTCGATCGCGTCGGCGGCGGCGCAGGTCGCGCAAGACCTGCACGGCGATCTGTCGCGTTGCCGCGTCCTGATCATCGGGCTGGGCGAGATCGGGGAACTCATCCACGATCACATGCGGCAGGCGGGTTTGCGCGACGCGGCCCTGACAGGTCCGTCGCAACGGGTGGAAGGCGCGGCCCGGCGTGCGGGCATGCATTTCACGCCATTCGAGGATTTGGCGCGGGAATTGGCCATGTCGGACATCGTCGTGTCGGCGGCGGGGACCGGACAGCGGATCGTCACGGCAGATGTGGTCGAGGGCGTGCTACGCGCACGTCGGCGGCGGCCTATCTTGTTCCTGGACGGTGGCGTTCCGTCGGATATGGACGCGGCGATCGAGCGCCACGACGGCGCGTATCTCTACACGCTGGACGACCTGGAGCAGGTCGCCTTGGAAGGGCGGACGCAACGGCAGGAAGCGTCGGCGGACGCGTGGCGCCTTGTCGATGACGGCGTTGCCGCCTGGCGGCGCCGGCGGGCTGAACGCGACGCCGTGCCGGCCGTTATCGCGTTGCGCGCCTATTTCGAGCAGGCGCGTCAAGACGTGCGCGCCGAGCATCCCAACGCGGATGCGGACGAGGCGACGCGGCTTTTGGTGAACCGATTGCTGCATCGGCCGTCCACCGCGTTGCGCGACCTTGCCGCCAACGAGGAATCGGGCGGTGAGTTGAATAGACTTCAGGTGGAGCGGGTGCTCCGTACGCTGTTCATCGATCCATCGAACGAAGAGGAACGCTGACCCTATGAGCATGTCGGAAAAGCTGTCCGCGGTCATCGCCCGGCAGGAAGAGTTGACGGCGTTGATGTCGTCGGAGGATCTGAGCGCATCGGATTTTGCGTCCCTGTCCAAGGAATACGCAGAGCTGTCGCCGATCGCGGAAAAAGCGCGGGAGGTGCAGGGCATCTTGGCGGAGTTGTCCGACCTGGAAGACCTCATGGGCGATGCCGATACCGATGCGGAAATGCGCAGCATGGCCGAGGAGGAGCATCGCGAGTTGGCGGCCGGTCTGCCGGCGCTGGAACGCGAGGTTCAGATCCTGCTGCTGCCGAAGGATGCCGCGGATGACCGTAGCGCGATCCTGGAAGTCCGCGCCGGCACCGGCGGCGACGAAGCGTCGCTGTTCGCGGCGGACTTGTTTCGCATGTATCAGCGCTATGCGGAAAACCATGGCTGGCGCTTCGAGCCGATCGAAGTCAACGATACGGAACTCGGCGGATTCAAGGAGGCCATCGCCTCGATCGGCGGGTCCGGCGTCTTCGCAAAGCTCAAGTTCGAATCGGGCGTGCATCGTGTGCAGCGCGTGCCGGCCACCGAAAGCGGCGGGCGCATTCATACGTCGGCGGCGACCGTCGCGGTGTTGCCGGAAGCCCAGGACGTCGACATATCGATCGACGAGAAAGACTTGCGGGTCGACACCTACCGCGCATCGGGCGCCGGCGGGCAGCACGTCAACAAGACCGACAGCGCAATCCGGATCACGCATATTCCCACGGGCGTCGTCGTCCAGTGCCAGGACGAAAAGTCGCAGCACAAGAACCGGGCGAAAGCGATGAAGGTCTTGCGTTCGCGGCTTTATGAAGCGGAACGTCAGCGTCAGCAGGACGAACGGTCCGAAAACCGGCGAAGCCAGGTCGGTTCCGGCGACCGGTCGGAACGCATTCGGACGTATAATTATCCGCAGGGCCGTGTGACCGATCATCGCATCAATCTTACCGTCCACAAGCTCGACCGGATCATGAACGGCGAGGAACTGGACGATATTTTCGACGCCCTGCTCGCCGAAGACCGGGCGGAACGTCTTTCCGAGCTGCAATGAGCAAGCCGACCGTCGGCGCTTGCCTGACGGAGGGAACGGCGCGCCTCAAGGCGGCGGCGATCGATCAGCCGCATCGCGAGGCGCGGGTCCTCTTGGCACACGCCTTGGATGTAGATCCGGCGGTCATTATCGGCTATCCCGAACGCTTGATATTGGATACCGACGGTTTTCTCGCGTTAATCGCGCGGCGCGCGGAAGGGACGCCCACGGCGCAACTGGTTGGGCGTCGGGAATTCTGGAGCCTGCCATTCCGCGTGACATCGGATACGTTGATCCCTCGCCCGGAGACCGAAACGCTGGTCGAGGCGGCCCTCGCCGCGCTGGCCAAGCGGCCGGTCGCCGCACCCATGGTCCTCGATCTCGGGACCGGCAGCGGCTGCCTTCTCTTGGCTTTGTTGTCGGAATGTCCTGACGCCATCGGAATTGGCGTCGACCGGTCGGTTGCCGCCGCCGTCGTCGCCCGCGACAACGCCGGGCGGCTCGGGTTAGGCGACCGCGCCCATTTCCTCGTGTCGGACTGGGCGTCGCCGGTCGCCGGCCGGTTCGACTTGGTGGTGTCGAATCCCCCTTACATCGCCACCGAAGAGATTGACGGTCTTGAACCGGAGGTGGCGCAGCATGAACCTCGATTGGCGCTGGACGGCGGCGCCGACGGTCTGGCCTGCTATCGCGCGCTTGCCGCTATGCTGCCGGATCTGTTGCGGCCTGGCGGCGGCGTTTTTCTGGAAGTCGGGGCCGGGCAATGGGCGCCGGTGGCCGGATTGCTGGCGGCGGCCGGATTGATCGTATCGGACCCGATCCGTGATTTGGCCGGCATTTATCGCTGCGTTGCAGCACAAATAGCGTGAAAGCGTTAACCAAAAAAAATAGTTGGAACGGCGGAGCGAACCGTCTAGTTTCTTGTCAGCACCTCGTTGAACCGAACCCCTGGGCAAGGCTGGAGCATCCGAGGTCGAATTAATCTTCGAAAGCGTGTCTTTTGGGGAGGTCCGCTGGAAGCGGGCTGCCGCAGGGTTGCGGCGCGTTGAAAAAGGGCGGCTTTTTCAGCGAGAAGCAGAAACCAGCTTCGATGTGTAAGGAAATATGAAACAAGGCCAAGGCTCTAAGCGCGCGCGCGGCCGTAATGGTGGGCGTAGGGGCGCAAATCGTCAGCAGACATTCGACAGCAATGGACCCAGTGTCCGGATTCGCGGCAACGCGTTCCAGGTCCACGAAAAATACCTGGGGTTGGCGCGTGACGCGGCATCGTCGGGCGACCGTATCGCTGCGGAGAATTACTACCAGCATGCCGAGCATTACTTCCGGATTTACTCCATAGATCAGGAGCAGCGGAACGAGCGGCAGGCGGCGAATGCGCAGTCGGCCGATGGACAGCGTCAGAACGACGGACAGCGCCGCCAGGGTGGACGCGGCAATCGTGGCAATCGCAACGAGGCGAATGGCGCAAATGGCGCCCCGGCCGCGCATGGTGCGAACGGTGCCGATGCCGGCGCGGCGACTCCTTCCAATGGCGCGGAGAGCGCGAACCGCACTCATAAGGCCAACGGCGAAGAACGTCCGATCGAGGTCGAGACGCCTTCCAAAGCGACCGACAAGCCGCTCGAGATCGATGCCGCCACGGCGGACGCTGCCTCTGACGGGCAAGCGGTGCCGGATAAACCGGCCCCAGCGAGACGCCGGACGCGCCGGAAACCCGCTACAAGCGACTAAACGGCGGGCCTTCCATTGTGCGGCGGCGCATGCACGCGCCTTTGGTCGCATAGATCGTGCTTCACGTCGTAATCCATCGGAACGCTCGCGGGCGCGTGATTTTGTCGCGCGGCCCCTGACCCTGTAGGGTTGACCCGGTCGGCGGGACCGTTTTGTCTGCCGCGATCGGAATTCCAACTCTTAGGGGTGCAGCATGGCCGCAAGGGCCCTCAAAGCCAAAGATGTCGCGCGGCCGGTGTTCAAATTCGGAACACGCCGCGACGGCGATATCTTCTCGCTCTCGAGTCACAAGCGCGCCCGCGAAGCGCTCGAATTCGGCCTTTGTATGAAGGATCCCGGATTCAACATCTTCGTGCTGGGCCCGGACCGCAGCGGCCGCATGACGGCGACGCTCGATTACATGCGCGACCATTTGGCGTGCATGCCGCGGCCCCATGATTGGATCTACCTCAACAACTTCCGGCGCTCCCATCGGCCCAAGCCGTATCGTTTGCCGGCGGGTGTGGGGCGCGCGTTTCGCGATCGCATGGCGGCGTTGATCCCGCAACTGCGCGAAGCGCTGGCAAGCGCTTTCGGCGGCGAGAAGTACCAGACCGAAATCCGCACGCACGGGGAAGAGGCGCAGTCCGGCGTCCGTGCCGAGTTGGAGGCGCTGCAGGCCGAAGCACAACAATCCGGGTTGGACCTGGCGCAAACGCCGCAGGGATTTATGGTGGTTGCCCGCGGCGCCGACGGCAACCCCGTGGCGTTGGATAGCTTGCCGCCGGCGCAGCGCCAATTGCTCGAATCCAAGGCCAGCGAGATCGCGCAGCGGCTGCAGGATATCAACCGGCGCGCGGCGTTGGCGCAAGGTGATCTTGCCAAACGCCTCGTCGACTTGAACCGACAGGTTGCCGATACCGCGGTGGGCGCGCTGCTCGACGAGTTGCAGAAAGAATACGCCGGCTACCGGGGATTGGCGCGATGGCTTGTCGAGTTGCGGGAAGATATCGTCGACAACCTGGTCGCCTTCCTGCCGCGCCCACCGGAGGGTCCGACGCCCGCCGTCGAGCCGCCGGAGCGCCGCTATGCGGTCAATCTGCTGGTCGACCACGGCGACAACGAAACGCCGGGTGTCGTGTTGGAGGCCAACCCGACTTACGAAAATCTGTTCGGCCGAATCGAGTACCGGTCGGTTCAGGGCGGCATGGACACGGATTTCAGCATGATCCGGGCGGGCGCGCTGCACCGGGCCAATGGGGGTATCCTGGTCTTGCGCGCGGACGATCTGGCGAAACACCCCAGCAGTTGGGCCTTCCTGAAAGGGGCGCTGCGCGATGGTCAGATCCAGGTGAGCGAACGGCATCGCGCAAACGCACTGCCCGTCGCGGGAGCGCCGCGGCCCAAGGCGATTCCGCTCGATCTCAAGGTCGTCGTCGTCGGGTCGCCGCACTGGTACTATACGTTCTATTCGGTGGATCCGGAGTTCCAGACCTATTTCAAGGTCAAGGCGGATATCGACGGTGACATGGATGCGGTCGCGCGCAATCTGTCGGTCTATGCGGGCCTGATCCGCGCCCGGTCTCAAGCGTTGCACGGCATTCCCTGCGACGACAGCGCGGTGGCGCGCATGTTGGGCATGGCGGCGCGCTGGGCGGGCCACCGCAAGAAACTCACGGCGCAGTTCGAGGTCATCGAAGACGTGCTGACCGAGGCCGCCGAAATCGCCCGCAATAGCAGCGCCAAATCGATCGACGACGCGATGATCGGCGAAGCGCTGCGGCAGCGTCGCCGTCGGAACGCGCGCATCGAAGACCGCATGCATGAGAGCATCGCGGACGGCACCCTGATGATCGATACGCGAGGCGCGGCGGTGGGACAGATCAACGGCTTGACCGTGCGCGATCTCGGCGATCATCAGTATGGATCGCCCAGCCGTATCACCGCCCGCGCGACGCCAGGGCGCGAAGGCGTGGTCAACATCGAACGCTATGTCGCCATGTCCGGCCCGATTCAGCAAAAGGGCGTGATGGTGCTGCAAGGATTTATCGCCGGCCATTTCGCGCGGCGTTTCCCGCTTTCCTTCAATTCGTCGATTACCTTCGAGCAGAATTACGGCGGCGTCGAAGGCGACAGCGCCTCGATGGCCGAACTGCTCGCCGTGTTGTCCGATCTGTCGGGCATTCCGCTGCGCCAGGATCTTGCGATCACCGGATCGGTCAACCAGGTCGGCGAAACGCAGGCGGTCGGCGGCGTGCCGTTCAAGATCGAAGGGTTCTATCGGGCCTGCATCGATGCCGGAAAGCTGACGGGCAACCAGGGCGTCGTCGTGCCGGCGTCGAACCTGCCCAACATCATTCTTCGCGACCCTGTCGTCCGGGCGGTCGAGAGCGGCGAGTTCCATATCTGGAGCGTCAAGAATATCGAAGAGGCGATCGAATTGTTCACCGGCGTCAAGGCCGGACGGCAGCGCCGGGATGGAAGCTATCAACCGGACACCGTCTACGCCAAGGTCATGGAACAACTCGAAGCGTTCGACGTCATCCTCAAGGAACGCGCCGCCGGCGTGTAGCGGGCAACGCTTCAGGGTCCAGGGGCGGCCGAGTGGTCGAAACTGGCCCGCTTGCCCACATCCGCCGTGTGGTCGGCAAGCCAGGTGTCGGTGCGCTCCCGGCCGATGTCGTGGGCGTGTTGCAACAACCCCCATTGCGGATTCAGCTTGCTGACCTGACCCAGCGGCGCGAGGGCGTCGCCGGCGTCGATGCGGTGCAGGCGCGCCGCGAGGAAGCGTTTCGCAAGCGGCGACGCGACCGTGCGCCGCGCCAACTTGGCCATCGATTGGATGGCTTCCAGTTCCCGGTTGAGCGGGGCGGAGAAGGTCAGTCGCGCCATCCGGTTGCGGATTTCCGTGGCGGTCACCGGCAAGGTCGGGTCCTGCGCCGGGTCGATCTGGATCAACAGGATGTCGTCGGCGTTGCCATGCTCGATCAGCGGGATGAGGGGCGGGTTGGCGCTGTACCCACCGTCCCAATAGTGCACGCCGTCGATTTCCACCGCATGGTGGATGGCCGGAAGCGCCGCCGACGCCAGTACGCTATCCGCGGTTACCTCCGCCGTGCGGAAGATTCGCGCCTGGCCGGTGCTGACCTCGGTGGCGGCGATGAACAGCTTTATTCGGCGGTTCCGCTGCAAGCGCTCGAAGTCGACCGATTGAGCCAACAGATCGCGCAGCGGGTTCAGGTCGAACGGGTTGAACTGATAGGGCGACATCAACCGGGTCGCCATATCGAGACCGAGTTGCTGTCCGCTGCCGTCCAGGTTCCACCCGTTGAAGAGACGGTCGACGAGGGTCGCGCGATAAGGCGTGAAGAGCGCCTGCGTGCTGACCCGGCGCCAGAATTGCGCCAAATCCTCCCGCGCGGTTTCCGGCCCGCCGCCGATCAGGCCGTTGGCGGCGATCACCGCGTTCAGCGCGCCGGCGCTGGCGCCGCTGAGCGCTTCGATCCGCAAGCCGCCGTCCTCCAGCAACCGGTCGAGGACGCCCCAGGTAAACGCGCCGTGCGCGCCGCCCCCTTGCAGGGCCAGACTGACCGGCTTTCCCGATTTCGCCCGCGTGCGGCGCTTTTTGGGCGGCGCCGGGTGGTGTTCCGCCGGTTCCGGAGTCGGGGCAGGGTCGCCGGTTGACAGGAAACGGCGCGCCCACCGCCACGAGCGATTCAACGGGTCGGAAATATGCATGAAGGTCGCGTCCAATCCATGTGATTTCGCGCTGCAGCAAAGAATCTAATGACTATGCTGCAATGCAACAAGATATGAATCGTTTAACTTCGATGACATAAAAAGCGGGTCTTGAGCGGTGACGTGGAATGCCCATATATCGTGAGTGGACGCCTTTTAGGGTCCATATGATGTTTTATGAACCTTTACCGCCTTGCCTTGAAGAGGGAGGCCACCAGAGGGGTCGAGTCTATGGAATTCGAGAAATACACCGAACGGTCGCGCGGCTTCGTTCAAGCCGCCCAAACGCTGGCGCTGCGGTCGAATCACCAGCAGTTCCAACCCGAGCATCTCCTAAAAGTACTGTTGGACGATAAGGAAGGTCTCGCCGCCGGGTTGATCGGCGCGGCGGGCGGCGACGCGGCAAAGGCGTTGAAAGACGTCGAAGCCGAACTTGCCAAGATTCCCAGCGTGGAAGGGTCCGGCGCGGGACAGATTTACCTCTCCCCCGCGATGGCGCGCCTGTTCGATCAGGCGCAGGAGTTGGCCGAACGCGCCGGCGACAGTTTCGTTACCGCCGAACGCCTTTTGCTGGCGCTTGCGCTGGCGCAAGGAGCGGCGACGGCGAAAATCCTCGGCGACGCCGGCGTGACCGCGCAGGCATTGAACACGGCGATCAACGACTTGCGCCAAGGCCGCACCGCGGACAGCGCCAGCGCAGAGGACCAGTACGAAGCGCTGAAGAAATACACCCGTGACCTGACGCAGGCTGCGCTCGACGGCAAGATCGATCCGGTCGTCGGCCGGGACGAGGAAATCCGCCGCACGATGCAGGTGCTGTCGCGCCGCACCAAGAACAATCCGGTGCTGATCGGCGAGCCGGGTGTCGGCAAGACGGCGATCGTCGAAGGTCTGGCCCAGCGTATCGCCCGCGGCGACGTGCCGGAAGGGCTGGCGGACAAAAAGCTGCTGGTGCTCGACCTGGGCGCGCTGATCGCGGGCGCGAAGTTCCGCGGCGAGTTCGAGGAACGCCTGAAAGGCGTGCTGCAGGAGGTTTCCGCTCAGGAAGGTCAGGTCATCCTGTTCATCGACGAATTGCACACCCTGGTCGGCGCCGGTGCGGCCGAGGGCGCGATGGATGCGTCCAACATGCTGAAGCCGGCGCTCGCGCGCGGCGAATTGCACTGCGTCGGCGCGACCACGCTCGACGAGTACCGCAAGCATATCGAGAAGGACGCGGCGTTGGCCCGCCGGTTCCAGCCGGTCTTCGTGCCGGAGCCGACGCCCGAGGATACCATCTCGATCCTGCGCGGCCTGAAGGAGAAATACGAGCTGCACCATGGCGTGCGGATCACCGACAGCGCCATCGTATCGGCGGCGACCCTGTCGAACCGTTACATCACCGACCGTTTCCTGCCGGACAAGGCGATCGACTTGGTGGACGAGGCGGCCAGCCGCCTGCGGATGGAGGTCGATTCCAAGCCGGAGGAGATCGACGAACTCGACCGCCGGATCATTCAGCTCAAGATCGAGCGCGAAGCGCTCAAGAAGGAGAATGACGACGCCGCCAAGGACCGGTTGTCGAAACTCGACGCCGAGTTGCAGGAATTGGAAGACGAATCCGCCCGCCTGACCAGTCAATGGCAGTCGGAGAAGGTCAAGCTGCAGGACGAGCAGCAGGTCAAGGAAGCGTTGGAGAACGCCCGCCTCGAGCAGGAACGCGCCGAGCGCGAAGGCAATCTCGAACGCGCGGCCGAGCTGCGCTACGGCACGATCCCGGATCTCGAGAAACGGCTTTCGCAGAACGACGAGGCCGACGACGGCAGCAGCATGCTCGACGAGGAAGTGACCGACCAGCATATCGCCGCGATCGTGTCCCGTTGGACCGGCATCCCCGTCGACAAGATGCTGCAGGGCGAGCGCGAGAAACTGCTCGCCATGGAAGAAGTCTTGGGCAAGCGCGTCATCGGGCAGAGCGAGGCGATCGTCTCGATTTCGAACGCGGTGCGCCGCGCCCGCGCCGGGCTGCAGGATCCGAACCGGCCGATCGGCTCCTTCCTGTTCCTGGGCCCGACCGGCGTCGGCAAGACCGAACTGACCAAGGCGCTCGCCGCCTTCCTGTTCGACGACGATCAGGCGATGGTGCGCATCGACATGTCAGAGTATATGGAGAAGCACGCGGTCAGCCGCCTGATCGGGGCGCCGCCAGGCTATGTCGGGTATGACGAGGGCGGCGCGTTGACCGAAGCGGTGCGGCGCCGGCCCTATCAGGTCGTGCTGTTCGACGAGGTCGAGAAGGCGCATCCGGACGTGTTCAACGTGTTGCTCCAGGTGTTGGACGACGGCCGCCTGACCGATGGTCAAGGGCGGACGGTCGACTTCCGGAACGTGCTGATCGTGATGACGTCCAACATGGGCGCTGAAATTCTCGCCAACCAGCCGGCGGGGCAGGACTCGTCCGAGGTGCGCGATCAGGTGATGGAGGTCGTGCGCGCCAACTTCCGGCCCGAGTTCATCAACCGGATCGACGAGACGCTGCTGTTCCACCGCCTGTCGCGGGACGACATGACCGGCATCGTCGATATCCAGTTGCAGCGGCTGGACGCCTTGTTGGCCGACCGCAAGATCGTCCTCGACATCGACGCGGCGGCGCGCAACTGGCTCGGCGACAAGGGCTACGACCCGGTCTACGGCGCGCGGCCGTTGAAGCGGGTCATCCAGCAGGAGTTGCAGAACCCGCTCGCGTCGCTCTTGCTGGCCGGCAAGATCGCCGACGGCGAAACGGTGACCGTCTCCGCAGGCGACGGCAGCCTCACCATCAACGGCGAGGTCGCCCAGGCGGCGTAACTTTAGAGATCGGGCGCCGTGAGGGTGGCGCAATCCGGCGCAATGTCGATCGGCGCCCCGGTCTTTTCCCGCAGTTCATCGGCGCTCACGCCCTCGAGGCGTTCCCGCGCGACGAAGCCGTCGGGCGTCACCTCGACCACGGCGATGTCCGTGTAGATCTTGGTCACCGCGGCGGGGGCGGTCAGCGGATAGCTGCACCGTTCCACGAGCCGGGGCTCGCCTTGCTTGGTCGTGTGGGCCATGATCACGCGCACCTCGCGCGCGCCGGTCGCCAAGTCCATCGCCCCGCCGACCAACGGTCCCTTGTTCGGCAGCCTGGCGTCCCAGTTGGCGAAGTCGCCGTTGGGCGCCACCTGGAACGCGCCCAGCATCGTGACGTCGAGATGGCCGCCGATGATCATCGCGAAGGCCCCGGCCGAATCGGTCAGCGATGCGCCGGCCTGCAATGTGATGCGCTGTCCGCCCGCGTCGACGAAATCGGGGTCGAGCGTGTTCTCCGTCGCCACCGGGCCGATGCCCACGATGCCGTTTTCCGACTGCAGCATCACTTCGCGATCCGCCGGGATGTAATTGGCGACGAGCACCGGGACGCCGATACCGAGATTCACATAGGCGCCGTCGTGAATGTCCTGCGCGGCGCGCCACGCCATCTGGTCTCGCGACAGCGCCGGCATCAGCCTTCCTCCGGCACGGTGACCATCCGGTCGACATAGATGCCCGGCGTCCGCACGTGATGCGGGTCGATCTCGCCGTCGGCGACCACCTGTCGGACCTCGGCGATCGTGACCTTTGCGGCGGTCGCCATGACCGGTCCGAAATTCGCCTGCGTGCCGCGATAGGTCAGGTTGCCCCAGCGATCCCCCCGGTCGGCGCGCAACAGCGCGAAGTCGGCCGTCAGCGCGGTTTCAAGCACGCAATCGCGGCCGTTGAAGCGGCGTTTCTCCTTGTCGGCGGCCAGATCGGTGCTGGCCCCGGTGGCGGTATAGAAGGCGGGAATGCCGGCCCCGCCGGCGCGGATGCGTTCGGCGAGCGTGCCTTGCGGCACCAACTCCAATTCGATCTTGCCGCTGTGATAGAGCTTCTCGAAGGGCGTCGAGTCCTTGCCGCGGCCCCGCGCGCTGCTGCAGATCAGACGCGTCACCCGGCCGGTCTCCATCAAATCGGCCTGGGACGAGCCGTGGTGGCCCGCGCCGTTCGAGATGATCGTCAGGTCTTTGATGCCGGATTCGGTGATCGCCCGGATCAGGGCGTTCGCGACGCCGATATGCTGAAACCCGCTGAGCATGATGCGCGCGCCGTCGCCGATGTCGGCGACGGCTTCGGCGATGCTGGCGACGCGTTTGTCGATCACGGGATCGGTCGTCCTGGTTCGGGGGTTTCGTCCGGATTTGAGCAGCCAATTGCGCAGTATCTGTGTAGCATGGCTCGCCCTGACCGCGCCAATCCACACCCCGGCCACATTTGGAAACTGGAATGAAGATCAATAGCAATTTCGACTCCGGCAACATCGAGGTGGCCGACGCCGCCGACCCGACGGACATCCAGCTGCGCATCCGCAAGGACAACGAGTCCGATTTTTTCCAGTGGTTCCATTTCCGGGCGACCGGCCCGGCCGACACCGAACGCGCCTTCACAATCCTGAATGCGGGCGAGGCGGCGTATCCCAAGGGCTGGGAAGGGTACCACGCCTGCGCATCCTACGACCGTCAGGATTGGTTCCGGGTTGCGACGACTTATGATGGTGCCAAGCTGCGCTTCAGCCATGTGCCGGCGCAGGAGTCGGTCTACTACGCGTATTTCGCACCTTATTCCCGCGAAAGGCACCGCGACCTGATCGCGCGTTGCCAGATGTCGCCGCGGGCGCGGCTCGACATCCTCGGCGAGACATTGGACGGCGACGATCTCGACCTGTTGGTGATCGGTGACGCGGTGGCGCAGGACCGCAAGAAGTGCTGGCTGATCGCACGCCAGCATCCGGGCGAGAGCATGGCCGAATGGTGGATGGAGGGATTCCTCGAGCGCGTGCTCGACCCCGACGATGCGGTGGCGCGCGCGGTGCTCGACCGCGCGGTGCTCTACGTGGTGCCGAACATGAACCCGGACGGCAGCCGGCGCGGACATCTGCGCACCAATGCTGCCGGCGCGAACCTCAACCGCGAGTGGGCCGACCCGTCGATGGAGAAAAGCCCGGAGGTATTTCTCGTCCGGCAGCGTATGGTCGAGACGGGCTTGGATTTCTCCCTCGACGTTCACGGCGACGAGGCGTTGCCCTATAACTTCATCGCGGGCTCTGATCACGTGCCGTCGGCGGACGATCGGATGAAGGCGCTCTTACCCGCCTTCACACAGGCATACAAGCAGGCCAATCCGGATTTTCAGACCACGCACGGCTATCCAAAATCCACCAAAGCGAATCTGGCGATCTGTTCGTCCAACTTGGCGGAACAGTTCAAGGCGCTCGCGATGACGCTGGAAATGCCGTTCAAGGATAACGCCGATGCGCCCGACGAGCGGAACGGCTGGTCGCCCGAACGTTGTCGTCGGCTTGGCCGCGATGCCTTGACCGCGCTGCACGCCGTAATCGACGATCTACGCTGATACCAGGGGCGCTATCGGTCCAGCATGCTGGCTTGGCGTTTCTGCTGGGTGCGGAAACTCAGAAGTTGTTGTTTCGTGTCGGCGACGCTGGCCTTGAACTGCTCCAACTCGTTGCCTTTCAGCTTGTAGCCGGCGGCAAGGCGCAGTTTCTGGGGATTAATGTGCCGGCCGTTGTGTATCACTTCGTAATGGAGATGCGGGCCGGTCACACGGCCGCTGGCGCCGATACTGCCGATCACCTGGCGCTGCTTGACCCGCGCCCCTGGTTTGATGCCGCGCTCGATATGGCGGAGATGCGCGTAGGCGGTCTGGTAGCCGCCGGTGTGACGGATACGGATGTAACGGCCGTAGGCACCGACCCATCCCGTCTTCTCGACCACGCCGTCGCCCGCCGCATAAACCGGCGTTCCGGGCGGTGCGGCGAAGTCGATGCCGCGGTGCATGCGCGTGTATCCCAGGATCGGGTGCATGCGCTTTCCGAAACCCGAACTGATCCGGGCTGCGTCGGTCGGCGTCCGCAGCAGGCTCTTTTGGGCGCTCTGGCCGTTCTCGTCGAAATAGTCGGTGAAGCCGCTCTTCGTTTTGAATCGGTAGAGCGTCGTCGTCGATCCGCTGAGAGTCATCGACGCGACGATGATGTTGCCTTCGCGAACCGGTTCGCCCGCCTCGTCCGTTAATTGTTCGAACATCACTTCGAAACTATCGCCGGGGTGGACATCGCGCTGAAAGTCGACGTCGAAGCTATAAAGGTTGACCAGATTGGCCAGAACGGCGGAGGGGATTTTCGCGTCCTTACCGGCGACATACAGGCTTGACCGGATCACGCCGCGGCCGTAGCTCACCCGCGGCACCAGCGTCCTGTCGTAGCGTTTTGCCGCATACGATTCCGGACCGTCGCGCAGAACCGAAATCTCCGCGTCGCTGTCGGCGATGAAATCGATCGACAGCAGCCTTGCAGGGCCCTTCCTGTCCAGCGGCGGCTGTAGTTGCAGGAAGATTTCGGTGCCCGGCTGCAGCCGTCGCAGGTCGTAGACTTTCTTGAGCGCTCGGATCGCGCTGGCCGTGTCCGGTGACGGCACGCCACCGCGGCTCAGCACCTTGGCGAAGGTATCCCCGCGGCGGACCGTCAATTCCTTGTCGATCGGCGGGAGCGGGGCTATCCCGTCGGGCGGCATCTGTATGTCACCCGACTCGTTTGCTGCGGTTCCCGGTTTTACAGTGGGAAACCAGCTTTTGGTGGGGTAGGGCGGCGCTTCTTGTTTGGCGGATTGCTCGACCGCGTCAGCCGGGGCGCCATTCCAGTTCCAGCCGGTTTGTTCCTGCGGCGCCGTTTCGCCCGGAAGCGGCGTAACGGCCAGTGAAGCTACGGTAATCGTGGCTAGAACCGATCGCATGGATTGCCAGGGCGTCCGACCGTTAAGGTTAATTCGAAGGAATTACTTATCGGATGTCGACGGTGAAGTAAACGATTGTTCCAACGCGTGTTTTCTTAACGGCACCTGGGTGAAATTATGCTTATTCTTACACGGTAAAGGCGCAAACGCCGATCCCCTCGGCGGACAGCTTCGTCCGATGCTGTTGCGCTGCACCAATCTTTTCCGAAAAGGATCGCTTTTATTCTGTTGGACCCCTGCCTTGTTTTCGGCGCGGTTTGTATCGGTATGAAGTGGAACGGTTTTTTTTATCGATCGGTTTTTAAGAAAAATGCCATAAAGCATTTGACACCATGCGTCGCGGATCGTATAAGCCGCGTCCTTGGCGTTGGCCATGCGTGGCGACGCCATTTTCTACGCGCCGGTTCGGCGCGTTCTGTTGTTTGACAAGTGAATTGATTGGAAGGGATGCGCGGGCGGCGGTTTGTGCTGTTTTTTTTGCACGGATCGTTTTTGTTTTGCAGTCTGTGTATCTCTTTTAAGCGAGCCTTTATGTGTCCTGGCTGGACTGCTTGGTCTGGTTGGGACGTTTGAAGCGAGCCAAAGAGTAATACTTTGAGTGTAAGGATCCGTGTTTATTGGGCGTTTTGTTTGACGCCTGATTTAACATGAGAGTTTGATCCTGGCTCAGAACGAACGCTGGCGGCAGGCTTAACACATGCAAGTCGAAGGAGAAGCAGG
>JANQKC010000024.1 GCA_028281325.1 Alphaproteobacteria bacterium
TGCATTGAAAGGCATCATGAGTGTGGAGGACGCTAAACGCGCCGTGGATATAGGATGTACAGGCATAATGGTATCCAATCACGGAGGACGGCAGCTCGATGGATCACGGGTCCCATTCGATCAACTCGCTGAGATCTGCGATGCCGTTGGTGACAAGATCGACGTTGTCTGCGAGGGCGGAATTCAGCGCGGAACTCACGTTCTCAAGGCCCTGTCGGTTGGAGCCAAAGCTGTTTCGGGAGGCCGGCTTTACCTCTATGCCCTGGCCGCCGCCGGCCAGAAAGGTGTGGAAAAGGCGCTCGACAACTTCAGGACTGAGATTGAGCGCGACATGAAGCTGATGGGCGTTGCTCGCCTGGATCAGTTGTCGAGAGAAAATCTTCGCACCCACTGACCTCGTCTACTTCATAGCCCTGAACGGACAAGAAGCCTGAGCTTGGCCTACGGCAGCCTCTGGCCGAAGGCAGCCGTTGAAGCCATCTTTTGATTAGCTCGGCTCTTTATGCCCCTGCTTGGAAAAGGCCCCGCTGCTGACGACGGTTGCGGGCTCCCGCAACCAATTTCAGCTAAGAATATCCAACTAGATTAAATGCTAACCAAGGCAGACAAGGGGCCGCCTTTTGCGTCTGACCAAAAATCAATGACTTAGCCGCCAGGTTCAAATCACCCCGCCAACCTGCAGCACGGCGAGGTAATGCGTCTCTGCCGGAATACCGCGGTGTTTCGTTGTGACGAATGGTGAGTTTTGGGACTGATCCGATTGCTCTGTTTCGGCCATTGGCGAGATCTTCTCAGACTGCAATGAGCTTTGACCGAAGCTATCGATTGTACGCCTGGTTCAGTTCATTCTTGGCGAAAGGCGTGTTGCGCCGTTGCGCGACGATGATGCATAGTATATGAGAACGATTCTCAATTAGATCCGTTTGCTCCTGCGACGCCTAGCACTTACCGCCCCGTGATCGTATCGGCATCGGTCGGAGGGAAGACTTGAAACGGTGCCAGGATAGAACCGCGCGAGGTAGTTTCATGACGCAGAAGGCGATCCCGGGTCACGATACTGATGGTGTTGTCGGCAACGATGCCATGGTCCTTACGGCCATTCTGAAAGTCTCGTCGCTTTGAGGGATCCGACTGCCAAACCCGGCTTCGGCGTCATCCGGTCGCCTTGCCAAGCTGCTTCCTTTCTGGAAGCGCCGGCACGGCCCGGCGGCTTAGAAGAGCTTTATAAGCAGTATTGGCGCACTCTGTGTCGCTATCTGGGCGCCACCTTCGGCCCGGGGCCACCGGAGCCCGAGGACGTCGCGCAGCTTGCCTTTGCGCGTTTCGCAGCCCACGAGAATCAGGCCAAGATCAAGGATCCTAAGTCCTTTCTCTGGTTCACGGCCCGCAATATCGTTCTCTCGGAAAAGCGGTCGATGGCTGTTCGCCGGCGGCGCTCCGAAGATGTGGGGGAAATTTATTCCGCGCTGGGGGGTGACGTTTTCACGCCCGAACGCGTCTTAATAGCAAAAGAGCAGATTGCCGCCGTCAGCGTGATTGTCGACGCTATGCCTGCCAAGCGCCGCCGGGTCCTGATGCTGAATGTTATCGAGGGGTACAGCTTTGCAGAGATCGCCCGGCAGATGGGGCTATCGCCGACGGCGGTGAAGAAGCATTATGCCCGCGCGATGATCGATCTCGATCCCGTGCTGGCGGACGAGTGAGAACCACCGATTGAGACGTTCAGCCGTGGGGCTCGAAAGAAAATCCATCGACCCGATCCGCGTTGCTGCCTACGAGTGGCACAGCCAGTTCGTGGCCGGCGACATGAGCCCTGCGGAGCAACAGCGCTTCGAGAGCTGGCTTGCCGCCGATCCCCGGCACCGCGCGGCCTACGAGCGCGCGGCCCGTCTGAGGCGAGAGATGCAAGCGCTGGACAAGGCGGACTTGCCCCCGGCCGGCTTCCGCCCTCTGTCGCGCGAGCGCTTTGTCGCCTGGTGCCGCGTCGCCTGGTGCCGCGTCGCCTGGTGCCGCGTCGGCTGGGCGCATTGGTCTCCGCGGGCTGTCGGCGGTTCGTTGGCGTTCGCGACTGCGGTCTTTGTCCTTCTTCAGGTTGTCCCCTTCGGCTTCTTCGATCCCACTGCCGAGCATTTCGAAACCGCTGTCGCCGAGATCCGGGACGTCACCCTGGCTGACGGCAGCGTGGTGACACTCGGCGCCAAAAGCCGATTTTCGGTCGCCATGGACGGGAAGGCGCGCAGACTCGAGCTCTACGCCGGCGAGGCCTTCTTCGACGTGGCAAGCGACCCGAACCGGCCGTTCATCGTCAGCGCCAAAGAGGTCGAGGTCGCGGTCCTCGGCACGGCGTTCGACCTTAAGCTGGCGGGAGAGGGGCTTCGCGTAGCTGTTGCCGAGGGCGTTGTCGAAGTTGGGCACGCATCGGCCATGCGGCTGCGGGCGGGTCAGCAGATCTCCGTCACCCATGACAGCGAATTCGGCAAGGTCACCTCCGTCGATCCAGTCAAGCTCGGCGTTTGGCGGCGCAATCGGCTGGTCTATGTCGGCGCTTCTCTGTCGGAGGTGGTTGCCGACGCCAACCGCTACCATGACGGCTGGATTTTCCTGCGCGATCAACGGGCTGCCGACATCAGGATTACCGGCGGCTTCGATCCTCGGGACATCGACGCTATGTTTGCGACGCTCGCAGACGCCTTCCCCATCGTCGTCTGGCGACCTCTTGATGCCGTCACCATAATCGGCAGTGATGCGCCCGACTGAAAGTACATCGCCCCAAGCCGACCACGCGAGTTTGGCTGCCCAGGGTGACGATTCGTCCCTCGAAAGCGTCTTTTAGCTAGTAGCGAATGCTTCGCATTCGCTTTTGAAAAAGGTGCTAGTCAAAGTGCTTATCGACATCGTTCATGTGTGGCCGCTGCGCGGCCTCGCCCTAGTCGGCCTCGTCTTGCTGTGTCTTATGGGTGCGGCGGCGCCGGGCTATTCGCAGGATCGGCCGCCCGTTGCGGTCGATATTCCGGCGCAACCGCTTGGCCAGTCTATTGCTGACCTTACTGAGCAGGCCAGTGTAACGATTGTTGCTCCGGACCAGCTTGTCGCGGACAAGTCCGCGCCGGCAGTCTCGGGAAGGCTGACCCCGGAGGAAGCGCTTCGCCGTCTCCTAGCCGGCAGCGGTCTCTCAGCGCGTGCGGGGGCGGGCGGGGCGATTATCGTGACGGTGGCACCATCGAACCCACCAGACGGCGGGCCAATCCGGCTTGACCCGATCACCGTTGAGGCCGTGTTGGAAGGCACGATCACCGATAGTTATGCGGCACCCGACAACTTCGCTTCCACTCGCACCGACACCCTGGCCATCGATACGCCGCAATCGACCCAAGCGATCACGCGGCAGGCATTGGAAGATGCGGATGCGACAAACGTCGCCGACGCCTATGACTATCTGGCCGGGATCACCAGGGAGAACAACTTTGGCGGGATAACTGGCGATCAGTATTTGGCGCGTGGCTTCAGGACGGACAATATCTTGATCAACGGGAACCGTAGTGGCGCGCCGACAACGCTCGATACGGCGAACGTGGAGCGGGTCGAGGCCATCCGCGGGCCGACCGCGACGCTCTTCGGCCGAGCCGATCCCGGCGGTCTGGTCAATGTCGTCACCAAGCAGCCGCTTGCTGAGCCGTTCTATGAAGTGGATTTGCAGGGTGGTGCCGGGTTCTTCGACGAGGGCGCCCGTTACCGGGATGTGCGAGCCACGGTCGATACGGGCGGGCCGATCGACGAGGAGGGCCGCATCCGCTATCGCCTTAATGCGGCCGCCGAGTACGAGCGGAGCTTCCGCAAGGACATTGACGATAAGCTGTTCTTCGTCTCACCCGTTGTCGATTTCGAGATTGACCAAAAGACCATCGCCAATGTCGAGCTGGTTTACCAGTACCGAGATTTCGTCTTCGACCGCGGTGTTCCCTTCATCGACGGCGAGCCGGGGTTGCCGGTCGATTGGTACATCGGCGAGGAACAGGCCCCTAGTATTAATGCCAACTATGTCTCCGGCACTTTTCGGGTCGACCGGGAGTTGACCGATGCCCTGAGTGCGCGGCTTGGCTTTTACACCAGCTACAACGATGTTGATGGCGAAGGAATCGAAATTCGCAGGGTTCTGACCAATGCCATGGCAACAGCCGCGCGCAATGACTATGACACCTCGGATCTCGTCATCACGCTACAGCCGGAACTGGTCGCCGCGTTTGAAACCGGGTCGTTCGGTCATACGGCGCTGTTCGGTATCGATGCATCGTACCGAAGAAACAAATTTAGAATCATGGGCAGTCAGGCTGGTGCGCCGTTCGACCTCTTGGGCACGGAATTCCCAGTGGATGCACCTGAGATCGATCTGTCGCAGCCGGGGACTTTCTCAGCCTTCAACGACCTGACCGCATGGGAGTTGGGAATCTATGTCCAGGATCAAATCGACCTGAGCGACCAGTGGAAGCTGCTCGCCGGCGTGCGCTGGGATGCCGTCTGGCTCGACGCCAAGGCGGAGTCCACGTTTACGTCTTTCTTTAACACTGAGAGCGAGGGAGAGTTCAGGGATAACACATTCTTGCCACGCATAGGTCTGGTCTACCAGCCGATCCGAGAGATCGGTCTTTATAGTTCCTATTCAGAGACCTACCGTCCGCCGACCGTGGTTGCGGAAATCGACTCGGAGCGTGCCAACCTCGACCCCGAGGAAGGGCGCAGCTTGGAAGTTGGAATAAAGCTCGATGCCTTTGACGGTCGGCTCACGGGAACACTGGCGGCGTTTCGGGCCGATAAGGAGAATGTGATCCAGGCGGATCCGGACAACCCTGGCTTCAGAATCAATATCGGCAGTGTCCGCAGCCAGGGCGTCGAACTCGATCTTGCCGGTGAGGTCTTCGAGAACTTCGATTTAGGCATCAGCTATGCCTTTACCGATGCTCAGGTTGACAGCGACGACAATCCCAATTTGCCGAAAGGCACCAGGCTGTTCAATGTCCCGCGCCATGCTGCATCCCTGCAGGCGGCCTATCGATTCACGGAAGGGATGTTACAAGGACTCAGGCTGTTCGGTGGTATCGTCTACGAGGGCGAGAAAAAAACCAATACGTCGGCGACAATCCGCACCAAGCTCCCAGACTACATACGTTTCGACCTGGGCGCCTCCTACAAGCTGACGGAGAACGTTCAGGCACGCCTGTTCATTCAGAACCTGACTAACGAAGAGTATTACACTTCCGCCAATGGCGAGAATCGGGTCGTGCCTGGCCAGCCCCTCAACGCGACGCTCGGCGTCAGGGTGCGTTTCTGAACTCTTGGTGGGGACAGGTCAAGGCGCGGCTGTTGGTCGCACTATTGCACCGAATTTGCCCATTGATTGGCTGCGCGTTGTGATGCCTGCGCGAGGACTGTGGAAAGGATGTCGATACGAGAATGACTCGCATTAGCATAGACTTGGCAAGGACTGTGAGGGAGCCGCGATGACCGTTGAGCCCGTGGGTGGCATGGCGCCGGTTGCGCGCGCAAAGCGCAAGCGCACGGCGTCGAACATCGCCTTTCTGGTGCACTCGGCGACGGGGCTTTGGCTGACAGTGTTTCTGGCGGTGGTCATGGTGTCGGGCACCATCACCGTGCTCTTCGCCGAGATCGACTGGCTGATCTACCCGGAGATGCGCGTCGCGCCGGCGGAAAGCAGAGTCAATCCCGGCGCGCTCTACGACAGCGTGCTCGCCGCTTATCCAGATGTCGGGGTGAGCAACCTGAGCACCGCCGCCCTGCGCGAACGCACCGCCGCTTCGGCCCTGATTACGTTGCCCGGCGGCGGCTTCCGCGCGGTCTGGGTCGATCCCTACAACGGCGCGGTCATCGGCGACACGCCCTTCATAACCGTCGGGCGCTTCATCAATTTCCTCCACACAAACCTCTTCCTGCCCGCCATCGGCCGCTATGTGGTGAACGTCTTCGGCGTCCTCATGCTGATCTCCATCGTTACCGGGCTGATCACCTACAAGAAGTTCTGGCGTGGCTTCCTGCGCCGCCCGCGCTTTGATCGGGGGGGGCGCACTTGGCTGGGCGATCTGCACCGGCTGACCGCCCTCTGGTCGGTCTGGTTCCTACTGATCATCGGCCTGACCGGCACCTGGTGGTTCTATCAGAATCCCCTGGTCGAGCCGGGCGGCGCCCCGGATCTGGTGGAGGCGCGCCCGGACCCGCCGAGCCTCTCCACCGCCGAACTCGACGCCCTCGGCCCCGAAACCCCGGCCCCGCGCACGGCCGCCGAGATTGTCGCCGTGGTGCAGGCCGCCTACCCCGACATGACGGTCACCCTGCTGATCCCGCCGGCCAACGCCGCCCAGCCCTTCACCCTGCGCGGCGACCGCGGCGAGGTGCTGGTCAACGGCGGCGCCAACACAGTCTATGTGAACCCCTACACGGCCGAGATCATGGGCGCGCGCCTGTCAGAGGACTGGACGGCCATGCAGCGCGTCGACGCCGCCATGCACCCGCTGCACTACGGCTCGTGGGCCAAGCACGGCGCGGCCGACCTCGCCGTCAAGCTGGTCTGGTTCCTGGGCGGGGCGGGGGCGAGCTTCCTCGCCATCTCCGGACTGATCATCTACCTGAAGCGCACAAGGCGGGCCACTGCGGAGCTGCTGGTCGGCAGCCGGCTGGCGGCCGGTCTCAAGCGCCTCTGGCACTGGGTCAAGCCCTGGGGCGGGCCCATGGGAGCGCTGAAGTATGTCAACGTCCTCGGGCTTGCCGGCATCCTCTCCGGCGCCGTGCTGGTGCTGACGCTGGGCGCCGAGGGCGTCGGCGACAAGGGCACACGCTTTGCGGCCCAGGCGGCCGGGCCGTTCGAGGTCGGTGTGGTGGCCATCGCCGGTTTCTTGGAGGCCGACCTGCCGGCCATCCGCCCGGGCGCGGACACCAACGTCTTTCCCGAGATCGCCGGGGGCCGCTTCCGCGACGCGCGCTTCATCCGGGTCGGGCTGTCGGACGCCGCCGGCGCGGAGATCGACCGCGCGGACGTCGAGGGGCCGGAGGGCATCGCCCACGGCCATGTCCATCTGCCCGAGGCGCTGGAGGGCGCCCGCCTGTGGATCGAGATCGAAGGCTGGGACGGCACAAAACACCGCGCAGAATGGCCGCTTCTGGGAGCCCAGTGACGGAAACATCACCTTAGGTACGACCCATGGAACAGCATGGCCCTTCATGCCACTGCTTGTAAAAGGCCATGCTGCTGTCGACGGTTGCGCTCCCCCGCAACCAACGGCGCCCAGACTGGCCAACGTCCGGTGCGACCAATTGGCTCGGTTAGGCCCAAGGCGGTCATTCGACTGTGGACAGTGGAATGACAGCTATGCGGGACGAGGCTGACATTGAAAATGGCGCAAGTTATCATCAGTGCGGTACCGGTTCTGTGGAGGCTGCCTTGGAGATCAGGAAAGCGGTTACGCCAGATGAAATCGCCCGCGCAGTCACAATAGATGAAGCTCTCCGTGGTTCGAATGACCGAGCGGACTACATCACGTCAGTGGCTGAAAACGGCGGCTTGAGCGTGGCCGCGTTGCGTGGCGACGTCCAAGCCTTCTGCTGCCTTGATCACGGTTACTTCTTTGGGAAGTCCTTCATTTCTCTGCTCATCGTCTCTCCCGATGCAAGAAGACTTGGCTTGGGGGCGGGCTTGCTTGCGCATAACTCAAGCGCATACCCGGAAGTCTGGACGTCCACCAACCAATCAAACTCGGCGATGCGCAAGCTGCTCGACAAGGCGGGATGGCGATACTGCGGTGAACTAAGCGGCCTTGACGAAGGCGATCCTGAGCGATTCTACAGGACTGCTTGAAAGGCGCTTCAGGCTGTTGCCGGTCATGGCGGGGTCCGCTACCAACCGCCGCTTCTGACCGAACCGTCACACGCAGGCGCTCTCACAGGTTGGATTGGCGCTTCACGCAGCTGCTTTGGAAAAGGCCATGCCGCCGTCGACGGTTGCGCTCCCCCGCAATCAAGAAACCTCATTTAGATCGACTATCTGAAGGGGATTTGCCGTCGGGGGTGAGTGCGCCATCTATGTCGGCCGTCGGCGCCGACAGCGCATATGGGGTCGACAAAACCCTTTGGTCCGACACGTGAGGATGCAGGCGGATAAACTGGTTTTCGGGCATTCATTATCTCAAAATTCTGACCGGTATGCCGCGGCGCTCGCGCAGCGCCCGGCATGCCGCATCCCAATCGAGGCGGTCTTCCAAGGCGCCGGCCTTGGCGCGAATCATGGGTTTCGCATTCCGGCACGCCGTGTCGTCATCGGGGCGTGATACGATGCCCTGCGATTCGACGGTGTCCAACTCGTCCACCGTCGGGTGCGCCTGGAGATAAAGAATGCCGTCGGACCATCCGAGCTTTGTCGGCTGGTCGATGATAGTGACCTGGGTGCCAAGCGGGATCGCCGCGAACAGCCTTTCGATGTCTTCCGGATAGAGCCTGATGCAGCCGTGCGTCACGCGACGTCCGATGCCGTCCGGTTTGTTGGTGCCGTGGATCAGAAAGCCGCGCCAGCCCAAATCCAAAGCATACTCCCCGAGCGGATTGGATGGTCCGGCGGGGACGTGATCCGGCAGGTCGGGCCGCTCCGCGCGAACGGATGGCGGCGGAGTCCAGGTCGGTTGCGTCCGTTTGCGAGTGACTGTCGTCGTGCCGCGCGGAATAGGGCAGCCGGCTTTTGGCGTTCCCAGCGGGAAGGTCAGCACGGTCGACGGTGCATGCCGGAAAAAGTACAGCCGTTGTTCGGGCAGGTTTATCACGATCCCGACCCGTTCGACGTCGGGAAGTATATGCGCTGTCGGCAATGCGAGCCGGGTTCCGGCCGCCGGGAGCCACACATCGGTCGTCGGGTTGGCGGCGCGAAGTTCGACGAATCCCAGGCCAAACCGGCGGGCGATATCGAGCAGCGTATCCTGCTCCTCGATTATGTATTCGCCCGCGAGGCCGATGATCTCACCCCGGACCGCCAGGTCCGCCGCCGAGCCGCGGTTCTGCGGGGTGGCGCATCCGAGCGAAAGGGCAATTGCCAGCGCCGCCCGATACGCCCGCCGTCGCCAGTCGGCGACACCTCGCGCATCCGGCAAAACGGTCTTCAACTTGTCCCATCGCCCGCGCATCGGCGCATGATAACCGCCCGGTAATCCGGATAAGGTTGACGCAAATCAAAGCGGGAACCGGTCGATGGAATGCCTCGATCACGCGCGGCCGGTCGCAGAAAAAAGTATTGATTGAAGTCAACGTCGCCGACTCCGGTTACCGCTAGGTTTCAAGCTCACGTTGATCTTATCGAACAGAGCCGGAGGAGAACGATGCGACCGACCATGCAGCGACTTTTCGCCGTTTCCGCAATCCTGGCGCCGTTGGCGCTCGGCGGCTGCGCGTCCCAAAGTGAAGTCGATCAACTGCGCAGCGACCTAAGCAAGGCGCAGGCCGCGGCGGCGGCGGCGCAGGCGGAAGCGCGCGCCGCGAAGGAGGAAGCGAAGGCCGCGAACGCGCGCGCCGAAGCGGCGACCAAGGCCGCGGCCGATGTGAGCCGGAAGGCTGATCGGATGTACGACCGGTCCCTTCGAAAATAAGCGTCCGTTCCGCCAACGCCACAAGGCCGACTAACGCTTCAACGCGCGGTGCAGTCGGCGCAGGAGGGTTCGGCGCTTCTTGTCGTCGCCGGCCTTTCGAAGGCTTTCCTGAACATCGATCATGAACTGCGCGTAGTCGTTATGCCAGTCCGTGTCCTCGATGGGGCGCGTCGATAGGCGATGCGGGCCGGGGCGTTTCCGCGAGCCGCCGTCGCCCATCAGGTTCACCACGTCGTCCAATTGCGGCAAGTGAATGCGCCGGCGCGAGAGGTTTTTCCCAACCAGAATATCCCGAAGCGCCGCCCGGCTTTCGTCCTCGCCATGGGTCAGGAAAAGGCCGCGCCGCAGCGGCAGCCGCCGCATGATCCAGTCCACGAGTTCGGCTTGATCCGCGTGTCCGGAATAAACGTCGATGTCCCGGATTCGGGCTTTGACCGCGATTTCCTCGCCATGGATGCGGACGCTCTTCTTCCCTTCCCGGAGAAGGCGGCCCATCGTGCCCGGCGCTTGGTACCCGGTCAGCAGAACCGTCGAGTCGTTCCGCCAAAGGTTTCGTTTCAGGTGATGGCGAATGCGCCCGGCGTCGCACATGCCGCTGGCCGCCATGATGATGGTCCCGCCGTTGAACCGCGCGATCGCCTTGCTCTCGTCCACCGATGCCGTGAAGCGGATATTGCGACGCTGAAACGGGTTGCTGTCGGCGGGCACGTCTTCGAGGTCGGCCAAATGCGCCGCAAAGACATTCGTTGCCTGAATCGCCAAGGGCGAATCGAGGAAGATCGGCACTTCCGGGATCGTGCCGTTATTCGTCAATTCCGAGAGATCCAGCAACAGTTCCTGCGTGCGCTCTATCGCGAAGGAGGGGATCAGCATGGTGCCGCCGCGCTGAAGCGCGTCGTTGACTTCCTTGGCCAGAATGGCCCGCCGCCGTTCCGGATCGGCATGGGTTCGGCGGCGGTTCCCATATGTCGATTCGCAAAAGACATAGTCGAAATTTTCGTTGGCGTCGGGATCGGGAAGAAACAGTTTGTGCTCCGGTCCGATGTCGCCGGAAAAAAGAAGACGAAGAATGCGCTGCTTCCGCTGTCCGGTCGCGATTTCCAATTCGATCGACGCCGACCCCAGCAGATGCCCGGCGTTCCAGAACCGCGCGCGGACCCCGTCGCCGACATCCTCCCACCGATCGTATTCGACGCTTCGAAACCGTGTGAGGGCGGCCGCGGCGTCGTCCCGTGTGTAGATCGGGGTGACCGTCGGCCGGCCGCGCTGCCTGTTGCGGCGGTTAAGACGCTCGACCTCGGTTTCCTGGATATAGCCGCTGTCGGGCAGCATATATGTCAGAAGGTCGTGCGTGCCGGCCGTCGCGTAGATCGGACCGTCGAATCCGGCTTTCACGAGTTTCGGGACGAGACCGGCATGATCGATATGCGCATGCGTCAGGAGCACGAAATCGATCTGGTCGGCGTTGAACGGAAAGCTTCCGTAGTTGAGTTCCCGTACGGTCTTCGATCCTTGGAACAGACCGCAGTCGACAAGGAACTGGCCTCCGGGATGCGTGATCCAATAGCAAGATCCGGTAACGGTTCCCGCCGCGCCGCAAAACCCAAGATCGACGCTCATGGCAGGAACTCGCCGGCCGCGGTCGAGAGAAGCGATGCAAGGCTGATGGCGTTCGTCGAATGCGGGACTGAATCGGTCGACCGAATACGAGCGATCCCGGCCTCTCGGAGCGCGGCATCCACTTGCCGGTCGGTGAGGTTGTGAACCACCAGCGCTTCGATCGTTTCGGCGCCCGCCGCCGTCAGTTGTTTCGCGCATTCGATGAGCGTCGATCCGGTCGATACCATATCGTCGATCAGGATGACCGGACGTCCGCTCGCGCGCTCGACACCGGGAATCTCCACCCGTACGTCCGTATCGCCGTGGCGCTTCTTGCCGCCCAGCAAAACCTCAAGACCGAGCGGCGCGGCAACCGCATCGACCCATTGTTCGGACTCGGCGTCGGGGCCGACCAGCACCGTGTCGGTCGAAACGCCGTCGTCGCGAAGCCGGTCGGCGAGAAGGGGCGTGGCCGACAGCGTTGCCGTCCGGGCGGTCGGGAACACCGCGGCGAGGTCGGGCGTCCGGTGCAGGTGCGGGTCGACCGTGACGATGCCGTCGAACAGGCCGTCGAGGAAGCGTCCGACGACGCGTTGGCTGACCGCTTCCCCCGGATGGAAGGCCGTATCCTGGCGCATATAGCAAAGGTAAGGCGCGACCAGAATCAATCGGGCCGGGTTGGTTTCCCGAAGGACCGACGCGGCCAGCATGAGTTCCACCAACTTGTCGTTCGGATGGTCCAGCGACCGGTAGAGGATCGCCGTTTCCGCCATGGCGTCGATCCGCACAAGGCTCTCGCCGTCGGGGAACCGATGGACGGCGACGTCTTCGGCCGGTGCGCTCAATTCGTCCGCCAGCCGTTTGGCCGCGTCTTGCGATTCCTCGAATCCGTATACGGCGATGGGCGTTTTGGTCATCGGCTGGGCCCGGTGTAGTTCGTCTCGGATGGGCCATTGACCGTATAGCCGCTGTCCTCCCCGGCCAGGTCCGTCGCGAACCCGAAATCGGCCGGGACGCAAGCGTGAATGCGATAGAGCGGCTCGCCCTTGCGGATGGGGTCGCCGACTTTCTTGAAGAGGTCGATGCCGGCGCCCTTGTCCAATGGCGCGCCGGCCAATCGGGCGATACGGGCGATTTGATGGCAGTCAATCGCGGCGACCGTCCCGTCCTCGGGCGAGACGACCTCTTGGACGAGATCGCCGAGCGTGTGGCGCGCCGTGTTGCGCCCCTGCGCATCGATGATCCTTTCCATGGCGTCGAAGGCCTGGCCCGAATCCAGAAGCTCCCTGGCCCGGGCATGGCCGGCGCCGCCCCGAAGTTCCGGATCGAAGTCGAGCATTCGGCCCGCAAGCAGAAGCGCGCGTTCGCGCAAGTCGGGCGGCGCGCCCGGCTCGTTACGCAAGACCGCCATCACGTCGCGCACTTCCAATACTGGCCCGACGCCGCGACCGATCGGCTGTGACCCGTCGGTCAGGATCACGTCGAGCACCAGCCCGACGCTGTCGCCGATATACTCGAACATCTTGCGCAGCCGAACGGCGTCGATATGGCTGCGAACCTTCGCGGACGGGCCGACCGGGATGTCGACGACCAAATGCGTCGACCCGGCCGCGAGTTTCTTGGAAAGGATCGAGGCGACCATCTGTTCCGGCGTATCGATCCGCAACGGCCGTTCGACGGAGATCAAGATGTCGTCCGCCGGCGATAGGTTCACGTGACCGCCCCAAACCAAACATCCCTTTTCGCGTTCGACCACCGACCGCATGTCGTGCATCGGCAGATCGACGTTGGCCAGAACCTCCATGGTGTCGGCGGTCCCCGCGGGAGAGGTGATGGCCCGTGAGGACGTCTTCGGTATGGGCAGGCCGTGCGCCGCGATAATCGGCACGAGGATCATCGAGGTGCGGTTACCGGGAATGCCGCCGATGCAGTGTTTGTCGATGATGACCGGCGCGTCCCATTCCAATTTGTTGCCGACCTTGGCCATGGAGTGCGTGAGATTCAGCATCTCGCCGGTCGTCATGAAACTCGCCGATGAAATCAGATAGGCCGCGATCTCCATCGGCGAATATCGGTGGCTGGCGATATCGGTGATGATGGCGTCGATCTCTTCGGCCGACAGGGTGTGGCCGTTGATCTTGGACCGGATGGCTTCGAGGCTGCGCGGCGGCGTCGCTTGGGCGATGCGGACAGGGCTGCCCTCGGGAAGCCCCAGCCGCCGGAAGGCTTGCTCGCCGAGGCCGAGTTCGTCCGGGCCGATCAGCGTCGGGTCCACCACGATCACCAGATTCGCCAGAATCTGCCGGCTGTCCCCGGTGACTTCGATCTTCTTCAGGGCCTGGAAGTCTTCCGCGCGATAGGCGACGCATTCGCGGGACAGCAAGGCAACGTTCTCAGGATAGGTATCGATGCCGAAACGGCGCAATTTAAGCAATCGGGCGTCCTCCCTCGCCAAGCATGGTCATTGCGGATGAGCGGATCAAGCCGTGGATCGCCCGCGGAGTCGGCGCATCGCATGCGATACGGCCGGCATTCCTGCAAGAATCGGGTTCATTCGGCGGACGTCAGCTTCTTTTCGAGATCGACGATTCGCATCGTTGTCTTCAGCACGCTGTCCGGCGTTAGACTGATCGAATCGATGCCCTGCTTGACCAGGAACTCGGCGACCTCGGGATAGTCGGAGGGCGCTTGGCCGCAGATACCGGAATGACGACGGTTTCGCTTCGCGCCGTCGACCGCAAGGCGAAACATTTCGAGCACACCGGGATCGCGTTCATCGAAATTGAAGGCAACCGTCGCGGAATCGCGGTCGACGCCGAGATGGAGCTGGGTCAGGTCGTTCGACCCTATGGAAAACCCGTCGAAGAGCGCGGCGAACTCATCGATCTGAATGACGTTGTTCGGGATTTCGCACATGACATAGACTTCCAGATCGTGCTCGCCGCGCACGAGCCCATGCTTCGCCATCTCGTCGAGCACGGCTTTGCCTTCCGCCACGCGGCGGCAAAAGGGAATCATGAGTTTTACATTGACGAGGCCCATCTCCTCCCGAACCCGTTTCATCGCGCGGCACTCCAACGCGAACCCTTCGGCGTAGGCCGGGTGGGCGTACCGGGCGGCGCCCCTGAATCCGATCATCGGGTTGGCTTCGTCGGGCTCGAAGGACCGCCCACCGATCAAATGAGCGTACTCGTTTGTCTTGAAATCGGACAGGCGCACGATCACCGGTTTCGGCCAGAAAGCGGCGGCAATGGTGCCGACACCTTCGGATAGCCGCTCGATGAAAAAATCCTCGGGCGATGCGTACCGGTGGGTCAGGGACGCGATCTCGGCGCGCGCCGCCGGATCCTCGACCCGGTCCAAATGGACCAACGCCATGGGATGGACCTTGATGTACTCGCCGATGATGAACTCCATGCGTGCGAGTCCGACACCGTCATTCGGAACGAAGCTAGTCTTGAAGGCGATCTCCGGATTTCCGAGATTGATCATGATCTTGGTACGCGGCCGTTCGAGGTTCGACAGATCGGTCTCGTCGACTTCATGCCGAAGGGTCCCGGCGTAGACGCGCCCGGTTTCGCCCTCGGCGCAGGAGACGGTGATCGGGTCGCCGTTGACCAGGCGTTCCGTCGCGTCGGTCGTTCCCACGACGGCGGGAATCCCCAACTCGCGCGCGACGATGGCCGCATGACAGGTCCGGCCGCCGCGGTTGGTCACGACGGCGGCGGCCGTCTTCATGACGGGCTCCCAGTCGGGCGCGGTTGTGTCCGATACGAGAATCGAACCGGGCGTGAAACCGCTGAGTTCATCGGCATCCCGAATGAGCTGCACGGCGCCGCTCGCGATCGTGTCGCCGACGGCCCGCCCACTCGCCTTGACCTCGCCTTTTTCGACAAGGCGATAACGGCGCAGTGTCGTTGAAGCGGCGCGCGAGGCGACGGTTTCGGGCCGCGCCTGCAGGATATAGAGTTCTCCGTCTATCCCGTCTTTCGCCCACTCGATATCCATCGGCATCGAACGCCCGGCCTTTTGAGAATAGTGCCGTTCGATCCGGATCGCGTATTCCGCGAGCCGCAGCGCTTCTTGATCGGAGACGCTGAAGCGGTCGCGCTCCTCCTTCGATGTCGGGATATTCCGCACCGGCTCTCGCGTTCGGCCGGTGGCGTAGATCATTTTCAGTTTTTTTGTGCCGAGGGTGCGGCGCAGGACCGCGCGATGGCCGAGGTCGAATGTGGGCTTGTGTACGACAAGCTCATCCGGATCGACGATCCCCTGAACGATGTTCTCGCCGAGACCATAGGACGCCGTGATCAAGACGATATCCCGGAAGCCGGTCTCCGTGTCGAGCGTGAAGGTCACGCCGCTGGTTCCGATGTCGGACCGAACCATTTTCATCACACCCACGGACAGGGCGACTTTCAGATGGTCGAAGTCCCGGTCATGGCGGTAATGGATGGCGCGATCGGTAAAGAGACTGGCAAGACACCGCCGTACCGAGTCCAACAACATCGTCTCGCCCCGAACGTTGAGGTATGTATCCTGCTGCCCGGCGAAGCTCGCGGTCGGCAGGTCTTCCGCGGTGGCGGAACTGCGGACGGCGACGCTCAGGTCTGCGCCGTACTGGTCAACCAGCCGGCCGTAAGCCGATCGGATCTGACGGCTCAGGTCCTCCGGCAGTCCGGCGCCGTATATGAGATCGCGGGCTTTCTGGCCACGCCGCGCAAGGTCGGCAACATCGTCGGGGCGCAGATCGTCCAGTATGTCCCGCAACGCCGCCCGCCCGCCGGCCCGGTCCAACACGTCCCAATAGGCTTCCGCCGTTGTCGCGAAACCGTTCGGGATGGGAATGCCCTGCGGCGATAACTCCCGGTGCATCTCGCCCAGCGACGCATTTTTCCCGCCGACGAGGGCAATATCGTCCAGGGACAGTTCGTCGAAAAATCGGATGTAGCGCGGCGGGGATGACACGGTATGGATGTCCTTCGTGTTGTGAAATGGCGCGGCATTGTCGGCGTATCATCCGCCCGTCGACTTGACGCAGATCAACACAGCGCCGCCGCCGCCCGGTTACGGCGCGCAGGGCCTTGGAGGAAAGGCGCTTGATGTGCGTCAACCTCTGAACGTTTCCCGTTGGGTAGAGTCGGGCTCATAAGCGGAATTGTCGGGAGAGATCGCTATGTCGACGCCGATCAAGATTACCTTTCGCAATGTCGACCCGTCTCCTTCGGTAGAGGCGGACATTCGGAAACATGCCGAGAGTTTAGAGAAATTCGACGCGCGTTTGCACTGGTGCAATGTCGCCGTCGAGGTTACCGACAAACACAAGCATCATGGCCGTCTCTACAGTATTGCGGTGAATATGGGCCTGCCGGGAAAGACACTGCACGTGACCCATGCAGGTCCGAAAAATGCGGCGCACAGCGACATCTATGTGGCCATCCGGGATGCCTTCAAGGCGGCCGCTCGCCAAATAGAGGATTATGCCCGTGTTCGACGGCAAGACGTAAAGACGCATGAAACGCCGAACCACGGGCGCGTCGCGAAGCTCTTCCCCGCAGACGGGTACGGCTTCATCGAAACCGCGTCGGGAGAAGAGGTCTATTTTCACCGCAACAGCGTGGTTAACGAACTCTTCGGCAAGCTGAAAGAGGGCGACGAGGTAAGGGTCGAGTTCGCGGTGAACGAAAGCGAGAAGGGGCCGCAGGCTACAACCGTCAAACCGATCGGCAAGCATCACCTCGTCGGATAATCGTCCCATGGGCCCAAACGGCATCAAGAGGGCGGCGGAACGGTATGTGGCGCGCGGATGGTCCGTTGCGCTGATCCGGCCTCGCGACAAGCGGCCGTTGGCGCCGTGGCGGGAGTACCAACGGCGGCAGGCCGGCAAGACGGAAATTTCCCGTTGGTTCGAGCAGTGCCCCGACGCGAATATCGGCATCGTCACTGGACAGATCTCGAATCTCGTCGTGATCGATATCGATCCACGGCACGGCGGCGGCGAGAGCCTGCATCGCCTTGAAAAACGCAATGGGCCTTTACCGCGCACCTTGACCGTCCAGACCGGAGGGGGCGGCCGCCATCTGTATTTCGCGGCGCCCGCCGATCCGATGCCTCTTCGCAGCCGCGTGGCGATGGTCGAAGGGATCGACATCCGGGCGGAGGGAGGACTTGTCGTTGCCCCGCCATCCATTCATCCGTCGGGGCGGGCGTATGTTTGGGCCCATGGCGAGGAGGCGCCGCAAGATCCGGCGGCGCTCCCGCGGTGGATGGTTTCGCTGATCCGCCGACGATCCGACCATCCCGGTCGCGGCATGCGCCATTGGCGGCGTTTGGCGGCCGATGGTGTCGGCGAAGGCGAACGCAATGCGACGATTGCCTCGTTTGCCGGGCACCTCAATTGGTGCGGCGTCGATCCGGACGTGATCCAGGAGTTGATGTTGTGTTGGAACCGTGTCCGCGCCCGCCCGCCCTTGGACGATGCGGAAGTCGTTCGAACGGTCGAGAGCATTCGACGGACCAGCACGCGCAAACATCCTTAATCCGATGGAGAGGTATGGAATCCAGTTCTGATCATGCCGATCGTCGACGCCGCGTATGTCGACGAGAGCGGCTTAATGTCCGAATTGGTTTCGAGGACCGGGCGAAGGGCTCGTTTAAAGGGCGCAAGCCCGGCTCGTAAACAGCAAAATCGCGATCGCGATCAACACCGCGACGATCACGGTCAACAGGATGCTTGTGTAAAAGTGCAGTTTTCGGCTCATTGTCTTCTATGCGACCCAAGGTTCATGATATCGGCGTCCGGCGGCGCGGCGCATCATGGAAGTTGTTCCTCTTCGCCGTAGTCTTTTCGGGTAATCAGAATCTCGTAGACACGCGCCGTCGCGCCGGTTAACGGTTGCTCCGATTCGTCGACAACGTCGTTTTCGGCCTCGGCCCACAAGACGGTAGCCTCCAACTCCTGGGCCGTCGGTGCCATCGCTTGAATGGCGGCAATCTTCGAGTCCTGAAGGTCGCCGACAATGCGCACGATGTCGTCATGCAACAACGGGCGGTCTTTTTCAGGTTGCCGTGTTTGGTGAGGCGTTCGCTCATTCATGACGGTTCGTCCCGAATGTAGTTCGTGAATTTGCCTGCCGACGGCAACCGGTGCATTGATCCGTATCATTGATCTTCGCGGGCGCGGTCAGCGGGCTGTTAGGGGTGATCGCGTCTAGGGGTCGACGCCGATCTTGTTGATGACGTCATCGACGCCGAAGACGCACCATGCATCCCGTTCGGCCATTCAATGATGCCGTCGAACCCGGCAACTGCGGCGACATGTTCGAGCGCCTTTCTTTTGGCGGCTATGGTCGGGACCTCGCCTTCTAGCACGACGGCGCCGTCTTCCAGCCGGCGTTCGATGTGATGAATCCGTGACCCGATCAGCGGCTCGCTCGCGAGCGCTGCTGCAACCTCGTCCAGAATTCGCGTCATCGCCTGACCCCACTTCGTGGCCGATTGAAGTCGATCATCGACAGTGTTGAGGCTGCGCGCCTTGATTGAGGTCAACCGCGATGTGTCGGTGACGGCGGCCGATGCGACCGAGCCACCTTCTGCGCGTTGCAGACCGGCGGCATTCCGCGATAGCCGCATGCAGTCGGCGCGCTGCGATCTCCTGTCTATCCGGGCGGCAGAACCCATTTCCCGAGGGTCAAGACGGCGATTGCGACGATCACGATGCCGATCAGGTCAAGGATCAAACCGGCGCGGAGCATGTGACGGATTTCGACCTTGTCACTTCCGAAGACGATCGCGTTGGGCGGCGTGGCCACCGGCAACATGAACCCCAGCGTGGCGAACAACGCAACGGGCAGCGCAAAGAGCGATACCGGTTCGCCGATGGTGAGCGCCGCCGCCCCGGCGACCGGCAGGAAGACGGCCGCCATCGCCGTGTTGCTCGCCAACTCTCCGACAAAGACCATGAGGAGTCCGATCGCGAGCAGCAGCAGAAACAAGGGCAACACGTAGAAACCGCTTAGTTGAGCGCCGATCCAGTCGGCCAAACCCGTGTCGCCCATCGCACCCGCCAGGGCCAAACCGCCGCCGAACAGGATCAACACGTCCCACCGGATGGCGGCGGCCTCGCGCCAGGTGAGCAAAAAACGGCCGTGCCGCAGGTCGACCGGCAACACGAAAAGCAGGAGTGCCCCGATGACCGCAATCCCGGCGTCGGATAGGTGAAGCCACGGCATCGCCGAGGTGATCAGCGGCCGTGTAATCCAGAGGACCGCGACGCTCAGCATGACGCCGGCGATATAGCGCTCGCCCTTCGAGATGGGTGGAAGGTCCGCAAGCCGCTCGCCGATTCGCGCCGTTGACTGCTCCGACTCCGCCCCGCCGACCGGGAACATCAGCCGGGACAGGACAAACCAGGCCAGCGGCAACATGACCAGGACCAAGGGAACGCCGATCGTCATCCAGCGGATGAAACTGACTTCGATCCCATGGGCCTCGGACATGAAGGCGACAAAAAGGGCGTTGGGCGGTGTTCCGATAATTGTCCCCATGCCGCCGATCGTCGCCGCATACGCAATGCCCAGCAACAAGGCCGGCGCGATCGCGGCGGCGCTTTCTTTCCGGTGTTCCGAATAGGCTGCCACTATGGAGAGACCGATCGGCAGCATGACCATCGCCGTCGCCGTGTTGCTGACCCACATGCTGAGGAACGCCGTAACCCCCATGATCCCGGCGATCACGCGGCGCGGACTGGACCCTGCATGCCGCAAGACGTTGAGCGCCAAACGCTTGTCCAATCCCCAAACGTGCATGGCGCGGGCCAGGAGAAACCCGCCGAGGAAAAGGAATATCAAGGGATGCGCGTAGGACGGCGTGGTATCTTCGATGCTGCGGATGCCGAATATCGGAAACAGGAACACCGGCAGCATCGCCGTCACGGCCAGCGGCAACGCTTCCGTCATCCACCAGATTGCCATCCAGAGCGCCACCGCCGCGGTCCACCACCCCTGCGGCGGCAGACCGTCGGGCGTCGGGCTCACCCCGATGGCGACGGCGGTCAGTGGACCGGCAATCAATCCGATCAAGCGATGGCGGGGAAATTCAGAACCTTGACGGTTATCCAATTGAACCATTCCTCGTCGTTAAGAAAGGACGCTGTCCATGATCGCCGTCTCCAAATGGTTTTGCCCACGATGTCGTCCCGGCACGGGAGCCGCGCGGATGCCGGGCGCGGGTCGCCGGCACCCGCGGTTTCCTCAGGCGGCGCTAAGGCGTTGGGGGAATGCTCACCGCCGCCGGCCGTTCCGTCAGCGTGGCGTTACTGTCCAACCACGCCTCCGCTTTGGACCGGATGTCCGCGATCTCTTTCGCGATCAGCGCCAGGTTCAGTTCATCTTCCAGCAGGGTGAGCACATCGACGGTCGGATCGTAATGCCGCAGGAAAAGGCTCAGGTCGTCTTCGAAGGCGTCCCGGTCGCCGATGTTGGAGTCGAGAACCCTTGTTCCTTCGCCATATAGCGTGAGGCCCGTCGCCAACCGTGCGTCGTACCCTTCCAGCATGCCGCGAATGGCCTCGTCCTCGATCTGGTATGTGCGCGGGACCTTTAGCAGGTCGGCGATCGTCCGGTCGGCCGCGTGCGCTGCCAACGCTTGCGACCGAAGCAGCCGCGCCGCCATCGCACAGTTTCCCAGCATGGCATGCGCATAGAAAAACGTTTCGACCGCATCCTGCCCGCCGGTCTTCTCGATCTTGCCGTAGGCGAATTCAGCGAACCGGCAGAATGTAGCAAGCTCCCGAACGCCGAGTTCCAGTATGAGTGCGTCGCGCATTCAAATCCCCTTCTCCCGCTTCTCGGTTCCCAGGTCCAACAGAGAAACCGGATCGTCGCCGATCCGTCTTTCATCACGCCGTACCGATGGCGGTCAGGCCATGACCTGTATCAATGCTCGGTCCGCTTCAAACGGATGACCTACAAGACCTGTCGGAGTCTTTATGGCCAGCCATGTCAAGGAGTGCTGGCCGGACGCCATTGGCGTCGTATGACAAGCCATGGAGGCAGTGGAATGGATCAGGGCAACGCGTCGCAAACAGTCGTCGCCGCTCTCGGCGGCAACGCGCTGCTCAAAAGGGATGAAACGCCGAGCGCGGAAAACCAGCGTCGCAATGCTCAGACGGCAGCGGCGGTTTTGTCCAGATTGAGCGGCGGGCGGCGGTTGGCGGTCACCCACGGTAACGGACCGCAAGTCGGCCTTCTCGCGCTCCAAAGCCCGGGCGATCCGCTCGACATTCTCGACGCCGAATCGGAAGGGCAGATCGGTTATCTTATCGAACAGGAATTGCGAAGCGCCCTCGGTTCAAGCCGTCCGTGCGTGACGCTGCTGACGCAGGTGGCGGTCGATGCCGCGGACCCTGCCTTCGGCAGTCCCACGAAACCGATTGGGCCGTTTTACGACAAGGGCGCATCGGAGGATTTGGCGCGGTCGCGCGGCTGGACATTCGTCCGGGTCGGCGACCAGTATCGACGCTGCGTCGCCTCTCCCAAACCCAAGCGGATATTGCCGATGGACGTTGTCCGGATGCTCGTCGAGCAAGGCGTCGTCACGGTCTGCGCCGGTGGCGGCGGCATCCCGGTCGTCGCATCGGCGAACGGCCGGCTCCGCGGCGTCGAGGCGGTTATCGACAAGGACCTCTCCAGCGCCTTGCTCGCGAAGGAATTGGGAGCCGCGGTGTTGCTGATTCTCACCGATGTAGATGGCGTGTATGTCCGTTGGGGCCAGCCGGACGCGCGGCTGATCCGACGTGTTTCGCCGGAGGCGATGCGCCGGTTTTCCTTCGCGGCGGGATCGATGGGCCCGAAGGTGGACGCCGCCTGCGATTTCGTTGCGGCAACGGGCGGTGTCGCGGCGATCGGCGCCATGGCGGATGCGCCGGCGATCCTCGCGGGTCAGGCGGGCACGCGCATCACGGCGGATGCGACCGGTATCGACTATCGGGATTAGACCAGGCCACGGCCTGCAGGAATTCCACGACCCGGCCTTCGAGACCCGGCGAATCGACCTCGGCGAAGGAATAGCGCGCGCGAACGACCGGTACGGAAAGATCGATCAGCGCGGACAGGTCGCAAGGCGTGCCGGACACCACGACATCCGGCGCGACCGTCTCGATCGTCTTGCGTAAGGATTCGACCTCTGAGGATCCATAGCCGACCGCCGGCAGCACGGCCCCGATATGGGGATAGGTGCGGTACACGTCGGCGATCTCGCCGACCGCCGCTTCCCGCGGATCGATGATCTCGGCCGCGCCGGCTTCGGTCGCCGCGACATATCCGGCGCCGTATGGCATGCCGCCATGGGTGATGGTCGGGCCGTCGTCCACCACCAGGGCGCGGCGGTTCATGACAAGGCTGGGATCGTCGAGGGTGACCGGCGACGCGCCGCGGATAACGATTGCGTTTTTGTTGATTAGGCGGATCCGGTCGATAGTCTGCCGAACGGTCTCGTCGGGAACCGATTGGCTCTTCGCGACAAGCGCCACATCGGCTATCCGCAACACGGTCTCGCCCGGATGATGCGTTGCTTCCTGGCCCGGACGCAAGGGATCGACGAGTGCGATATGCAGGTCCGGCGCAAAGAAGGGAAAGTCGTTGTTCCCGCCGTCCCAAAGAATGACATCCGCCTCCTTTTCCGCTTGGGTCAGAATCTCGCGATAGTCGACGCCGGCAAACACGACGTTGCCGACGGCCAGATGCGGCTCGTATTCCTCGCGTTCTTCGATGGTGCAGTCGGCGGCATCGAGATCCCGGCTTTCGGCGAAACGCTGGGCGGTCTGGCGTTCGAGATCTCCATACGGCATGGGGTGTCGGACCACGGCGACGGCAAAACCGTGGTCCTTCAGTAGCCGGGAAAGCCATCGCGTTACTTGCGACTTTCCGCATCCGGTCCGCACGGCCGAGACGGCGATCACGGGTTTCTTCGGCCGCAGCATTGTTCGCGTCGGCCCGAGAAAGGAAAAGTCGGCGCCCGTCGCAAGGGCCGCCGAGGCGCGGTGCATGACGTCCTCATGTCTGAGGTCGCTATACGCGAAAACCACATCGGTCACGTCGTGTTCGCGGCAAAGCGCGGCAAGATCCTCTTCCGGGACGATCGGGATGCCCGAAGGATACCGTGGTCCGGCGAGCGCCGGCGGATAGCGGCGGCTTGCAATATTGGGAATCTGGGTCGCCGTGAAGGCGACGACCGTATCGTTGGGGCTGTCCCGGTAGACCATATTGAAATTATGAAAATCACGACCGGCCGCACCCATGATGATGATTCGATTCGGCTGTCCGTCTCGCGGCATTGGTCGCCTCTCCTTGGTTTCGTCAACGCTGTTCGTGTCCCCTGCGCATGAAGGCGCAACCGCCTGCGAACGTTCTAGCTGTACCCCAATAACGGTATCGCTGAAAAAGAGTCGGCGCTGGCTGAGATAAATCAATTCGCCTATCCGCAACGTATGTATCGTGCAGGGGAAAACTTCGTTGGGATTCGATCAATGCCACCGAGAAATATTCTCGTACCCGTCGACGGATCGATCCGAGCCATTGACGCGGTATCCTATGCCGATGACCTGGCGGATAAGTGCGGGGCGACGATCAGTCTTCTGTATGTTCTGCAAACGGACGAGCCATACATTCTCCCCGAACACCTGGAGAAACTCATTCAGGAAACGGGCGCCGCAAAGTCGGAAGCGGACCGCATCCTGGCGGCGGCAATGGATCGAGTAGCGCTCTGTGACGGTGCCCGTGTTTCCATGGAGACCCGGGAAGGAGACCCGGCCGGTGAAATTCTTAAGTTCTGTCGGGAAAAGGGCATTGATCTGATCGTCATGGGCGATCGCGGCATGGGCGATCTTCAAGGTCTGTTGCTTGGGAGCGTATCGCATAAAGTGGCGCAGGCGGCGGAATGCCCATGCCTCTTGTATCGGGGCGGTACGGCGGCTTAATTGGCAACGCAGATGAAAGCCGTGCGGTCGGGGCGCGCCGATTCGCCGGGGCCTCGGTTTAACCTAACAGATGCCGCGCCGTGGCTTTCTCCGTGATCGGCGGAACGGTTGCGACGGCAGAGACAACTGAATACTGAATGATGTCGAAGTTCAGACCCGGCGACGAGGCGTTGCTCTTGGTCGTCGATATACAGAATGATTTTTGTCCCGGCGGGGCGCTTGCCGTGCCGGATGGGGATGCGGTGGTGCCGGTGGTAAACCGGCTTGCCGCCGCCTTTCCTCATGTGGCGATGACGCAGGATTGGCATCCGATCGATCATCGCTCGTTTGCCGTCAATCATCCCGGTAAGAAGCCGTATGAAACGGTGGCCCTGTCCTACGGCGAACAGGTGTTGTGGCCGGTGCATTGCGTTCAGGGGAGCGACGGCGCCGCCTTCCACGCGAAGCTGGATCTGCCGCGGGTCGAATTCATCCTGCGCAAGGGGTGCCGGCGCGATATCGATTCCTATTCCGCGTTCTTCGAAAACGACCGCCGAACGCCGACCGGGCTTGCCGGCTACCTTCGCGAGCGTAGCATGACGCGGATATTTCTGTGCGGGCTCGCCACCGATTTCTGCGTCAACTTCACGGCGCTCGATGCGCGCGCCGCCGGCTTCGAGGTGGTCTTGATCGATGCCGCTTGCCGGGCGATCGACCTGAACGGATCGCTGCAAGCAGCCCACAAGGCGATGGCGGAAGCCGGCGTCGTCGTTGCGGACATGTCCGATTTTGGGCTTTAGAACGTATCACCCATGTCACCGACCGACCCGCCAAACATCGACCCCGATCTCCGCGACATCTACGCCGCCGGCGCGGGCCGGAGCGCGCTGCTGACCGATCTGTATCAGCTCGCCATGATGGAAGCCTACCTTGAGGCCGGCATGACGGAGGGCGCGGTGTTTGAATTCTTCGTTCGACGTCTTCCCAAGGGCCGCAACTTCCTGATTGCCGCCGGCCTGGAGCAGGCGGTGGACTTTCTTCAACAACTTCGTTTCACGGAACCCGAGCTGCGCTGGCTCCGCGACCATGGCGGCTTTGGCAAGCCGTTGGTGCGGTACCTCGAAGGTCTGCGCTTCGAGGGCGACGTCAACGCCATGCCCGAGGGAACCGCCTTCTTCGCCGACGAGCCGATCCTCCAGGTCGTCGCGCCCTTGCCGGTCGCGCAATTGGTCGAGACGCGGCTCATCAACCTCCTACAGTTCCAGACCATGGTGGCGAGCAAGGCGGCGCGGATGGTGCTCGCCGCGCCGGGGAAGATGCTCTTGGATTTCGGGTTGCGGCGCGCCCATTCGGCGGAGGCCGGGCTTCTCGCGGCGCGGGCCGGCTATATTGCCGGGTTTACCGGAACCGCGACCGTGCCGGCGGCGGCGCTTTACGGCATCCCGATTTTCGGCACGATGGCGCATTCCTTCATCCAAGCCCATGAGGACGAAAACCAAGCCTTCGTGGATTTCGCCCGTGCGCGGCCGCAAGGCGTGGTGTTACTGCTCGACACCTACGACACGGAAGCCGCCGCGCGGTCGCTCGTCGACTTGGCGCCGGGTTTGATGGCCGAGGGGATAGAGTTGGCCGGTGTTCGCCTCGATAGCGGGAACCTCGCCGATCATGCCTTCAAGGTCCGGCGAATCCTGGACGGGGGCGGCCTTCGGGCGGTGCGTATTTTTGCCAGCGGCGGTTTGGACGAATTCCAATTGCAGCGGTTCGCAACGCAGAACGCGCCGATCGACGGGTTCGGGATCGGGACTCAGCTGACAACCTCGGGCGACGCGCCGTCGCTGGATTGCGCGTACAAACTCGAGGAGTACGCGGGCAAACCGAAACGGAAACGGTCGGAAGGAAAGGCGACATGGCCGGGGCGAAAACAAATCTTCCGGCGGCTGGGGCCGGATGGTCGGCTGGCTGGCGACGTGTTGGCGTTGGCGGACGAAGACGCCGACGGCGAAAGACTACTGCAACCGGTCCTGCGCGGCGGCGCGTTGGTGACTCCGTTGCCCTCCTGTGCGGAGGCGCGGGCAAACGCCGCCGGAAATCTAGCGGCGCTTCCGGGACGATTGCGGGCACTGGAACCCGCCGCCGGCGTCGAGGTGACGGTGTCCGACCGGATCAAGGCCCTGGCTGCGCAAATCTGAACCGTCGACGGAAAGCAATCGCCGGTGACCGGTGAAGTGCCGCCGCCCCGCTTGTCGGCATCCCGGTCTATGACCGATTGCCGTGTTTGCAAAACGGCATGCCGTTGCGGGCCCGTCGGCAAGACGGGTTACTTCTCGCCGTGCAGTTTCGCGCGAGTGGCGTCGATGCGATCGCTGGATCACAAAGTTGGCTTGGACTCGTCCCAGGAAGACGGGATCGCTTTTTCGAACGACACCCCGTGCTGTTCGATGCCGGTAAAGGTCATCGGATGAGTTGTTCAAGGCGTTCCTCCCATTCGAGCATGGCTTTCTCCTCGGGAAAGAAACTCTTCCGCGAGACAATCCCCATCAGTTTACCGTTGCTGGTCCCGTCATCCGTCACCGGAAGGTGGCGAAACCCGCCATCCTGCATTTTCTGCAACGCAAGATACGGTTTGTCGGTCGCCGCCGCGCATTGCGGATTCTTGGTCATCACGCGAGACAACGGCGTCTTGTCAGGATCGAGATGGCCGCCAACCACCCGACGGGCGACGTCGCGTACCGTAAAAATCCCACAGAGTTCTCCCTGCGTGTTCACGACCAAGACAGAACTCACACGATTGCTATCCATTAAGATGGCTGCATCGCGGGCGGTGTCGGACATATTCAACGTGATCAATGCCTGGTCCGAAACCACGTCCGGAATAAGGTTCCTTCTCGTTTTCATATTGCCCTCCACAACATATGGTCTTGATACCACCATGAGGTGAATGGAGTGTAGCACCGGGACGTGATGTCGATCAGAGTCACATCCTGGTGCGAGTCCTCGGGTTTTGTTTGAGGCCGGCCAATCCGTTTACAAGATTTGTGAGAACAGATTGTCCCTCGCTTAAGCAACGTTCGTGCGGCTTTCGGCGCTGCATTGCGTGCGGGTCCTCGATTGCCTCCATTCCACGGTTTCATTTCCCGACTCCGCGCTTATCGCGCTGCCCTAGCACCTCGCCATCCTGCATCGCTGCCTCGACCAGGGCGCAACGCCGAACCCGCTCAGGAAACTCGAAAGCTGTTTGGTGGACATTTGCGCCGAGCACGCCCCCACCGACCGTGGCCGATCATGAAAGGGAGCTAAGGGCAAACGGCCCCGACCCCGTTGGGAGCGGACGAACGGGACACTCTCCAACGATCTTATCGATTACCAAGACCCGGCCGGCAAAACTATGACCTGGATCAAGACGGAAGACGCCGCCCTGATTCGATGCGTCCCACGGTTTTCGGAGAACGATGGCTTGCCCTTCTTGTTCGATCAAACATCGGTGATGGAGCGAGCAGGTCCGAATCGCCGCGCAATCGACATGCTTCCAGGCCCGCCGCTGGCGGATCCAAGATCGGCCTTTTGATCCGCCAGCGTGACTTTGCAGACGGGTGGCATGGCCGTTCTGATAAAGGTCAATGCCGAACGGTCGGTTCTTTCTTACCGTCTCGCTCGTTCGCCAACCAGATCGCCAGTGAAAATCCCGCCGAACGAGGGGCGCGAATATGACCAAGGACCAGAAAAACGCCGAACCCGCGATAAGGATCGTCGATCCCGATGCGCCGCCAGACGTTCGCAAAGTCAGAAGTTGGATCGGCCCATCCGCATACGACTATTGGTGCCGTCTTAGGGACATGATTGACGACCTGTATCCGGGTGTTTTCGCTCCGGAATGGCTCAATGGCGGCAGGAAACACGGTTGGTCATTGCGATACAAAAAGAGCCGGTCCTTCTGTACCTTCATACCGGAGCGGAACGCCTTCAAACTCCAAGTCACCTTCGGCGCCAAGGAACGCGCGAAGGTGGACGGTCTGCGGGACCAGATTTCGCCCGCGACTTTGGAGGCATACGATAATGCGACGACCTACCATGATGGCAAATGGCTGCTTCTTGTGATCGACGATGGTGCCGTCTTGCACGACGTCAGGATACTTCTAAGCGTCAAGCGAAGACCCAAACAGATTTCAGCCACGTGATCGTGGGAGACGCGGCTCCCGCCGGAGCCCACCTAGCGCGTAGGGTCAGCCTCGGGCCGTACAAGAATCTTCTCTATGCGCCGCCCATCCATGGCGACCACCTCGAACCGAGCATTCTGGTACAGGAAACTCTCGCCAACGGTCGGCAATTGGTCGAATTGCTGCAGGGCGAAGCCTGCGACGGTGTCGAAGCCGCCACGTTCTCGAAGGCCTCGTAAGCCGATGCGGTCCTCGAATTCGTCGATCGGCAATGTCCCGTCGACGAGCCAGGATCCGTCATCGCGTTGAATGATGAGCAGCTTGGCGGCTTCTCCCCGTTCCGGTAGTTCACCTGCGATCGACTCCAGAAGGTCGGTCACCGTTACCACGCCTTCGGTCACGCCGTATTCGTCGACGACGACAGCCATGTTCGCGCCTTCGAGACGAAATCGTTCGATGAGCTTCAGGACGGAGATGCGGTCGAGAACGACCAGCGGCGGCACCATCAGGGACTGCAGGTCGATGGGGTCGTTCTTCAGGGCCAGCGGCAATAGATCCTTGGTGTGCGCCACGCCAACCGCGCGGTCGACCGAACCGTCGCAAACGAGCAGGCGAGAGAAGTGGGACGTCTCGGCTACGCGCTTCAGTGTTTCGGGGTCGGCCTGCGCCTCGACCCAGACGACCTCCGACCGCGGTGTCATAATGGCCCTGACCGGCCGATCGGCGAGACGGAGCACGCCATCGATCATCTCGCGCTCCTGGGGTGCGAAGATTCCCGAGAGAGCGCCTTCGGCGACCAGCGATTTCACCTCATCCTCGATCGCACTCTCTCTACGCGCCGTGGAGAGCTTCATGACGCGAAGGACCACATCGGTCGAGACCTTGAGGAGCCACACGGCGGGCGCGGCCAAATGCGACAACAGCTTCATCCGTCGGGCGACGAGCGAAGCGACACGTTCGGGGTTTGCGAGCGCGATGCGCTTCGGCACCAGTTCGCCAACGATCAGGGTAAGGTAGGTGATCACGACCACCGTCAGGCCGATTGCGATGGTGTCGCCGTGTGGCGCGACGTCGGGGAAGGTTTCAAGCCAATCGCCCAGCTTATCGGCGATCGTCGCCCCGCTGAACGCGCCGGCGAGGATTCCGACCAGCGTGATGCCGATCTGCACCGTCGACAGAAACCGGGTCGGGTCTTCGATGAGGAGGAGCGCCGTGCGCGCGCCTTTGTTTCCGAGGCCAGCCATCTGCTCAAGCCGGCTTTTCCGGCAGGACACCAGCGCGAGTTCCGACATCGCCAGCGCGCCGTTCATGAGTATGAGCAGCAGCACGAAGAATATCTCAAGATACAGCATGGTCACTCAACCTGATGAAACACGAGAGGGCCCCAGCAGACGCCAGACTCCTCGCCCACGGCAGGCGTCCGACACCGTTTCACCGCAAGCGCGTCATTTTGCTGCGGGAGCCAAGACGAAGATACCGAACGCTAACCATCCGAGCATCAGGCTTCCGGTTACTGCGAGCATGGCCGGCGCCCCAAACTGCGCGATGAGGGGCAGCGCGCTTGCCGTGAAGAGGCCGCCGCCGACGATGGGTTCGAACAACAATTGCTTGTAACCGAAGTTCTCGAGCCCTCCGGAACGATTGCCTGGATCGGTCATCCGGAAGAGCAGCATACCGGTCACGGTCATTCCCATGGACTGGCCGAAGTTGGGGATGCCGTTCTCGAACCAATATCTTGGAATGAGGCGGGGGGCGAGGACAAGGAAGCCGAGGATATTCCACGCGATCCCGGCAACAGCAAGGATCATGAAGGGCAGAATATTGTCGCCGATCACCGTGAGGGACAAGGTCGCAAGCGCCGCCACGATGATGACATCGAGCGCCGTGCCGGCGATCCGATTGATGAGATGACGGTCGACAACATGGCGGCCCCAACGTCGGGATACCGCGATTTGCACGACTACGCCGCCAAGCATGGCGAAGGGGAATACCGGAACATGTTCTATCAGTTCGACACCCCAGAGGCGCCCCCATGTGGCGGTTTCCAGGGCAAGCAGACCTTGCAGAATAAGCCAGCCAACGAAGATAGCGATGCCAATCAGGCCGAGGTGGAATGAAAGAGGGTCGATCGGGTGGTCTTCCTTCGGCTGATGACTGTCTGGAGACCGGTTTTCCATCAGCGCCGCCATTTCCTCCGGAACCGCTTCGGCGTCGAGCGGTGTTGCCCGGGCGTGGAGCCGGTTGGTCCGGGCCGCCCAATTGATCAGAATCGTACCCGTGACGATGGCGGATACGAGGCCGACGGTTGCGAGCCCCAGGGCCAGATCGGCGCCTTCCGAAAAGCCCATTTCCTCAAAGACCGGGATCAGTCCCGCCGCCGTGCCGTGACCGCCTTCGAACCCGATTTCGATAAGCGCGGCAGCCATCGGATCCATGTCGAAGAACGGCCCTAGGATGAAGATCGCGAGCAAAAAGCCGATCACATATTGGCCCCAGGCGACGGTCTGACCATACGCGACGACAGGGGCGGCCCGCCGCCAGATGGCGCGAATGCCGGGTATCAGCTTTCCGAGAAACAGCGAGGCGAAGACGACGTTGATGAGAATTCCGGGCAATGCATGCCACGTCTCCCTGATTTGTGCGGGGATTATCCCTTGGGTGAAGGGAGCATCGGGACCGAACGTCATGCCTAACATCGCACCGAGCACGTCGGGACCGACGAAAAGAGCCGCAAGGCCCGCGATGATGGAGCCGGGGAGAAACAGATACGACAGCAAGGTCGAGGTGCGCCGTACATAGTGGGCAGCGACCAGCAACACCCATATCAGGGCCAACCCGAGAAAGATCCATTCTATGTCAACCATCTATTCCCGGCCTGGTAACGGCTCGGCCCGAGCCGCCGATTGTGCGTCGGATTTTACGGCGGATTCCTGCTGGTTCATCAGAGCCGCTTCGATTTCTCCGCTCTCCAAATCCCAAGTCGATTCGCGAAGAGGACCGTTTAGCACCGCGCTAACGGAAATACACGGCCAAACGGGTCTTGGAGCGTCCGCCGGATGCGCATGGAGCCGCGGACGGCCATGCCGACGTACAAGGATTATGCGCGACATAAGCGGCCTCTCGGCCGCGAGGTCTTCGTGTCCTGGCTCAAGACCTTGGCCATACGCAATCCGGATCTCTCAGGCTCCTTTGAACGCGGGCGCTAAAGCCTGACGTTCATAACCACAGGGCAATGATCCGACGCTTTCGGGGCGTTTTGCCCGACGCCTCGAAAGCGCCGCCCGGTGTATCGATGGGCCCGTCTCGGCAAGCCTTGACGCAGGATGCCGGGAAGTCCTGGGCTGGCGGTGGCAAGGGATCGAGAGAGAAGAATGTAGTCTAGCTGCCGGTACTCGCCTTTTCGTGCCCAATAGTGTGTCCAGCGTTCGCTCTCGGGCAATCGTGAGATTACGTCTTCGGTTTGATTCCAGTTGACGAGCCTCGATAGCGAGGTCCCAGGTTCCATGTAGTCGTTGAAGTCGCCGAGAACCACCCAAGGATGAGCGCCGGTGTCAGGCGTGCCAAATCGGCTTTCGATTATGGAGCGGGTGGCCGCGACCTGATCCATTCGACGTTGTCGCGTTTGCGCGCGGCCTCCGATCATCGATTTGTAGTGCTGCACGAACAGCGTCAGGGTTTTGTCGCCGACGGCAACGTCGACTTCGAGGCAGTCCCTGGAAAAAATATAGGATCGGCTCCTTGCCGTCCGCCTGACGTGCTGATGGGTTCGAATACGCGTGATCGGCAACTTGCTTAGGACGGCGACGTCGATAAGCCGCGGATCGTTTCCGTCGACCAATGCGATGTAAGGATACGTGCGGCTCCCGCGATGGATGTGGTGGCTTCGAAACCGTTTAAGCGTGTCTAAGCTTTCGACCTCTTGAAGGCAGACGACGTCCGCGTCCGTCTCTTCGATCGCGTTCCCGGTGATGCGTTTTGCATCGTCGTCATTCAGGTCGAAACGTCGTTTGTCCGGAAGCCAACCGTCCCTGATGGCCGTGCGAGGATCGACGTTGCTGCGAAACTTGTACCGAGCGAATAGGTTTTCACAGTTGAATGTGGCGATTCTAGCCGTAACCATTTTTCCCGCCTTTCGTGTGTTTGGCGTTCTTAATGCTAGTTCAGCCTATCAGAAAATTACCAAAGCGGGTATAAATTACAAATTAGAACACTATTAAAGTGCATTTTTCAGCTCGACACGCCATCCCGTGCGGATCGCCGCGCATCGCCATCTTCGCCCCTCAACACGCAAGGAACTCTCCCAAGTTACCGCAGGACTCTGGGGCGGATCTGCCGTTCTCCAAGAACACCTGATCCTTTCCGGGGATTAACCCGGTATCGCGGCGAAGGGCCTCCGGCGCGTAGCCTTTAGAGATGTAGACAGGAGTTGTGTAATATTGCGATGTTCTCTACGCCGGCGCGGAAATCAGACCAACAATGAATAAAATATTGCCTTCGATAGCGACGATCGGGCGCACGCCCATATGGCTCTACGTCATCGGAATCCTGCCGGCGGTTTCGGTCGTGATCATTTCCGGCGTTCAGCCCTGGATTCCGGTCGACCAGCTGTTCCGGGATACCCTGTCCGCCGCGAGCCACGTCACCGATGGCAGATTTCCGCCCTATCTCGGGCTGGTGTCCAATTTCGGAATACTCTTATGGAGCGGCGCGACGGGGGTCTGCTTTATCGGCGGGCTGATCGTGCTGCGAAATGAGGGGTTGAGCCAGGCCGCGATGTTTCTGTTTTTCGCGGCCTTCCTATCCGGAGCGCTAACGGTCGACGACTTCTTTCTCGCTCATGAACGGATCTACCCCCGGCTGTTCGGCATTGGCGAGAAGTCTGTGTTTGCCGGCTACGGCATCCTCACGGCGGCCTATCTGTTCTTCTTCCGCAACGTGATTTGGGCGGTGGGGCCGCACTTGCTCCTTCTCAGCCTCGCCTGTTTCTTGGTCAGCGTGTTGGTGGATGTGGTCATGCCGTCCGGCGGAAAGCTGCACCGGCTGCTTGAAGACGGGTCCAAACTCTTAGGCATCACATTGTGGAAGACGTTTCACATGTGGGCCGTTTGGCTGCTGACGCTTAAAGAACGCCCGCACCCGTCGAAAGACGTGCATGACGGATAAGGGCGTTGTCGGCGTAGACCCGGCTATTTCGCCGCTTTGAGTTCTTCAAGCAGGGCGACGACTTCTTGTGACGCCTTCTCCATCTCGACGAATTCGGCCAAGGCGCCGACCCGGTCGCCCTTGGCGAACAGCTCGGCGGCCTTCTTTCCATGGTTGTGAACGGCGGCATGGGGCGTTTCGATTCTGCCGAAGGCGGGATGCGCGGTGACCGTTTCATCCTGGACGTCGTAGTACCACTTGCCCAACCGGCAATCGTGATGACTGGCCAACTCGGAACTCTTGAGTTCGGCCGCGCCGACCAGCATGGCCGCCAGTTTCTTCTTCCAGAGGAAATGGTCGGACATTGCGTAGTCGATCACCGCGTTGGGAATCTCCATCGCCTGGAACTCGCCGAGCATCGTGTCGATCAGTTTCGAGGAGTGATCGACCGCCGCAACGGCCTTGTCCGCATTGGCCGCCGAACGGTCGGTCTTTTCACGGATCACATTTACGCTGCGCGCCACTTCCTGGACCACCGACGACTGTTCGGTGACGCTCGACGCCGTCGCCGACATCTGGGTGGTGACGTTGCGGACCGCGTCGACGATGCCCTTAATCTGTTCGCCGGTCGCGTTGATCTCGTTGCGCTGCGTGTCGACGGTGCTGGCGGTTTCGGTCATGGCCGACGACATGTGACCCATTTCATCGCCGATGTTGCCGATCTTGTGGCGGATGTCTTCGGTCGCCTTGGCGGTCTGGTTGGCCAGCAGCTTGACCTCGCCGGCGACCACGGCAAATCCCTTGCCCAGCTCGCCGGCGCGGGCCGCTTCGATCGTCGCGTTCAGCGCCAGAAGATTGGTTTGCTTGGCGATCTCGTCGATGCTCTCAAGGACGGTCGCGATATCCTGGAACGCGGTGGACAGGCGCTCCATGCGCTCGCCGGCAGTGGAGACGGTGCGCGAGATCATGTCGATGCCTTCGATCGCGCGATTGACGGAGGATAGCCCGGCGTCGACCGAGTTCTCGGTCGCCTGAGCGTCATTGGCAACGGTGTTGCTGGCCTCGGAAATCTCGTTGACGGTTGCGTCGAGTTGCTCCATCGCCGCGGCGATGGTCTGTGTGTTTTCGGCGACGTCCCGGACGTCGCCGGTGACAAATGACACCGCCGCGGTCGTTTCGCTCGCCTGCATCGAGAACGCGACGGTGCGCTCCAGGTCGCGACGTCGCTGTTCGTCGAGGGCCTTCGACAGACTGTGGATCGCGTCCGTCAACGGCCCTTGTGTCCTGGGCGTTTGCGTGTAGTCGCCTTCGGCCATTGCGGTCAGGCAGGCGATGATCTCTTGATCTTGAGAACCGTCCACGGGGGCGTCACGGACGCCTGTGTCCGCAACCTCCTGAGGCCGGTCCATTCGCTTCTTGCGAGCTGCAAACACCCACTGAACTCCCTCTTTTCGGCGGCGACCGCGAACGCCAGCGTCGTGCGCCATGGTCGAAATATGCTTCGTCGACGCAGTGTTAAACGGTCGTCCCGATCGGGCAGGACCAGGAAACGGCGCAACCTGTGCCTCGGCAAATCACGAGAAGATTGTATGATCTAATTATTAATCTAATATTAGTGGTCGTCTTCCGCTGCCGACGTCGGTCACCCTTGATCTAAGCATGGGCCATTCGACCCAGCCGGCCTCTTGCTTCGGCGGGTCAGCCGCGCTGCCCGGCAATCGCATACCCGCCATCGACCAGCATCGCCTGCCCGGTAATGTTCGACGCCCGGTCGGACAGCAGGAAGGCGGCAAGCTGGGCTGTCTCCCGGGGTGTCCCCATGCGTCCAATTGGGTGCGCCGCGGCGAAGGTTTCGAGCACGTCGGCGTGGTTCTGGAAAGCATCACGGGTCATCTTCGTGTCGATTCCGCCCGGGTTGATGTTGTTGATCCGGATGCCATGCGTCGCCAGCTCCAAGGCGGCCGCTCGCAGGAAACCGTCCATGCCCGCCTTGCTGGCGGAATAGACCGCCGAGCCCGGCAGTGCGCCGACGGCTAGCCAAGAAGACGTGTTAACGATGGCGCCGCCGCCATTCCGCGCCATATGCCGGGCTTGGGTCTGCACCGCCATCCACACTGCCTTGAGGTTGGTGTCTATGGTGTGATCCCAGTCCGCTTCCGACTGTTCGAGAATCGGTGCGAAATTACCGATGGTCCCGGCGTTGTTGAACGCGAAATCGAACCCGCCGAAAGCCGCCGCGGTCTCTTCGACAATGCGGGCGTGATCCGCCGCCACCGTCACGTCGGCCGGAATGGCGACCGCCTCGCCGCCGCGATCGCGGATCGTCTTAACCAACTCGTTTAGCTTGTCCGTTCGGCGGGCGACGACCGATACTTTGGCGCCGTCCTCGGCGAACAGCTTCGCTGCGGCTTCTCCGATGCCCGAGCTCGCGCCGATGACGGCGCCGGTTTTTCCACTCAACAATCCCATCTTTCTCTCCTTTCAAAAGGCGTTGTGATCGGTCGAAGAGATGGGTGGCCGTGCGCCAAACTATAATTGTCCCGCGAAGCCCTACTCAGTTGCGTGCCGTGCAACTATCTCTGTCCCATGTCCACCAAGATGCTGGCCCGGATAGACAACGACCGCATCGCCCTGATGCGGGCCTTTGTGGAGAGCGCCCGGCGCTTGAACTTCGCCTCCGCGGCGCGGGAGCTTGGGTTGACGCCCTCGGCGCTTGGTCGGCGCATCCAGCGTCTGGAGGATCGCCTTGGCGTCGCGTTGTTCGTGCGAAGCACCCGGCGCGTCACCCTGACCGACGCCGGCATGCTCTATTGGCGACAGTGCGAGGAAATCCTCTCCGCCATCGCCGAGGCGGACGCCAGCGCCAGTTCCCATGGGGAGCGGCCGACCGGCCTATTGCGCATCTCGGCCCCGGCAAGCTTTGGCCGCCTGCACCTCTCCGGCATCTTGCCGCGCTTCCTTCTGGAAAATCCCGACCTCCGCGTTGATCTGACCTACACCGACCAAATCGTCAATGTGATCGAAACCCGCGTCGATGTCGCGATACGGATCGGCAAGCTTGAGGATTCCGGACTGATGGCGCGCCGGTTGGCGCCGAACCGCAGACGCTTGGTGGCCGCGCCGGCTTACCTCGCATCGGCCCCTGCGTTAAATGCCCCGCAAAACCTGCAAGCGCATCGGACGTTGCATTTCTCGCATCTGCGCGGCGGCGAGACGTGGACCCTTCAGCGAGACAAGGAAGTGGTGCGCGTCCCGATTGCGCCGGTGCTGCGCTCCAACGACGCGCTGGCGCTCTGCGATGCGGCGCTTGCCGGAGAGGGGATCGCGCTGCTGGCGGATTTCATCAGCGGAGCCGGGTTGAACGACGGGCGCCTCGTTTCGGTTCTGGATGACTGGCGGATCCCGGAGACTGGAATCTACGTTGTCTATCCAGCCTCCGAGTATGTCCCGAGCAAGATCCGGACGTTCATCGATTTCCTGTTGGCAAACCTTTCGAATGGGTTTGCCCAACCCGATCAATTCAGCCGGTAACGCCGCACATAGAAAGTTGCCGGCGGGGCGTCCGAGCGTCGCCGCTCCGTGAAACGATGGCCGAGACCCGACTCGGTCACGTAGACGAGCGAGGGGTCGGCCGCGTCGATCTGCAGATTGACCGGTATATCAAGGTCCTCGACCAGTGTTTCCACGGGGCGCGGCCCGTCGGCCAAAGGATCGACGATTCGAGTCAGCTTTCCGTTCCCGCTTGCCACGCCGCCCTCGACCAGCAACAGGTCGCCGTTGCGGTCGACGACGAAGCCGTCCGGATTTTCGAGCGGCCGCTGGAGTTCGAGACGGCGTACTTGTGGGCCGCCGTCTGCGATCTTCCCGACGGCAAAGACGGCGCCCGAGCCATAAATCCCGACCAGAAGAGTGCTCCCGTCCGCTGCAACGGCGATTCCCGCCGCGCCGATACCGTCGACCCCCTCGCCATCCGATGAAAGGCGATGGTCCGCGACGAGCACGGATAAACGGTTGGCGCCGGGTGGAAGCGTCAGGATGCGCGGCACGCTTGTATCGGTGAGAAAAAGAGTGCCGTCTGCGCCGAACGCCATGTCGTTGCCGAAGCCGGCGTCCGGTATCATAAGCACCAGATCGACGGCGCCTGTGTCAACGTCGCGAGCGAAGATACGATGCGCGCGCCGCTGGATGCTGCCGTCCGGCTGTTGTGTCCCGAGAAAGTCCGGCGATGTGCCCCACAAACGACCCGTTTCCTGGTTGAAGCGCAGGGACGTGCCGGCGAATACGGAGGGATCATCGACATCGAAGCGTCCGGTGCTGTTGCTATCGATTGTGACGATCTGCCCGCTGACCACCGACCCCACGAGCAGCGTCCCATCCGGTGCCTGGGTGATACCGTTCGGATAGAGGAAGCCGGAAGGCAGTGGGATGGGGTCGAGAATGTCGAGCCGTGACGCATCGGACGTTGACGTCACGCCGAGCGCCAGGGCCAAGGCCACCGCGAGACTAGGGATCGTTCGGCGCACCGCTCCTTGTCCCGCGGCATACCAGGTCACCCACCTTCGAAAAACGCGATTTGTCTTCATATTCTCCTCCATTGGCTCTCGATGCGCCTGCGATCAAGCGACGAATTTGTCTGCGCGGCCAAGCCGCACCCCGTTCGTTGGAGGTGGTGTCAGACCTCTGGTCTTTAATTGGGGTCGGACCGAATGGAGAATTGCTTGCGACGCAACAATGGATAGCAACATAGAGGGCGAGCGCTGATCGCGGGGCTGCGACACACCGGCCAGCGCCGGTTGCAATCCAAATCAGCCATCCTTCAGAATCTCTTCTTTCTCCCATGGGCGCGCGTCTTGCTCCGCCGGCAACAACATCGTTCGATCGGGCCAACTGAATCGGGCCGGTGGCTGGTGAGGCAGGGGCTTCTCTTGGCATCCGGTGACCGCAGTCGGCTTCATGTCGGGATCGGCGCGGGCGGCCAACGTTATGGCCATCAACGAACCGGCCACTCACACGGTTCGGCGATCGCGGGGATGTCGCGTGTCTGACGACACGATAGCCGAGGCCGTTTGACTTGACGGTCGGTGCCGGCCGATCATGTTGGAATCCTGGAGGCCAATCCCCGGCCATCCCGATCTCTCACAATTTAGCGGACTTAGAAGCATCGCCCATGCCGCACGATCCAGAAATCCACCATGTCCTTGGCGAACATCTTCGTGACCCCAGCAGCAGTTTCAGTATCGGATCTTTCGGCGCTATCGCCGAGTTTCATCGCGATGCCGCTGAACCTTTGATCTTGGATGACGCGGAGCGGCTGACGATCGCGACGGCGCGCGGGGCGTTGAGAATAGACCTGGTCGAGGACGTCAAGCCGTGTGCGTATGAAACGTTGAGCGGGCGCCCCGGACGTTGGCAGCATGGGGTGGTGTTCTGCCTTCCCGAGGCGTTGGGGGCGTCGCACAACCGCTCGACGGTAACCGAACTGGGCCCTGACCGGAACGCCATACGACCTGAGGATCGCGATGCCGTCTTGTTCGATATGGGGCTAAGCGCCCGGAACGTGGATTTCTGCGTCCGGACAAAAGACGCAGGCTTGCTCGCCCTGTTACGCCAAGTGACCGGGCGTTCCATCTTGGCGCCGGGAAGCGCTGCGATGGCCGCGATCGTCGAGGCTAGTCCGCATCGGATTGCGATCTCACGTCTTGGCCGGGCGGAAGTCTACCAAGCCATCGGCAAGGTCAAGACGCCGGATGGGCCGCATACGCACGTTTTGCCGAAACTCCTCAGGAGCGGCCGAACCCATGCCGCGACAATTCCGGTGCCGCGCGACTTTCTGCCCTGTCTCAGCCTTTACCCCGCGAATCCGTTGTACGACGGGAAGGGCCGTGAACGGCGTTTCGACGAAAAAAGCTTCGAGGCTTTCCAGGCCATCTTGGATCGTTGGGGCGCGCCGGCATACTGCGCCGAGAGGGCGCGCGCGCTTGGCGCGCTGCGGAAAGGCGAGGACCCGGAGGCATATGATCCTTCGTCCACGCGCCTTGGCAGGACGGCTCTGCGCGTCGCCCTAAGACAGGCGCGCCAACAGGACGGTGACACTCCCTCTCTATCTAACTGGTCTCGGTATTTCGACGCTTCGAAAAACCGAAGAAAGCTGAGGCCCGTTACCACAGCCGCGGAATGAGCCGGTATCGTACCGCGCGGCTGTAGGCGGCGTAGCCGTCGAGTTCTTGCAGCAGCATCCGGTCTTCAAGGTGGGTGCGGGCAATCATCAACGCCGCGGCGGCGGCGGCCGGTATCAGCGCCCAAAACGAGCCGAGCATCAGCGCCAAGGCCGGGGCCTGCACCATGGCGGCAAGATATCCGGGGTGTCGAATCCAGCGGTAGGGGCCGCTCGAACACACGCGGTGGCCGCGCTCCATCCGAACCCGTGCGACGGCGTCGAAATGCGCGTTCGAGATCATGGCCCAACCGATCAAACCCGTGCCGGCAATCATGCCGGCAAGTCCCAAGAGCCGCAGGCCGATCGGGAATGCGCCGGTCCAGCCGTAACGGATGTCCAGGCCCGCCACGCAAAGCAAGGCCAGAAAGTAGCTGACCGCCCACAGGCCACCGACGATCTTGTCCCAGGTCTTCATGCCGTGCGCGTCGGCGCGTTCGGCGATGGTGACCGGGCTTCGGCGCAGCAAGATGGCCATATTGAGCATGACGCCCGCCAACTGCACCGTCAGGAACAGCCACGCCCATACCCAACCGAAGTTGCCGGACGCGCCGAACAGAACCGCTCCCTGGACCAGGAACAACGCGGTGATCTGAACCAAGCGCCGACGGATACCCGCCGAAACTTCGGCGCTTTCCGTGCGGTGCTGGTCGTCGTCGGGCGCCGTTGAGGACATGATCGGCGTTGCCGACAATTGGATATGTTGACGGCGATGTTGTCCCGTCTCCCGAAGGTTTTGGCGTTGATTCACCTCAACGTGGCGGGCCGAGCCTGCTGCTTCAGGCGTTGGCCAGCTTGTTCTGGCTGTGCGGTCGAAGAGGATTGCCCTCCTTCGCGCCCGTTCCAGGTCAGACCGCTTTTCCGTGTGTGTCGTTCGCCGGAATTCCCGGCCGCATCGGGAGCCTTCATATTCGCCAACCGGCTTCTATATGTCTTGGCTTAAACGGACCACCGCAAACCACAGCAACGACCGGAGGGTTCTCAATGTCAACGCGCGTCCCCGAGGCTGCCCAATCCGCGGTCGATCCGTTGGATGCCACCGATCCTTATGCTCGTGAAGAGCAGACCTTTCCGCGTCTGAACGCAGACCAGGTCGACCGGCTTTCCGGCTACGGAAAGATCGAAGACTTCGAAAAGGGCGCCGTTCTGTTTTCGCGCGGTGACCGGGGCGCCGATTTCTTCCTCATCTTGAAGGGCAGTATCGAAATCTACGAGGAGGATGAAAACGGACCCGCGAACGTCATCACGGTTCATCGGCAAAACCAATTCACCGGCGAACTCGACCTGTTCAACGACCGGAAAATCCTGGTCGGCGGGCGCACCGGCGAGGCGAGCCGATTGGTGCGGCTTTCCCGAGCGGACTTCAATCGCATGTCGAGCACGGAGCAGGATATCGGCGAGATCGTCATGCGGGCGTTCATCCTGCGCCGGTCCGCCTTCCTGCTGCATAATCAGGCGGGCGTAACGCTTATCGATGAGGGCGCCACCGTCGACCTGTTGCGCATACAGCGTTTCCTGACTCGGAACGGCTATCCCGTCCGGGTCCTGAACCGGGACGGCGAGGCGCGGCGTAAGCTCATCGAACAATGCGATATCGATATGGATCACCTGCCCGCCGTGGTCGCGCCGGATAACGCAGTCTTTCAGAATCCGTCCACCGCCGATGTCGCGGACATTCTCGGTCTCACCGAGGATATCGACGAAGATCATGTCTATGACCTTGCCGTTGTCGGCGCCGGACCGTCGGGCCTTTCGGCCGCGGTCTATGCGGCGTCGGAGAATCTCGACACGATCGTTATCGAAGCGGAGGCGCCGGGCGGGCAGGCGGGAACCAGTTCGAAGATCGAAAACTACCTCGGATTCCCGACCGGCATTTCCGGTCGGGCGCTCGCCGGCCGGGCCTGGATCCAAGGGCAGAAATTCGGCGCGCAGTTCGCGATCGCCCGCGCCGCCGAGGGGATTCGTAAAGACCGCGGCATATTCGAAATCGCAATCGAGTGCGGCGGTCGCGTGCGCGCCCGCGCGGTGGTGCTGGCCTGCGGCGCGACCTACCGGAAACTTCCGGTGGAGAACTACGAGCGGTATGAGGGTCAGGGTATTCATTACGCGGCCACCGCGATCGAGGCGCAACTCTGTGTCAACGAAGAAATCGCCGTTGTCGGTGGCGGGAATTCCGCCGGACAGGCCGCGGTCTTTCTGTCGGGACATGCCAAGCATGTCCACGTGCTGGTCCGCAGCGACGGCCTTGCCGCCAGCATGTCGGATTATCTGGTCCGGCGGATCGATCAATCGTCGAGGATCACGTTGCACACCAAAACCGCGATCGAGGCGTTGCAGGGGGAGCGGCTGCTCGATCGGGTAGTCTGGAAACACAGGGATAGCGGCGATACCTCGACACGCGACATCCATAACGTGTTCGTCATGATCGGGGCGGTCCCGAATACGAAGTGGCTCGGCGATTGCGTCGCACTCGACGAACGCGGGTTTGTTTTGACGGGTGAGGCGGCGGAAAAAGGGAAGGCCGCATCGCCCTTCGCAACATCGACGGATGGGATATTCGCGGTTGGGGATGTCCGGTCGGGCTCGGTAAAACGGGTCGCGTCCGGTGTCGGCGAAGGCTCCGTCTGCATCAGCTCGGTGCATGAATACTTGGCGGATCGGAACGAACGCGCGGTAGGGAACGTCGGCTAGATTCCGTTCGGCAGAGCGAGGAGTTCCGTCGGGTTCAGTCCAGCGCCGCGGACGCTGCGACACTCGACTTCATGCGATCGATCAAGTAGTCGATGAACACCGTTACCTTGGTGGGCACGAAATCGCCGCGGGCGTGCACGGCGTAGGTGGCCGCGTTGTAGCCCGCCGGGTGAACCGGCAGGGCGGGAAGGCAATGCACGAGAGCGCCGCGTTGAATATCGCCGCTCAAAAGCCAGCGTGGCAGCACCACGAGGCCGAGCCCCTCTCTCGCCGCCGCCAGCAGGGCTTCACCGCTGTTCGAAACCAAGGGACCGCTGACCGGAACTTCGATCGTGCCGTCCGGCGTTTCGAACAACCACAAGGCCGGTTCATACCCCTGTCGGTAGCAGAGGCAGTCATGGGCGGCCAGGGATTGCGGGTCTGACGGCATTCCCTTGCGGTTCAGATAAGCCGGGCTGGCGCAGAGCAGCCGCTCGCTCGACGCCAACTCGTGGGCGATGAAGGACTTTTGGCTCGGCATGCCGAGGCGAATCACCAAATCCGCTTCTTCGTTAGGGGTGATGTCCAGGACTTCGGTCAGGGTCAGCGCGACGTCGAGCCGGGGATACGTGGTGCGAAAACGCGGCAGCGCCGGCAGGATATGCGTGAGCGCGAAAGATCGGCGGGCCGTCACACGCAATTGACCGACGGGTTCGTCCTGCAAGGCGCCGGCTTCCTGCAATGCTTTGTCCAGGTCGCCGAGCAGCCCGCCGATCCGTTGAAACAGATGCTGGCCGGCCTCCGTCACCGCGACTTGCCGCGTGGATCGGTTAAGCAGCCGGACGCCGAGTGTCGCCTCCAGATCTTGGATCGCCTTGGACGACGCGGTCGACGACATGCCCATGGTCTGCCCGGCGCCGGATATCGTGCCGACGTCGATGATGCGGGTGAACAGTTTGAGTGCGGTCAACTGATCCATCTGTGCCCCCTTATCTTGGGTCAATTTTTCCCGGAATTCGGGAAGGTATTTCCCAAACTATCACTCTATTCCCGAATACCGGAAAAGGACATGCTTATAGGGCATCGCCAATGCATCCGACCGCTAAAGCGAGGAAAGCCCATGACCATGGATATCAACCCTCTCCACCCGATCTTCGCCGGCGGCGTCGACGGGATCGATCTTCGCCACCCCCTGACGCCAACGCAGGTCGGCGCGCTCGAAAACGCCATGGACCGCTTTGCCGTCCTCGTGTTCCGCGGCCAAGCCATCGACGACGACCAGCAGCTCGCCTTCAGCCGGAATTTCGGCGCGTTGGAGCAAGCGATCGGCAGCAGCGTCACCACGGTCGAGAACCGGCGCCTCGGCATGGAATTCGCCGACGTGTCCAATCTCGGCAAGGACAACCGCATCATGGCGCCCGACAACCGCCAGCGCATGTTCAACCTGGGCAACCGGCTTTGGCATTCGGACAGTTCCTTCCGGCCGGTGCCGTCGAAATACTCGATCCTGTCGGGCCGGATCGTCGCCCCGTCGGGCGGCAATACCGAGTTCGCAGATATGCGTGCCGCATACGCGGCCTTGGACGACGCGACGAAGGCGAAGATCGAAGACCTCGTATGCGAACACTCGTTGATGCACTCCCGCGCGCAGATCGGGTTCGACACCTACACGGACGAGGAGCGCGAGAGTTTCCGGCCGGTGCTGCAGCCGCTGGTCCGGACCCATCCCGTGACGGGCCGCAAGTCCCTCTATCTTGCCTCGCATGCCGGGACGATCGTGGGATGGCCCGTGCCCGAAGCGAAGGCGTTTCTGCGCGACCTCATCGAACATGCGACGCAGCGGGAGTTCGTCTACGCCCATGAATGGCAGGCGAACGATCTCGTCATGTGGGACAACCGGACCACCATGCATCGGGTCCGGTCCTTCGATGCGCATACCGTCGTACGCGACATGCGCCGGACCACGGTGGCGGGCGACGGTGTGTTGGTTGCGCAGCCCGAGCTTCAGGCGGCGGTCGGCTAGGGCGCGCGGTCGCCGGTAGGTTTTGTCCAACCCCGGGTTCGTGTCCTAAGATTTGTAGGCGGACGGAAGATTTGTTCGGACCGGCTACACAGGAGACTCATTGATGGAAGTCGTCCCTCTGGCGCATGCGCTTGGTGTCGAGATACAGGGAATCGATATCGCGGGGTCGGTTTCCGACGCCGATGTCGCCGCGATCAAGGAGGTGTGGGGTCGGGCGCATGTCATCGTCTTTCGGGGCGTCGACTGGACCCCGGATCAGCATATCGCCTTTTCCCGGCGCTTCCGCGACCTCGACGACCATGCGGCGACGCCGCATGACACGCTCGACGGCTATCCGGAATTGCTCGAAATCACGAACATTCCGAAGAACGGCCAGCCGTCGCAAACGCGCAATACCGGCCGCAACTGGCATTCCGATTACTCCTACACGAACCGCCCCGCCGCCGCCTCGATGCTCTATTGCGTGACCAAGCCGCCCGTCGGTGGCGACACGATGTTCTGCAACATGGTGCGGGCCTATGACGACCTGTCGGACAAGATGAAGGGGATCGTCGCCGACTTGCAGTCCGTCTTCGATTTCAGCCTCGTCTCCGGTGTCGGGAAACGCGATCCTGCGAAGATCAAGGAACTGCTCGAAATCAACCCGCCGATCGCGCATCCCTGCGTGCGGGAACATGACGAGAGCGGCGTCAAGGCGCTCTACGTGAGCGAACGCGCCTCGCATTTCGACGGCATGACGCGGGAAGAAAGCGCGCCGCTCATCCGTTATCTTTGCGCGCACGCCACCCGGCCCGAGAATGTCTACCGGCATCAATGGCGCGTCGGCGATCTCGTCTGCTGGGACAACCGCACGACGATGCACCTGGCCCTGGGCGATTTCGACGAGAGCCAGCCGCGCCGCATGCTGCGCACGACCTTGCGCGGCGAACCCTCCGGCTATGTCGTGCCGCCGGCGGCTTAGGCACTACCCTGGGATAATCGGCAATTCGACGCAGGAGGCCCGCGCCGCGTCATGGTAGAGCGCCTGGCGGGCGACCGCCGTACACCGGTTCAACCCGAGCGGCTCGCCGGTGTTCGGGTTGACGTCGTAATGCGGGAAGTTGCTGCTGGAGACGTCCACCCGGATCCGGTGGCCCGGTGCGAAGAAATTGCTGGTTGCCTGCATTTGGAGTTGGATGCGGTAGACCTCGCCCGGCTCCATGAACACCGGCGCGTCGAAGCCTTCGCGGTACCGCATCCGTAGGATCGAATCGCCCAAGTTCAGCGCGTATCCGTTGGGATAGTCTTCGTTCGGCGGGTATTCGTCGATCAGCTTGACCGTGAAGTCCGTGTCGACGGCGGATGAACTGACCCACAGGTGACAGGTGACCACGCCGGTCACTTCCACGCCGGCGTCCAGCGGCGGCGTGCGGAAGACGATGACGTCGGGCCGTGCGGCCAGCGGCAGTTTTGGGCTGTCGTCGCCGGACATCGTGCCGCTGTTCTGGTCGAAACCCCCGCCTTCCAGGAAGCCCGTGGTGCCGTAGTTGGTGAAATTGCCACCGACCGTCGGGACCGGGTTCGCCGGGTCGAAATCGTATCGCACCGGGGCCGCGTCCGTCGCCGGGCGGTCCGGCGACAACGCGCCGTCCGGGTGGAAATACAGGGTCGTTTCCTTCGCCCGCGCCAAGGGCCATTCCTGCTCGTCCCGCCAACGGCCGCCATGCATCAACCGCCCCGCCGCGTCGCGCCGGCCGCTGCCGCCGCCCATGACGAAGATTTTCACCGGGGCCTCTTCGTCCAACCCGGTGTCGAGGCCTTTCAGGTGCTGGTCGGCCCATCGCAGCCGCAACCCGTTGTTGTCCTCCAGCGCGGCCTCGGCGCCGAACTCCACGTCGCCGGCCCAGGACTGGGTGAACATGTCGCCGCCGTGCAGCCAGGTCCCGATCACCAGTTTCTTCGGCGTCCGGTGGCGTTTCTTCAACTCGGCGTATTTCCACAGCGTCGCCGTGATGTGATGCCCGTACCAGGAGGTTTCGAGCAACAGGGGAATGTCCGGGTACTCGTCGATGAACTCTTCGATGCACAGGTCGGGCGTTTTCCAATAGTCCCCGTAGTCGCTGCGCGTAAGCATGTCGAAGAACCATTGCTCGTAATCCGGCGTGAGGCGCAGCGGCGAACTCCCTTGGCGCAACGGCTGATGGATCAGCCATTTGGGGAGCGACGCCCACATCTCCGCGAGTTGCGCCTTGAGTCGCGGGTCGGCGTTGGCTTGTTTGCCGTTGAGCGCCATGAACACGACGTATTGAAAGGCGATCGCGTATTCGCACGCGCCGCCGTGGCGCATGGTCTGGCGGAAATAGTTGTACGGCCCGTCGAACAAGACCTGGGTGGCGAGCTTCGGCGGGTTCCGGACCGCCAGGGCCTGCTGCGTGGCGGTGGTGTAGGAAATTCCCAGGGTGCCGATCCTGTCGCCGCACCAGGGCTGCTCCGCCAGCCACTGCATGGTGGCCAGGCCATCGTCCGCCTCGTTGCGCAGGAACTCGAAATCCCCATCGGACGACCACCGCCCCCGCACATCTTGGATGACGTAGACGTAGCCGCGCTGGGCGAAATACCGCCCGGCGATGGAATAGGACATCCGGTCCTTGTTGTAGGGCGACCGCTCCAGCAAGACCGGCCATGCGCCGTCGACCGCTTCGCCCTTCAGCGCCGGTCGATACATGTCCAGATACAGCAGGGCGCCGTCGTCCATGGCGACGCCGATATCGCGTTCGACAGTGCTGTCGTATTGCCGGTACGACCCTTCAAATGCTTTCATGCTCCGGTGCTCGGTGATTTGTTCAACAACACCGCCATTGGGGAATGGCGTTACGGAAACGCAGTTTCGTAGAATTCGATTAGATATCTCGAAATTGCGGTGGGAGCGATGGTCAATGTGCCCGCGGTAATAAAGGTGGCGTCGTTGCCCAGGGTCGTTCTATGCGCGATTCGGTCGAATCCCGAACATCAGATGGTCGCCGGCATGGGTTCCCCGTTCATGCAAAAATTTGCCGAGTGCGAGTTGCTCTGGTTCCCAACGTTCGAGGGCCAAATCGACATCGTCGGGTATCTCTTCCAGCGCGTCGGCGAGGGCAAGGGCATTGGCGGCCGCCTTTGACGTGCTTGCTGCGGTGTGGGGCCGTGGGATGAAGGCCGCGTCGCCGACCAAGAGCACGCGGCCCTTGACCATGCGATCGACCGTCAGATCGCGGATTGCCTGGGCAAAGGGTTCCTTCGTTGCGGTCACGATGTCGCGAAAGGGTGGCGGCAGGAGTTGCGCGGCGTCGTCTTTCAAGTGCTGCCGCCATCTTGAGGCTAGCGTCCCCTCCGGCAAGGAGAAACCCCGGCTCCTGCCGTTCGTATCGGTCATGATGCTCCGGAGTTGATCTTCGTCGGCGATGCGATACCAGACCCAGTTATAGAGCCGATGGCCCTCGCGCGTGTCGTTGTTTTCCCCGGGAACGAGATAGCCAAGGATGTGCGATCCCCGGTTGTTGGCGAACGCGAAGTCGCCATGCAGGCCGGCGCGGGCAACCGGCGGCATTTCGTTTTCCGGCACCAGCCCGCGCCAGGCGAGATAGCCGGCATAGGTCGGTTTGTCGTCCGGCCACAGCAATTGTCGCACGGTGGAACCATTGCCATCCGCGCCGACCAGCAAGTCGCCGGATTCTTCCGAACCGTCTTCGAAGCGGGCGGTCACGCGCCGATTGGCGTCATCCTGTTGCACATCGACCAGGGTCTTGTTTCCATGGTAATGCGCTTCTCCGAAGGCCTGCTTCATGGTTGTGTAGATCAACGACCATGACGTTTGAGTCTGTGGGACGAATTGCTTGCTTTGGACCGTACCGTCCGGACGGAAAACCGTGCGGTCGCGCGACTTGATGCCAAGATCGATATGGACCGTGTCGATTCCCGCCTGCCGAAAGACTTTCACGACGTCGGGTTGAAGGACGATGCCGCCGCCGCGGCTGTCCAGGTCGTGGCCCGAACGCTCGTAGATATCCACGTCCCATCCCGCCTTTCTCAGCATATTGGCGGCGAACAATCCGCCGAGTGATCCGCCGATAACCAGCGCTCGATTTTTCTCTGTCTGACTCGCCGATTCCATAACCTGCCTCTTGTTGGACGTTCGCTGGCCTGGAGAATAGGTGTTGCGCGTTTATGCATTAATAAGGGTAAAATCGAATTTAGTATTGCAATTTATGCAAAGGTAATTCGTGGATTTCTTCGCGGCTCTCAAATCATTTGTGATGGTTGTCGAATACGGTGGATTCGCCAAGGCGGCGCGGCGGATCGGCTTGGCGACATCGTCGGTGACACGGCAAGTCAACGCGCTGGAAGGGGATCTTGGCACCCAATTACTCAATCGATCGACCCGCAGTGTGACATTGACCGATGCCGGCGAGCGCTACTATGAGCAGGCGTCGCGCATACTTGGAGATCTGGACGAAGCAAATCGCAACATAAGCGGGGCCGACAGCCTGCCGCGTGGTCTTTTGCGGGTAAGCCTCCCGGTGGCGTTTGGCCGTCTTCATGTCGCACCGGCGATCTCGGCGTTTCTGGCGGCCTGCCCGGCCATCGAACTCGATCTGCTGATGACCGACACTGTCGTGAACCTGGTAGAAGAGCGCATCGATATAGCGATCCGTATTGGCAGGCTCGAATCCTCCAGTCTCATTGCACGCAAGATTGCGCCTGATCTCAGGGTCGTTTGTGCGAGCGCGGATTACCTCGAAAAGTATGGTGAGCCCCACACGCCCGGAGACCTTGCCCGACACGCCTGCCTCAGCTTCTCTTATGGCACGGGAAAATGGCACTGGCGGTTTGTGGGGCCTTCGGGGGAGGAAGAAGTGGCGGTAGGCGGGGCTCTTCGCGCGAACAACTCGGAGATGTTACGTGAGGCGGCAATCGGCGGGTCGGGCATCATCCTAATGCCGACTTGGCTCGTTGGCCAAGATCTGCATGAAGGGCGGTTGCGCGCCATATTGACCGATTGGGACGCAAGGCCCGGTGAATCGGCTATCCACGCGGTCTATTTGCCCAATCGGCGGGGTTCCCGGAAGGTGCAGGCATTCATCGACTTCCTAAAACTGCGATTCGGGTCGCCACCTTATTGGGATCGGATTGGGTGAAAATTGGATTCGCCCCGCCGACTTGCACAGACAGCGGTCATCAACTACCGTCCCGCCGTCCACAGAGGAGACCCATCCATGGCCGACGATCACCCCCACGCCGAATGGTCCGGCGTGATGTTCGACTTGATGCGCGATGCCGGCGTCAAACTCTTCGCCCATGTGCCCGATGCCGGCAACGACCGGCTTATCGCGCTGGCGGAAGAACATAACGATACCCGCACCGTTTTGCTGACCACCGAAGAAGAAGGCGTGGGAATCTGCGCCGGCGCCGATCTCGTCGGCGAACGGGCCGTGCTGTGCATGCAGTCCAGCGGCCTCGGCAACTGCCCGAACTATCTTTCCCTCGCCAAAGGCGCGCACTTTCCCTTGCTGATGATGATCAGCATGCGCGGCGACTACGGCGAACAGAACCCCTGGCAATACCCCATGGCGGGGGCGGTGGAATCACTGCTGGAATCCATGGGCGTGTTGATCTTCAAGGTCGAGAGCCGGGACGACCTGGAGAAGGCGATAACCGCGGCGATCAGCGCGTCGGGAAAAGGCGCGCAGTCGGCCGCGATCGTGTTGAGTCAAAAATTCTTGGGCGCGAAGGGATTCTGATCATGGCGACATCACCGACTGCCAACATCGACCGGCGCGAATTGCTGCCGCTGCTGTTTCCGGACCAAGCGGACTGGCTCTTCGTGAGCGGTCTCGCCGGCGCGTCCAAGGACGCGGCCGCGCTGACGAAGGACGGCGCGAATATCTACACCATGGCTGGCGCGATGGGCGCCGCCGTCTCGATCGGGCTCGGCATGGCGCTTTCGGCGCCGGATCGCAAGATCGCCGCGATCAACGGCGACGGCGAGATGCTGATGGGGATCGGGTCGCTGATCACGGTCGCGTCCGAAGCGCCGCAAAACCTTACGATCGTCTGCCTGGACAACTCCATGCATGGGGAGACCGGCGGTCAAAAGGGGCATACCGCGGCGACCGCGAACCTGGAAGCCATCGCCCGCGGGGCCGGCATAACGTCCGCCATGACGATTTCGGAACCGGATCAGATCGCCGACGCGGCGAAATTCATCGCTGAGGCGCCCGGCCCGCGCTTCTTGCTGGCCCGCATCCTGCCGACCGCGCCAAGCGCCTTCAAACGCGACCTGGACATGGCGGCCTGCCGCGTGCGGTTCAAACAGGGGCTGGCCGCCGGCGGATAAGATAGCCGGATTTCGGTCACGACAATTTCGGTGCCTGTCGGCGCGGCTCGGCCGGAAGAAAGCGGCCATATCGCCGGTGAAAATTTACCGGGTGGAACGAAACCTAGGGTCGCTTGTCGGCAAATTCCGCCGGTTTCCGGCGCGCTTGTCTGGCATGCATCCTGCGTGGCCCGGTGCAGCCGACACCTGCACCGGAGCTTGCCTTGCCTATCGCGATCGGATCGTATCTGAATTCACTGTTAAGCCCTTCGCAGGACCCGAACAGCGCGACGCCTAGCCGACCGAGTCTGGCGCAAACCCTCAACGAGGATGAGCGCGCTTCCTCGCGGAACGCGCTGTCGACGACCGTTACCTTGTCCGACGCGGCCAAGGCGTATGTCGCCCGCACGGAAGCGGCTGCCGACGTTCCGCTGGCGTTGATCGCGGCGGACGCGCGGACGTGGTTCGACCAACAGTATCGGGACTTCAAGATTTCATCGGCCATGCTGGACGGCCAAGTCGCCGTGGACCTGACCGGCCAAACCCGCGCGATGCTGTCCGCCGTGGCGTCGAACGCGCAGGGGTTCTTCACGACCGACGAGCGCACGGCGGCGGGCATCGCGTTACAGTCGCGGTTCGACGACGCCATGGCGCCGCATGCGGTGATCGCGCGGCATAGCAGCGACTATGCCAGCCTCTACCAGGCGGCGTCGGATTATCTGGATCAAGCCGGGGCGGACGAACGCGCGACGGAGATTTGGCAGGATCAAAAACAAGCGGTGGTCCGGGGGCTCGTTGCGGCAAAGGCGACGCCCGGCGAAGCGCCGGATACCGGGGATCGGAACGATCCGGTGCGCGCGTTGTTGAACGCGGCATCCGCCGACGAGTCGTCCGATCCCGATGCCAGCACGGACTCGGTGGCCGCTAAGGCGCGCGCCTTGGTGGATGATCAGATTGAGGCCGCCCGCGACGACGGGGCCGACCTGTCGTTTCGTCCGTCGCGGAGGGCGGGGCCGCAGGTGGATTTCTCGGACTTCGATAACCGGATGTTGGCCGTCATCGTGCTCGACCCGAAGGCTGAGTTTTCCGGGGCGGAGGTTCGTGCGGCCAAGGCCGAACTCGATCAGCGCACCCGCTTGAGCTTGCTCAGCGCCGTCACGTCGGGGGCTGATTCGGCCGGCGGCAACCTCAACCTGTTACAGACCTACGCGCGCATGAGCGACGAGGAAAAATCGGTCCTCGGCGTGACCGACGAAGTCACGAGCCAGTTGGTCCAAAACTACCGCAAGATCATCTCGATCCAGAACGCCATGGGCGGCGGCGCGAACGCGGGCACCGGAGCGGTTCCGAGTATTTCCGCCTATCTGTAACGCCGCCGAGGCGCAGGCATGCGGTCGCGCGGCCTTGTCATCGCCTCTGTCCGTCCGCCACCTTTTCCGCGTATCTCCGAAGAAACCTGCGCCTCGACTTTCGTCGGGGAGCGGGCGCTATGCACTGACGAGTTGCGGGAAGGGTCGAGGGTTACGGCACCCACCAGAAATTGCTAGATAGCGCAATTATTAAAATTATAGCTTGCAAATTTGAGGGAAGCTGAGCACGATGGGGTGCAATCTTTGATCGTAAAAAAGGAAAATGAAACAAACATAAAATAGAAAAGGGGAGAATCATGCGGAAAAGACTGCTCACCTTGGCCGTTGTTTGCACGACTGTCGGTGCCTGCGCGTCCGAATTGCGGCCCATCAATAATGTCAGCTTCACGACCGGCGCCACTCCTTGCGTCATGACGCCAAGTCTCGAAAAATCGATATGTCAGGCGCATGGAAAGTCCGAAGAGCTTATGGATGCGTCCTTCAAGTTGCGCAACGATCCGGCGCTTTTCGATGCGCCGTTGCTGGCGCTCGCCAGCGCGGCGGCGGGCCTTTTGCTGTTTGATGCGAACGTCAATGCGTTGAAGGGTGTCGGGCTGGCCGCCGCGTCACTTACGGCTGGCAGGGCCTATGCGAGTCCAAGCGAAATTCGTGACGCATTGAGAAGCGGCTCAACGGGATATGCCTGCCTGGCGGACGCGGGCCAGTTGGTGAAAGATGAAAGCGCTAAGGTCACTGGACTGGACGCAACACGTAAATCGCTGGAAGGTAAATTGGTCACCTTGGCCTCACTGATGCGAGACACGCGCAATTTCACCGGTGGCGACCTCACCCGCGCGCGCGGCGCGGTCGCCAAAGCAAGGAGCGCCATTACGCTCTACAAGAGACAGGCGTCGGCGTTGCGGTTCGCCAACAACACGCTCCGCGACAAAGCGAGAAAATTGAGCAAAGACCTGTTGAAGAAGATCGAAAGGCAGCCGATCGATTTTGCCGCCATTTACCAGCAGATCGCCCAAAGCGCCGCGAACACGGCGGCGTTCCAGGTCAGCAAGACCCAAGCGCAACCTGTGGCGCCGGCCGCGTCGGCTGAGCTAAAGGAAAAGAAACGCCCGCGCGGTGATAAGGTTGTTGCTGATGTTGAAACCGCGACGCGCCGTCTCCTTGACGTTCCGGATATCGAAACGGCAGTGGCGAAGTTCGACACATGTGTGGCGAACAGTACCAGCGGCACAAGTTGATGGCGACGGGCGCCGGTACGCCGATGCGCCCTTTGGCGAGAGATTGAAATTCTGTTGTTCCGGGTTGCTGCTTGATCGCCGGGTTAGCCGCGCTCGGCGGCCCGCCACCCCAGCGTTTCCCCCGCGTGGAACGGCACGACCGCAAGATCGCCTTGCGTTACGATTTCCGGCACGGTCTGGGACTCCCGGTGCAGCGTGATCGTGCCCTCGTTCAGCGGCAGGCCATAGAAGCGCGGGCCGAATTCGGACGCGAACGCCTCCAGCCGGTCGAGCGCGCCTTCCTCGTCGAAGGTAAGCGTATAACTCTCCAACGCCACCGGCGCGCTGAAGATGCCGGCGCAGCCGCAGGCGCTTTCCTTGTCGTGCTTCAGGTGCGGCGCGGAATCGGTGCCGAGGAAGAATTTCGGGTTGCCCGAGATCGCGGCTTGGCGCAGCGCCGTACGATGGCGGCGGCGTTTCGCGACCGGCAGGCAATAGGCATGCGGCCGCAACCCGCCTTCGAACAGGGCGTTGCGGTCGATGCGCAGGTGATGCGCCGTGATCGTCGCGGCCAGGGTCGGTCCGGCGTCTTGGACGAATTGCACCGAATCCGCCGTCGTGATGTGCTCCAGAACCACCTTAAGCGCCGGGAAGTCGCGCAAGACCGGCGTCAACACGGTCTCCAGAAAGACGGCTTCGCGGTCGAAGATATCGATGTCGGGCGAGACCACTTCGCCATGCACCAGCAGCGGCATGCCGATTTTCTCCATCCGTTCCAGGACACGATAAATTCGCGCTACGTCGGTCACGCCGGACGCGGAGTTCGTGGTCGCCCCCGCGGGGTAGAGTTTGCAGGCGGTGAAGACGTCCTTCTCGAACCCGGTTTCGATCTCGTCGGGATCGATCTCGTCGGTCAGATAGGCGGTCATCAGCGGCGTGAACCGCCGGCCTTGCGGCAGCGCCGCGAGGATACGGTCACGGTAGGCTTCCGCGGCGGCGACGGTCGTCACCGGCGGTAGGAGGTTCGGCATCACGATGGCGCGGGCGAACTGGCGCGCCGTGATGTCGGCGGCAAGCGCCAGCATGGCGTCATCGCGAAGATGCAGATGCCAGTCGTCCGGTTCCCGGATGGTCAGCGCGGCGGGGTTGGCCGTCATGGGCAGGCTCCTTCTGGGCCACACCGAAGAGGTTGTGGTTTGGGTGTTTTTGCACGTGGCTGAGACAATGCGATCCGAACGGTCTTTTCGCATATTTTGGGGCGCGGACGAAAGGGCCTGTAACGCTTCCGTAGTGCGGCGTCCGCGCCGTTAATCCCATTTTAAGCGCTATCCGTCCAAGATCGTGTTTGAAGGGGTTTGTCAGAAAGTCGTTGGAAATGCTTGCAATTCGACAACGCTTGGTCGAACGGCGCGAAAACGCGCGGTACTTGATCGCCAAGGATGCAAAAATTCTATTCGATGATCGGCGTAACGAGATGTCATGCACGATCGTCGAGATGTCCAAGTCGGGCGCGCGGCTGCATCCCGCCCATTCCAAGACGCTGCCCGACGTCTTTGTCCTCGTGATCGCCCCCGGCGAAGAGGTCAACTGCGAGGTCGTCCATCGCGCCGACCTGGAAATCGGCGTTCGTTTCGTTTCCCCCTGATCCCTTGCCGCCTTTAAACAAGGTGCGCTTCCGCAAAAGACCGAACCGTTTTGCCGTGCGGCGCGGTGCCCCGGTATAAGGTTTGTCTGCACTTTGCAGATCCTTTGACGGTGAACGGGAATCGACGATGACGGGCTCCGACAAACCTTACGACGTGATCGTGGTCGGCGGCGGTCTTGCCGGGCTGACCGCGGCGCGCGAGTCGGCGGCACACGGCCTCTCCGTGGCGTCGCTCGACGAGGGCGGGCATATGGGCGGATTGGTGATGAACGTTGGTCGGGTCGAAGACTATTCGCCGGCGAGCGACGCGTCGGGCATGGACCTGGCGGTGGCGGAACTGGAAGCATTGGTCGAACACGGCGTCGAGATCGTGCCGGACGCGGCGCTGCGCCTGGAAATCGATGGGACCATCAGGACGGTGAAGACCGACAGCGGCACGCATCGGGCCAAATCCGTGATCCTGGCGTCGGGCGCGCGGTTGAAGCCGCTCGGCGTGCCGGGCGAGGAGCGGCTGTTCGGGCGCGGCGTCTCGCAATGCGCCGGCTGCGACGCCGGGTTTTTCGTCGACCAGGATGTGGTCGTGGTCGGCGGCGGCGATTCGGCCCTTCAGGAAGCGTTGCATCTAACGGGCTATGTGCGTGGGGTCACGCTGATCACCCATGGCGACGCGTTGCGGGCGAAGCAAGATTTCGTAAGCCGGGCGGATGACGATCCCAAGATTACGGTCCGCTATCAAACGGCGGTGGCCGAAATCCTCGGCCAGGATGAGGTCTCGGGCGTTCGCATCACGCCGACTGGCGGCGGTCCTGCGGAAGACCTCGCGTGTGCCGGTGTCTTTGTCTTCGTCGGGCTCGAGCCGAACCTGGACTATCTGCCGGCCGAGATCGAACGGAATGCCGCCGGCCGTGTGGTGACCGGCCCGGACTTTCAGACGAGTGTATCCGGCGTCTATGCCGTCGGCGCTGTCCGCGCCGGCGATTCCGGTCAACTGGCCGGGGCGGTCGACGATGCGGCCGCCGTCGCCGCGCGCATCGCGGGTAAATCGAACGAAAGACGGATCAGTCGCCGAAACCTCTGATGCGCCGCGTGGCCGTCTCGGTCCCGCCCGACCACAGCGGCAGATAGGTCATCTTCACGCCGACCCCGCCGGTAACGATGGGATGAATGTCTTTGGGCGTCCGCGCCAGCGGGCGGACGTCCGGTTCGTTGTCGGTGTCGAAGGGATAGGGATGGCGTCCCTCGAACACGTATCGCTGTACCCGGTCCAGATCCCATCCGCTATCCGAAAGCACATCGGCCATTTCCGGCGGCAGCAGGAAGACCTGTTCGCCGCGTTCCGGCCGCTCCGCCGATCCGGTGGCGTCGAGTGCGGCGTTCATCGCGGCGGCGATCGGTTGCAGCACCCGTTCGGGCGTGCCCCACGGTTTGGCGGGCAGCATTTCCGCCGTGCCGGAGACGCCCAAGACCGTGACGCAGCTTTCATCCGCGCCGAAACCGCGGCGGACCGGCAGCGGCGGGAAAACATCGTGCGTCCCCTCGGCGAAGCAGAAGGTGTATTTCCCCGGTTGCCCCATCGTCGCCATGTCGCCGACACCGGGTTTCGCTCCGCCGACATTCCGCAGGGTCAGACTGACCGCCCGGCCGATGCAGGCGTTGGCGCGGTTGCCCGGTCCCAGGATGTTGCCGCCCGCATTCAGGCCCAGGTCGCCCACGATCGGGCCGTGGACGCAGACGGCGACCGCCGGCGTCCCGGTCGTGCTCAACACGCCGAGTAGATTGAACTTTTCGTCCATCGCCGCTTCCACCGCTGTCAGCACGACCGGGAGTTCCGCCGGGCGGCAACCCGCGAGCACGCAGTTATAGGCGACGGCTTCCAGGGTGAGGTCGCCCATCAACGGCATGACGTGGCCGAAGGAATGCCGGGTCGGCCCGCGACCGTCGACCATGGCGCCGAACCGGTCCAGCGTCGGCGGCACCAGCGGCAGCCCGTCTCCGAGGCCCAACGCTTCCAGCTTTGCCTGCGTTTCCTCCCACGGATCGGAGTCGGCGAAGAGCGGCATGTCCTCCGACGAGGTCATTCTGGATGCTCAGCCTTGCTTGATCCGGACGGAACAGGCGTCGTTGTGACCGAAGGTCGGGATATAGGCGGAATGCTTGCCCGGCCCGCCGGCGACCAGGATCTGGATATCCTCCGGCCCGCGCGAGAGATAATAGTGGTCGTTCACCAGCTCGGTCGTCCTCTCCTTGTAGAACTCCCGCTGCTCGTCCGAGACGCGGGAGACGTGAAGTTTGGAGTCTTCGTACAGTTGTTGCTGGATATCGGGAATGGTCCATCCGTCCCGGTGGATCGTCTGCGCATGCTCCGGGCCGAGCACGATGGTGTAGGGCGCGTCGCCGGAGATCACGTTCGCGCCGACCTGCGAGATCGTCCCCGCGATCGTCTTCAACAGGCCCTTGGCCGTGGTGCTGGCGTGATCGTTGATGTTATGCGGCGGTTCGCTCGGCAGCAGCGTCACGACACTCTCGTCGGCGTCGAAGCCGCGGCGCACGTGGAACGGCTCCCATGGGCTTTCTTCCTCGTTCTCGCCGAAACAGAAGCTGTACTTCGCGGGTGAGCCGTGCGTCGCCCGGTCCATCGCGCCCGGCTTCGCGCCGCCCACGTTGAGCAGGGTGAGCTGCAGCGCCCGGCCGATGGTGGCGTTCGCCTTGGCGCCTTGGCCGAAGCAGTTGCTGCCGCAGTTGATGCCCAGCGCGTTGCGGATCGGACCGTTCACGATGATACCCTGGGCGCAGGGATGCGTGGTGGCGAGTGTGCCATGCAGGTTGTAGTCGGGGTTCAGCACCGCGCGCACCGCGCCGACCACAACCGGAAAATACCCCGGCTTGCATCCGGCCATCACCGCATTCGCCGCGATGCTCTGCAGCGTGGGCGCGACCCGGCGCGGCGACATCGGCGGGAAGGGTTCGTTGTCGCCGCGGCAGGCCTCGATCATGCGCTCGACCTTTTCCTCGGTCGGCACCATCAGGGGAAAGCCGTCGCTCCACCCCTGCTCGGCGGCGTAATCGTTCCACTGGTCGAGGTCGAGTTCACCGACCTCGATTACCTCGCTCTCGGTAAGGTCCGTCATATGTTTCCTTCCAGTTGGTCGTCAGACGTCGACCGCGCTCTTCAATTCGGCCGAGGCGACGTCGATGCGATCGACCAATTCTTCCGCGTTCAACCCGCCGACCGGGTGTTTGACGATCAGCAGCTTGGGGTCCGCCTTGCGGGCCTTGGCCTGGGCGCGCACCAACGGCAGGAAGGTTTCGGTGACGACGATATACGTTTCGACGCCGCGTTTTTCGAGTTCGATACTGTCATGGAAACTCCACGACGAGCACGACCCTCAATCGGCTAAGGCGAGGATGGCGCCCTTGTAGTTCTCGGCCACCTCGGCGTAGAGCGCGTCCGGCGCCGGTTTCGCCGCGCTGTCCTTGAAGAAATAGTCGATATTGTCGGTCGCGCGATGGGCGCTCATCTTGTCGCGCACGCCTTCGAGTAATTCGCGGGCATTCGGCTTCGAGTTCGAGATGATGGCAATGGCGTCCCGGCTCCAGTCGGTCGATCCCGCATCGGCCGCATCGCTCCGGTTCTCACTGCCCTCCTCAAGGCCGAAAGAGGGATTGACGATCCGCATCTTTTCCTCCTGAAAGGGTGTTCAGCTCATAGACTGCCGGTCAATATACCGCAGTCCGGGCTCGCTCCCAACCGGCCGGTATACGGTGGCGGTCGATCCGCTTCTTGATTTGGCGTGTATAAACGGTACCTAATCCCTTACTATTCGTCGCAACGACCATAGGCGGGGGATCGACCGGTCCCGCCGCCCTACAACGAGGAGAGACGCGTATGTCTGGACCGCTTCGCGGCTATCGCGTGGTGGACGTCACGGGTGTGATCGCCGGCCCCTTCGCCACCATGATTCTGGCCGACCAGGGCGCCGACGTCATCAAGGTGGAGGCGCCGCACCGCCCGGACCACACGCGCCATGCCGGTCCGGGCGAACCGGGCTTGCGCGCGTCCTTCCTGAACAACAACCGGAACAAGCGGTCGGTCGCGATCGACGTGAAAAGCGACGCGGGGCGCGAGGCGTTGTTGAATTTGGTCGCGACGGCGGACGTCTTCATCCAGAATTTCCGGCCGGGCGTCGTCGAACGGCTTGGCATCGGCGAGCCCGAGCTGCGCAAGGTCCGGCCCGACCTCATCTATGTTTCGATGAGCGGGTGGGGCGAGAACGGTCCCTTCGCCCACAAGCCGGTCTACGACCCGATCATCCAGGCGTTGTCGGGCCTCGCCACGGTCCAGGCGGGGTCGGACAAGGAACGTCCCCGGCTGATCCGCACCATCCTGCCGGACAAACTGACCGGCGTGACGGCGGCGCAGGCGGTGACGGCCGCGCTCGCGGGCCGGGCCAAGACCGGCGAGGGCCAGCATGTGAAGGTCTCGATGCTCGATTCGATCATCGCCTTCCTGTGGGCGTCCGACATGGCGGGGCAGACCTTCGTCGGGCAGGAGGTCAGCGAACAGAAGGCGGCGACCTTCATCGATCTGATCTACGAGACGAAGACCGATTACATCAGCGTCTCGACCATGACCGATCCGCAATGGACGGCCTTCTGCAAGGTCGCGGACCGCGAACATCTGCTGACAGACGAACGCTTCCTGACCCCGTCGCTGCGGGACGAGAATGCGGACGAGCGGTTGAACCTGATCCAGGAAGCGCTCTTGGAACGGCCGGCGGCCGAGTGGTTGAAGCTGCTTGACGATGCGGGCGTGCCTTGCGCCCCGGTGCTGACGCGCCGTGAGATGATCGATCATCCGCAGGTCGAGGCCAGCGGTATCGTCATCGAATACGACCATGCACAGGCCGGGCGGTTGCGGCAGGCGCGTCCCGCCGCCCGCTTCGAGAGCACGCCGACGGAAATCCGCGACGGCGCGCCGTTGCTGGGTGCGCACACCTATGAAGTGCTGGCCGAAGTCGGTTACAGCGAGGCGGAGATCGACGCGATGGTCGACGCCAACGTCCTGCACGCGGTGCGTCCCGAAGCAGCGGAGTGATCATTGAATGACCTATCGTCTCTATAACCGCGTCGGATCCGGTGGGTTCGTCACCGAAGCCGCTCTCGCGCTGGCGGAAGCGCCGTATGAACTGGAAGAGTTGGAGTCCAAGCCCGGCACGCCGCTGCCGGATAGTTTCCGGGCGACCAACCCGTGGCGGCAGGTGCCGACGCTCATCCTGCCCGACGGATCGACGCTGACCGAAACGGCGGCGACCCTGATCCATATCGCGGCCTGCTTCCCGGACAAGGGGTTGGCGCCGCCGCCGGGTACACCGGAACACGCCGCCTTCCTGCGCTGGATGGTGTTCACCAACGTCAATGTCTACGAGGCCGTTCTGCGCCGGTCCTATCCGGCCCGCTATACGACGGACGCCGGCAACCTCGAAGCGGTGCAGGAAGCGGCGATCGCGCGGATGGGCGACGCCTTGGCCGTGCTAGAAAACGCGATCGATCCCGGTCCGTTCCTGCTGGGAGAGTCGATGAGCGTGGCCGACATCTACGTCGCGATGCTGTTCATCTGGTTCCGGGGCGAGATCGATGCGCCGCGTCTGACCGCGATGGCGGAGCGCGTGCGGCAGCATCCCTTGGTCGGGCCGATTTGGCGGCGTCATTTCGGCGACCGTTGAGGTTTTGCCGTCCGGGAGCGACTGTCCGTCGGATTAAACCCGTGCGGGGGATGATGCGATCGTGACCGGCAATCTTTTGGTGGTGCCCGACTTCCTAGCCTATACCATCGGAATCGTCGTGTATTTCACCGGTATGCGCCTGAACGAGTGGGTGCCCGTCCTCCGCACGTACAATATTCCCGAGCCGGTGACCGGCGGCATTCTGGCCGCGTTTGGGGCGCTCGCGGTGTTCGCCGTCTTGGGCGTGGAACTGCAATATGAGCTGGATACCCGCGACCGGCTGCTGGTCTATTTTTTCACCGCCATCGGCCTGAATGCCCGTCTTGCCGACCTGCTGGCCGGCGGCAAACCGCTGCTGATCCTCCTCGTGCTGACGCTCGGCTACATCGTGTTTCAGAACCTTGTCGGCGTGCTCACGGCGCAAGCGATCGGTCAGCCGAACGCGATCGGCGTGTTGGCCGGGTCCGCGTCCTTGATCGGTGGCCACGGCACCGCCATCGCCTGGGCGCCGGAAATCGCGGCGAACCACGGGGTCCCGAACGCGTTGGAAGTCGGCGTCGCCGCCGCGACGCTCGGCTTGGTGCTGGCCTGTTTGCTCGGCGGCCCGATCGCGAAACTGCTGCTCGCCCGCTACGATATCGAAGACAGTCAGCCGGACGGTGATCTGGTCGGCATACCGCATGAACGCGAGGACACCGAGCGAATCAACCATGTCAGCATCATGGCGGTGATCCTGGTGCTGCATATCGCGATCATCATCGGGTATCTGGCGAACGAGCTGTTGGGGAATGCCGGGCTGCGTCTGCCGTTGTTCGTCCCCTGCCTGTTCGTCGCGATCATTCTGTCGAATACCGTTCCCTATCTGCTGCCTAAAATGCACTGGCCCGCCCGGACCCGCGCCTTGGCGGTCGTATCCGACTTTTCCCTCGGGTTGTTCATCGCGTTGTCGTTGATGGGAATGCAGCTTTGGGCGATTGCCGATCTGGCGGGGCCATTGCTGATCATCTTAGGGCTGCAGGTGGCCGCCGCCGTGGTCTTTATCCTGTTCGTGTTCTTTCCCCTGATGGGAAAGGACTATCTGGCCACCGTCCTCAGCGCGGGTTTCGCGGGGTTTGCCCTCGGCGCGACGCCGACCGCGGTCGCCAACATGACCGCCGTGACCAAGTCGCACGGTCCCGCGCCGACCGCGTTCATCATCCTGCCGCTCGTCGGCGCATTCTTCGTCGATATCACCAACGCCTTCGTCATTCAGTTTTTCCTGGCCCTCTAACCGGGGACACGCGTGCCGGGGGCGGGCGGATTTTCCGGCGGGCCGGCGAAGCATTGCGCGATGTTCATCCAACGCGCGGCGGGCGCGCCGGTTACGGTCAGGTCCGTATCCTGGATGTTGCGGACCTGCGTCACGACCTGGCAAAACGCCACGGCGTCGCCTTCGACGAGGTTCTCCGTCGACGGGTCGTTCCATTCCCAGATCGCGCCCGACGGGGCGGTCAGCCGCACATGCGGCGCGGGACCGGGCCGTTCTTCGTCTCGGTTCGAGAAGGTCCAGCCGTAGGTCTTGACGCCCAATACGGCGATGTTCTTGATCCGATCGGTATTGGCGCGGTCGATGCCCTTCAGGTCGTAGATTTCCTGGCCATGCGCCCAGGTCTCCATCTGCCGCGCCGTGGTGAACATGCGTACGCCCATGTCGGGGCCGGCCCAGCGCAGCCGGTCCTTGGGGTCGCGCGTTTCCAGCATATCGCAGAGGTCCTTCAGCGTGTCGCGCCACGCGGCCAGCAGTTGGCGGCCTGTTAGGTCGCCGAACCGCTGGCGGGCTTCCTCGACGCGGGTCAGGCCGGCGTCGCGCCGCGCCAGGATGCCGCTGCGCAGGCGGGTGTATTCCTCCGGGTCGCGGGCCGAGGCGGCGGCGAGTAGGTCGGAGTCGTGGAGATGCTGGATCACGTCGTTGACCGTCCAGGCCTTGAACGTGGTCGGCCGATCCCAATCGGCATCGTCGAGACTGTCGAGCAAAGTATAGAGAGCGTCGCCTTCTTCGCGCAGATCCACCGCCTGCTGTAGCATGAAGATTGTCCTTTGCGTCGTATCGGCCGCGTGCTGCGGCAAGCAGGCCTGACTGTAGCGGTCCGCTTGCCGCGCGTCGAATACCTAGATTGCCTAGTTTCCGGCCTGGACCGCTGAGGCACATATGCGGTCTTATACCGACCCTAGGGTGAGCCCCGCCAATTGGAGAAGAACAAGAAATGAGTTTCGAGAAACCGTATGAAGGCCTTCGTGTCGTCGACCTGAGCCAAGGGGTTGCCGGACCCTATTGCGCCATGCTGCTGGGCCGGCACGGCGCCGACGTGGTCAAGGTGGAGCCGTTGGACGGCGATTGGGCGCGGCTTCTGGCGCCGGTCTACGGCGACAACACGGCCTTCTCGGTCGGCGCCAATATCGGCAAGCGCAGCGTCGCGGTGAACCTCAAGAGCGATGCGGGCAAGGACATCGTCGAGCGCATGATCCCGGAGGCCGACGTGTTCCTGGAAGGGTTCCGGCCCGGCGTCATCGACCGGTTGGGCTTCGCCTACGATCGTTTGGCGGAGATCAACCCGGGCCTGCTGTATGTGTCGATTTCCGGCTTTGGGCAGGAAGGGCCGCTGCGCGAGAAGCCGGCGATGGACCCGGTGCTGCAGGCCTTTACCGGCTTTATGTCGGAGAACATGGGGCAGGACGGCGTTCCGCACCGCACCCCGACGATCATCAACGACATGTCGACCGCGCTCTACACGCAGCAGGCGCTGGCGGCCGCGCTCTATGCCCGGCGCGACAGCGGGCGCGGGCGAAAGATCGAGATCAGCCTGATGCAGGCGGCGGCCAACCTGCAGACGATCCGGCTGATGAGCGGGTATCGCGACGGTCCCTACAAGACGGGCATGGTGCCGAACGGAACCTATGTGACGCGCGACGGCTGGATCCAACTCGTGATCATCCGCGACCACGAGTTTCAGAAACTCTGCGTAGCGCTCGAGCTTGACGAGTTGGGCGCCGATCCGCGCCTGGCGACCGGCCCCGGCCGGTTGGAGCATCGGGAGCATGTCAACTCCGCCGTGAGCGATCGGCTCAAGACCAAGCCGTCGGCGCATTGGCGCGCCGTGCTGACGGAAGCGGGTCTGCAGAACGAGGTGGTGCAAACTTACGAGCAATTCGTCCACCACCCGCATGTAGAGGAAACCGGCTTGATTTCCTGGCTCGAACAGCCGGGCTCGGAGACGCCGTGGCCCGTGCCCAACATTCCGGGCCTGCCGCGCCTCGACCCGGAGACCATGGAAACCGTCGCACCGCGCATCGGTCAGCACACGCGCGAGGTCCTGACCGAGATGGGATACGGCGCGGCCGATATCGACGCGCTGGCCGCGGCCGGCGATATCGGGCTCTAGGGATACGGCGTCGACGCGTTGAGAAATCGCGTCCGACCTGAATTCTTTCCCGCTGCACCGGCACGGCGATTCGCAGGATAGCGCCGCCGCCGCTATTATTCCGCCTAGAAGGTTCATCTATCTCGACCGGGAGAGGGGCGCGTCATGGCCAGCACGGATGAGGTTCGCGTCTTAGCAGGGTCCGGCGTTTGCGGGGCGGGGTTCCGCGCCGAATCGCTGGAAGAAGGGATGGGCAAGAAGCCTCATTTCATCGGCTGCGACGGCGGGTCGACCGATCCCGGCCCCTTTCCGCTCGGCTCCGGCCAGACGAGTTTCGCCCGGACGTCGATCAAGCGCGACATGCGGCTGATGCTGCTGGCCGCGCGCAAGGCGAAGGTTCCGCTGCTGTTGGGAACGGCGGGAACGTCCGGCGGCGCGCCGCACGTGCAGGCCGCCCGGGAAATCCTGATGGAGATCGCCGAGGAAGAAGGCCTGAAGTTCCCGTTGGCGGTGATCCATGCGGAGCAGGACAAGGAATACCTGAAAAAGCGGTTTCGCGAGGGCCGGATCAAACCGCTCGACCCTGCGCCGCCTTTCGACGAGGAAACGATCGACAAGTCCGAGCGCATCGTCGGCATGATGGGCGAGGAACCCTTCCTGAAGGCGTTGGACAACGGCGCCGAGGTCGTGCTGACGGGCCGGTCGAGCGATTGCGCGATCTACGCCGGCATCCCGATCCGCAACGGCATCCCGGAAGGCATTGCCTGGCATGCGGCGAAGATCCTGGAATGCGGCACGGCGGCGGTCGAACAGCGCAAGGCGGCGGACAGCCTGTTCGCGACCTGCCGCGGCGACCATTTCGACATCGAGGCGTTGGACGACACGCTGCGCTGCACGCCGCAGAGCGTAGCGTCGCATAGCCTATACGAGAATGCCGACCCGTTTCGACTGGTGGAGTCGAACGGGACGATGGACCTCAGCACGTCGACATACGAAGCGCTCGACGACAAACGGGTGCGTGTCTCGAACAGCGGTTTCGAACCCGCCGACCGCTATACGGTGAAGCTCGAAGGGGCCGAACTGGTCGGCTATCAGACCATTGTCATCGGCGGCGTGCGCGATCCGTACATCCTGCGTCAGCTCGACAGCTGGATCGAGAAGATCTACGCGAGCGTGCACAAGCGTGTGCACGACATCTACGGCGACACGATCAGCCGCGACGATTATGTCTTCAACATTCGCGTCTACGGCCGGGACGGGGTGATGGGGCCGCTGGAGCCGGAGACGGAACTGCGCACCCACGAGGTCTGCATGATCATGGAAGCAACCGCGCCGACCCAGGACATGGCGACCTCCGTCGCGACCGTCGCCCGCCACAAGGCGCTGCACGAGCCGATCCCCGAGTGGAGCGGCCTGATCACCGGGCTCGCCTGCACCTACAGTCCGGCGCATCTCGAGCGCGGCGCGGTCTATCGGTTCAACGTCAACCATGTGGTCGAGCCGGACGACCCGTATGAAATGTTCCCCATCGAATACGTGAACGTGGGCTGACGGACGGCGTGGGAGAATGACGGTATGGCGACGTTAGGCGAATTAGCGAAACTGATCCGGTCCAAGAATGCCGGTCCTTTCGTCATGACCATCGACATCATGTTCGGCGACGAGGAGACATACGAGAAGGTCAAGAAATCCGGCGTGCTGAGCCGCAAGCTGGTCGCCGAGACGTACAAGATTTCCGAGAACCAGGTGCAGTTCTTCGAGGTCGACAACTGCTATGCCTTCAAGGCGTCGATCCCGCGGCCCTATTTCCAGGGCGACCTGATGGACAGCGACAGCCACGCGGGGCAACAATACGCGCCCTTCATCGATATTGAGGTGCCGGGGACGTAGCCGGGACTAGCCGGCGAACAGGCCGCGCCAGCCGGACCAGTTTTCGATGTGGCTGGCCATGATCTCATATCCCGCCGCGGTCGGGTGCAACCCGTCCGAGGCCCGCAACGCCGCCGCCCATGCCGGGTCCGCGCGCAGCGGCGCAAAGACATCCAAGTACGGGACGCCGAGTCCCGCGGCCATATCGGCATAGGCCGCGCTATACGCGGCGATGTCGTCGTTGCGGAAGTCGTAGATCACGCCGGGCAGGCGGTCCAACGGCATCATCGCCTCGACCACCGGCGTCGGGCCGATGGAGAGGACGGGGCCGAATTCCCTCGCCTTGGTCAGCATGGTTCCGATCAGGTCCAGCGAACGGTCGAGCGGCACGCGCTGGCCGTCCATCGCCTCGCTTTTCTCATGCGCGCTGTCGTTGATGCCGACGGCGAACACGGTGGCGCACGTGTATCCGGGTTTCAGCCGGGCGCTGCATTCCGCTTCCCAGCGCGGCGCGATCAACGCCGAGGTGTCGGCGCGGATGCCGAGGTTGTAGACCGTCACGTCATGCCCGCGCGCCACCTCCGCCTGGCCGACGCGCATCGGCCAGCCGAGCAGGGTTTCGTCGCCGGTTCCGTGGGTGATGCTGTCGCCGATGAAGGCGATGCGGATTTGAACCATTCGACCTGATCCTTCCTCCTGATCCGGGTGCATTGTCCCGCGTCACCTGCGCCGCGCCATGTAGGCTTCGTGCTGGCCGATGGCGGCGACGCCGTTGGATGCGGCGGGCAGTTCGTCATAGGTCGGAATGCCGCGGTCGAGCGCGAGGGCGCGGTACCGGACCTTCGCTTCCTCATAGCGCGGATTGCCGTCGGACCGGAGCACGAGCAGGAAATGCGCCTTTCCCGGATGATCGCGGCGGACCCGTTCACCGGCGTCCAGGAAGTTCACCATCAATTGGTCGCCGTCGTCCGCCTGGTTGACGATCACTGACATGTTGATATGCATGACGACCGCCTGCGGCGATTCCTGCTCGAAGATCGTGCGCAAGACCGTTTCCGCGTCGCGCCCTTCGTTGGAGATCAAGACCGGGCGTGGCGCATCGACCGGGTTGGTGTAGGTGGCGCCCGGGTCGAGCGCCAGCGCATCCAGCATGTCCACGGTCGCTTGGCGGAAGGGCGCCACGGTGATGCCCGCGCGCGCGAAGGTATCGACACCCAGCACGCTGGTCCCGCCGCCATTCCCGAACAACACGGCCTCGGTCGTCGGCCGGTCGGGACGCGGGGTCAGGCATTGCAGCGCCAGCAGCTTGTCGATGAATTCGTCGAAGGTCTCGGCGAGGACCGTTCCGGTCTGCCGCGACAGGGCATCCCACACCCGGTCATCCCCGGCGAGGGCGCCGGTATGCGATACGGCCGCCGACTGGCCGAGGTCGCTGCGGCCGCCCTTCAGGATGACGACGGGTTTGACCGGCATCCGATTACGCAAAAGGTCGAACATTCGCCGGCCGTCCTTCGCGCCTTCGAGATACAGGCCGATGACGCGCGTGTCCGGGTCGGCGAGATAGAATTCCAACAGGTCTTCCGGGCCGATATCGGCGCAATTGCCGACCGTCATCACGCCGCTGAAGCGCAACCCCCGATGATTACCGCGCCGGATCGTGTCGACGCCGAGCCCGCCGCTTTGTAGAATGACGCCGACCGATCCTTTGTCCGGCCGCGCGTCGTAGCAGAAGGTCAGGCCGCCGCGCGGCGAATGGCCGCCGTTGCAATTGGGCCCCAGCACCCGCACGCCGGACTCCCGCGCCGCGTCAATCAGATTCCGTTGCAGGGCGTCGTTGCCGCTTTCGGTGAAGCCGCTCGATGTCACATGCGCGAACTTCAGACGGCCTTTCGCCTGGCGCAGCAGGTCGGGCACGCCCGCGCCCGGGATCGCGATATAGGCATAATCGACCGGCGCGGGTGCGTCGGCGAAACTCGGATAGGCCTTCAACCCGTCCAACTCGGTCGCGGTCGGGTGGATCGCGATCAGCTTCTCGCGGTCGAAGCCATAGGTCAGCAACTGGTCGATGACGATATTGGCGCGGTTCGGACGGTTGGTCGATGCGCCGACGATGGCCATCAACTGCGGTTCGAAGAGAGGGGCGAACCGGGCGCGTATGGTTTCGGTGTCGTCGTCGGGCGGTGTGACCGGGGATGGTTCGGCGGGTTCGGGTTTCAAGACGATGTGGGTATCTGCGGCGACGGCCGCGCCGGCCGAGACGATCAGCGGATTGATGTCGATTTCCTGAATCTGGTTACGGAAGCGCATCATCAAACCGTCCGCCCCGCCGACCCGCAACAGAACGTCGAGCAACGCATCCTTCGATGCGACGATGCCGCCCCGAGCGCCGTCCAGGATCGGCGCGGCGGTCAGGTCGGCCAGCATTTCCTCGGCGTCGGTCCGATCGATCGGGCACAGGCGGAACGCGACGTCGGCAAAGATCTCGACGAAGACGCCGCCCAACCCGACCATGACGACAGGGCCGAATTGCGGGTCGTTGAACCCGCCGACAATCACCTCATGCCCGGCCGGGGCCATTTCCTCGACCAGGAACCCGTCGAGCGCGATCCCTTGCGCGCCGACGGAATCGCGCATTTCAGTGGCGGCGGAGATTGCCTCGTCCGGCGACGCCAAACCGACGCGTACCGCGCCCGCGTCGCTCTTGTGGACGAGCGCTGGCGCGATTCCCTTTACCGCGACGGGATAGGTCAGCGATGAGCAGGCGTCGGCAATCTCGTTCGGATCGTCTACGGTGCGGCCGCGCGGCACGGCGATGCCCAAGGCGGACAAGAGGGCCTTGCCGTTGGGTTCGCTGAGCGTGGCTTGGCTCCGCTCGGTTGCTGCCGCGAGAAGCGCGGCTGGGTCTGGGGGTGGCAGCGGGATAGCGGCGTCTCCGTAGGTTTAGGTTTCGGCTTCATTTGGAAACCTTACCGCCGATCGCGCGACTTGATCCAATCCGGGTCGCGATCTACTCCGCCGCCTGCTGCAATTCGGGCTCGGGGTAGAGTTCCTCCATGGCGATGCTGCGGCCGTTGTCGAGCACGATGCGCGCGTGGTAGCGCTTCAGCAAGCGCGGCTCCGGCACGCCGCAGCTATGCGCGATGATGCCGATTTCCTTCTGCATGTTCTTTGCGTAATTCGCCACCCGCTCGGACTTGCTGGCGGGGTCGAGGCCGTACTGCAGTTTCGGGTCGTGCGTGGTGATGCCGGTCGGGCAGGTGTTCTTGTTGCACTGGAGCGCTTGGATGCAGCCGAGGGCGAACATGAAGCCGCGCGCCGAGTTCACGAAATCCGCGCCGGCGCAATAGGCCCAGGCCACGTCCGACGGGTTGATCATCTTGCCGCTGGCGCAGACCTTCACCCGATCGCGCAGCCCGTGCACCTTCAGAATATCGACGACCAGCGGCAGGCTCTCACGCAGCGGCATGCCCATGTTGTCGATCAGGCTCATCGGCGCGGCGCCGGTGCCGCCGTCCGCGCTGTCGATGGTGATGAAATCGGGGGCGTATTCGTGGCCGCGCTGGTTGATCCGTTTGCACATGGAGTCGAAAAACCCGTAAGCGCCGACCACGGCCTTGAAGCCGACGGGCTTGCCGGTGATGTCGCGGATATAGTTGAGCATGTCGAGCAGGTCGTCGACGGAGTCGACCTCCGGATGCCGGTTCGGGCTGATCGCGTCCTGGCCGACATGGATGCCGCGGATCTTCGAGATTTCCTCGGTGACCTTGGCGCCGGGCAGGATTCCGCCTTTACCCGGTTTCGCGCCCTGGCTGAGTTTCAGTTCGAACATCTTGACCTGTTCGTGCGCGGCCACCTCGCGGAGTTTGTCCTCGTCGAAGCCGCCTTCGGGCTTGCGCACGCCGAACTTCGCGGTGCCGATCTGGAAGACGATGTCGGCGCCGCCTTCCAGGTGATACGGCGACAGGCCGCCTTCTCCGGTGTTCATCCAGACGCTCGCCTTCTTCGCGCCGGCGGACAGCGCGCGTACCGCCGGGATCGAGATCGCGCCGTAGCTCATGCCCGAGATGTTGAAGGTGCTCGCCGTGGTGTAGGGATGCTTGCAGTAGGGGCCGATGACGACCTCGCCGGGCTCTCGTGAATCTTCCTCCAAAGTCGGAAAGGGGCAATTCACGAAATACACGGTCCCCGCCGGGCGCAGATCGCGGGACGAGCCGAAGGCCACGGTGGAATCGACGTCCTTGGCGGCCCGGTAGACCCAGGACCGTTCGGCCCGGTTGAACGGCATTTCTTCCCGGTCGAGGGCGAAGAAATATTGCCGGAAGAACTCGCCGAGATGCTCGAAGAGATAGCGGAAGCGGGCGATGACCGGGTAGTTGCGCCGCAGCGTGCTCTCCCGCTGCGTCCTGTCGCGAATGTAGGTGAAGGCGAACCACAGCACGCCGATCCCGACCAGGAAAATGAACAGGAAGGACAGGACTTCCAGGACGGCGATGACGAATTGGGGGAGTTGGCTCATGTCCATCGGGGGGTGCTCCAAACCGGGTCTTCACCGGCGGCGTTTGCCGCGCAATTGCGGATCATTGTACCGCGAGCCGCTCCACGGCCCGATCACATTTGAGGGATCGGGTCGGATCACTCGAAGTCCGGCGTGTCCTGGGAATACTGTTCTTCCAGGAGGGGCCGGAAGCGGGCCATCAGCTCTTCGTTCGCGCCGAGCTGCGGCTGTTGGTCGGCGGGCAGCAGGGGCCGGTAGGTGACGTCGCCCAGCTCCTCGGCATGGGTGTCCTTGGCGCGTTCGACGATCTCGGGATCGATGAAGGTGTCGAGCACCGAGGCCGCGAGCGTCTTGGCCCCGGCGACTGCGCCCTTGTGCGCGATCGAATGCGCCAGTACCGCGCCGCCGGTCCAGTGATGATAGCTCACGCCGGGCACGTTGCTGGGAAACCATAGCCGGGCGCTTGGCACCTTCCAGGTGATGTCGCCGCAGTCGTTCGACGCCATGATCATCTCCGCCGGGCCGGTCAGCGGCCGGGCCTCGGTGTGCAGGCCGATTTCGGGTGCGTCGGCGGCCTTCTGCAACGCCTTGGCAAGGCCCTGTTCCTCGTCGCTCCACACCGGCGCGCCGATCATGTCGATATTCCGCTGGACGGTTTCCGCCAGCGTGCGGTTGGCGCGGACCGGCCAGACCGCGCTCTTCACCGTGACATCCCAGGTCGTCTTGGTCATCAACGCCGCGCCTTCCGCGATCTTCTTGGCCTGCTCGAACAGCGCCTCGGCGCCGTCGGCCGACGGGTCGCGGAAATACCACCACACGCTGGCCTCCGGCGGGATCACGTTCGGCTGCGTGCCGCCGTTGGTGATCGCGCGATGCGCCCGCATCGTCGGTTCCATATGCTCGCGGTATTGCGCGATGCCCATGTCCATCAGGACGACCGCGTCCAGTGCGTCGCGCCCGCGCCAGGGGGCGAGGCCCGCATGTGCGGTTTCGCCGTGGAAGGTGAATTCGGCCGAGACCGCGGCGATCTGGATCTGGCCGTATTCGGTGGCGAGCTCCCCCCAGATGTGATCGTGAAAGGCCGCGTCCACATCGTCGAAATAGCCGTCGCGCACGAAATACGGCCGTGCCAGCACCAATTCCTCGGCCGGCGCGCCGAACACCTTGAGCGTGCCGCCGATGCCGAACTGGTCCATCGCCTTCTTCACCGCCAGCGCCCCCGCGACCATCACGGCGGCGTTGACGTTATGGCCTTCGCAATGGCCGGGCGCGCCGGGAATGATCTCCTGTTTTTCCGCGATCCCGGAGACTTGCGAGTTGTCCGGGTTGGCGTCGTATTCGGTATGCATCGCGATGACTGGGCCGCCGCTGCCGTAGGTCGCGAGGAAGGCGGTCGGGAAGCCCGAGATGCCGCGCTCGACCGCGAAGCCGTGTTCTTCCAGGATGCCGGTCATCAGCTTGACGGTTTCGATCTCCTGAAGGCCGGGTTCGGCGAAGCGGAAGATCGCGTCGCCTAGGGACGCGATGGCCGCGGCGTTGCGGTCGAGATAATCGAAGACGAAGCGCGTTTCCGCGCCGACATTGCTGGCTGGCATGGTGCTGATTCCGGTATGCGGTGAAGTCCGGGATATTGTAGGCAATCAGCCGCCCGGTTGGAATTGCAATCCCGCCGTTCCGCGATTTCATGCCGTCCCGCGAATTATGCGATAATTGCGTCCCGGACCGTTGAGGGAGGGACGCATGACCGAGAATCAATTGGACGGCATCACCGTCATTCCCACCGGCAAGGCGCTGGGCGCCGAGGTGCGGGGGATCGATCTCGCCAAGGACGTCTCGGAAGACCTGATTGCCCGGATCAAGGAGGTTTGGGCCGAGCATATGGTGTTGTTGTTGCGCGGCCAGTTCCTGGAGAAGGAACGGCTGGCCGACCTCGCGGCCCTGTTCGGCGGACTGATGGTGCCCGGATCGCACGGCTTCTACCTTAAGGATGGCCACAGGCCGGGCGATTCCGCGCGGATCGCCGACGTGCCGGGCGTCACCTACATCTCCAATCTGGATAAAGAGGGAAAGCCGCAACTCAAGACCGAAGGGTCCGGCAGCGCCGAACTGTTGTGGCATTCCGACAACTCCTATATGGAGACGCCGCCGATGGGCAGCCTGCTGAACGCGGTGCGGGTGCCGACGAACGGTGGCGGGCATACGCGGTTCTGCAATCAGTATCTGGCCTATGAGACCCTGCCCGACGACCTGAAACAGGCGATAGAGGGCATGCACATCAAGCACGACCGCAGCCGCAACACCTCGGGCAAGGTTCGGGTAACCTTCGAGAGAGCGGCGACCCGCGAGGACGTGATCGGCCCGGTCCATCCGATCGTGCGGGTCCATCCGGTTACGAAGAAACGGGCGCTTTATCTCGGCCGGCGCTTCGACGGACCGTCGTCCCATATCGTCGAGTTGCCGGAAGCCGAGAGCGAGGCGTTGCTCGATCGATTGTGGACGCATGCGACGCAAGAGGAATTCGTCTGGGAACAGGATGATTGGCGGCCCGGCGACCTGATCATGTGGGACAACCAGGCGGTGATGCATGCCCGCACGGCGGTCGACCATACCCAGGCCCGGCTGCTGCACCGGGTGCTGGTGCAGGGCGGGCCGGTCGTCGCCCCGTGGTCGGAAGATGCAGCGGCCGAGTAAGGAGGATTGGCAATGATCTTCGATATCCATCCGCTTTCCGACGCGCTCGGCGCGGAGGTGATCGGGCTCGACTTGTCCGAACCGCTGGATGATGAGTCCTTTGCGCGGGTGCATCGGGCGCATCTTGAGCATCACGTGCTGGTCTTCCGCGATCAGACGCTTTCGCCGCAAGCGCAGATCGGCTTCTCCAAACGGTTCGGGCCGTTGGACCAGCATCCGGCCGATGACGCGACGCTCGATGGGTTTCCCGAGATTCTCATGGTCTCGACCAAGCGGGAGAACGGGAAATACATCGGCCTTCCCGATGCCGGCCCGATGTGGCATTCGGACCTGGCCTACAAGAAAAAGACGGCGCTCGGCACGATGCTCTACGCCGTGGAGGTGCCGACGGAAGGCGGCGACACCGGCTTCGCCAACATGCATGCGGCCTATGACACGCTGCCGCCGGCATTGAAGGCGGCGGTCGAGGGCAAGCGCGGCGTCTTTCTCGCCGGCCGCAACAACGCGAAACGGTCGTTCAAGCGCCGGCTCAATCAGGAACAGAAAAGTAAAACCCCGCCGGTCACCCATCCGATCATCCGTACGCATCCTGAAACCGGCCGGAAGTCAGTCTTCGCCAACCCTCAGCATACGATCGCCATCGACGGCATGGACGAGGCCGCGTCCGACCGTATCCTGTCGGACCTGTTCGCGCATTGCGCTCGGCCGGAATTCGTTTATCGCCACAAATGGCGTGTCGGCGACCTCACCTTTTGGGACAACCGTAGCGTTCTGCATATCGCCGACCAGAGCCGGCTCGACGACCCCGGCTATATCCGCCATCTGCACCGCACGACGATCGAGGGCGATGCGCCGTTCTGATCGCGATCTGCCGCGTGTCACAAAAATTTAACAAGACGGACACGGTTTCGTCGGCGCTAACCCGTCGCGCATTCTGTAGTTGTTGTTTCTCTGTATGCGGATGATACGGCGGAACGGAGGAAGGCGGGTTGCCTTGCCCGGCCGCGCAAGGGAACAAAGCGTCGCGCGGCATGAACGACCATAACAGTCTTGTCGATGAGAGCTTTCACTTCCACGACCGGGTGGAAGTGCCGGACAGTGCCGACTCGCATAAGGTGCAAGCCCGTGCGCTGAACGTTCATTTCGGCGAGAAGCATGCCTTGATCGATGTCGATCTCGACGTGCCGGAGTGCGAGGTGACGGCGCTGATCGGGCCATCGGGCTGCGGAAAATCGACCTTCCTGCGGTGTTTGAATCGGACCAACGAGATCATCCCCGAGAGCCGGACGTCGGGCACGGTCTTCATCGAGGACGTCGATATCTATCAGGACCGCATGGACCTGGAAGCGCTACGGCGCCGGGTGGGCATGGTTGCGCAGAAACCGAACCCGTTTCCCCGGTCGATCTTCGATAATGTCGCCTATGCGGTGCGGCTGCATGGATTGACCGATAACCGCGCCGATCTCGAAGGCATTGTTGAAAAAAGCCTCCGCCGGGCGAGCCTTTGGGACGACGTGAAGGACCGGCTCAAACAGTCGGGCACGTCCTTGTCGGGCGGCGAACAGCAGCGCCTGTGTATTGCGCGGGCGATCGCGGTGGAACCCGATATCCTGTTGATGGACGAACCGTGTTCGGCGCTCGACCCGAGGGCGACGGCCCGGATCGAGGACCTGATCGACGAGCTTCGCGAGCGGTTCACGATTCTGATCATCACGCATAACCTGCAGCAAGCCGCGCGCATCTCGCAGCGGACGGCCTTCTTCCACCTGGGTCGTTTGATCGAAGTGGGCGAAACCGAACGACTGTTCCTTCAGCCCGAAATAGAACGAACCCGCGACTACGTCACCGGACGCTACGGCTGATTGCAGGGTACGCGGCGCGGCGGGACGCATGCGTCGGACGATACCGCGCGGGACTCTGGCCACCGGCGCATTCCCCCTATACGTTACCCCTTCTTTCCAACCGACCCCATATTCTTGACGAGGAAGCGCCATGGCCGACGACCGCCCGAATATCGTTCTGATTCTTGCCGACAACCTGGGCTGGGGCGAACTCGGCTGTTACGGCGGCGGCGTTTTACGGGGTGCGCCGACGCCGCGCATCGACGACCTGGCGACGCAAGGCCTCAAATTCCTGAACTTCAATGTCGAAAGCGACTGCGTGCCGACGCGCTCGGCCCTGATGACGGGGCGTCAGGCGATCCGCACCGGCGCTTTCCAATCGGTGCCGGCGGGGCTGCCGCAAGGGCTGACCCAATGGGAAGTGCTGCTGCCCGAGGTGTTGTCGGCCAACGGCTACGCGACGGCGCATTACGGCAAATGGCATCTCGGCGATGTCGAAGGCCGGTTGCCGAATGATCGCGGCTTCGACGATTGGTACGGCCTGCCGCGCACCAGCAACGAGTCGATGTTCACGTCCAGCCGCACCTATGACCCGGATATCGTCGACTTGCCCTACATCATGGAGGGCAAGAAGGGCGGCACATCCTCCAAAGTGAAAGTCTTCGACGAGGGCACCCGGCGCACCATCGACGGCGAGTTGATCGACAAGACCATCGATTTCATGACCGAACAGACGAAGGCGGGTACGCCCTTCTTCGCCTATGTGCCGATCACGCAATTGCATTTTCCGAACCTGCCGCATCCCGATTTCATCGGCGCGACGAAGCACGGGGAGATGGCGGACTCGCTGGCCGAGATGGACCACCGGGTCGGCCAGGTCGTGGACGCGCTCGACGACCTCGGCATCGCGGACGACACGATCCTCCTTTTCGGGTCGGATAACGGGCCGGAATTCCGCACGCCGTGGCGCGGCACCGCCGGGTTTTGGCGTAGCACCTACCACACCGCGATGGAAGGAAGCCTGCGCGCGCCCTTCATGATCCGATGGCCGGGCAGGATTCCCGCGGGCGGCGTGACCGATGAGGTCGTCCATATCGCCGACCTGTTCCCTACGATCCATCGAATCATCGGCGCGGACGTGCCGACCGACCGGGCGATCGACGGCGTCGATCAGCTCGATTTCTTTACCGGTAAGCAGGAAAAGTCGAACCGCGAGGGCTTCGTCTTCTACATCAAGGACGAGTTGCGCGTCGTGAAATGGCGCGAGTGGAAACTGCATCTGGTCTGGGAGCCGGAAGTGAACGACGGCGCGATCAAGCTGGAAGCGCCCTATCTCTTCAACCTGATTCAGGACCCGAAGGAAGAGACCAACGTGATGATGGATAACAACTGGGTCCGCAACGTCACCATGCGCATGGTGCATGAGTTCCGCGAAAGCTTGAAGAACTATCCGCCGGTTCCGCCTGGCACGCAAGACCCGTATACGCCGCCGAAATAGGCGTTTATTTACAGGATGCGCCGGGTTTCCGCGCGGTCACGAGCAACGTGGCGCCCTGTGCGTCGGCGGGCGGGTCGATCCGTTGCAGGATCCCCGACGCCAGCCAGGCAAAAACCTTGAGACGCCGTCGTGTCGGACCGAAGTGGGGCGTTTCCGACCGCCGGAACCGACGTGCGACCCGTGCCATCCACCAAAGCCGCCTTTCCCAATGCTCGACCGGCGTTGACTGGAAGGTCAGGTGCCGTATGCCGTGTTCCTGCAAGAAGGCGCTGAGGGACTCCGTGTTCCACCAAGCCAGGTGATGCGGCGGTGCGTTGAGCGCGAAATCCGGCAGTGTCGACACATAGCTGTCGCGGTCCGGCACGCCGAGGATCAGGCGGCCGGCCGGCGCCAGGCATCGCAGCGCATCGGCGACAAATTCATTCGGGTCCGGCATATGTTCGAGGACCTGGAACGCGGTGACCACGGTGTAGAACGGGCGGGTGCCGGCGGCGATTTCCGCCGCGACGTCTCGCAACGGCCGGTGGGTTACGTTGCGTCCGAGACTACGGACCCTCCGTGCGCTCTCCGGGTCGAATTCGAGACCGTCGTAGGTCGCGCCGTCCACGTAATCCGCGAAGCCGCCATCGCCGGCGCCGATATCGAGAACGCGATCGTCCGGCCCGATGACCGCGCCGGCCAGGCAGTGTTCCACCTTGTCGCCCGGGTGATACCAATCGAAGCGCCGCAGTTGGGCGTAAAAGTCCGGCGATCCAGCGATGGGCGGGTCGAAATAAACCCGCTGCGTTATGCGATCCCGGCACAGGCGAAGCGTGGGAATACCGTTGAACGCCGGTCCGACATCGACGCCGAAGTCCTGCCGCCAGGTTCGCGCTAGGGCATCGGTGTCGATCTCTTCGATCACTGACGGCCGCGTCTCTGTCAGCGGGAAAGTGGAAGCGTCAGGCACGGGGCGATACTTTCATGGGCGTGGCGAGGGCGGTGAACGGGTGGCGCAGGTTGCGGCCGACCAACCGGCCGCAGAGGAGGTTGCAGGAGGACGCTTTCGAACAGGCGTCGATCGCGGGCCGGTCGAAACTGCCGAGAATATCGTTCAGGCTGGATTCCCGCAGGTTGCCGGCCTGCGGCATGGCCAGGCAGGGGGCGACATTGCCCGAGGCATCGATGACGATGCTGTAGCGGCCGGCGTCGCAACGGCCGAGTTTCTTGCCGCGCAGCCAGTCCGCGTTGTCGCGCGCGAAACCGCGATAGTAGCCCGGCGGCAACAGGTCGCTTTCCAGCATCGCGTCGAACGTCCGCGCCGCCTGCTCGCGCGAGAAGGTCAAGGTGTCGTCGGTCTTGCCGTATTTGCCCACGTCCCAATGGTATGCGCCGAGAATCGGCGCGAAGCCGTTGTCGCGGGCGAAGGCGCAGACCGCTTCGACATCCGCGCGGTTCTTGTCCGAGACGATGCAGGCGATGAATTTCGGATGCGGGTAGTCCTCGAGGGCTTCGATGCCCGTCAGCACGCGCGGTAATTGGTCCGCGCCTCGGATCAGTCGGTAGATGTCGCGGTCCAACGTATCCAGGCTCACCGACACCGACGCCCCGACGGCGGCGAGGCGCTCGACCACGGCGGGGGTCAGTTTCGTGCCGTTGGTGACGAGGCAGAGTCCGAAGCCGATTTCGGCCAGGTCGTCCAGCACGTCCAGCGTATCGCGGCGAACCAGCGGCTCGCCCCCTTGCACGAACAGATAGCGCAGTCCGTCGCGGTAGAGATCGGTGAAGATGTCGCGGATTTCGTCTTGGGTCATCTCGTAGCGGCCCTCGTTCAGCGGCAGGTCGCAATAGCCGCAGCGCGAGTTGCAGCGGAGGCAGATTTCGAACACCGCCATCACGGGGCGGCCCCGGGCCAATGACCATAAGGGTTGGATCGTGTCGCGCCAGGTCATGACAATCCTTTACAGTCGTGTGAAGGGCCGAGCCGCATCATTGAATTCCCCTTCAACCGGCCTTTAATCATTCCAGCTTTCGGTTCCGCTTCCGGACGAGGCAGATATATGAGGCTTCCAGGACAGGGGGAACCGGACATGCCGGGAATGTGATTCATTGCGATTGGATCGATGGGACCTGGTTGAGGATTCTGCGTTTTCCGTTCGATCGAGAAGGAATTGTGAATGAGAGTCTTAGGACACAGCCGCGCCGCCCTCGTTGCGGTTGTCATTGCCGCCGCCGCGATCGCCGGGTGTTCCCGGGCGGAGATCGAGGCGAAATTCGTGCCCGCGTCGGACCCGCTGCCGCGCTGGGCCGTCCATGACGAGGCCGCGACCCAAAGCGTCGATCATGCCGCCTGGGACCGATTCCTCTTTCGCTATGTCCGGACCGACCCGACCGGCCTCAACCGTGTCGCCTATCGCAAGGTGACGCCGGAGGACCGGGCCGCGCTGGAAAACTACATTGGCATGCTCGAACGGGTTCGGATCAGCGACTACAATCGGCCCGAGCAGTTCGCCTATTGGGTCAACCTCTATAACGCGGTCACGATCCGCACCATCCTTGATGAATATCCGGTGGCGTCCATCCGCGATATCAACGACGGGTTCCTATCGCCCGGACCCTGGGACCGGAAACTGGTGACGGTGGAGGGGCAACCGCTGAGCCTGAACGATATCGAAAGCCGCATCCTGCGCCCGTTGTGGGACGATCCGCGCGCGCATTATGCGATCAACTGCGCGTCGATCGGCTGCCCCAATCTCGAAGGCAGCGCCTTCCGTGGCGTGGGCCTTGAGAACCGTCTCGACGCCGCCGCCCGGCGTTTTATCAACAACGCGCGCGGGGTCCGAATCGAGGAGGGCGCGTTGATCGTGTCCAGCATCTTTGCCTGGTTCCGGGTCGATTATGGTGGGTCCGAGGCCGCGGTGTTGGAGCATCTGCGCGCCTATGCGGATGCGGACCTGAAGGCGGCATTGGCGGGGCGCACGAAAATCGACGGGTATGAGTATGACTGGGGCCTCAACGGGGACTGACGGTCGGTGAGGTCCGCGCATCGTCTCGCCGCGTCGATCCGCGCGCGGCTTCTGATCGTTTTCGGCATTCTCGTTGCGGCGGGGGCCGTGGCGGCGGACCCGTCGGCGGCCATCGATGACGCCCTGAAACAAGCGGGCTGGACGCTCTTCAGCGATGATCGATGGCAGCCCGCGCAGTTCCGGCTCCGGCCCGACGGTGCGATCGAGGTCCGCAGCGATAACAGCACGTCGCTGATCTGGAAGAAGGTCGACCAGAGGGACGTGCAGAAGACGCGGCTCGCCTGGGAATGGCGCGTCGACGAGATGATGCCGCCGACCGACATCACCGTGAAAGGCGGCGACGACCGACCCTTGGCATTGCATGTCTGGTTCATGAAGCCGCGCGATCAATTGAATTTCCTTGAGCGCTTGCGGGCGGAATTCATAGAGCTTTGGGTCGGCCTGCCGGTGCATGGCCGCCTGCTGACCTATGTCTGGGGCGGCCGGGGGAAGATCGGCCATGCGCAGCCGAACCCGCATGTCGGCGACGGCAGTTGGATGATCGTGCTGCGCGATGGCGACGCGCCGACCGGCGTCTGGTTCTCGGAAAGCCGCGATCTGGTGGCGGATTACCGCGCCGCTTTCGGCGAGGACCCGCCGGACCGCGGCATCATCGCGCTGGCCGCCGATTCCGAGGATACGCAGACCCGCAGCCGCGCCGCTGTCCGGGGCCTGCGGTTCCAACCCTGACTTTCCGTCCGGGCCGGTTTCCGCGCCTTGGGGTTGTTGGGGGCCGGCCGCATTTATGATACAAAACAGGCGTCTAACCGAAGGGTTTTCGCATGACTGACCATATGGATGGATTGGATTTCGCCGTCGCTCATGACGAGCCGATCCGATACCGCGATCGAATAAGTACCTATTATCAGACGCTTGGATACGGCAAGCCGTACCGCTGGGCGCAGTATGCCGACGTGCCGTTCACGCCGTTGCAACGGCCGCTGTCGGACAGCCGGGTCGCGCTGATCACGACCGCCGCCCCCTACCAGCCCGACAAGGGCGATCAGGGGCCGGGCGCGCCGTATAACGCCGCCGCGAAGTTCTACCGCGTCTACTCGGACAGCACCGACAGCGATCCGGACCTGCGGGTTTCCCATATCGGGATCGACCGCAAGCACACCACGGCCGAGGACATGAACACATGGTTCCCGCTCAAACAGCTTCGGCGGCTGGCGGCGGAAGGCCGGATCGGCGAGGTCGCGCCGCGCTTCCACGGCGCGCCGACCAACCGCAGCCAGAAGACGACGATCGAGCAGGATTGCGTCGATATCCTGGCGCGGGTGCGCGAGGACGAGGCCGACGTCGCGGTCATTGTCGCCAATTGACCGGTGTGTCACCAGACCGTGAGTCTGGTCGCACGGCATCTCGAAGCGAACGGCATCCCGACAATCGTCATGGGATGCGCCAAGGATATTGTCGAACACGCGGGCGTGCCGCGCTTCCTGTTCAGCGATTTTCCGCTCGGCAACGCCGCGGGGCGGCCGAACGACGTGGAGTCGCAGGCCTTCACGATGGAACTCGCCCTGACGGTGCTGGAAACCGCGCCGGGGCCGCGGACCACGGTGCAGTCGCCGCTGCGCTGGAGCGACAGTCCCGATTGGAAGCTGGATTTCAGCAACATCAGCCAGCTTTCCGACGAAGAGATCGCGCAGCGCAAGCGCGATTTCGACAAGGTCAAGGAAGTCGCCAAGGCGCGCCGCGCCGAAGACGGCTTGAAGGTCGACGCCGCCGAATAGCGGCGCATTTTACGTCATGAACCCGCCGCGCGCTTCCGATGGCGTGCGGCGGGTTTCCCCATCTCTGTAAACCTACCAAACGTAAAGAGACAAATGACATGAGTGCTGCGCTCCCCCTGGCTGGAATTCGGGTCCTCGATATCGGGCAGCTCATCGCGGGGCCGTTCGGCGCCACGATGCTCGGCGATTTCGGGGCCGAGGTGATCAAGGTGGAGCAGCCGGGCGTCGGCGACGCGTTGCGCGGCACGCCGGTGGACGGCAAGGCCAACCGCTCAACCAACTGGATGGTCGAAGGCCGCAACAAGAAATCGATCACTCTTAACCTGCGGGTCGATGCGGGGCAGGCGATCCTGAAGGAACTGGTGCGCGACGCCGACGTGCTGTTCGAGAATTTCACCCCCGGCACGCTGGAACGCTGGAACCTCGGGTGGGAAGACCTACGCGCCATCAATCCGAAACTGATCATGGTGCGCGTCTCCGGCTACGGGCAGGTCGGGCCGTATTCGAAACGCGCGGGCTATGACCGGATCGCGCTCGGCTTCTCGGGCTACATGTATCCGACCGGCTTTCCCGACCGATTTCCGGTTCGGCCCGCTTTCCCGACGGCGGATTACAACACCGGCGCGTTCGGCGCGATGGCGGCGATGTTCGCGTTGTATCAGCGGGACGCCCAGCCGGACGGCGGCGAGGGGCAGATGATCGATCTGGCGCTGTACGAGCCGACCTTCCGCATCACCGCGAGCATGATGACCAACCACGCCAGGACCGGCGAGGTGCGCGAGCGCATCGGCAACCGCAACCCCACCTTCTCGCCCGCCGGCACCTTCGAAACCAAGGACGGCCGCTATGTGCAGATCGCCGCGGGCGGCGACAAGGTCTGGGCGCGCCTCGCCGAGGCGATCGGCCGGCCCGACCTAGTCGAGGACGAACGCTACGCCCGCAGCCGCGCCCGGATCGAGCGCGCCGACGAATTGGAACAACTCCTGGCGGATTGGGTTGGGCAGCATGACTATTCGGAGGTCGAGGAGCGGCTGGTCCCCGCCAACGTGCCCTTCGGCGGGATCTACACGGCGGCGGACATCGCGGCCGATCCGCACTACGAGGCCCGCGACAACGTGATCACCGTGGCGGACGACGACGAAGGCGAGATCACCATGCCCGGCATCTTCCCGAAACTCGCCGCCACGCCGGGACGGGTGGACCATGCCGGCCCGCCGCTCGGCCAGCACAACGCGGAAATCTATGGCGGCCTGCTGAAGAAGAGCGACGCCGAATTGGCCAAGCTGGCCGAGGACGGCGTGATCTGAACGGCCCGGCTATCGAAGGGATGCCAACGATGAGCGAAGCGTCGGACATGGCCCTGCAGGCCGACCACGTCGAAGCGGAATTGAATTACATCGTGGACGATAGCATCCCGCCGGTCCGCTATGTGGATTGGCCGGAAGAGGAACACAAGGCGCATATCCCGGAGTATGAGCCGCGCCGGGTCCGCATCCGTAACGGCCGCACGGCGGGCGAGGATTTCACCTTGCCGTCGCATGGGTTCCGGCTGGTGGACCATCCGACGAACGTAAAGAGTTTCCTCGACGAGGAGGAGATCAAGCGGGTGTACTACCCGGAGATCGAAGCGCTGATCCAAGCGGAGAGCGGGGCGCGCCGTGTTTTGGTATTCGACCACACGGTCCGCACGCCCGACACCGGCCAGCATGCGGAAGGGTGGGTGCGCGACACCGTCCGTTACGTTCACAACGACTATACCGAGACGTCAGCCCCGCAACGGGTGCGTGATTTCCTGCCGCCGGACGAAGCGGAAGAAGCATTGCGCCGCCGGTTCGCGATCATCCAGGTCTGGCGCTCGATCGCGCCGCGCGTGGAGTCCGAGCCGCTGGCCATGTGCGACGGGCGCACGATTCCCGAGGTCGGCTTCATCCGCAACCAGCGGCGCTACCGCGACCGCACGGCGGAGACCTATCACATCGCCTACCACCCGGATCACCGCTGGTTCTACTTCCCGCTGATGACGCGGGACGAGGCGATCGTGTTCAAGGTGTTCGACACGGACGCAAGCGCGGGCGTGCGCTTCACCGCGCACAGCGCCTTCGACGACCCAACCAGTCCGCCCGACGCCGCCATCCGGCAGAGCATCGAGATGCGGGCGCTGGCGTTCTTCTAGGGATTACGCGCCCGAGGCGTTCGCCAGCGCGCGGTCGAGGAAGTCGAGCCGGTCCTGGCCCCAGAACAACTCGCCCTCGAAGACATAGGTCGGCGCGCCGAACACGCCGAGTTCTTCCACCTCGTCGGTGTTGCGCCGGTATTCCGCCACGACCGGGTCGCTCTTCTCGATGGCGATCAGCTCCGCGCCGTCCATGCCGTTCTCGTCGGCGATCGCCTTGCGGGTTTCCGGCAGCGCCACATTGCGTTCCTCCCACCAGATGGCGCGCAGGATCGCATGCGACAGGCGCAGCGCGTCCAGCCCCAGCTGCTGCGCCGCGATCACCGTGTGGCCCGGCGTCTTGTTGTCCTTGGGCGGGTAGAAGCGTGGCTTCAGGTTCAGCGGCATGCCGAGATGTTTGCTCCAGCGCGCCAGCTCGACGCGGTGATAATCCTGGCGCGGCTGCGGCCTGGTCAGGATCGGGATGCCCCCGGTCTTCGGCGCGACCTCCTGGAAGTCATACGGCTTGAGGATGATCCGCGCGTGATGCCGCCGCGCGATCTCGACGATACGCGGCCCGGCGAAATACGCCCAGGGCGAGGAAAGGGAGTAGTAGCAGTCGACGGTGAGGGGCATAGTTGATCCGGAATTGGGTGGCGAGGATTTCATGATGGGGAAAAAGCGAATGAGAGGACAGTCGAATTTATTTGGCGCGCGCATGCGGGACGCCCCGATTACCTGCATCCCATGGCCACAGTTAGATGGTCTCCGGCACGCTATAATTTCGGCTGGTTGATGGCATTCGACCCAGTGCTTCCGGTGCGGCCATCGATGGCCAATACTCTGTTTACGTGTAAGGCTTTGGGTTTCAACTGGTTTTGGGCTTCGCTACGGTCACCATCCAAACTCCGCCGGGATTGGTAAATTGAACGAAGAAATAACCGAAACATCACCGACAAGAACATCCAACGACCCGATTTGGCCACCGCTGCCAGTCGGTCGAATAGACTGTTACTCTCGCTTGTGGCAACTAGAACTTTGGCTTCGCGAGCTTGTGTATGTGGAACTAAAGTCTCGATACGGGGGTCAATGGACGCAGCAGATCGTTGGAGCCAGTATTTATGCCCAAAAGGCTGACAGAAGACTGACACATATGCCAACGCGAGAGCGGAGGCCGCTAAGTTACATCTCGTTTGATTCCCTGGTCAGGACAATAAGCAGACGTCGGCACCTATTTGCACCTTACCTCCCTATACGTTCGATCTGGGATGCCAAGCTAGATGAGGTGCGCCAAATCCGGAACCGTGTGGCCCACTTTCGACAGGGAAACGATGGGGATCTTCAGCGCGTCGATCAGCTATTAACTGATATTGACCCGGGGATTTGGCGCTTTTGCACCTCATACAATGATCATTTCCCAATTCTTCCTCCGAGTCGGGAGAAAGTTATAAAACAATTTATTGAACTGGATCCCTTCCCGTGGAGTCAGGTAGGTGACGGAGCATGGTCACGTGTCGGTATGGCCAGCCCCGATATGTTGTTAAGTGCGAATATTGAAGTGATTAGGCGACCGTGGCTTCGAGCGAAGTATCAAGGGCAAGTCGCCGGAAAATACGGATATCTTTTTGATATTAATATTCATGCAAGACAAAACAGGGTTTTCGAATATAAGAATTTTCTCAAAAACACTACTCATATTCACGATAGATGCTGCCATATTTTGCTCGATTCGTTCGGTACGACGATACGTGCGACATTGCCCTCCGTTTTGGGTGCTGCACAGATAACGGACACTGTTAACACGCTTATTGAGATGGGTAGGAGTGCGCTTAGACCGTCTCAAACTTTGCTGGAGATAAATAGGGTCGATTCATTAGCTAAAGACTGGCCCGAGTATGTCCTAGGTCCGGACCACCCGTTCTCTTTTCTCGGCCCAGATATGCCGTGCAAAATTTTCAGCATCTAAGTGAATGCCGATGTAATGATCAGCAGGCCGTTTTGGTGCTATTTCACTATGAAAAAATTGAATGCTGTAGCTGACCGAAAATTACGATGTCTTTGATAGTTGTTAGGACAAAGAAATTGTCTATTTGCAATAAGTTAAGGGTTGAGATGCAGTGTCATCCTGACTTGTATTGACCCGTAGATTCGACTGCTCACCTTAGGCCTGCCGCGTCCAACTGTCGTAGCAACAACGATGCGAGTGCTAGATGATCCAAGCAAGTGTCCGGATCGTCCGTCATTCCACTCGTATGCCCTCTCGGGTTTCGGATGCCCAGCATTGCGCCTGCGAACAAGAACTTGAAACCCTCTTGTTCATCCTTTTCAGACCTTGTCATCCCTGGATTTAGTGACACTTTTGGCGAACTTCCTCCGAGGGCGCTCATCATCAACTTGGTACCGTGGCTCGATGCTCCGGAGATACGCTGTATTTCTTCATCAACAAATTTGAAGGCCTCAAAAGTTGCTTGTGCACAGTGGCCATTATCAAATAGTCGCCTAACATCGTTCGGAAGGTCTGTATGGAGATTTCGCTCGTCAAAGGAATGTGCACTCGAGGGCCTGTCTACTCCCGCTTCAGTAAAGCGGTGCGCATTTCTTGCGATTCTTTCGAAGTCTTCGAAGTTACTCGCCATCGATTAGGTTTTTTCGAATACTTCGGAAGATCCTGTCATATGTTTTTTGATCACCATCAGCCGGTAGGTTGACCTCTATACGAACAGTAAGTCCCACTCGGTGTTCTGGTTTCTCGGTTGTGCCAGTCGTATCTTTCTTTGACTTCACAGATGCTGTGACCCGTTTCTTAGAGGATCTATCCGCACCCTTTTTCGATACCGGCCTGCGCTGATTGGTCTCTCGTGTTATTGGTACTTCCGCGTGACCTGAAAGTGCAGCGAGGTAGGTGAAAGTCCCAGCCTGTCTGGTTCCAACAATCTCGCTCGAATGATCTGAAGTGCGGAAGAACTGAGCTAAACTCGATCGATCCATATTCCACGCGTCGTCACCATGTAATTCAAATAGTTCCTCGTAAGCGGTCCGCACAATTTTCTCGAACTCTTTCTGAAACTCCTCGTCCTTGTGTTGAATGAAAGCGTTCGCGCATTCATCAACCTTCCTGCCTTCCTCATCAACAATGCCGAGGAATTTCAGCACATTGATGACGTAGCTTTCATTCTTCGGTGCCACGCCAAGCTTGCGAAGGGTTTCAGCTGTCACCTCTTGGGGAAAACTTCGACGCCGAAGGTGGTCGATCGTCTTTACCAGAGGGCCTGCGGAAGCTACGTACGGATACTTGTTTGCCATTATACGCTTCGCCTCTATCTAGCACCCATGCTTCGTGTGTTTAGGCAGCCGAACATAGGTAGTATTGTAACATTATAAGATTTACTCTCTTTTTGATTGCATAACTCAATTTTAGGCAGAGTGACAAATCCAATCTACTATTTTTAATGTGTAATCAAAGCTCTATGGACGATACGGAAAATTAGTGTTGACGATCAGCATATTTGAATCGATAGAAATCTAATAATTACAATATGTTAATAGTAATTCTTAGTTGTATATTTGCTTATTTATCGGTCGACCTAGCAGATTTTGAAATCGCATTCTCCGAGATTCTCTGCACTATTTGCAGCGACACCGAATCACTAGAACGCTAAATTTCGCACAACAATAGACACTTCTGGGTGGGGAAGAATGCAGGCGGATTATGTGATCGTGGGGGCCGGGTCGGCGGGGTGCGTGTTGGCGAACCGGTTGAGCGCCGATGGCGCGCGGGTCGTGTTGCTGGAGGCGGGGCCGCCCGACCGCAACCCGATGATCCATATCCCGGCCGGGGTGCGCACGCTGATGCAGCATCCAGTGATCAACTGGAATTACACGTCGGAGCCCGAGGAAGGCACCGCCGACCGGCGCGTCAACTGGCCGCGCGGCAAGACGCTGGGCGGCTCCAGCGCGATCAACGGCATGCTCTATGTGCGCGGCAACCCGGCGGATTACGACGGCTGGGCGCAGCGCGGCTGCCGTGGCTGGGCCTATGACGAGGTGTTGCCCTATTTCAAGAAATCCGAGGATTTTCGCGGCGACGGCGATGCCGCCTACCGCAGCCGGGGCGGCGTGCTGGCGGTCGAGAATTATCGGACGATCCTGCCGCTGACGCATAAGTTCGTCGAGGCGGCGCAGCAAGCGGGGTTCCCGCTGACGCCGGATTACAACGGCGCGCAGCAGGAAGGCGTCGCCTATTCGCAGATGACGCGGAACAAGCGCTTCCGGGCGTCGACCGCGCGCAGCTTCCTGGCCGAAGCGCGGCCGCGCGAAAACCTGGAGGTGGTGACCGAGGCCGTCGGCACGGGCTTGCTGTTCGACGGCACGCGTTGCGTCGGCGCGACCTACCGGCAGGGCGGTGAAGATAAAGAGGTGCGCGCCAATCGCGAGGTCATCGTCTCCGGCGGCGCGGTGAACTCGCCGCATCTTCTGCACGTCTCGGGCATCGGCCCCGCCGACCATCTGCAATCCATCGGCGTGCCGGTGCGGCACGACCTGCCCGGTGTCGGCGGCAACCTGCAGGACCACTACGTGGTCCGTATCTCGCACCGGGTCGAAGGGCTGACGTCGATCAACGAGTTGGCGCGGGTTCCCCGCGTGCTGCCGGAGATCGCCCGGTATTTCCTGTTCGGGGACGGCGCGCTCACCTTCGGCGTGACGGCGGCGATGGTGTTCACCCGCAGCCGCGAGGGGCTGAGCAGCCCGGACCTGCAGCTCCTTTTCACCCCGGCGAGCTACGACGCGGTCGAGATCAAGTCCTTCGACAAGGAACCGGGCATGACCATCGCGGTCTGCCCCGTCCGGCCCGAGAGCCGGGGCACGATCATGGCGGCGAGCGCCGACCCGCTGCAGGCGCCGGCGATCCGGCCGAATTACCTGTCGGCGGAAAGCGACGCCCATGTCCTGCATGCGGGGCTGGAGAAATGCCGCAGCATCTTCGCCGCCCCCGCGCTGGCCGAGGTGAGCAAGGGCGAACTCGCGCCGGGGCCGGAGGTGAATTCGGTGGAGACGGTGCGCGAATACACCCGCCACAAGGGCAACACGCTGTACCATCCGGTCGGCACCTGCAAGATGGGCGACGACCCGATGGCGGTGGTCGACGACCGGTTGCGGGTCCATGGCGTCCAAGGATTGCGGGTGATCGACGCCTCGATCATGCCGACCCTGACCACCGGCAACACCAACGCGCCCACCATCATGATCGCCGAGAAGGGCGCGGACATGATCCTGGAGGACAACACGGCGGCGTGACGGCCTGGATTCCGGGCCTTTCCCTTACCCGAATGCGCCCATTCACCCGTATAAAAAGTTAATCGCCCCGCCGAAACCCGGATGCTATCTTATCGCCGCGCGGGCCGGGGTCGGCCTGCGACTCCGACATTTCTGACTGTGATTTTGGACCGAGGAAACGCGTAATGACGGCACCAGCGACCATGACCGGGGTTTTGACACCCGTCGTGACCCCCTTCGATGACGATCTCAAGCCGGACGCGGCGCGCCTGCTGAAGCAGTGCCAATGGCTGCAGTCGAACAACTGCGGCCTCGCGATCTTCGGCACCAACAGCGAAGGCAACTCTATGTCGACCGCCGAGCGCATCATGCTGATGGAAGCGCTGGTCGACGGCGGGATCGACGCGGCGGAACTGATGCCAGGCACCGGCTGCTGCGCGCTGACCGATTCGGTCGAACTGTCGAAACGCGCGACCGACCTCGGCTGCGGCGGCGTGCTGATGCTGCCGCCCTTCTATTACAAGGGCGCGGACGACGACGCGCTCTATCGCAGTTATGCGGAGATCATCCAGCGGGTCGGCGACGACAAGTTGAAGATCTATCTCTATCACATCCCGCAGGTCTCGAATGTCCCGATCACGCTGACGTTGATCGAGAAGCTGGTGAAGGATTTTCCCGACACGGTGGTCGGCATCAAGGACAGCTCCGGCGACTGGAGCAACACCAAGGCGATGCTCGACAACTTCCCCGGCTTCGGCGTGTTCGCCGGGAGCGAGACCTTCCTGCTGCAGAATATGCGGAACGGCGGAGTCGGCTGCATCTCGGCGACCGCAAACATCAATCCGGGCGCGATCCACGCGCTGTATGCGACATGGCAGAACGACGATGCCGACGATCAACAGGCCCGTCTCGATGAGGTCCGCGGCGTGTTCGAAGGGTTCCCGATGATCCCGGCGATGAAGGCGGCGATCGCCCATTTCGCCGGCGACGGCGTGTGGAAGAACGTGCGCCCGCCGCTGATGAACCTGCCCGACGATGCGACCAACAAGCTGCTGGCGGAACTGGACCGCATTTCCTTCAAGATCGAAGGCGTTTAGCCGCCCGCATCTTGTCATCCCCGTGAAAACGGGAATCCATGCGATCCGGTGCCTGGTTTCCCGCTTTCGCGGGAATGACGACGCATGGCGAAGGCAATATGGATTTGTGCGTAATCGGCATGCTTCGACAGGCTCAGCATGAGGGTTGAGCCAGCTAGAGGCAGAACACGATCCTCATCCTGAGCCCGTCGAAGGATGACGGCGGTCAGGCGGCCATTGCCGCGCGCGGCCCGCGGGTCGTGCGCCACAGCAGCAACAGCATGATCATGATGTTGACCATGTTGAAGGCGATGCCGTTTATCAGCGCCGCCTGATACGACCCCGTCGCGTCGTAGATCCAGCCCGACAGCCAGCCGCCCAAGGCCATGCCCAGGATCGTCATCATCATCACGATGCCGACGCGTTGTCCCGCCTCGCGCGCGGGCAGGTATTCGCGCACGATGATCGCGTAGCTCGGCACGATGCCACCCTGCGACAGGCCGAAGATCACCGAAACGATGTAGAGCGAGGTCAAACCGTCGAACGGCAGGTATAAGCACAGCGCGATGCCCTGCAGGATCGAGCCCAGCAGCAGGGTGCGGATGCCGCCCATGTAGTCGGCGAGCAGGCCGAAGACGAGCCGGCTGACCACCCCGCCCGCCAGCATCAGCGACAGCATTTCCGCGCCGCGCGCGACGCCGTAGCCGAGGTCGACGCAATAGGCGACGATATGAACCTGCGGCATCGACATGGCGACGCAACATCCGATCCCGGCGATTGCCAGCATGATCTGCAACATCCGCGGCGAGATATCGATGCTGTGGCCAGGCTGCGGTCCGACGGTGCCGTCCGCCCGCACCGGATGGTCCCGCGGCGGCGGCCGGCGCAGACACAGCGCCAGTGGCACCATCACGCAGATGCACAACACGCCGATGCCCATATAGGTCGTGCGCCAGCCCTCGGTCCGGATGAAGCCTTCGATCAGGGTGGGCCAGATCGCGCCGGCGAGATAATTCCCGCTGGCGGTCGCCGCGACGGCGATGCCGCGTCGCCGGCTGAACCAATGCGAGACATCGGCGATCAGCGGCCCGAAACTGGCCGAGGTGCCGATGCCGATCAACAAGCCCTGGATCGCCGAGATCTGCCAGATCGCGTCGGCCATTCCGGCGAGGATGAACCCGAGCCCAAGCGCGGTCGCCGCGACGATGATCGGCAGGGTAATGCCGTACCGGTCGACGAAACGCCCGACAATCGCGTTGCCGACCGCGAAGCCGACCATCGTCAGCGTATAGGGCAGTGACGCATCCGCGCGGTCGACGCCGAACTCGTCCTGTACCGCGGGCATGACGACCACCACCGCCCACATGCCGATGCTGCCCATGGTGGCCAGCAGGATCGACACGGCGAGACGGAACAGGGCGTAAGGCCCGTCGATGGCGCTCGCGCGCGCACCGGATGTGTCGCTGTGTGACGTCACGTTCGCTCCGTCTTTTCACGTATCGGAAAGGCTACCGCTCGAGGAACGTTAATTTAAAGCACGCCCTTTGCATGGGCGCCATGCCGAAAATGCCTCTTGTCGGTGGGGCGTTTTTCTGAATGTCGCAATTCTCCCGTGGCGGGTGGCGCCCTCCACAAAGCGGCAGTCGTCGTGCGGCGGCCCGTTGTCCCCGTCGCTTTCGCGGTTGCCTTCCCATGCAAACGATAAGAGTATGCCGATCATCCAGCAGACGGGGCGGGGTCCTTGGCCAAAAAAGTCGCATTCATCACCGGGGTGACCGGGCAGGACGGCGCCTATCTTGCCGATCTGCTGTTGGGCAAAGGGTATGAGGTGCACGGCGTGAAACGCCGGTCGTCGTCCTTCAATACGGAACGGATCGACCATCTCTATCAGGACCCGCACGACGACGACATACGGTTCACCCTGCACTACGGCGACATGACGGACGCCACGAACCTGCTGCGCCTGGTGCAACAGGTGCAGCCGACGGAAATCTATAACCTCGCCGCGCAATCGCATGTCATGGTGAGTTTCGAGACGCCGGAATACACCGCCAACGCCGATGCGCTCGGGACGCTTCGCATGCTGGAGGCGATCCGGATCCTCGGCCTTGAAGACAGCGTCCGCTTCTATCAGGCGTCCACGTCGGAACTCTATGGCAAGGCGCAGACCGCGCCGCAGAACGAAACCACGCCGTTCTATCCGCGCAGCCCGTATGGCGCCGCCAAACTCTACGCCTATTGGATCACGGTGAACTACCGCGAAGCCTACGGCATGCACGCGAGCAACGGCATCAGCTTCAATCACGAAGGCCCGACGCGCGGCGAGACCTTCGTCACCCGCAAGATCACCCGGGCGGTCGCCGCCATTGAGCAAGGGCTGCAGCCGCGCCTGTTTCTCGGCAACCTGGATGCGGAACGGGATTGGGGGCACGCGCGCGATTTCGCCGAGGGTATGTGGCGTGTGCTGCAGCAACCCGAACCGGACGACTACGTGCTGGCGACCGGTGAGAGCCATTCCGTTCGTGAATTCGTCGAGCTGGCCTTTCAATGCGTCGACCGGACGATCGAATGGCGCGGCGCGGGCGTCGACGAGAAAGGCGTCGACGTGGCGACCGGCGACATCCTGGTCGAGATCGATCCCGTCTATTTCCGGCCGACCGAGGTCGGCAAATTGCTGGGCGATCCGGCGAAGGCGCGCGAGAAGCTCGGCTGGCAGGCGACCACGCCTTTCGGGAACATGGTGAGCGAAATGGTCGTCTCCGACATGGCGGTGGTCCGGGAAGAGACGGCCCGGAAGAACCGGCATGACTGAGGCGGTTTTCGATCTTTCGGGCCGGCGCGTCTGGGTCGCCGGCCACGCGGGCATGGTCGGCGCGGCCTTGTGCCGCCGGCTGGACTCGGAGGATTGCGAGGTTATCACCGTCGACCGCGCCACGGTCGATCTTCGCCGTCAGGCCGACGTGGAAGCGTGGATGGCGGAGACGCGCCCGGCGGTGGTGTTCCTGACCGCGGCGACCGTCGGCGGAATCCTGGCGAACGACACGCGCCCGGCGGACTTCCTGTACGACAACCTGGCGATCGAGGCCAACGTCATCCATGCGGCGTATACGTCCGGTGTGGAAAAGCTGTTGCTGCTGGGCTCGTCCTGCATCTATCCGCGGGAAGCCCCGCAGCCGATGACCGAAGACGCCTTGTTGAGCGGCGCGCTGGAGCCGACGAACGAATGGTATGCGGTCGCCAAGATCGCCGGGATCAAGCTGTGCCAGGCGTATCGCCGGCAGCATGGCTGCGACTTTATCGCCGCGATGCCGACGAACCTGTATGGGCCGGGCGATACATTCGATCTTGCGGCCAGCCATGTGGTGCCCGCACTGATGGCGAAGGCGCACCAGGCGAAAACCGACGGCGCGTTGGAGATCGAAATCTGGGGCAGCGGCACACCGCGCCGCGAGTTCCTCTTTGTGGACGACGCGGCGGACGCCCTGGTGCATGTGATGCGATGCTATTCCAATGAGCAGCATATCAATGTGGGCACCGGCGAAGACCTGACCATCGATGCGCTGGCGAAGATGATCTGCGAGGTCGTCGGATTCGAGGGCGATTGCCGCTACGACGCGTCGAAGCCGGACGGGACGCCGCGGAAGCTTCTCGACGTGAGCCGACTCGCGGCGCTGGGGTGGACCGCCTCCACACCGTTGCGCACTGGATTGGCGCAGACCTACGACTGGTACAAAGCGCAATGTGCGGCATAGCGGGCATTCTCGACGGGTCGGGCCGCCATGGCGATCCGGCGTCCCATGTCCAGGCGATGACCGATACCTTGGTGCATCGCGGCCCGGACAGTAGCGGCATCTGGCAAGACCGCGATGCCGGCATCGCCTTCGGGCACCGGCGGCTGTCCATCGTCGATTTGTCCAATGCGGGTCATCAACCGATGGCATCCGCGAACGGTCGCTGGACCGTCACCTATAACGGCGAAATCTATAACGCGCCGGAGTTACGCGCCGAGCTCGAGGCGGGCGGGGCGCGGTTTCGCGGACATTCGGATACCGAAGTCCTGGTCGAGGCCTGCGCGCAATGGGGCGTCGAGAAGACCCTGCCGAAACTGATCGGCATGTTCACCTTCGGTCTGTGGGATTCGGACACGCGCACGCTTTTCCTTGCGCGCGACCGGCTCGGGATCAAACCGCTGTACTGGGGCCGTTTCGGTGATCTGTTCCTGTTCGGTTCCGAACTGAAGGCGTTGCGGGCGCATCCCGGCTGGACCCCGGCGGTCGACCGCAACGCGCTGGCGTCCTTCATGCGGCATAACTACGTGCCGGGCCCGGGGTCGATCTATCAGGATGTCGGCAAGTTGGCGCCGGGCCATCTGCTGGTGGCGAAAGCGGGCATGGCGCCGAAGATCAGCGCGTTCTGGTCCCTGAAGGATGTGGTTCGCGAGGCGCAGGCGCCCAGGTTGTCGTCGACGGAAGAGGCGGCGACCGACGAACTGGAGAAACTACTGAGCGATGCGATCACGCGGCGTATGGTGGCCGACGTGCCGCTGGGTGCGTTCCTGTCCGGCGGGATCGATTCGTCGGTCGTGGTCGCCCTCATGCAAGCCAACGCGACCCAGCCGGTGCGGACCTTCTCCATCGGCTTCAACGAGCAGGGCTACAACGAGGCGCAGCACGCCAAGGAAGTGGCGGCGCATCTCGGGACCGACCATACGGAGCTGTATGTCGAGCCGCAGCATGCGATGGACACGATCCCGCGCATGGCTGAGATGTTCGACGAGCCGTTCGCCGACTCGTCGCAGATCCCGACTTTCCTGGTGTCGGAAATGACCCGCAAGCATGTCACGGTCGCGCTGTCCGGCGACGGCGGCGACGAGTTGTTCGCCGGTTATGTCCGGTATTTCCAAGGGGTCAAGCTACTGCCGTTCATCGCCCGGGTGCCGCCGCCGGTGCGGGCGGCGATTGCCGGCGCGATACGATTGTTACCGCCGACCGCCTGGTCGACCCTGCTGCAGGTCCTGCCCGACCGCTGGCGGCCGCCGCAGCCCGGCGACAAGATGCATAAGCTGGCGGGGGTGCTGACCGAACCCGGCGACGCCTATTACCGCTACCTGGTCAGCCATTGGACCGAACCGGACAAACTCGTTCTCGGGGGCGAGGAAATTCGGGGCCCGCTCTGGGACCCGTTGGTGCCAGACATCGTCCCGGACGCGATCGAACGGATGCAGTATCTCGACACGATCACCTACATGCCGGACGACATCCTGACCAAGGTCGACCGCGCCTCGATGGCGGTGTCGCTGGAAGCGCGGGTGCCGCTGATCGATCACCGCGTGGTCGCCTTCGCGTGGTCCTTGCCGCCGCATCTGAAGGTGCGCGACGGCAGCGGGAAATGGCTGCTGCGCCAGGTCCTCGAACGACACGTGCCGCGAAAATTGATCGACCGGCCCAAGATGGGATTCGGCGTGCCCATCGACTCTTGGCTGCGCGGTCCCTTGCGCGATTGGGCGGAAGACCTGCTGTCGGAGAAGCGCTTGCGCGAAGACGGCTATTTCGATCCGCAGCCGATCCGCGAGAAATGGCAGGAACACCTGGGCGGAACCCGGAATTGGCACTACCTTTTGTGGGACGTGTTGATGTTCCAGCTTTGGAAGGAACGCTGGCTGTAAGGGCGGCCGATGGGACGATGGATCGAATAGAGCTATCCCAAGCCCTCGTGCTGTGCGCGCATGGCGCCGGCGGCGGGAGTGCGGCCGCCGAGAAACTTGCGGGTATCCTTCGGGAACGGAAGCAATTCAGCCGCGTCGAGGTCTGCTGCCTCAAGGGCAGGCCCAGCGTGGCGGAGGCGTTGCAGGCCGTCGCCGGACAGGACGCCGTGCTGGTGCCGCTGCTGATGGCGGAAGGGTTTACCTACAAAACCTTGCTGCGCGGTGCGCTGTCGGATGCCGGCGCGATGGCGGATCGGGTTCGCTTGTCGCGCCCTGTCGGTGTGCATCCGCGTCTTGCCGATATCGCAGCGGCGCACGTTTGCCACGAATGCGCGCGGCACGGATGGGCAACGCCGGATGTTCATGTCCTGGTCGCGGCGCACGGCACGCCAAGGCACCGCGCCACCGGCGAGTCCGCGCGGGCGTTGGCCGCCGGGATTGAGGCGCAGGCGGTTTTTCACACCGCGCAGGTGGCGTTTCTGGAAAACCCGCCCTCCATCGAAGACGTGTTGCGCGCGATTGCGCCGGCCCCGTGCGTGGTCGTCGGGTTCTTCCTGGATGCCGGGGATCATGCGGATTCCGACGTGCCCGCGGCGATCATGCGGGCGCACCCCAAGGCGGGTTATACCGGTGCGATCGGCAACGATCCCGCGCTCGCCGATCTCATTCTAGATATAGCCCGCCAATAGACGGCATGGGTCGCCGCGCGCTACCGCAGGACCAGCACGGGGATCTTGCTGAGCGCCAGGACCTTCGCCGTCTGGCTGCCGAGCAGGGCGAGATTGATGCCGCGGCGGCCATGCGACGCCATCACGATGAGGTCGCATCCTTTCTCATCCGCGACCTCGATGATGCCGTCCGCCGGGGACCGGTCGCTCACATGATGCGTTTCGCTGGCCACGCCGGCGGCCTCCGCGGCGCTTTTCGCCTTGGCCAGCGTTTCTTGCGCGACGGCGGCGACCATATCCTCATAGCTCTTCATCGGGTTTTCGGTGCCCCGCATGGATTCCGACGCCATTTCCACCGACGACCAAATTTCCGTGACGGTAACGAACAGAACCGAGGCGTCGATTCCCTTTGCCAACATCAGTCCATGATCCACGGCCCGGCCGGCCAGTTCCGATCCGTCGGTGGCGATCAACATATGGCGGTACATTTCACTCTCCTGTGGTTCGGCGAAAGTGGTCCGCCGGTAAGTTTTTTGGGTGAACGTCGGGCATCTTTTGCGTGTCCGTCATGACGTTCGTCAAGTGACGGAGTGTCGCGCGCCGTCGGTCTAAGCCGGCGCGGCGGATTGAATGGGGGGGAAATCGTCGGCTGTCAGGACTTCATTCTCCAAGAGCAGCGCCGCGCCCCGGTCGAGATCGGTTCGGCGTTTCTCCAGGATTCCCTTTGCGTCGGTAAGGGCTCGATCCACCAGGACACGAATCTCGCGGTCAATCAGTCTTGCGCTATCCTCGCTGTATACGCGCTGTTGCGAGATGCCGTAAACGGAATCGCCCAGAAAGGCTTGCCGCTGCGGCTCATAGACCATCTGCCCGGCTTCGTCGGACATGCCGAAGCGGGTCACCATGTTCCGGGCGATCTCGGTCGCCTTATCCAGGTCGTCATTGGCGCCGGTGGAGATTTCCCCGAAAATCAGCGCTTCGGCCGCGCGGCCGCCGAGTAGGACCGTCATCTTGTCCTTGAGTTCCCGGCGGGTCATGAGGAACCGGTCTTCGGTTGGGCGCTGCATCGTGTACCCCAACGCCCCGATGCCGCGGGGGATGATCGATACCTTGTGGATCGGATCCATGCCCGGCAGGGAGGCGGCGATCAGGGCGTGGCCCATTTCGTGATAAGCGACGGTCTTGCGCTCTTTCGGGTTAAGGACGCGGCTTTTCTTTTCCAGTCCGGCGACGATCCTTTCGATCGCAACGTTGAAGTCGTCCATGGTGACCGATTCGCTGGCGCGGCGGGTTGCCGCCAACGCGGCCTCGTTGACTAGGTTGGCAAGGTCCGCGCCCGAGAAGCCGGGCGTCAGCGCCGCGACTTGGTCGGGATCGACATCGTCGGCCAAGACGATCTTCCGCAGATGCACCTTGAGGATCGCGCTCCGCCCCAGCTTGTCGGGTCGGTCGACCAGCACTTGGCGGTCGAACCGGCCGGCGCGAAGCAGGGCCGGATCGAGAATTTCCGGACGGTTGGTGGCGGCCAGCAGCACGATGCCCTGGCTGGTGTCGAAGCCGTCGAGTTCGTTCAGGAGTTGGTTCAAGGTTTGCTCTTTCTCATCATAGCCGCCCATCGGCGTGACGCCGCGGGCGCGGCCGAGCGCGTCCAACTCGTCGATAAAGATGATGGAGGGGGCGGCTTTGCGGGCCTGTTCGAATAGGTCCCGGACCCGCGCCGCCCCGACGCCCACGAACATCTCGACGAATTCGGCACCGGAGATCGAGTAGAACGGCACCCCTGCTTCGCCGGCCACGGCGCGGGCCAGCAACGTCTTGCCCGTTCCCGGGGGCCCGACCAACAGGACCCCCTTGGGAATCCGCGCGCCGAGCCGCCCATAGCTATCTGGATCGTTCAGAAAGTTCACCACTTCCTGCAGTTCCGCCTTCGCCTCGTCGACGCCGGCCACGTCCTCGAAGGTGACCTTCGTGTCGGTTTCTACATAGACCTTGGCCTTGGATTTGCCGATGGTGGTGAGACCGCCGAAACCTTGTTTCTCGGCCATCTTCCGGATCAGGAACATCCAGACGCCCAGAAAGAAGAGCACGGGAAGAACCCAGGACAGAATGTCCCGGAACCAGGTGTTCTGAATCGTGCCGGTGAACGTGACGCCGTGCTCGGAGAGCTGTTCGGCCATGTCCGGATCGACGCGCACGGTTACGAAATAGTGCTGGCCGTCCGGCAATGGGTTGCGCAGCTTGCCTTCCAGGTATTTTTCTTTGACCGAGACTTCCTCGATCTCGCCTTGCCGCAGAAGATCCTCGAACGTGCTGTAGGAAATCGGCTCGACCTGTTTGTGGGTCGTGTACCAACTCTGAAACAGGAAGATCAGAAAAAACGCCAACAGGGCGTAGTAGATATTGATCTGATTCTTCTTCTCCATGGCGGTGCCTTCCGCGGATGACCGCCTAATCCTTGACGATGCGCCAGGTGCCGTCCGGCTGACGGCAGGCGACGCCGAAGCCCTGTTGGGTTTTTCCGGCGATGGTGACGCTTTGCTGGAACTCCCGGCAGTATTGGCCGCTCGCCGAGGTGCCGTCGCGGGTGGGCGTGACCGTGCCGCTGTTGCCCGACTCGGGATTGTTCCAGGTGATGGTCTCGCCCAACGGGGCGTTGTGGGCCCTGCTGACCGCTCGATCTGCGCTCAGGCGGTCGGCCCTGTCGAGGCTCCGGCCGACCTCGCCGCCGGCAAGCGCGCCGATCAGAACCCCCACGGCGGTCGCCGCGAGCTTCCCCGTGCCGGACCCGAATTGTGCGCCGAGCAGGCCGCCGAGTGCGGCGCCGCCCAAGGTCCCGACGGTTTCCTTCTGGCCCGCCCGGTCGATGCCGGAACAGGCGCTGCCGATCAACGCCGTGGCCACCAAAACTGCGGTGAAACGGTTGGAAAGTCTCGCCATCGTCTAGCTCCTTTACGTCGTCGCATCCGATGTCCCTCTCGACGAGTCATGGATGCGAAGGTGTGGTTCAAGAATGATCGCGCGTGCTACGGATAGTTACAGCCTGTTTTGTCCGTCGGCCGCATTGACATCGCTCAAGCCGCTTGGTGCGTTCGCGGCGCACCGGTTGACCCAAATCAAGGCCCTGCATTCAGAGAAATGGCCGAGTCTCTTATGTAGACGATGGAAATTCATTTTGTATTCCTCACCCTGGGCGGGCTCCTGTTGCTCGGCATGTTTGCCGATGAACTCGGCCGGCGTACCCGTCTGCCCCGGGTCAGCCTGATGATCCTGTTCGGTGTCGCCGTCGGCGCATCCGGGTTCGATCTGTTGCCGCGGGCGGTGCACGGATGGTTCGATTTTCTCGCGTCCGCCGCGTTGACGATGGTCGCCTTTCTGCTGGGCAGCCGGTTCACGCGGTCGAAGCTGCGCGATCAGGGCCGGGCGATCGTCATGATCTCGTTGATCGCGGTGCTTGTCACGGCGGCAATCGTCGGCGTCGGATTGATCGTCGCCGGCGCGCCGTTGATCGTTGCGCTGTTGCTGGGCGGGATCGCCACGGCGACCGCGCCCGCCGCGACGCAAGACATCGTAAAGCAGGCCGGCGCGAACGGCCCGTTCACGGATACCTTGCTGGGCGTCGTCGCCATCGACGACGCTTGGGGATTGATTCTGTTCAGTGTCTTGCTGATTACGGCGAAGGCGATCATTGGCGACGGCGGCGCGGACATCCTGGCCCAAAGCCTATGGGAGCTTGGCGGGGCCGTCGCCGTCGGGACCGTCGTCGGCGTTCCGGCCGCGTTTCTAACCGGCCGCCTGCATCCGGGAGAGCCCATTCAGGCGGAAGCGATCGGCGTCGTGTTCCTGTGCGCCGGGCTTGCGTTGTGGCTCGAGGTCTCGTTCCTGTTGAGCGGCATGGTCGCCGGTGCGCTGATCGTCAACCTGGCGCGGCATCACACGCGGACATTTCACGAGATCGAGCGTATCGAATGGCCCTTCATGGTGCTGTTCTTCGTGCTTGCCGGTGCGTCGCTCGATCTGAACGCTTTGACCGATATCGGCATCATCGGCCTTGCCTATCTGGGGCTCCGCGTTGTCGGCCGGGTCGTTGGGGGATGGTCCGGCGCGGCGGTTTCAGGAATTCCGATGCTTCATCGGTACTGGATCGGGTTCGCGCTGCTGCCGCAGGCCGGCGTCGCGCTCGGCATGGCCCTGGTCGCCGTGGTTCATTTTCCCGAACTCGGGAAAACGTTGCTTGCCGTGACGATTGGTTCGACCATTGTGTTCGAACTCTTCGGCCCGCTGTTCACGCAGGCGGCGCTTCGCAAGGTCGGCGAGGCGCGGGCGCGTTAGTCGAGCATGTCGGTAATGCCCGGCGATACCTGCAAGTGGTTTTGCAGCGCGCTGACCGCCGGGATGTTTTCGACCGCGACCTGCAACGCTGCCTTATGCTCCGGCGATTGCGCCAGGCCCCAAAGGTGCACGACTCCGTCTTTGACGAGCGTGTTGATATAGGCGCTGGACCCGCTGTCGACCTCGCGGATCGCGGCCATCACTGCCTCGCGCAGGGTCAGGTCGTCCTCCGCCGGCGCCGCAACCGGGATATGCCGCACGGCGAGCGCGCGGATGATATCGGCCCTGCTGACGATGCCGACAAGCCGGTCGCCGCGCAGAACGGGAACCCGTTTGATCCGGTTTTCCTCCAGAAGTTCGGCGATGTCCGCGACCGGGGTGTCTTCGTCGATCGTCAAGACCTCTTTCGTCATGACGTCGCGGACGTGGACCGCGTGGCTCTTCAGGAAATCGCGCGCTTTCTCCTCGTTCGACACCAGCATGTCCAGCCACCAGGATTGTTTTCGCTCCGTCCCGGTTTCGACGCGCCGCAGCAGGTCGCCTTCGCTGATGACGCCGATGAGATGGCCGTCGTCATCGACCACCGGTAGGGCGCTGACCGAGCGCTCCAGCAGAAGCTGTGCGACGTCATGGATCGTTTGGTCCGCGCGCGCGCACGCGACATGAGTCGTCATGATTTCTTTTGCCAGCATCACGCTCTCGCTCGCCGTTCAGTTACAAGGGATAGTCTTTCTCCGGGTCGATGCCCGCGCCCTCCAGGAATTTGCGCATCTGTCGAACATGCGGCGGCGCCAGAGAATGAGAATCGTGGGAAAACTCCGCGAAGTGGCCGTTCAACCGTACGCCTAGCCGACCGCCATGCCGCTGCTCGATTTCGCCGCCCAACTCTTTCAGCACCGCTTCGACGGACCGGCTGGAAATGTTTGCGCTGACCGGGTGGGCGAACAGCGCGTGGAGGGTCTTACGGTGCTTGTGATTCATCGGGTCTGCGATTCCCTGTCTCGTTGTGCCTAGCGGGGCGGATTATGCCCTCCATACATTATGCGTAACGGCGCCTGACGCAGCGTTGACGTGGATCAACAATCAATACGTTCGGGCGTTCCGTTTCGGCAGCGATAGGATTGTCCGCGGCGGTCAGGGGGTCAAGATCGCCCGGCCGATGAGATTGCGGTCCATGATCGACTGCAGCAGGCGCGGCGCCTGGTTCAGCGGCGCTGTCTCCGCGATGCGCGGTCGTATCTTGTTCTGCCGCCGCCATGCGAACAGCGTGTCGACCGTTTGGCGCACCATGTCCGGTTTATGGAATCGGTAGTAGCGCATGACCATGCCGAGCGCGCGCCGGTTCTTCACCAGCAACCGGTTGGAGGGGATTTGCGGAATATCGCCGCCGGCAAAGCCGACAATAACATGCCGGCCGCCCCAACCGAGGCCGCTCAGGACGTCGGGATAAAGGCTTCCCATGACCGGGTCCAACGCGACATCGACGCCCTTGCCGTCCGTCAGGTCCATGATCGCCGCCTTCAGCCCGCCGCCCGTATAGTCGATGCCGTCGTCCGCGCCATGCTCGGCGGCAATGCGCAACCGCTCATCAGAACTTGCCACGGCGATGACCCGCGCGCCCAGCGCCTTGGCGACTTCGACCGCCGCCAGTCCGACGCCGCCGGCGGCGCCGGTCACCAGGACCGTCTCCCCCGGGTTGACGCCGGCCTCCCAATACAGGCCGCAATGCGCCGTCGTATAGGCCATGCAAAGCGCCGCGCCATCGTGGAAGCCGATATCGTCGGGCATCGGCCAGACTTGGCTGGCGTCGACCGTCGCGAAATCCGCCCAGCCGCCCTCGTCGTTAAGCGCAATCACCGGCGTCCCGACGGCGGGACCTGCAACGGTCTCGCCCAGCGCGGCAACCGTTCCCGCGATCTCCATGCCGGGGACATAGGGCATGTCGTGTTTGATTTGGTGCTTGCCGGCGAGTTGCAGCCCATCGTGATAGGCGACGCCAGCGGCCTTGACCGCGATCTTGATCTGTCCGGGCGACGGCGTCGGTTCGGGAAAGTCGCCGACGATCAGGCTATCGGAGGCGCCGTAGGCACGGGCGAATACTGCGTGCATGTTCTTCTCGATCAGAGGTTTAGATTTGCGGAGCGGAATGTCGCGCAGTGTAAAGAATTTTTGCCGACGGCGCTCGGATCGGCTTTTTCCCGCATGAAACAGTTCGTCATGCGTCCGCAGATTTTCGGCCAAACCGAAAAGCTGCTGATTTACGCCGAGGCGTTCTATACTGGTCGCGGAACGTTGGTTTGCGTTGGGGGGACTGTGGTTTTGCTGCGCGAGGGATTTCGCCCGTTCTTTCTCGGCGCGGGGCTCTTTGCCGCGTTGGCAATGATCCTGTGGTTCGGCTATTTCCAGTTCGGATGGTCCTTGCCGGTCGCCACATCGCCCGCCTTGTGGCACGGCCACGAAATGATCTTCGGATTCGTCGCGGCGGCCATTGCCGGGTTTATCCTGACCGCCTTGCCCAATTGGACCGGAACCGAGCCGGTCGCCGGCCGGTGGCTTGCGGCGTTGGTGGCGCTGTGGGTCGCGGGGCGTCTCCTGTTGGCGACAAGCGCGATATGGCCCGCCGGCTTGGTGGCCATTGTCGATACGGCCTTCCTGGTGAGCTTGGCCGGTTACGTCGGGTGGGCGCTGATCGAATCGCAAAACTGGCGCAATCTGGTGTTCCTGGCCGCGATCGCGACGGTTATCGGCGGCAATCTGTTGTTCCATGCCGAGCAGCTTGGCCTCGCCGATGACGTCGGTTCCGACGGATTGCGTCTCGCCCTCAACGGAATCGTGCTCTTGATCGCGATCATCGGTGGGCGGATCATCCCGGCCTTCACGCGAAACGCGCTCGATCGCGAGGGAATTACCCATGACATCGAGCCGCGGGCTTGGCTCGACGTGGCGGCGATTATCGCGGTCTTTGCGATCATCCCGGCGGACCTGTTCGGGCGCGATACCCTCGCGGCGGCGGCGGTCACGCTGGTCGCGGCGATCCTCAATACTTTACGGTTCCTGACCTGGCAGAGCGAGCGGACCCTTGGCATGCCGATCGTGTGGTCGCTTCATCTTGGCTATTTCTGGTTGATCGTTGGCTTGTTCATGAAAGGACTCGCCGCGTCGTTGCCATCATTGGCGGGGATCGTGTGGATTCACGCGATCACGATCGGTGCGGTCGGAACCATGGTCATGGCCGTGATGACGCGCGCCACGCTGGGTCATACCGGGGGCGTCCTCGTCGCAAGCCGGACGACGGCGATCGCCTATGGCGCGGTCTCGCTCAGCGCGGTTAGCCGTATCATCGCGCCGGAGGTGCCGGACGTCCTGTACCTATTTCTCCTCGGCCTGTCGGCCGTCGCGTGGATCGCCGTCTTCGCGGTCTTCGTCGTGGAATTTTGGCCCCGGCTGACGGGCCCGACGTCCAGCGAATAGCGAATTCTCGTTCGCGGCCGCCCTGGCGGTCGTCCGGATTCCCGTTGGACACAGGGTGCGAAGCGGACAACGCTGGCAGATCGGCGTGTGGTGTCGGCACCGCCGTTGCCCGTGATGCTTCATCAGCGTGTGGTGAACATCGAAGTCGGTCGCCGTCCAGTCGTCGGGCAGTTGTCGCGTCAGTTGACGCGCCGCGGCCGGGATGGTGGCGTCCGGCGGCACGATCCCCAGCCGCCGGGCCACCCGCAAATGATGCGTATCGACGACAAGCGCCCGCATTTGCAGTCGGCTGAAGTTCAGCACGGCGGCGCTGACCTTGGCGCCCACGCCGGGCAGGTCCTCAAGCCATGACAAGGCGTCTTCCACCGGCCAATCCCGGAGGAAATCCAAATCCAGACTGCCGCGGCGGGCATGGATCTGCCGGAGCGCGGCCGGCAGGTGTACCGCTTTCCGTTCGGCGAACGTGAGCGGTGTCAGGATTGGCGCCAGATCCTCCGGCGTTGCGACGCGAACGGCCTCCCAACTCCGGTACCGCCGGAAAACCGCCTCGAAGACACGCTTCGACACTTCGGTCTGCGTTCGCGTGCCCAAGAGCGCCAAGACGAGCTGGCTCAACGGCGGCGGACGCAACCATGCGGGCGGCGGTCCATAATGAGTCAACAAGTGCCGATGAATTTCGGCGATCCGCGTCGGCGGTAGGGTCGGCAGCGAGTATTGCATCTCGCCATTTTCGAACAAAACAAGAACATATCAAGTGCTCATTGAACCGAATGATCGAAAAATTGCGTGTATTTTCAATATTATACACTCTTATAGATAATTCAAATAAAACACACAAATTATAATTGTTTAAACTTATTATTATCATCTTCAGATGGTGAATACATTGGCGAAGCCGGCTGATCGGGTTCCGTGGTGATCATCAAATTCTTCCTTGTTCGCGCTTGATCGGCACCGGATGATGGTGCGGTTGGCCGAATCCCGGCGCGTAGAAAATCAGCATTCAGGAGAGAATCGTCATGCCTGCACGTGCGTTCGATGGCGCGGTGACCCTTGCGTCGGCGATCCGGAACAAGGAAATCGGGTGTCTTGAATTGCTCGATCTCTATCTCGACCGTGTCGAGCGGCATAATCCGGCGCTGAACGCCGTCGTCGTCATGGACGCCGACTCTGCGCGGAATCGCGCGCGGGAGCTTGATTCGGCGCTCGCTGCCGGAACGGTCATCGGGCCGTTGCACGGGGTGCCGATGACGGTGAAGGAGTCGTTCGACATCGCCGGCATGCCGACGACCTGGGGGGCACCGTGGCTGAAGGACAACGTCGCGGCGTCGGATGCGTTGGCGGTCGAGCGGTATCGATCGGCGGGCGCGGTGATTTTCGGCAAGACGAACGTCCCCTACATGCTGGCGGATTGGCAGACCTATAACGCGGTCTACGGAACGACGAACAATCCCTGGGATCTGTCGCTCGCACCGGGCGGATCGTCGGGCGGCGGCGCGACGGCAATGGCGGCCGGGCTGAGCGGTTTGGAGACCGGCAGTGATATCGGGGCGTCGATCCGCAATCCCGCACATTATTGCGGCGTGTTCGGGCACAAGCCGAGCTATGGGATCGCGTCGCCGCGTGGGCATGCCTTGCCGGATACCCTGACGCCTGCCGATATCTCGGTGATCGGCCCCTTGGCGCGCAGCGCCGAGGATCTTGAGGTGGCGCTTGACGTCATCACCGCCCCCGACCCCTTCGACGCGCCTGGCTGGCGGATCGACCTGCCGGCGGCGAAGAAGACGCGCCTCGCCGATTTCAAGGTCGGCGTCATGCTGTCCGATCCCAACACCGAGGTGGATGACGAACTGAGCGAGACGCTGCAGGCATTGGTCGACAGGATCGCCGCCGCAGGCGCGACGGTCAGCGATACCGTGCGTCCGGACATCGATACCCGCCGGTCGCACGCGGTCTATGTGGCGTTGCTGCGGGCGGCGACCTCGGGCCGGCAGACCGATGAGGAAAAGGCGCGGGCGCGCGAAGCGGTCGCGGGTCTCGATCCCGATGACGACAGCTACTATGCGCAGTTGATGCGCGCCAACACGATGTCGCACGCCGACTGGCTGTCGGTCCGGGAAGAGCGCAGCCATCTGCGGCTGCGCTGGCAGGAATTCTTCGGGGACTATGATCTTCTGCTCTGTCCCGCGGCGTCCTCGGCCGCGCAACCGCATGACCACGACGGCGAACGGTATCAGCGCACGATCCGCATCAACGGGCATGACGTGCCGACGACTGACCAGTTGTTCTGGGCGGGATATAGCGGCGTGGTCTATCTGCCGTCGACGGTGGCGCCGGCTGGCCTGACGCGGTCGGGCCTGCCGGCCGGCCTGCAGATCATCGGACCCTATCTCGGCGACCGAACCTGCATCGCGTTCGCGCGCTTGATCGAGGAATCCTTCGGAGGATTCCAGCCGCCGCCGGATTTCGCGGATTGAGGGCGGGAATCCCTGGTTAGGGGCGCGTGCCTGACGGCCTAGCGCCGCACGGTGTAGATTCGGAAGCCGCCCGTCGCGTCGCGGTCGACCGGAACCGGCGTAAGCCAGGCCGGCGGATTGTCCGCAAGCAATCGGCCGTAAAGCCGGTCGGGCTCATCGTCGTCGAGGTAGTGGCGGCGCTCCGCCGCCGATGGGCAGATCACGATGACGCCGATGTCGCGGCGTTGCGCAATCGCTTGGCTCTCCGCATCGTCCGTCGCCGCCAGCAGCCGGTAGCTGTCCCAGATGCCGTCGCCGTTGCGGTGATAGGGCGCGCCGACCACCGAATGCGCCGTGCGGTAGAGTATTTCCGGCCCGTAGTCGAGCAATCCCCCGATCACGGTCGGCGTTGCGCCCAATCCGTCGCGGTCGTTCAGAAGGTCGGCGATGTTGGCGACCTCGCAGTCGGGGTGTTTTTGATCGATCGTCTTGTCCGGCGTGACCGCCATGACGAAGGTTCCGGACATCAGCGCACCTAGCATGATGACGAAGGTCGCGCCGCATTTCACGGCGAACTGGCGGGCGCCTTTCAAGGCGTGTTCGCTCCACGCCATCAGCCGTCCGACGATCTCGGCAAGCGCCCAGACGCTGGCGATCTCGGCGAAGGGGGCGAAGCGTAAGTGTTTCAGCGAGAGCGCGAAATAGATGCCGAGTACGATGGTCAGAAAGACCCAGCGAAGCGTCGCCGGACGCTTCCGTTCATGCCACAGGACGAATCCCAAGAAGACCAGGCAAGGCAGGCACGCGCCGACGAAGAAGAGGAACCGGCCGAACGATTTCATGTCCGTTGGCGCCAGCGGTTTCAGCTCGGCGACTTGGTCGTGCCAGATCGGCAGGATCCGGGGGTCGACCGTGGCGAAGGGACCGGCGAAGAAATCCGGGAACAGGATGCCGAAGACGCCTAGGCTGGCGACGCCCGCGATGCCCGCGACGGCCATGCGCGCGCGCAGCGTCGCATCGGCGTGGCGGTGTCCGTTCCGGTACAGCGTCACCCAGAAGCCGGTCGCGATCGCGGCTAGGGCGACATGTACGATGGAAAGGCGGTCGTATTCGATCTCGAACCAGCCGGTGATCGGTCGTTCGATGATCAGGGACACGACTGTCGTCGCCAGGAACGCGCCGGCCACGACGATCTGATTTCGGGTGAATGCGCGATCGCGCCAAAGCCAAAGGACTGCGAGCGTCGCTTGGCACACGCCGACCAGCAGCAGCAGTTCGATACTGACCCAAAGCGCGCCGCCATAGGCGATGCCGGCGCCAACCGCCGTCCGGACCGATCGACGGTCGGTCATCAGGCGCAGCGTCGCGCCCATGCACAGGATGAAGGCGACGAACTGCAAGCCATGATGATCGGCGCGGCCCATCATGGTGTAGCTGAGAACGCCCGGCTGCAGCAGAAAGATGAAGACCGCGAGGATGGCGCGGTCGCGGCCGAGGACCGGCCGGGCCGCCCAGGCCATCGCGATACAGGCGAAGAAAGCGATGATCGGCGACGTCACGACCCCCGCGATGAACAACGCCTGGGCATCGTCCGTGAACGGGGAGACCAAGGCCATGACCGTCAGGATGATCACGTCCATCGGCCGCGTCCAATGCAGTACGTCGCCATAAGGGGCGTTGCTGCGCGCGATCAGCGATTCGTACCAGCCGGCGCCGGCCAGCAGTTCCTTGATGCGGACCAGCCGCATGTAACCGTCCGGACCGAGCAATTCACCGTCGAACACGGGTGCGGCCACGGTCTGTCCCAGCATGGCATGCAGAACCGCCCATAAGCCGAGAATGATCAGCCATGGTATAAAGACACTGGTTTTGCCTGAAGCGGCCATGAATGCGCGGTCCGTTGTGGATTGAGGGCCGCTGCAAGTCTTAATTAACAATGGTTACCAAAAGGTTGCCCGCGGCCCGATGAGAGCCCGCCGGCCCGCACAGAAGAAGGAGCGCGAAGAATGCCGACAGTACCTGCCGACCGATTGGAGAAGATTGCCGCGACGCTGTTACAGGGCGCGGGCGCGAGCGCGGAAGAGGCGGCAATCGTCGCGCGGCACAGCATCGGGGCCAATCTGGCCGGTCATGATTCGCACGGAATCATCCAGATTCCGGTCTATATCGACCGGGTGAACAAGGAGCATATCGTTCCCGGCGCGCCGTTCGACATCACCCGTGAAACGCCGACCACGACCGTGATCGACGGTCATTGGGGCTTCGGCTACGTGGTATCGGAGCGGGCGATGCAGATCACCATCGACAAGGCCAAGAAGAACGGTGTCGCCGCGACCACCGTTTTCCGGCAAAGCCATGTCGGCCGTGTCGCGGATTATCCGATCATGGCGGCCAACGAAGGCCTGATCGGCATGATGACCGCCGATTCCGGCCGTTCGCCGAAATCCGTCGTACCCTTCGGCGGTCGCGAGCCCCGCCTCGGCACGAACCCGATCAGCATCGCCATGCCGTCCGACCTGGATGGTCCCTTCTTCATCGACATGGCGACGTCGGCGGCGGCGGCTGGCAAGCTCAAGGTCGCGCAGTCCCGCGGCACGTCGATCCCCGAGGGATGGGTGCTCGACAAGGACGGCAATCCGTCCACGGACCCTTTCGCGTTGACCAAAGGCGGCTCGGTGTTGCCGCTCGGCGGCCCGGAGGGGCACAAGGGATACGGTCTCTCCGCGATGATTGAAATCTTCTCCGGCATCCTGACCGGGCTCGGGTTCGGGGTGGAACCCAGCGGTCGGCATAACGACGGCGTCTTCATGGCGGCGTTCCAGGTCGACGCCTTCAAGGATTTGGCGGAGTTCAAACAGGAAGTGGCCGACTTCGCCGCCTATCTCAAGGATACGCCGAAGGCCGCGGGCTTCGATGAAATCTTCTATCCCGGTGAGTTGGAGCACCTGCGGACACAGAAGGGGTTGGACGAGGGCGTCGCCGTCGAGGACGCGACGTGGGAGAAGCTGGTCGGGCTCGCCAAGGAATACGGCGTCGCCGATCAGTTGCAGATGAGCTAACGCGCCCGGGAAAAGGAGATTTTGCATGACGGAGAAAGAGAGCCGCTACGTCTTCCGCGCAAGTGCGGCGCCGCTCACCGAGATCGGCCCGGGGGACATGGCGCATATTCCCGCCGGATACGAGCATCGTCACCGCACGAGCGCGATCGGTGACGAGCCGGTGCGATACTTTATTACCGAATTCGAGTGATCGCGCCGGGCATGACCGCCCGTCGATACAATTGAAACAAAGCCGGCCCGGATCTGACATCGGGCCGAAAAGCCGACTGACTAAAACCCGGCGCTATGGGAACACCATGGCGCCGGGATCGTTTTGCCTCTTCCCAATGCCGCCATGGCGCATTGTCCAGGCAAAGAATTTTTTGGGAATAGGAATGATCGCTATGAAATTCGTCATTTTCGGCGCAACCGTCTTGATAACCGCCTTGGCCAGCGCGGCGGAAGCGCGCAATCATCTGCACATCGTCAGTTCGCCCGGCGATTTCGTCTTCACGTCGAAGGTTGCGGAAAGCTTCGCCCGCGAATACCGTCAACCGACGCCGGTCGTCCGGCGCACCGGGTCGCGAACGACGGTTAGGAAATTCTGCGCCGGTATCGGCGTCGACCATCCCGACATCGTCAGCCTGCCGCGCCCGATGCAGCAAGCGGAAATCGACGAATGCCGGCGCAACGGCGTCAAGCGCATCACGCAGATCAAAGTGGGCTACGAAGCCATCGTCTTGGCACGACAGCGCGGCGCCTTCCGCTTCGACGTGAACAAGGCACATCTGTTCAAAGCCTTGGCGAAAGAGGTGCCCGTCGACGGCCGCATGGTGTCGAACCCGTATCGGAAGTGGAGTGATATCGACCCCCTCCTGCCGCCGATTCCCATTCGCGTGATCGGGCCGCGGTCGGATTCCGAAATCCGCCATGCCTTCGTGAAACTGGTGATGGTCGAGGCCTGTCGGACCGTACCGGAATTGGCGGCTCTCGATGCGCCCCTCCGCGATAAGGTCTGCACCACCTTTCGAGACGATGGGGCGTTTCGGGCGGTGGCGCGGACCTATCGCGATACGGCCCGGTTTCTGGAACGCGATTCCGCACGGATCGCGATCATGCCCTACTCTGTCTATGAGGAATGGGACGAGGCGTTGACAACCGTGCGGGTCGACAGTGTCGCGCCGACTCCGGCGACAGTCGCGCGCAGCGAATATCCGATCGTCTGCCCATTCTTCGTCTACGTAAAGACGCAGCATTACGATCGGGTGCCGGGACTTCTCGAATTCGTGGTGGAGTACACGAGCGACCGGGCCTGGGGGCCGGACGGATATCTGATCGATGACGGTCTTATCCCGATGACCGAACGGGACCGCCGGTGGCACCGCGCCAACGCGATCGGCTTCACGCCGATGCCGCAGTAGGGCGCTGTGGTAAGCCGACAAAACGAAAGAGCCGGAATCCCGGGACGTGCCTGGGAATTCCGACTCTTCGCTAGACCTCCTTTCGGTCGCGCGGCTTGATCCGCACGAGGTCGTCGAGCACGCCGTCCATGCCGTTGCCGACAATGACGTTCCCGACCTTTTCGGACACCTTCTCAAGCGCCTCCAACTCCTTCAGCCGCAGGAGGATCGGGTTGTCCTCCATCAGCTTCGCGGTGTTCAGGAGGGACCGCGTCGCCGCCGTCTCCTCCCGGCGCTTGATCACGTTCGCCTGCGCGGTCTTTTCCGCCTCGATGACGCGGTTCATCAGCTCCCGCACGTCGCCGGGCAGGACGATGTCCTTGACCCCGGTCGCGGTCACCTCAAGACCGTTCGCCTCGAGCTTCGGCACCAACCGCTCGGCGATCGCCGCGTTGATCCCCTGCTTGTCGCCCAGCACCTCTTCGAGGGTCCGGGTTCCGACCACCTGACGCAGAGCGAACTGAAGCTCCTTGTACAGGTAGTCCCGCAGGTCGGCCGTGACCGTCACCGCCGCCATCGGGTCGGCGATGCGGTAGACCGCGGTCACGTTGGCGCGGACGCCGATGCGGTCCTTGGTCAGCACGTCCTGACCCGTGACCTCGAGGGTCTGCAGACGCAGGTCGAGGGTCACCGCATCGACACGCTTAGCCGCCCGGATGAAGGCGTAGCGTCCCGGCGTCAGCTGCCGATCGATCACGCCGTCCACGTACAACAGCGCGACATATCCGGCCGGCACGTCGACGACCTTGATCAGGTCGGCGGCGTTGAGCCGGGCGAGCGGCGCCACGAGCGCCTGCGGCACGTCGATCTCCGCCTCGACGTCGAGGGTCTGGATCTCGATTTCCCGCAGCGTCTTGGCGTAGAACGTCCGTTCGCCCGGGCCGACCGCGTCGACCAGCTTGCCGCCGGCGAAGACGAGGCCGAGCGTGTTGTCGGCCATATCGGCGACGGCGAAGTGCTCGCGCACGACCGCCGGCCGCGTCAGGTACAACGCCTCCAACGCCGCGTCGCGGACCGGCATCTGCCGCAGGTCCAGCTTGCGGACCTCGGTGTGGCCGGACACGGTCTGCATCCGGCGATAGGTTCCGGGTCCCAGAACCTTCTGGAAGACCCGGTCGCGGTACAGGAGCCCCAGCTCCGTCTCCGCGATCATATCCGTACGAAAAACCATCGGTCTTCTCCTTTACTTCTTTCGCACTCGGTGGAACGGAAAAGTTCCTAATGAATGGAGTGTCGAGGCAACCGGACGGAACCCGGCGGTCGGCCGTGGACCGTGCGATCGCGGGGCCGTCTTCCGGCGGCGCGCGGGCGGGGGTTCCGGCCGGTTCCGAAACCCGAAGGCTTCATCGTCGGTCCGGCGTGCCCGCCCGCGGTCCGCTGGAATCGGGACGCGCGAGCAGCGCGGCTCAAAGCGGCGTCATGCCTGGCTTCGGCGCGGCGAGACACACGTCCCGCCGATCCGAAACCTGGCTTCCGTCCGGCACCCCAGAAATCAATTTGGCTTCTGCTAATGGCGCAGTTTCTGGATGGGAGGACTCGAACCTCCAACAGCTGAGTTAAAAGCTCAGAACTCTAACCAATTGAGCTACATCATGGAGCCGATGACGGGAGTCGAACCCGCGGCCTGCGGATTATGATCCGCCGCTCTACCATCTGAGCTACATCGGCGGGCTATCCGTCGTCGCGACACACGCGGGGCGCATTACGGGCGCCGGGCGCGCCGGCCGGGTATACGGAACCCGGACCATAGGACGCGGATGATCCTGCTAAAGGACCTAACGAATAACGCCTGACAGCCTAAACGCTGGGTGCCGGCTTTCGCCTATGTTTGGAAAGAATGTTTCATCGGTCTTGCCCTTTCTGATCTGCGCGTCGCGGCGGGCAAGACGCGTCTGGAAACGGCGCGTCAGGCCCGTAGGCGGCCTCGCTCTATTGAGTTGTTTGGTTTTAATGACGGACAGGTCATTGTGATTCCCAAATGTTTTCGGTTTCCAAGACATCCGCCCGGTTGCGAGCGGACGGGGCTTGTACGCCGGTTCCTGATTCCGATCAACCCGGATTCAGCGTCTCGGGCGAAAAAGAAACGAACCGGTCGCGACGGACGCCGGACCGGTTCGTTTCTTGTCGGATGCCGGCTTATCGGGTCAGGTTGTTACCGGCCCTTGCGTTTGATGAAATCGGGGAAGGCGTCCTCGGCCTTGGCGCCCGGCAGCACATGCTTTGCGTAGTCCTTCTCAATGGTCCATTGATCGACCAGGCTGCGGCCCTTCTGTTGCAGCAACAGCGATTTGATCCCCATGACCGATTTGCGGTCGTTGCCTGCGATCTGCTTGGCCAGTTCCATGGTCTTGTCGCGCAGCTCGGCGCTCGGCACCAGATGGTTCAGCAGGCCGATGCGGTAGGCCTCCTCGGCCTTGACCACGCGGGCGCTGAACAGCAGTTCCTTGGCCATCGGCCAGCCGACCTGATTCGGCAGCGTCCAGGTGCTGTTGATCCGGCCGTAGGCGGCGGCGAGGAAGCGGAACTGGGTCCGCTCGCAACCGATCCGCATGTCGACCGACGACGCCAGCACCGCACCGCCGCCGTAGGCCAGCCCGTTCATCATGCCGATGGTCGGCTTCAGGCAGGCGCTGACCTCGTAGCCGCTGAGGGTCCGCACCGTGGCGCTGCGGTCGAGCTTGCCCTCCTTCTCCAGCCGGTCGTTCTCGCGCTGTTCGTGGATGTCGCCGCCGGCGGTGAAGGCGCGTTCGCCGGATCCGGTGATGACGATGCAGCCGACGTCGTCGTCCTCTTCGGCGCGCAGAACCGCCTTCTGCAGTTCGGCGGTGAGTTTGTTGTTCATGGCGTTCAGGACTTCGGGCCGGTTCAGCGTCACGATCGCCACGCCGTCCTCCTTGTCCACCAGGATATGCTCGTAGTCGCTCATCGGCGGCGCTTCCTTTCGTAAAAGATCAGGGGGCCCGTCAGGCGCGGGCGATTTCTTCAATCATACTGTATGGGGCCGGACGAGATCGATTCGAGGCCGCCAACTCAAACCTCGAAACGATAGACCTTGCCGTCGCGGCGGATATGGCCGGCGGTCGGCGTGGCGAAGTGGGTGCCGATGACCAGCACCGGCGTGTCCGCATAGCGGTCGAGCAGGTTTTCCCGCGTCGCGCGCGCGGCGTTCGAATCCACGTCCGCGCTGCTGACCCAGTCCGGCCGCGCCATCTGGCAGGGGTGATGCATCACGTCCCCGGTGATCAGCGCTTCCTCGCCCTTCGAAGAGATGCGCACGCTGACATGCCCCGGCGTGTGACCGGGCGTCGGTTCCAGACGCACTTCGTCGCAAATTTGTTCGTCCGACGCGACGAAGTCGACCAACCCCGCGTCGAACACCGGCTTGACCGAGTCCCCAAAGCAATCGTCCCCGCGCCCGTTGGGGCCGCTATGGGCCTGCCAGTGGTCCCATTCGGTCTGCCCGATCAGGTAACGCGCGTTGGGGAAGGTCGGGACCCACTTGCCGTCGACCAGCATGGTGTTCCAGCCCACGTGATCCACGTGCAGATGGGTGCACAGGACCGTATCGATCGACTCGCGCGGATAGCCCGCTTCGGCGATGTCGTCTAGGAAAGGGCCGGTGCGCATGTGCCAGCCGGGGATGGCGCGCTGCTTGTCGTTGCCGAGGCAGGTGTCGACCATGATGCGCCGCGCGCCCGTATCGACGATCAGCGCATGGATGCTCATAATCAGCCGCCCGTCCGGGTCCATGAAATGCGGCTTCAGCCAGTCGATATCCACCACGTTCTCCCGCGTCGCGTCGGGCAGGATGAACTTCGTGCCGCCGGTCACCTGTATCTCGATGACCCGGGTGACTTTGACGTCGCCGATCTGCCATGGAGCGCTAACTTGTGTCATCGAACTCCCCGATTTGAGTGTGCGTTGCGCTACCCTGCCACAACGGTGTCGTCGGGTCATAGTCGGGCCTGCAGCCGCGCGACGATGGCCACTGCGGTTTCGGAAACCGTGCGGACGAATTGCTCGGCGGTCCGGGTCGGTCGGGCATCCTTCGGTGACAGGACGCCGTAGGGGATGGAGACGGCGGGGTCGACCCGGCGGATTGTCAATTGGTCCGGCGGAAAAAGGTCGAGAATGAAGGGATCGGCGAGCGTCGCGCCAAGCCCTTTGGTGACCAGCTGACAGGCGGAAAAGACGTTCGACGTCTCGGTCTGAATCAGCGGCGGTTTTGCTTGCGACGCAAAAAAGGCATCGAACCGCTGCCGCATCGGACGGCCGCGCGTCAGCCGAATGAACGGCGCTTCGGCCAGGTCTTTGGCGCGCAGCGGGGATTGGTGCTTCAGAGCGGAATTCGGCGGCAGGGCCGCCAGCAACGGCACCTCGATGAGCGGCTTCACCGAGATCATCGGATGGTCCATCGGGAGAGGCGCGAACCCGAGGTCGAACTGATGACCCGCGATCCAGTCCGCGAGGTCGTCGCGGGACCGGATTTCCAAGGCGTGCGCGACGGCGGGGTGTTCCGCTGTGAAGGCCGAGATGGCCTCCGGCATGAGCGTGTAGGCCAGATGCGGTTGCGCCAAAAGGCGCAGCCGTTCGCGGTACGGCCCGCGAATGTCTTCGGCGACCAGGTCCAAATGGTCCATGCCGCTCAAGATACGCTCGACCTCGCGGTAAAACCGCTTGCCCTCGGCGGTCGGAAAGAGGCGCTGTCGCCGCCGCGTGAACAGCGGGAACCCCAAATCCGCTTCGAGGTCCGCGATCATGCGGCTGACTTGCGGTTGCGTGCGGCCCATTTGCCGCGCGGCCGCTGTCACCGTGCGCGATTCCATCACGGTGTGGAAGGCGCGCAACGCCTGTAGTTTCATCTGATCCTCGCCAGTTTATGCGAATTAAGCATTAACTTGGAAAATAATACATTATCAATTATTAACTTTGCCGGTTACCGTTCGGAACGCTGCCGTCCCAAGGCGGACGACGCTCCTCGACAGGCTTGAGAGAGAAACCGCACCGATGTCGCAACGGCCCAATATTCTTCTCATCACGTCCGACCAGCAGCGGTGGGACACGTTCGGCCTGGAATCGCGCCGCTGCAAGACGCCGCATTTGGACCGGCTTGCCCGAAACGGGACCCGCTTCTCGTCCTGCATTACGCCCAATGTGGTCTGTCAGCCGTCGCGCGCGTCGATGCTGACTGGCCTCTTGCCGTTGTCGCATGGCGTGGCGGACAATGGGATCAATCTGGAGCCGGCTGTCGGGAAGCAGGGGTTTTCCGGACAATTGGCCGGCAACGGCTATGACACGGCGTTCATCGGGAAGGCCCATTTCGCGTCCAAAGGATGCTTCGAGCCGAGCGGCACGCCGGAATGCAAACATAGCTCCGCGGATTACGGCGAGGACTGGAACGGTCCCTATATGGGGTTCGACCATGTGGAATTGATGGTGCACGGTCATTTCGACCGGATTAAGGAACCCTTGCGGCCGCCGCTGGGACAGCATTTCGAACGGTGGTTTTTCAGCCGCGGCACCGACGACGAAGCATGGCAGCTTTGGTCGGAAGAATTGCAGCCGCCGACGGACACACCGCAGACGTGGCATTCCGCCTTGCCGGTGCAGTGGCACAGCAGCACGTGGATGACGGACCGAGCGATCGATTGGATCGCGCGGCGCAAGGGGGACGAGCCGTTCTGCGCCTGGGTATCGTTGCCGGACCCGCATCATCCGTTCGACTGCCCCGAACCGTGGAGCCGCTTGCATCATCCGGACGAGGTCGACTTGCCGGCTCATCGCACCCGCGATCTGGACCGCAGACCATGGTGGCACAAGGCGACCTTGGAAGGGGAACCCGCGATGCCGGATCCGGAGGCCGTGGCGTGGCGAAAACACGGATCGCGCGTCCCGCCGCTGTCCGATGCTCAGTTGCGCAGGATGACGGCGAACTATTTCGGCATGATCTCGTTGGTCGATCATAGCGTGGGGCGCATCCTGGACGCGCTCGATGCGCAGGGCGTCGCGGACAACACCATCGTCGTCTTCACCACCGACCATGGCGATCTTTTGGGCGATCACGGCCTCTACCTCAAAGGGCCGACCATGTATGAAGCCTTGTTGCGGATCGGCTTGATCGTTGCCGGGCCGGGCGTGCCGGCGGATCGAGTCGTGCAGGACCCGGTCTCGACCGTCGATTTGGCCGCCACCTTTCTCGACTACGGCAACACGGAATGCCCGGCGCATTGGCAGAGCGAGTCGCTTCGTCCGTTGATCGAGGCTCGTGCCGGCGCGTCGCGGGACGTCGCGTATAACGAATGGCGGCTGCACGAGGCGCGCTGCGGCGTGCCGCTCGAATTGCGCACGATCCGAACCAAGATCCACAAATGCACCTTCGAGTTGGACAGCGGCGCGGGGGAACTCTACGACCTCGCCAACGACCCCATGGAGATGAACAATCTCTATGACGACAGCGGCTATCGGGCCGTTCGCAATGAACTCGAAGACATGATGCGCGCCCGTCCGGGACCGCTGCTGAACAAGATTCCCGACCCTGTCGGGTCGGCCTGACGGTCAGGCGCGATAGGGAAAGGACGTGGGGCCGAGTAGGCCCGGCAGCAACGGCTGCGTCCACTCGATCCAGCGGCACAGCATCGGTCGCGTCTCGCGCGGGTCGATCAGATCGTGCATCGAAAAGGACTCGGCGCGCGCGGCGGGCGATTGCTTGCGGGCGAGCATGTCTTCCAACTCCTGCCGCCGGGCCTCCGGGTCCGGGGCGGCGGCGATCTCGCGTCCGTAGGCGACGGCGACGCCGCCCTCGACCGGCAAGGCGCCCATTTCCGCCGACGGCCAGGCCAGGACATAAGCGTCGGGTCCGTAATGCGCCGCCTGCGCCACGCCGAAGGATTTCCGCACCACCACCGAGGCCCAGGGCACCGAACAGTCGGCGACCGCCAGGACCGCGGCGGTACCGTAGCGGATCGTTCCCGCGCGTTCGGACTCGCTGCCGATCATGAAGCCCGGTTCGTCGACGAAGCTGACGATCGGCAGATGGAAGGTTTCGCAAATCTCGACGAAACGGCGCACCTTCATCGCGCCGTTCGCGCTCATCGCGCCGGCGTAGTACCGGCAGTCGTTGCCGATGACGCCGACGGGCTGGCCGTTCAGCCGGGCAAAGCCGGTGATCTGGCCGCGGCCGAACGCGCGCGTCATCTCGAAGAAGCTGTGCCGGTCCACGACATGGGCGATGACCTTCCGCATGTCGAAGACCTTGCGCCGGTCGCGCGGCACGATCCCGGCCAGTTCCTCGTCCTTTCGGTTCGGATCGTCGTCACTCTCGGCGACGGGCGGCAAGTCCCAGACGTTGGACGGCAGGTAGCTCAGGAAACGCCGGATTTGATCGAAGGCGTCCGCGTCGTCCTTGGCGACGTTGTCGGCCACGCTGTTGCGGCCATGGACCTGCGCGCCGCCCAGTTCTTCCTTCGTGACCTTCTCCCGCAGCGCGCGCTCGACGACCGCCGGTCCGGCGATGAGTATCTGCGCCGTTTCCTTGGTCATGACGGAAAAATGCGCCGCGACGAAGCGGGAGGCGGGGAGCCCGGCGACCGGGCCGAGTGCGGCGGTCACGACCGGCACACTGGCCAGCGCGCGGGCGACGGAGCGAAACCGCGGCGGCGAGTAGGGCGGCGTGCCCACCGTCTTGGACCCGGTTCCGGCGACGCTGCCGCCGCCGCCCTCGTGCAGGCGGATCAGCGGCACCTTGTACCGGCAGGCCAGTTCCTCGGCGTAGATGCTCTTGCGCAAGCCGGCCTCGTTCGGCGACCCACCGCGTAGGGTGAAGTCCTCGCCGCCGATGATGCAGCGGCGGTCATCGACCATGCCGAATCCGAGCACGAAATTCGCGGGGGAGAAGGAGTCGAGCGATCCGTCGTCGTTCCGTTCCGCGGCCCCGGACGCGCCGCCGATTTCGTCGAAACTATCGGCATCCAGCAGGCCGTCGATCCGTTCGCGGACGGTCTGGCGGCCTTGCGCATGCTGCCGGGCGACGCCCTCCGTGCCGCCAAGTTCCTTGGCGAGCGTGCGTTTCCGTTCGATGTCCGCGATTTCCTTGTCCCAACTCATGCAGAGTTCCTTCGGTCGAAAATTAGCGGTTGCAAATGGCAATTCGGAATCACCGCCCTAGTTTTTTTGTCCAGGGGAGGACTATTATGGTCCGGACGACTTTCCGATTGCACTGTCTATAAGCATTGGTTCGGTCAATTGCACGGGCGAACCGCTCCGGGCGCAAGGCCATGCGCGCGCATTCCTACAGTTGAGGCGCGCTGGTTTTGTATTGGCCGCCTCTGCTGCTATAGAGATTCCAATTGAAGCATGAAGCACAACCGACGAGGGAGAGTACCAACGATGCTTAAGAGATTCTTCGCCGCAATGATCCTGATCTTCGGGTTCGGGTCCGCCGTCGCGGCCGAAACATTCGTCTTTACCGCGATCCCCGATCAGGACGAAACGCGCTTGAAAGAGCGTTTCGGAAAGATCGCGGACTATCTGTCCAAGGAATTGGATACGACGGTCAAATACGTGCCGGTGAAAAGCTATGCGGCGGCGGTGACGGCCTTCAAGAACAACCAGGTGCAGCTCGCCTGGTTCGGCGGCCTGTCCGGCGTGCGCGCGCGGGCGTCGGTGCCGGGCTCGGTGGCGATCGCGCAAGGCTATGAAGACCAGTTCTTCGAAACCTATTTCATCGCGAACGAAAAGGCGGGGCTCTCCCTGACCAAGGAGTTTCCGAAGGAAATTGCCGGCAAGACCTTCACCTTCGGGTCGAAGGGGTCCACGTCCGGCCGTTTGATGCCCGAGTTCCATATCCGCCGAAACTTCGGCAAGACGCCCGACAAGGTGTTTGAGCGCGTCGGTTTCAGCGGCGATCACTCGCGCACGATCGCGTTGGTGCAGTCCGGCGCCTATCAGGTCGGCGCGGTGAATTACAAGGTTTGGAAAAAGGAATTGGATGCCGGCAAGATCGATCCCAAAAAGGTTTCGATCATCTGGCGGACGCCGCCTTATCCCGACTATCAGTGGAGCATTCGCGGCGACGTGGATCAGAAATTCGGCGCGGGCTTTCAGAAGAAGGTGACGGACGCCTTATTGAATATGAAGGACCCGGCGCTGCTCGAGTCCTTTCCGCGCAGCAAGTTCATTCCGGCGACCAACGACGACTACAAGATGATCGTGGATACCGGAAAGGAAATCGGTCTGATCGACTGATGGCGCTTGTCGACCTCACCCTCGCGTCCGCGGGCTATAACGGCGCGAACGTCCTGCACGACGTGTCGTTGTCGATCGAACGGGGCGAGAAGGTCGCACTGGTCGGGCGGAGCGGGGCTGGCAAGTCCACCCTGCTTCGGCTGATCTACGAGCGTATCGACGGCGAGGCCGCGATGGTTCCGCAGGAACTCGGCCTCGTCCGTGCGCTCACCGTGTTTCACAACATCTATATGGGGCAGCTCAACTGCCACAGCACCTGGCGCAACGTGATGAACCTCGTGCGCCCGATGCAGCAGGAAGTCGAAAACATTGGCGGCATCGTGAAGACGCTTGGCCTGGAGAACGAGATGTTCTCCGCTGTCGGCGCGTTGTCCGGCGGACAGCAGCAACGGACGGCCGTGGGCCGGGCCCTGTATCAGCGGGCAGACATTCTGCTCGGCGACGAGCCCGTCTCGGCGGTGGACGAGCATCAATCCCGGTCAATTCTGGAAAGCATCGCCGACGCGAAACCCACGGTCATTCTGGCGATGCATGACATCGATCTCGCGCTCGCCTATTCCAACCGCGTCATCGGGTTGGATGCCGGGCGCATCGTGATGGACGAGTCGACCGCCGGCATGAAGGCGTCCGACCTCGACCTTCTCTATCGAGGCTGAGCGGCATGCAGGCGGTTTGGCGTTACTCTCCGGCGGTTCGGACCAGCCTGATATTCGTCGGTATCGCCTTTCTCTGCCTGATCTTCGCCGACATTTCGATTTCGACGGTGAACCCGTGGACCGAGATGGGTCGTTTGCTGCTGGGAGTCGTGACCCCGGACTTCCTGGCCACGGAAAGTCTGGTCAACGCCCTGGTGCAGACCGTCGCTTTCGCCATCCTGGGCGTCGTCGTTGGAAATATCGCCGGGTTTTTCCTGGCGCTGATTTTTCATTATCGCGCGGTGCGCGTCGGCTGCGCCTTCGTGCGCGCGATCCATGAGCTGTTCTGGGCGCTGATCTTTTTGCAGATTTTCGGCCTGTCGCCGATCACCGGCATCCTCGCCATCGGGATTCCCTATGCGGGGATCATCGCGAAGGTCTATGCCGAGATTTTGGAGGAAGCCGACACCACGCCGCTGAAGGCGGTGCCGCCGGGCAGCACGGCGACCTCCGTCTTTATCTTCGTGCGGTTGCCGGACGTCTGGGCGCATTTCAAGACTTACTCGCTCTACCGGCTGGAATGCGGCTTGCGGTCGAGCGCGGTGCTCGGGTTCGTCGGCCTGCCGACGTTGGGCTACTACCTCGAAACGGCGTTCCGCCAAGGCCATTATTCCGAAGTCTCCGCGCTGCTGATCCTGTTCTATATTGTGATCGCGAGCATGCGGGTGTGGATGCGCCGCAACCTGCTGCCGCTCTATATCCTGGGCGCAATCCTGCTGTTGCCGTGGGGCGGACACGAAATCTACGCGGACAACATCGTCCGGTTCTTCACCCAGGACATCGTCCCGCAGCCGTTGCGCGACGGCGTGTTCGAGCCGGGCGCGCTGTCCGGGTTCGGCGACTGGCTGTCGGTATTGTTCGTCGAACAGGCGTTGCCCGGTGCGGTCGACACGCTGCAACTGACGATGATCGCGCTGGTCGCGACCGGCGTCCTGGCGCTGGTCTTTTTTCCGCTGCTGTCGCCGCTGTTCTTCGGCCGCGGCGGCCGTCTCGGCGGGCATGTGTTTTTGGTGGTCGTGCGATCGACGCCGGAATACATCCTGGCCTATGTCTGCCTGCAGCTTTGGGGGCCGTCGATGTTGCCCGCGATCATCGCGTTGTCGCTGCACAACGGCGCGATCATCGCGCATCTGATTGGCCGCTACACCGAACATATGAAGGTGCGGGTCGATGCGCCGCGTGGGCTCAATCTTTACTTTTACGAATCGGTGCCGCGTGTCTATGGGCAGCTCCTGGCGTTCCTTTTCTATCGCTGGGAAGTGATTTTACGTGAGACCGCAATTCTCGGCATGTTGGGCATCGCGACGCTCGGCTTCTATGTGGACAGCGCCTTTGCGGATATCCGGCTGGACCGCGCGCTGGTGCTGATCCTGTTCACGGCGGCGCTGAATATCTGCGTCGATGCGTTGTCGCGGCATATCCGGGCGCGGCTCCGTCTCAAGACGACCATCGAACATGGGTGATCCTCGTGCAATCGACCACACCGATCCTTAAAGACCTCGTTCTCGTCGGCGGCGGACACAGCCATGTCGGCGTGCTGCGGTCCTTCGGCATGAAGCCGATCCCGGGCGTCCGCCTGACGGTCCTCTGCCGCGACGTGGACACGCCCTATTCGGGGATGTTGCCAGGGTTGGTCGCGGGGCATTACACCTTCGAGGAGACCCATATCGATCTCGGCCCGTTGGCCCGCTTCGCCAAGGCGCGCTTCTACAACGACGATGTGATCGGCATCGACCCGCGTCAGCGGTTGGTGATCTGCAAGGACCGCCCGCCGGTCTCCTACGACATGCTGTCGATCAACGTCGGGTCCGCGCCCGCGACCTGGGAGACGCCGGGCGCCGACGGCAACGTAGTGCCGGTCAAGCCGATCAACCGGTTCGTCGCGCATTGGGAACGCCTGCGCGAACGCATCCTGTTGCGCGAGGACCCGGTGCGGATCGGTATCGTCGGCGGCGGCGCGGGCGGCGTCGAACTGCTGCTCGCCATCCAGTACCGGTTGAAGAGTCTATTGGCCGGGCAAGGGCGCACCGACGCGCATTTGGAGTATCACCTGATCAGCGAAGAGTCGGACATCCTGACCACGCATAACCCGCTGGTCCGGTCCAAGTTCCGGCGCATCTTCGCCGAGCGCAGCATCAACTTCCACGCGGATACGCAGGTCGAGTCCGTGACGCCGGGTAAGGTCCAGGCCGCGAACGGCGACACCATTGCGTTGGACGAAATCCTGTGGGTGACCCGGGCGGGCGCCGCGCCGTGGATCAAGGAATCCGGACTGGCGGTTGACGAATACGGTTTTATGCAGGTCGGCGACACGCTGCAATCGACCTCGCATCCGGAAATCTTCGGCGCGGGCGATATCGCGGCGATGGTCAATCATCCGCGCCCGAAAGCGGGCGTCTTCGCGGTGAGGCAAGGGCCGCCACTGACCCGAAACCTGCGGCGTATGCTGGTCGGCAAGTCCGCGCGGCCGTTCACGCCGCAGCGGGAATGGCTTAGCCTGATCAGTACCGGCGATAAATACGCGGTTGCCTCGCGATCCAAATGGTCGGTCGAGGGCAAGCTGGTCTGGCGCTGGAAGGACTGGATCGACCAGCGCTTCATGAAGAAGTTCAACGAATTGCCCGAAATGGAGACGGAGGAAAAATCGGACGTGCCGCGCGGCCTGGCGGGCGACGAGGTGATCAAGGAAATCTCCGCCGTCGCCATGCGCTGCGGCGGCTGTGGCGCGAAGGTGGGTGCCACGGTGTTGCAGCGCGCGCTGTCGCAGCTAAAGCCGGTGGCGCGCGACGACGTGTTGATCGGCCTGCACGAACCGGACGACGCCGCGGTGGTCGAGGTGCCGCCCGGCAAGGTGATGGTGCATTCGGTCGATTCGTTCCGCGCCATCGTCGACGACCCGTATCTGTTCGGCCGCATCGCCGCCAACCACAGCCTCGGCGATATCTATGCGATGGGCGCGGACCCGCAGACCGCGCTCGCCATCGCCACCGTGCCCTACGGACTGGAGGAGAAGGTGGAGGACGTGTTGTCCCAGATGCTGACCGGCGCGATGGAGGTCTTGCAGGAATCGAACACCTCGTTGGTCGGCGGTCATACCAGCGAAGGCGCGGAGCTGTCGCTGGGCTTTTCCGTGAACGGCCTGATCGACCGAGAGAAGGTCTTGCGCAAGGGCGGCATGCAGTCGGGCGACCGGCTGGTGCTGACCAAGGCGATCGGAACCGGCACGCTGTTCGCTGCCGACATGCGGCTGAAGGCGAAAGGCCAGTGGATCAAGGGGGCGCTCGCCTCGATGCTGCTGTCGAACTACGAGGGCGCGCACTGCCTGTCCGACCACGGCGCAAATGCATGCACCGACGTGACCGGCTTCGGGTTGTTGGGGCATCTGGTCGAGATGACCAAACCGTCCGGCGTCGACGTGGAACTCGATCTCGGCGCGATCCCGTATCTGGACGGCGCGCGGGAGACGGTGGCGGCCGGCATCACCAGCACCTTGCAACCGCAGAACCTGCGGCTCCGCCGCGCCATTTCCAATATCGCAGAGGTCGGCGACGACCCGCGTTTTCCGTTGATCTTCGATCCGCAGACTGCCGGCGGCTTGCTGGCCAGCGTGCCGCAGGACCGGGCCGAGGATTGCGTCGGCGCGTTGCGCGATCTGGGATATGACCGGACGGCGATCATCGGCACCGTGTTGCCCGAGGGCAACCGGTTGGAACCGATTACGGTGCGGGCGTAGGAACCTCGTTCCGTTATTGCCGTTTGTATTGACCTCACCCTGAGCGTGTCGAAGGGCCTTCGGAGCGTGGCATGCTTCGACAGGCTCAGCATGAGGGTGGTGCATGCCTAGCTAAGTTATTACCGCGAAAGCGGGAATCCAGTATTCGCTACCCAAGAATGTGCAACAAATCCCGCCACGCCGCTTCTTCCCGCTCCGGCTTGAACAGGTCGGCGCGCGCGCGGCATTGGCGCGTTAGCGTCTTCAGGAAATTCCGATCGTGTTCGACCCTGTCCAGGCAGGCCGCCAGGGCGGCGGTGTCGCCGACCGGGAAAAATCCGGCATAGTCGTCGCCCAGCAGCCCGACCGATCCTGAAATGTCCGATGCGATGACCGGGACGTCCGCGGCGACCGCTTCGGACAGCACGTTCGCGCCGCCCTCCATGATCGAACTCAACACCATCGCGTGGGACGAATCGAAAAGCCGGCGTACCTGCCATCCTTGCGCTTCGCCGCGCCAGTCGTATCGGAGATTGGCGGCCATCTCCTGCCGCGCGCGCTCGGCCCAGTTCCCGTCATGCGCCTTGCCCAGATGCACGATCCGGACCCGCGAATCGCTCGGCAGCAACCGCGCGGCCTCGGCGGCACGCAACGGATCCTTCTCGTCGCGTAGATGACCGATCACACAAATATCGACGGTGCGCCGCGACGGGCGGCGGGTCCGGTTGAGCGGCAAGGCCGATTGGTGGATGACATGAAGCTTTTCGTGGAACCGATCCGGTATCTCCCGGTGCACGAGGCCGTGCAGGCACACCAGCGCGTCGGCGAGTTCCATGGAGCGATGGGTCTCGTCCGGATGGCTGCGTTGAAACTTGTAGATGTCGGTTCCCGCCAGCAGGACGATCAGCGGGCGATCGGGGTACCGCTCGTGGAAACGGATGATCGATCCGGCGCTGCGCCAGGCATGGACGGCGATCATCGCGTCGACCGATTCGTTCTCGTACTCGGTCGCGACGATCACCTCATGACCGAGACGGCGCAGGATATCCTGCCACCGCACCGCCGTCCTTCTGTTGCCGTCGCGCGACTGTTTGCCTGCGGGCGTGACAAGGCTAATCTTCAAGCCGGTCCGCATTAGGTGGTTTGCCCATGACTGAACCCGTCCCCACGTCCCGCTTGATCGACATGATGACGAGCGCGCGCCGCCGCACGCTGGAATTGGTTCAAGGGCTGACGCCGGACCAGTTCATTGGCCCGAAACTGCCGACGCTTAATCCGTTGATCTGGGAAATCGGGCATGTCGGCTGGTTCTATGAAAATTTCATCTTGCGGCGATTGTACAACCAAGAGCCGATGCTCGCGACCGGAGATTCGCTTTATGACTCGATCGCAATCGCGCATGAAACGCGGTGGGATTTGCCGGTCCTGCCGTTGAACGAAATCCTTGCCTATATGCAGGACGTGCAGGACGCGTTGATCGACCGCTTGGGCGACAAGGATATGGCGGACGAACGGCACAGTTATCTCTACCAGTTCACCGTCTTTCACGAAGACATGCACACCGAGGCCTTTACCTGGGCGCGGCAGACATTGGGATATCAGACGCCGGTCTTCGAGGGCGGCCCGGTCGATCGCGCTGCGCCGCAGACCGGGTCATTGTCCGGCGATGTGGCGATCATGGGCGGCACCTTTCGGATGGGTGCGGAGAAGAGCGCGCCGTTTCTGTTCGACAACGAGAAATGGGCGCGTCCCGTAACCGTCGCACCGTTCAAGATGGCGCGGGCGCCGGTTACCAACCGCGCATTTGCCGAATTTGTCGCGGAGGGCGGTTACCGAACCGAATCCTTCTGGGACGCCGATGGCTGGGCCTGGCGGCAAGACGCGGTGGTGGAACATCCGGTCTATTGGGTGCCGGACGAGCATGGCGGTTGGGGCGTTCGGCAATTCGATCGCGTCGTCGACCTGCCGCTCGACCAGCCGGTCATCCACGTCTGCTGGCATGAAGCGAACGCCTACTGCCGCTGGGCGGGCCGGCGCTTGCCGACGGAAGCGGAATGGGAGTTGGCGGCGACGACGGTGCCGGAAACCACCGACGGCGTTTTGCAGAAGCGCCGGTATCCGTGGGGCGACGAGGCGCCGACGCCGGACCGTGCCAATCTCGATGGGTTCGCGCTTGGCTGCGTCGATGTCGCGGCATATCCGGCGGGCGACAGCGCCTATGGCTGCCGTCAGATGATCGGCAATGTCTGGGAATGGACGCAGGACGTCTTCAAGCCGTTTCCGGGTTTCGCGCCCGACGATTACAAGGAATACTCCCAGCCGCTGTTCGATACGACACGGGTCTTGCGGGGCGGTGCGTGGACGACGCGGGGGCGGATGATCACGTCCCTTTATCGCAACTATTTCGGGCCGGACCGGCGCGACGTTTTCGCCGGGTTCCGGACCTGCGCGTTGTCCGACTAACCCGCGTCGCGTTTCACGATCAGGGCGTCGACGATCGACACGCCCTCGCCGGCCGGATGAACCAGCACGGGGTTCAGGTCGATCTCCGCGATGGTGTCCGCGTGATCGGCGGCGAGTTGCGACAGTTTCACGATCAGGTCGATCAACGCGTCGATGTCGGCGGCGGGCGCGCCGCGCACCCCGTCCAGTAACTTCCGGCCTTTCAGCCGGTCCAGCACCTGCGCCGCCGCGTCGGCGGTCAGCGGTACCGGCGAGAAGGCGACGTCGCGCAGCACCTCGACATGGATGCCGCCGAGCCCGACCATGAGCATGGGGCCGAAGGCGTCGTCATGATTGATGCCGAGGATGATCTCCTGACCTCGCTTCGCCATCGGCTGCACCAGCACGCCGTGAATGTCCGGGTCGTCGACACCGGAATTCTTGTGATAGGCGATTGCGTTTTCGATCAGCGACGAAAAAGCGTCTTCGACGGCCGCCGGATCGTCCAAGCCGAGGGCGACCGCGCCTGCGTCGGTCTTGTGTAAGACGTCGGGCGATTGGACCTTGAGGGCGACCGGGCCGCCGATTTCACCGAGCGCCATGGCCGCGTCCTCCGGGGATTTCGCCAAACGGCCGACCGGAACGGGTATGCCATAGGCGGCGAGGGCCGGCACGGCCTGGTATTCGCAGAGCACGGGGCCCGCGTCGGCCAACAATGGCGCGGCAGCCTCCTTGGCATTGCCGGACAGTGTCGTGACCGCCGGCGTTTTGAGGAACCGGTCGCGGAAGGCGTGGTAGTCGGCCATCGCCGCCATGGTGCGGGCGCAGTTCCGCATGTTGGTATAGAGCGGATAGCCGGCGCGGTTCAGCAGTTCCATCGCCGTGCCGCGGGTCAGTGTGTAGCTGCAGAACAGGATCGGTTTCTCGCACTCGGCGGCGACCCGTTTCAGGTTTTCCTCTTCCCGCTCGTAGCCGGCGGCGTTGCGGGCCGACGTCACCACGATCACCGAATCCACTTCCGGGGATTGCGCGACCATCCCCGCGAAATTTCCATAGCCGACTTCCCGGATCGCCTGCGCGGTGCCGTCCACCGGATTCTGCGACGTGCCGTAGGGCGGCAGATATTCGTCGATCACCGCGCGGGTCTCGGCGTCCAAGGGCGGCACCACGAGGCCGGCCGCTTCGCAACTGTCGGCCATCCATCCGCCGCCGCCGCCCGATCCAGTGGCGATGCCGACCCGCTTGCCCATCGGCAGTTTGTTGCGGTAACGCGAGAACCCGGCTGCGACGTCGACGATATCCTCGATGTCGTAGCCTTCGATCACGCCGTACCGGTCGAACATCGCCTTATAGGCCGTGTAGGCGCCGGTCATGGCCGCCGTGTGCGAGGCGGCGGCGCGTTGTCCGGCTTCCGACCGGCCGATCTTGGTCAGGATGATCGGCTTACCGGCGCGCAGAGCCTTCTCGGCGATGGGGGCGAAGCGTTCCGGGTTCTTGATGTCCTCCATGAACATCAGGATCACCTCGGTCTTGCCGTCGTCGAGCATGTAGTCGACAAAATCCAAACCCGAGAGGCAGGCTTCGTTTCCGGTGGTCATCACATAGCTGAACGGCAGTTCCTTGGGACGGCCCCGATCGTAGAAGGAGAAACCGATGCCGCCGCTTTGCGCCGTGACGCCGATATAGCCGTCGGACCGGTGCGGCGGCACGAGCGGCAGGTCGGGGTCGTCGACCGTGGCGCTGAAGGTGGCGCAGAGCGGCGCCAGCATGTTGGCGAAGCCTTCGGAATTGGGGCCGCCGATGGCGAGGTCGTATTTCTCGGCGATCGCCCGGATTTCATCCTGCAGGGCATCGCCCGCGTCGCCGGATTCCTCCGCGAAGCCGGAACTGATGATCATGGCCGCGCGCACGCCCGCTTCGCCGCAGTCGGTCAACGCGTCCGCGACATTTTCTGCCGGGATCACCAGGACCGCCAGATCGACGCGTTCGGGGATGTCGGCGATCGTCCGGTAGGTTTTCAGGCCGTTGATCTCATCGTTGCTGCGGCTGACGGGATAGATGTTGCCGGGAAATTCGTGGCAGCCGAGGACATGCATGATGCGACCGCGGATGATATGCGCGTTCGGCGAGGCGCCGATGACCGCCACGGATTTCGGGGACATGAGCGCGGAGATGTCGGGCATGGTGTCGGGTGTCCTGTGTGGACCTCTTGTTGTTCCAAACGATGAGCGGCCGGTGCTAGCGGGTCAGCGAAGCCCCAGGCCACGGGCGATGATGCCACGCAGGATTTCCCGCGTGCCGCCCTGGATGGTGAGTTTCGGTGCGATCAACGTCGCAAAGCGCATCAACTCGTCGAAATCCGCGCGGTTGCCGGGATCAGATCGCGCGAAAGCCGACAGCTCGCGCGCCTTCGCCGGCAGGTCCTGCTCCCAGTTCGTACCGAGATCCTTCACCACCGAGCTTTCGAGCACCGGTTCCTTGCCCGCTGCGAGCATGCCGTTGACCGAAATCGACATGCGGCGCAGCGTGTGCAACTGCGCGACGAGCCGGCCGATGCCTTCGGCGCCGCGCGCGTCCGGTTCCTTGCCGAGCACGTTGACCAATTCCGGCAGGATATAGATCGTTTCGAGGAATCGTTCCGGTCCGCTCCGCTCGTAGGCGAGTTCGCTGGTCGCCTGTTTCCAGGCGGAATCGATCTCGCCCAGGACGGCGTTTTCCGGCAGCACCGCATCCTCGAAGATCACTTCGTTGAATTCGTGATTGCCGGTCAGGTGCAGCAGCGGCCGCACCGTGATGCCCGGCGTGCTCATATCCACCAGGAACTGGGTCAGGCCATGCCGGCGGTTGTCCTCGGTCGCGGGCGACGTGCGGAACAGGCCGATCATGTAGTGCGAGCGGTGCGCGTTGCTGGTCCAGACCTTACGGCCGTTGATGCGCCAGCCGTCGGCGGTCTTCTCCGCCTTCGTCTTGGCGGCGAACAGGTCGGAGCCGGAATCGGGCTCGCTCATGCCGATGCAGAAATAGCATTCGCCGCGGGCGATGCGCGGCACGATGTCTTGCTTGACCTCTTCCGGCGCGTATTTCAGCAGGATCGGGCCGCTTTGCCGGTCGGCGGTGAAATGCGCCCGGGTCGGCGCGCCGGCGACCCGGAATTCCTCGGTCACCACGTAGCGTTCCAGGAAGCTGCGCTCGTGGCCGCCGTACTCCTTCGGCCACGTGAGGCCGATCCATCCGCGGTCGCCGACCTTCCGGCTGAAGTCGGGATTGAAGGCCTTGCCGAGATGCGCGGACTGCGGGTCGAAGGTGCCGGCCGCGATTTCCTCTTTGAGGAAGGCGCGGACTTCCGTGCGAAGTTCCTCGGCTTCGGGCGGAAGGCGGATCGGGTCGAATTCGATTGTGCTCGACATGGCGGCGCGCGTCTCCGTTGGCTCGATCGGCCCGGCGTCATTTGCAGGCAGGACGCCGAAGGCGGTAAGTGTAGATCGAGAAAGTGTCGACCCGCTGCTCGCGGGATCGCCCCGCATAATATCCGTAGCCCGGCAGCTTTGTCACATCGGCCGCGATTCCAAAGGACTAGGAGCCCATGAGCGATACCGACACCATCATCGTCGATACCACGACGAAGATCTTCCAGGACCTTTGCGATCCGCAGACCGTGAACAACGCGGAAGACGAGTCATGGCGTCGGCCGCTCTGGACAGCGCTGCAGGAGTCGGGTCTGACGCTGACCTGGGTGCCGGATACGCTGGGCGGCGCCGGCGCGGAATTGCAGGACGGGTTCGATGTGCTGCGCGTCGCCGGGTCCTATGCGGTGCCGGTCCCCTTGGCGGAAACGTTGCTGGCCGGTTGGCTGTTGTCGCAGGCCGGTCTCGAATCGCCCATGGAGGCGATGACCGTCGCGCCGGTGCGCAAGGGCGACGGCCTGACCATCGGCGATTACGGCACGCTCTCTGGCACGGCGCATCAGGTGCCCTTCGCCCGTGACGCCGGGCACGTTGCCGTCGTCGCGCGGCAGGGCGATGCGGTCAAGGTCGCGTTGGTCGAACGGTCGCAGGGCACCGTCGCGGAAGGGCGCAGTCTCGCGGACGAGCCGAAGGACGACATTACCTTCGACGGCGCGGGGCTCGTTGCCGTCGCCGATGCGCCGGACGGTATCGACGAAGACGCCGTCTTTCTGATGGGCGCGGCGGTGCGGTCGGTGCAGATGGCGGGCGCGTTGCAGGCGATCCTGGATGTGTCGGTGGAGTATTCCAAGGACCGCACCGCGTTCGGGCGGGCGATCTCCAAGTTCCAGGCGGTCCAGCACAATCTCGCCAAGCTTGCGAGCGAGGTGTCCGCCGCGATTGCCGTCTCGGCGTCGGCCGCGGATGCGATCCAACGACGCGACGGGTTCGACGAACATCTGGTGCTGGAGGTGGCGTCGGCAAAGATTCGCGTCGGCGAGGCGGCCGGCGAGGGCGCGGCCATCGGTCATCAGGTGCACGGCGCGATCGGCTTCACCATCGAACACATCCTGCACCGTTATTCGCGCCGGCTTTGGTCCTGGCGTGACGACTTCGGCAGCGAGAGCGAATGGGCCGTTCGGCTCGGGACGATGATCGCGGCCAAGGGTGGCGACGAGCTGTGGCCGACCTTGACGGCGGGTTAGCCGAGCGCTTCGAAGTCGTCCTCGCGCAGCAAGGCGGTGCCGTCCGGCTGCAGCACCCAGAGTTCCTTGGTGATCACGCCATGCGCATTATTCATTCGCCAGTCGGATGAGAGGATCGCGGATCGCGCATCGACGATCTCGATTTTCGGGTCGACATACTCGACGCCGGTAAATCCGCTTTCGATCAGCTTCGTCCAAAATGCGTGGATTTGTTTATGCCCCGTAAAAGTGCCGAACGGCTCGGCGTTCATCACGGCGTCCTTTTCGTAAGCCGCCGTGCAGCCGTCGGCGTCGCCCGCATTGAAGGCGGCGATCCATTTCGCGCTGGCGGCTTTGACGGTGGCGATCAGCGCCTCATGGTTATCGTCGGTCATGGCGGTGACTCCGGTCGTTTGGTTTGAGGGGCAGGATGGCGTCAATCAGCCGAGTTTGAAATCCTTCATCGCGTGGTCGACGAGGCTGGCCTTACGCACCTTGTTGCTGCCGGTCAGGCCGTAGCGTTCGAACCCGTCGACGATCTTTACATAGCGCGGCACCTTGAAGTTGGCGATCCGCTCGCGGCACCACCCGATGACATCGTCATCGCTCAGGGCCGCGCCGTCGTTCGGCACGACATAGGCTGCCGGCACCTCGACGAGACGGGCGTCCGGCACGCCGATCACCTGCGCCTGGCTGACCGCCGGATGCTGGTTGATGCACTCCTCGACTTCCGCGGGGGCGAGGTTCTCGCCGCCGACGCGGATGATCTCTTTCTTGCGGCCGATGAAGACCAGCCGGTTGTCGCCGCTCAACCGCCCGAGGTCGCCGGTGTGCAGCCAGCCGTCGGCGTCGATCGTCTCCGCGGTCGCCTCGGGCATGTTGTAATAGCCCTTCATCACCGCCCAGCCGCGGGTCAGGATTTCGCCGTCCCGCCCTGCGGGAAGGTCTTGGCCGTCGTCGTCGACGATCCGCACCTCGAGACCGTCATGGATACGCGCCAAGCCGTCGATACGGTCTTTCAGCGGATCGTTGCAGTTCGACATGGCGATATTGGGCGATGCCTCGGACAAGCCGTAGGCGACCACCATGTGCCGTGCGCCGAACCGCTCGGCGAGGTCGCGCATGACGCTGGGCGACACGGCGGCGATGCCTGTCCGCAGGTGATAGGTCCGCTTGTCGAAATCGGGATGTCCCATCAGCATCTGGAACATCGTGTCGTTGCCGCTGGTCATCGTGCAGCGCTCCTCGCTCAGGATGCGCAAGGCCTCGGCGGGATCGAACCTGGCGGTTGTGATCAGGCAGGCGCCGCCCAACAGGGCGACGAGCAAGCCCATTGTGGTGCCGCCCACATGGAAAAACGGTCGGCCGACATAATACCGGTCGCCGGGTCGTACGCCGGCGCGCGCCGCCATCCAGGCCGCGTTGTGCAGCATGTTGCGATGCCGCAGCATCGCCCCCTTGGGAAAAGACGTGGTGCCGGATGTGTATTGGATCAGGGCGATATCTTCCGTCGAGACATCGGCTTTCGCCGTCGCCAACGCCTCTGCCGCCGCTGCGTCGGCGAGGAAATCGTCAAAGGTCATCGCGGCCGCCGGCACCGTGTCCCCGACCACCACGATTTTTTCGAGTTTGGGCAGGGCGGCATGCGGCGGGGCCGTGTCGATCGACGGGCAAATCTCGCGCAGCATGTCGATGAAGTCGATGTCGAGGAAACGGTCGGCGACGAAGAGCACCCGGGCGTCCGACTGCTCGAGCGCGTAGCGGATCTCTCCGGCCTTGAACCGGGTGTTGATCGGCACGGCCACCGCGCCGATCGCGGCGATGGCGTAGAACAACCGAACCCATGCGATGCCATTGCCGAGGCAGAGCGCGACATGGTCGCCTCTCTTCACGCCGAGAGCGAGCAGCGAGCGGGCGGTATCGTCCGCCAGCCGGGCGAGGTCGGCATAGGTCAGCCGGGAGTCACCGTAAACCACGGCTTCCGCGTCCGGCCAGCGGTCGGATGCGGCGGACAGCGCGGCGGCGAATGTCGGGGGGCTGATGACGTCGATTTCGGGTTCTGGCGTTTTCGTGTTTGGCATAGGGACCCGACCCTATGGAATGGCCGCGTTCGCCGCAAGCGGCGCGCGGCGGCCCTACGTCGGTAGGAATACGGGCATATCAACTTGCGTCGCAGCGAGATATGCATTGAAATGCGCGTTGACCCGGTTTGGATGCCGGTTTCCAATTTAGACGTGCCGAGTTCGTAACTCGACACAGCTTTCCCGAGCTCGGTGGATTCCCACCGGGAGCCGTTTTCTACCTTTGGTGTGTCGACGTAATGCGGACATTCAGCAGGACGCGACCGGAGCCGTTTGAAACCGTCGGCGCCCGTGTCGACTGTCGATTGGTCCTGCGCCGCGTTGAAACAGATGGGCCGACGCGCCAAAATCCGATTGGTCGGTCGAACAACCTGCAGGAGCGATAGCGATGGATGTCACGAAAATTTTGGGCGAATGGGCTGCGGAGTCACCGGCAACAACATCGGACGTTGCGTTGCGGCGCGCCCGGCACGCCATCCATGACGTGATCGCCTGCATGGTCGCGGGCGCGGGCGATGAAGGATCGGCGCGCGTGCGCGCGACGATCGCACCCTATGGCGGCGGGGGTTGCACGGTCTTCGGTTCGACCGCGAAGGCGGCGGCCCCTTGGGCGGCGCTGGCCAACGGCATGGCCGCGCATGCGCTGGACTTCGACGACAACTACCTGCCGGGGCTGACCCATGCGAGCGCGGTGCTCATTCCGGCCTTGCTGCCGCTGGCCGAGGAAATCGACGCGACCGGTCAGCAGTTGATCGACGCCTACATCGTCGGCCTCGAGATGCATGCCGCCATCGGACGCGGCGTCAACCGGGCGCATTACGATATGGGATGGCATGGCACCTCGACGGTCGGGTGCGTCGGCACCGCCGCGGCCTGCGGGCGGCTTCTCGGTCTCGATCGGGATGCGATGATCAACGCGATCAGCTTGGGCGTCAGCATGGCGTCGGGCCCGAAGGTGCAGTTCGGGACGATGGGTAAGCCGTATCACGCGGGCATGGCCGCAAAGAACGCGGTGCTTGCGGCGCAGCTCGCGGCGAACGGGTTCCAGGCCCGTGACGTGGCGCTCGAAGGCGCGCTTGGATTTCGCGATCTCTATGCCGGACCGGACGAGAACGCTTGGGAACACTTGGCTCATCCGCTGGGCGATCCGCTGGCGATCGAAGAGTTCGGCCTGGCGCCGAAGCTGTATCCGTGTTGCGGGTCGGCGCACCGGGCGCTCGATGTCGTTTTGGCGCTCCGGGCCGATCATGGTTTCGAGCCCGAGGATGTGGCCAGGGTCGATACCTTGGTCGGCTTCGGCAACAAACGGAACCTGATGTACGAAAACCCGCAGCAGGAAATGGAAGCGCGCTTTTCCATGAATTATTGCATCGCGCTCGCCTTGAAGTTCGGCCGTCTGTCGCTGTCCGACTTCACGCCCGACGCGGTGCAGCGGCCCGAAGTGCGCGACCTGATGCCATTGGTCACGATGGACGCCTATGACAAGGATGCCGAAGGCGACGATCCGACCTTCCGGTTGCCGCACAAGGTGAAGATCGAACTCAAGGACGGCCGCGTGATCGAGGACCAATCCCTTTGGGCGCGCGGCACCATCCACAATCCGTTCGATGAGGCGGACCTGTCGGCGAAGTTCCGCGATTGCTGCGAGGGTTTCCTCGCGCCGGATGATTACGACGCGGCGGAGCGTATTCTGTTGGACCTGGAGTCGCTCGGCTCGGCGCGCGGGTTGACGCAACATCTTGTCTTCGAGGCGGGCTCGGATCATGGCGAACGGTTCGCCGAACGGTATGACACGATGGCGGCCGAATAGCGGCCGCAGAGGGGAGTAAGTGACGATGACGCGTGAAGACGCCGTCGAAACGGCGCTGACGTACTACGACGACGGCAAGTATTTCGACGACCTACGACGCCGGGTGGCGATCCCGACCGAATGTCAGGATCCGAAACAGGTTCCCGAACTCTACCGGTATCTGCGGGACGAGATGACACCGGCCTTCGAGGCGATGGGATACAACTGCCGTGTTTTCGACAACCCGATTCCAGGGCAAGGCCCGTTCTTCCTGGCGCATCGCTTCGAGAGCGAGAGCCTGCCCACGATTCTCGGCTACGGCCATGGCGATGTCGTGTTGGGTCAGGAGGGGCAGTGGCTCGACGGCTTGTCGCCCTGGGAACTGACCGAGCGGGGCGACAAGGTCTATGGCCGCGGTACCGCCGACAACAAGGGCCAGCACACGCTGCACATGAACGCCCTGGAAGCGATTATCGAAACGCGCGGCAAGCTCGGTTTCAACCACAAATTCCTGGTGGAGACCGGCGAGGAAAATGGATCGAAAGGCCTCGACGAGTTCGTCGCCGCCAACAAGGACGCCCTGGCGGCGGATGTCTTTTTGGCGTCCGACGGGCCGCGCGTCGACATGGACAGCCCGAACCTGGTGCTCGGCAACCGCGGTATCTTCGGCTTCGAACTGGTCTGCGAATTACGCGACGGCGGCCATCACTCGGGCAACTGGGGCGGGCTGCTGGCCAACCCGGCGATCATCCTGTCGCACGCGGTTGCCAGCCTGATCAACGCCAAGGGCAAGATTCTCGCGCCGGACCTGCTGCCCGAGCCGATCCCCAACTCGGTGCGCGTCGCGCTCAAGGACGTCAAACGCAACGGCGGTGGCGAAGCGCCGGAAATCGACGAGGATTGGGGCGAGCCGGGCTTAACCGTCGCCGAACAGGTGTATGGCTGGAACAGCCTGGATATCCTGGCGATGAAGACGGGCAATCCCGACAACCCGGTCAACGCCATTCCGCCGAAAGCCTCGGCGTTGTGTCAAATCCGCTATGTGGTCGGGTCCAAGGACGACGACTTTATGACGACCATCCGCAAGCATCTGGATGCGAACGGGTTCGATATGGTCGAGATCAAGAAGCCGTCGGGCAGCAACACGCCCGAATTCAAGGCGGCGCGGACCGACCCGGACAATCCATGGGCGCGGTGGGCGGCGCAGGCGTTGGGGAAAGGCTGGGGCAGTAAGGTCGCAGTCCTGCCCAATTCGGGCGGGTCGATCTGCAACCACACTTTCCAGAACCATCTCGGCACACCGACGATCTGGATTCCATTGTCCTATTCGGCATGCTCGCAGCATGCGCCGAACGAACACATCCTCAAGAGCCTGACCCGTCAGGGCATGGAATTGGTGACCAACGTCTACTGGGACCTCGGCGAGAACGCCCCTGCCAAATCCTGATCACCGAAACATGTCCAACTCAAAGAGCGATAGAGCAATGAACAGGGAAGATGCCGTCGCGGCGGCGACCGCCTATTTCGATCAAGGCGACTTCGAGGCCGAACTGGCCCGACGCGTGGCGATCAAGTCCGAAAGCCAGAACCCGGATGCCGGGGAGGATATCGACCGCTACCTCTCGGACGAGATGGAGCCGTCGCTGAAGGCGCTCGGGTTCACCTGCCAGATTCTGGAAAACCCGATGGAGGGCGGCTGGCCGATGCTGGTGGCCGAGCGGATCGAAGATCCGGCCTTGCCGACGTTGCTCACCTACGGTCATGGCGACGTGGTGCTGGGGCTTCCGGAGGAATGGCGCGAAGGCCTGGACCCTTGGGAGTTGAAACGCGAGGGCGACCGCATTTACGGGCGGGGCACCGCGGATAACAAGGGGCAGCACACGATCAACATGGCCGCGCTGCGGGCAGTGTTGGAGACGCGCGGCAAGCTCGGCTTCAATTGCCGTTACCTGATCGAGATGGGCGAGGAGACTGGATCGCCCGGCCTCGGCGAATTCTGTCAAAAGCATAAGGACCTGCTTGAGGCCGATGTGCTGATCGCCTCGGACGGTCCGCGCTCCAGTTTCGAACGGCCGACCTTGTTCCTGGGCGCGCGTGGCGGTTTCAACTTCAACATGGACGTGGATCTGCGCGAGGGCGGGCACCATTCCGGCAACTGGGGCGGCCTGCTGGCCAACCCGGCGGTGATTCTGCTGAACGCGATTTCGACCATCACCACGGCGAAGGGCAAGATATTGATCCCCGAGTTGCTGCCGCCCGGTATTCCGGATTCGGTGAAACGCGCCCTCGAAGACATCGAACATGACGGCGGCGACGACGCGCCGGAGATCGATGCCGATTGGGGTGAGCCGGGGCTGAGCACCGCGGAGCAGGTGCATGCCTGGAACAGTTTCGAGGTGCTCGCCTTCAGCGCGGGCAATCCCGACCGTCCGGTCAACGCCGTCCCGCCGAAAGCGCGGGCGACCTGCCAGATCCGCTTCACGGTCGGCGTCGATCCGACCACCTTCCTGGACACGCTGCGCAAGCATTTGGACGACAACGGGTTCCCGATGATCGAGCTCAGCATGGCGCGGAAGAACTACGCCAACGCGACGCGGCTCGATCCCGATCATCCTTGGGTGCGGTTCTGCGAATCGTCGCTGGCGCGGACGACCAACAAGAAGACCGCGGTGTTGCCGAGCCTCGGCGGCACCTTGCCGAACGACGTCTTCGCGGATGGATTGGACCTGCCCACGGTCTGGGTGCCGCATTCCTACACCGGCTGCTGCCAGCATGCGCCCGACGAGCATATGCTGGTGCCGGTGGCGCGCGAGGCGCTGCGCCTGATGGCCGGGCTGTTCTGGGACATGGGCGACCCCGACATCGCCGACAAACCTGGAAAGGGGTAGCGTCATGGCGCGGATCGCGGTCGGCGGGATGCAGCATGAAACCAATACCTTCATGCCGGCGCTGACCGATTACGCGTATTTCCGCCAGCATCGGGACCGGCCGCCGTTGGTGCGTGGGGCCGATGTGATGGAATGGCTCGACGGCGGCAGTTTCGGGTTGTCGGGTTTTCTGACCGAAATGGCGGACCGGCACGACCTTGTACCGCTGGTGTGGGCCGGTGGCGGCGCCGGCGGCATGGTCACGGAGGACGCCTTCGAGCGGATCGCCGGCGAGTTGATCGCCGCCCTGTCGCAGGCGCTGCCGGTCGATGCGGTTTATTTGGACCAGCATGGCGCGATGGTGACCGCCGGCTATCAGGACGCGGACGGGGAGTTGTTGCGGCGCGTGCGCGCCTGTGTCGGTCCCGACGTACCCATCGTCGCCAGTTTGGATTATCACGCCAATATCTCGCCCGAGATGGTGACGCATGCCGACGCGCTGGTCGCCTATCGGACCTATCCGCATGTGGACCGGCGCGAGACCGGGGCGCGGGCTGCGGCGGCGATCGAATTGATGCTGGACCGCGGGCGTCCCGCCGGCCGGGCGTTTCGCAGCTTGGGCTTCGTCGTGCCGTCGCATCAGCAGCCGACCGCGATGGAGCCGACCAAGAGTTTCGTCGACGCATGCATCGCTGGGGAAATCGGCGACGTCTTCAACCTGTCCTATCTCGGCGGGTTCCGTTTGTCGGACATTTATCATTGCGGTGTCTCGGTGGTGGCGAGCGCCTGGACGCAATCGGCGGCCGATGCGGCGGTGGATGCCGTGGCCGAGGAGATCCTGCGGCGCGAAGCGGAATTCGACGAGCCCATGCTCGAACCGGACGATTGCGCGCAACACGCCATGGCGATCGCCGCGACGGCATCCAAGCCCGTGCTGATCTGCGACCCGCAGGATAATCCCGGTGGCGGCGGCAGCGGCGACACGACCGGCATGCTGGCGGCCTTGGTGCGGAACGGGGCGACGGATGCGGTCGTCGGCACGCTGCACGACGCGGATGCGGCGCTGGCAGCGCACGCGGCCGGAGTCGGCGCGGAACTGACGCTTGACCTCGGCGGCAAGGCGGACCTGCCGGACAACGACCCCTTTCACGGTGCCTTTACGGTCCTCGCCCTTGGCGACGGAAAAATGCGGACGACCGGACCGGTGGTCGGCGGGCGGGACATCGACATCGGCGCGACGGCGTTGCTGCGCATCGGCGGCGTGAAGGTGCTGGTGACGGAGAAACGGGTGCAGGCCTACGATCAATCTCTGTTCCGGCATGTCGGCGTCGAGCCGAAGGACCAGAAAATCCTGGGATTGAAGAGTGCCGTGCATTTCCGCGGTGATTTCGAACCGCTCGCCGAAAGAGTTTTGGTCATCAAGGCGCCCGGCGGGTGTCCGGCCGATCCGCGTGACCTTCCTTACAAAAATTTAAGGCGGGGCACCCGGCTCGGCCCAAAAGGACCGCCGTTTCTGCCCAATCGGTGACGCGCAATTTGCCGCACCGGGGATTGGCAAAAGCGTCCAAGGATTGCCATATTCTCTGCATATAGGGGCGCTACCATTGAACCCGTCCATCGTTGATTCGGTGATAAACAGCCGGACGGCGTTTGGCGGAGTGGAGGTATTATGAAATACGACCGCAGGCATTTTTTGGCCGGCGCCATGGCCAGTACGGCGCTCATCGGGTTGTCCGGGTGCACCACCGTCAACCCGGCCACCGGCCGGTCCAGTTTCACCGGGCTGTATTCCGTCGAGGACGACATCAAGCTTGGCCGTCAGGAGCATCCGAAACTGGTCGAGCAATTCGGCGGCGAATACGAGAATCCGCGGCTGAAGCGCTATGTCGTCGAGACCGGCAACAAACTGGCGCGCGGCACCGAGTACCAGCAATTCCCCTATCAGTTCACCTTGCTCAACACGCCCATCGTGAACGCGTTCGCGTTGCCCGGCGGCTATGTTTACATGTCCCGTGGCTTGTTGGCGCTTGCCAGCAACGAGGCGGAAATGGCCGGCGTCCTGGCGCATGAGCTGGGCCATGTGAATGCGCGGCATTCCGCGGAACGGATCAGCGCGGCGCAGATGGCGCAACTAGGTATGCTGTTGGGCGCGGTCGGCGGGTCCGCGCTTGGATTGGGGTCGGAAGCGCTCCAGATCGGCCAACAGATCGCCATGCTGTCGATCCAGAGCTATTCCCGCCAACAGGAATTCGAAGCGGATACGCTGGGTGTCCGATATATGAGCCGGGCCGGCTATGAACCCGACGCGATGGTAACTTTCCTCAGCACCTTGCGGGAACAGAGCATTGTCGACGCCGAGATGCGCGGCCTGCCGCCGGGCAGCGTCGACCAGTTCAATATGATGTCGACGCACCCCCGCACCAAGGACCGCGTCGAGGCGGCGATCAAGGCCGCCGCCGTGTCCCGGCCCGATAACCCGCGGATCGGCCGCGATACCTATCTCGCCAAGATCGACGGCATGCTGTTTGGCGACGATCCGAGCCAGGGCTACGTCAAGGGCCGGTTGTTCCAGCATCCCGAGTTGCGGTTCCAGTTCCAGGTGCCGGAAGGGTTCCGTTTGATGAACGGCCGGGATCAGATCGTTGCGCAAAATCAAAGCGGGGCGGCGATCATCTTCGACACCGGCAAGGTCCAGCGCAGCCGGGACATGGCCTCGTACCTGCAGAACGAGTGGACGCCGAACACGCCGCTCAGGGATGTCGAGCGTATCACCATCAACGGCCAGGAAGCCGCGACCGGCTGGGTGCGGGGTCAGGATCGGCGTGGCGGTACGGTCGACCTGCGCGGGGTCGCCATTCGGCGCAATGCGCAATCCGTCTACCGCATGCTGTTTGTCAATCCGGCGAAGGATTCGCCGCGTTTGGCGCGAGGTTTCCGGGAGACGACCTATAGCTTCCGGCGCTTAAGCCAGGCCGAAGCAAGCAAGATCAAGCCGTTACGCCTATTGCTGGTGCCGGCTAGGAAGTCGGACTCGATCGGCGGACTGTCGAAAACCTTGCCATACGGCAAATACAATGAGAGCTGGTTCCGCGTGCTCAATGACTTGAAGCCGAATGAGGCGCTGCCGCAAAATCGCCGGCTGAAGGTGGTCGCGGCATAGACCGGCAAGCGCCGATCAGTCGTAGGTCAGCCAATCGCGCATCAAGGCGGTGACGGCTTCCGGTTGTTCGATCGTCGACAGATGGCCGCAATCCTCCACCACGCAAAGCCGCGCGTTGGGGATGGCTTCCGCCATTTCCTCGCTGACCTCCAGCGGGGTGCCCTGGTCCTGCCGGCCGCAGATTACCATCGTCGGCGTAGCGATATCGCCCAGGACGGGCCGGCTGTCGCGCCGGTTCATGATCGCGGTCATCTGCTGGATGAAGACCTTGGGGCCGATCCGATCCGCCATGCCGTAGGCAATGTCGACATAGGCGGGATCGGTCACGCGGTCCGGGTGCAGCAGGATCGGCAGCGAGTTGCGTTTGACCGCATCGTAGTCGCCCGCTTCGGCGAGTCCGATCATTTCCTTGCGGATGGAGGTGCGCTCCGGCGGGTCGTCGCGCGCCGACGTGTCGAGCAGCGCCAGCTTGGTGACGCGCTCCGGCGCCAGCCGCATCATCTCGAAGGCCATATACCCGCCCATCGATAGCCCGGCATAGGCGAATTCGGGCGGGGCGGCCTTCAGCATGCGCTTCGCCATGTCGACCAGCGAATCGTCCTGGGTCGTGTCCACCATCGTCATGTCGGCGATGTCGGCGAGATGGACGAATTGATGTTCCCAAAGCCGTTTGTCGTTCATGAGGCCGGGGCCGAGGACGAGAGGGATGCGGTCGGGCATGGAGTTTCCGCCTAAGGGGGTTGCAGTTGCCGTTAGTGTACCTTGTGTGCGAAGACACGAGTCAAATGAGCACCGAACGAAGAGGCGACGATCGATGAGCAGTTTGAAGGAATTGGTGGCGGGACGGTACGGGATCGAGCTGGATTGCGGCGTGGACATGGCGGCGGAAGGTGCCTTGGCGGGAATCCTGAGCCGGGGCTCGCAGCGGCACTACACCGACGAGCCGGTCACCGACGAGTTGCTGCAGGTCCTGCTCGCCTGCGCGCAGTCGGCGCCTACGAAATCCGACCTGCAGCAGTATTCGATCATCGTCGTCAAGGACGCGGCGCTGCGCCAGAAGTTGAGCGATCAGGGCGGCGGTATGGATTGGCCGCCGAAGGCCCCGGTCTTCCTGGTTTTTTGTGCCGATATCCACCGGATTCGCAAACTCGCCGGCATTCGCGGCCACGATCATCAGAACGACAATGTCGACACCTTCATGAACGGGATCATCGATGCCGCGGTCGCGATGCAGTGTTTCATCAACGCGGCCGAAGCGGCGGGGCTCGGCACCTGCCCGATCAGCCAGATCCGTAACAAGATCGATGAGACCTGCGACTTGTTGGGCTTGCCCGAAGGGGTGTTCCCGATCGCCGGATTGGCCGTCGGCTGGCCTCAATTCCCGACGCCGCGTATTTCGCTGCGCCTGCCGCAGTCGGTCGTCGTCCATACCGACCGCTACGACGAAAGCAATATGCCGGCGGATGTGGAGTCCTACGATCAACGGCGGCACGCCCATACGCCGCTGCCGGAAGCCAAGCAGCGCCATGTGGACAAATACGGCGCCCTCGACTACTGCCCGTGGTCGGAGAACGTGACCCGCCAGCTTTCCCTGCCGGAACGGCCCGGGTTCCGCGAGTTCCTCAATAAGCACGGGTTCAAGCTGGATTAGCAGACCGCCGAAAATGTCTTTTGTATCCTTCGAGACGGGCCTACCGGCCCTCCTCAGGATGAGGAAATCAAGCAAAACCCTCATGGTGAGGAGGCGCGATAGCGCCGTCTCGAACCATGGAGACCTAACATCATGACTTTTTCAGCAGCTTGCTGGGGGCGCTGGACCCGACGGCGGGAGACCGCTAGAAATCGTTGCCGACGATCAACACCAATGCGCGGGAGTAAATCGACGTGACGGATAAGATGCTGGCGGAGAAATCACCGCCGGTCGCCACCATGACCTTCAACAATCCGGCCCGTCACAACGCGGTCTCCAGCGACATGTGGGCCGCGGCGGCGGAAATCATGACCGATTTCGTCGCCGACGACGCGATCCGCGCCATCGTCGTGACCGGCGCGGGCGGCAAGGCCTTCGTGTCCGGGGCAGACATCTCGAAATTCGAGGACGAGCGCGCCAATGCCGCGGCCGAAGAGCTGTATCACGCCCGCACGTCGGAAGCGCGCAAGAAGCTGATCGAGGCGCCGAAGCCGACGATCGCCAAAATCCGCGGCTATTGCATCGGCGGGGGCGTGGCGACGGCCCTGGCCTGCGACATCCGCATCTGTTCGGACAATTCGCGCTTCGCGATTCCCGCGGCCAAGCTGGGCCTCGGCTATGACTACGAAGGCATCCGGCGGCTGGTTGACGTGGTCGGCCCGTCCTTTGCCAAGGAACTCTTCTATACCGCGCGGCAATTCTCGGCCCAGGAGGCGCGCGACATGGGTCTGGTCGACCAGGTGGTGTCGGCGGACGACCTGGACGCCTATGTGCAAGACTATGCGGAAACCATCGCCGGCAACGCGCCGATGACGATGCATGCGCTGAAGACGTGCGTGGCCGAGTTGGTCAAAGACCCCGCCGACCGTGATCTCGATCTATGCGAGGAGCTTGTCGACGCCGCCAATCACAGTCGTGACTATGACGAAGGCCGCGCCGCCTTCATGGAGAAGCGGAAGCCCAACTTTATCGGGCGTTAAAACCGCCGCCCCGACTCGCCCTGTTGCCCGGTGATGTGTATGATCCGGCTCGTCACCCTCCGACCGTTACGGCGCGGCGCGCGCTGTCTTGCTCGGACCCCACCTGTCTGCCCTGACCCACAGCAAGAAGAATAAGCATGGACGCCAAATCGATCATTGCGGATGCCCGGCGCGACGGCCGCCAGGCGCTGGACGAGGAAACTGGTAAACAACTGCTGGCGGGGTGCGGCATTGCGGTGCCGCAGTCAATCGTGGTCGCCGATGGGGCCGCCGTCGCTGAAATCGACGGCTTGTCTTTCCCGGTGGTCGCCAAGGTGATGTCCGAGGAAATCCTGCACAAGAGCGATGCGGGCGGCGTGCAGATCAACCTTCAATCCGCCGACGACGTTAAGGCGGCGATCGACACGATGGCCGAAGCGCCGGGGATCAAGGGCCGCAAGATCGACGGCTATCTGGTCGAGGAAATGGCGCCCAAGGGGCAGGAAGTGGTCGTCGGCGCGGTGCGGGACCCGCAATTCGGCCCGATGATCATGGTCGGCCTTGGCGGTATCTTCGTCGAGGTGCTGGCGGATGTCGCCTTCCGGCTGTGCCCGATCACCGAACAAGACGCTGTCTCGATGCTGGATGAGTTGCGCGGCAGCGCGTTGCTCGACGGCGTGCGCGGACAGGCGGCGGTGTCCCGGCAGGCCATCGTCGACGTCTTGCTGAAGCTCGGCGGCGAGGGCGGTTTGCTGATGGACCTTTGCGACGATCTGGCCGAGGTGGACGTGAACCCGCTGATCGTGTCGGCCGACGGCGCGGTCGCGGTCGATGCGCGGTTCATCCTGTCCGAAGAAGGCGGCGAGGCGGCGCGCGATGGCGCTGCAATGAAGCCCGGTGATTTCGACAGGCTGTTCGCGCCGGACGCGATCGCCGTGGTCGGCGCGTCGAGCACCGGCGTCACCATCGCCAACACCTTCATCCAGCGCATGCACAATTTCGGTTTCGACAAGCCGATCTATCCGATCCATCCCAAGGCCGACGAAGTCGAGGGCCTGAAGGCCTATCCGTCTTTCGCCGATATGCCGACGCCGGCGGACTATTGCTATATCGCCGTGGGCGCGGCGAACGTGCCGCCCGTTCTGGCGAGCATGGAGAACCGGGTGCGATTCGCACAGGTGATTTCCAGCGGCTTCGCCGAAGTTTCCCACGGCGTGGACCTCGAAGCGGATCTGGTGGCTTCGGCCCGGAAGGGCGGTGTCCGGGTCTTGGGGCCGAACTGCCTCGGCATGTATTCGCCGCGCGGCAAGGTGACCTTTCCGGTGGCCCCGCCGAAGGAGCTGGGCACGGTCGGCGTGATCTCGCAAAGCGGCGGGCTCGGCACCGACATCATCACGCGGGGCGAGCGCCGGGGCATCCGGTTCAGCGGGCTGGTCACGGTCGGCAACAGCGCCGATTTGGGGCCGAACGACCTGCTCGACTTCTATCTGGCCGATTCCGAGACCAAGGTGGTCGGTATGTATGTCGAGGGTATCCGCGACGGGCGCCGCTTGTTCGACGTGTTGCGCCGGAACAATGCGGACAAGCCGGTCGTGATCCTGAAAGGCGGCCGCACGCAGAAGGGCCTTGCGGCGGCGGCGTCGCATACCGGGTCGCTGGCGGGCGACGACCGGGTCTGGGTCGCGCTGTCGCAGCAAACCGGCTGCGTGTTGGCGGAAACCCTGGACGAGTTCCTCGACATCCTATTGGCCTTCCAGACGCTGACCCCGCGCCGCGACAAGGCGACGTCACAGGTGGCGCTGTTCGGCAACGGCGGCGGCACCAGTGTGCTGGCGACCGACTTCTTCTATCGCCATGGGCTCGACATCGACCCGTTCGGCGACGCGGCCTATCAGGGGCTGGAAGCCCTGGAGTTGCCGCCCGGCACCAGCATCGCCAATCCGGTCGATGCGCCGGTCGGCACCATGCAACAGGAAGAAGGGCGGATCGCCGAGAAAATCCTCGACGTGATTTACGCCAACGCGAGCCCCGAGGCGTTGGTGATGCATCTGAACCTCGCCGCCTTCGTCGGGCGCGGTCCGATCGACCCGCTCGACAACCTGATCACCGCGGCGGAACGGGTGCAGGAGAAATATCCCGGCCAGGCGCATTTTGCGCTGGTCCTGCGCTCCAGCGGTGCGCCGGATATCGAGGAGAGCAAACAGAAATACCGTCAACGCGCGCTCGACGTGGGCATTCCCGTTTATGACGAGTTGAGCAACACGGCTTTTGCCTTGTCCGCCGTCAGCCGCTACGAAGCCTTCGTCGCCGCGCGGAAGGGTTAAAAACGAGGACGACACTAAATCTAAAGCTAAAAATGACACCTGAGGAATTGGCTAGTTTCGAACTTTGGAAACCAAGGTCGACTTCTAACCTGGTTCATTAAGTTCCAATACATTGCCTGTGCCAAAGCGTTTTGACAGTTTTCTGGAAAATTAAATTTGTACATTCTGGTTTCGGCGTCGATTATCTCGAATGAGCGGGCAAATTCTGGCAACAGGTATTCAAAAATTCCCCAGCGGATATTGTTCAAGTGCTCAGCAATCATAGTTGCATGGTACGCAAAGATGTTGTTGTGAAACCAGTCATAGAATTCTGGCAGTAAGACAAAACCCTGGCCTTCGTCTATCTCAATGTCATTCTCCCGCAGTATTTTTATTAGTCGATCAACGTTTCGGTCTAATCGGGAAAAATTGTGTTTCGCAATGTCACCGCAAATTTTTATGAACAAGATCCGCTGTATTGAAATGTCAGTCTGAACCTCAATCGACGGAAACCAAACTTTCTCAGCGACGCAACGTTCTTCAAGCCATTCAACAAAGTTCTCTACTGGCGGTCTTAGGCTATCTGCGTTCGGGCCAAGTAACGGCGCGTCGCAGATTTGACGAAGATAAAATAGGTAGGTGTGGTCAGTGCTTGCCGATCCGTTCGCTTCTGGCAGATCGAACGTTCCTTTGGCAGGTTTGGAAAGAAAATCAGCTAAAAGAACGTTGAACATATGCCGATGAGTAGCGGTTTGGAATGTCAACTGGGCATCAAAAGCCTTGGGTTTGTCGGTGAAGATTTCAAAATTCACCATCCCGTCTATCATGTCCCACACGGCATACAGGACAATTGCTTCTTGTTCAGTCCGCGAAAATGCCATTCTGAAATTAGAATCAGTCGATTTAAGGCTTACATCACTCGGCCGCTGCGGGTCTCGCGTCCCGTTTGGCCGCGAGCGAACTCGACGCCGAGAAATCGATATCCTCCGGATAGCCCGCGACCGCGCGTTTCAACGCGGTTTCCAGGCGGCCCACCACGTCGTCGATCTCGGCCTCGGTGATGATCAGCGGCGGGGACACCCGCATGTAGTTCTTCACGCAGATCGTGATCACGCCTTCCATCGCCGCGTTGTAGCGGAAGCGTTCGGCCATGGCGTAGTCGGGCGTCTTGCTCTGCTTGTCGGTGACGATGTCGAACATCTGGTACAGGCCCTTGCCGCGGATGTCGCCGACGCACTCGTAACGCTCCTTCAGCCCGTCGAGCTTCTCGCGCAGGATCGCGCCGAGCTTCTCCGCGCGGGCGGCCAGGTCGTCGCGCAGAACGATCTGTAGGCTCTTCAATGCGACCGCCGACGGCAGCGGGTCCGCCGAATAGGTGCCGGCCCAGGGCAGGCCCGCGTCGCCCTCTACCGCCTCGGCGATTTCCGGCGTCGTCACCGTGCCGCAGATCGCGAGGCCGACCGACATGCCCTTGGCGAAGGTCACGATGTCCGGCAGCACGTCGTTATGCTCGAAGGCCCACAGTTTGCCGGTGCGCGCGGGGGCCAACTGCGCTTCGTCCAGGATCAGCAGCGAGCCCCAATCGTCGGCCAGTTTCCGCATGCGCGGCAGCCATTCTTCCGGCGGCACGATCATGCCGCCCGGCACCAGGATCGATTCCGCGATGATCCCCGCGACGGATTTGCTGGTCATGTGCTCCATCATGTCTTCGCTGAGCTTCAGGCAGTCGATGTCGCAGGACGGGTATTCCAGGTTCACCGGGCAGCGATAGCAGAAGGGCGCCAGGATCGCGTTCGACCGCGCGGGCATCATCAGCGGGCCGAGGCCGCCCTTGCGTTCGCCGCCGACGCTGGTCACCGCCTCGACCGCGAGCGATCCGCCGTGCAGGCCGCGCAGCACCGAGACGATGTCGTGCTTGCCGGTCTTGGCGATCGCCATGCGCATGGCGATTTCGTTCGCCTCGGACCCGGTAACGGCGAAGTTCACGACCTTCAGGTTGCCCGGTAGGGTGCTGGTGATCAGCTCCGCGAACTCGACCGCCCAGGGGTTCGAGTACCAGGACGATTCATGCGCCAGCTTGCCCGCCTGTTCGCGGATCGTCTCGGTCAGTTCCGGATGCGAATGGCCGAGCACCATGCACATCATGCCGGCGGTCAGGTCGTAATAGTTGTTGCCGTCCACGTCGGTGACGAAGACGCCCTTGCCGCTCTTCAGGATGATACGCGGTTCATAGCGCCAGCCGAACACGGTCTTGGCGTCGCGCTCCATCAGGTCAATATGCCGGTTGGAAAACGAGAAATCCTTGGTCATTGCCGTACCCTTTCCTGACACCCTATCGGGTATTGGAACGCGGATCGGCGTCACCTGTCCAGCGGGAAGAGTCCGGCGTGCGCGTTTCGGTAGGGCAGGGTCGTCAGGTCGGCAGGGCCCCAGTCGGGCGTGTCGACGACGATGATCTCCTCGGCGATGTCCTCGTAGACCGCGCGGAAATGCGTCTTCGACCGCAAGAGGACGATGTCGAAATCGTCGATGTCGTAGCTGAACTGGGTGAACGGATCGAGATCGATGGCGAAGACGTAGCGCGAGACGATCGAGACGACGACACCGCCGGTGTCGATCACCGCGGTCGGGCCGAGACGGATTTCGTAGCCGTTCCACATCTTGCCCGTGCCGCGATAGGACTTGTCCCCGGCATAGACGACGCTGCCGGTCAGCGTCACCGGCGGTCCCGCGCGGTCCGACGACCATCCGCCGACCGGCAGCGTGATTTCCGCTCCTTCGCCCGCCGCGATGGCCTTTTCCGCCGCCGCGGCGTCCCACAGGTAGGGCACCATGACGCGCGGGCCGGGGTGTTTCGTCAGTTCGTTCAGGATATGGGTCGAATCGTTCATGCGGTCCGCATGTTCCAACAGGACGATCGGCCGCTCGGCCGTTCGCGACAGCTCGACCGCGCGCGCGACGCCGTCCTGCAAGCCAGACACCATGTCCTCGTGCAACAGGGTTTCGCGGGCTTGCCAGATCCGGTCCGCGAGGGCATCGGCGGCCCGGTCGGCCAGGGCCTGGTCGCCGTCTGCCATCACGACCACGCTGAACCCGACCTGCGGCACGTCTGCATAGGCGAAACCGCAGAAGATCGAGACGTCGACGATGGCGTCGTGGTCGCGTTCCCAGGCGAAACCCTCGGCGACGATGTCGGACAGGGGCGGGATCGACGTGGCGGTGAAGATGCTGGGCAACATCACGTCGGGCTTGCGGATCGCCATGACGGGCGCGATGTCGCCGTGCAGCGTGCACACCAGCGCGCGGGCGGCCCGGCGGCCCGTTTCGTCCATATCGGTATGCGGGGAGTAGTGGTAGCCGAACAACCCGTCCGCGAGGTCGCCGAACCGCGCATCGATATTGCCGTGCAGGTCGGACGCCACCATGATCGGCAGATCGGGGCCGAGAACATCCCTCACCGCCCGCATGAATTCCCGTTCGGGATCGGTGCGGGTCGGCGTCGTCATCGCGCCGTGCAGGAACAGCAAAACGCCGTCGATGCGGTCTTTGACTTTCGTCAATCCGGCGCAAATTTCATCCCGGTAATGGACGAACGCCTCGTCCGACGCGTTGCCGCCGGCGCCGAGGTCGGCATAGGTCAGCGGCACGATCTCAACCCCGTCGGCATCCAGCACGTCGATGAACCCGCCCCCCGGCGACTGCGAGCCGCGCAGGCCTTCGGTCAATCCGTCGCCGCGATAGGTAACTGCCTCGAAGTCGGCGATGCTCGCCGCACCTGGCAGGAAGGAGACGGATTCGAGCGCGAATCCGGCGATGGCGACGCGCAGGGGTTTATCGGGATGGGCGGGCATGACGGCGGGGCTCCGGATGGCGGGACGGACCGATCATACCGACACGGGTCATCGTCGCCAGTCGAATCTCCATCGGATTGCATGCTTCGACAGGCTCAGCATGAGGCCGGGTGCTGCGGCAAATTGGAAGGCGCCTCTTCCTGAGCTTGTCGAAGGATGCGTCTGCTTCAGAACTGCTTAAGGTGTCATTCCCGCGCATGCGGAAATCCGGTTTTGCCGTCGACCATGGATTCCCGTTTTCACGGGAATGACATTTAGGCTGGGCGAACTACGCCGCCCCTTACGCCGCCAAGGCCCGCGCCAGGTCTTCCTTGAGGTCCTCGACATCCTCCAGCCCGACCGACAGGCGCAGCAAGCCTTCGGAGATACCGAGGCGTTCGCGTTCCTCTTCCGGCAGGCGTTGGTGGGTCGTCGTCGCGGGATGGGTGACGATGCTCTTCGTATCGCCCAGGTTGTTGGAGATGTCGATGATCTCCAGCGTGTTCTGGATGCGGTAGGCGCGCTCCTTGCCGCCGTCGATTTCGAAGGCGAGGACGGAGCCCGGCTTTTTCATCTGCCATTTCGCCAGCGTGTATTGCGGATGGCTTTCCAGGCCTGGGTACAACACGCGCTGCACGCCGGGTTGCGTCTCCAGGAATTCGGCGACCGCCTGCGCGTTCTGGCAGTGCCGTTCCACCCGCAGGTCCAGCGTCTCCAATCCCTTCAGCAGCAGCCAGGCGTTGAACGGGCTGCAGGCGGGGCCGGTGTGGCGGATGAGCGGCTGCAGGTTGTCGTCGTAATAGCTCTGCGGTCCCAGGATCGCGCCGCCGAGCGCGCGGCCTTGGCCGTCGATATGCTTGGTCGCGGAATAGACGATGATGTCCGCGCCGAAATCCAGCGGGTGCTGCAGCACCGGCGTCGCCAGCACGTTGTCGACCACCAGGTTGCCGCCGGCCGCGTGGGTCAGTTCGGCGATCTTACCGAGATCGATGATCTCCAGCGTCGGGTTCGACGGGGTTTCGAGGAAGACGCAGTCGGCGGGTTTGGAGAGTGCCTTCTCCCACTGCTCCATGTCTGTCCCGTCGACGAATTCCGTCTCGACGCCGTAGCGCGGCAGCAGTTCGGCGATGATGTAGTGGCAGGAGCCGAACAGCGCCCGCGACGCGACCACCCGGTCGCCCGCCTTCAGCAGGGCGATCAGCGAGGTGAACACGGCGGACATGCCGCTCGCCGTGGCGGTGCAGAACTCCGCGCCTTCCAGCAGGCGCAGCCGTTCCTCGAAGGCCGCGACCGTCGGGTTGCCGTAACGGGAGTAGATGAAGCGGTCGGTCTCGCCCTTGAAGGCGGCCTCGGCGTCCTCGGCCTGGTCGTAGACGAAGCCCGAGGTCAGGAACAGCGCCTCGGCGGTTTCCCGATGCGGGGATCGGTCGAGCCCGCCGCGCACCAGGTTGGTCTGCGGCCGATAATTTCGTTTCGATGACTGCGATCCGTCCATTGCGTCCTCCTGCGCCCTTTCCGGCGCCATGAAAAAACCCCGACCGGTCGAACAGGTCAGGGCTTCCAACGGACGCTCCGACCTTTTAGCTGGGTTGTTTTCCGTGGCCGCAAGCCGGTCGGGCCAAATCACCACGTGGCGGAACATTGGGCGGATGGAGGGAAAATGTCAACTGATTCTTCCATCGGCGGCCAGGCCGGTTAAACTCTTGGGCATGGCGGCGTTTGGAGGAGGATGTGATGAAACGGATCGGCATTAACGACGAATACATCTCTATCGAACTGGGGCAGAACGGTACCCAGTTCGACGGCGTTGGCTTCGCCGGCGAGCGCGAGCAACCCTTCGAGTGCCATATCGCGCTGCAGACCAAGCGCGGCATCTGGAACATCGAAAACCTGGACCTGTCCCAGCTTGTTGCCGACAAGGCCTATGAATTCCTGTTCGTGTGGTCGCCGCTGAAGGCGAAGGGCGCGACCGGGTCGCCGGGTAATCCGGTCGCTTTATATTAGACGCGCCATGCCGGACAGACCCGAAATCCTCAACGCCGCTACCATCGTGCCCGTGCGCGATGTGGCGGCGACCCTTGAATTCTACGAAGACGTGCTGGGCTTCGAGCGCAAGCTGCTGGCGGAGGATGGCAGCTTCGGCATCGCCGAGTGCGGCGAGGCGGCGGTCGAGTTCATCGCCACCGACGACGCTGGCGCGCTGAAGGCGACGGCGACGAATATCGCGCTGACGATCCGGGTGCGCGGCCTTGATGCTCTTTACGCGGCGCTAAAGCCACAACTGAATACCCTGCCCGAAGGGCGGGTGCGGCCGCCCTTCGGGCAGCCCTATGGCGTCCGCGAGTTCCATGTGAAAGACCCGGATGGGTGCCTCTTGTTTTTCGCCGAACGGAACTAGTGTCGCCGCGGTTTGCGCCCCGGCGCGGAAAATGATGTAGATTCGGACGGTTGAGGCGCCGGTAGCGATGTCCTGCCGGCCCACACACGCACACCCGTCGAGGCCTCCCATCGCCATAGCCCCGCTCGCGCCGTTCAAAATCCGCAGTTTTCGGTTTCAATGGCCGGCCGACCTGTTGACCGCCTGGGCCTTCGAGATGGAGACGCTGATCCTCGGCTGGTACATCCTGGTCGAAACGGACTCGGTGCTGCTGCTCACCGTCTTCGGGTCGTTGCAATTCGTCGGCACGCTGATCGCACCGATGCTGGGCGCGTTCGCCGACCGTCTCGGCCGGCGCACCTTGCTGTGCCTGATGCGCGGTTTCTATGCGGTCATGGCCGTCGTCGTCATGACGCTCGGCCTGACCGATCAGCTCAACGCGGTCTACGTCTTCATCACGGCGGCCTTGATGGGGTTGGTGCGGCCGTCGGACCTGGTGATGCGGAACACGTTGGTGGCCGATACCATTCCCGCCGACCGGCTTGCCAATGCGATGGGGTTGACGCGCGCGACGCAGGATTCGGCGCGGATCGCCGGGGCGCTGGCGGGCGCGGGGCTGTTCTCGGCGCTGGGCATCGGTGTCGCTTACATCTTCGTCGCGGCATTCTATCTGGCGAGCCTGACGTTGACCTTCGGGGTCTCGCGCGTTCGGCCGGGGCAGGCGGAACGGGCGAACCGAGCCCGAACGCTGCCGCGGCGGCGTTTTCCGATCTGGCGCGAATTGCGCGAAGGGCTCGCCTATATCTGGGCGACGCCACGCGTGCTGGCGATCATGTGCCTCGCTTTCATGGTCAACTTGACCGCCTATCCGATTTCGCACGGCTTGCTCCCCTTCGTGGCCAAAGAGATTTACCAACTCGACGAAAACGGGCTCGCCCATCTGGTTGCCGGGTTCGGCGTCGGTGCGTTAACCGCGTCGATCCTGATGGCGTTCGCCGGCGGCGCGCGCCGTCCCGTGCGGTTCATGGTGGTCTGTATTCTGCTGTGGTACTCGGCGCTGTTGCTGTTCGGCCAGGCGACCGACAAGGTTTTGGGTTTGCCCACCCTGTTCCTGATCGGGATCACCCAAGGCGTCGCCATGCTGTCGATGTCGGTGGCGCTGCTCAGTACGGTGACGCCGGCGCTGCGCGGCCGGGTCATGGGTGTCCGGTCGATGGCGATCTACGGCCTGCCGATCGGGCTGGTGGCGTCGGGGGCGATGATCGAATGGATCGGGTTCACCGCCACGGTCAACGTTTACTGCGCCGTCGGGATATTCTTCACCTTGCTGGTCAGCATCAAGTGGCGAGACGCGCTCTGGCGGTAACGCCTGCGGGCTATGCGCCCGCGCCGTGTTTGCGCTCCTGATACGCGTCCGGGTTGCGCTTCGCGAGCAGGCTCGGGTCCGATCCCGGCCGGTCGCTGGGAACGCCGAACTGCAAGCAGAGGACTTCCGCGCCGTCGGGGCCGGCGGTCATTTGCAGGACGTCCTCGCCTCGATCGACACGGATGACCGAGTCCGCGGGCAGTTCCTTGCCGTCCTGGACCAGCGCGCCGCTGCAGACGAGATAGTACTGTCCGCCGCTTTCGGTCGGCAGGCCGTCCGACACGGCGTTGCCGCCGAGCCGGAAGCCGACGACATCGACGCCGTCATCCTGTGTCTCCAAAAGATTTTCCCGCACGGTCTCGCCCGCTGCGATCTCCCGAGCCCCGAGATCGAAGGTGCCGTCGAGATTGCGGCCGGCGCGGCAGGGCATATGCTGCTTGTTGCCGGGCATCGACCAATGTCCGCCGCTGGCGGCGTTGCGGAGGGTGAAGAAGGAGAAACCGTCCTCGCGGCCGATGATCGGTCCATAGGGCGTATAGGCGTCCGCATACTGGAAGGTGATCGGCCGGATTTCCTTCTTGCCGATGCGGCCGTCCCCGGCCACGACAACCTGGAATTGGTCGACATCATGGAAATGCGGGTCGATCCGCGCACCGGCATAGGGCCGCACCACCAGAAAGGCCTGCGGATCGGCGTTAATCGTGCCGGGGGTGCCGATGTAATCGTGCCGGGCGCCCGTTCCGCCTTTTCGTTCCGTGACGATGATGTCCGCCTCGCTGCTGGCGACTGCTTGCATTGTGCGATCCTTCCTCTGAACCCTTCCTTGGGGGGGATTTCTTTATTTTACTACATATTTGAAACCCTGTCTCATCGCGGGTTTTGGGGGCGACTAGTCGTGCGATTTGGCTGTCCGACGACGGCAGGCTCACGAATGAACCGTGCGCGGAAGGTTCGCTAACCGGCGAATGACGCCCGCAGTTTCGCCATGGTTTCCAGGTTGCGTTCGTGGTCGCCGGCGAACCGCAGGACCAGATGTTGCGCACCCGCGTCCACATAGCCGTTCAGCCATTCGACCGCGCCTTCCGCCGAGCCGCCGAAACAGGCTTGGCGCTTCTTCAGAAGGTCCGGTCGTTGGCCGTAGTATTGCTGGAGGAAGTCGTCGATTCGGGCATCGGCCTTTGCCGCATCATCGTCGATCGCCAGCGTCAGGTAGATCGCCGGGGTGACGTCGGATGGATCGCGCCCGGCGTTGCGCGCGTGATGTTGTACCTCGGCCCATTGCTCCGACCAGCGGGCCGCGTCGGGGCCGGTCGGGAACCAGCCTTCGAAATACCGCCCGGCGCGTTTCAGGGCTGCCGGCACCGATCCGCCGCCCCAGATCGGGGGTCCGCCTTTGCGGTGCGGCGTGGGTCCGAGCGTGCCGTCGGTCACCGTCCAGCGGCCGTCCCAATTCACCGGTTCGCCGCTCCACAAGGCGCGGCAAAGGCGGAGTTGTTCGAGCATTCGACCGACGCGCTTTTCGAAGGGAACGCCGGCGGAGTCGAATTCGGCGCGGATGTTCGGCACGTCGCTGGCGATGCCGACGCCGAGGATGACCCGGCCTTCGCTGATCTGGTCCAGCGTGGCGACCTGATGCGCCAACAGCACCGGGTTGCGCAGGGTCGGCAACAGCACGGCGGTGCCGAGCGAGACCGACTTCGTGCGTCCGGCCACCCCGGCCAACAGGGTGATCGGTTCATGCCGCGGCCGGGCGAGCAGCGAATCGCCGACCCAGACCGAGTCATAGCCTAAGTCTTCCGCGCGTTCGGCCAAGGCCAGCAGGGGTGCGGCTTCGGGTTTGCCCTCCATGATGCGTTCGCGGGTGGGCAGCAGGTATCCGATCTTCGGTGCCATAGCCGGTCTCCTTCGGCGGTTCGTTTCGCGGTCTCGGCCGGCTTACCGTTCGACGAGCTGATATAGCACGCCGTGGCCGTCACGGGGGTGGACGAAGATCATATTGCCGGATTCGATAAGTTGAGCGCCTTTGGCCCGCATGTCGGCCGCCGCCGCCTCCAGGTTATCGACCGCGAGGGCGACCAGGTGCAGTCCCTCGCCGTGGCGTTCGAGCGATTTGCCGATCGCGCCGCCGTCGCCCAAGGGCTCGGCGAGTTCGATGAAGCTGCCGTCGGGGCCGATCGGAAACACGGCACGCTTCATACCGAGATGCGGCAGGTCCTCGGGGCCCTTGCTTGGGGTCATGCCGAGTTTGTCCTGGTAATCCTTCATGCCCTGGTCGAGGTTCTTGACCCGAACCACCATGTGGTCGATGCGTTTGAACATTGGTCGGTTCCTTCCCGTTGCGTGGCGTAAAGCGCCAGCGTTGATGTCGATCGCAACCATATCGCTATTTATGTGCGGAACGAAAATCGCCGTATGCCCGAATGCGGAAATGGGTGAACCGTGGCGTGCCGAAATGGCTCGAATGCTCTCTTGACGTGCATATTGCTGCGAACGCCGCACGCGTTAACAGCACGGTAACGGCTTCCTCACTAGGGTGCGGCCCCTTTGAATTTTTGGGGATGGGCGCAGGCAACGCGGGAGAATCCGATTATGCGCAGGATGTTACCCTTAATCGGCATGATCGCCTTGGCGGGTTGTGCGATGACGGAGATGCGGCTGAGCCAGAATTCGATGGAGCAGCTCGGCAACCGAACCGTTTACATCGTGAAAGAGGCGCCGCCTTCATTTGGCGCCGTCACGTCCGGCAAGGCGATGTTTGCCGTCGCGGGCGCGCTCGCCGCGCACTCGGAAGGGGAAACCTTGGTCAAGGAGAGCGGTATCGACGACCCTTCGGTCCAGGTTGAAAATCGCGTCGCGCAGCATATCCATCAAAAATACGGATCGCGGCGCGGTGTTCAGGTGCTGGATTTCACGACAGCGGACAAGCCGTCCGATGCGGCTGAATGGGCCGCTGCGGTGAAAGACGGCGGCATCGTCGTCGACGTGGAAACGCGGGGATGGAATTTCTGGTACTTCCCGGCGACTTGGTCCCGGTATCGGGTCGGATACTCGGCGGTGTTGCGCCTGATCGACGGCCGATCGGGCAAGGTGCTCAGCCAGTATCTGTGTGCGTCGTCCGCTCCGGAGAACGCCGATGACGGGCCGACCTATAACGAAATGCTCGCGAACCGGGCCGAGCGGTTAAAGAAAATGCTTCGCGACCGCGGCGATGTTTGTGCCCAAGAGATGATTTCGAAGGTTCTCTGAATTCCGTGCCGGACCGGTCGGTCGCTGCGCCGCCGGTCCGGTCCAATTCAGGACAGGCCGCGCGCGTTTGCGGGCGCTGTCCTCTCGGCGGCGATCCAGCGTAGGACCGCATATCCCAGAAATGCCGAGAGCAGCGATCCGGTCAGTACACCGTACCGGACCTGCGCCATCAGTTCCGGGCCCGCATAGGCCAGGGTGCCGATGAACAGGCTCATGGTGAAGCCGATGCCGGCGAGGCAGGATAGGCCATAGAGCTGCATCCAGGTGACCCCGTCGGGGCGGCGGGCGATGCCGAGCTTCACCGCGATCAGGACACTCCCGAACACGCCGATCTGCTTGCCGATCAGCAACCCGGCGGCGATGCCGAGCGGTACCGGCGCCATGAGCGAGGCCAACGAAAATCCTTCCAGCGAGACCCCGGCGTTGGCGAAGGCGAAGGCAGGCAGGACGCCGAATGCGACGTAAGGGTGCAGGCTGTGTTCCACGGCGCGCAACGGCGATGCCCGGTCGCCGGCGCGCAACGGGATGGCCAAGGCCAATACGACCCCCGCCAATGTCGCATGCACGCCCGATTTGAGTACGAAGACCCATAACACGATGCCGATCATGATGTAGGGCGCGACCCGCAGCACGCCGAACCGGTTCAGAGCGAACAAGCCGATCATGGCGACGGCGGCGCCGGCCAACGAAGGGAAGGACAGATCGGCGGTGTAGAAAGCCGCGATGATCACGATCGCGCCGAGATCGTCGAAGATCGCGATGGCCAGAAGCAGCGTCTTGATCGCCGTCGGGATGCGGTTACCCAAAAGGGCCAATACGCCCAGCGCGAAGGCGATATCGGTTGCCGCCGGGATCGCCCATCCCTTTGCGAGAACGGGGTCGCCGCCGTTGACAAAGAGAAAGATGAGCGCCGGCACCGCCATCCCGCCGACGGCCCCGATGGCGGGCAAGATCACTTGATCCCTGCTGGACAATTGCCCTTCGATGACCTCGCGTTTGATTTCCAACCCGACCAGGAAGAAAAACACCGCCATAAGGCCGTCGTTGACCCAAAGCAGCAGCGGTTTATCGATGGCCAAGTCGCCGATGTTGACGGCGACGGGAAGCGTCAGGAGTTTTTCGTAGATAGATGTCAGGGCGGAATTTTCGAATATCAGCGCAAGGACGGCCGTCGCCATCAATATCAGGCCGCCGTTAGCTTCGCTGTCGATGAACCTTTTTAGTGCCCCTACAACCATATTCGCCTCTCCCTCGCCAACCCCGACGTTTGTGTATGGCAGGGTTCATTGTTGTCAGTCGCCGTGAAGACCGGCAGGTTCGGTTTCTGGTCTAACGCAGTGTGGACCTTAACGCCTGAATGTCTACGCCCCAAATCTCTGTCGCATAAAATCAAAAGACCGTTTTATCAACCCATCAAGCACGTTTCAGTCCACGCCATCCAGCTTATTGACGTGTTATTGACGCGGAGGCCCGGTTTTCGGGTTCGTCCGCCAGCGGGGCAGAGTCGTCGAAGCCCGCCGTATGAAGGATGGAAAACGCGGAACCGTGCGGCGCGCCTCCGTCCTGCCGCGGTCGAGCCGGGCTGACCCCGCCGAGAAATGCGTCGACGCTGGCGTCGGTCTTCGTGGTTTTCATGTTGGCCGCTGAGTGCTGACGAAACGCCTCTGATGAGGTCGCCCTACAGTACTGATCGCCGTGTCCGACGCAAGACGACGGTGAAGAATTTGCGGGTCGGCGTCGGCTAGGCGTCCGCGCTGCGACGGGGACGCACGGCCCAGGCGCAGACCAGGGTCAGAACCGCGAGGGCGGCCGTTCCGGCCGCGTAGGTGTAGAACGCTGCGGCGATCAGGGCGGCGGCGCTGGCCCAGAAGATCGAGGAGAGCGCTTCCGCCAGGGTCGCGAGCCGGGACGACGTTTGCCGGCGCCGGAAATCGCTTCGCTTGGCCTGGGCGCGGAACCATATCTGGATCATCGTCGCCGCGCAGGCGGATAAAACGATGCCGGCGGCGGTGATCGCGGCGAGTTCCAAGGACGCCAGCGCCAGCGCGCCAAGCAGTGGCAAGACGACGATGAGGACGGAGCCGAGCACGGCTTCGATCTTGGCGCTCATGATCATGCGCGCGGAAACGGGCGCCGAGGTCATCAAATCCGGGGCGTCCTCGCCGGACACCGCCAGCCAGGCGAGGCCGCCGGCAAGCTGGCCCGACGCCATGACCAGGATGGGCGTCAGGATGACCAGCGGTCCCACGCTGTCGCCGAAGTTACGCCACAACAACAACGCCGGCGGAAACAGATAAAGAATCTGCATCAATGTCTGCGACATCAGCCACGGATCGCGCCGCAGCAGCGTCCATTCCTTGCGGCGCAGCGTGCGTTTGACCGACGCTTGGCGGAAGGACGACAAGCGCCGGCGGCTCGACGAAGACTCGAACGCGACACCGGAGGCCGCGATCACATGGTCGCCGAAATTCTTGGCGCAAAGCAGAACGGTCAGCGCCAGGGCCGCCATTCCCAATCCGATGAGGCCGAGGAGCGTCGGAATGTCACCGGCGGCGGCGTAGGCGGGCCGCCAGACGGCGCTGGTCAACGGCGGCACTGCGTCGACGAACCGCTCGGACCCGAGAAATGTAAACCGCGATATGGTGCCGCTTGAGAGGATGGCGGCGGCTTGAATGCCGATGACGAAGGCGGCGCCGATCACGGCGGACACCACCTGTGAGACGAGCCGCGTCCGCTTCGGGCCGACAGTGCGGAACAATCCGACGGTCAACAGCACGGCGAAGGCGGTGCACAGGCCCGCCAGCCCGAGAATCACGCCATATCCCGCCAGCCACCGGGGACCGTCGATATATGCGAAGGCGTTGATGAACGGTCCCGCCAGGACGGTCGTCAGCAGGATCGTGGCGGCGGCGATGGCTAGGATGCGGACAGTGAAAACACGCCGCGCCGAGATCGGCGACGACAGGATGAGGTCCAGGTCCGAGCGCGCGTAGAACGCCCGCGTCACCGATTCCATCGCTTGCGAGATCATCATTGTGCAGAAGAGAAACACGCTGGCGGTCACAAAGATCATTGTCGTTTTGTCGAGGACGATGCCGTCCTCGGCCAGCGGCGAAATGAGGTAATGCGCCAGCAGATGGGAAAAGACCAGAAAGGCGACCGCCATCAGGCCCAGCAGCGATTCGCGCTTGCGCTTGCCCGCTGTGAGCATGGCCATCCAATCCCGCCAAAACAGACGGATTTCATGCCGTGCGAACCAGGACAGGGTGGCGGGTTGGCTCATGCGGCGGCGCTCTGCTCCGCCACCAAGTCCAAAAATACGTCTTCGAGGCTGTTGGCCGTTTGCCCGGTCTGATGGCGCAGTTCGTCCAACGTGCCTTCCGCGATCAGTCGGCCGGCGTCGATGACGCCGATGCGTTCCGCCATGCGCTCGGCGACCTCCAGGATATGGGTGGTCATGATGACGGTAACGCCGGTCCGGACCCGTTCGGCCAACACCGTCTTGACCTGCCGCGACGATCCGGCGTCCAGGCCGGTCAGTGGTTCGTCCAGGATCAGCAGCCGCGGCGAATGAACCAGCGCGCCGGCCAGCGCCACCTTCTGCCGCATGCCTTTGGAAAAGCCGTTGCATCGTTCATGGGCGTGCGGCCCCAAGCCCAGGATATCGATGATCTCGGACGCGTCGACCTGCGCGGTGGCCGCGTCGATGTCCCAAAGCCCGGCGACGAATTCCAGATATTCGAACGGCGTCAGTTTTTCATAGATCAAGGGTTCGTCGGGCACCCAGGCGATCAGCCGTTTCGCGGCGATGGGGTCGGCAAGCGCGTCCACGCCGAAGACCGAGACCGATCCCGCATCCGGCCGCAGCAGGCCGGCGACGATCCGGAGCGTGGTCGTCTTGCCCGCGCCGTTCGGGCCGAGCAGGGCATAGAACTCACCGCCGCGGATGGTCAGATCCAGGCCGTTGACCGCCGGTTTGTCGAAATGCTTTTCAAGGCCCTTGAGGACAAGGGCGGGCGTATTCGTGGGACGATATGACACGGCGCAGACTCTCCCTGTTCACGCACCCTTTCTCTATACGCTAAGGAAGGTTGCCGAAATCTAAACGCCGTCTCGTAGAGTCTTGGTATTCTGCGGATTCGGCGCTCGGAATTCATCCTCAGATACCGTCGGCATGGTTAACGCCTAGGGCGTTTCGGCCGGTGCGCCACGAAAGAGGCGGTTTTACCGAAAAGTTACCTTTCGGACGCCAAGGTGTCGTCATTCCGACTCGTCACCTTAAGGGCCCTGGTCGCGCCAACGGCCGGGCAACAGGCAACTTCGGAGAGAATCAATGAACTTTAGGCGCCTCAAACCCGCCACCATGGCGACGACCCTTGCCCTCGTGTCCTTCGCTTTTGCGGCGGCGTCCGCCGATCCGGCGGCGGCGCGGTCGGCGTCCCTCGGCGGTGCGCCAGCCGTCGTGGTGAACGTGAATTTCCAGACCCAGCTTCCGATCGAAGATCTGAGCGACGAGGCCATCGTGAAATCGCAGGAGTCGGCCCGCGCGCTTCTTTACAAGCTGGCCAACAAGGAGTGCGGACTGCTCACCGAAACGATCGCCAAGACCTGCCGGCTGAGCGGGCTCAGCATCAACGTCAACATGCAGAACCGCAACCGCAGCAACCAGCCGCAGACCGTTCTCTACGTCAAAAGCAATGCCCGCTACTCGATCACCCTGAAGGACGCGCCGGACAAGCAATAGAGACTCTTCAGCGTCTCATCATCCGGCGCTGCGGCGCGACCGCTAACCCTTCATCCACGCTTCGCGTTGGCGGATCGCGGTGTCCTGGTCGAGCAGTTGTTGCGCCCGGAAAACGACCGGGTAGTCGATCATCTTGCCGTCGATCTCCAGCGACGCGCGGCCGTCGGCGACCGCGGCCTCGAAGCCCTGGATCATGCGCTGCGCTTCCGCGACTTCCGCTTCGCTGGGCCGGAACTCCGCGTTCAGGATGGGCACGATGCTAGGATGGATGCAGGACGCGCCCTCGAATCCGAAGCGCCGCGAGTTGCGGATGATCGTGCGCATCCCGTCGATATCACCGTAGTCGGCGACCGTGCC
>JANQKC010000003.1 GCA_028281325.1 Alphaproteobacteria bacterium
CGCGACACAAAAACCCTTCCGCGGGGTGGAGCAGTCTGGTAGCTCGTCAGGCTCATAACCTGAAGGTCGTAGGTTCAAATCCTACCCCCGCAACCAAAAAACCCCTTGGGATCAATGATCCGAAGGGGTTTTGTCGTCGAGAAGGAAAACGCCGCCTAAATCAGCCGACGGCGCGTGGCAAGATGAGCCAGCGTGATCATGGCCGCGTTGGATTGCGTGGCGGCACATTGGCTGTTCTTTGCCCATCTGCCTTCATTCGGTCGCAGCGCAGCCTTACTCCCACCGTCGCCATGGCCGTCAGAGGGCGTAGCAGGGCAGGGCACCAGGTCAGCGTGAAGGCGACCGCGGCGGCGGCGAGGCTGATCGCGGTCGACCAGAGGAGGGCGCCGAAGCTTGGACCGTCCCTGAACAGCGCCAGGCAAAGCGCCAAGAACAACCACACGCCGCCGGCAACGCGGAGCGCGAGCTTGCCGACGCGGCCCGGCTCCACCGTCTCGCTCACCGCGCGCCAGTGCCGCGTCTGGCTGATCGCCAGCAGGGCGAAGCCGAGATAAGCGATCAAGACGACGGCGATGAGAAGCAATGCACCTGTCATGATCGCTATTCAGCCGCTTCGAGCGCATTGCGGTCGGTCTGATCTGTCTTGGCCGCGCCGCGGCGCTGGAGGCGCCACGCGGTCATCCCCGCCACGGCGGCGCCGGCGAGCAGCAGGAGGTCCATGCCGGCCCCGGGCCAGTAGCCTTCGGTGATCGTCTTGGCGAGGTGATCACCCGTCGTGATCCAGTTCAGGGACGGCGCCAGCACGCCAAAAACGGCGACAGCCCAGCACTGCTCGCGCCACGCCGCCCCCGGCCGCGCCCAGGCGTGGGCGAAGGTCGCGAGCCAAACCAGGTAGAACGCCCACATCTCGAGCGCCGCCCGCTCGGCACCGGCGAAGCTCGCACCGAGCGGCAGCAGCCGGTTGGCGATGAAGAAGGCGAGCGTGGCGACGACGATGCCGGTGACCGACCCAACCGTCAGCCCCTCGACCAGGCGCACCCCGGCCAGACCCTGCGCCGCATGCCGCTTACGCCGGCTCTCCAGCCAGAAGAGGTAGCCGGTCGCGATCATCACGCAGCCGGAGAGGCCGAGCACGAAGTAGATCCAGCGCAGGACCCAATGCTCGAACTGGATGAAATGCAGGCCGGAGAGGAAGCGCTGAACGTTCATCACCGGCTTGGCAGCGTGGCTATGCAGCACCGTGCCGCTGGCGGCGTCGAAGTAGACCGTGTCCAGGTTCATCGTTACCTGGCGAGCGAAGGACCGGCGGATCTCCACGTAGGCGGCCGCGTCGCCCGGATGCCAGATCCGCAGGAAGGAGGGCGTGCCGCCCTCCCAGTGCGCCGAGGCCTGCGCCGCCATGGTATCGAGCGACGCGCCGTCGCCGGCAGGCGGAGCGGCAGGCCTGCCGATCGCCGCGCGCTGGTAGCCGCCAAAGCTCTCCGCGAAGAAGGTCTCCCGGTCATTGTCATAGACCGTATCGATGACGGTGGGAAAGTAGATGGTGAAGAAGATGATCAGACCCGACAGGGTGATGACGAAATGGAAGGGCAGGCCCAGCACGCCGGTCAGGTTGTGCAGGTCCAGGCTGGAGCGCGGCAGCTTTTTGTCCGGCCGGAAGGTGAAGAAGTCGGCGAAGATCTTGCGGTGGATGACGACGCCGGAGACCAGCAGCACCAGCATGGCCATGCCGGCCAGCCCCACCAGCCAGTAGCCGAGCTGGTTCCAACTCAGGTGCAGGCTGTAGTGGAAGGGAAAGATGAAGCCGGTCCCCGCAAGCGTTCCCTGGTCCGGCAAGATCGCCCCGCTCGCGGGATCGAGCTGACGGGTGAGGAAGGCCCCCTCGGCATCCAGGTAGCCCAGCCGGAACAGCGGCTCGCGTTCGCTCGGCGACAGCAGGAACCACCAGTCCGCGCCCGCCGGTACGATCTCCCCGGCCCGGGCGGCGACCACGTCGAAGGACGCCGGCGCCGCCGGCAGCGCAAGGCGCGTGTCGGGCATCATCCAGCGGTCGATCTCGCGGTCGAAGACCGACAGGGTCCCCATCCAGAAGATCGCGAAGAGCAGCGCCCCCAGCACCACCCCCGCCCAGGTGTGCAGCCAGCCCATCGACGCCCGGAAACCCTGCTTCATGTCAGACGGCCATCCCGACCAGCCACGGCCCGGCGAAGGCCAGCGGACCGCCGACCCCCAGCACCAGAAGCACCCGCAGCAGGCGCCGTTCCGCGAAAGCCCAGATCAGCAGCGCGAGGTAGATCAGAAAGGCGAGCATGGCCATGAGCACCACGGCCTCGCTCGGCGGCAGAACCCGCGCCAAGGCCTCCGCCGCCAGCGCCGAAACGCCGGCGGCCAGAAGATATCCGCCAAGAATTGCAGCGGCGACGCGCAAAAGGATCGTAAGCGCGCGGCGCCCAAACCTGCGCAAGCCAGTCTCTGCCACGGCCCTCCAGGCCAAACCCATCTTGCATCTCCAAACCAAACCCTTCGGCCTTTCAGAGAAGGCGCGAGGCGCTGCGTTGATTGATGGATCAGAGGTCTACGCTCAACGACACCAGGAAGGTTCTCGGTGTGCCGAGCGACAGTTCTCCAAATTCGGTCCCGTTGAAGTAGGTCTCATCGAACAGGTTCTCGACCCTGAAACGCGCCGTGTATCTGTCGAAACTGTATCGCGCCCCAAGGTCGACCGACGTCCATGACGGAATTTCGGCGTCGTTTCCAAGGATCACCTTCGCTTCGCCCTGATGCCGAACTCCGCCGGTCAGGGTCAGGCCTTCGAGTACGGGAACATCATACTCTAGGCCGAGCGCCAGCACGTAGTCGGGTATGCCCGGTGCGTTTTGTCCGACGTTTTCAGGGTTACCGGACTCCGTGATTTCCGAGTCGTAGAAGGTCGCGCCGCCCAACAGGCGCAGGTCGTCGATAACCTTACCGAAGACCGTGATCTCAAGGCCTCGAATGCGACGCTTGCCGACCTCTCTGAAGACATTCGTGTTCGGTTCGACCCCGCTTGTGGTGTCCCGGATCTGGAACAGGGCGGCATCGACGCCGATGGTCCCGATGTTGAACTTGGCGCCGACTTCGATGGAATCCGAGACAATCGGTCCGAGTTGTTCGCCTGCGTTGGCCGCCGTCAGAGGCGCGGTGCCGCCGTCGCTCAGTCCTTCGAGATAATTGGCGTAGACGGAAAAACTCTCGTTGACCCTGAAAAGAACGCCGCCGCCGGGAGAAAATCTACTGCCCTCGGATAAAGAGGTCCGGTCTCCCGTCGTCGCACTGGAGTTTTCGATTTTCATCTGCTGGTAGCGAAGACCGGCGGTGACCTGAAGCCGATCGTTGAAGAAGCCGAGCGTATCGGCAAGGGTGACGCCGAAAAACTCACCCTCAGTGGTTGGTCCGACGGCCTTGTCGACCTGGATGTCCGGATCGGGAACGACGATTGGATCGAAGATATTGTTCTGGAAGGCCTGAGCCGGATCGAACCCTGCGAGGGCGAAGTTCCGTTCCTGAATTCCGTAATTCGCCGCGGCCACCACAAAGTGGCTGACCGGGCCGGTGGTGAACTTTGAGCGAACGCCACCTTCAAGGTTGCCGTTCAAATTGTCGTCATCCCGGAAGCTAATGACGTTGTTCGTAAAGTCACCGTTCGGTTGAAGACCACTCGGGAGTGCCGTCGAGCTGGACCGGTTTTGGATTGCGCCGCTGGCAACGGCAAAGGCAGTTGTCTCAGTCAAGAGATCATATTCAACGCGCAGGGCGCCTAGGAGCGTATCGTTATCGGAGAAAGCCCAGGGCTGATTGTTGTTCGTGTCCGCATCGAAGTTCGTCGGAATCGTCGGGCCGGTCGCGCCAAAGAACTCCCGCGTCTGCCCGTCTTGGTGGACTTCGGTGTATCGCAGGTCAAAAACCGCGCGGAAGGGATCGCTATTGTAATCCAAAGCGAGCGCGACCCCGCGTTGCCGACGCTCGCTGAAATCGACTTGAGTGTCGCCGCCCAGGAACTCTCCGCCCAGGCGCAGTCCCCACTCCTTCTTCTCGCCAAACCGACGACCGAAATCGAACTGTGCATAGCCGATGGCGTCGGACTGGTAGCCAGCCGTCACCGAGGTGACATCTTCCTCACCCGCCCGTTTTGGAACGAAATTGATACTACCGCCGACCAGGGAACCGAACGTGGTCGTTTGGCCCGAAAAAAGAGCTGTCGGGCCCCTGACAGATTCAACCCGTTCGATCCCGACGAACGAAAGCTCGCTATTCGTCAAGAGGTTTGTGGTCCCGTTAAACCCGATCGCGCCACTACTTACGTTAACATTGACACCGCGGGATTGGATATTCGTCACGCCTTGGTTCGGCGTGGTGGTGGCCTGAAGAGACGGAAGGTTCTGGATGACCTGATAAAGATCCGTGGCTTGCTGGTTCTGGATGAGGTCTGCCGTCAAGCTTGTCGTACTCAGAGGCGTTTCCAGCCTGTCGCGATTGCCAAGCAGACCGAGTTGCTGTCCGGTTGCCACCTCCCCGCCGGCAAACGGTGGCGGCGGCGATCCGATGGTGCCGGTTGGTGGCGGAGCCAACGGGTCCAGTTCGCCTTCGATCATGATCGGACTAAGCATGACTGTGCCTTCATCGCCCTCATCCTGCACAACAATCGGCTCCAACGTCACCGTGGTGTCGTTGGTGAAGCGGTAGCGCAGGCCGCTGCCGGCGGTAAGCCGGTCGAGCGCTTGACTGGCCGTCAGTGTTCCCTGGAGCGCCGGCGCAGTCTGGCCGAAGGGCGAGGGCTCGGTATAGAGCACCTCCAGACCGGTGACGGCCGAGAAGTCGATCATGGCCTCGGGCAAGGGTTTCGAGGCGATGTCGAACGCGTAGGTAGGCTCGACCTGGGCGATCTCAATCGCGCTGTCCAGCGCTACCAGGTCTCCTGCCGCACCGGTATCATCCCGGGCGATCGCCGGCCCCGCCTGAACCAACGCGACGACAGACACTCCAGCCAGAACGCCGGCCGCCCAAGACCGGCTGCACTCCCCAAACCTCGACACTACGGCTCTCCCTCTTAAATAGGCCACACAAATGCGAATGCGAAGTATTTGCATCATTGGTATGACTGTTGGGGTTGAGCGATTGTCCCCCCCCTTTGACGGGATTTTTTTAAGAGGGGATGAATAAAGGCGGCACGCCATCCGTTATGCGCGAGACATGTCCAACGACGTTTGCTGTCGAACCGGCAGTTTCCCACCCGAATGCGCGGGGAAGGGGCCTTTCTGGGCGCGCCTGCTTCGCCTGAAAACGCTGCTATCGGAGGATCACGAGGAAATCCGTCAGACGCGTGACCTGAACCGGCAGCGTGCTGGCAATCGCGTCGAGCCCGGTGTCGGGATTGTCGGCGGCGAACACGCCGCTCACCGTCAGGGTGTCGAGGCTACCGTCCAGGATGACGATGCGGCCCACGCGGTAGCGGTTCAGTTCGGCGACCACGTCGGGCAGCGGCGTATCGAAAAAGACGATCTGGCCGTTTAGCCAGGCCGTTGCGGCAGTTCGGTTCAGCGCCGTCGGGCCGAACGCTCCGTCATGGGACAGGCGGGCCTGATGACCTGCCGTCAGCACCAGCGCGGGTGCGGTATCGCCGACGCCGTCGACGGTCCTGAGTTCGAGTTCCCCTTCGGTCAGGGCGACGACTGCCGTGTCGTCATCCAGGCGCACGCCGAAGCTGGTTCCCGTGACGCGGATGCGCCCCGCCGCAGTGGCGACCACGAACGGCCGGTCGGTATCCGTCGCCACATCGAACCAAGCCTCCCCGCGCAACAGTTCCACCTGGCGGCGCTCCGGGCTCATTTCCACGGTGATCGCGCTGTCGGTGTTCAGCGTCACTCGGCTACCGTCGTCCAGCGCCAACGGTGCGCGTTCCCCGACCGCCGTCACATGATCGCTGCGCAGGCTGGTCACCATGTCATCGATTTGGAAGGTGCCGACCAAGAGCAGAATGGCCAGGCTTGCGGCCGCCCACGCAGGGCGGGGCAGGAGGGTTGCAAGCCAGTGCCGTCGTTGCCCATTCGGCATAACGGCGGCCGGATCCGATCGCTTGATCTCGGCGACCGGCGCCTCGAGCTTGACCCAGAGCCGCTCGATCCGCGCGTAGGCTTGAGCGTGGCGCGGGTCCGCGGCGATCCACCGGTCGAAATCCGCCTTTCGGGCGACAGCGAGACCGGCGTCCGGCTCGGGTTCGCGCAGGCATGCATGCCAGTCCGCCGCGGCTTCAAGCATGGACGCGGGCAGGGCTACGCCCTCTGAGCGCTCTTCCTTGGATGTCTTGCCGTTGCTTGTCATATCGCTGCGTGCCGTGAGGGGTGCTCCGTCGCCAGAGCATGATTCGATTCAGTCGGGTTTCCATTCAGGAGTCGAGGCCTGTTGTTTCTAAGACGGCGTGGCGCATGGAAATATCCCCCTCTTAATAAGCTAGTTGCGGACAACGAACAGCGCCGGGCGGGTCAGATCTTGCGCCCGGCCGCTCGCATCCGCGCCTCGCAATGGACCATGGCCCGGGACACCTGTTTCTGGACGGTCTTTTGAGAGATGCCGAGCCGTTCGGCGATCTCGCGCATCATCAAGCCGTGGCCGCGGTAGAGAACGAAGATGCGCCGCCGCCTCGGCGGCAGGTCGCGCACGGCGGCGATCAGGATAGCGAGCTCCTGGCGGGCGATTACCTCGTCTTCGGCGTTGGGACGGTCCGACGGAATCCAGTTGTCCAGGTCATCTGTCTCGCGGTCCGATCGGGCGCCTTCGCGCTTCATGTGGTCCACCGCCAGATTACCAGCCATGCGGAACACGTAGGCCCGGGCATTATCGGGCATGGCGACGTTCGTGGTGCTGGCGCGCAACCAAGTGTCCTGGACCACGTCGTTGGCCAAGCTGTCGGAACCCGTGCGGCGGCGGGCGAAGCGGCGCAGATCCTCATAGTAGGCTTCAACGGCCTGGGCCAAGGTTGAGAAACTGCGCTGGATCATGCCTGTTGCTTTATGGGCTCCATGCCGAATCGATCAGCCGATGGAGATCGGATGCCCAATCCTATGTTTGTTGCGAACCGTTCTCAAGTGCGGAATTGTCATTAGGTGTTTAGTCAAGGTTAAGGCCGATCAGATTTGCCCGCGCCAGGCGTGCAACACGTGCGTGGCCAGGGAACGCCGATTCAATTCTAGCGACGGTCTGGTTACGTTCCTCAGGCGTCATGCTGCCATCCGCCAACCCTGCATCGAGCGCGGCGCGGTAGGCTACAAGCTGTTCGCGCTGAAGATGCCGCACGCTCCACTACACCCCCGATCATCAGTAGCTCCACCGTATGCCGCCGAAAACCGAACGGGGATCTCCGGGGAAATAGCTGGCGCTGTCGGCCCCATTCACATTGTCGCGCACGAGCGTGGTGGAAACATACTCTTCGTCGGTCAGGTTGCGGACATCGACGAACCATTCCAAGGTTCCCGCCGGGACGCCGGGCACCTCACCCGACAGGCCGAGATGCACGAGCGTGTAGCCGTCGTCTCCGACGGTGTTGGCGTGGTCGATCCAGATCGTTCCGCCGCGCCATTCGACCGTGGGCGAGATCGTCAGCCAGGACACCGGCGTCCACGAAAGCCGCGCGTTGAGACTGTGGGGCGGGATTCCGGCTAAGTCGTTATCACCAAAGGCCACATCGTCATCGAAGCGGAAATCGTTCCAAAGATAGCTTACATTCAAGGCGACGGTTTCGCTCAACGGCAGGCCGATGCCGACTTCGAAGCCGCGATGGACCGTCGCATCGGCATTGGTGGTCCCGAGGGAAGCACCGTTTTCGTCGATCAGCGCCAGGAATTCGTTGTCGATCTTTGCATAGTAGAGAGCTGCTTCAATGCTCACCGCACCGGCACGGCGACGCCAACCAATCTCATACGTCGTTGCTGTCTGCGCATCCGGCAGCGGCAGATCGGGCAGAACCCGAGCCTCCCCGAAAGGCGCGGGTTCGAAGCTGCGGCTGACATTCGCGTAAACCTGATCGATCTCGTTGATATCGTAGAGAACGCCGAGTTTCGGGCTGAATCCGTTGAATGACTCGTCATAGCTTCGCGCCGGGGAGGCCAGATTGTCCAGTTCCCGTTCGGCGCGCGTGAACTGCGCCCCCGCCTGGAGTGTCAGGGCATCGCTGAGACCGTGGGAGTATTCGGCATAGGCGACGTAGGCCCGCCCGTCGAGTTCTGTCCGTCCGCGAAACGTTCCCCGCTCACCGCTTACATTGCTAAAGCGATCTTCTTCGCCAAGGTAGCGTGCAGCGGAGACGCCGACCACGAGTCGTCTCGTTGCATCGGTCTTGGCAAAATCGAGAACGCCTCGGACATCGAGACCCATGTTCCGAGCATCCTGATCGAGAATTCCGAAAACCGTCGGATGATAACGGTCCCTCTTGGAATAGAAGACGGAGGTGACCAGCTCGGCGCCCCCTACCGGAGCCCATGAAAACCGGGCAGCGGCCCGTTTCATCGTATAATCGTTGGACGCGTTGAGTTCGCTGTAGTTGCGCCCCGCCTGCGCCGGGTCGTCCTCGATCTGAGCCAGGGAGAGAGGGCCCGGCAACTCCAGCTCGGAATTGACATAGTTGAGGAAGAGGCGCGTTTCCAGCGTATCGCTGATCCGGTAGCCGACATTTGCCGAAGCTCTCGTCGCACTCGTTGCGGACTGGTCACGCCAGCCTTCCTGTTTGCCCACGGTGAGGCTGAGCGCGCCATCGAGGTCCTCCCGCGTGCCGCCAAGCTGAACGTGGCCGCGCCGCTGCCCGAAAGAGCCGGCGTCGAGCCGGACAGCCAGCGGCGTCGAGTTTCGTCCCGTCGGCGTGACGAAGTTGATCGCGCCGCCAAGCGTGCTGGCGCCATACTCGAGCGCACTGCCGCCCCGCCAGATTTCCACGAATTGGAGGGCCAGTGGATCGATCGACTGAAAATCCCCCGCTCCATCGGCGAGGTTCAGCGGAATGCCGTCCTGGTAAAGCTGGATACCGCGAAGTTGAAAGCCACGCTGAATGCCTGAGCCGCGGATAGACAGACGTGTTTCCTCGCCGTGGCGGGTCTGGGTTAACACACCGGGAGCGAACGAAAGAACGTCGCTGAGTGTTGTTGCGCGGCTGTCCTCGAAGGTCTCTGCGCCGACAACCGATGTGGCGCCGGCCCGTAGGTCAAGCTCTTTCTGCGCCTCGTCCAAAGCGGAACGGGGGGACGTCACGCGTATCGGATCGAGCCGCACAGACCCTTCGGAATTTTCGGCTTGAGAGGATTCAGCATTGGTTTTGGGCGAAGGTGATTCGGCGTTTTGCGCGAATCCCGGTGGGGCGATCACGGCAAGCGCCGCTGCGCCGAGCGCGCAGCGATAGAATTTCGATAGCATAGGGGTGTCTCGCGAACTGAAAGTGGCGTGCACACGAGGGAGCGCGCGCGGAAACGGCGCCGTAAAAGCGCCGGTCGAATGTCTTCCGTTCAGAGATGAAGTGGAGGTCCGCGAGACCCGAGAGGTAGTGTCCGCGTCTTGCGCGCAAATCCGCCGGCTTCGTGGCAGATGTAACCAGCGGCCGAGGTAACCTGTCCGGAAGTCGCCACAGGGGCCGGCTCGGGCAGGGGCATGACATGAACAAGAATGCAAAGCGGACAATGCCCGTTAGACGGCTGATGAGCGGGCGCTTCGTCGCCGGAGAGCTTTGCAAGCTGCTCTATCGCTGCTTTCGCTTCCGGCGATAACTGTCCGTGCGACACACAGATGAAACGCGAAACGTCGACGTCATTCGATGCGGCGACGGCAAGCGTGCCCGGCAGGAGAACCTGCAAGATAATGGCAAGCATTGCGAGGAATGTGGCGGCACGGTGCCTGATACTGCGTCTCATTACGGTCTGGATAGCTGAGAACGCCTCGGACCGCACCTCGCTTTTTGTCGCAGTTCTGAAAAAGCCATCAAGCTTCAACACGCTAGGCGTGTTGCGCGAGGCGAGGTCCGCATTTGACCCGAGGCGGACAAGGGTTCCATTCGCGACGATGACCGACGTATAGGAACTGCTGCCGAGCATTCATTTGATAATCATCACGTCAGTCTTGTCCTTGAGTCGATAGAGCATTGCCGGGCGGTGGGCTCCTTCTACCTTTTTCTCTCCCGTTTCTTCCACGATACCCAGGGCGAGAAGCCACTTTCGAAAATTTCTCTTGTCTCGAGAACCGCCCGAAACCGTCTCATAGAGGGACTGCACTTCTGAAAGAGTGAACTCTTCGGGCATGAACATGAGTCCAACTGTTGAATAGTTCATCTTGGCGGTAAGACGGTCGCGAGCTACCGAAATTATTTTTTCGTGGTCGAACGCAAGGGTCGGCAAGGTGTCGACATCGAACCAACCGACGTCAGCAGAATCCGTTCCAGGCTTTATATCGACATCATCGAGCGGCATTAGGGCGTAATAGGACACGCTGATAACCCTCTCACGCGGATCACGGTTTGGATCACCGAACGTGTAAAGCTGTTCGAGGAATATGCCTTTGACCCCAGTTTCCTCTTCAAGCTCGCGCCCTGCACAGGCATCGATGCTTTCCTCAATGCGGACAAAGCCTCCGGGCAACGCCCATTGTCCTTTGTAGGGAGCGACTTTTCGCTGAATGAGAAGGACTTTGAGAGTGTCGTTTTCCACCGTGAAAACAACGATGTCAGTGGTCACGGCAGGATGGGGATAGTCATAGGTATAGCTCATAAATGGCTCTTTCGACACTTAGTGTGTTGACAACACGATCTTGTTCGTGTCATTGTTACACTAACAGGGTGACGGCAGACCATCAAGACCGTGAGGCCCTGTTGAGACCTCGAACCGGCCAAGGAGTGAAAGCAATGGCACAAATCAAACGATATCCAGTCCTTAGCCAATTGCGAGCGGATGCTTCTTCCTACATTCAATATTATCGCAAAGGGAAACGTGTTCGTGCAGGACGCGGCCTAGCGTTCTGGTTCATGCCTGACGGAGCTTCGATCACCGAGGCACCGATGGACGACAGGCAAATGCCGTTCATCTTGAAAGGACAGTCGGCGGACTTTCAGGAACTAACCGTCCAGGGCACCGTAGTGTGGCGCGTGGCGGATCCTCAGATACTCGGAGATCGGATCGATTTCACCATTGATCTGAAAAATGGATGGCCCATCGGCGAGCCTATTGATCAGATCAACGCCGTGCTGGTGGGCTTGGTACGTCAGTTCACTTACGGCTATCTCCAGCGGCAAGGCGTTCGGGATCTGTTGACGGCAGGCGTCGCCCCGCTACAGGAGATCGTCGCCCAGAGCCTTGCCGAGGATGCAACCTTGCCCAACATGGGGCTCGAAGCGGTAGGCGTGAACATCTCTAATCTCGCGCCGACCAGCGAATTGGCGCGCGCCCTGCAAGCGCCCACTTTCGAGAGCTTACAACAGCAGGCGGACGAAGCCTCCTTTGCCCGGCGGGCTCTCGCGGTCGACAAGGAAAGAGCCATAGCCGAAAACGAACTTAGCAACCAGATTGAGTTGGCGACACGGCAAAAAGACCTGATTGCACGGGAAACTGCAAACGCCCGATCGAAAGTGGAAGCTGACGCCGAGAACAACAAGATCAACGCTGAAACCGAGGCGACGATGCGGACCATCCGAGCCGACGCCGAAGCTCAAAGCGTCCGCACCGTTGAAATGGCAAGAGCGGAAACAGAGCAGGCTCGCATGGATGTATTCGGAGAGGTTCCTCCTGCCGTTCTGTTGGCGCTGGCGGCTCAGGAATTCGCCGGGAAAGTCAAGATAATCGACAATCTGACCATCACTCCTGACATGCTCGCCGGATTGGTGACTCAAGTTGGCGGCCTTTTGGGCAATGGCAACACGCCGCAACCAAGGGGCAAAGATCAATGACCAGCTTGGCGCCCCGGGTGGTCCTGGTAACCAGACCTTCTGAACTGGAACGGTTCATGGTTCTCCATGCCACTCGGGGCCAAGCCGAATTCTTCCTGAAGCAACGCGGTCAATGCCTCTCAGGGCTCGAGCGGCAACACGAGCAGATGAATTCTTCAATTACTTTGGCGAAACAGGCGGTCCCCGATGAGTGGTCGGTGGCGCATGTGCTACGCGAGGACCTTGACCGATTTCTATTCTCCGATAGAGACATCGTGATTGCCATAGGCCAGGACGGATTGGTCGCTAACCTTGCAAAGTATCTCTCCGGACAACCGGTCATCGGCGTGACGCCGGCACCGGGGGAAACGGAGGGCGTTCTTACCGCCACACCCGTCGATAGGCTTTTAGGCCTCTTGCCGAGCGTGGCGAAAGGAGACGTTGACCTTCAAAGGCGCACCATGGTGGAAGCGCAAATAGACGACGGTCAATCATTGACGGCACTCAACGAATTGTTCGTTGGTCACCGGTCCCACCAATCCGCCCGCTACCTTGTTCAGTTTGATCGGGAGGAGGAAATTCAGTCCTCCTCCGGCGTGATTGTCTCCACAGGTACCGGCCTCACGGGGTGGGCCCGGTCCATTCTGACGGCAACCCATCGCAGGGCGTCCTTCGCACCAGAGGATCGACGCGCTGTGTACTTCACGCGTGAGCCTTGGCCAAGCAATTCAACGGGAAGCGATCTGGTGTTTGGCGAGATTGACCATGAGGCAGGACTGTCACTGGTCTCTCGGATGAACGACGGCGGTGTCATCTTTGCAGACGGCATTGAACAGGATTACCTGCGTTTCGATTGGGGCATTCAAGCGAGTATCGCCCTGTCGGACCGGACACTGAATTTGGTTCAAGCCCCTTAACTTCTTTGTCCATGCAAGCAGAGTGAATAAACTAGATGTTTCGTCGGCATGGAAGGCGTGCAAGGGTTCAGCAAGCTGCCCGAAACGCCTGGGCGAGGCGTCAGATCAAGCCAAATCGGCGTGATTCAGACAGAGTTCCGCCACCGTCTCGCCGTCGAGCAGCCGTGCAACAAATCTAAGACTTGATTCCTGGGCTTGCACTGTTGCCAAGGCATCCGAAGCGCCCTCCAAATGCCAAATTGCGTAAACCATGCGATCGGAATGAAATGTCAGCTATCTTTCCATAACCACTCCCTTTGGATCGTTGATCTGAAGGGGTTTTGCCGTGGGGGGAGCGTGCCAATTACGTCGGTGGTCGGCGCCGATAGCGCATTTTGGACAGGGCCGGCCGGTCGGGGTACGCTGTGCTGCGGTTGCCTGAGCGAATTGGGCCGCCTAAACAGACAGGCCCGTCACGAAGACCCCTCGGAACAGCACGGAGACCCCCCATGACAGAACGCCCCCCTGCCTTTCGCGGAATCCGGCATGTTGCCTTCCGGGTGAGCAACCTGGAGGAGTGCGAGAAGTTCTATACCGATGTGATGGGCATGGCGCTTCTCTATCGCGCGAATGAGAACCTCGTGTACCTGACCTGCGGCAACGACAACCTGTCGCTGGCGCGCGCCAAATCCGATCCGGAGGAGGGCGGGGTCTTCGACCATTACGGCTTCATCGTCGAGAGCAAGGAGACCCTGGACGCCTGGCACGCCTATTTCTCGTCGATCGACGTGCCGGTTCTCGACAAGCCCCATGATCATGCGGATGGCGCCCGCAGCTTCCATATCAAGGATCCGGCCGGCAACATCATCCAGCCGATCTATCACCCGGCAATTTCGGCGCAACGGTTCGAGTGAGTATCCGCCCTACGATGACTGACACCAAAAACCAGCCCCTCCTGTTCACGCCCATCACGATCCGCGGCGTGACATCGAAGAACCGCATCGTCGTCTCGCCGATGTGCCAATACAATTCGGACGACGGCGGGCCCGGCGACTGGCAGATGATGCATCTGGGCCGGCTTGCGGTCGGCGGGGCGGGTATCGTTTTCGGTGAGGAAACCGCGGTCGAGGCGATCGGGCGCAAGACCTATAAATGCGCCGGAATCTACGACGACAAGCACATCCCGCAATATCGCAAGCTGACCGATTTCATCAAGGAACAGGACGCGGTCCCGGCGATCCAGTTGGGGCATGCGGGGCGCAAGGCGTCCTGCCATACGGCGACGCAGGATTGGCGGCCGCTGACCGATGAGGATGCGAAGGACGGTCTGGCGCCCTGGCAGGGGTTGGCGCCGAGCGCGCTGGACCAGTTGCCGCGGCGGTTCACGCCGAAGGCGATGGACCAGGACGACATCCGCGATAACCTGGATGCATGGCGCGAGGCCACCCGCCGCAGCATGGATGCGGGGTTCGACATCCTCGAAATCCATGGTGCGCACGGGTACCTGATCCATCAATTCCTCTCGCCGGTGAGCAACCACCGGAACGACGCCTATGGCGGCGACCGGCAAGGGCGGATGCGCTTCGCCCTCGAAGTGGCCGAGGTCGTGCGCGATGCCTGGCCGAAAGACAAGCCGCTGTTCTTCCGCGTGTCGTCGGTCGACGGTCAGGGCGGCATTTGGAATCTGGACGACACGGTGGCCTTGTCGAAGGAGTTGAAGGACCGCGACATCGACCTCATCGATTGTTCCTCCGGCGGTATCTTCGGCGACAGCGAGATGCCGATGGTCCCGCGCATCGAACAGTTCCAGGCCGGGTTCGCGGAACGGGTGCGGCGCGAAGTGGGGATCATGACGATCGCGGTCGGCGGCATCACCGAGGCGCAACAGGCCGAGAACATCCTGCAATCCGGCCGCGCCGATCTGGTCGCGTTGGCCCGCGAATTCCTGTGGAACGCCGATTGGGCGGCGCATGCGGCGAAGGAACTGCACGCCAGCGACCCTTACGGTCAGATGCCGCACGAATATGCGTATCGTCTGCGCCAGCGTGAGAAGCAGAAAGAGATGCCGATCAATCAAGGGGGCGCCGAGACGCAGGCGGCCTATCAGAAGATCTTCGGGCCCGAGTAGTCCGCGCGGTTTCCAACGACGCGATCCGGGACAGCCTGTCACCAGTCGAGAGTGAGAGCAATGCAAACGGTGTTTCCGACCGGCACGACAATCTACAAGCCGGAAAAATGCTTTAACGGGTACACGCTGTATCCGTCCAAGAAACAGGGGGTCGGCGCGGTCCTCGTCGACATGAACGGGAACGTGGTACGCAACTGGCCGAAGTTCGACGGCTACATGATCAACATGCTGCCGGAAGGCCGGATCCTTGGCGGGCAGATCGGCCGCGTGACCCGGGAGTACGATCATAACGTCGGCTGCGACGATGTCGTCCAGGAAGACTGGGACGGCAACGTTGAATGGAAATTCGAAAAGGCGGACGAGATCGACGTCGACGGCAAGCGTTCCTGGTCGGCCCGGCAGAACCACGACCTCGTCCGCGAAGGATGCCCGGTCGGCTATTACGTGCCCGGCATGACGCCGAAAATTCAGGACGGCAATACCTTGATGTTGAGCTACCGAAGCGGGACCTGGCCCGACATCAGCAGGGATTATCTGCCGCGTTCCACCCGCATGCTGGAGGTGACCTGGGACGGGGACATCTCGTGGGATTGGATGGTCGCCGACCATTTCGAGGAGTTCGGACATTCCGAAGCGGCCAAGAACGCGATCATGCGCCGCTGCCGCAATCAGCATGCCGTCTTCCAGAACACCGTTTCCTATGTCGGTCCGAATAAATGGTTCGACGCCGGGGACGAGCGGTTCGATCCCGAGAACATCATCACGGACGACCGCGGCACGATCCTTTACATCATCTCGAAGAAGACCGGCGAGATCGTCTGGAAGATCGGCCCCGACTACGCCAGTTCGGCGGAGCTCAAGGCCCTGGGCTGCATCATCGGGCCGCACCATGCCCATATCATCCCGAAGGGCCTGCCGGGCGAAGGCAATGTCCTGGTGTTCGACAACGGCGGGGCCGCCGGGTTCGGCAGCCCCAATCCGGGCGCGCCGGACGGGACGTGGAATGCTCTGCGGGACAGTTCCCGCGTGTTGGAGATCGATCCGGTCTCGCTCGATCTGGTTTGGGAGTATTCCGCGAAGACCGCCGGCTTTCCGTCGGAGGGCGAGGACGTCCGGTTCTACAGCCGCTACGAAAGCGCCGCCCAACGCCTGCCGAACGGCAACACGTTGATCACCGAGTCGCGCTGCGGGCGCGTCATCGAGGTCACACCGGAGTGCGAGATCGTGTGGGAGTATGTCTGCCCCTATAACTTGATGGACGGCGACGCGCAGTTCCTCAGCGATGTCTTCCGCGCCTACCGCTATCCCTACGACTGGGTGCCGCAGGTCGACCCACCGCGCGAACGCGCCGTCGTGCCGCCGGCGAACGGCGAGTTCCGGATCGAGCCGGTGCAAGATTAGTTTTCGCGCGCGGAAACCGTAACGCCGCCACCGGTGTTTTTCCCCTGGGCCGGCCGGCAGGAATCGACAGCGCTTTGGTGCTAGTCGGCGTTTGCCGTCTTTACGGCCCGTTTTTGAGGCAGATCATGGCGCGCAACTCTACCGGCCTCTAAAATTCAAGTATGGACGACGACTCCTTCCACGGTGTGTTTCCGTATCTTGTATCGCCAGTCGACGCATCCGGTGTGGTAAAGCGCGATGTGCTGGCGCGGCTGTGCCGCGATCTAATCGAGGCCGGCGTGCACGGCCTCACGCCGCTTGGGTCGACCGGGGAATTCGCCTACCTCACGTGGGAGCAGAAAGCCGCCGTGGTCGAAACGGTGGTGGAGGCGGCGGACGGGCGCGTCCCCGTGGTCGCCGGCGTTGCCGCGACGACGGTCGCCGAGGCGGAGCGGCAGACGGCGGCCTTCGACGCGATGGGTTGCGACGGCGTTCTCGCCGTCATGGAAGCGTATTTCCCGGTCGGGGATGGGGGCACCTACGATTACTTCAGCGCCATTGCCGGAAGCACGTCGCTGCCGATCGTGCTCTACACCAATCCGAATTTCCAGCGTAGCGATCTCACCTTGCCGGTGATCGAGCGGCTCGCCGCCATCGATAACATCCGGTACCTGAAGGATGCGTCGAGCAACACCGGCCGGCTTCTCTCGATCATCAACATTGTCGGGGACCGGCTGCAGGTGTTTTCCGCCTCGGCGCATATTCCCGCCTGCGTGATGATGATCGGCGGTGTCGGCTGGATGGCGGGGCCCGCGTGTCTCGTCCCGGCGCAGAGCGTCGCGCTCTACGACCTTTGCCGCCAAGGCGAGTGGGATGCGGCGATGACCGTGCAACGGGACCTGTGGGCGCTGAACCAGGCGTTCGCCAAACACAACCTTGCCGCCTGCATAAAGGGCGGGCTCGACCTGCAAGGGTATGACGTGGGCGCGCCGCTGCCTCCGCAGGCGCCGCTTTCCGCGGATGGCCGGCGCGACGTGGTTGAGATATTGCGGCGGCTGGACGCTCTATGAAAATAAGGTAGATCGCGACGAACGGGGCCCCCACCGGCCTCATGTTGCGGCGCTTCTTTCAACGGTGAAGGGGCGGCAATTCAAGAACAAGGCGCGGCGGTATTCTTGGATGCGAGCTTTGGCTTGCGACGACGATTCTATCGATACTAAAGTCGTATCCTGAAGTTGTTTTCCCATGACATCAAATCAATGAGGGATGTGAGCCATGTCATGCGTGCGTCTTATCGTAGCTGTTTCGGCTGTCTGTGTGGTTACGGGTTGCGGTACGACTGAAATGATGTCCATTCCGACGGTCGAAACGTCCGATGTTGCCGGTATTGACGCGCCCACCGACCAACAAGCCAGCTTCGCTCTTCACAGGGTCGTCGCTGATATCCGGCGGGGAACGCCGATTGTGCATTTTCCATCGGCCGGCGTGCCTGATGTCGATGGTTATCTCTGTAATCACAGATATGGCAGCGATGCGACGATTGAATGGCGCAGCGGTAGCAGGGCGTTCGGGGATTGGAGAGGCGAGCTCGGGCAGATTTTTCATGAAACACTGAGCCAGAAGGGCTTGAACGTTGCCGGGGATCCGAAGTCGCTCTTTAAGCGCGCCGAGTCCGTGTCTTCTGCGGAGTATCTCGTCGGCGCGAGAATCAACGAAATACGGGGAAACTTCTGTAATGCTCACCACTGGTGGGATGGCCGCCCTCTCTACAAATACAGCGGTGAAATGTATCTCGCCGTCGAGTGGACGATTCTTTCAAGCCTAACCAAAAGAGAAGTGTTGAAATTAGAGACGGAAGGTTATCACAAACAAAAAAAGTCAAATAGAAGCGGCATTATTTCTACGTTTAATAACGCATTCGCATCCGCAAATGAAAATATGTTGAGGTCCGAAGACTTCAAGAATATATCCTTAGGAAAAGATAATTCTGATATAATAACAGTTGAGTATTCAGCATTACCTATACCTAAAATCACATTGCGTAGAAGGCCGATGAATGAGGCAATTAGCAGTATCATTCCCTCGGTCGTAACGCTTCGCATCGGCACCGGGCACGGATCGGGGTTCGTCATTGCCGAAAACGGTTTGATCATGACGAACCAGCATGTCGTCGGGGATGCAAAACGGGTCGGCGTGATTCTGAGCAATGGGCTGGAGCTCGAAGGTGAGGTCTTGCGAACAAATGCCGCAAGGGACGTCGCCCTCGTGAAAGTACCGCTCCGAGTTCCAAATGCCCTCGCTCTACGGCTGGCCCCGGTGCAGCGGTTGGAAAAGGTATATGCCGTCGGAACGCCTCTTCGCGAAGGCCTGAAATCAACCGTGACGACGGGAATTGTGAGCGCCAATCGGAAGCTTGGGCGCAATAAACTGCAGTTTATCCAATCGGATGTCGCGATATCTTCGGGCAATAGCGGCGGCCCCCTGTTGGATGAAAGAGGCAACGTCATCGGAATAAGTGTCCTGAAGCTGGGGCCTCAAGAGAGCGAGGCGCTCAATCTATTCATTCCGATCGCGGACGCCCTAAAGGCCTTGAATATACGCAACGGCGGAATGGAGAGTTGATCGTCAGTTTGTTGACTGTACTGCTCGTCGAGCGCGTTGAGTGTGGTCAACAGCACGATTGATCACGCTGCGAGATCCTTTATCACGGTCCGTGTTTGCGCAAGCACCGCACGGATTTGCTCGACGTCGTTCGTAAAGTTACGCCCCTTGCCGGGGGTGTGGTCGTCGGCCTTGGCGGCATATTCCAACGCCTCGCACAGCTTCCCGAGCCTTTGCGCGCCAAGCAGTTGGCTCGACGACTTCAGAGTGTGCGCGGCATTGGCGATGTCCTGAGAACGACAGCCCGAAACGGCCTCGTTCATCTGTATGAGAGAGTCGGCGCTGCTGGTCATAAAACCGTCGATGACCGTTGCGACCTGATCCTGCATCGCGCTGCACAGCGAGTCATAGGTCGGCCGGTCGAGGACGGGGAGTTCCGTGGCCGCGTCATCCTTATTCGCCGTGGCGGGCTGGTCCTGCTGCCGCGCAATTCCGCCGGTTTGCGGATCGGACGCATCGGAATCCGGATCAGGCTTGCCGGCGCTCGTCGGCGGCGCGGCGGGTGCCGGTGGCTGCTGTAGTGTTTCCTCGGCGTCGGCCGGAGCGGGCTCATCCAGCCAGCGCGACAGCATATCCTTCAAGTCGGCTTCGCGGATCGGTTTGCCGAGATAGTCATCCATGCCGGCCGCAAGACACTTTTCGCGGTCCCCTTGGACGGCATTGGCGGTAACGGCGATTATCGGCACCGGGGGAAAGCGGCCCTCTTTAACGCGTTTCTTGATTTCGCCCGCAGCCGTGTAGCCGTCCATGACCGGCATCTGGCAATCCATAAGGATGATCGACGCTTTCTCCTTCTCCATAAGGTAGAGAGCTTCCTTGCCGTTGTTCGCATGAAGGACGCGATACCCCATGCCCGTGAGCAGTTCTTCGGCGAAAATCCGATTCACCACGTCGTCTTCGACCAACAGGATGGTGGGCGCGGAACCGTCGATTGGCCTGGCGGATGAATCCTGTTGAGGCGGGTCCGCCATCGGTCCTAATTCAGTGATTTGCGGTCGTGCGTCGACGCTGGTAGCGGCGTGCTGTTTGCCGCCCGAAATCAGATGCCGTGACGTCGATATCATCTCATCCGCCAGGACCGGCTTGTACATCACCGCGTCGAAGAAATGCGCGTCGTCGTCGACGGGCGCCAGGTCATTGGCCGCCGCCAGGAGCATAATCGGCAGAGAGGCCGTATCGGGATTTGACCGTATTCTTTGCGCGAGGTCGCTGGGGCTCATATCGGGCAACGTGTCGTCGACCACCAGATGGGCGAGATCGCGCCCGAGCGCAATGCTCTCTCCTAGCGCCGACAGCAAGGCCTCGCCTTGGTCGTATGTTTCACAGCAATAGCCGGCCCCAGACAGCGCGTCGCGGTAAATTTGCGCGCCGCGCGGTTGTCCGCTGACGCACAAGATTGCCACGCCCGAGTGGTGGCGCATGGGGGTTATGCCGTGGGCCCGTTTTGCCTTAATTCGAGCGGTAAAGGTCGAACCCGCTCCGAGCGTGCTTGCGACGGTGATTTGACCGCCCATCATCTCGGCGAGACGTTGGCTGATGGTTAGCCCCAATCCCGTGCCGCCGAATGTTCGCGTGGTCGACCCGTCGGCCTGGGTGAAGTGTCCGAAGATACTGGCGCACGCGTCCTCGGGAATGCCGATTCCCGAATCCTCGACCTGAAACACCAAGGTGACGTCTTCCAAATCCACCGGATTCGCGTGCTCTCGGATGGATAATGCGACATAGCCTAGCTCGGTGAACTTAATGGCGTTGCCGATCAGGTTGCTCAGAATTTGCCGAAGGCGCACCGGGTCGACATGCACGCTGCGGGTTACATCGACCGGAAAATCGATCAAGAGTTCCAGGCCTTTTTCCCGGGCGGTCGGCGCGAACAGTTGTGCCAGGTCCTCGACCAATTCCGTCAAATCGGTTTCAACCGGCTCTAACGACAGCTTATCCGCCTCGATTTTCGAGAAATCGAGAATGTCGGCCAGAATTCGGGTCAACGCTTCCGCTGATTTGAGCAGGTTGGCCATGAAAGTTTCCTGTCGCCCGCTCAACCCGTCCTTCGTCACCAATTGCGCCATCCCGAAGATACCGTTCAGCGGCGTGCGAATTTCATGGCTCATGGTTGCCAGGAACTCCGACTTCAGTCGGTTTGCTTCTTCCGCTGCCTTTTGCGCGCGGCGAATCTTCTTCCCTTGAATGTCAAGAAGCCGCAGATAGAAAGCCAGCCCCAGCGTCGTCAGCAAGCCGGCGGCCAGGATGATCCAATCGCTGACGGTCAGGTAGTTTATCGACGGTTGTTGGGTTGGTGAAAACCGCAAGAGAAGGGCGGTCTTTCCCGGCAGGTTCAGGGAGTGCTGTCGATCGTCGCTGATCGGCGCGACCGCGCTGGATGTAGGCTTTTCGCTCGGCGCTTCGAGGTAGGTATGCGTGCCGGCGACGCCGCGCGCCTCGACCCGAACCAGTCTCGCGGGAGCATCGACACGCCGCAGGTACGTTAGCAGCCCGGCCAAGTCGAGAATGACGAAAGAGAAGCCAACGGTATCGTCGGGCATTTCTTCCGGCGCAGGCACATCTCTCAACCTGTAAGGACGGACGAAGAGCAGGGTGCCGTCCGGGTTGACGCTAAGTTGTTCGGAGAAGGGCAGGCGGAAGGTTGCGAACGGTACAAGGTCTCCTTGTGCATGGCTTTTCGCCAATGCGAGTAGGTTCGTCTTGACTTCATCATCGACGATTTGAGTGGTGTCCGACAGACCGATGCTGCCGACGAGCGAGTTCTCCGCATGGGTGGGACGCGTGTCGACCCACCCAACCGCCGCGATGAATTTGTTCACCAGTTGATGCGCCCGGTCGTGGGATCGCAGTTCGGTTTGGTATGCGTCAAAACTCCAGGCGCTCACCTGTCTGGAAGCAAGGAACAACGCTGCAGTCTGGGATGCGACGTCGTCCGCGTCGATCAGAACCGCTTCCAGATCCTGGACGCTCTTCTGGACGGAGGCCTCGAATATGCGGTGTGCGTCTTCCTTCCGCACGTTCGACATGAAGGTACCGAATGCGAAAACCACGGCGAGGCAAGCAATGACGAAAATCGCCTGGAACAGAAAGGACAGGTTGCGTGGCGGCGCTTCCGGTGGCGTGCTATTGGCGCGCGACATCACGGCCACCCATCCCCATCGGGTTTGGCGTCTCGTTCCGCGGCCGCCACGGTTAGAAGGGATGTGGATGGCTCTGCTGCGTTGTCCAAGTTAAATCTGTCAGGTCCGTTTGACGGTTTAGCTATTGCCCAAAGCCTCTATATAGCTGATATATATAATTAATTTAGCCATTCCTATATCCTGGCCTTCCTAGCCAATAGATTGCCATTTCATCGTTAACAACCCGTAAAACGGGTGTGTTGCGGTTATGGTTTCCGTGTCGGCGGACCTTTTTTAGCTGCGTTATGGGGAATGATCGCCGTTGGCCGTAGGCCGCCTCGAACGGGCGCGAGAAGACGATTTGCCCAACGCTTACTTCTTAGCTTTGGAACCCGGTATGACGTGAGGTCTGTCTTGCCACGATGGCTAATGGGTGAGGTCGCGCAAAAGGATGTGAATGAGCGAGGACCTACTCAAAAGTACCTCCGCCTTTGCCATGGACTGCAAAACTGACATCGCGCTGATTCGTCCGGGCGGCGACAAAAATTAATCAAATTCATGCATGTCCAATATATCAATTATTCATTGGCCGAATGAAAGTTGCGCCCATAGGTTTTCATTAACGACGTGGGATTTGTTGAGCGGAAGGGGCGCAGGGACTCAATGTTTGAATCAGGTACGTTGCGACTACCGAACTCTTGGATTGCTCTTAAAGCGTCAACCGTGAAATTTCTTCTGATTGGTGCTTTTCTCGCGACCTCGCCGGTCATGGCGCGTGCTGAGATCGCAGATGCTGAACTCCTGATGAGTCTTCGAAACGGCGGCCTTGTGGTTTACTTCCGGCACGCGGCGACCGGCTATGGCGCCGACGCACCGGCAACCCTCGAAGGGTGTGGCGATGAACGGAATCTGTCGCTACTGGGACGCCGTCAAGCTCGTATGATCAACGCCGCGGTCACGGCGATCGGGGCGAAGATAGGCATTGTTCTATCGAGTCCAACGTGTCGTACACGCGAGACCGCATTGATCGCATTCGGGCGCACTGAACCGACGCCGTTGTTGCACAGCTTGATCGGCGCCAGTCAGGGCCAACCGCGTGTGGTTGAAACGTTGCGTCTCTTCTCCACAGCGCCCGAGGAGGGAACGATCCGAGTTATGATCGCCCACCAATCGAACCTGCGCGTGCCCCTCGGCATATCCTTGGCGGAAGGCGAGAGCGCTATCCTTCAACCATCACCCGACGGCAGGTCTCGTCCGGAGGTTTTGGCGCGCCTCATGCCACAAGACTGGCTCCGATTGGCCGGGGCGTCGTTAGAGTAAGCGCCGCCAGGCATCGAAATACGAGATGCCGACACCTCGACGTCGTTCGCTAGAGGGCGAGACTTGTCTCTTGAACCATGGATCTCAGCCATGCGTGGCCCTGGTCTGCATCGTGGCGATTATGCCAAATCTGCGTGACATTGAAGGGTGGAATGTCGATCGGTGGCTTTAGAATCTTGATGTTCAGCAGTTTGGCCACGGGTTCCAAGATTCGCATCGGCTCCGTGGCAATCAAATCCGTTGTCTGCACCATGAAGGGCGCAATCAGGAAATGACCGACAGTAACGACAATGTTCCGTTGGAGTCCCTGTGATCGGATGATGTTATCGAGATACCCTTGAGGCTCTCCCTTGAGGGAGACATGAAGATGACGCAGTCGAAGATAGGTATCGACATCAAACCCGTCGTCGAGGTCCGGATGATCTTCGCGAGCCGCCGTGGCGAATTCCTCTTGGAACAACAGATCTTCCGACATGTGCCGTGGCGGCTCCGGAAAATTGCCGACAATCAACTCGATTTCGCCCGACTCAATCATCGATAGGCCCAGCGCATGGCTCGTGTTCCGAACGATGAGGCGAACGTTCGGGGCTCGGTCTTCGAAGCGCTCGATCAGGCCGGGCAGAAGAACGAAAGCCGCGTAGTCGGAAAGCCCGATCGTGAATGTCCGGTCGGATTCTGCGGGGTCGAATTCCCGTCCTGGCGTGAGAACCGTCTCAACCTGCGCAAGAACGGATCGGATAGAGCCGGATACCTCCACGGCAAGAGGAGTCGGCGTCATGCCCTTGGGCGTTCGGATGAACAGCTTATCTTTGAAGAGCGCACGTAGGCGGGCAAGCGCATGACTGGCGGCGGGTTGCGTCAACCCGACCCGTGATGCCGCGCGGGTGACGTTGCGCTCCGCCATGAGCGCATCGAAGACCACCAGCAAATTGAGATCCACGCCAGCTAAATTAATTTTCTGCATAGTTATTATATTAGCAATGAATTTGAAGCATGGCGAGAATCCGCACATATTTTCAAGAGCGAAACGCATTCTTTCGCGCTGATCGGTTGCAAGGAACGGGGGAGCGATATGGATGGTGCGGTTGGCCAAGGGGTTGTCGAGAGTCTTTCCGATGTCGCGCCGGCCTGCGCGGGTTTTCCGTCGGCCGTAAACGGTCGCCTCACTGCGAAGGAGGAATTCGATGAATCAAAGGCGTAAGACGGTACAGGTCGTGCGGCGCTGTGTTGTTGGCGTGCTGGGGGCGGTTTGCCTCATGTTCGCTTTCCCTGCATTCGCGCTGGAGCCGCTATATAGCGGCTTTCGGTCGCCTGTCGGCATTGCGAGCGGTGCCGACGGCGCAATCTTCGTCTCGAATTGGAGCGGGAGCACGGTCGAGCGCATCGCCAAGAACGGCAGTCGTTCCGTATTCGCGGATGGGATTGCGTCGCCGGCTGGCATTGCGATAGACGGGGACGGGAACGTCTATGTCGCCGCTTATTCAGGCGACTACATCATGCGGTACCGTCCGGACGGTACGGATGGGAAAAGGGTCGCGGGTGGTTTGGCCACGCCGACAGGCCTCGCCTTCGCGGCGGACGGACGACTTCTCGTGGCCAATCGCGCCGCCGGCGAGGTTCTGGCGATGGATCCCGAAACGGGCAAATACACCGTGCTGGCGGACGGGTTCTCGACACCCGTCGGCGTGGTCGGGATGCCCGACGGCAGTATCGTCGTTTCTCAATATGGCGGCCGGTTGACCCGCGTCCTTTCCGATGGCGAGCGACAAGAGCTCGGTCAGGATTTCAGCAGGCCGGGCGTCGGTATTGTGGCCGACGGCACCGACGCAGTCGTCGTGGTTGACTATGGCGGCGGTGTGGTCCGAAGAGTCTCCTTTGACGGTCAGACGTTCGTCACAATCAGGGAGATTACAGGAGATCCCGTTGCGTTGGCTCGAGACGGTGCGGGCGCGCTCCTGGTCGGCACGTGGGGCGCCGGACACATTTATCGGGTGCCTAAACCGTAGCGAAAACACGCCTGTTGCTGTCCGGATTGGCAGCGGTGCGGGTTTCGGTCGGTCTCTTCGGGCGCGCTGTTCAAATAAGCGTAAAAAGGCGATCGAGCGACCGCTCGACATAGGCTGGCGAAACGTCGTCGACTGGCGGCAGGCCGATGCGATTGTGCCAGTAGACGGGCATGCCCAGCGCCGATGCGCCGGGCACATCCGCGGCGGAGCCGGCAACGAAGAGCGTCCGGGCCGGGGCGGTCCCCAGGGCTTCAAGGGTTTTGGCGTAGGTCTCCGGTCGCGGCTTGTAGAAGCCGGCGTCTTCGGCCGTGACGATCACCTGGAAATCGTCGAATACGTTCTTTGCGGCGGCGTGCCCCAGCCGCATCGAGCAATTGGTGACGACGCCGAGCATGGCATGATTGCGAAGCTCGGTCAGTATCCGGCGCGCTTCCGGCCACGCCTTGAGTTCATGCCAGCGCCGGGTCAGGTCGTTGGCGGCCTCGCTGTTGACCCCGGCTTCCCCCGCCGCTTCCGCCACGATCGTCTCGTAGGGCCGGTATTCACCCGCGCCATAGGTGAGCCTCAGATACTCCTTGCGCCACCGCAGCCCGTCCTCCTCGGACCCGGCCACGTCATTCCAAAGCGACCATGAGTCGATGAGCGCGGTCAGGAGATCGAAGATAACGGCGTCGAACCGCCCTGTCGGCGATCCTCGGTCGGACGAATTCATGACGCTTTTCTCCTTCGCTTATGGCCGCGCCGACGGTCGTGATCATGCAACCGCGGGTCGGCGTCGGGTATGCGCGATCAGGGCGCCGATGATCGCGAGATTCCCCACGTTGAAAACGACGCCGATCAGGAAGGCCAGCCTGTAGGATCCCGTCACGTCGAAAACCGCGCCGCCCAGCCAGGCGCCGATCGCCATGCCGCCTCCGGCGCACAGGATGACCATGCCGGTGCGGCGGCCCGCCTCGCGGGCGGGCAGATGTTCGCGCACGATGACCGGATAACATGGCAAAATGCCGCCATAGCCCAGCCCGAACAGCACCGCGGTGACGTAGATCGCCGTCAGGCTGTCGACGAAGGCCAGCACGCCCAGGAACAGGGCTTGGGCCGACGAGAAGATGAAGATCGCGCGCAAGCCGCCGTAGCGTCCGCCCAGAAAGCCGACGCCGATAAGGCAGCTGACGGCCGCGCTGGCCAGCATGAGCGAGAGGATTTCCGCGCCGCGGGCCGGCGAATAGCCGATGTCGCTGACATGCGAGGCCGCGTGCGCTAGCGGCAAGGCCATGGCGACGCAACACCCGATCGAGGCGATCGAGAGGCTTATCTGTATTGCGCGCGGCGACAGCGGCAGTTTTGTCGGCTGTCTGTTCGCGAGCGGCGTCGTCCCGCCGGTCGGGGGGAGCGGCGCGGGGGAAACCGGTGGCGGTTTCTGCCGTAGGATCAGGCAGAGCGGCAGCATCGTCGCCAGCGCGAAGACGCCGTACCAAAAGGACGTCTGACGCCAGCCGATGGTGTCGTTGAAATACTGGAAAACCGGCGGCCAAAACGCGCCGGCAAGTCCCTGACCCGAGCCGAGAATTCCGGCGGCCATGCTTTTCTTGTGGTCGAACCATCGGGTGATGTTCGCCATCAAGGGCGAGAACAACGCGGCCCGGCCCAGGAATCCGGTCAGCACGCCGTAGATCAGATACAGTTCCCATTGCGTGGAGATGGCGCTGGTCAGGATGCCGCCCAACCCGATCATGCTGGCGCCCAAGAATGCCGGTATGCCCATGCCCGAGCGGTCCAGCAGATAGCCCATGAAGATGCCGCCGATGCCGCCGCCGAAATACTGCAGCGAATAGGCGAGGGACGGGACCGCACGCGGCCAATCGAACTCCGCGCTGATCGACTTCAAGGCGACGACGAGGAAATAGATGCTGCCCGTGCCGATCAGCAGGAACAACAACGACGCCGCCATCACGGCGTACCGTTTCAGGGCTGCGCGGTCTTCGGATCGGCTTGGCATGGATGTTCCGGCGTCGTGGCGGGCATGCAGCTTAGACCACCAAAGCCGGGCCAACCAGCGCGGCGCATCAGGTCCGGTCGACGAACAGGTGCCAGCCGATCATCGCGTTCGCGGCAACCTGCCAGCCGCAGAAGACCCAGTAGGGGCCGAGTTCAAGCAGAGCCCCCGCCGCGGTGCCGAGGATCAGCAACGGAAGGGCAAAGGACAGTTTCCGCAGGCTGGGGAAAAGGAAGGCGACAACGGCGATGAGACTGCCGGTGCCGCCGAAGCCGGCCATCAAGCCGGCTGCATAGAGCGTGCAGCCGACGCCGCCGCCCGTGAGCCAGTTGGCGCATGTCAACGGCGCCAGTTGCAGGCCGATCGCCCAGGACACGATCATGATGCCGGCGAACGCCATGGCCCGGCCCCAATCCGACGCGCCCAAGACCGCAAGGCATAGTCCCGTCAGGCCGCCATACACCAGTCCGGGGAGGAATGGCGGCAACCAGCCCGGCAGCGTCTCGAACGGCAGCGTGGCGGCATAGCCGGACACGGCGCCGGAAAGGAGGCCGACCAGCGTGACGATAACAAAGCCTGCTCTAGGATCGATGCGGCGGGCGCGGGACATGATTGGAAGAGTTTCGGATGTGACCGTTTTGGTGATAAAGGGGTTGTTAGCGCTTTCTTTACTCGAATACCAGGGTAATGCGCGATCCTGCTACTATTCGCTGGCCGGTGCGTGTGTTCTCGATCAATGCCGGAACGGCGCCGATCACGCATACTGGCCGAACTTCAGTTTAACGCCGGGAGGGTGTTGCACGGTGAACGGGATGTCCAATTCCCCTTTTCTCGCGCTGCGAGGGATCGCGCGGCTGCTTGCCGTGGCGTCGCTGGTGTTCTTGGCTGGCCTAGGCCCGTCATGGGCGCAACCCGGCGCGGCGGAGAGCTATTTCGAAATCTGCAAGCGGTTGGGCAATATACCCGGGACGGCGCCGATGCGCCGGTGCATTGAGGAACAACGCGCGATCGACATCGACCCGTTAAGCGCCTTGTCGCAGCCGTCGCCATCCGATCCCGAGCTTCGCGGCATGCCGATCCTGGAGGAGGGGCTGCCCGGCCGGCTGCCGGGGGCGAGTTCGGCCGAGGAGTTGCTGAAAAGTACGCCGGAACGGCTTCTGTTGGGCCCCGACTTCCGATCCGAAGGGCAAGGCGTTTACGAGTAGAAGGCTTTACCGGCGCGCCGGTGGCGGCAGGACGCGAGGGAACCGCCGTGGAACGTACCCGGTTACTCATTCCTGTAATCATCCGGAGATAGACTGAGACTTTCGTGGTCCATGTCGCGGCCGATTTCACACCGGGAGCACCCACTTGCCGAATAAGAAGCCGGTGCAGCAATGCGCGGTTATTGCCTATCGCCGCCGCAAACAGCGGCTGCAGATCGCCTTGGTGACGTCGCTGGAAACGCGGCGCTGGGTCCTGCCCAAGGGAAATATCGAGCGAGGCTTGTCCGCGCGCGCGTCCGCGTCGTTGGAAGCGTATGAGGAGGCGGGTCTCGAGGGGGACGTGGCGAAGGACAGCATCGGCACCTACGAATACGACAAGTCCGAGACAAAAGGGGGCGGGCGTCGTCGGGTGTGCGTGTTCCCTATGGTGGTTTCGCGGGCGCGGCGCGACTGGCCGGAAAAATCGATGCGTCGCCGGAAATGGATGACCATCAAGGATGCGATGTCCGCGGTCGACGAGAGCGGCCTGAAAAAACTCATCGCGACGTTCGGGGAAAAATTCGCGCGCTGACGGGCACCGCGGCTCCGGTTACCGTGCAGCCTCGATAAAGCGCAGCAAGGGTTGCCAATCCTGTTGCATTGCCTGGGCTTGCTTGGTCTCCAGGTCGAAGACGCCAAGGCCTTGCATCGCAAGGTCCGGATAGAGCGCGCGGTCGGGCAGAATGCCCAAATCCTGACGCCCGGTCCCGATCATGAAAAAGTCCAGTCGAGCCGCCGCCCGGGTGTGGCGGCGCACGCGATTGCGCAGGACCGCCACGGATTTCTTGTTGTTCCGAATGGGTTTCAACGCGTCGAGCTGCTTTAGGAAAGCCAACGTGGTTTCCTGATCGAAGACGGACGGCAGGACGGGCACCACCACGATGTCGGCCCGCTTGATCAGCGCGGCGGTCTTCTTGTCTTTGACTGCCGCGGGCGCATCGATGACCAACACGCCTTTCTTATTCGGAACCTTGCCGAGATCCTTGGTCCAATTCAGTCCTTCGACACGGGCGGCCGTGTCCGGGCGGCGCTTCAGCCACCCGAGACTGCTGAGTTGCCGGTCGACGTCGGCGATAACGCACCGCTCGCCGGCGCCGGCGAATGCCGACGCCAGATTCGTGGCGATTGTGGTTTTGCCGCAGCCGCCTTTCGGGTTTGTCACAAGCACTGAAAACATCTGTGATCTAAGGGATCTGTACCGTTTTATTGTTACAGTTTGGCCGGTCAGGCGGTTGGGGGTTCTTCAACATCCACGGATTCGGCGGCGGGAGCGATCTGATCGGTCTCATTCGGCGATTCCTTCGGGCCCTCGTAATCCTCGCATCCTTGGGTGAGGGCGAAGCATGCCAACCGTACGGCCTTGGGAATCTTCAGGGTTTCGCCGTTGCGTTCGCCCTTTTCATAGTATTGAACGGCACGCCGTTTGAGACCGAGCGCGTTTGCCGCTTCTTTCTGCGACAGTTTTAAGCTCTTACGCCATCGCTTGAAGGAAGACGGCGACATGACGGCGTCGGCTTCCGATTTTCGCTTTTTCCGGTCGCTTTTATCCCGGTCGCCAGTTTGGTTCTTTGACACGGTCCACCCTCGTATCAGTTTTCCGTAGTTACCTTAGCGCACATTGTGCGCTTTTAAAACTTGTAATGCGCATTTAGTGCGCCTATATTGAGATTGCAAGCGCACAAGGTGCGCATTTAAGGCCGGTTTGCATCGGCCGGGGACCAAAGGTGAACCCAATGGATGCTCTATCGATTTATTGGAACGCGGTCTGGCAACATACGCGGGGACGTCGTTCAAGGATGGAACAACCGCACACGGCGGCCGAACTCTCCGCTTTCACGCGCAGTCTTCGAATGGCGCCACACTTGGTTTATTCGGCAGTAAAAGGAAAATGGCTGACCGACGACCGGCCGGCGGACCGTCGGTCATCTCGCGGGAGGCATATCGAAACGGTGAGGTCATGACCTCCTTGCCCTATGTGTTGATCGTGCTGTTCGTCCTCGGGGATGGCTCGTTGGCCACGATGCAGACATCGCAAAGCTTCGATTCACCGCTCAGTTGCAGCATGCGGGCCTTTCTGGAAAACGAGTCGTCGCGTGACCGGACCTATGTATGCGTCACGCGTGAAGACGCGGTGGCGTTGACCGGGGGCGATGCGGGCGTGGCGGTTGCGCATCAGACGCCGATGCGTAGCCCGGCAAAGTCGGCGCGATAACGCATCTTAACACGCGCGCCGCTCGGGGCCGCGCGGCGTATATGCGCGCACGGTAGTCCTCCCTGGTTGCCGCGCTGTTCCAACACGTCGCCCGGCACGTCCAGCGGATTCTGCGTGGCGATTAAGACGCCGACCCCCTTGGGGAGCCGATCAGCCGTTATCCCGCAGGCCGGGCTGCATCACACGCCGGGCGTATCGATCGCCGCGGCCGGAGCGAAATCGCCGACCGTGGAGCCATTGCGACCGGTGTCCTGGTGATTGCCGGACTTCCGGAAACCCTCATACCCCTTTGCCGCGATGTCGTCGCAGACGGCGCGGTAGCGGGTCATGCCGCCGGCATACGGCATGAACACGCGCGGCTTGCCGGGCACGTTGGCGCCGAGATACCAGGAGTGCTCCACCGAGGGCAGCAGCGTGGCGTTGGCGGCGTCGTTGACATGCGCGACCCATTTTTCCATGGCCTCCGGGTCCGCCTCGATCCGGTTGATACCGTTCGCGCGCATGTGGGCAATGCAATCGGTGATCCATTCGACATGCTGCTCGATCGCGACCGGCATGTTGCACAAGACCGATGGGCTGCCGGGGCCGGTGACCGTGAACATGTTGGGAAAGCCGGCGACCGCCAACCCGAGATAGGTCTTGGGACCGGCGCTCCAGGCATCTTTTAGCGTCATGCCGTCGCGGCCTTCGATGTCGATCCCCAGCAAGGGGCCGGTCATCGCGTCGAACCCGGTCGCGAAGACGATCACGTCGAGCGGGTACTCCCCGTCCGCGGTGACGATGCCGCTCGGCGTGATGCGCTCGATCGGTGCCGCGCGGACATCGACCAAGCTGACATTGTTCCGGTTGAAGGTCTCGAAATAATGGGTGTCGATCGGCGGTCGCTTCGCCGCGTAGGGATGGTCGATGTTGGCGAGTTTTTCCGCGGTTTCAGGGTCTTCGACGACGGACCGAATCTTGTTCTTGAGGAATTCGGCCGCCGTATCGTTCGCCGCCTTGTCGAGCAGCAGGTCGCGGAACGCCGCCCGGAAACGGAGACCGCCGATCTCCCATGCCTTCTCGTAGATCGCCAGCCGTTCCTCCGGCGCCACGTCGGCCACGTTCCGGTCGGCGATCCGGAAGGGATGGCCGTTCGGCGTGCTGTGCATCACCTCGCGGATTTCGTCGTGATGCTCCCGCATGTATCGCTTGAAGTCGTCGCTCAGCGGCCCATTATGCGCGGGGACGCTGTAGTTCGGGGTGCGTTGGAACACGGTCAGATGGCGTGCGGCCGCCGCGATGACCGGGGCCGCCTGGATCCCGGTCGAGCCGGTGCCGATCTGTCCGACCCGTTTCCCGGTGAAATCGACGCCTTGATGCGGCCACTGGCCGGTGTGGTAGCAGTCGCCCGCGAAGCTATCGAGGCCCGGAATGTCGGGGATGTTGGCGGAGGATAGACATCCCACCGCCGTGATCAGGTAGGTCGCGGCATACTGTTCGCCTGTTTCTGTCGCGATGCGCCACCGGTTTGCGTCCTCGTCATACCGGGCCGACGCCACGCGGGTGTTGAACCGGATATCGCGTTTGAGGTCGAGCTTGTCCGCGACATAGTTCAGATAGCGCATGATCTCCGGCTGTTCCGGATAGCGCTCGGACCATTCCCATTCCTCCAATATCTCCTTCGAGAAATAGTAGGCATAGGAATGGCTTTCGGAATCGCAGCGCGCGCCGGGATAGCGGTTCCAATACCAGGTGCCGCCCACGCCGTCGGCGGTTTCCAATACCTGCGCCGAAAGGCCGAGCCGGTCGCGCAGACAATGAAGCTGATACAGGCCCGAAAATCCGGCGCCGATGATCAGCGCGTCGAATTCCCGAGTCCCGGTGGAACGGTCGGTTGTGACCGGCATCGCAATCCAAATTGTTCAGCGCCGTTCGGCTTGGACGATACTGTAGCGGTCGGGCTGAGGGGCGGCAAACAAACTGTGCCCCGCCGGTTGACGCGATCACCTTGGTTGAGCAGCGGCGAGCGGAGCCGGTCCCGTCCGGCGCTCCCAGAGCCGCCATGCCAGCAGGATGTTCATCAGCACGAACATCGGCACGCCGATCATCGGCGCGATGGACATGGGATAGGTGAAGACGGCTCGCGCGTCCGGCACGCCGTCGAAGACATACAGCGGCCCCGGCAACCCAAGCTGCAGCAGGATCGGCGCGCTCGGCACGATAAGGAGCGCGCCGAGTAGGTTCCACAGCATGAATCCGCGCTCCGACATTGCACTGCGGCGAAGGCGGCTGCCGATCCACAATGCGGAAAAACCAAAAAGGAGGTCTGGAATGCCGACGAAAATCTCGAAATAAAGGGGAAACTCGCCGGAGACGGTTTTCGCGGCTGTCCCGAGGGCGGCAATCCGCATGGCATGAAAATACGCGAACCAGTGCAGGGGCGTCGTGTCGACGATGCGGCGCAGGCCGTTCCGGACCGAGCTGCTCAGCAGGACCGGGACGACGAAGACGGCAACCGTAATGAGCTGTAGCCACAGACCGGGCAACCACCGCAGGAGCGCCTCGCAGACGTAGAGTCCACGGGCGCCGGCGACGCTGCTGGCGACGCCATAGGCGATGAGCCACATCAGGTAGGTGTAGACCGGGAGCGCGCCGCCGGGGAGCGCCCCGCGTCGGCCGCAGCGCCAAGCAATGAAGAACAGGAAGCCGAATTCCACGGCGAGCAGGAACGGGGTCAGGGATAGGGACATGGGGATCACCATTTCTCGGCAAACGGCCGGATCGTGAGGTCGAAGGCCCAGGTAGACCGGTCCTGATGGGCCAGATGAAAGACTTCGTCGGCGATTGCGCCGGGTTTGGCGAAGAAATCCTCGCGGGCGTGCGGCCAGTCTTTCGGCGGCAGCAGCCAGTCGGGTCGGTTCTCATCCGGGCCGAGCCAGGTGACGTCGATCGCCGCGTCGACCGTTACATATCCGACATGGATGCCTTTCGGTCCCAGATCGCGCGCCAGCGACTCCGCGAGAATGCGCTGGGCCGCCTTGGTCGGGGCGAACAGGGCGTATTTCGGAACCCCGCGGTGCGACGCCGTGTTGCCGGTTACAATGATTGCGCCTTGTCCGACGTCGATCATGGACGGGGCGAGGTCGCGCGCGAGATAGAGCAGGGCGGTGGTGTTGACGCGGAAATTCCGTTCCAGGACGGCGGGATCGGCGTCGAGGAAGGTATCGAAGGTGTGCGCGACGGCGTTGTGGACGAGGACCGACGGTGCGCCCATCGACGCCCGAATTTCGGCGATGGTGGCGGCGAGCGCCGCAAGGTCGCCGATATCGCAGACGAAGGCGCGGCAACCGGGGACTTCCCGTTCAAGCGCGGTAAGCCGGTGCCGGTTTCGGGCGATCATCGCGACGCGGTAGCCTCCGGTGGCGAACCGCCGTGCCAAGGCGGCGCCGGTTGAATCGCCGACGCCGGTAATGACACACACCGGATTGTCGTTGGTTTCGGCGCCGGTCATGCCGCACTCTTCCGGCCATAGGGCGCGCCGTATTTGGCGTCCTCGCGCCCGGCCTTGCGGACGATATGGATGGCCTCGTCGACTTCATAGGTCCGGACCCACTCCGAATCTCCGGGCCGCATGAGCTTGCTGGAATGCGGGGAGCGGCATTGCCGCCGGTATTCGACCAGCGCCATGCGGCAGGCCTGTCCGCCGAAGTCGTAGGCGTAGTCCGAGCCGCCATCCGGCACGAAGCGGGCCCGGTACAGCTTCCAGTACTGTCCGTCATGCTCGTAAATGTCGAAGGTCAGTTCGTGCGTGTCGTATTGCCAATGCCAGACGCCGCTTTCCTCAATCAACGTCCAGTCGTCGTAGCGGCTACCGTCCTCGAAGCTTTCGCCGGGGCGGGCCCATTGCAGGGTGTTGCGCATGTCATTGCTCCTTTCCATGGGGTCGAAACTTGGTCAGCCGGCTTTCCTGAGTGCCGATTCGATCAAGGGTGCGTAGCCCTGAGTCGCCAGCGTTGCGCCCACATGTTTGAAATACGCATCGTCGCCTTCGATCCCGAACGCGTCGACGAGCCGGTTCACGTAGTTGAACAAGGCGATGACGTTGATGGCGTCCTCGATCGTCTCGTCCTCCCATCCCGCGTCGCGGAGCGCATCGATGTCCGACTGACGGATCGAATCCGGCTCCTGCGTGACCTGGGTCGCGAAGTCCAAAACCGCTTGAAGCTTGGCGCTGACGTTGCGGGTATCCGGGCCGGACCCGGCCGCATCCAGGGCGTGGAAATCGATATCCAAGGCCGCCAGCGTCGCGGTGTGCGCACCGAGACAGAATCCGCAACCGTTCAACTTCGAGACATGGGCGGCGATGATCTCCCGCTCGGCCTTTGTCAGGGCGGAAGGGCCGACCATCACGGCCTCGATGAACTGCAGGAACGGGGCGTAGCGGTCCGGTTTCCTGAGAAAGACGTCGGCGACGCCTTGGAAGGATTTCGAGTAGCTCAGGTATGACATTTCCAGTTCCTCATCTATTATTTCAGAACATTTGATATGAAATAGGGCAAAAAAATTTCAGATCGCGGACAGGGCGGTGTCGAGATGCCGTTTGATATGGGCGTCGCTGCATCCGGTGCGCAGCAGGAGGCCGATGCTGTAGGCGGTCGTCGTCAGGAATTCGGCAAGGGCGCGTGGGTCGGCTGCCTCGTCGATGTCGCCGGTACGCTGCCCTTCTTCGAGCCGTGATTCGAAGGCGTCGCGAAGCTGCGCCATGTGTCCCTGGACGCGCTTTGCCGCGTCGTCGTCATGCGGGGCGAGCTCGACGGCGGTGTTGCACATCATGCAGCCGATGCGGCCATCGCTCGTTTGCAGCAAGCCGAAAAGGCGGTCGAACGCGCGGCGAATTGCCGGCTTGGCCGGGCCGGGCCGGTTCAGTTCCTCGATGACCCGTGCCGTGACCCTGTCGCGGTATCGGTCGAGCGAGGCGAGGAACAGCCCGTGTTTGTTGTCGAACACCTCGTACAGCCCGTAATAGTTCACGCCGGTCCGGGCAACCAGGTCGCGGATCGACGTGTCGTGATATCCCTTGGCCCAGAACAGGTGCATTGCCTTGTCCAACGCGTCATCCGGGTCGAATTCTTTCGGGCGTGCCATGATCTGCTCTTTTCATATCGACCGTTATGAAACAAATAGGCATGCCCCCGTTGCCTGTCAAGAGCGGCCGGGCGGGCACACTGGGTCACGGCGATTGCCGGATGATTGGCCCGGCGGCCTTGCCCGCGCCTATACTCGAAGCCTCGACGAGAGCGAGGGTGATTCGCGATGAAGGTAACGCTGCTCGGCACCGGCAGTCCGGTGCCGTCCCTCAAGCGCGCGTCGGCCGGCTATATGGTGCAGACCGGCGGCGACGTGATCCTGATCGATCATGGGCCCGGCACCTTCCAGCGCATGATGCAGGCGGGCGTTTCCGCGACCGACGTGAGCCACGTGCTCTTCTCGCATCTGCATTTCGACCATTGCCTCGATTTCGTCCGTTTGTTCCTGCATCGCTGGGATATCAGTCCGCCGGACACGCCCGCGTTGAAGGTGTTCGGTCCCCCCGGCCTCAATCATTTCGTCGAGCGGTTGTTCGGCGAGGACGGGGCGTTCAAGTTCGACCTGACCGCGCGGACGAACCACGCCAACAGCCTTAGCATTTACGAGGGCCGGGGCGGGACGCCGCCGCGGCCATGGCCCGAGGCGGAGGTTACCGAAGTCGGCGAGACCGACGTCATCGAAGGGGAGGGCTGGTCGATCCGGCTGGCCAATGTGCCGCACCATCAGCCGTACTTGGTGTGCTATGGCGTCCGTCTCCAGGCGGATGGCGGGGTCTTCGCCTATTCCAGCGACATCACGCTGCCGCCGGAGAAATCGCCGGCGAAGCCGCTCTATGGCCTCGCGCAGGACGCCGACCTGCTGGTGCATTACCTGAACTCGTTCAACGTGGCGCGCGAACGGGCGCCCGGTGAGACGCAGGCGGCGCGGACGAAACAGCAGGCGATCGGCGAGTTGGCCCGCGACTGCAACGTGAAGACGCTGGTGACATCGCATCATGGGCCGCTGATCGATACGGACGGCGTGCGAGAACGGGTCATCGCCGACATCGCCGCGGTCTATGACGGCCGCCTCATCTGGGGCGAGGACCTGATGAGTTTCGAGATCGGGGAGGCGACATAGGGACGATCCCCTAGGCGGACCGCTGTTTGCGCGGCGGCCGGATGAGGAGCGCCAACGTCGCCGCGGCGAACCCGCTGGTGCAGAACACCATCAACGATGTGTCGTAGTTGCCGGTCGTGTCGTACAGCACGCCGGAAACCAATGGTCCCGAGGCTTGGGCGATCGTTTGCAACGGCAGCGTGATGCCGCGAATCGCGCCGATATTGCGGCGGCCGAAGCTGTCGGCCCACGCCACCGGCAGGAGCGTCATGAGGCCGCCGATCCCCGCGCCGAAGGTGCAGGCCGACAGATACGCGGTGGCCGGACCCGACACGTTCAGCATGACGATCGTGCCGGCCGCCATGAGCGCCGCGCAGGCGGCGAGGCTCCGGCGGATGCCCAACCGCGCTTCCATATGCCCGAAGGCCAAGCCGCCCAGGACGGCCGTAAAGGAGAAGCTGCTCACCGCCGTCGCCGCGACGGCCAGCGAAACGCCCCGCTCGATCAGGTGCGGCGCCTGATGCAGGCTGACGCCCGCCTGTACCGGATAGATCAGCATGGAGAAGGCGATCAGCAGCCAGAAGGTCGAGGTCCGTGACGCTTCCCTGCGCGTGTAGCTGATTTCCGCGGCGGCGTCCTTGCCGGATGTCGCGGCGGCAATGCCGGTACGGTTCTTTTGCCCGGAATAGGGTCGTAGGCCCACATCTTCCGGGCGCTGGATCATCAGCAGGGCGTTGGGCAATACGCCGATCACCAGCACCAACGCGGCGATGCCCAACCATCCCGCGCGCCAATCCCATAACTCGATCGCCGCAAAGGCGACGATCGGCAGGATGGTCAGGCCGAGGCTGTGGGCGACCGCCGTATAGGACATGGCGCGGGCGCGGAAGCGCACGAACCAGTTGGCGACGGCGCTGGTCACCGCGATCTCGAAGGGACCGGCGAAGGCCATGCGGCCGAGACAGAAAGCGATATAGAACCACAACAGGGAGTTGGTCCAGGACAGGGACAACGCGCTGACGCCGATCAACAATGTGCCGATGGCCAACACCCGTCCCGCGCCCTGCCGGTCGACGATGACGCCGACCTTGGGCGAGATGATCGCGCCCAGGACGCCGCCGAGCGATACCGCGCCGGAAAAAGCGGTGCGCGACCAGCCGAACTCGTCCGACATGGGCACGGCGAAGATCGACAACGTGGCGACGGCCGACCCCTGGCGGGCGAAATTGGCGCACATCGCGCAGGCGACGATGACCCAGCCGTAAAAGAACGGAGTGCTCGCGGCCAGGCGGTTCGGGTTCATCATGTGGGTTGATCGGTCTGGGTTACCGGGGGGCGTCCGAGGCCGGACGCGGGCAAGGGCGTATCGGTTTGTCCATGCCGGACCATATCACGGAACGATGTCCCCCGCTTTCGGGCGCGGCTGCGGGCTTGTCATCGGATCGTCATCGGTCCTTGATAGATATCGTGCGCGATATACCATCCGCCGTTCTTTCCCATTTTTGGAGTGGATCATGACCGTGATCAGGACAGAGGAAGCGTTGGAAGCGCTTTACGGACAGCCCGCCGACCCGTCGCTCGTCAAGGTCGCGCCGGTCGTCACGAAGGAATACCGGGCGCTGATCGAGGCGTCGCCCTTCGCCGTCCTGGCGACCTGCGGTCCCGAGGGTATCGATTGCTCGCCACGCGGCGACAGGCCGGGATTCGTCCGGATTCACGACGACCGGACGCTGATGTTGCCGGACCGGCGCGGCAACAATCGCATCGACTCGCTGCGCAACATCGTCCGCGACCCGCGCGCCTCTTTGCTGTTCCTGATCCCGGGGTCGGGGACGACCGTCCGCGTGAACGGCAAGGCGCACCTGACCGCCGATGCGGAACTGCTCGAGTCCTTCGCGGTCGACGGCAAGCCGCCGCGGTCGGTCCTGATCCTGGAAGTCGACGAAATCTATTTCCAGTGCGCCCGCGCCATCGTGCGGTCGCACCTCTGGGATCCCGGGATGCAGGTCGACCCCAAGACCCTGCCGACGCCCGGCCGTATTCTCGCGGCGCAAAGCGACGATACCGTCGGCGGCGACTCCTATGACAAGGAATGGCCCGACCGCGCGCGGAAATCGCTTTGGTAAGGGCGAAAGGCGTCGCGCCCCGCTATGGGGTCGTGAAACCGAAGTCGCGAAAGACGGCCAAACCCGTTTCACCGGTCAGATAAGCATAGAAGGCGGCGACCCCATCATGCGGTTGTGCCTTCAGAATGGCGAAGGGATAGCGGATCGGAGGATGAGTATCGGCGGGGAATGCGCCAATGACGCGGACCCGGTCGGTGATCTTCGCGTCCGTCGCGTAGACGATGCCAAGCGGAGTCTCGCCGCGCTCCACCAACGCCAGCGCGTGCCGAACATTGTCCAGCCGCGCCAGCCTTCCGGCAGCGTCGCCCCATAGCCCAAGCGTGGTCAGGGCTTGTTCGGCATACGCGCCGGCGGGGACGTGGGCCGGGTCGCCCACCGCGATCCGGCCGTCGGACCCGAGGAGTTTCGGCAGATCGAGCGTCGGCGTGATCGACACGCCGTCGACCGGGCTGTCGGCGGGGACGATCAGCACAAGACGATTGCCGATGGGGGCGATACGGCTCTCCGCGTCGATCAATTCACGCGCTGCGAGATAGTCCATCCAGTCCGTGTTGGCGGACAGGTAGATATGCGCCGGGGCGCCGGCGGCGATTTGCCGGGCGAGGGCGGACGACCCGGCGAAGGAGAGACGCACCTGCTTGCCGGAACTCTTGGTGTAGCGCCGGCTGATTTCCGTAACCGCGCTGGTCAGGCTCGATGCGGCGAACACCGTCACCCGGTCGTCGGCCCGGACGCCTCCAAGGGCCAGCGCCGCGCCCACGACGGCGGCGACGAGCAATGCCCGCGCGACGATCATTGCGGCGGCGAGGGGGGACTCGGGAGCATGAAGCATGGCGTCCTAGGTGTCCGCGCGAAACGAGCTTCTTGGTAGCCTCTTCGTCGAACCCGAACAAGCAAGCCATGCCATGGACCGATGGTCCGTATTGCAATCCCGCAGGGATGAATGCAGGATATTGCATGTTTCGGGGAAAATGCAGAATACCTTAAATTATGCATGAGCTAGGCGATGCTTTCGCGATTGCGATGGCCTTGGTCGTGTCGGCGGATTCGGATTTGTTGGAGATCGTCGGCCTGTCGTTGCGGGTCAGCGTGTCGGCGATGTTGGTTTCCTGCGCCGTCGCCTTGCCGCTGGGGGCGGTCGTCGCGATCGCGCGCTTCCCCGGCCGCGGCGCGGTCATCGTTGTGCTGAACGCGCTGATGGGGTTGCCGCCGGTCGTGGTCGGGCTGTTGGTGTATTTGATGCTGTCGAATGCCGGCCCGTTCGGCGGGCTGCGGCTGCTCTATACGCCGACCGCGATGATCATCGCCCAGACGATCCTGATCACGCCGATCATCGCCGCACTGTCGCGGCAGGTCATCGAAGACCTGCACCAGGAATATGCCGAACAATTCCGATCGCTCTGCGTTCCCGCCCACACGGCCATGGCGGCGTTGCTGTGGGATGCGCGCTACAGCCTGCTGACGGTCGCCCTGGCCGGTTTCGGTCGCGCGGTCGCGGAAGTCGGCGCGGTGATCATCGTCGGCGGCAACATTAATCACCTGACGCGGGTGATGACCACCGCCATCGCGCTCGAAACCTCCAAGGGCGATCTGGCGTTGGCGTTGGCGTTGGGCATTGTCTTGCTGGCGATCGCCCTCTTGGTGAATTCCGGCGTGATGGCGCTGCGGTCGACCTCGGCGCGGCATGCCTATGTTTGATGCCGCGCTGTATGCCATTGGGGCGCTTGGCGCGATGACTGGCCGGAGTCCGCCGATCCTACCGGGCGAGGCGCACGGCCTGGTCCTGGATGTCGATGGCCAGCGATTGATCGACGGCGTGGACCTTCGTCTCGCGTCGCCCGGCGTGACCGTCATTATGGGGCCGAACGGCGCGGGGAAAAGCCTGCTGTTGCGGCTGCTGCACGGCCTGATCCCGCCCACCGCGGGCCGGATTTCATGGGGGGGCGGGCCTTTGTCGGAGGCCGTGCGGGCGCGGCAGGCGATGGTGTTCCAGCGTCCGGTCCTGTTGCGGCGTTCGGTTGCGGCCAATATCGACTTTGTCCTGAAGCTGCGCGGCAAGGCGGCGGCGGAGCGGCGCGATGCCTTGTTGGATCACGTCGGGCTGGTCGACCACGCGGCGCTGCCGGCCCGTCTGTTGTCCGGCGGCGAACAGCAACGGCTGGCCTTGGCGCGGGCGTTGGCGATCGGGCCCGAGGTGTTGTTCCTCGACGAGCCGACCGCGAGCCTCGATCCGGCGTCCATGCAGCGGATCGAGCAGATCGTCGGTGCGGCGGGCCGGAACGGCACCAAGATCGTCTTCGTCACGCATGAGCAGGGTCAGGCGAAACGTCTGGCCGACGATGTGGTGTTCCTGCACCGGGGCCGCATCCTCGAACACACGGCGGCGGACCGTTTTTTCGACCGTCCCGAGTCCGAAGCGGCGCGGGATTATCTTGCGGGGCGCATTCTGTTGTAGCGCCAAGCGTTTTGAGGAGGACTTCATGACAAGTCGGGTTCTTGCGTTCGGCGTCGCCGCGTTGGCGGCGGTGGTTTTGTTTCAGCCCGGAACTGCCCGCGCGGCGGACCGGTCGATCATTTTGCAATCGACGACATCGACCGCGAATTCAGGCCTTTACGACCATATTCTGCCGATCTTCGAGAGGAAGACGGGGATCAAGGTGAATGTGGTGGCGGTCGGCACCGGTCAGGCGATCAAGAATGCCAGGAACGGCGACGGCGATGTCCTGCTGGTTCATGCGAAACCGGCGGAGTTGAAATTCGTCGCCGATGGATATGGCGTCGCGCGTCATGACGTGATGTATAACGACTTCATCGTCGTCGGCCCGCCGTCCGACCCGGCCGGGGTCGCCGGGATAAAGAAGGTGGTGGACGCGTTCGAGAAAATCGCCGCGGCCAAGGCCGTCTTCGCGTCACGCGGCGACAATTCCGGCACGCATAAGAAGGAAATGCGGCTATGGCGGAAGGCCGGACTTTCGGTCACCGACGCCAGCGGTACCTGGTATCGCGAAACCGGGTCTGGCATGGGCGCCACGCTCAATGTGGGCGTCGGCATGGGCGCCTACGTCATGACCGACCGCGCGACATGGATTAGCTTCAAGAACAAGGGAAGCTTCAAGATCCTGGTCGAAGGCGACGATGACCTGTTCAACCAGTACGGCGTCATTCTGGTCAATCCCGAGAAGCATCCGCGAGTGCGGGCCAAGGCGGGGCAGGCGTTCATCGATTGGATCCTGTCGGAAGAGGGACAACAGGCCATCCGGTCCTATCGGCTGGACGGACAGCAGTTGTTCTTTCCCAACGCCGAGCGTGTCGCGCAGGGAAAGGCGCAATAGCGGTTCCGCAGCGCGCGGCGTGGGTCAGAGGCCGTTGAAATGCACGCGGCCGAAGCCGCTGGCATCGTAGCCGTCGAGTTCGTCAAGCTTGTTGCGGAAGGTGACCGATCGGCAGAAGTTTATGAATGTCTGGAACGGCGGCTCGAACCAGGCGTGACGGTCGACCAGCAGGTCGAACCGTTCCCGGATTAACGGCACGAAGGCGAGCCGGTATTGCGTGGCCAACGCCTTTAGCCCGAAGGCGGCTTCGGCCTTGCCTTCGAGAACCGCGACGGCGGCATCGGTCTCGCTCCGCGCTGCCGGCAGGGACTCGAAATCCGTGTCTGACAATCCGGCTTCGCCCGCAAGATGGGCGAACAGCGCGTGGCTGCCGGCCTCCGGTTGTCGGGGAATCACGCGGCGGCCTCTCAAATCGCATAGGGTCTTAATGGTGTCCGCCGCATCGGAGCCGACGATCAGTCCCCGGTCGCGCCAGGCCCATTCGACGAGCGCCGCTGGGGTCGTTTCGAACCGTTTCGCGACCGCGGGAAGGTTCCATGCCTCGCGCGCGGGCGCGTAGATATGTAGCCCCGTCGCGATGCCTTCCCCGCGCTCGAAACGATCCAATCCGTCTAGGCTGCCGTCGAAATAGGTGGCGAGACCGCAACGGGATTCGCGCAAGGCCCAATCGAGCAGTGGGTCGTGGCTGCCAAGGAATACCGCCGGTCGTTCGGCAAGCGCTTGCGGCGAGAAACCGGAGCTGTTCTCCGCGATCCATGCGTTCACCGCCTGACGCGGAAACAGGAGTTTGCCCATCGCGCGGGAGCAGGGAATGTCGCCGGATGCCGCAAGGTCATAAACCTTGCGCTCCTTGATGCGAAGCAACTCCGCCAGTTCCTTGGTCGTGAGGAATTCGCTCATCGTGGCCACCGCAGTATCGTTAAAGCATGCATATTCTTGCAAAATCTTGTTTTCTGAACAAGTTGCTCTGACGGGTGGATCGCTCATTTCTTTCGTCTTTCGGTCACAAACCGCGCCTCTGTTTCGTCATCCCTACAGCGACGGTGTTCTGCCGCCGCGGCACTGACGGAATGGAGGAGTTGATCCCATGCAATGGTTGGAAAAACGGCTGATTCGGTCCTATGAGGGAAGAACCGGCGCGACGCTCGATTACCTTCGCGACATCCTCCGGTCGTCCCGGTCGGCCTTCTGGAAATTCAGTCTTTTCATGCCGCTGTCGGGGCATCGTAAGCATGCATCGGCCGAGGCGCTGGCGGTGGCGCGGATCGCGGCGGTGAAGTCGGAAGATTGCGGGCCCTGCCTACAGATCAATGTGGATTTTGCCTTGCAAGACGGCGTTGCGCCCGAAATCGTCGAGAAGGCGGTCTTCGCGCCGGAGACGCTGAGCAGGGACCAATCGTTGATCTATCGGTTCGCGGAAGCGGTGGCGGCGAACACCGACGATATCGAGCTGTTGCGCGCCGCGTTGTCCGATCGATTGGCCCCCGCGATCATGACGGAATTGGCCATTGCGATTGCGTCCACGCGGGTCTATCCCGCCTTGAAGCGTGGCATGGGACACAGCAAGAGTTGCGCGGCGGTGAAGATCGATCTGGCCATGGCGGCATGACGGACCGGGCACAGGCTTTCGAGGACGAACGGGCACGGCTGATGGGTATCGCCTATCGGATGCTCGGTTCGGTTTCGGACGCGGAGGATGCGGTGCAGGAGACCTATCTGCGCCTGCACCGGGCCGCGTCCGAGGACATCCGGAACCTGCCGGGCTGGTTGACGACGGTATGCGGCCGGCTCTGTCTCGACCGATTGAAGGCCGCCGCCCGCGCGCGGGAAACCTATGTCGGCCCCTGGCTGCCCGAACCCGTGGACACCGATTTGACCGCGGCGCAGGACGGAGCGCTGGAATCCTATGAAACCGTTTCCATGGCCTTTCTATTGGTTTTGGAGCGGCTTTCCCCGGTCGAACGGGCTGCCTTCCTGCTCCGGGATGTCTTCGACTATTCCTATGGCGAAGTTGCCGCGATCCTCGAACGATCCGAACCGGCGACCCGGCAGGCGGTACACCGCGCGCGCAAGCGCCTGCAAGACGACAAGCCCCGCTTCGGTGTCGATGCAGACCGGCGCGAACAGCTTACCAAGGCCTTCTTCGCGGCGCTGGAAGCCGGCGACGCTGCGGCGTTTGAAGCGACGCTATCGCGAGACGTGGAAGTCTGGGCCGATGGCGGCGGCAAGGCGATCGCCGCGCGCAATGTCATCAGCGGCGCTGTGCCGGTGACGCGATTCTTCCTCGGTCTTGTCGAGAAGGGGTTGATGACGCTGGATGTCGAATACCGGCGGATGAACGGGGGCACGGCGGCGGTGATCACGCAAGGCGGCGCGATGTTCGCCGTCATGACCGTGCATGTGGACCCTGGCGGCCGGATCAGCCACATATTCTCGATGCGAAACCCCGACAAGATGGCGCATTTGGCGCGCGTTGCAACCTAGGAAAGCCGGGATAGAGGTTGCGGTGGCTGCCGTCGAAACCCTCCATGGCTTTCTGCAATAGGATCTCCGTGTCCTTCCTGTTCCGGAGCCCCCCTCGACCGGTCATTGCTTGGCGCCGTGGTCCGTCTTGCGCGCACCGAACAGTTCGAGAAGCGCCGGGAGCACGATCAAGGTGCACAGCATCGTCAGGCTCACCGACAGTGTCAGCAAGTAGCCCATGCTGGCCGTGCCCGGATGATTGGACAGGGTTAGCGCCCCAAAGGAGCCGATCGTCGTCAGCGCGCTGAACAGCACCGCCCGCGGCGTTGAGGATTCGAGCATCTTGTCGTCCCCTTCGTCACGGTGCCGCAGGACGATGTGGATGCCGAAGGCGACGCCCAGGCCGAGGATAAGCGGCAACACGATGATGTTGGCGAGATTGAACGGCGTGTTGAACACCACCGTGACCGCAACGGTGATGACGACGGCGAGGGCCAGCGGGCTCAGCACCATCAGGACATCGGACAAGCGGCGAAGCACCGCGAACAACAGAATGACGATCATGATCATCGCCAGGATCGCCGCCTGCTGAAACGATCCGACCACCGCGTCCTTGACGGCCGAATAGCTTATCGCAGACCCGCTCGCCGTCGGCGCGACCTCTTGGACGGCGGCGGCGAACTGCCGGCGGGCGTCGGAATCCCGAAGGTCGTCGCGCGGCTTGATGGTCACGAGCGCACGGCCGTCCTTGCTGATCTGCCGGTCGCGCAGGGGCGGCGGGATCGTTTCCAGGGTGATGCCGTCTGGCTGCATCAGGTCCGACAGGCGATCGCGGAACAGCGGGAAGTCGCCGAGCAAGGCGGTTTCGAGCCGCTTTCGGGTTTCCGCGGTTGCCGGGAGTTTCGAGAGCGCCGCGGCGAGCTTCTTGGCATCGGGCAGGACGCCGGCGTTCGTACCGTTGAGGCCCGCCTCAAGCGACGTAAGCGCCTGTTGCCGGTCTTCGTCCGATAGCGGGACGGCGTCGCCGGCGCCCATAAAGACCGGCGTCAGGACCAGGGCGGTCTCGTCGATGATCTCCTGCTTCGCGTCTTGATCCGTCGGGACGAGATTGCTGATCGTCGTGGCGTTCCTAACTTCCGGCAGGGCCTTCAAGCGTTGGGCGAGCTGGTCGGCGGTGGTCAGATCCTTGGCGAGGAGTTCCGCCGAATAAGGCTCCGTCCGGGGGTCTTTCAGCAAGTCGAGCAACGTGGCGACGGATGGCGAATTCGGATCGCGCAGGTTCAGCGGGTCTTCGTCGAATTGCGCGAACGGCGTGATGGCCGCCGCACCGATACCGATGATCGCGGCCGCGCCGACGATCTTTCCGGCATGCGATTGGACAAGACCGCGAAGCGGGTTTTTTGGGGAAGCGCGGCCCGAAATGCCGTTCGCGTTCGCCCGCATAACGTAGAGGAGGGCCGGCAGCAGCGTCATGTTTGCGACCAGTGCGATGAACATGCCGGCCCCGGAAATGACGCCGAGTTCGGAGACGCCGCGATAATCCGTCGGGAGAAAGGACAGGAATCCTAATGCGGCGGCGACGGCGGAAAGCAACAGCGGCCCGCCAACGCCCCGTGCGGCCGCCGGCAAGGCATCGCGAATGGCCTTGCCGCCGATCATCTCTTCCCGGGACCGTAGGGTGAAATGGATACCGAAATCGACGCTGAGTCCGATGAACAGGACCGCGAAGGCCACGGATATCAGATTCAACGCGGAAAAGGTCGCGACGGCGAAGGCCGCCGTCAGGATGAGTCCCGCCACGAGCGTGAACAGCGTCGCGATGACCAACCGCGCCGACCGTAACGCCAACGCCAGCAGGACGATGACGATCGTGAAGGACAGCATGCCGACCAATCCCATGCCGTCCTTGACCGTTTGCAGCTCTTCCTGCCGCATCAACTGGGTGCCTGTGACGCGGACGCGCACGGTGTCGTCCGTGTCGAAACCAAGCGTGGCGGTGACGTCGCCGATGGCGCGCATGGCGTCCGAAACGGGGGAAAGCGATCCGAAGTCCACGACCGGTTGGGCGACGATGAACTGCCGGTTCGCGGTCTCTTCGTCGTCGTCTTCGGACAGCAGCGATTGCCAGGATAGGCGCGGATTCCGTCCATCCGCGAGGGCGTCGACCGTCGCCGTCATTTTGCGCAAGGCGGGACCGAAGGCCGATGCTGTCTCGGCGGTCGCGTTCTCCAGGGCGAGTGTCAAGACATCGGCGAGCCCGCGCAGCGTCGGGTCGGCGCTGATGCCGCCGAGCAGCGGCTGCGCCTCTGCTAGGCGGTCGGCCAGAGATTCGAGTTCGTCCTGATCCAGGTAGAGCAGGCCGTTCTGCCGGAGGAGTTCCAGCCCTTCGGGGTAGAAGATGCTCTTAAACCGGTCGGTGCGCGCCCTGAGGGCCTTCGCGAGCTTGTTGGCCGCGTCATCCGCCTGTTCGGCGGTTTGCGCCTCGACGATGACCGACAGCGTGCCGTTCGAGAGCGGAAACGCCGCATTGATGGCGATCTCGTTCTGTCGGAAAGGGAGCGATGGCGACAGCATCTTGTCGACGCTGGCGTCCACCGAAACGTTGTTCACGGCGTAGTACAGCGCGCCAGCGGTAAGAAGAACCGTGCCGATGATGATGACCCAAGCAAAGCGGCAGGCGGTTTCGATCCATCGAGCGAAAAATTGCCGGCCAAAACCGTTGTTTTCGATCGTCAGGTTTCCTTATGCGGCGGGGCGCGGAAACCGGCTTATAGCATCGGCCAAACCCTGGGCACAATTGCGCCGATTTGGCGCGGTTAACCGCCGGCGCCGGCCCTGAAGGACCAGCCCCGCGGGTCGGGAGCAGAGGGGGGATTTTCCGAGTGCGGGGCTGGCAAGTCGTGTGGGGAGATTCTGGTTATTACGAGTCACATAGGCTGGTTTTTTCGTGTGGCAAGGGAACGCGAAAGATCCGTGTCGCAGGGCGCCGACCTGTGTTTGTCCGGACAACTGAAACAATTGAAACCTGAAAGTCCGTTTCGTGACATCGGACGGAAAACTATCGCTGTCAAGGTCCACCCTGCGGTCGGTGGGATGTTGCGGTCCTGAGGCGCGACATCCGTCAGATCGGCCGCGGATCTTGTCACAGGAGGTATCGCCGTGCGCGTTCTGGTCAGTCTTTACCGAAGAGCCCAGGCGCTTGTTCTAAAGGGCCGCCGGAAATCCTTTCGCTTGGGACGAAACAACGGCTTTCGGGGCGCGGTTGCTTCGCCGGCCGATCTGCGAATGTACACCCTGCCGCGCGGCATCCGCCAACGCGACAGCCTTCGGTCTCACTTGCCGTAATTCCCTAATCGTTTTTGCAGAAGACGAACAACGCCGGGCCGCAGATATCCGCGGCCCGGCGTCTCACAGCCAACATGGGGAGGGTGTCAGCTTTTGAGCGGTGTGTGGAGTTGGACGCTTTGCCGGCCGTTCTTGGCGGCGCTTGGCGGCATCGTCTGTATAAGGGCCGGTTTGGCAGGGCAGGCTTTCTTGTCGATCATCGCGCAGCGGGCGGCGTGGTTCGTGGAGGTTGCCCCGATGCGCGACCGGACCGACGCCGGCAGAACGCGGTGCCACCGGGCCGTGGCGCCGATGGCGTGGCGGCTTGGGGTGCGGTCTATCGACGGCAGCGACAACGCTGCCGAACAAGCGCAACCGTTCATCGGCGCTTGCGAGCCGGTTTCGATGCGGCTGCCGTATTGGCGCTCGGGTACCGCTTCGCTGATCATGGCTGCGGACCCGATCGCCGACGTGTTGGTCGGCACCATCATGATCAACGGTAGAATGAGGATCGCATACAAAAGGCGCGGCCGGCGTTGCGTGCGGGTGCGGGGCCGCAGGCCGCCCATGATCCGTGAATGGGCGTCGACAGGCGATTTTTGCGACTTTTGATGATACTCTTGCATGACTCTGTTCCCAGTTTGCGTGTAACTACGCTCAGGATCATGTGGGCAGCAGATTTCTGGGCGATGTCCGTACAGGACAATACGTGTTTCATTTGTTTCCGGATCATCGCGGCGGCTGTTTTTGGGGATTGAGCTAAAATTCGAGGGTTTCCAACGCGTTCATGCGCTTTGGGAGTCTCTCAAGTTGGGAGGGGCACGGCATGAGTGACCGTGAGCGTATCGTCGTTGTGGACGACGAAGAAGATGTGCGCGACACATTTGCGGAATACCTGACGATGCGGGGATATGACGTTTCGACGGCGGAATCGGGCGAGGAATTGCGCGCGCGCGTCGAGGAGGGCCCCCTTGATTTGGTTCTGTTGGATTTGAACCTTCCCGGCGAAGATGGGTTGACGTTGGCGCGGTTCCTGCGCGAGGAGACGGAAGCGGCGATCATCATGGTGACGGCGGCGGCGGAACCGGTGGACCGCGTTATCGGGCTGGAACTGGGCGCGGATGACTACATCGGCAAGCCGTGCGATTTGCGGGAACTGGCGGCGCGGGTGAAAAGCGTCCTGCGCCGTGCCGGGACTCCGCCGGCGAAAGTGCCGAGCGGCGATACCCGGCGTTTGGCGATCGGTACCTTCGTGTTCGATCTCGACGCGCATGAATTGTTCGCGGAGGACGGGTCCCCCGTGTCGTTGACCGCGATGGAGTTCGATCTGCTCGCCGCGTTCGTGGAGCATCCCAACCGCGTGCTGACCCGGGACCAACTTCTCGATCTTGCGCATCATCGACGCTGGGATCCGTTCGACCGCAGTATCGATATCCGCATTGCCCGGCTGCGTCGAAAAATCGAGGTTGACCCGCAGAAACCGCAGATCATCAAGACCGTTCGGGGCGCCGGCTATGTCTTCGTTCCCGACGGCAAGAGTACGGCGGTTTAGGTTGGTCTTACCGGCCGGGTGTTGGACGGGACGGCGGAGACGAGAAACGAGCTGACATGGCGACCCGATCCGAACGCACATTGTCGCGCCATTATGCGAAGCTGGCCGTCGCCAGTTCGGTGCCGCTTATCATCCTCGTGATCGCGTTGGGCTATGTCCATTACGCCGAGCAGCATCAGCGCCGGCTCGAGAATCTGCTGGTCTCGCTGCACGAGCGGCATCAAAAAATCCACCGTACGCTGCGGGCGACGGAGAACCATGTCGATCAAATGCGCCGCTGGGCGGAAGCCTACCTCGCAAACGAGGACCAGCGGCTATCGCGCCGGCTCCCCTTGCTGACCGTGGAGGCGGACGAGAAGACGCAGGATATCACCGGTTACTTCCTCGATAAGAACGTCGACGCCATCCAGCCGGGCGGGACGGGGAGTTTCATCGGCGGCAGCTTGGCGCTTGCCGGCGGGACCGAGAAGCTGCAGGTCGTCAGCTTGTCGCTGGATATCTTTTCGATCCAGCAGTTGGGCCACGTCGCGAATATGGCGATCCGGTACAGCTATTTCATGCCGCTGTACCGCGATTTCCTATCGATCTATCCCGCGTTGGACCGGTCGGCCTTCGGCAAGCTGACGGGGGATGCGAAGATCGGCTCCGCGGTCGCGCCGTACCTGAACCGGGAAGTCTTTGCGAAAGCGATGCCGGATGTACGGTCCAGCCGAACCGCTTACTGGGTCTCCGGCGAGAAAGACGTCATCAACGGTGATGCGCTGATTTCCTACGCCGCGCCGGTATACGAATCGAACCGGTTCGTCGGCGTCGTCGGCGCGGACATTCCGCAGGCCGGCTTGGTCGCCTTTTTGCGCGTGCCGAAGTTCGACGCGATTTCCGGGCAAATTCTGGACAAGAACGGCACGGTGCTCGCGGCGGTCGGCGATGCGGACCCGGACCTGTACGACGCCCTGCTCGACGCGCCGGTCGCGTATCAGGCGATGAGCGATGTCGATGCGAACTCGTTTTACGAGACCGATGGGTACTATCTCTTGCGTCTGCCGTTGAGCGGCGTCGGCTGGCATGTCGAATATGCGGTGCCGTCGTCGGTTCTGAGCGAAGGGCTGGCATGGCGGTTCCTGCCGTATGGCCTGATTATCGCCGGGTTGATTGCGACACTGGTTTTCGGACAGCTTCTCGTGCGGTCGCAATTCGTGCAGCCCGTGCTCTCCTTCGCGCAATACATCCGAACGGGCGCGCGCGGGGACGAGGAGCCGCCGCCGGTCCTGCCGAGAATTTGGAAGCCTTGGCTGTCCTTGTTACGCGTTACGTTTCGGCGCAACCGAGAAGTCTTGGACCAACTGCAGGAAAGCGAGGAACGCTATCGGCAACTGGTCGAACTCTCGCCCGAAGCGATCATGCTGCATGATCGCGACGGCATCGCGTTTTTGAACCAGGCCGGTTGTTCGATCTTGGGATTCGCGACCGCCGAGGAGGCGTATGATAGGTCCTATATCGATTTCGTGGCCGATGACGAGAAAGAGCAGGCGAGCCGTCGGATCGCCCAGGTGATGAACGACGCATTGCATATCCCGATGGCCGAACGGTGTATCGTGGATGCCAGGGGACGCCGCAAGTTCATCGAGGTAACCGCGACACCCTTTACCAACCACGACGGTGACGTCGTGGCATTGGTTATCTTCCGCGATGTCAGCGGCCGTAAGGCGATGGAGCGGGCGGTACGCGAAAGCGAGGAGCGGTTCCGGGCGATCTCCGGCGCGATCCCGCTGCCGATCCTCATTTCGGACACGGAGAGCTATACGCTCCGCTACATCAATCCGGCCGCGTGCACGCAACTGGGGATCGACGGCGATTTCCTCGATCAACTGACGATCTTCAATCTCTGCCGCGGACCGGATTTCAAAGAGACGCTGGAAGACCTGACCGCCGGCAACCATCAGCGCGACAGCCGCGAAATGGACGCGCAACGTCCCAACGGCGAAAAATTCTGGGCGCGTGTAACCACGGTTCCGATGACATACGAGGACCAGGATGCGCTGATTTACGCGATCGTCGATCTGACGGAGCGCGTGCAGGCGGAGGCCGAGTTGGCGCGCCAACGCGAGTCCTTCCATCAGAAGGAAAAGATCGCCGCGTTGGGCTCCTTGCTCGCCGGGCTCGCTCACGAACTGAACAACCCGCTTTCGGTGGTCAGCGGTCAGGCGTTGATGATGGAGGAGGCGGTCTCGGACGACGCCGTGTCCCGCCGCGCCCGACGCATCCGCGACGCGGCCGAGCGATGCAGCCGCATCGTGCGGACGTTCCTGTCGATGGCGCGCAGCCAGGCGCCGTCGCGCGGCGCGATCGACTTCAACCACACCGTCCGGTCGGCGCTCGATCTCACGTCCTACAGCTTGCACAGTTCCGGCGTGGCATTGTCGGTCGATCTGGACACCAGCTTGCCGCTGATGGTGGGCGATGCGGATCAGCTCCACCATGTGGTGACGAACCTGGTCGTCAATGCCGAGCAGGCGATGAAGGAGCGCGACGCCGAACGCTGTTTGTCGGTCCGCACGCGCGTCAGCGACGATGGCGGGCATATCGTGTTGACGGTGGCCGACACCGGTCCCGGCATCTCCGACGATATCGCGGCGCGGATCTTCGAGCCCTTCTTCACGACGAAGGCGGGGGCGGTCGGGACAGGCATCGGACTGGCATTGTGCCGCGACATCGTATTCCGGCATGGCGGCGAGATCACCTTCGCGCCGAACGAGCCTTCCGGCACGATTTTCACCATCACCCTTCCGCTACACGAAGATAGGGAAGAAAGCGCCGAGCAAGACCTTATCCATGTCGGTCTCGAGGCGACGGGACGCGTCTTGGTCGTCGACGACGACCGGGAGGTGGCGAACACCCTGGCCGACTTCTTGCGGACGCGCGGTCATGTCGTCGACACGGCCTTCGGCGGCCAAGAAGGCATCGATATGGCGCGGCAGAGTCCCTACGACATGATCATCAGCGACGTGCGCATGCCTGGTGTGGACGGGCCGGGGCTTTATCGGACGTTGCGGTCGGAAAACACGGATTTGGATCGACGCATCCTGTTCATGACCGGTGACACTCTAGGCGTCGATCTCTCCGATATCGTCCAAGAGACCGATATTCTGGTGATCGAGAAGCCGCTCGATCCCGCGTCCGTCGCCGGTCTGATCGGAGAGCGTTTGCATTCGCTTCGCGGCGGTGCGTGATCGCCGTCCTCTGGGGCGCAACCCGCATCCCCATAAAGGTTTTTAGACAAATCGCCGAAGATGCTAGGATGCCATGCGCCGCCGCGCTGGTGACGGGGCGACGGCGGATACCGATGAGGCAGGCGAGAAGGAAGACTCATGCTCTTGGCGCGATCGACGGAAGAGGCACAGCAAAATCAACGCGTTGTTCATGTTCATGGATATGATTACGTGCTCAGCGAATATATCGGCGCGGCGCCCGTTCGGGGCATGTATGTCGAGGGTAACGAGGTCAACGACAACGACCTGCCGCAGGGCTTCCTGGTCGAACAGCCGCCGGGCAGCGTGACGCCGCCGCATTTCCACGAGGTGAACCAGTTCCAGGTCTTCGTCGGCGGTACCGGGAAGATGGGGAAGCAGGAAGCTCAGCCGGTCACTGTGCATTACGCGGGCGGACACACGCCCTATGGCCCCATCGCGGCGGGAGACGAGGGCGTCCAGTATTTCACCCTGCGGGCCGCGTGGGACCCTGGCGCGAAATACATGCCGCAGTCGCGCGATCTGCTGAAGCCGGTACCCCGGCGGCATCGCATGGCGGACCCGGTGCGGGTCAGCGACGCGGCGGCTTTGGCCGAACGGTCCGAACCCGCGCTCGATATCCTGATGGAGCGGGAGGAGGACGCGCTGGCGGCCTTCGTATTGCGCGTCGGCCCGAATGGGCGGGTGCCGGTCCCACCGCCGGCCGACGGCGGCGGGCAGTACCACGTCGTGGTGAACGGCGGCCTGATGCGGGACGGGGCGGTAATGCCGAAGCTGTCTTGCGTCTACGTTTACCCTGACGAAGAGGCGTTCGAGGTCGAGGCGGGACCGGACGGCCTGGAGATGCTCGTCCTGCAATTCCCGAAGATCTGACCCACCGCATCGCCGTTAGTCGGCGCTCTCCGCAATCGGTTGGTTCTTGCGGCCGAGGATGGCGGCCCCGACGCCGATTCCGATGAGGATCGCCGCGCCGACCGCCAGTTCGGCGTTGTTCCACCCGATGATGTCGTTGCCCGGCATCGCCAGCAATAGGCCGCCGCCGATCATACCGGTCCGCGCGATCCAGCCCGCCGCGTTAAATCCCAGCGCGCCGACGAAGAGCAGATAGCCCTGCAAGCCCCCCGCGACGAAGATGATGCCCGCGGCCGCCTGGGTGAACAGCAGCCCAGTTTGGCTCACCGGTCCTTGCCAGATGAAAGCCGGATCGAACACGAAGAAGAACGGAATGAAGTAGATGATGCTGCCGAGCCGCATGGCTTCGAACCCGGTCTGCATCGGCGGGGCCTTGGCGATGGGGGCGGCGGCATAGGCGCCAAGCGCGACCGGCGGGGTGATGAAGCTCAGCATGCCCCAATAGAAGATGAACATATGCACCGACATCGGGTCCATGCCGCCCTTGATCAGGGCCGGGGCCAGCGCGATCGCGAGGAAGACGTAGGCCGCGGTGACGGTCATGCCGATGCCCAGCACGAAACTGGTGAACGCGCCCATCAACAGCAGGATGATCGTCGAGCCGCCCGCGAGCGCGAGCAGGTCGCTGGCCAAGTTGCCGATCTTGCCGGTGATCACCAGCGCGCCCACGATCAGGCCGATCCCCGCCAGAAGCGCGGCCAGTTCGGCGAAGAGCTTGCCGACCGCCGCGATGAATTCCCAGAACTTCGCCTTGTCCCACCGGTGGTAGGGGAAAATCTGGTTCAGCACGATCAGCAGGACCGAGGCGTAGTAGGGTGCGATGGTTTCCTGGTTCAGGAACACCAGCATCCAGATCAACAGCGCAAAGACGGCGATGAAATACCAGCCCTCTTTCATCGTCTGCTTGAGCGATGGCATCTCCGCCGGCGGCAGGCCTTCGAGCTTGTGGCGCGCCGCATAGGCGTCGATCTGCATGAACAGGCCGAAATAGTAGAGGACCGACGGGATCACCGCGGCGATGGCGACTTCCTTGTACGGGACCTCCAGAAACAGCGCCATGATGAAGGCGGTCGCACCCATGATCGGCGGCATCAGGACGCCGCCCGTCGAGGCGCAGGTCTCCACCCCGCCCGCATAGGCGGGTCGGAAGCCGACGCGTTTCATCGTGGGGATGGTCATGACGCCGGTGGTCAGGACATTGGTGACGACGCTGCCGCTCATCGATCCCATCAGCCCGCTGGCGAAGATCGCGACCTTCGCGGGCCCGCCCCGGACATGCCCCAACAGGGCGAAGGCGAGGTTCAGGAAGAAGCTGCCGCCGCCGGTGTGCTGCAACGCGACCCCGAAGATCAGGAAGCCGATCACCAGTGTGCCGAAGGCGCGCATGGGGATGCCGAAGATCGCCTCGTTGGACATCGCCATACGGTTGCCGGTTTCGGTCCAGTCGGGCGAGTCGGCGAGAAGGATGCCCGGCAATTGGTCGGCGAAGAAGGGATAGACGGAGAACAGGGCGACGATAATGAAGATCGCCATGCCGCCGGCCCGGCGCGTGGCGTCCAGCACGAGGACCCACAGCACATAGGCCAAGTACTGCGCCTCGATGGCGTCTTCCGGTACTTCGTATTCCCAGCCTTCGTCGAGGATGCGGCCGCCCTGCAACACGTAGTATAGGCAAACGGCGGCGGTCAGCAGGAAGAGGCCGACGTCATACCACGGCACGCGGTCTGTCGGCGCGCCCTTATGCCCCGGCCAATAGATGAAAATGAAAGGCAGGAGAAGGAACAGCAGCCAGTAAAGATATTGCAACCCGAGAAGGTTGAAATTGACGCCGATGGACTGGCTGATCTGCAGCGGCAGACCACCCAGGGTCGAGCCGTCCATCAACAAGCTGCCGACGTTGAAGAGCTGATACGCCGACAACAGGATGGCCAGCACCGACGCCGTCAACAACGTGCGGTCCCAAAACACGGAAAGCTGGCGGTGACGGGAAACTTCCGCCACCGCCGCTTCGCCGTCGGATACCCGAATGGCCATGGGCCTATTTCAGGCGCGGTTTAGTTGAAGATCGTCGGCATGCCGGCGGCCGTCAGGGCCGCTGCACGCGCCTTCATCCATCCCGCTTGAAAATCACCGCTGTCCGGCTTGGCCTTATAGGTCTGCCACGCCGCCGCGAGGACGCCTTGGCGCTTCATCAGCTTGTCATTATGAGCCTGGGCCGCGTCGCTCCATTTGCCCGCCTCTTTCCAATACTTGACCGCGCCCGGGTGCCAAGGCACGACCCACTGGAAGTTCTGCCGGTCGCGATGCCATCCGTCGACGCCGGGCGCCGTGCCAGCGAAATCGCCATGGCTCTTATCCATCGCCTTGACGAGGTTGTAGACCGTGTCGGCGTCCAAATCGTTGTTGCTGATCAGCACCGGGTAAAAATAGCCGGAACCGGACCACGGTGTCTCCTTCGACAGCGTCGCGCCGGCGGTCGCCTTATGCGGCTGCGCCCAGGGCGCGACCTTGTTCATTCTTTGCCACGCGGCTTTGTCGTTATGGTCCATGTTGGGGAAGATCAGGCCGCGCGGCGATGCTTCGATCCGCTTCGCATGCGGCGACACGGTGGACATGATTCCGGCGTCGACTTGACCGTTAATGATGCCGTTGATCGAATCCTTCCAGCCGCCAAACTCGACCTTCTTGACGTCGTCCCACGTGAGGCCGCCGAAGGCGAGGAAAGAGGTCGCATTCTGATTCAGCGCCGGCGCGCCGCGGACCCAGGCAATCCGTTTGCCTTTCAGGTCCTTGTAGGCTTTGACGCCGGTGTCCTTGGCGACACCGAGGCCGATGCCGGCGCCGCCGATTGACGCGAAGGACATGCTGATCTGCTGCGGCCCCCAGTTCTTTTTGCCGAACATGAAGACGCCTTCATGCGCGAAGTAGAAGGCGACGCCGCAGGAACAGAAATCCGCCTTGCGCGCCTTCAACGGCAGCATCCGGGCAACGTCGTTCTTGCCCGTCTTGATGTTCAACTGCATGCCGTATTTTTTCTTGAGGACGTTCCCGATGGCGACCGACTGCTGATAGCCTGTCGAGGTGGTGCCATAGGCGGTCCACGTCATCTGTGCGGGCAATTTGATGTCGTCGGCGAAGGCAGATCCCGCCGCCATGACCAGTGTGCCGACGCCGAGTGCCAGCAGTTTACTCCTTGCGAACATAATTCCTCCCTGGAATGTAAGACCGCTTATGCGGATATATTTTTTTATTCATTCGCCGGTAAGGCGTTTGTAATGATGCCGCGCGGGCCGGACGGAGTCTAGGTGAGAATTTTATTGGGCAGGGCTTTTTTCAACCAAGGGAATGAAGGGCCTGCATGCGCCCTGGGGCGCGCGTCGGCGTCGGTCCCGGAGGTGGCGTCGGGGAGTCAGGACACGCGGGTTTCGTAGATCTTCTTTTCGTCTTCGCGATCGATACCGACAAGGCTGACGTCGTAGCCCCAAAGCAGTTTCAGATGCTTCAACACTTCGTCGCGGGTCTTTTCGGACAGGGGCACCCGGTCGCGGACGGTGTGCTGCAACCGCAACTCTCGGTCCCCTTGCAAGTCGGCGTCGATGATCTGAATGTCGGGTTCGATCACGCCGATGTCGTAAGATCGCGCGAGTTTTTCCCGGATCGTCCGGTAGCCGCCCTCGTCATGAATGGACGTGACCGTGTAGTGCCGGTCGCTGGCGTCGTCGCCGAGCGAAAAGAGCCGGAGTTGGCGGATCATGTGTGGGCTCAGGAATTGCTGGATGAAGGATTCATCGCGATAGTTCGCCCAGGCGTCCTTGAGGACCGTGCGCCAATCGCCGCAGCCGGCGATGTCGGGGAACCATTCCTCGTCTTCCGGCTTCGGGTCGGTGCAGATACGCTCGATATCCTTCACGATCCCGAAGCCGAGCGCATAGGGGTTGAGGCCGCGATACCCCGGCGCGTCGAATTCCGGCTGGTAGACCACGCTGGAATGGCTGTGCAGAATTTCCAGCATCGCGCCTTCGGTGAGCAGGCCTTTGTCGTAGAGCGCGTTGACGATGTAGTGATGCACGAAGGTGGCGCAGCCCTCGTTCATGATCTTCGTCTGGCGCTGCGGGTAGAAATACTGCGCGATATAGCGGACGATCGAGATTAACTCGCGCTGCCATCCGTTGAGCACCGGGCTGTGCTTTTCGATGAAATAGAGGATGTTCTCCTCCGGCAGGTTCATGGCGCGCAGCCGTTTCGCGGCCTCGTCCGGCGCGTCCGTTTTCCCGCCGTCGTCGTCGCTCGTCGGGACCGTGCGCCAGAGGTCGTTGAACGTGCTTTCCTCGTAGGCCCGCATCTCGTCGGCCCGGTCCTTCTTTTCCTTCGTCGTCGGTTCGTGCGGGCGCGGATAGCGCGAGACGCCGTGATCCATCAGCGCGTGGGCGGCGTCGAGGATTTCCTCGACCGCCGCATTGCCGTGCTCTTCCTCGCATTGGGCCACGAACTTCTTCGAGTATTCCAGATAGTCGAGGACGCTGTCGGCGTCGGTCCATTGCCGGAACAGGTAGTTGTTCTTAAAGAAATGGTTATGGCCGAAGGCGGCATGCGCGATCACCAATGCCTGAATCGGCATGGTGTTCTGCTCCATGTTGTAGCTGATGCAGGGGTTCGAGTTGATGACGATCTCGTAGGCAAGGCCGGAATAGCCCTTGCGGTACATCTGTTCTTCCTGGACGAAATGCTTGCCGAAGGACCAGTGATGATACATCAGCGGCATGCCGACGGAGGAATGCGCGTCCAGCATCTGTTCGGCCGAGATGATCTCGACCTGGTTCGGATAGGTATCCAGGCCCAAATCGTTGAGCGCGACATCCTCGATCGCGTCATAGGTGCGCGCGAGGATGTCGAATGTCCATTCGGGGCCGTCGAACAGCGGCTTGGTCTCAGCCTGTACCGTCATGGGGCGTGCCTGTGTTATGCGGCGCTCTATGCTTCCGTCGGTTGCTTGGCGAACAGCTCCCGGAAGACCGGGTAGATGTCGCTCGGCCGCGCAATATGTTTCATCTCGAAGTTCTGGCAGTTTTCCCGAACCGTGTTGTAGGCCTGCCAGAGTTCCGCCCCGGAGGTGGCGGTCTGGAACATGTCGAGTTCCCGCTCGTCGACGATTTCGACATAGGCGAAATACTGGCAGAGCGGCATGATCTTTTCCTGCAGCAGCGCGATGCAGCGGTCGCCGTCGTCCGGGAAGTTATCGCCGTCGGACGCTTGCGCCGCATAGATGTTCCAGCTGCTCACCGGGTAGCGGTCCTGCAGCACCTTGATCATTTCGTTCAGGGCGGTGCTGACCACCGTGCCGCCGCTTTCCCGGCTGTAGAAGAAGGTTTCCTCGTCCACTTCGCTGGCTTCGTGCGTGTGGCGGATGAAGACGATGTCGGTTTGTTCGTAGCGCCGCTTGAGGAACAGGTGCAAGAGGATGAAGAACCGCTTCGCGAGGTCCTTTTCGCGTTCGCCCATCGATCCGGAAACGTCCATCAGGCAGAACATCACCGCTTTCGTGTTGGGGCGCGGGAACTTGTCGAGGCGCTTGTAGCGGATGTCGATCGGATCGAGATAGGGGACGTTGCGCCGCGATTCCTCGAGTTCCATCAGCTTCGTCTTGAGCGTGCTGAGGCGGTACAAGTCCGCTTCGGATTTGGGGCCCGTCGTCTCGATATCGTCGACTTCCGCTTCGACTTCCTCGACCTCGGCGGCCTTGGGCCGGCCGAGCGCCAAACGCCGGCCGAAGCTGTTGCGGATCGTGCGACGGATCGAAATCTGGTTCGGCGTGCCGGTGCGGCTGAAGCCGGCGCGGTGATACTGAAAGGATTGGATTTCCTTCAGGTCCTTCTGGACCAGATCGGGCAATTCCAGGTCTTCGAAATAGATGTCGAGGAATTCGTCGCGGGTCAGCGCGAAGGTGAAGGCGTCTTCCCCTTCGCCGTCGTCTGACGCCTTCTTGCCGCCTTCGCCGGCGCCTTGCGCGGGTTTCTGAATCTTGTCCCCGGTGGTGAACTCTTTGTTGCCCGAGAACACCCTTTCGCGATAGCCGCCGGTCGGGGAGTGGTTGAACCGGGGTTCCGCGATCCCTTTCGTGGGGATCGAGATCATTTCCCCTTCGTCGACATTCGTGATGCTGCGGTTCTTGATCGAATCGCTGACGACCTTCTTGATCTGCTCGCGCGCGCGGCGCATGAACCGCTGGCGATTGCCGAGGTTCTTGTCCTTGGGGTTGAGGCGTCTGTCTACGAAATGACGCATGGCGGCTACCGGGCGGGGCTTACCCCGCCTTGTTTACCCGCATGTACCATTCGACGAGCCGGCGGACCTGACGTTCCGTATAGCCGCGGTCGGTCATCCGTTTAACGAACTCGGTGTGCTTGGAATCCGAGTCCGAGTCCTTCTTGGTGCCGAAACTGATGATCGGCAGCAGGTCCTCGACATTGCTGAACATGCGCTTCTCGATAACCTCGCGCAGTTTCTCGTAGCTGGTCCAGTCCGGGTTCTTGCCGTCGTTCTTGGCGCGGGCGCGCAGCGCGAATTTGACGACCTCGTTCCGGAAGTCCTTGGCGTTGGTGACGCCGGCGGGCTTCTCGATCTTGGCCAGTTCCTCTTCGAGGATTTCGCGGTCGAACATCTGGCCGGTATCCGGATCCTTGAAGGCTTGCTCCTCGATCCAGGCATCGGCATAGGCGATGTAGCGGTCGAACAGGTTCTGGCCGTATTCGGTATAGGATTCGAGATAGGCCTTCTGGATCTCGTTG
>JANQKC010000027.1 GCA_028281325.1 Alphaproteobacteria bacterium
CTCCGAAAGATGATCGTCCAGCTCAACGCCATCATCAGAGATCAGCAACCATACAAACTAAACGAGACATAAACACAGTTGCTGAGCCTGTCGAAGGATACGTCCTCGCAAAACCAAAGGGCCCTCAACTAGGGAGAAGCAAATGAGTGTCACGCAACTGAAGTCGTCGTCATCGGTCCGTGATCGGGTCAGCGAGGCCGAATGGCAGGCGCGGGTCGACCTGGCCGCGGCGCATCGCGGCCTCGCCTATTACGGCGTCGCCGACCTGACCTATAACCACCTTTCCCTGCGGGTGCCGGGCGAGCCGGACAAGCTGCTGATCAAGCCGGCGGATTACCTGTTCGAGGAAGTGACGGCGTCCAGCCTCAACAAGTTCACCTTCGACGGCGAACCGGCGGACGGCCGCGACAAGCCGTTGCGCGGCGGCGGCTTGGTCATTCATGCCGGCATCCTGAAGGCCCGGCCCGACATCGACGCCGTGTTCCACACGCACACGCCGGCGGTGATGGGCGTGTCCGCGCATAAGGACGGGCTGCTGATGATCAATCAGCATGCGGTGCGTTTCTACGAGCGGATCGTCTATCACGATTTCGGCGGATTCGAGTTCGAGATGGATATGCGGGAACCGTTGATGAAGGACCTCGGTAAAGCCCATGTCGCGATCCTGCGCAACCACGGCGCGCTGATCTGCGGCCGCACGCTGAAGGAGGCCTTCACGCTGCATCACATGCTGGACATGGCGTGCCAGGGTCAGGTGGCGGCGCTGTCCGCCGGCGACGGCAACTACAACACGATCCCGCGCGACGTCTGCCTGTTCGCCCGCGACCAGATCGAGAATTTGTCGCATGCGTTCGGCGACAAGGACTGGCCGGCGGTGATGCGGCTCGCCGAACGGCTGGATCCGGGTTTCAAGGAATAGCCCGACCGCCGCCACTGCTGAGGGGCTAGCGATGATCCGTCTCGAAACCGAGCGACTGATCCTACGCGGATGGGAGGAGCGCGACGTCGCGCCCTTCGCCGCGATGAACGCCGATCCCCGGGTGATGGAATTTTTTCCGTCGGTGCTGACGGTCGAGGAGACTCGCGCGGTGTACGACCGGCTTTCCGCCGGGGCAGTTGCCCACGGCTTCCATTTCCAGCCGATCGAGGAAAAGGCGTCCGGAGAATTCGCCGGTTTCGTCGGGATCGCGCCCGTCCCCACCAACCTGCCCTTCGCGCCGGCGGTCGAGATCGGCTGGCGCCTGCCGGTGGCGTTCTGGGGCAAGGGATACGCCACGGAAGCCGCGACGGCGTGGCTCGACTACGCCTTCAACACCCTCGGTCTGGACGAGGTCGTGTCCTTCGCGGTCGAAGCCAACCATCCATCCCGCGCCGTCATGTCACGCATCGGGATGACGCAGGATAGCGGCGGCAGCTTCCTGCATCCGGCGCTGCCCAAGGACGACCCGTTGGCCCTGCACGTGCTCTACCGCATATCGAGGGCAGCCTTCACCACGGAGTAGCGTCAGGGTTTGGCCTCGTGTTCCACCTGCTGCGGCGCATCGCGGTCGCCCGGCAAGGCGCGCGGCTTCAGGATGGCGATCGCCAGGGGCCCGATCATCATGACGACGGCGATATGGCCGAAGGCGAAGCCCCAGTTCATCACCGTCTCGCCGCCCAAAATATCGAGCAATATGCCGAGCACCAGCGGCCCGATGAAGCCGCCGCTGTAGCCCATCACGGCATGCACGGCCAGGGTTGCGCCGCGCTTGCCGAGGACGGCACTACCAACGCTGCCGGCGGTCAGGGATGACGAGTCCGCGTAGATCACCACGTTGTAGAAAAGGCAGAGTCCCGCCGCGACGCCGTAGCCCATCCCCGCGCTGAACCCTACCGCCACCGCCGCGGCCATCGACGTTGTCATCACGCCGATGATCCACCGCTTTCGGCCGAAGCGGATGGCCATCTCGTTGCCGATCACGCTGCTGGCCGTGCCCAGCAACTCCATCAGCATCGCCACCACGGTGGGGATCAAAAAGTTTGGCGGGCCGTCCCCCTGCGCCGCCGTAAACACCAGGAAGGTCACGACCCAGGAGCGCACGGCGAACATCTCCCATGTATGAACGCAGTAGCCGATGGCATAGGCCATGGCGGACTTGTTACGGAAGACCGGGCCGAAATCCATCACGCGCGTTTCCTCGGCGGCCCGAACCGGCGGCCGCGACGGCACCAGCAGCGCCATGATCATCAAGGCCCCCAAACTGCCGCAGGCCGAAACCAGGAACGCGCCCTGCCAGTCAAACCAAGTCGCCGCCCCGCCGGCGATGACGAAGGACAGCGCCCCGCCTGCGCCAATGCTGGCCGCGTGAAAGGCGACGGCGCGCGACTGCGCCGGCCCTTCGATAAGATCCGCCAGCACTTTCAGGCCGACCATGTACGTACCGGCCCAACCGATCCCCGCCATCGTCCGAAACAGCAGCCCGCTCCAGAATTCGTCGGCCATGAGAGCCATCCCGAGATGGGACGCGGTCGTTATCGTCACGGCGCAGAGGTAAATCCGCTTCGGATCGATCCGGTCCGTCACCGGCAGGATCAGCACCACCGCCACCGCATAGGCGCCGAAGATGATGCCCGACAGCCATCCGGCGTCCGTATGCGTCAGGTCCCATTCGCGAAAGAAGGTGGGCAGCAACGCGGCGAAGGTGAAGGCACCGACCTGCGCAAGCGTCTGCGCGGAGCAGACGGCGGCGATCAGGAAGGGCGTTGAGGGCCGTCTACTGCCGGCGGTCATGATGTTACATCATGTCAGGCGTCGAGCTTCTTGCGCAACAACTCGTTGACCAGTTTCGGATTCGCCTTGCCCTGGCTCGCCTTCATCACCTGCCCGACGAACCAGCCGACGACCTTCGTATTGCCGCCTTGGTATTGCGCCACGTTGTCCGGGTTTTCGGCGATGATCGTGTCGATGATGCCTTCGATCGCGCCGGTGTCGGTGATCTGCTTCAGGCCCTTTTCCTCGACGATCGCGGCGGCGTCCTTGCCGGTCTCGACCATCTCGTTGAAGACGTCCTTGGCGATGCGACCGGAAATCGTGTCGTCGGCGATCAGATCGATCAGCCCACCCAACGCTTCCGCCGACACCGGGGAGTCGGCGATCGCGATATCGGCCTTGTTGAGGCGGCCGAACAGTTCGGACATGACCCAGTTGGCGGCAAGCTTGGGATCCCGTCCCGTCGCCACCGTCTCGTAGAATTCCGCCGTCTCGCGCTCCGCCACCAATACGCTGGCGTCGTAGGGCGACAGGCCGTAGTCGTCGATGAACCGGGCCTTTTTCTGGTCGGGCAGTTCCGGCAGGGTCTGCTTCAGCCGATCGACGAAGCTTTGCTCCAGGTCCACCGGCAACAGATCCGGGTCCGGGAAATAGCGGTAGTCGTGCGCGTCTTCCTTCGTGCGCATCGAGCGGGTCTCGCCGCGGTCGGGATCATAGAGACGCGTCTCCTGATCGATTTCGCCGCCGTCCTCGATGATTTCGATCTGGCGCGCCGCCTCGTGGTCGATCGCCTGCCGCACGAAGCGGATCGAGTTGACGTTCTTGATCTCGCAGCGCGTGCCCAGCGCCTCGCCGGGCCGCCGCACCGAGACGTTCACATCCGCCCGCATCGAGCCTTCCTGCATGTTGCCGTCGCAGGCGCCGATATAGCGGAGGATCGAGCGGATCTTCTCGATATAGGCGGCGGCTTCGTCGGCGGAGCGCATGTCCGGCTTGGACACGATTTCCATCAACGTCACGCCGGACCGGTTCAGGTCGATATAGGATTGCGACGGATGCTGATCGTGCAGCGACTTGCCCGCGTCCTGCTCCAGGTGCAGGCGCTCGATGCCGACGGGTTTGCTGTCGCCGTCCGGCAGATCGATGACGATCTCGCCCTCGCCGATGATCGGCTCTTCATATTGTGAAATCTGATAGCCCTGCGGCAGGTCCGGATAGAAGTAGTTCTTGCGCGCGAACACCGAATGCAACCGCACCTCGGCGTTCAGGGCCAAGCCCGTGCGCACCGCCTGCTCGATGCTGCGCTCGTTGACCACCGGCAGCATGCCCGGCATCGCCGCGTCGACAAGGCTAACCTGCGTGTTGGGCTCCGCGCCGAAGGCGGTGGACGCGCCGGAGAACAGCTTCGCATCCGCCGTAACCTGGGCATGGATTTCCAGCCCGATCACGATTTCCCAATCACCCGTCCGGCCCTTCATAAGACTGGCCATCTCGCTCGTCCTTTCCTTGCGCCCTATCCCGCCAGAAACGACGGCTCGGCGTCGAAGCCCGCCGCCTGTTCGAGGACGTTCGCAATATGCAGCACCGTCTCTTCATCGAACGGCTTGCCGATCAGATGCAGGCCCAGCGGCAACCCTTGCGCCGACAATCCGGCGGGCACCGAAATCGCCGGTAGCCCCGCCATGCTCGCGGGCACGGTGAAGATGTCGTTCAGGTACATGGCAATCGGATCGTCCATCTTCTCGCCCTGGGCGAAGGCCGCGCTCGGTGCGGTCGGCGTCAGCACCGCGTCGACCTTTTCCCACGCCTTGCGGAAGTCGTCGGCGATCCGGGTCCGCACCTTCTGCGCCTGCAGGTAATATGCGTCGTAATACCCCGCCGACAACACATAGGTGCCGATCAGCACGCGCCGCTTCACCTCGTCGCCGAAGCCTTCGGCGCGCGTGTTCTCGTACATTTCCTGCAACGTATCGCCGTCGACCCGAAGGCCGAAACGCACGCCGTCGTAGCGCGCCAGGTTGGACGACGCCTCCGCCGGCGCGACGATATAGTAGGCTGGCAGCGCGTATTTCGTGTGCGGCAGGCTGATGTCGACGATCTGCGCGCCCGCATCCTTGAGCCAGGCGATGCCCAGCTGCCAAAGCGTCTCGATTTCCGCCGGCATGCCGTCGAGCCGGTACTCCTTCGGCACGCCGATCTTCAGGTTGCGCACGTCGCCGCCGAGCGCCGCCTCGTAGTCGGGCACCGGCAGGTCGACGCTGGTGGAGTCCTTGGAATCATGGCCCGCCATCGCGCCCAGCATGATCGCCGTGTCGCGCACGGTGCGGGTCAGCGGTCCCGCCTGATCGAGCGACGATGCGAAGGCGATGACGCCCCAACGCGAACAGCGCCCGTAGGTCGGCTTCATGCCGACCAAGCCGGTGAAGGCCGCCGGCTGACGGATCGATCCGCCGGTGTCCGTCCCGGTCGCGCCCAGCGCCGCGCGCGCCGCCACGGCGGCCGCCGACCCGCCGGACGATCCGCCCGGCACGAGTTTCTTGTCCGGCGCATCCAATGCGCGCCAGGGGTTCTCGACCGGGCCGTAATAGCTGGTCATGTTGGCCGAGCCCATGGCGAACTCGTCCATATTGCATTTGCCCAGCATGGCCGCGCCCGCGGCGAGCAGATTGCCGGACACGGTCGACTCGTAGGTCGGCTCGAACCCGTCGAGGATATGGCTGCCCGCGGTCGACAGCACGCCCTCGGTGCAGAACAAGTCCTTGATCCCGAGCGGAATACCTTCGAGCGCGCCGCCCTCGCCTTTCGCTAACCGCGCCTCGGAGCCCTTCGCCGCATCCATCGCCCGGTCCGGCGTCTCGGTCACGTAAGCGTTCAGCGGCCGTGCCGTTTCGACCGCCTTGATATAGGCGCCAACGAATTCGGTGGGCGCGAGATCACCCTTACGCATCGCATCACGGGCATCCGCGATCGTGAGGTCGAGCATGCCCGCCATCACTCGACAACCTTCGGCACGGTGAAGAAACCTTTCGCCGCGGCCGGCGCGTTGACGGTCACGCGATCCCGGTACCCGCCGTCGGTCACGGCGTCTTTCCGTTTCGGCGCGACCGCGTCGACCACCGACGTCATCGGCGGCACGTTGTCGGTGTCGACCTCGCTAAGCTGTTCGACCCACCCAAGAATGTTGGACAGTTCACCCGCCAGCGCTTCCCGGTCTTCTTCCGGAACCTTGATACGGGCCAAGGTCGCGATCTTCGCGACGGTCGCTTTGTCGATGGACATAACCTGAAGACTCTCCTGCACCCCTCCGATGTGGAGGCCGCGCGGACGCTATCACCGGCTTTCGACAACGGCAAGACCACAGGCTTCGACGGTCAGGCCGAGAGCCGACGGGGGAGCCCGCGAAGAAACAAACACCAGATCCCGCCCAGCCCACCGCGATCATCGCCGAGATAATTTCAATTAAAAAAAGAATTTTTATGAATAATAACTACTGTTAACTGCCGATTATCCATTTCTGAGCTTTAATAGACGCATATATTGATGCACACAACTATAAAGAGCAATCAATACGTTGAGTTTTCAGATGCTTACGAGAAAATCCGCCAGCGATAAGGAATCTGCCAAACCGGCCGACGCAACGGGGCTGCGGGCGCTCAATACCGCCGTCCGCGCGGCGAGATACCGGCTGATGGTCGTTGGCGCGGCGCTGATGACGCTATTGTTCGTCGCCCTCGTTGTCATGGATTGGCATCCGGTAGCGCTGTTCGGCGATTTTGCCAGTCAGTTCGAGACCGTTGAATTGGACGAAATCCCCCTCATACTTATCGTCGCGCTGGCGGTGTTTTCCGCGCTTTCCTGGCGCCGATGGCAAAAGATCGAAGCGAGCCGAAGCCGCCCCCGCTTGCATACTTTGAAGAAATCAGGGTTTCGGGACCTCTTAATCGCCTGCGTCCTGCCGGCCATGCTGTATGTATTCCTGTTGATCGTCGACGTTGATATCTTCGAGTCCCTAATGGCCTTTTCCGCCAAATATGAAGAGTGGGAAATCGACGAACTTCCCTTCATCCTGCTTTTAGCGCTGTCGGCATTTTCGTGGCTTTCATGGCGCCAATGGCGACGCTATGAGCATGAGGTCGCGCGGCGGGCCGAACTCGAATCGGAAATCCTGAAGACCCGGGCCATCGCCCATGAAACGATCGACAATAAGTTGGCCTTCCTCGCGAACCTGAGCCACGAGTTTCGAACACCCCTGAATGCGATCATCGGGTTCTCGCAAATGATCGAACAGGAAGTGTACGGCCCTATCGGCAACGAAAAATACAAAGACTACATGCGTACGATCCATCGAAGCGCCACGCTGCTGAACGAGCTTGTCGACAATTACTTGGAAATCGAAAAGATCGAAACCGGCAGCGAAGAGATGGCGTTCAAAGCGTGCCGATTGCCGCAGATCGTCGATTCCATCCTGCCGATCGTCGAACCGGCCGTCCGAAGCGCCAAGGTGACAATCGTAAGAGATCTGCCCGCGACGCTGCCCCGACTGCACGCCGACGTCCCGGCCATGAACAAGATCGTCATCAACCTGCTGACCAACGCGATCAAATACAACAAGCACGGCGGCACGGTGTGGATTTCGGCGTCGTGCCCTGCCGGCGGCTCCTTCACGTTGACCGTCGAGGATGATGGCATTGGGATCGAACCGGACGACCTGGAGACGATTCTCGACCCCTTCCAACGCGGCGAAAGCCCGCTGGTCAAGTCCCGCGAAGGCACCGGCCTGGGCCTGAACATCGTAAAGCGGTTGATCGATCAGCACGATGCGACGATAACCTTCGACAGCACGCCCAATGTCGGTACCAAGGTTGTCGTGACGTTTCCGCCGGAGCGCGTCATGCCGGAGGCCCAAACGGACCCTGCGGAGATGGACGCATCGGGGCTGCACTCGGCGGCATCCTAGCGGCAATCCCCCCAACACCATCGGCGGCGTCGCTTTCGTTTAATGACTTGCGCGGCGCCATGGCTGTTTGCACCCTGAACGAGATCAAAACGCTTTTGCCTCCGGGCACCCGGCTGTTGGGATTGGACCTCGGCGCGAAGACCATCGGCATGGCGATATCCGATCCGGGATTCACCGTTGCCAGCCCGGTCGGCACGATCCGCCGCGCCAAATTCACCAAGGACGTCGAGGCGCTTAGGGCGACGATCGCCGAGCGGAAAGTCGGCGGCCTGATTATCGGCCTGCCGATGAACATGGATGGAAGCGAAGGCCCGCGATGCCAATCCACCCGGCAGTTCGCCGCCAATTTCCTCGAGCGTATGGATATCCCGATCTGTTTCTGGGACGAGCGCCTGTCGACCGCCGCGGTCGAGCGAGTGCTCGTCGACGAGGCCGACATGACACGCAAGCGGCGTGGTGAAGTCGTCGATACCATGGCCGCCGGATACATCCTGCAAGGCGCGCTGGACGCGATGGCCCGCTAGAGTTTCCGCGCCTGCCCGATCGGCAGATTCGAAATGCGGGCCATGTCGCCGGTGGTGAACAGGGTCGGATCGGCGAGATAGTCGATCAGCATTTCCGTCGAGTCCGCCCCCCAGAACAGTTCACCGTCGAACGCGAAGGTCGGCACGCCGAACACGCCTTTCGATATCGCCTCCTCCATATTGCGCCGCAGCGTCGCTTTCACCTCGGGATCTGCGATGCGGTCCGCGGCCTCGGCCGGGGCCAGCCCGAGCCGTTCGGTCGCCATCGCCCAGCCGTCGTCGGCCGCCACGTCGCGGCCTTCCCCGAATATGACATCGAAGATCGTCGCGACAGCCTCACGCGACCCGTCGAACGCCACGGCGAGCCGGAGGGCCGGCAAAGGATTGAACGGATGGGCCGGCGGCATCGTGAAGGCGATCCCGTTCCGGTCCGCGAACCATTTGCAGTAGCGATACGTATGGCGGCGTTTCTCGGGAATTTCGGCGGGCCCCTTGTGTTCCCAATGTCCCAGCAGGCCGGCGAACAGAACCGGCTTGCACGCGATCGTCAGCGATGTCGGGAGTTGGTGAAAGCGGGCGAACTGGAAATAGGCGAAGGGCGAAATGAAGTCGAAATACCAGTCGGCGCTTTGAAGGGAAGTGCTGCTCATCATCGCTCCTTGCACTGAATCGGGGCACTGAATCGGGGCTGACCGAATGGGCAATCGCGCCATTCATTCTACCCTTAGTAGCGCGGACTTTGACGGCAATCCAGCAGCGGCTTGTTCGCCGCGACTCAATTCGTCGCTTGCATCGGGCGCAGCGTTCCCAATTCCGATGCCGAAAGGCCCGGAATCCGCCGTCTCTACGGTTCCGCTTGCACCGGCTGACGCAGGGTGCTTAAAGTCCCGCTTTAATGAGCGCAACGCGCAAATCCAAGGAAAAACCCACGCCGGATGCGGTCTATCGCTTCCCCCACCGGCATCTCCTCGGTATTGAGGGGCTGTCGGCGGAAGAGATCGAGTTGATCCTCGATCTGGCGGATTCCTACGTCGAACAAAATCGGCAACCCAACAAGAAAAGCGACGTGCTGCGCGGCCGCACGCTGATCAATCTTTTCTTCGAAGACTCGACCCGGACGCGAACCTCCTTCGAACTGGCCGGCAAGCGGCTCGGCGGCGACGTCATCAACATGTCCGTCTCCACCAGCTCGATCAAGAAGGGCGAGACGCTGATGGACACGGCGATGACGCTGAACGCCATGCACCCGGACGTGCTCTGCGTGCGGCACGGCGATTCCGGCGCGGTGAAGCTGTTGAGCGAAAAGGTCAACTGCGCCGTCGTCAACGGCGGCGACGGTACGCACGAGCACCCGACCCAAGCACTGCTGGATGCGCAGACGATCCGCCGTCGCAAGGGGAAGATCGCCGGCCTTACCGTCGCCATCTGCGGCGACATCCTGCACAGCCGGGTCGCCCGCTCGAACATCCACCTGCTGTCCACCATGGGCGCGCGCGTGCGTCTCGTCGCGCCGCCGACCCTGTTGCCCGCCGCCGTCGACCGTTACGGCGTGGAAGTGTTCAACAACATCAAGGACGGCATCGCCGGCTGCGACATCGTGATGATGCTGCGGCTGCAGCAGGAACGCATGAAGGGCATGTTCGTGCCGTCGATCCGCGAATATTTCCACTTCTTCGGGCTCACCGCCGAGAAACTCGCTTTCGCCAAACCGGACGCATTGGTCATGCACCCCGGCCCGATGAACCGCGGCGTCGAGATCGATTCCGAACTGGCGGACGATATCGACCGCTCGTTGATCCGCGAACAGGTGGAGATGGGCGTCGCCGTCCGCATGGCCTGTTTCGACCTGCTGACGCGCGACCATTCCGGAAACGAGCCGTGACCGAAGAGCGGATTGCCTACCTCAACGCCCGGCTGCTCGATCCCGACTCCGGTTTGGACACGCCCGGCGCCTTGCTGATACAGGACGGCCGGATCGCCGATTTCGGGCCGGACCTGTTCAAGGACGGGGCGCCCTCGGTCAGCCAGGTCATCGACTGCAAGGGGCTTTGCCTGACGCCCGGCCTGGTCGACATGCGGGTGCAGCTTCGGGAACCCGGCGAGGAGCATAAGGAAACCATCGACACCGCGGGCGACGCCGCCGCCACCGGTGGCATCACGACGATGATCTGCCTGCCCAACACCGATCCGGTGATCGACGACGTATCGGTGGTCGAGTTCATCGCCCGCCGCGCGCAAGAGGCGAACCGCGTGAAGGTCAAATGCTACGGGTCGGTGACGCGCGGCCTGAAGGGCGCCGAACTGACCGAGATGGGCCTGTTGTCGGAAGCCGGCGCGGTCGCCTTCACCGACGGGATCAAGCCGGTGACGGACGCCCTGGTCATGCGCCGCGCCCTCAGTTATGCGAAGGGCTTCGGCCTCTTGATCATCCAACACCCGGAAGACCCTTCCCTCGCGGGCAACGGCGTGATGAACGAAGGGGAAATCGCGACGCGGCTCGGCCTCGGCGGCATTCCGACGCAAGCCGAGGTCATGATGATCGAACGCGACCTTCGGCTCGTCGAGTTGACCGGCGCCCGGTATCACGCCGCCCATCTCTCGACGGCCAGCGCGGTCGAAGCGATCCGCCAAGCGAAAGGACGCGGTCTGCCGGTCACCTGCGATACCGCGCCGCACTACTTCGCCCTCAACGAAACGGCGGTCGGCGATTACCGGACGTTCGCGAAAGTCTCGCCGCCCTTGCGCAGCGAAGATGACCGGCGCGCCATCGTGGACGGACTGGCGGACGGCACGATCGACGCCATCGCCAGCGACCACGCGCCGCACGACCAGGATTCGAAACGCCTGCCCTTCCATCAGGCGGAGTTCGGCGCGGTCGGGTTGGAGACGCTGCTGCCGCTGACGCTCGAATTGGTCCATAATGGCCATCTCGATCTGTTGTCCGCGCTCGCCAAGGTCAGCCGCACGCCGGCGGAATTGATGGGCCTGCCGTGCGGCCGTTTGAAACGCGGGGCGCCGGCGGATTTGGTGCTGATCGACCTCGATACGCCGTGGCAAATCGCCGAGGACAAATTGCGCAGCAAGTCGAAGAACTCACCCTACGATGCGCGCCCGGTCCAGGGAGGCGCCATCCGCACCGTTGTCGGCGGCCGGACCGCCTACAGCGCCTGACCGGGCGGACGATGGCGGACGGTATCACATATACGATCGCGCTGCTTGGCAGTTACATCCTCGGATCGATTCCATTCGGGTTGCTGCTGGCGTCGGTCGCCGGCCTTGGCGATATCCGGTCGATCGGATCGGGCAATATCGGCGCGACCAACGTTCTTCGAACCGGCAACAAGACGGTCGCCCTGTTGACCTTGTTGTGCGACATCGCAAAAGGCGCGGCGGCGGTGGCGGCCGTAGGATGGATTTGGCCGGATGCCACGATCCTCCCCGCCGCGGCAGCGCTTGCAGCCGTTGTTGGGCATCTGTTTCCGGTTTGGCTGAAGTTCAAGGGCGGTAAAGGCGTCGCCACCGCGGGCGGCGCCCTGCTCACGCTCGCATGGCCCGTCGGTGTGATCAGCGGCGCGATCTGGCTGCTGATTGCCGTCGTGTTCCGGTATTCCTCGCTTGCGTCGCTTGTCGCGGTCGCCTCGACCCCCTTTCTCGCCCTTTATTTCCTGGACGAGACGCAAGCAATACTCATTGCCGCCATCGCGGTTTTGATTTGGCTGCGCCATCACGAAAATATCCGCCGCCTCCTGAAAGGCGAGGAATCCAAGATCGGCAAACCGGCCCCGACAGAATAGAAATCCCGCGCCGACCTGCCCGGATGCGGTCCCGCCGGTGTGCGGCCCCACGCGATTTTCGATAGACTGCCGGCTCTTGCCCGACTCCATCCGGGCGTCATCGAACGGAGAGCCGGCAATGACGGATGCGCGGATCGTCCCAACAACGGCCCCCGTCGGCGCCGTTGTCGAGAATGTCGATCTGTCGGCTGAATTGGACGACCCAACCTTCGCGCAGATCGAGACGGCATACGCAAACCACGCCGTTCTCGTCTTTCGCGATCAGCTGCTGACGCCGGAACGGCTTATCGCCTTCACGCAACGTTTCGGCGATATCGAGCGGTATGCGCGCCACCACTATGCCCACCCGGATCATCCGGAGTTGCTGCTGATCTCGAACATCGTCGAGGACGGCCGTAACATCGGTCTCGCCGACGCAGGGGCCACATGGCACACCGATATGTCCTATGTGAAGATACCGCCCCGCGGGTCGATTCTGTATGCGCGCGAAATTCCGTACCTGCAGGGACAACCGCTCGGCGACACGCTGTTCGCCAGCACCGCCGCCGCCTATGACGATCTATCGCCGGCCACGAAGGATCTCCTGGAGAACCGGCGCACCACACACAGTTATGAAGGGAAACACGCCCGCCGTGCGGCCTTGGGCAAAAGCAACCGGAAACCGCTTAGCGCCGCGGAACGCGAAGCCCTGCCGCCGACCGACCATCCCGTCATCCGCACGCATGCGCAAACCGGACGGAAATGCATCTATGTCGTGGACGGCGAATGCGACGGCATTACCGGATTACCGGACGCGGAAGCAACGTCGATCCTGGCCGACTTGGCGGCGCGATGCACGCGGCCGGATTATACCTATCGCCACCGCTGGCGCGTGAACGACGTGGTGATGTGGGACAATTGCCTGGTCCAACATCTCGCCATCCAGGACTACGCCCTGCCGGAGCGCCGGTTGTTGTGGCGAACGACGATCACGGGCACCGTGCCCTCGTAACCGCGCCGGTCTAATCGCAACAGCCCGGGCATCGGACGGTTGACGGCTGGCAAACCGCCACCCATCCTAGGTTCATGTTGCACGGTATCCATCAGGACGCGCTGTCCGAGCGGGAACGTTTCGATCGGTTGCGGTTGGCCCGCACCGAGAGCGTCGGACCCGTCACCTTCCGCCAGCTTCTCGGCCGGTACGGCTCGGCGTCGGCGACGCTGGAGGCGCTGCCCGAGTTGGCGGCGCGGCGCGGCCGCAAGAAACCCTTGCGGCTTTGCCCTGCCGAAACGGCGGAGCGCGAACAAGAAACGCTGCACGCGCTTGGCGGTCGTCATCTCGTATTCGGCGACCCGGCCTATCCGGCGCCGTTGGCCGCGATCGACGATGCGCCGATGGTGCTAAGCCTGATCGGCGACGCGGCACACCTATCACGCGACGGAATCGCCATCGTCGGCGCCCGGAATGCCTCGACAAACGGCCGCAATTTCGCCCGCCGCCTCGGCGATGATTTGGGGAACGCCGGGCTCGCCGTCATTTCGGGTCTCGCCCGCGGCATCGACGCGGCCGCCCACACCGGCGCGTTGAACCACGCAACCGTCGCGGTGCTGGGCGGCGGTGTCGACGTTAAGTATCCGCGCGAGAATGCCGCGCTGCAGGATGCCATCGCCGAAGGAGGCCTGCTCGTCTCCGAAGTGCCCTGCGGCATCCAGCCGCAAGCGCGCCATTTTCCCCGCCGGAACCGAATCATCTCCGGTCTGTCGCTCGGCGTCGTGGTCGTCGAAGCGGCGTTGCGGTCGGGATCGCTCATCACCGCGCGCTTGGCCGGCGAACAAGGCCGCGATGTCTTCGCCGTTCCCGGATCGCCGCTCGATCCCCGCTGCAAGGGAACCAACGACCTGATCCGCAAGGGTGCGATGTTGACCGAAACGGCGGAGGACGTGCTGACGGAACTCGCCCCCGTCCGCGGTCACCGCGCCGAGCGGGCGTCGGCGAATGCGGACCCGGTCGTGGGCGCGGGCAGGACGGACCAGAACCGCCCGGCGGCGGGCGACGTGCAGGATCGGATCGGACAGATGATCGGCCATTCGCCCCTGTCGATCGACGACATCGTTCGGGACAGCGGCCTGCCGATCAATATCGTTTGGAATACGCTGCTGGACCTGGAACTCGCAGGCCATATCGAGCGGCAGCCGGGCAACATGATCGCGCGGCTTGCTCCTTGATCCGTCGAATCGATAACTACTTGTAAGCGATTCTAATTTTACGCAAAAACTCGAAAATCATCTTAGTGTTTTGTTTATATTTTATGAGAATTAATCAAACAACTCTTGTGTCTTCACAAGACTTGAATTAAATAACCAAAGCTGACTACTTATAAAAATTGCCGACAACAGGCAAAGAACTTAGAAACATTCCCCCAACCTTTTCGGCCGTTCGCGAAATGGGGCGGGACATACGCAGTTAAGAACCGGATAACCCGCCGAAACGACATGGCATCCTCTCCCTACGAAAAACTGCTCGAGCTGGCGCACCAGCGGGCTTTGAACGGAAAAGGCGGGCTCGCGGCGTCGATCGCCGAGATGTGCCTCGCCGCCCAATCGGGGTTGACCGAGCGCGAACTGACCCTCGCCTTCGAGATCCTGCGGCTTCTTGTCGATAAGGTCGAGGTTCGTATCCGCCGGCATATCGCCGACTACCTGGCCGACCGTAAGGATGTTCCGACGGACCTGATCCAGTTCCTGGCGAATGACGAGATCACGGTTGCGTATCCGATCATCCTGCACAGCGAACTGCTCCGGGAAGAGGACCTGCTCAAAATCGTCGTCGAGCAATCCGTACGCCATCGGCAGGCGGTTGCGATACGGCCCTATGTCTCCAGCGACGTCACCGACAAACTGGTCGAGTTCGACGAAGCCGAGGTTCTGACCACGCTGATCTGCAACGAAACCGCCGAGATCAGCGAGACATCGATGCAAGTGCTGGTGGACCGATCGCTCGAAATCGAAGCCTATCGCGAGCCGTTGGCGCATCGCAAAGAGATGACGCCGACCCTGGCCGGACGGATGTATGTTTGGGTCGGCGACGCGCTGCGGGACTACATCGTTCACAACTTCCAGATCGATCCGGATACCGTCAGCGACTCCTTGAGCCACGCCGCCGACACGCGGGACGGCCCGGCGTCGCAGGCGACCGGCACGCCGCCGCAACGCGGCGCCGCGCTGAGTGAAATCCCATCGCCGCCGGCAGATGAAGAACAGGATGGCGGCCACGCCCTTCTCCGTTACCTGAACACGAGCGATATCCCGGCGTTCGAGAGCGCCTTCGCCGGCCGATTGAACCTATCGGTGCAAGCGATGGGAGTCATTCTTTACGATTCGACCTTGGAAGCGTTGGCCATCGCCGCAAAGGCCGCCAGTATCGCGCCCGAGGTATTCAGCGAGATACTGTGTCATCTGTCCGGCGTCCGTCCGGCGGACGACTATCGCGCATCGAAGGAATACTCCGATGCGATGGATTATTTCAGCGGTTTGGACGATGCCGGCGCCATGGACCTCCTGGATAAATGGCGCGAAACGCCGGGAGAAGTCCGGGGCGGATAGCACGCCCGGCTATCGGGTCGAAAAGCCGAATCTCAAAAAAAATAGCCGGAATGCCCTGAAATCGACATTTCGAGACCCTAAATTTACGACTCCTAAAGGTTGACGAACGTAAATCGCGATGTCACTTCCTAGCGGCCGCGCGGGAAAGAACCGGTCCCGCCGACGTGAAAACAGCGCGACGTGGCTAAGTTTTAAGTGACTGGAAAGAGACCGAACTAATGGACGTGGTGGTCGTCGAATCGCCGGCAAAGGCCAAAACCATAAACAAATACCTTGGATCCGGGTTCAAGGTGCTTGCCAGCTATGGTCATGTGCGCGATCTGCCTGCCAAGGACGGCTCGGTCAAACCCGATGACGGTTTCTCCATGTCCTGGGAAGTCGCCGCGGACTCCAAGAAACGCATCGACGACATCGCCAAGGCGGTCGAGGGTGCCGAGCATCTGTACCTCGCGACCGACCCGGATCGCGAAGGCGAAGCCATTTCCTGGCATGTCCAACAGGTTCTGAACGAACGCAAGAAGCTGGACGGGATCGACGTGAAGCGCGTCGTGTTCCACGAAATCACCAAGGCCGCGGTGCTCGACGCGATGCAGAATCCGCGCGAGCTGAACCACGAACTGGTCGAAGCCTATCTGGCGCGCCGCGCGCTCGACTATCTGGTCGGGTTCAACCTATCCCCCGTGCTCTGGCGCAAGCTGCCGGGATCGCGCTCTGCCGGACGCGTTCAGTCAGTCGCGCTGCGGCTGATCTGCGAGCGCGAAGCCGAAATCGAAGTCTTCCAGCCGCAAGAGTACTGGAGCGTCGACGTCGCCATGGCGGCCGCATCGGGCGATTCGTTCATGGCGCGGCTGACTCATCTCAATGGCGAACGCCTCGGCCGACTCGGCATCGGCAACGAAGCGAGCGCCCAAGAAGCCGTCGCCGCGATCCAATCGCGCGACTTCAAGGTCGCCTCCGTCGAGAAGAAGACGGTGCAGCGCCATCCGGCCCCGCCTTTCACCACGTCGACGCTGCAACAGGAAGCAAGCCGAAAGCTCGGCTTCGGCGCGTCACGGACGATGCAGATCGCGCAGAAGCTCTACGAAGGCATGCCGATCGACGGCGAAACGGTCGGCCTGATCACCTATATGCGGACCGACAGCGTCACGCTCAGCACCGAGGCGATCAACTCGGCGCGCAGCCTGATCGATCGCGACTATGGAGCCGCGTACAAACCCGAAAAACCGCGTATCTACAAGACGAAATCGAAGAATGCGCAGGAAGCGCATGAGGCGATCCGCCCGACCGACCTGTTCCGCCGGCCGCAGGACGTCAAGGATCTGCTGGACGAGAACCAGCTCAAACTCTACACGCTGATCTGGAAACGGACCGTCGCCTGCGAAATGTCCAGCGCCTTGCTCGACCAAGCCCGCGTCGACATGAAATCGCCGGACGAGGCGGTCACGCTGCGCGCCACCGGATCGGTGCTCAAGTTCGACGGCTTCCTGAAGCTGTATCAGGAAGGTCAGGACGATAAGGACGACGACGGTGACGACGATCGCCGGCTGCCGGACATGGAGGCCGGGCAACCGACAACCGTCAAGGAAATCAAGCCGGAACAGCATTTCACGCAGCCCCCGCCCCGCTACACCGAAGCCAGCCTCGTCAAGAAGATGGAGGAGCTCGGGATCGGCCGGCCGTCAACCTATGCATCGACGCTCCGCGTGCTGCAGGATCGGAACTACGTTCAGTTGGAGAAGAAGCGGTTCATTCCCGAAGACCGGGGCCGGTTGGTCACCGCCTTCCTCGCCAACTTCTTCAAGCGCTATGTCGAATACGACTTCACCGCCCAACTCGAAGCGCAGCTCGACGATATCTCCGCCGGCACGATCGATTGGAAGAAGGTGTTGGAGGATTTCTGGAAGCAGTTCTCCGAGGCCGTCGGCGAGACGAAGGACCTTCGCATAACGCATGTCCTGGACGCGCTCGACGAGGACCTGGGGCCGCATTTCTTCCCGGTCGGCCCGAACGGTGATACCGAGGTGGCGCGGCAATGTCCGGCCTGCGACGGCGGCCGCTTGAACCTGAAACTCGGCAAATTCGGCGCGTTCATCGGCTGCAGCAACTATCCGGACTGCCGTTATACCCACCGGCTGAACGCGGGCGGCGCGGATACCGCCGACATGGAAGAAGCGACCGAGCTCGCCGCCGGACCGAAGCTCCTCGGCAAGCATCCGGAAAGCGGCCTCGACGTGACCTTGCGCAAGGGGCCGTATGGCCTCTATCTGCAACTCGGCGAGGAAGCACCCAAGGAAAAGGGCAAGAAAGCGCCGCCGAAACCGAAGCGCGCCTCCGTTCCGAAGGATGTATCGGCCGGGCGCGTCGACCTGGAGATCGCGCTGGGACTGCTGTCCCTGCCCCGCGACGTCGGCCCGCATCCCGAAACCGGCACGATGATCCAGGCCGGGCTCGGCCGGTTCGGCCCCTATCTCAAGCATGGATCGAATTATGTCTCGCTGAAAGAGGACGACGTCCTGACGGTCGGGCTGAACCGCGCGGTCGCGCTGATCGCCGAATCGCCGGGCCATAACGCGATCGAACTCGGCGACCATCCGGAAGACGGCAAGCCGATTTCCATCCGCAAGGGCCGCTACGGACCCTATATCAAGCATGGCCGGGTGAATGCGACGGTGCCCAAGGACCGGGAACCGGAGACCGTCACGCTCGAAGAAGCGCTTGCCCTACTCGCCGAAAAGGTGTCTAAGAGCAAATCAAAGAAGACCGCCGCCGCCAAGAAGAAGACGGCGAAGGCTGCGCCCAAGAAGAAAGCGGGTGCGGCGAAAAAGAAGAAACCAGCGAAAAAGACAAAGAAATCCACGAAGGAGAAGGCAGCGGCGGAGCCGGCGAAGGACGCCGAGACGCCCGCCGAAGTCACTAGTTAAAGCCATTGGCAAAGAAGTTAAAGAAGGACTCGCCGCGTCCTACGAAGCGGCAACTCATTGAATTCATAACCGAAAATTCTGGCAACCCGAGCCGACGCGAAATTGCGCGGGCCTTTCGCCTGCATGCCTCCGACCGGGCTTGGTTGCGCGCAACGCTCAAGGAGCTCGAAGACGACGGAGAGATAGAGCGCAAACGCGGCAAACGCGTCGGCCCGCCGGGCCGGCTGCCGCCGGTCGCCGTCATCGAAGTCACCCATGTGGGCGATGACGGCGACGTGTTTTGCCGCCCAACCGCCGCCCCGGCGGACGGCGACGGGGACACCCAAGACGACGACATCACGATCCGGCTGCGCGGCGACCGTGGCCGGCCGGCGACCGCCGGCGTCGGCGACCGGCTGCTGGCGCGGCTGTCCCGCGTCGCGAAGAACGACTATGACGCCCGCACCATCCGCAAGCTCGGCAGCGGGCCGCGCGACTTCATCGGGGTCTATGAAGGCAGCGGACGGCACGGCAGCGTGCGCCCGGTCGACCGGCGCATCCGCACCGTCTACGACGTATCGGCGCGGAACAGCCAAAACGCCGAAGACGGCGATTATGTCCGGGCGGAAGCGATGGGCGGCGGCCACCGCCGCACGGCGCGCGTCATCGAACGGCTCGGCTCCGGACGCGATCCCAAGGTTTTCAGCCTCGTCGCCCTGCACAGCCGAGACATCCCCATCGATTTCCCGGCGGATGCGATCAGCCAATCGGAAGGCCTCGTAGCCCCCCCCCTGGGCAAACGAACCGACCTCCGCCACGTGCCGCTGGTTACCATCGACGGCGCCGACGCCCGCGATTTCGACGATGCCGTTTGGGCGACGCCCGACGACAGCCCGAAGAACAAGGGCGGCTGGCACGCCATCGTGGCGATCGCCGACGTGACTTGGTATGTGCGGCCGGACGATCCCTTGGACCGGGCGGCGCGCGACCGCGGCAACTCGATCTACTTTCCCGACCGGGTTGTGCCGATGTTGCCGGAACGCCTGTCGAACGGCCTCTGCTCGCTGCGCCCGGACGAGGAACGCGCCTGCCTCGCCGTTCACCTGTGGATCGACGCGAAAGGCAAGATGATCCGCCATAAATTCGTCCGCGGACTCATGCGGTCCGCCGCGCGCCTGACCTACGAGCAGGCGCAGAATGCAATCGACGGCGTCACCGACGAGACGACCGCGCCGATCCTGGAGACCGTCATCCAACCGCTGTTCGGCGTCTACGAAGCGTTGCTCAAAGCCCGCAAAGGACGCGGCACGCTGGACTTGGACCTGCCTGAGCGGCGAATCGTGCTGGACGACGCCGGCCATGTCACCGCCATCGTGCCGCGCGCCCGGCTCGACAGCCACCGGCTGATCGAGGAGTTGATGATCGCGGCCAATGTCGCCGCCGCCGAAACCCTGCAAAAGGCGGAGATACCGGTCCCCCGCCGAATCCACGAGGCCCCGGATTCCGAAGCGCTCGAAGCGCTGCGGCAATCGCTGGATGCTTTCGGCATCCGCCTGGCGAAAGGCGCGGTGGTCAAACCGGCGCTGTTCGCGGGAATCCTGGAACAGGCCGAAGGGACCGATTTCGCCGCCATGGTCAACGACCTGGTCCTGCGCAGTCAGACCCAGGCCTTTTACGGCGCCGACGACGAAGGCCATTTCGGCTTGGCGCTGCGGCGTTATTGCCATTTCACCTCGCCGATCCGCCGCTATGCCGACGTGCTGGTTCATCGGGCCTTGGTCTCGGCGTTGAAACTCGGCGAAGGCGGCCTCAGCAAACCCGATATCGACAAGATCGACGAAACCTCCGAGCATATCTCCATGACCGAACGGCGGGCCGCGTTTGCGGAGCGGGACACCACCGACCGGCTCACCACGGCATACCTCGCGGATCAGGTGGGCGCCCAGTTCAGCGCCCGGATTTCAGGCGTGGCTCGGTTCGGCGTCTTCGTCCGCCTCGATGAGACCGGCGCGGACGGGCTCGTTCCCATGCGGTCCTTGCCGAACGACTGGTATGACCATGACGAGGTCGGCCACCGGCTGGTCGGCGAGAAATCGGGCCTGACCTTCGCCCTCGGCGAGACGGTCACCGTCGAACTGATGGAAGCGGATGTCGCGACCGGCAGCCTCGCCTTCGCGATCGTCGGTAGCGGGGAAAAGACGGAGAAGAAACCCGGTAGGGGCCGCCCGCCGCGACGGCGCGGATCATCCCGAAAGACCAGGGGCAGGCGTAAACGAGGTAAGTAACCCGGACAAGCTTAACACCCGCGCGATATCCCGCTAACCTGTCCTCAGATCGGCATAGAACCGACGTGAAATTTTGTTGGCAGGGGTCAACGGTCAGGTATGAAACGGCGCGCTTCGGAGTTTTCCTCGCACGCCGCCAAGCCGGGATGGCGGGAGCCCGCCGCACCGGCAACGCGGTCGCTGACGGCCATCAAAGCCGTCATAGCCCCCATGACAGTGGCGTTCCTGCTGGGATGTTCGGCCCCGGACAGTAACTTAGCGCCGTATTCTCAGATCAGTTCCGAACAGATGCTGCGCGCCGGCTTCGCCGACATCCAACAAATATACATCGACGAACCCAAGGTTGCCGATCTCGCGATCGCGGGGCTCCGGGGGCTGCGCAAGATCGACCCGGACATGGACGTCGTCCAGAAATCCGATCTGGTCACCATCCGGCATGGCGGCACCGTCGCCGGTTTCGCCCATACGCCGAAGGATAACGACCCCTACGCCTGGGCCACCATCGTCTCGAAATTGATGGACGACGGCCGCAAACTGTCCCCGAAGCTCGGCCGGGCCCGGACCGAAGACATCTATACGGCGCTGTTCGACAGCCTCGCGACGAATCTCGATCCCTATTCCCGCTATTCGGGGGCCGACGAGGCGCAGGACAACCGGGCTAATCGCGACGGCTTCGGCGGCATCGGCGTGACCATCGTGCCGCATGCCGACGGCGTGGAAATCACCGACGTCGTCAGCGGATTGCCGGCGGATCGTGCGGGACTTCAGCGCGGCGACCGTATCCTGTCGATCAACGGCCGCGGGATCGCGAGCCTCGGGTTGCGGCGGATCGCGCGGCTTCTCCAAGGGCCGGTCGGCCGCTCGGTGGACCTGGCGGTCCGGCGCAAGAACAATCCCGCTTCCTTGCAGATGTCGGTGCCGCGCGCCCATATCACGCCGCAATCGGTCTTCTTTCGTCTGGAGGACGACGTCGCGGTCATCGAGATCGCCAGCTTCAATTCCGAAACGGCATCGTCGGTGGCGCAATCGGTCTTTCGCGCGCGCCACCAAAAGGGCGTCAACCTGCGCGGGATCGTTCTGGACCTTCGGGACAATCCCGGCGGCCTGCTGCATCAGGCGGTACGGATCGCCGATCTCTTTATCGAGCAAGGCCGGATCGTCTCGACGCGCGGCCGGCACCGCGACAGCCTGCAATATTTCGACGCCACATCGGGCGATATCGCGAACAACCTGCCGATGGCGGTCCTACTGAACGGCTATTCGGCATCGGCCGCCGAGATATTGGCGGCCGCGTTGCAGGACAACAAACGCGCCATCCTGATCGGCACCACCAGCTACGGCAAAGGAACCGTCCAAACCGTCCTGCGCATGCCGAATGACGGCGAACTCGTCCTGACCTGGGCCCGGCTCTATGCACCCTCCGGATACAACATGAACGGCTTGGGGGTCGTGCCTACGATCTGCACGACGAGAAAGGGCAACGCCGAGGACTTGGTGCGGCAGGCATTGACAGCCGACAAAAGCGGTTCGCACCAGATGCTGTCGATTCGCCGGGCGTATAAGACCGCGAGCGTGACGGACCGCAAACGGGTGACGTCATACTGCCCGGCGTCCGCCAGTCGGCAAGGTGATATCGACCTGAAGGTTGCCAGGATGCTGCTAACCGTGCAGAAACGCTATATGCGAACGATCCATCTGGCGCGCACGACGAATGGTTTCTGACGGCCCCTCCCCCGGCGACGAACAATCCCAAGACGCAGTAACGCCACGCGACGCGGCGAGCCTTGTGCTGCTGCGCGACGGCGCGCGCGGCCTCGAAGTGCTGATGGGCAAGCGCCCCGACTCGTCCCGCTTCATGCCGGGGGTATACGTCTTTCCCGGCGGCGGCGTGGAGGAAGACGACTTCAGCCTGGAGACCGACTTTCCCCTGCCCGACCATGTCGTCGAACGGATGGCGCGGCAAAGCGAAGAACAGATGGCGCGGGCGCTCGCCTGGGCCGCCGTCCGCGAGACCTGGGAAGAGACCGGCATCTTGTTGGGCGCGCCTGGCCCGGCGCCGAATCCAGGCAACTGCGAGACCTTGACGGCCTATGCAGAGGCCGGACTGGCGCCCGACCTGACCGGCATCGACTACCTCATGCGCGCGGTCACGCCGCCCTACCTGCCGATCCGCTTCAATACCCGGTTCTTCATCGTCGACGCCGGCCAAGCCCAAGGCCGCCTCGAACCGCGCCCGGAATTGGAACACGTCCGCTGGCATCGCATCGAAGAGGCGGTCGACCTTCATATCATCAACGTGACGGGGATTGTCCTGGAGACGGCGCTGCAATACTGGCGGGAGAGGCCTAAGCCGGACGCGAGCCGGCCGTCGCCCATGTTCACCCAATACACGCCCGGCGAAATCGTGCTCCGTGATGAATAGGCTTGACTTGCGGCGCGGCAACTGTCATTTAGCGCGGTAGAAGAACGTTCAAAACCCTTGTATTAACGGGCGTTTACCATGGCTAAACCAAGCACGATCCTGGTCAAGTTAGTGAGCACGGCGGACACTGGTTACTATTACGTAACCAAGAAAAATCCGCGGAATCAGACCGAAAAGATGGAATTCAAGAAATACGATCCGGTGGCGCGCAAGCATGTCCTGTTCAAGGAAGGACGCATCAAGTAGCCGTTTCGGGTTCGGTAGGTTGCCGTAAGGCCGCCCTTCCGGCGGCCTTTTTTGATGAACGACGCGTCGTAACGGGCCTCAGTTCAGGTATTTTTCGACCGTCTCCAGGAAGTTGGCGACCGAGATGGGTTTGGAGATATACGCCTCGCAGCCCCCTTCCCGAATCTTCTCCTCGTCCCCTTTCATGGCGAATGCCGTCACAGCGATCACCGGGATGGATCGAAGCTCCTCGTCTTCCTTCAGCCACTTCGTGACCTCGAGGCCGGAAACCTCCGGAAGTTGAATATCCATCAGAATCAAGTCCGGCCGATGGGTCCGCGCCAGCTTCAGCGCTTCCATACCATCTTGCGATTGCAGTACGTCATAGCCTTGCGCCTCCAAGAGGTCATGGAAGAGCTTCATATTTAATTCATTATCTTCGACGACGAGAATCGACTTAGCCATCAAATATGCCTTTGCACATAATTATACGGTGCATGACCCTATGTATTACTCGCCCGGCAAAACCGGCGCAATGGGCAAGACCGCCAATTAAAGGGACAAGAGACCCAACCGCACCGATGGCTGGACCCGAGGCCGCTGTGATAGTCTGATCGAAGACATGTCCAAGTTTCGCATCGGCGTAGATATCGGCGGCACGAAAATCGAAGCCGCAGCCCTTGACCGGGACGGCGCCTTCGTCGTCCGGCGGCGGGTTGCGACGCCACAAAACGATTACCCCGCCGCGCTCGACAGCATCGTCAACCTCGTTCGGTCGGTTGAATCGGAAATCGGCGAGCAGGCATCGGCGGGGTTCGGCATTCCCGGGACGATCTCGCCGGCAACGGGCGTCGTCAAGAACGCGTTTAACTCGCCCTTCAACGGGTATCCGCTCGACCGCGATATCGTGGACCGCCTGGGCCGGCCCATTCGAATGATGAACGACGCCAACTGTTTCGCCTTGTCCGAAGCGGTCGACGGGGCCGCCGCCGGCGCGAAAGTGGTCTTCGGCGTCATTCTTGGGACGGGATGCGGCGGCGGGATCGTGATCGACGGACGGCCTCTTCGCGGCCTCAACGCCATCGCGGGCGAATGGGGCCACAATCCGCTGCCATGGCTCGACGCGATGGACCAGCCAGCCCGCATCTGCAGTTGCGGCAAGACCGGCTGTATCGAAACCTACCTCTCCGGCACCGGGTTCGCGGCGCATCACAACGCCGCCGCCGGGACGAGCCTGGAGGCGCACGAGATCGTCGACTTGGCATCTTCGGGCGACGAGATCGCCCGCCGAAGTTTCGATCAATACCAGGACCGGCTGGCCCGGGCGCTTGCGAGCATCATCAATGTGCTGGACCCGGATGTCATCGTCCTGGGCGGCGGCATGTCGAACGCGTCCGCCCTCTACGCCGCTGTGCCGGCGCGCTGGACAGAGTGGGTGTTCTCCGATCGGGTCGAGACCCGCCTCGTGCCCCCGTCCTACGGCGACTCGAGCGGCGTACGGGGCGCCGCATGGCTCTGGCCCAGGGATTCCGGGGGAGACGGATGAGCGATATCCCGTATATCTGTCGCGACTGTCTCGCCACCTTCACCGAACCGGAGGGAGCGACGCCGCGGCGGCGCTGCGCCGAATGCGGTTCACCGCGGATTATCGGGCATCCGGAACTGCATGATCTGGCGATCGCGCATATCGACTGCGACGCTTTCTACGCATCGGTCGAAAAGCGCGATAACCCCGCCCTGACGAACAAACCGGTCATCGTCGGCGGCGGCCGGCGCGGGGTCGTGGCGGCGGCCTGCTATGTGGCGCGGCTCTATGGCGTCCGTTCGGCAATGCCCATGTTCAAGGCGCTTCAGGCCTGTCCGGACGCCGTGGTGATCCGCCCGGACATGGCGAAGTACCGCGAGGCCGGCATGCAGATCCGCGAGTTAATGCGGAGCGTGACCCCGCTGGTGCAGCCGCTGTCGATCGACGAGGCGTTCCTCGATCTGACCGGAACCGAAGCGCTGCACCGGGGCAGTCCCGCCTTGACCCTGGCGCGGCTCGTCCTGCGGATCGAGGGCGAAGCGCATGTCACCGCCAGCATCGGCCTCAGCTACAACAAATTCCTGGCGAAGATCGCCTCCGACCTAAACAAGCCGAAGGGGTTCGCCGTGATCGGCCGCGCCGAGGCGCAGCCCTTCCTCGCCCCGCAGCCAGTCGGCATTCTTTGGGGCGTGGGGAAGTCATTGCAGTCCAAGCTGCGCCGGGACGGCATCACGACCATCGGCCAACTTCAACAACGCGACGAGCCGGACCTCGTCGCGCGCTACGGCTCGATCGGCAGCCGGCTGTATCACTTCTCCCGCGGCGAGGACGACCGCAAGGTCACGCCGAATTCGCCGACCAAGAGCATTTCCGCCGAGACCACCTTCGGGGTCGACATCGCGGAAGCCGGCGAGTTGGCCGAACGGATTTGGCCGCTCTGCCAAAGAGTGGCCGACCGGCTGATGGCGAAACGGCTGGCGGGGCAAACGGTGACGTTGAAGCTGAAGAGCGCCGACTTTCAAATCATCACGCGAAGCCGCCGCATCCGCGAACCGACCCAGCGTGCGGAAGCCCTATACCAGACCGCCCTTCCCTTAATCGAAAAGGAAGCGGACGGGCGACTCTTTCGACTGATCGGTATCGGAGCGGCCGACTTGACCGACCCGCATGAAGCCGACCTGCCCGACCTTTTCTCGGCCGATACGACGGGTCCGGATAGGACCGAAAAGGCCCTGGATGCGGCTCAAGAGAAATTGGGCAAGGGCGTGGTCCGCCGCGCCCGGCATGCGACCTAAATCAGCAGCTTGCTTTCTTCAACGGTTCGAACAATTTCAATTGTCCTCTCACCGTGAAGTCGCCGTAGTTCATCGTCAGTTCCGGCACAACGCCGTTTTTCTGCAGATAGATCGCCATCTCGAATTCGGGCATCGCCGCCTTTCCGTCCTGTGGGAACACGGCGATGTTGACCGGCCACACCGGCTGCGCCGCGGACAACACGTCCGGCTTACCGCCCGGCGGCAGGGCCCGTTGCGGCAAAATGAAGGCGCTCATCGTCGACGGGCCTTCGACTTCGGCGCCATCGAATACGGGCCGGCGGTCGAATTTATCGCCGGCCGCCGCCTTGCGCATCAACTCCAGCGTATGGGCCGTCGGAAAGGACGTGCCGGCCGGCAAGGCGATGGTCTTCTTGCCGGGCTTTTCGAATGTCGCCACGCCGGGACCGCCGATCCGCTCCAAGCTCGCCTTGCCTTCGACTTCGCCGTCATCCGCCGACCCGGCACCGCCGGTCGATCGTTTGACATAGAACCGGTATTGGAGGCCGTCCTTCGATTCCCAGTTCGCATAACTTGCGGATATCTGCACCGGCGAGCCGTCGCCGCGCACGACCTGCATGACATAGCGCTGCTCGATGATCCAGCCGTCGCAGCTATCGGCCCAGTCGTAGCTGAGCACCCCGGTCACGTCGATCACGCCGCTGCCGGACCGCGTCTTTTCCAGCTTCAACTCATAGCCGGCGCGGTGGGGAATGATGTCGTTCTTCGCGGCGGCCGCGGCGATCGCCGGCCCCCACGACACCGCACACGCCGCGACCATTCCGGCTAGGCCCGCACGCATTCCAATAGGGCTTGTTCGCATGTTCAGCACAATCTCATAAGCCTCCGTGACCCACTATATGGTGCCGGTGCAAGCGTTCTACCACAATCGCCGGGAAAATCGGATCATACCATGACGACAATGTTACCGAGTTCTTCTCACTCTTTCTTTTCCGGCGGCAGACTTACTCGGATATGCAATTCTCGAAGCCGTTCCGAATCAATGTCGTCCGGCGCGCCCATCATCAGGTCCTGGGCTTGCTGGTTCATCGGGAACGCGACGACCTCGCGCAGGTTCGGCTCGTCGGCGATCAGCATGACGATCCGGTCGATCCCCGGCGCGGAACCGCCATGCGGCGGCGCCCCGAACTTGAGTGCGCTGATCATGCCTCCGAACCGGGATTCGACGGCATCCTTGTCATAGCCGGCGATATCGAAGGCCTTGTACATGATTTCCGGCAAATGGTTCCGGATCGCGCCCGAGGACAGCTCCACGCCGTTGCAGACGATATCGTATTGATAAGCCTTGATTTCCAACGGGTTCATCGTCTCCAACGCCTCAAGGCCGCCTTGCGGCATCGAGAACGGATTGTGGCTGAATTCGATACGGCCGGTGTCTTCGTCCAGTTCATACATCGGGTAATCGACGATCCAGCAGAATTTGAAGCAGCCCTTCTCGACCAAGTCGAGATCTTCGCCGACCTTCTGCCGGACGACGCCGGCGAAGGATGCCGCGGCATTGGGCTTGTCGCAGGCGAAGAAGACCGCATCGCCGTCGCCGAGCCCCGTCGCCTCCTTGATGGCGGCAACCCGTTCGTCTTCGAGATTACGGGCAATCGGTCCCTTGCCGCCGCCGTCTTCGAAAATGATGTAGCCGAGGCCCGCCGCCCCCTGCTCCCGCGCCCAATCGTTCAGTTTGTCGAAGTAGCTTCGCGGCCGGTCGCCGGCGCCCGGCGCCGGGACAGCGCGCACAACGGAGCCGCCTTCGACGGCCTTGGCGAAAATCCCGAAATTCGAACCGCGGAACGCCTCCGTGACGTCGCTGATCTCGACGGGAATCCGCAAATCCGGCTTGTCGCTGCCGTATTTCATCATGGCTTCGTCGAAGGGAATGCGCGGGAACGGCGGCTTGGTGACGCTCCGCCCCTCGGAAAACTCCTCGAAAACGCCGGAAAGAACCGGCTCAAGCGCGTCGAAGACATCTTCCTGGGTGACGAAGGACATCTCCAAATCGAGCTGATAGAACTCGCCCGGCGACCGGTCCGCGCGGGCGTCCTCGTCGCGGAAGCATGGGGCGATCTGGAAATAGCGGTCGAACCCGGCCACCATCGTCAACTGCTTGAACTGCTGCGGCGCTTGCGGCAGCGCGTAGAACTGGCCCGGGTGCAACCGGCTGGGCACAAGGAAATCGCGCGCGCCTTCGGGCGAGGACGACGTCAGGATCGGCGTCTGGAATTCCGTGAAACCGGACTCCGTCATGCGCCGACGGATCGACGAAATGACCTGCGACCGCAACACGATATTCCGGTGCAGCTCTTCCCGGCGTAAGTCTAGAAAGCGATACCGCAGGCGAATGTCTTCCGGATACCCCGCGTCCTGGTTGACCGGCATCGGCAACGGATCGGCGACCGCCTGGACCGTGACCTCTTCGATGCGGAGTTCGATCTCGCCCGTCGGGATCGTCGCGTTGATCGTATCGTCGGTGCGCCGCGCCACCGGGCCCTGTACGGTGATGACCGATTCATTGCTCAAATTCTCGACCGACGCGAAGACCGGGCTGGAAACATCCACGACACACTGCGTGATCCCGTAGTGATCGCGCAGGTCGATGAACATCAGGTTGCCGTGGTCGCGTGTGCGATGGACCCAACCGGAAAGCCGGACGACCTCGCCGGCATCGTCGACTCGGAGTTGGCCGCAGGTATGAGTGCGATATTGATGCATGAATATTCCTGAGATCAGGGGAGTATACGGTCGCCGCGCAAAGGCCATGGATTCGGGCGGTTTGTCAAGGCATCCGGGATAGTTAGGCGCCCGTCCTAAACCTGTAACACCGCCGTCTGCCGACGCCGATCGCCGGCGCGATGCCCGACCTTTCCCCGATTCCGATTTACGTGTATTTCAACGGACATGGCGATTATCCCGATAACAGACAGCGCCGAGTTGAAAAACTTCTGTCGGCGCCAAGCTTCCGCTCCCTACATCACCGTCGATACCGAGTTCCTGCGCGACAAGACCTATTGGCCCATTCTGTGCCTCGTCCAGGTCGCCGGACCGGAGGAAGCCGTGGTGATCGACGCCATGGCCGACAAGATCGACATGGCGCCTTTGTACGAATTATTGATAGATCGCAATGTCTTAAAGGTATTTCATGCCGCCCGCCAAGACCTCGAAATCTTCTTTCAGAAGATCGGCGAGGTGCCGACCCCGATTTTCGATACCCAGGTCGCCGCCATGGTGTGCGGGTTCGGCGACCAGGTCGGTTACGAAACAATCGTGAACAAGATCGTCGGCGCGTCCCTCGACAAGATGTCGCGTTTCGCCGATTGGTCGAAGCGCCCGCTGACGCCGAAGCAGCTCGACTATGCGCTTGCCGATGTCGTGCACCTGCGGCCGGCCTACGAGGAACTGGCCCGGCAGCTCAACGAGTCCGGGCGGGCGCCCTGGCTGGACGAGGAGATGGCCACCCTCACCCATCCCTCGACCTACCGCCTGGATCCCGAAGAGGCATGGCGGCGCATCAAGACACGCGGCGGCAACCGCCGCTTCTATGGCGTTCTTCAGACCGTGGCGGCCTGGCGCGAAAAAGAGGCGCAGACACGGGACATTCCCCGCAACCGGATCCTGCGGGACGATTCCCTGCTCGACGTTGCGGCGCACGCGCCCCAGACGCCCGAGGCGTTGGCCCGGACGCGCGGCCTCTCGCGCGGGTTCGTCGAAGGCAAGATGGGGAAAGGGTTGGTGGACGCGGTCAAAACCGGCCTCAACCTTCCGGATGACAAGATTCCGCGCCGCCCGAAGCGCGACCGCCTGCCGCCGGGGATCGGACCGCTAACGGACCTGCTGAAGGTCTTGCTGAAGCACGAGTGCGAAAAACAGAATGTGGCGAGCCGGCTCATCGCGAACGCCGACGATCTGGCCAGGATCGCGGCCGACGACAACGCCGACGTGCCGGCCATGTCCGGCTGGCGCTTCGAGATGTTCGGCAAACAGGCGCTGGACCTCAAAAACGGCCGGCTGGCGCTGTCCGCAAAAGGCGATCAGATCATCGTCATCAAGGCCGCCGGGGACGGCCGGGACACCGGCTAGCAGCGCGCCTTATACCGTAGCGCCCGACGCCACTTCTTCGTCATCGCGCCGGTAGTAGTCGATTTCGGCTTCGCATTCGAGCGCCTTGGCCAAAGACATAAGCCGACGCTGAACCACGTCGCCAACGAGAATATCCGCACGCTGCGGTAAGCTGAGCGTGATCCGGTCCTTGCTCCGGTGGAGGTGCGCCGTTTGAAGCAACGAGATCACGCCGCCGGACAGCGTATATCCCAACCGCATAGCCAAGCCGATTGCCCGGGCGTCGCTCATCGCCTCCCGGCCCAACAAGGTGCCGGCCTTGCGCCGCACCATCCGCTTGTCGAGCACCGCATGCCGCGACGCGACGCTGACCGCCATGAAGACCCGGCCTGGATGGTCGGTACCGACGCTGGGATGGCGCAGGATACGCTCAAAGACCATTTCCCCCCGATAGTCCGGATGTTCGGACCAGCCGATATCGGCAAGGTGGCAGGATGCGAGCCGCAAGCGGCGGTGGCGCTCACACTCGTTGGGAAACACCGGTGTCATCCAGTCGAAGAGCGCCTCGCCGTCCGCCGTCGCGCGCCCCATCCGCCCGGCTTCGCGCCAACAACTCGACAACAGCGGATCGACCTTGCGCAGCTTCTCGGGCAGGCGGTCGTAGAGGCAGCCCTCGCGCAGCCCATAGGCCGAAAAGGCAACCGCCGCGACCTTGGTCTCCTCGACCAGCCGCTGCATCAGATACGCGGCATAGGGCACGCCATCGACCCGTTGACGCGCGACGCCGGGAATCTTCCTCAACGTGTTCGGACTAAGTTTCGCCACGAAGCGTGCGAACTCGACCGCATCGGCGGCGGTCAGCGTGTATTGATGGATGATATGAAGGGGATAATCCGATTGCGCCATATGAACCCGCGCCAACGCGCGCCACGCCCCGCCAACCGGGAAGAACCGTTGGCCCTTCGCCTTGCCGAGCCACGAGATCGTTTCCAGCTTCTTGTCGATGATCTTGCGGGCTTTCGAGACATTCCCGTCGGCCATATCGGAAAGCCGAAGCGGTCCCAACGGCAAGGTATCGTAAACGCCGGCCTCGCCCTTGTTGATGCGAACCAGTTCGACGCTGCCGCCCCCCAGGTCCCCCATCAAACCCCGCGCATCGGGAATGCCGGACAACACGCCCATCGCGGAAAGACGCGCCTCTTCCTCGCCCGACAGGACCCGCACATCGAAGTTGCAGCGGTCCCGAACGCTCTCGACGAATTGCGGCCCGTTTTCGGCGTCCCGCACCGCGGCGGTGGCGACCACATCGACACGGTCGACCGCCATGGCGTCGGTCAAGGCGCGAAACCGGGTAACGCTTGCCAGCGCCAACTCGACGCCCTCGGCCGATAAGAGGCCCGACCTGTTGAGACCGCGCGCCAAACCGCAGATGACTTTTTCATTGAACACCGGGGTCGGCGTTCGCTGCGGTCCCTCGTAGACCACGAGCCGGATCGAGTTCGAGCCGATATCGATAACGGCCACCGGCGTCTTTTCGTCCTCCAGTCCAAACCGCCGCCCTCGGGTAAGGATACCCGGCACGCGGTTAGGCCCGCCTTAACTTCAGGGGACGGACCGGACGCGACTGTTCGAGCGCGCTGCCGCGGCCGGACAGGCTCGGGTTGGTCATGAAGTAAGTGTGCGCGTTGAAGCCATCGTCCGTCGCCTTCATCCGCTGAAATGCGCCGTCCGGCTGCATTTCCCAGCTCTGCGCTTCGTCGTTCAAGTTCGCCACCATAATCTGTTCGAGCACTTGCTTCTTGACCGTCGGGTTGTCGATCGGAACGAGTGTTTCGACCCGGCGGTTCAGGTTGCGCGGCATCCAGTCGGCCGAGGAGATAAACACCTTGGCCTGTGCCGACGGCAGCGCGCGCCCTGCGCCGAAACATACGATCCGACTGTGCTCAAGAAAACGGCCAACTATGCTTTTTACCCGGATATTTTCCGACAATCCCGGGATTCCGGGACGCAGGCAGCAAATGCCGCGGACGACCAGGTCGATCTCGACCCCCGCCTGGCTCGCCGCATACAGCGCGTCGATAACGTCCGAGTCGACCAGGGAGTTCATCTTGGCCCAAATCTGGGTCGGCCGGCCGGCTTTCGCGTGTTCGATCTCCTCTTCGATATGCTGCTGCAGCGTGCTGCGGAGCGTCAGCGGCGCGATCGCCAGCTTTTCCATCGCGTCGGGCGTTGCATAACCGGTCATGTAGTTGAACAGCTTCGCCGCATCGCGGCAGAGCACCGGATCGCTGGAGAAAAAGCTCAGGTCGGTGTAGATCCGGGCGGTGATCGGATGGTAATTCCCAGTACCGAAATGAACATAGGTGTTGAGCCGCTGTCCCTCGCGGCGCACCACCAGCGAGACCTTCGCATGGGTCTTGAGGTCCAGGAACCCGTACACCACCTGCACGCCGGCGCGCTCCAAATCCCGCGCCCAGCGAATATTGGCCGCTTCGTCGAACCGCGCCTTCAACTCGACCAGCGCCGTGACCGCCTTGCCGGCTTCCGCCGCCTCGATCAGTTCCCGCACAATGGGCGAATCGTCCGATGTCCGGTAAAGCGTCTGCTTGATGGCCACCACCGCCGGGTCGCGCGCCGCCTGTTTGAGGAACTGCACCACGACATCGAAACTCTCATAGGGATGGTGCACGATGATGTCCTTGGCCCGGATCGCGGCAAAGCAATCGCCGCCGTAGTCGCGAATCCGCTCGGGGAAACGCGCCGAGAAGCTCTTGAACTGCAGGTCCTTGCGGTCATCGACGATTAGCGCGCTCACGTCGCATAGCCCAAGGAACTCCTCCAAGGCGATGCTATCGTCAGGGTCGACGCCCAACTGCTCCTCGACGAAGTGGCGCAAATCATCCGGCATGCCCGCGTCGACGGTCAGTCGAATGACATGCCCCCGTCGACGCTGCTTCAGCGCCGATTCGAAGGTTCGAACCAGGTCTTCCGCCTCTTCGTCGATTTCCACTTCGCTATCGCGAATCACCCGGAAGATGCCTTGGTCGATCACTTCGAAGCCGGGGAACAGCCGGTCGAAATACCGCGCAATCACATGCTCCAGCGCGATAAACCGAACATCCTCGCCCGGCAGGCGGATGAAACGCTCCATGTGGCCGATTGAGATCAAGCCGGTGATCGTCTTGTCATCGGTCGGGCGCCTCAACTCCACGACAAGCACCAATCCCTCGTTCAATATGAACGGAAAGGGATGAGACGGATCGACCGCGAAGGGCGTCAGCACCGGGAACAACTGCTCGGCAAACCACGTGTCCAGCCAGGTTTTGTCGTCCTTGACCAGCCTGGCCGGCGATAAAACGGAGATGCCGGCGTCGTTGAGTTCCTTGCGCAACTTGCTCCAACATTTCTGCTGCTCGGTCAGCAGCATCCGTACTTCGCTGGAAATCGCGTTCAACTGCTGTTTCGGCGTCAACCCATCGTCACTGGGCGCGGTCACGCCGGCGGCCACCTGTCCCTTAAGCCCGGCGACGCGCACCATGTAGAATTCGTCGAGGTTGCTCGCGGAAATTGCCAGAAACCGCAACCGCTCGAGCAGTGGATGGTTGGTGTTGTAGGCCTCCTCCAGGACACGCGAATTGAAACTCAACCACGACAGCTCACGGTTCAGGAACCGCGCGTTGCTATCCATGGTAATCTTATCGTCCTGACTTGCCTTAACTGTGGCCACCATCGCCTCTCTCGGGCTTCCGTTTCAAAAAACCGTATAATTTCGGCCAGATTCCTTTTCAAACCGTACAATAAAAGTATAACCGAATCATTACGCTACACGCTGCCACTAATCGGAGGTTCCATGGTCCGCCTATACATCCTTCGACACGCGAAATCCTCCTGGAAGACCGAAGGATTGGACGATTTCGACCGGCCGATCAATGCACGGGGGCGAAAAGCGGCGCCCGCGATGGGATACTACATGCAGCAGCATAACATTCAGCCCGAACTCATTCTCTGTTCCGCCGCCATTCGCGCCCGCGAAACCCTCGCCCTGATCCTCGCCGCGCTGGACGGCGAGCCGACGATCGAAATCGAGAAGGGCTTGTATCTGGCAAGCACCGAAACCCTGTTAGACCGCCTACGGCAGTTGGACGACGGCCCGAACGCCGTCATGTTGATCGGCCATAACCCCGGCCTGCATGATCTCGCGCTTTTGATGTCGGCGCCAGGGGAAGAACAGGTTTCCGCCGTGAAATACCCGACCGCCGCGCTCACCGAACTGGCCTTCAAGGGCCGGCGCTGGTCCGACATCAGTCCCGGCACCGGCACGGTGGTGCGCTTCGTCACGCCGCGCTCGCTGACCTGAGCCGACGCGGTGGCCGCTTACTGCCAGTAGCGGTTCTGCTTCACCAGTTGCGGCCAGATTTGTCCAAGCTGTCGCCGTTCCCCATAGATCCTCGCGGCATACCACCCCACCACATAGGCGCGCGCGCTATCGTCGATCGGATTGCGGCCCTTGCCGAAACGCACGAGCAAGGCGTCCGCGACAACGCCGTCGTTCAACCCGCCCAGACAATCCTGCAGCGCGCTCAGCGCCTTGATATGCTTTCGAGTTTCGCGCTTCGGATACAGGCTGGCGAAGAATTCCACGCAATACCGGGTCTGTTTCCCCTGAATTCGGACGGCGTGAAGCTGTTCGTCATCAACCAAGTCCAACCGTTTGCCGAACGCCAGCAGCTTCTTTTGAGATTTCCGAACCGACTCTTTCGCAAACCGGCCGATCGACTGGCCAAGCGGCGTCCTATCGATCATGAGGCTGGGAAAGAGAATCCAGCGCTCCAGCAGGAGCAAAAGACGCCCATAACGGCGACTATGAAGCGCGCGCCCGGCCCTCAGATAGGCCGCACGCCGTGCCGACGACGCGCGCTTCGCAAGGCCGTCTATCGAGGCATCATCCGACAGGCGGGCGCGCAGCGGCTCGATCGTCTCGAGGATGAAAACATCCAAGTCCCGCGCCTCCCCAAGCTCCTGCTGCAACCAGCGCAGTTCTCGGGCGAAGAAAACCCGCTTTTCCTCCGGCAGAACCCGGCGGAACACCTTGAACGCCGCGCGCAACCGGCGAATGGAGACCCGGCTCTGGTGAATCCCCGCCGGATTCTGGCCTTGCCGGGCGACGCCTTCGTTCGCGCGCAGCTGCGCCAAACACTCGTTGCAGATATGGACGAAGCCGTCCCAGACCGACATCCGGCGTGACAGCACGACGGGCCGCGCCTTTGTCGCCGCAACCGGCGTATCGCTGAAAAGCGCGTAGCCCCTATCCGCCTTGGAGAGATGGCCGACCGTGCAGTCGATCCGTTCGTTCAGCGCCAACGCAACATCGAAAATGCGTTTAGGATCGCCCGATTTAAGCTCAAGCTCCGCTTCACAGATCATTTCAGTGGCGCCGCAGGGCGAACGCAGTTCACCGATGTCGAGAACCAGTTCGATCGCGGTATCGCCATCGACCAAATCCCAAGCGGTCCGTTTGATGTCGGTTTCGAAGACCGGGTGCAACGACGCAGCGCCATTCAACGCTTCCAGCGTCGCCCGCACCTCATCATTCTCGATCAGCGATGTGTCCGGCACCGCCTCGGGCAGCTCGTGTTCCCATTCGTCACGAACGAAAAGGCCGCCGTCCGCCGAGCCGGCGCGTTTCACGGTTTGGATATGTCGGCGATCCGCCTCCCGGACCCGCAACGACAGGTCATGCCGCCGCAGCGCGAAATCCGCCGTATCGAAATAGGTTCCGACCATCCGGCGCGTGTGCGCGCGGCCGGATTTCAAATCGCGGATAATCGGATGCCGTTTTAGCTTATCTGCCTGATCGATCGGTAAGGACAGCTTAAGCTCTGTCTCTTCCTGCATGTCACGGTGCCATCAAATCGCCTGCAGCGATAACAAGCCATATTCCCGCAAAACCGGAAACAGCGAAACCGATCTGTTACAATTATTTCATATATTTGTAATGCTTTTGCCTTGGTTGGCTGTCTCAGAGCGTGCCCGGATAACTGCCCCCGTCCATCAGGAGGTTCTGCCCGGTGATAAAACCCGCCCGGGCGCTGCACAAGAACGCGCAGGCGTCGCCGAACTCCGCCGGGTCTCCGGCCCGCCCCGCCGGGTTGGCCGCTTCCCGCGCCGCCAACACCTCTTCATACGGCTTACCCGATTTCTCCGCCTGAAACCGAATATTGGCGAAATACCGGTCGGTCGCGAACGGCCCCGGCAACAATCCGTTGATCGTGACGTTATGGGCGACGGTCTTGCGGGACAATCCGGCGCAAAATCCCGTCAGCCCCGCCCGGGCGCCATTGGACAGGCCGAGTATTTCGATCGGCGCCTTCACGGCCGCCGAGGTGATGTTGACGACGCGGCCGAACTTGCGGTCGATCATGCTGTCGACGGTGGCCTTGATCATGAAGATCGCCGTCAGCATGTTGGCGTCGACGGCCTTGATCCAATCGTCACGGTCCCAGTCGCGAAAGTCGCCGGGCGGCGGGCCGCCCGCGTTGTTGATCAGGATGTCCGGGTCGCCGCACGCGGCGAGGACGGCCTGGCGTCCCGCCTCCGTCGTGATATCGGCGGCCACCGGCGTAACCGTCACGCCGGTTTCCGAGCGGATCTCATCGGCCGTGGCTTCCAGCACGTCTTGGCTGCGGGAGTTGATCACCAGGTCGACCCCTTCCCGCGCGAGCGACAATGCACAGGCTTTCCCGAGCCCCTTCGACGCGGCGCAGACGATCGCGCGCCGCCCTTGCAATCCAAGATCCATGCGAAACTACCTCCCTATGCGATTTATGCCATTCCCAGCCGGCGCAGGACATCGCGGGCCAAGGGAACCGTTAGCCGCCGATGCGACGCCAACGCCGCGCTGTCGACGGCGTCCACCACCTGCCGCGCGGCTTCGAACGAGCGCTCGATGCGCGTGACGAGATACACTAACACGTCCTTGCCGATCAAAATCTGACGATCCGCGAAGAGCTTGATCATCACCGCGCCGACCAGCCCGTCATCGGGTTTCCCGATCTGCACCGCCGACGCCGCGGTCAACCGCGACCGCAGGTCATCCAGCGAAACCGACCAACGCGCCGGCGGTCGCGCCGCCGACAAGAGAAGGTGACCGCGCCGTTCCGATATCACGTTGTAAAGGTGCAGCAGCGCCCGTTCATCCACATCCCCGTCGGCATTTTCCAGGATGCAGCACGTCGCCCCCTTCAGCAAATCGTCCGGCGCACGTTGCGCGATCTCCCGCGCTTCCAACATGACCGCGTTGCTGCGGGCCTGCCAGACATGCGCCAGATGCGTCTTCCCGCAGCCGGTCGGCCCGTGCAAACACAAGGCTGGGCCGGGCCATTCGGGCCAACCGTCGATCCATCTCACCGCCTGCTCGTTACATGGGGCGACGAGGAAATCCTCCTGCCCCATGGCCGGACGATGATCGAACGTGAAATGCAGTTGCGCGTCCGCGCTCATGGCTCCTCAATCCGAGGTTCGGCAGGCGGCTCGTCCGGACCAAGGTAGAGCTTGCTCGTCAAATATCGGCCCACCGTGAACCGAACCAACACGCCGATGACGGCGGCGACGGGCACCGCCAACATGACGCCGACGAACCCGAACAAAGTCGCCCCGGCAAGCAAAGCGAAGATGATCCACACCGCATGCAGGTTAACCCGGTCGCCGACCAGCTTCGGCGTCAGGAAGTTACCTTCGATAAACTGACCGATACCGAAGACGCCGGCGACCATCAGGATGGGCACGATCGAATCGAATTGCGCGATCGCCAATCCCATGCCGACGACAAACCCGATCAGCATCCCGAAGTAAGGCACGAAGGACACCAGCCCCGTCGCCAGCCCGACGACCAGACCGAAGTCGAGACCGACCAACGACAAACCGATCCCGTAGAACAGGCCAAGCATCATGCAAACCGTAAACTGTCCACGCAGGAAGCCGGCCAAAGTCTCGTCGACAAGCAGCACCTGCTCGCGGATGACGTCGACATGCGCGCGCGGCAGCCATCCGTCGATCTTGGAAACGATCCGATCCCAGTCCCGCAGCAGATAGAAGGCCACGATGGGCGTAATGACGAACAGCGACAACAGGGTGAAGGTCACCTCGATCCCACCAACGAATCGCGCCAGGAAGCGAACGGCGAATCGCGCCACGTCACCGAGATTCGCTTCCAGGAAATTCTTGACCTGCTCCGACCCGGCACCGCCACTCATATAGCCCCGAATCAGTTCGACGAGCGGGGCCGCCTTTGCCTCGATCGCCGAGGCATATCGCGGCAGGTTCTCGAGAAACTGGATAAGTTGCGCATACAGCAACGGAACCAGGAACGACAAAATGATGATGAAGACGATAAAGAAGGCTGCGGTCACCAAACTCGTAGACCATGTCCGCGATATCCCGGCGCGCTCCATGCGATCGCAGGCGGGGTCGAGAAAATAGGCGATCGCGAAACCGGCGACGAAGGGAAACAGGATATCCCGCAGCACAGCCAAAATGAGAATGAACAGGGCAAAGACGACGCCCCAGGAAATCACCTGCTGCCGAACGGTCATACGCGTCCCCGCGGTTGGTCTTCGGTGGAGGCCCGCGCCGACTCCGAACGTTGGGCCGGCGCCGGCGCGTCGATGAACGCGCCCCGGCCCGTCACCCACATATAGAGATAACAGGATCCCGAAATCACCGTCGTCGTCGCGACCAGATATTCCATCGCGGAGATCAACGGCAAACCGGCGAGCTTATATGTCAGCTCCGCCAAAACCACCGCCGCCAGAACGATTTGCGCAACGGTATTCACTTTGCTGATGAACAACGGTTGCATCTTCACCGGCCGGTCGATGAGCTGCGACAGCACCGTTCCGCCGACGATCAGCACATCCCGGAAGACGACAAGGATCACCAGCCAAAGCGAGAGGTAACTCTGCAGGCCGAGCGTTACATAAACCCCGACCAACATGACCTTGTCCGCGATCGGATCGAGGTAGCTGCCTAGCTCGCTTTCGACCCGAAAGCGCTTGGCGATGTATCCGTCCACGCCGTCGGAGACGCCGGCGGCCACGAACAGCCAAAACGCCGCCGACAACGCGTCCGTCGCGATCAGCCATACCATCAGCGGCACGGCGATCAGCCGAGCAAGCGTTATCAGATTGGGGATGCTACTGAGTAGCAGATGCTGGCTCACGGCTGGCCTGCCTGATCGAGGGACGACACGCCGCAGTTACTCCGCGAGACGCGGCCGCACGACCCAGCCGCCCCGTTCCAGTTCATAGGACATATCGAGGTCTTTGAGGGCAAGCGCACGCCGCAATTGCTCGGGTTCGCCTTGAAAGGTGACATCGACATGCGCCTCGCGGATCGACAGACGGGCGACATCCATCTGACGGACCGACGGCACGCTGGTGATCTTCCGTTTGACCGACAGCCAATCGCCAAGCTGCACGATCGGAACAAGAACCCGTATCCGCTGTTCCGAGCCGGTCTGCTGCAGATTGTCGGACTTCCACGCCTCCTCAAGCCCGGCGATCATTTCCTGCACGGCCCAATCGAACAGTCCCGCGATATCCGATCCCACTTGGCCTTGGAAGCTCTGCGTGATGTCCCGCGCCGGTTCGCCCGGCTGATGCTTCGTCATGGTGACGTTCAGGATCGGCGCGCTGCTGACCGGGTCGACGCTGAGCTGCCCGAAGGCAACGTAGACGCCGAACGCGTTGTATTTTTCCGCAATCGCGTCGAGTTGCGCGGCCGCCCCGGCCATCGCCTGCTCGGCGCTGATCTCGGAAATATCGGACAGATCCCGCAACGGCAGCACGAGCGGCAGCAACCCGGTCGGGGGTTCGCGGCGCAACCAGGCATCGAACCATGGGTTGGGCTCGTCCCACAACAATCGCGACCCGGCGCTTTCGTACACCGGCAACACCAAATTGGCGCGGCTGGCGATTTCAGCGTAAGGGATGCCGAGGTCGCCGATCACCCCTCGCACCGCGTCCGGCTTGAAGCGCACATTCAAGGTTGCCAAATAGCGCCCGCCGCCGAATCGCTCTTCGGACACGGCGAAATCCCGCAGCGTAGACGCGACCAACGCATCCGTGACCTCTGGCAGTTTCGCGTGGTCGGACCGCAAGGTTATCCGTTCAAGGAGGATTTTCAACGCCTCGCGCTGCGCCTTGGCGATCCCCACGCCCTTGGCGGAGACCTCGTCCGTCGCGCGCTCGTCGACCTGCACGTTCGAAACGGAATAAATGGCCGCCGCGGCGAGCGGTTGGGACAGAACCAAGGCAAACAGCAGAAAACCGGCTATGCCCAGGCTCCCGAGACCCCGCAAATGGAGCATTACAATTATTCCCGGATGCAGTATCTTCGGCGCTCAGTTTATACCGATTTACCGCCGAGGACGCCATAGCTCCGAAATCATCCCGACACGGTCTGACCTACCGCGATTCCGGCGTCGATATCGATGCCGGAAACCGGTTGGTCGAGGCCATCAAACCGCTGGCCCGGTCCACCGTCCGCCCCGGCGCGGATGCCGCGCTGGGTGGGTTCGGCGGCCTGTTCGATCTGAAAGCCGCGGGTTTCAAGGATCCGGTGCTGGTCGCCGCAACCGACGGCGTCGGCACCAAGCTGATGATCGCCATCGCGGCGAACCACCACGGCACCATCGGCATCGATCTGGTCGCCATGTGCGTCAACGACCTGGTGGTGCAAGGCGCGGAACCTTTGTTCTTTCTGGACTACTTCGCCACCGGCAAGATCGAACCCGCGGTCGCCGAATCGATTGTCGACGGCATCGCCGAGGGCTGCCGCCAAGCAGGCTGCGCCCTGATCGGCGGCGAAACCGCCGAGATGCCCGGCCTGTACGACGGCGCCCATTACGACCTTGCGGGCTTCGGCGTCGGCGCGGCCGAACGCGGCACGTTGCTCGGCGGCCGCGATGCGGCGCCCGGCGACGTCATTCTCGGCCTCGCGTCGAACGGCCTGCATTCGAACGGCTACTCCCTGGCGCGGAAAGTCGTGGCAGACAGCGGGCTGGATTACGCGGACCCCGCCCCTTTCGCGCCGGACCGGACGGTCGCGGCGGCGCTGCTCGATCCCACCCGGATCTACGTCCGAAGCTGCCTCGCGGCGATCGCGGCGGCGGATGGCGGCGTGCATGGATTGGCCCATATCACCGGCGGCGGGCTGACAGAGAATCTGCCCCGCGTCCTGCCCGATACCGTCGCGGCGCGTATCGACCGGGCGGCATGGGACATCCCGCCGGTGTTCACCTGGCTGGCGGAGGCGGGCGGCATCGAGGATCGCGAACTCATGCGCACCTTCAACTGCGGCATCGGCATGGCGGTCATCGTGACGCCCGGCGCGGCCGAAGGCGTCACCCGCGCGTTGGCGGATCATGGCGAGACCGTCATTGCAATCGGCACGGTGCAGCCGCGCACCGGCGATCCGGTCGTGTTTTCCGGAGGCTGAAAGTGACCGACAAGCTAAAAGTGGCCGTATTGATTTCCGGCCGCGGGACCAATCTGCAGGCCTTGATCGACGCCTGCGCGAAACCCGGCTTTCCGGCCACCATCACACTGGTGATCTCCAATGTCGAAGAGGCCTACGGACTGCAACGGGCCGAGAGAGCGGGAATCGCCACCCAGGTCATTCGCCATCAAGCATTCGACAGCCGGGCAGACTTCGATCGGGCGCTCGACAACGCATTGCGGAAATCGGGGATCGAGCTTGTCTGCCTTGCCGGTTTCATGCGGCTTCTGACGGCGGCGTTCGTCGACGGCTGGCGGGACCGAATGATCAACGTCCACCCTTCGCTGCTGCCGGCGTTCAAAGGCCTCGACACGTATCAGCGGGCGCTCGACGCGGGGGTGACGATCGCCGGCTGCACCGTCCATTTCGTCCGGGTGGAGATGGATGACGGTCCGATCATCGCCCAAGTCGCGGTGCCGATCCTGCCCGGCGACGACAGCGAGCGGCTGGCGGCCCGAATCCTGGAGAAAGAACATGTGGTGTACCCACTGGCCCTGCGGCTGATCGCCGAGAACAAGGTCACCGTGAAAGACGAGATCGCCCATGTCGAGAACGGCGCGCCGTCGACAGATTGCCTGATCAATCCATCCGGGAACTGACAGGCCATGCTTGCGAAACACGCCGGACCGTTATACCTACAGGGATAAATCTACTTCGGAGGGAAGAAATGGCGACCGAACCGCAAATGCAGCATTTGAGCGCGCCGCAGGAAAACATTCATACGTGGAACAACGTCACCCGATTGATCGTCGTATCCTGCATCGCAATCGCCAGTTTGTTGGTGATCATGGCGCTGACCTTGCTTTAACGGCGCTTACCGTCTCGCGGCAGCCGCCGCCCCGCAAACCCAGCATCAGACGTCTACGGCCGGCGCAGGAGCGCGCCGGCGTGACATTCGTGCTTAGCCGACAATTTCGGTTTGGGAGAAGAAATAGGCGATTTCGATCGCCGCGTTCTCCGGGCTGTCGGAGCCGTGCACGGAGTTCGCTTCGATGGACTCCCCAAAATCCTTGCGGATGGTGCCATCGTCGGCATTCGCCGGGTTGGTCGCCCCCATGATGTCACGGTTCCCCGTGATGGCGTTGTCGCCTTCCAGAACCTGAACGACGACCGGGCCCGACGACATGAACTCGCAAAGATCGCCGAAAAACGCCCGTTCCTTGTGGACGGCGTAGAAACCTTCGGCCTGTTCCCGCGTCATATATATGCGCTTCTGCGCCACGATCCGGAGGCCTGCCTCCTCGAACCTGGCATTGATCTGTCCGGTTAGATTTCGACGTGTCGCATCCGGTTTGATGATGGACAATGTGCGTTCGACTGCCATCGAACTGCCCCCTTGGTTGTGTTGGCGGATGTTAAGGCCGCCGGGTTATAGACGCCCTATACGCAATGAGCAAGCCGATCTTCCCTATTCAAAAGAGATAATCCTTCACTTTCATAGCACTCCCCCAGCGTGCTATCCAACGCCGCCATGCTGTCTATCCAATCCCTCGGTTTTAGAATCGGCGGTCGGTCGCTTTTTGAGGATGCGACGGTCCAAATCGGCGCCAAACGCCGTATCGGCGTGGTGGGTCGCAATGGCACCGGGAAATCGACGCTGTTGCGGCTGATCGCCGGCGAACTGAGCCCAGACGCCGGGAGCGTGTCCGTCGGAATCCGGGTCCGCACCGGCTATGTCGAGCAGTTCACGCCTTCCGGCGACCGGTCGGTTCTGGATGTGGTGCTGGCCGCCGACACGGAACGCGCCGACCTGCTGCAGGAGGCCGATTCCGCGACCGACCCGCATCGGATCGCCGACATCCACACCCGGCTGGCCGACATCGAAGCCCATTCCGCGCCCGCGCGGGCGGCAACGATCCTCGCGGGTCTCGGTTTCGACGAGGCGACGCAGCAAGGACCGATCAGCGCGCTCTCCGGCGGTTGGCAGATGCGCGTCTCGCTCGCCTCGGTCCTGTTCTCCGAACCCGATCTGTTGCTGTTGGACGAACCCACCAACCATCTCGACCTGGAAGCCGCGCTCTGGCTGGAAAGCTATCTCGCCGGCTATCCGCACACGTTCCTCCTGGTCAGCCACGATCGCGGGCTGCTCAACCGGTCGGTGGACGGCATCCTGCATGTGGACAACGGCGGCTTGGCGCTCTATCCCGGCGGTTACGACCGGTTCGAACGAACCCGCCGCGAGCGCCAAACCCGCCAGCAGGACGAGCGGACCCGGCAGCTCCGCGAACGCGAACGCATCCAACGCTTCGTCGACCGGTTCCGCGCCAAGGCGAACAAGGCGCGGCAGGCGCAGAGCCGCATCAAGATGCTGGAGCGCATGGAGCCGATCGCGCCGCTGCAGGAAGAATCAGCGATTTCCTTCAGCTTTCCCGAGGCGGAGGAACTGCCGCCGCCGCTGCTGACCATGGAGTCCGCCACCGTTGGATACAGTGCCGAAACGCCGGTTCTGCAGCGGTTGAACCTGCGCCTCGATATGGACGACCGCATCGGACTTCTGGGTCAGAACGGCAACGGCAAAAGCACGCTGCTGCGGTTGCTGTCGCGGCAACTCGACGCTCTTTCGGGCAGCGTGTCCCTGCCCCGCAAGCTCCGCGTCGGATACTTCGCGCAGGATCAGATGGAACAACTCGATCCTGACCAGACCGCGCTGGACTATATTCAGCGCCTTCTGCCCGACCGGACCGAACAGGCGGTGCGCCGCCATCTCGGACAGTTCGGCTTCCAGCAGGAAAAGGCGGACCAGCAGGTCGAAAGCCTGTCGGGCGGCGAGCGCGCGCGGCTGGTGCTGGCCGGCATTTGCTGCGACGCCCCGCAACTGCTGCTGCTGGACGAACCGACCAACCATCTCGACCTGGACGCCCGCGAGGCGTTGCTGCTGGCGTTGAACGAGTATAATGGCGCGGTGATCCTGGTGACCCATGACCACGACCTGCTGGCCCGCGCCGTGGAACGCCTTTGGCTCGTGGCCGACGGCACATGCGTGCCCTATGACGACGATTTGGACGCCTATCGCCGCAGCCTGATGGAGCAGAAACGCCGATCGAACGGCGGTGAGCGCAAATCCGCGCCATCCGCACCGAAACAGTCCAAACGCGACGCGCGCCAATCCCGCGCCAACGCCCGCGCCGCGATCGCGCACCTCCGGAAAGCCGTGCGCGACGCAGAGTCCGCATTGGAAAAACTGACCGCCGAGCAGTCGAAGATCGATGCGGTCCTGGCCGACCCGGCGACCTATGAAAAACCGCCGGAAGAGATCACCGGCCTGACCCGCCGAAAGGCCGAACTGGACCGCGACATCGCCAGCGCGGAGGAAAACTGGCTCGCCGCGCAGGATGCGCTGGACGCGAACGCGGCAGACCGATAGCGGCGCGATTTCATCCCTTTTCAAGCCGTCGTCGTTTGCGCGGATTTCACGCACACCCTATCCTTACCCGTCAGTCCCTGCGCGGACGACCGGCGGCCAACCCTTATCCGATTTTTTGGACCCTGCCGCCACGGAACGGGAGCCAAGAGTGGCTTACGACGGCGAAATCATCGGCGAACACCCGAGCATTGCGGAAACGCGACGCTTGATCGCCAAGGTCGCCACAAGTCCCGCCCGGACGATCCTGATCTATGGCGAAACCGGAAGCGGCAAGGGGCTCGTCGCGCGGATGCTCCACGAGAAGAGCGCACGGGCAAACGGCGAGTTCATTGATGTCAACTGCGCCGCCATCCCCGCCAACCTGATGGAAAGCGAACTCTTCGGGTTCGAGAAGGGCGCATTCACCGGGGCGCTTTCGAAGAAGACCGGGCTCGTCGAGGCCGCGCACGGCGGCAGTATCTTCCTCGACGAAATCCGCGAGTTGGACCCCGTCCTGCAAGCGAAACTCCTGAGCCTTCTAGACACGCAGGCATTCCGCCGGATCGGCGCCGTTCGGTCAAAACGGGTCGACGTGCGCTTCATCGCCGCGACGAACCGGATCCTCTCCGGCGAAGTGCGGGCCGGCCGGTTCCGGGACGATCTTTACTACCGGCTTCAAGTCGTCGCGATCAACGTGCCGCCGTTGCGCGACCGCGGCGAAGACGTGCTCATTCTCGCCGATCACTTCATGCGCAAACTCGGCGCCAGATACGGACGAACCATCCGCGCCATGGAACCCGCGGTGCGCGACATCTTCCTCTCCTACAAATGGCCGGGGAATGTCCGCGAGTTGGAAAACCTCCTGGAACGTATCTTCATCCTCGAGGAGGACCGGCGGATTCTGGTCCGACACATCCCGCCGAGGATCATGCGCGAGGTGGATGGCAGCGGCGCCACGGCGGTCGGACCATCCGCGTTCGAGGACTCTGATCCCGACGCGCCCGGGGAGACCAGCTCTTTCGATTTTCATGCCCGCACGCAAGCGTTCCAGCACCGCATGATCGAACGCGCCCTTGCCGAAAACAAAGGGCGGTCGGCAGCCGCCCGATCACTGGGAATTTCGCGCCACGCGCTGCGCCACCAAATGAAGAAACTGGGCATGGAGTGAACCACCCAGATACTGCGCGTATTTCACGCAACGACGCGCCAACTTCACACATCAGCTATTCCCCTATTCTTTCCGAAAATATCGCAAATATCTGTAATTAAAGGATTTTATTTCGTTACCCGGTTGGCATGACAGATGCATTCCCCAATGCCGGGAACAACGGCTGCACCATTAAACAGCTGCACCATCAAATGGGCGACCAGGCTAGGAGGCCATCGGACATATGGGATCGACTCGCATCATCTGCCCCAACGGGCATCTCGGATTCGCGCCCTTGAACGCGGAGAGTTTCAAACTGGGGATCGCGGAGAAACCGGATTTCATCGCCGCCGATTCGGGCAGTGACGACGTCGGCCCCGTCCCGCTCGGCACGGACAGCTCGACGAGCCCGCTTAAGTGGCAGGAGCACGACCTGGAAGCGATGTTGCTCGCCGCCCGCACGCTCGACGTGCCCATGATCATCGGCTCGGCGGGCGATACCGGCGCGAACAGCCGCGTCGATCTCTATGTCGGCATCATCAAGGAGCTGGCGAAGAAGCACGCCTTGCCGCGTTTCAAACTCGGGTATTTCTACTCGGAAGTAGCGCCCGGGTATCTGCGCACCAAGATGCGGCAGAATAATCCGATGCTAGGGTTGGATGGCCGCCCGGACCTAACCGAAGAGGATCTGGACGCAACCGACCGGATCGTTGCGATGGCCGGCGTGCATCCTTTTATCGACCTGCTCGACCGCGGCGCGGACGTGATCATCGGCGGCCGAAGCTCCGACAGCGCGGTTTTCGCCTCGGCGGCCCTGCACCGCGGCCACACGCCCTCGCAAAGCTACTATCTTGGCAAGGTTTTGGAATGTGCGTCCTTCTGCGCGGAACCGTATGGCGCGAAGGAGACCGTTTTGGGCGAGGTAAACGGCGACGATGCGGTCCTGGTGACCGCCATGAGCCCGGCGCAACGCTGCACCGTCGCCAGCGTCGCCGGGCACGCCATGTACGAACGGTCCGATCCCTATCACGAGCATGTCGCCGGCGGCATGCTCGACATGCGCAACTGCGTCTATGAGCAAGTCTCGGAGAAAACCACGCGGGTCACCGGCGCCGAATTCCTTCCCGCCGACACGATGCGAGTGAAACTGGAAGGGTCAGGCAAGGTCGGCGAACGCTTCGTCGGGATCGCCGGAATCCGCGATCCCTACACGGTCCAACATGTGGACGATGTCGTCGCTTGGGCGAAAAGCCGGGTCCGCGACCAGTTCGGCACCGATGGGTATGAATTGCACTACTCCGTGTACGGCAAGAACGGCGTGATGGGGGATTTGGAGCCGATCAAGCAGAGCAAAAGCCACGAGCTTTGCGTGGTCGTCCAGGCCGTCGCGGAAACGGCCGAGCGGGCCGAAGAGATTTGCATGACCGGCACCCGCCAGATGTTCTACGCGCGGCTGCCGGACGTGAAAGGAACCGCCGGGTCGGTCGCCTTCGTCCTCGACGAGGTGCTGCGGGCCAGCCCGGCCTATCGCTGGACGGCCAACCACACCGTGGCGGTGGACGATGGCCTCGAACTTTTCCCGCGCCACATGACCGATGCGGGAGTCTGAACAATGACCGATAGCAAGCCCACCCAGAAGCTGGTCGAGATCGCCAAAACGATCCGCTCGAAGAATGCCGGCGTCGACAAGATCACCTTCGACGTCATCTTCCGAAACCGGGCGGACTACGAATTGGTACGGCGCAGCAAGGCGTTGACCCGCGAGTCCGTGGCCACCCTGTATGGGATTTCCCCCAAGCGCATCTCGGATTTCGTCGAATACGATCCGGCCTGCGCCATCAAATTTACCATCTACCGGAACCGCCCAAGCGGTAGCGCCGGCGATCCTGACATCTTCGGCGCCCAGCAATATGCGCCTTTGATGGATATCGAGATCCCTCTTCCCGGATAGGTCGACACATCGCGCAGGATATACCGGAAGGGGGCATCCGAGCATCGCGACAGCGACTCGCGTTCCATCATTTGACTATGGGACTACAACGCCTACTTTCTCGCAGGGGCAGCCTTTCATCTATGGATAACCACCCGTATCGTAAGGATCGACTGTGACCCTAACCTTGTCCTTGCTGGTCTTTATCCTCGCGTGCGCGGCGGCGGCGGCGCCCGGCATGGCCTTTCGTCCCGGGGCTTGGTATCGGCGGCTGAACAAACCATCCTGGCGACCGCCGGACTGGCTTTTCGGCCCGGTGTGGTTGGTGCTTTACATTATGATCGCCATCTCCGGCTGGCTCGTGTGGCGGAGCGCGGGTTTGGAGGGCGCGGCCGTGGCGCTGACCGTGTACGTGGTCCAGCTCGTGCTCAATGGTCTTTGGTCGGTGATTTTCTTTGGTTTGCGTCGACCGGATCTGGCGTTTGCCGAAATCATTTGCCTGTGGCTTTCCATTCTTGCAACCATCGCCGCGTTCTATTCCCTGAACGCGACGGCGGCCTATATGCTCATTCCCTACGCCGCCTGGGCGAGTTTCGCGGCCATTCTCAACTTCAAGATCTGGCGGCTGAATCCGGAACCCGTTTCATAGGAAACGCCGCCGGCTCCCCGATGGTGCCACGGCCTTCCGACAAAACCCGGCCCCCTCGCGGCTTCCAACCGACCAACTCTCGTTCCGAAAGCGCCGATGTCAGTTTGATATCAGGCCACCGAGCTGTGCCAAAGCAGCATCGAATGTCAAATATAATTGACAATTTATATTGTCTTATAAATTTGACATTTGCATGGCCGTTTACTACCCTTCCAATGCCGATAAGGCTGTGAGCTAGCCATTAAATATGCGATTGGAGGTATAATAATGGCCTACGAAACACAAACGGCGGATCTTGACGATCCGGACCGGATTTGGCCGACGGGGCTGACGATCCGCGAGTCGGAAGAGTTGCACAAGCACGTCATCGACGGCTCGCGTGTCTTCTTCTTGATCTCGCTGATCGCGCATATCCTCGTTTACGTTCTTTCACCCTGGAGCTTCTGAAGGGAGGGATGACATGAACCAAGGTAGATTATGGTGCGTGGTGAAACCGACGGTAGGACTGCCGCTGTTTCTTGGCGGCGTTGCCGTGATTTCGCTGATCGTCCACTTTGTGGTTCTAGAGAACTCAACGTGGTTCCCTGCGTTTATTCAGGGTGCTGCCGGCTAACGGCGGCGGTAGGTGTTTTGGATGATCGCCTCGCGTTGGATGCCACGTGCGCGTGATGTGTTGCGCGGGGCGCTCAGCCAATCGCCGGACTCAATTGTTGTCGGGGGTTTAGTATGACACCGAATTTACGGATTTATGCCAGTGAAACCGGCGCGATGGAAGTTGACGCGGCGCTTGCCGCAATCGGCATCCGACACCGCACCGTTCTGGTGCCAAGCAGGCATGCGGGGCAGGAGGAAGCGGCCGTAAACGCCGCGATTCGCGACGGAGACCTGCCGGAAAGATACGTTCTGATTTGCATCCGCAGCCTCAAGGAAGGCCGGTCGATCGTAGCGGCGCAAGCGCCTTACGGCAGCGGCCTCAAGGTCATCGACCTGATGGAAAGAGGAGATACCGTCTATAGCGACTTGCTGCGGCGTTACGCGTACGACGATCCTTCGCCGCTTTCCGACATGTTCAGACTCCCGGCGCTTTCCACCTTCGTGCCGGTAGCGGGGTTGCTGCCGTCGAACTGGAGCCTCTTCGGCACTGGCCTGCTCCGGCGCAGTCCATCGCCGCTCTCCTCGATGTTCGGCCTGCCCACGCTGACGAAACCAAAGCGCAATTGGCGTTCCAGCTTCGGGCTCCCTTTGCTCAGCCGAAACCCAGCACCCTTGTCGGCCATGTTCGGCATGCGCACGCTGTCAAATACGAAAAAGAGTTGGGAGTACAGCTTCGGCTTCCCCCTGCTGAGCCGAAACCCAACGCCGCTGTCCAGCTTGCTTGGGATGCCTGCCCTAACTAGGGATCGCCGAGAAGAGCAATAAGAAGAGCAATAAGCGGAGCGGCGTGCGATTGATGCATGTCCGCATCGCGTGGTTGAGATGTGACGGATCATGGTGGCTCTCAAGAAACGCATAACGAAGTTCTACGTTTCTCTCGGCCACCAATATATGCCGTTCGCGAATGTCGCGACGACGGACCTGTCGCTTTCCCGGTTGCTCCGCCTTTCGCTGTTTCAAGTCTCCGTCGGCATGACCTTGGTCTTGTTGGTGGGAACGCTCAACCGCGTCATGATCGTGGAACTGGGCGTCCCGGCGACGGTGGTCGGCGTGATGGTGGCCCTGCCGCTGCTGTTCGCGCCGTTTCGCGCGTTGGTGGGCTTCAAATCGGATACGCATCGCTGCGAGCTTGGCTGGCGGCGCGTCCCTTTCATCTATCGCGGGACATTGCTGCAATTCGGCGGCTTCGCCATCATGCCGTTTGCGATTCTCGTCCTGGCCGGCCAGGGCGAAGCGCAAAGCGCGCCGGCTTGGCTCGGCTATGTATCCGCCGCGGCCGCCTTCCTGCTCGCCGGCGCCGGCGCGCATATCGTTCAAACAGCGGGCTTGGCGCTTGCGACCGACCTTGCGGAGCCCGAGGCGCATCCGCAGTTGGTGGGCTTGATGTACAGCATGATGCTCCTCAGCATGATCGCGAGCGCCCTCATTTTCGGCTACGCACTGTCCGACTTCAGCCCAGCCCGCCTTATTCAAGTAATTCAGAGCGCTGCCGTCATTTGCTTAGTCCTGAATGCCATCGCGGTGTGGAAACAGGAGGCGCGAAGTCATCTGCACCGGCCAAGCGCAACGGCCGCCGACCCGTCGTTCCAAGAGGCCTGGGCGCATTTTTGCCAAGCCCCGCATACGGTTCGGCGACTCACCATCATTTGCCTCGGCACAATGGCGTTCTCCATGTCCGAAGTGTTGCTCGAGCCATACGGCGGCGAGATCCTGAATTGGAGCGTGGCCAACACCACCAAGCTCACGGCATTGCTCGCGCTGGGCGGTTTGCTGGGATTGAGCTTCGCGTCCCATGCCCTCCGGCCTGGCTATGACCCGCTTCGCCTTGCACTGTTCGGGGCCCTCATCGGCGTGCCGGCTCTGGCCCTCGTGATTCTGGCGGCGCCGTTACAATTCGACGGCGCATTCCTTATCGGGAACTTCATGTTGGGTTTCGGCGCAGCGCTCTTCGGCCATGCCACCTTGACCGCGACGATGAATGAGGCGCCGAAGGAAAAACACGGCCTGGCCGTGGGGGCCTGGGGCGCGGTGCAGGCCACCGCCGCCGGCCTGGCGATGGCCTTGGGCAGCATGATCCGGGACCTTTTCAATGTGATCCGCGATGCGAATGAGACGGTATCGACCGCGCTACAGGGCGCCGGCGGCTATATGACCGTCTATTCCATCGAGATCATCCTCTTGCTCGCCACGGTCGCATTAACGCTTCCCGTTATCCGACGGATGGCGGGAGCAAGCGGCCCCGATCCGATCGCGCCTAACCGCCTAACCGGCAGTCATCGGTCGTTTCGCAGCGGAACCAAAGCAAGCGTGAACCATGGCGCTCCTTGACATACTCGAACACCCCGACCCCCGCCTGCGGCTCCGTGCGGAGCCCGTCGCGGCGTTTGACGAGACCCTCGGCCGGTTCGTCGAGGACTTACTCGAGACGCTCTATTCGACGGACGCAATTGGTCTGTCCGCGCCGCAAGTCGGCGACCGGCGCAACGTGCTCGTGATGGACCTGTCCGAAACCCGCACCACGCCGGAAGTCTACATAAACCCCGAAATCGGGTCGAAGTCGGGTTTCGGTCTGGTCGAGGAAAGTTGCTTGTCGGTGCCGGGCGTGACCGGCAACGTTGTGCGCGCCGTCACGTTATCTGTGTCGGCGCAAGATCGAAGCGGCACGTTTTTCGACCGCGAGTTGACCGGAATGCATTCGGTTTGCCTGCAACACGAAATGGATCATCTTGAGGGTAAACTGTTTATCGACAGGCTACCGATGCTTGAGAAACTGCGCCTACGGTTTTTCTCGCGCCCCACGGGCCTGGGGGTCGGCGCCTCGTAAGACGACGCCCGCGTTGACGCCGAGCGATCATGTAACAGCGGATCGCCCTACCCCCCCCTATTTCAAGACGCTCCGCTGTTCGAACAGGCCGGGACCGAACGACCGCGCCACTTCCGCAACATCAGGGTGACCGTGTGCATAAGGCTTGTAAGCCATATCCTGGATTAGGATATGGGCGTTCAGCCATCGCTTCAGATACACCAGCAGCTCATTCGTTATGGGAGATTCGTCGCCCGACTGCAATTTCTCGCGTATCTCATACACCCGTTCGGTAAAATCGACATGCTCATCCTTGTGCGGTGTCAGACCGGAAAAACCGCAAGCCTCCATGACTTTCTCTTCCCGGGCGAAGTGAATCTCCGTGTACGCGATAAGCCGGTCGAACACGTCCTGCGCCGACTGCTTGCCGCCCTCCCCGACCACGGAATCGTGCAGCAGATTGATCAAATCGATCAGCGCTTTATGATCGGAATCGATTAAATCGACGCCGACGCTCATCGAGTCAGACCATTCGTAAAAACTCATGGACGCGGCCCCTTCCCCTGCGCTTCCCGCACCGGTGAGCCCACCCCGTCCAATCGGGGCGGCCCGACAACGCCAGGCTCACCGAGCCCTACCCGGTTCAATACTGGGCGAGCAGATAGTTCACGAGATCCGTTGTCGTCACGATGCCGGCCAATGCGCCGTCGCCATCAACCACCGGCAGCGAATGGATAGATCCCTTGCTCAGGAGTTCCGCGGCCGATCGGATGGAATCCTTGTCCTTAATGGTAACCAATTCCGTCGACATCACGTCTTCGATGGAGAACTGCGAGTCGAAATACTCCAGATTTACGGCATCCGGGGTCCCGTAGGCGTCGAGGCTCAGCTTCATCATGTCGGTCGAACTGATCAGGCCCACCAAGGTGTTTCCATTGACAACCGGGACATGATGAAACGGATTTTCGGATATCAGCTTGTATACCTCGCTTACCTTCTGGGCGATATGCACGGTAAGCGGCTGACTCTTCATGATGTGGGAAACCGGCTCGTTGTGTCGCATGTTCTCTCCTTTGCAGCGGTGCAGCCAAGTGGCGCCCGGATTTTATCCATCGGCGACGCCGTTGTCTCACATAACAGATGGGGAATCCCGCATTAACGTCACGGCGCGAGAGCGATGGTCCGGACAGGGGCAAGGAAAGGCCGCCTCCTCGGCCGGGCCGGGCCAGCGGCGGACGGCACGCCAGCGATTTGCCGGCGAAAGAGAAGCCGATGTCAAAAAAGCGTAACCATTACGTGGAAAAGTCATGTGGGAAGACTGCCTTCTGCGATTCTGCGTCCGGCGGCCCGCCGTAAATGACCACCCATGTTGCACACGCCCGGAAATACGCCGCCGCCTGAGGAAATTCACAGGCGACCCCTGACCGATCTGTTTTTTTCGCTGGGATCCTCCGATACCGGGCTGACGACCACGGAGGCGCAATCCCGGCTGGCGCGTATCGGCCCGAATGAATTGCGCGTCCGGAAGGACACGCCGGAATTCGTCAAATTCCTGCGCGAGTTCAAGAATTTCTTCGCGATTCTCTTGATCGTCGGCGGCCTGCTCGCGCTTTTGGCCGACTATCTCGATCCCGGTCAGGGCAATTTTTACATCGCCTGCGCGCTGTTCGGCGTGGTCGTCTTGAACTCGACCTTCACCTATCTGCAAGAGCGTCAGAGCGAAAAGATCATGGAGAGCTTCCAGAAGATGCTCCCCGCGATGGTGACGGTCTTGCGGGACGGGACCGTCGGCGCGGTCGACGCGAAGACTCTGGTGCCCGGCGATATCATCACCCTTGCGGAGGGCGACCGGGTTCCGGCCGATTGCCGCCTGATCGAAGCAAACCGCCTCACGGCCGACCTCAGCAGCCTCACCGGGGAAAGCGAGCCGCAACCGCTCGACCCATCGAGCAGCGACGACGTGCTTCTTCAAAGCCACAACATGTTGTTCTCCGGGTCGCTCGTGCAAAGCGGGGCCGCCAAGGCGATCGTCTGCCGCACGGGCATGAGCACGGAAATCGGCAACATCGTGGAACTCACCAAAGCGACGGGCGAGGTCGAAACGCCGATCCGCCGCGAGCTAAAGTACTTCATAAAGATCATCAGCGGCATCGCCATCGGCCTCGGCGTGTCCTTCTTCCTGGTCAGCGTCGCGATCGGCCGCGGCGAGCTGGCCAGCCTTATCTTCGCCATCGGCATTATCGTCGCGAATGTCCCCGAAGGACTATTGCCGACCGTCACCCTCGCGCTGACGATGGCCAGCAAGCGCATGGCCCGGAAGAACGCGCTGATCAAGAACCTGGAAAGCGTCGAGACGCTGGGCAGCACGACCGTCATCTGCTCCGACAAGACGGGCACGCTGACCCAGAATCGGCTGACGGTGACATCGATCGTGATCGGCACCGACTCGTTTTCCGTATCGGACCCTGCCCTGCCGGCCCATGCACGCTTCGCGGAAACGCGCCGCGTTATGGCGCTGTGCAACAACGCCCACCGGACCGAGGACGGTTTCGTCGGGGACGCGACGGAAGGGGCGATGCTCCTCTACGCGACCGATGCAAAGTGCGATGAGCCGCTTCAGGATTTCAAACGCGTGGCGGAAGAACCTTTCAATTCCACCGTCAAACGCATGATCACGCTTTGCGAACGACCCGACGACGGGACGTTCGAAGCCTACCTCAAGGGCGCGCCCGAGGTCGTCCTGAAAATGTGCGACCGGGTTTACCTGAACGGCGACACGGTGCCGCTGACCACGGCGCGCCGCCACAAGATGATCGACCAATACCGGGCCCTTGCGGCGCAAGGGCAACGCGGCCTTGCCCTCGCCATTCAGCCGACACCTGACGCGCATATCCCTGGCGACGGATACATTTTCGTCGCGATCGTCGGCATGATCGACCCGCCGCGCCCCGAAGTGCCGGATGCGATCGCTCGCTGCCACAGCGCCGGTATCCGCGTGGTGATGATGACCGGCGACTATGGCCTGACCGCCGAGACGATCGGCCGCCAGATCGGTCTTATCCAAAAGCAAGGGACCGTCATTCACGGCGGCGAACTGGCGGAAATGGACGAACGGCAATTGGCCCGCGTCCTCGACGATCCCGAATTGATCTTCGCCCGTATCTCGCCCGCGCAAAAACTGCGGATCGTGCAGGCCCTGCAGGCGCAGGGCGAGGTGGTGACGGTGACCGGCGACGGGGTGAACGACGCCCCCGCGCTCAAGAACGCCGATATGGGCGTCGCCATGGGCCTTCGGGGTACGGATGTCGCCAAGGAAGCCAGCAACATGGTTCTGATGGACGACAACTTCGCGACCATCGTCGCCGCCGTCGAGGAAGGGCGCACCATCTTCGACAACATCAAGAAATTCATCGCCTACATCCTGACCAGCAACGTGCCGCAGATTCTGCCCTTCGTCGCCTATGTCCTCTTGGATATTCCGCTGCCGCTGACGATCGTCCTGATCCTCGCCATCGATCTCGGCACCGACATCGTCCCCGCCCTCGGGCTCGGTGCGGAGAAACCGGAAACCGACGTGATGCACAAACCGCCGCGGAAACGCAGCGAGCGGTTGCTCACGCGCAATCTCTTGTTCATGAGCTACTGCATCGTCGGCGTCATTCAGGCAGCCGCCGGGTTTTTCACGTATTTCGTGATCCTCTATGCGGGCGAATGGCAATGGGGCGACCAACTGGCGTCTTCGGACCCGCTCTACCGCACCGCCATCACCGGCTTTTTCGCATCGATCATTATCTGTCAGATCGCCGACGTCATCATTTGCCGCACGCGACGTCAAAGCATCCTATCGGCGGGCGTCTTCAGCAACAGGCTGGTCTGGCTTGGCATCGCCACCGAATCGGCGCTGCTCGCCCTGATCGCCTATGTGCCGGCGTTCAACACCTTTTTCGGGACCGCGCCGCTTGAGGCTTGGCATTTGCTGCTCAGCGTCCCCTTTGCGGTACTTATCCTGCTCGGCGACGAGTTACGGCGCGTCTTCGTCCGGCGGGAAAACCCGTTCGTCCTGCGCTGGCTCACCTGGTAGCGACCGCGCGGTCAAGCGAGTTTCTCACCCAAGAATTTCAGTACTTCGTCCCAGGCCTTTTCGCTGACGTCATGCCGGTACTTTTCCTCGCTGGTGAAGGACTGGAAGGCATGGCCCGCGCCATCGTAGCGGTGGAAGACATAGGGGACACCGGCATGCTTCAACGCCGCCTCGTAGTCGTCGACATCCTCGGGCGACGGATTGGCGTCTTCGTTGCCGAAGAATCCCGCAACCGGACATTTGATGTTGCCGGCAAGGTCGATGGCCGGCGGCGTGCCCGGCCCCATCGGCAGCTTGATGCGCCCGCCGTAGAACACCACGCACGCCTTGAGGTCCGGAAGGTGGCACGCGCCGAGCCAGGAAACCCGGCCGCCCCAGCAGTGTCCGATGATGCCGATGCGGTCGCCGTCGACATTGTTCAGGCCGGCGAGGAAATCGTACGCCGCCCGCATGTCCAAAGCCGTCCAGTCATCACGGAACTCGTCGCGCTTGACCTGCATCTCTTCTTCTTTCGGCCACCAATGGAAGATGAACGGCACGGCGACGGCATACCCGTTTTCGGCGTAACGTTCGGCGACCTTTAGGGTCACTTCGTCGTTCTCGACGCCGGTATGCCCCACCGGGATGTGTTGCGCCAGCACGATGCCCGGATGCGGCCCCTCGCCCTGGGGCTCGAAGATGAAGATTTCCATCGGACTGTCGTTGACGGTGACGGTTTCAATGCGGTGCACGGGTGTTCCTCTCTATTGCTGTTCGATTGCTCGGCGCCAATGCGCGAACGCTACGCCTTGAAAGCCGCGACGGATTTTTCGTCGAAATCCAATCCCAATCCGGGCTTGTCGGGCAGCACGAGGTCGCCGTCCTCGATCGCCGGGGTTTCCTCGTAGAGCTTCAGCATCCACGGCATGTATTCCACCGTCAGCCCGTTCGCGCAGGCGGCGACCACATGGACCAAAATCTCCGGCATCACATGGCTGACCACCGGCAGATTGAATGCCTCGGCCATGCCGGCGACCTTCATCCAGGACGTCACGCCGCCGACCCGCGCAATATCGATCATGACGATGTCGACCGACCGCGCCTCGATCATCTGCCGGAACGGCGCGATGCCGTAAAGATACTCGCCGCCGGCGACCGGCGTGTTCAAGGCCGCGGTGACGCGGGCCAGTCCCTGATAGTCGTCGGCCGTGGTCACGTCCTCCAGCCAGAACAAGCCGACATCCTCGACGCGGCTGCCGATATCGATCGCCTGCTCCGGCCGCCAGCGCTGGTTTATGTCGCACATCAGCTTGATATCCGGACCGATCGCCTCCCGCACCACCCGTACCCGCCGCATCTCGTCGGCGGGCGTCGGGTCGCCGGGCAGCGCCATCTGGGTCTTCATCTCCCGGAAGCCCTTCTGTACCAGGACTTCCGCCGCCCGCTGCGCTTCGCCATCCGACAAGTTGCGACGCAGCGACCCCGACGCGTAGGTCGCGACCCGGTCGCGACGCCCGCCCAGAAGCTTCCACAACGGCTGGCCGCATGCCTTTCCCTTGATATCCCACAGGGCGATGTCGATCGCCGACACCGCCAGCATGTAAATGCCGCCCGGGCCGCAGGAATCGCCGATCCCGGCGTATAACTTTGCCAAAATCTTTTCGATGCGCAGCGGATCCTCCCCGACGGTAAGGGCGGCGAGCCCTTCGACCGCGAGATGCAAACTGCCGGTCAACGCGGCGCCGTAAAAGGTGACGCCGATACCCTCGACGCCGTTATCGGTGCGAAGCCGCAAGATCACGACCGGACGAGGCCCGGCGCCCCGCGCCGCCGTGTTCGCCAGAGGGTCGTCTTCCGGAACGTTCAGGATCGTCGCTTCGTAGCCAGTGATTTTCATCGCGCCGTCATCCGTACTTCAGAAATCAAGGAAAGACGTTAACACACCATCCCCGCATCACATATCGAGCGCCCGCCGGTATTGAGATCGATCATATGGTGACCCATTTATGCCGGGTAAAATTGCAATCGGGCAAAACCAAACGGCGTGTTTGATCGTGTCGGAAGACCTTTATGATCTGTTGGGCGTCGCCAAGGATGCATCCAGCGACGACATCAGAAAAGCCTATCGGGCGCTGGCGAAGAAGCATCATCCGGACTTGAACCCCGGCGACAAAGCGGCGGAAGAAGCTTTCAAGAAGATTCAGGCCGCCAACGCCATACTGTCCGACCCGGACAAGCGGAAGCAATATGACCGCGGTGCGATCGACGCCCAAGGCAACGAAATCCAACGGGACTACTATCGGGAATATGCCTCGGCGGGCGGCGAACACCCCTACCGGTCGTCGGCAGGCCACGACGATATCAGCGATATCTTTTCCGACCTGTTCCGCGCGCGCGGCCAGGGTGGCGAAAACGTCAACATCCGCGTGCGCGGCAGCGATATCCGTTACACGATGGAGGTTTCTTTTCTCGAAGCCGTAAACGGCGCGAAGAAACGCGTGACGATGCCGGACGGCAAGACGCTCGATATCGCCATCCCGAAAGGGCTGCATGAAGGCCAGGTCTTGCGCCTCCGCAACCAGGGCATGCCCGGGCTCGGCGGCAGCGGACCCGGCGACGCCTATGTCGAAATACATGTCGCGCCGCACCCGGACTTTCGCCGCCGAGGCAACGACATCCATGTAGAGCTGCCCATCGCGCTACATGAAGCGGTTTTGGGCGCAAAGGTCCGGGTGCCGACCATCGGCAAAGCGGTTTCGATGACGGTCCCCGCGAATTCCAACAACGGCGACACCCTGCGGCTTAAAGGAAGAGGCGTGCCCGCGGCGGGAGAGCGGCAAGCCGGTGATCAAATCGTGACGTTGCGGGTGCAATTGCCCGAAAAATCGGACGACGAGCTAAAGTCATTCCTGGCGGAATGGGCGAAGACGCATGCCTACGACCCACGAACCGAAGCGAAGGGCTGAGATCATGCGCGAAGAATCCGAAGTCCTCGGCGTCTTTTCCGAACTCCGGCGTGAAACGCTTTATGTCTGGATCGAGCGCGGCTGGATAACCCCCAAACGGGGCCGGAAGGGCTACCGGTTTCAGGAAATCGACGTGGCGCGCCTGCGCCTCATTCTTGAGTTCCGCACGGAATTGGATTTGGACGAAGAAGCGCTCGATGTCATCCTGCCGCTGCTCGATCAGGTGCACGGCCTGCGCCGGGAACTTCATCGGCTCGCCGATGCGGTCAATGATCAACCGCAAGATGTACGCGCGCGCATCGCCGCCCATCTCGCCAAAAACGGATAAACCGACCCTTCCCGCGCGGTTCCGCCAGCCTCGGCGCAATTGCGGGTCTCTCGCCATTACCGTTTAATGACGGATATCCGACGACGCACACGCTTCAATCGCAGGATCGGCCCGATCCGCGTCGCCGGCGGCCAACGCGGGAGGCGTCGTGGCAACCGAAACGTTTGACCAACTCAGCGCGCGCCACGGCCAACCCTACCGTTGGTTCCTTACGATCGGCGGCATGGTGGCTTCCTTCACCATGGTGTTTTCCGGCACCATCGTGAATGTCGCCGTTCCCGACGTCATGGGCGCGTATGGCGTCGGCCAGGACAAGGCGCAACTTCTGTCCACCGCCTTCATCGCGACGATGACGGCGAGCCAGCTCCTCAACGCCTGGTTCGTGCATACCTTCGGCCAACGCCTCGCCTTCTGCCTGCTGCTTGCGGTCTTCGCCTTGGGCGGCGTGATTTGCGGCGTGACGCAAGTGCTCGACGTGATCATCTTCGGCCGGGTGATGCAGGGGTTCGCCGCCGGCATCATTCAGCCGCTCGTCATGGTCACGTTGTTCCAGGTCTTCCCGAAGGAACGCCGCGGCACCGCGATGGGCGTATACGGCATGGGCCTGGTGTTCGCGCTGGGCCTGGGGCCGGTCATCGGCGGCATCACCGTCGACACGTTAGGCTGGCGCGCGATTTTCTTCGTGCCGCTGCCGCTGGTGCTGCTTGCGTTCGTCATGGGCGTCATCTTCATGCCGTCGCAACGCGACGACGGGCCGCGAACCCCGTTCGACTGGACCAGCTATGCGCTTCTCTGCATCGCGCTCTACTGCCTGATTTCGGGTATCTCCGGCGGGCAGCGCGAAGGCTGGCTCTCCAACGACATTACTCTGCGCTTCGCGATCGGCGTCGGCGCGGCGGTCGCCTTCGCTTTCCTGCAACTACGCGCGGGCGAGGGCCTCCTGGATTTCACCTTGTTCCGGGATACGCGGTTCACATCGGCCGTCATTCTGGCTTTCGTCTTCGGCATGGGTAATTTCGCAATGACCTATGCGGTGCCGGTCTTCGGCCAGATCGTTCAAGGATACACCGCAACGGTCGCCGGTCTCCTGCTGCTTCCGGCCAGCCTGCTGCTGGTCGTGATCTTCCCGTTGACGGGCCGGCTTGCCGACCTCGTGCCGCCGCAACTGCCGATCATGGGCGGGCTTATCCTGTTCGCCGTCGGCGTCTATTTCATGGCGGGCGCGGACATCAACACGGTGTTCTGGACATTCGCCTTCTTCGCCATCGTCTCGCGGGTCGGCATGGGGTTCATCAACCCGCCGCTGATGGCGACGGCGCTCAACACTGTACCGCCGGACCGGCTCAACCAAGGCTCGGGCACGATCAATTTCTTCCGGCAGCTCGGCGGCGCCTGCGGCATCAACCTGCTCGTCGTCATCCTCGAGATCAGGACGCAGTTCCACAGCGAAAACCTCTCGGCGACGCAAACGGTGGCGAACGCGACCAGCCGTGAACTCCTGGATCAGGTAAAGAAGATCCTGCAGGCCGACGGCGTGCCCGAAGCCATGCTGGACACGCTGGCGAACGATTACCTGTCGCAAGTCATCGAGGCGCAAGCGACCACTTTCGGCTTTCAGGACGGATTCCTCATCACCGCCGGAGTCTTCATCCTGGCCCTCATCCCGGCCTGGATTCTCGGCCGGTCCAAGGCATCGTCCTGAGTCGTCCACGACGGGCGCCGACCGATGGCCAAACTGTCGAAAAATGCCCGGCTAACCGGGCGCGTTGAGGATGCGATAGCGTGACGTCACCAGACCGGACGGGAATGTCCGGGTATCCAGGTGCTCGCAATCGACATCGTGGTCCAAGGCGCCGAAGAGGGGAAGCCCCTCTCCGATCAGGACCGGGATGCGAGTCAGCGTCATCTCTTCGATGAGGCCGTTCCGCAGGAAAGACTGCACGACCTTGCCGCCGTCGACATAGACTCGGCGCCACCCCTGCCCGTCGAGCATCTTCATGACCTCGGCCGGGCCAAGCCGCGTCACCGTCACGCGGTCCCGGATTTCCGGCGGCACGTCGTCTTGGCTGAGCGTATGGCTCATGACCACGACCGGCTTTTCGTAGGGCCATTGCCCGAAGGTCAACACGGCCTGGAACGAGACGCGCCCCATGACCAGCCCGTCGACCGACGCCATGAAGGCGTCGTAGCCATGGTCTTCCCCGTCGGTCGGCTGTTTCGTCAACCAATCAAGGTCGCCCCGCTTCCGCGCGACAAACCCGTCGAGACTGATGGCGATAAACACATGACCGGTAATCATCGGGCCGTCCGGCAATCGTAAGGGGGAACTGCCTCTCGACAATCCCCGGAGAGATAGCGAATACCACGGAAAACCCAGGCCTTGATCCTAAAGCACCCCTAAAGAGATAGACGCAAGAACCATTCGGACGAGCGTTTCCCGTGGCGGTATTGATACACTGATCGGCAGGAAGGACACTACGCCCGATGAGCGAACGAACCGAAAAAACCACATTGGCGTACATCTCCACCGTCGCGAAGTCCGGCAACCTGGCCGAGGCGGAGAGCCTACTCCAGCAGCTTCTTCTTGAGGCGCCGACCGACGCCCGTGCGCTCTGCAACCTGGGCGCCGTCTTGATGCGGCTCCACGATCATGACGCCGCGAAGGCGATCACCGAGGCCGATATCGACAAATTCCCGTACCGGCGTTCCCGGCAGGCAGAACTGATTTCCCGGATCGAGACCTACTTGCTCGAAAAGGCCGCGACGGCGTCCAAGCCGCCTCTGCACGCCCCGGCGCAAACCGTCGGCTGACCTTTTCACGGCGTCTTTCATACGCCTCATACGCCGCGGCGCTGCTTTCGCAGCCGGCGTCAAGCTTGTCTGAAACAGTCGAGGCCGGGCTGCGTCATGCCGCCCGGCCTCATTGTCGTATAGGTTCGGAGCCTTTCCTTTCAAAAAAGGTCCGAGTGCGTTAAGCGAGACGCGCTTTAGCGCTCGTCGCCATCGTCGTCGTCATCGTCGTCATCATCATCGTCGTCGTCATCGCCATCGTCATCGTCATCGTCATCATCACCATCGTCGTCGTCGTCACCGCCGTCATCGTCTCCGCCATCGTCGTCGCCGCCGTCATCGTCGGCCAATGCGGACGCGAGCGTCGGCGCCTTCTTGTCCATGTCGAAGGCAACCGGCAAGGCGGTCATGCTGAGCGCCACCAAGGCGAACATGAAGAAACGGGCAGACTGCATCAAACGCGCAAGCCAATTGAGGTTGAGGATTTCCATAGTCAGATTCCTTCCGGTCAGAATTGAGAAAACCGCAGCGCAAGACCGCTACAGTCGATCCAACAGACCGGCGTCGAAATTATTCCCCCGAAAATGCATTTTTCCCGTCCGACAGGCGGTGCTAGCTGCCGGACCATCGGTCCAGAAGCGTCCGCTCCGCCGCCGGGTCGAGCACCGACTCGCCCCCCAGCGCAGCCGCCGCCTTCGACATCGTTTCCTCCGTCGGCCCCGATGCCGTCTCATAAGTGCCCGGATTCCGTGGTTCGGACGGCGGCGTCACCATGACGAAGGAAGTGGACCAAGCCCCGTCGCCGTCGCGGCACGCGATCGCCAGCAGCCGCGTGCCGCCGTCCGCCGACGATACTTCCTGGGTAAACTGCCGGCAGTACTGCCCGAACCGGCTCTCGAATGTGGCAATCGGCATGATTCGTCCCGATGCATCACCATCGGCGCTCCGCCAGGGAACGACCTCGCCGCTCGGCGTTCGGGCAAGCATCGCATGCGTATTCGGATCGTCGGCCGCCATCAACTCGGCGGACAGGATCACGCCGCCCGACCCGCTGTCCAGCAGTGGGACCAGCAATCCGCCGAAACCCCAACCCGCAACCAGCATGAGACAGGCGGCGACCGCCGCGTAGCGGCGAATCCGGCCGAAGGCGGGCCGTTTCAGAAAATGGGCGAGACTTACGACATTGGAGTCCGCCGCGCCCTTTCCATCGATATCGGCATTCACGACGAGGTCGCGCAAACGATCCGGCACGGGCCGATCCGCTTCAGCGGCGAAGGCTTGCCTCAGCATCTCGCGGCTCTCGCGCATCTCCCGTTCGAGTTCTTTCAACGCCGGCGACGCCGCCAACCGGCGTTCGACGGCGGCGTGCTGCTCCGGCGGCAACTCGCCGTCGACATACGCCATGATCAGAATCTCATCGGTCTCATCCGGCATGCTCTTACTCCCCGATCTTCGCGACACGGCCCGTCCCCGCGTCGGCCATCGCTAGATGCTGAATCTTCCGCCGCCCCCGCGCCAGCCGGCTCATGACGGTCCCGACCCGGATGTCGAGGATCGTCGCGGCCTCGGCATAGGAAAACCCTTCGACACAAACAAGCAACAGGACCTGTCGCTGTTCATCCGGCAAATCCCGCAGCTTCTCCATCACCCGTTTCAGGAGGAGGGTCTGTTCCGCGGCGGCCACGCCGTCGGACGCATGGCGTCCGCCCATCTGATCCAGCGGCACCTCAACGCCGCGCGTCTGGCGGCGATGCCAATCGTTGATCCAAACCGACCGGGCGACGGTGAACAGCCAACTGTCCATCCGCGTTCCGGTCTTCCACTGGTCGAGCCGCGCCAGCGCCCGTTCACAAGTGGCTTGCGCTAGGTCGTCGGCACGCTCCCGGGATCCCGTCAGCCCGAGGCAAAACCGCCGCAGCCGAGGCAGCAGCGAAATCAGTTCCTCTTTCTTGGCGTCCGTCATATTTCCGGACCGCAGACATGTGCCATCGCCCATTAAAACAGGTCAGCCGGGGAATTATTCCGTCTTGCGGAAAAAATTTTTTTGGGCACGATAGGATGGTAACGATGCATCGAGAAAAACCTTAATTATCTGATTTATAATATATTTTCCCCATCTTCTCATTCCTGAATTCCGGATGGTCCGAGCCGTGAAAGATTTAGCCGCTATCGAGATGACAGTCGACGATGAATTCACTGCACCGCCGAAAGGGACCGCCGTGACCGATGCGAATGATCGGACCGTGGGTGAAACCACCGCCGTGGGAGTGAGGAGAACGGGATCGCTCTTCGGCGGGCGCGCCATCGGACTTGCCCTGATGCTTGCCGTAGCGCTGCCCGGCGTCGGCGTCATCGGACCGGAAATCGGTTTCGTCACGCCGGCGGCGGCCGACGACGATGACGGGGGCGATGACGATGGCGGCGACGACGGCGGGGATGACGACGGTGACGACGATGGAGACGACGACGGCGACGATGGGGATGACGAGGGCGACGATGGGGATGACGGCGACGAGGACGAAGGCGAGGACGACGACAGCGCGGGCACATCATCCGGCAGCGGTGGAACGGCGGCGAGCGACCAAGGCGACGACGGCGACGATTCCGAGGATATCGGGAACGTCCTCGGCGCCAACCTGACCGGCGATGAGATCTCAGCGGCGCGAAGCTTGGGTTTCACGGTGCTGCGCCAACGAACCTTGCCGAACCTGTCCCTGGTCCTGACCACGCTGGCCGCCCCGGGGGCGACGGATGAATCCAGCGCCATCACCGCGTTGAACGCCCGTACGCGCGGCAACCGTTTCGCGGCGCATCCTGTCTACCGGCTCGCCAACCGGCCCGGGCACGACGGTCATCCCGATTTCGCGCGGCGTCTGATCGGATGGCCGGCGAATACCGACCGATGCGGCGCCGGCATTCGGATCGGCATCCTCGATACCGCCGTCGACAAACGCGCCGTCGCCTTGCGCCGCAGCGACATCGTTCGGCGAAACGATGGCCGCGGCGGGTCTGCGGCATCGCGCCAACACGGCACCGCGATCGCGACCTTATTGGTGGGTCGTGATCGCGCGGGGTTTTCCGGAACCGTTCCCGCCGCAAAACTGTTCTCCGCGGCGGTTTTCCGGAACGATGGGTCCGGGGAAACCCAGTTGGAGAACATCCTCGTCGGCCTCGACTGGTTGCTGGCGCGACAGGCGCAAGTGATCAACTTCAGCCTGACCGGGCCGGATCATCCCTTGCTCAAACAATCGATCCGGCGGACGCAGGCGCGCGGCATTCACATCGTCGCGGCCGCGGGGAACAAGGGACCGTTCGGCGCGGCGGCATTTCCCGCCGCCTATCGGGGGGTCATCGCCGTAACCGCGGTCGATCGCGACCGACGGCCCTATAGGCACGCGAACCGGGGCGCCTACATTACCTTAGCCGCCCCGGGGGTAGACCTGTCGGTGCCCAGCGCGTCCGGGACGATCCGATCCTTGAGCGGCACGTCCTTCTCCGCCGCCATCGTCACGGGTATGGTTGCCGAAATCCTGCGCACGCAGCCCGATGCAAGCATCAAGGCGCTTCGGCGCATCCTGCGGCGAAACGCACAAGACCTCGGGCGCAGCGGGCGTGATCAGGTTTTCGGTTGGGGGCTAGCACAGCATACCCCCGCCTGTGGCGACCCGAGAGAGACCGCCGAACGGGCGACACGATAAGCCGCGCAACATCGCAGGGCCAACGCAGCGCCGGCGCCCGGTTGCTCGCTGGCGGCGCGCTGGGCCTACTTCCAGCCGACCGGCTCGTAGCCGCGCTCCTTCAGGCATTTGTTGACGAATTTCTTGTGAACGGGACTGGGCTCCCGCGTCTTGAAAAGCCCGCGGATCAAACCCGCCGTGGCGCCGGTTGCCGCCCCGACCGCAGCGCCGCGCCCGGCCGACCCAACGATGGCGCCGCCGACGGCGCCCACTGCCGCCCCGACCCCGCCGCCGACCGCCGTACCGCCCGCGACATCGCCGACCGCACCGTCATTGGCCGACGCGCCGTGCGCTTCGGCCAATTCGACGCATTGCGCGATATCCCGCTCCGCCGCCGCTTGCCCGACATTCGACAGATGCCAGTTCGGATACAACACCGGCTCCGGCGACGCGCAGCCGGAGAGGACCAACGCAGCCAATCCGACAAAACCCCAAGACGCTTTCATAGCCAAGTTCACAGTGGTTACGGTTAAGCACTCCTTACCATAGAAGCCTTGCCCGAAGTAGGTTGATTCGCAACGATGGCCGAGGCCAGCCGCCGCGATAAGTCCCCGTCAACCTTCGAAAATGCGTCTAAGCGCCCCACACGTCGTCATACCGCGCGGTGCCGTCTTCCACCGGACAATCGCGATAGCTGGCCGCCCGGTTGGCGCGATGAAATGTCACGCCGGTCACGAGGAATCCCAACGCAATCAGCACATGCCCGATCATCAACTCGCCATAGATTGACCACGCGCCGGCAGCGGCGGAAAAGATGGTCGTCCACATCACGCTCAAAAAGAGCATCGCCTGGAACCGCTGCGCGGGGCGCAAGTACCTGAGCGGATTGACATTTGCATCCATGATAGCCCGATAAATTGAAATCATCGCTAACTCCCGTTTCAATACATGCACGGTATACGGGATATGACACAGGCTGGATCAGCCTTTGCCTGCAAGGCAACCAGCACGAACCGGCGAAAAGTTACTTTTCGCAAACCTGGAAGTCGTAATTCCACCGGCCACCCGAATCGAGACAACGATCTACGTCGAAGTAATGGTCCACGCGCGGTGCCAATAAGCCAAACATCGCAATCACAAACAACAAGATATTCCACTTCCGTCTTAGGTACGGGAACCCTTTGCGCAGGTTCAGCATGATGAATACCGCAGCCGCGAACAGCGCCAGGGAATACCCAAGATAGCGGTACACGACATAAGCCCAAAACTCCGGATGCTGATTCGTCGGGGGCGCTGCCGTCGCCATCACAGCGAACATCGCATGATTCAACGTCAGGAGAGCCCAGATCAACACTGCCAAGCCCAAAATCCAGCGGGCTAGATTCCAAAACATCGGGATGCGACCCCTAACTCAATATCGTCTGCCAGCAAACCGACATAAATATCTCATTTTTAGTCAGTGATGGTATTTTCGGCTCGTCTCGTCACCTGCTCTTTCGGCGATGTGACACATGTGCCGAAACGCGCGATATTCGGGCTTTCCAACCGTTGGACAGCCTGCCGCAGCATGAGCCCTGCCCCCGCGATACAGCCCGCCTCCGACCCCGCCGCCCTCGCGGCGCGGGTCCGGGAGTTCGCCTTGCGCGAGATCGTGCCGCGCGGCGATTTGCGGGCGCATGCGGTGATCCCCGCCGACCTCTGGCAAGCCATCGGGGATGCGGGTCTGGCGCGGATCGGGCTGCCGGAAGCCTATGGCGGCGACGGCGGCGATCTTCGCGCGCTTGCGGTCGCGGCCGAAGCGATGGCCGCCGCCTGCGGCATACGCGGCGTGGTGAACCCCTGGTTGGGCCGGCAGCTCAACACGCGGCAGCAGATTCTGCTGCATGGCACCGAGGAACAACGCCAACGCTATTTGCCGGGCCTGGCCGCCGGAACCCTCACCCCCTGCCTCGCCATTTCCGAGCCGAAAGCCGGCGCGCATCCGAAATACCTGTCGGCCACAGCCGAGCGTGACGGCGGCGACTTCGTCCTGAACGGCGAGAAGGCTTATCTGAGCAACGGACCCATCGCCGATTTCTTCATGGTCCTGGCCGTCACGGGCACCGAGAATGGCCGCAAACGGTTCTCCGCCCTGATCGTGCCACGCGATACGCCCGGTCTGGAACTGACCGAAGGCGTGAAGATCGATTTCATGCGCCCAGCACCCCATTGCGGCCTGCGGCTGACCGACGTGCGGGTGCCCGCCGCCAATCTGTTGGGCCAGGAAGGCAATGCCTTCGAGACGATCTCGCTGCCGATGCGGCGGACGGAGGACGCCCTGTTCGCCGCGTCGATCGCGGGTGCGATGCGGCATCAGTTGACCGCCCTCGGTCAGGCGATCGGAACCGCCGCGCTGGACGACAACCGGGTTGCCGAATTGGGGCGACTCGCCGCCGTGCCGGACGGTCTGTTCGCCATCGCCCATAGGGCCGCGGAACTGCTCGACCTGGACGCCGACGCCAACGCGGATGCGGTCAGCGCCATGGCCGCGGCCGCGCGCGACTGGGCGGGGCAATCGCAACACCGCGTCCGGACGCTGATCGACTCCCTCGGCCTTGATCTTCCCCCGATGCTCGCGGACGAAACCCGCGACCTGGAAAAGGGCCTCGGCATCGCCCGGTCCGCCCATGACATTCGCGCGCGCCAACGGGCCCGTGCGCTCCTCCCTGACACAGAAGAAGAAAAAGCATGAACGACACGACCCCGACCTCCGCCGCCGGCGACAACACCGCAACCGTCGAGGAGATCATCGACGGGCTCGGCGACATCGGCTACATCGCCTCGCGCCGCATCGCCACGGCCATCTTCATCGCGCAGAACTTGTCGAAGCCGATCCTGGTCGAAGGGTCGGCCGGCGTGGGCAAGACCGAACTCGCCGTCTCCGCCGCACGGTGGCTCGGCCTGCCGCTGATCCGCATGCAGTGTTACGAAGGCCTGGACGAGTCCAAGGCGCTCTACGAATGGAAATACGGCAAACAGCTTCTCTACACCCAGATCCTGAAGGACAAGATGGGCGAGACGCTGAGCGGCACAAAGACGCTGAATGACGCGATGGACCGGCTACATGGATTCGGCGACCTGTTCTTCTCGGAACAGTTCCTCGAACCGCGCCCGCTGCTCAAGGCGTTGCGCCAGGAACACGGCGCGGTCCTGCTGATCGACGAGGTGGACAAGTCGGACGAGGAGTTCGAAGCCTTCCTGCTGGAAGTGTTGTCGGCCTTCCAGGTTTCGATCCCGGAAATCGGCACGATCCAGGCGACGAAACCGCCGCTCGTCTTCCTGACGTCGAACAACATGCGCGAGATGGGCGACGCCCTGAAGCGGCGCTGCCTCCACCTGTTCATCCCGCTGCCGGACGCCAAGCTGGAGCAACGCATCGTCGCCGCCCGCGTGCCCGATATCGACGAAAAGCTGAAACGCCAACTCGTCGCCTTCGTGCAGTTGCTGCGCGAGGAGGAATTGAAGAAGTTTCCGTCGATCTCGGAAACCATCGATTGGGCGCGGGTTTTGATGCTGTTGCACGCGGAGTCGCTGAATGTGGACCTGGTGCGCGACACCTTGAACGTGCTGCTGAAGTTCGAACAGGACTTCGCCGCCGTCCGCCGCAGCATCCCGGAGATCACGCGCAAGGCGACACGGGAATAAGCCGCCGGTGCAGCAGATCCTCGAACAGTTCTTCCATGCGCTGCGATCGGCCGACGTTAACGTCACGCCCGCCGAGGCGATCGATGCGCACCGGACGCTGGAGACCGTCGGCTACGGCGACCGGCAATTGATGCGGGACGCGCTCTGCGTCGCCCTGGCGAAGACGGAGGGAGAGACGGAACGGTTCGAGCGATGCTTCGACGCCTTCTTCAGCCGCGACGAATTCGACGTCCCGCCGTCGCTCGACGACGCCGACGACGACCTTCTCGCCGACCAGCCGCTCGCCCAACTCGTGCTGCACGGCACCGAAAACGACCTCGCCCACGCGATGGAACAGGCCGCCGCCGAGGCCGGCGTCACCAACATCCGATATATGACCCAACGCGGACTGATGGTCCGGCGCATCCTCGACGGCATGGGGCTGCGCGAGATGCAGGGACGCATGTTCGAACTGCGGCAATCGGATGCGCCGGGCGCGGCGGCCACCGCGGCGGCGCTGGAACAGGCGCGGGATTACCTGTTCGACCAGGCGCGGCAGTTCATCTCCCGGCAGTTCGAGCTTTACGCCCGGCCCGCCAGCGCCAAGCTGCACGAGGAAATCCTCGAGGAGCGCGCGCTATCTGTGGTCGAGCGCCGCGATTTCGAGACCATGCACCGCATCGTGAAACGTTTGGCGAAGCGGCTCGCCACCCGCTACAACCGCCGGCGCAAACACACCAAGCGCGGTGTTTTGGACGTGCGGCGCACGCTGCGGCGGAACATGGCGCATGACGGCATTCCCTTCGAGACGGTGTGGAAGCAGACCAAGATCGAACGGCCGAAGATCGTCGTGATCTGCGACGTCTCGCAATCGGTCGCCGCGACGGCGCGGTTCCTGCTGATGTTCCTCTACTCGCTGAACGAGGTGATCGCCACACTGAAGTCCTACGCCTTCTCCGCCAGCCTCAGCGACATCAGCGAGATTCTGGAGGAAAAGTCCGTCGAGGACGCGATCCCCGACATCCTGGAGAAGATCGGCTTCCGGCCGACCGATTACGGCCAGGCGCTCGCCGATTTCGACGACGAACACGCCGACACCGTGGACCGGCATACGACCGTCATCATCCTGGGCGACGGCCGCACCAACAACACCGACCCGCGCCTCGACCTGATGCGCGGCCTGCACAACCGGGCGAAGGCGGTGATCTGGCTGAATCCCGAGCCGGAGACATTCTGGGGCAGCGGCGATTCGGAGATGCACCGCTACCGCACCTTCTGTCACGTCGCCAAGACCTGCAACACGATCCTGGACCTGGAACGCATCATCGACGACGTGCTGAAAAGCTACTACTGACGCCGCCGGGCCGTCAGGGCCGGGTCGTCAGGAAAGCGGCGCCTTGTCCGCCGCCGAGGCACGTTGAGCGAGGCCTTCGTATTTCGACCAGTCCAGTTCCTGTTCTTCCAGGGTGTCCGGATCCCACATCTTACGCTCCAGGCCCAACACGTTGCCGCCGTAGACATGCAATCCGATGGCGGGCTGGTCGCTGGTGCATTCGGCCACATGGACGGCGCCGGCAGGCATGAAGATGACGTCGCCCCGCGCAAGATCGATAGACCGCTCGTAGGTCAGCGACCCGTCGTCGTTGCGCGTATAGAGCGAGTTCTTTTCCGATCCCGACAGCACGAGGATCGCCGCCCAGGTGCCGTGATCATGCGGCGGCGTGCGGCGGCCATCCGGGAACCGCACCTTCAGCAAGCTCAGATTCGGTGCGCGGTAGAACGCCTGCAACGCATTGCCGCCGCTGCCCGTGAGATACGACATCGCATCGGCGACCCCGTCCAAGTCATCCTTGAGTTCGTTGATGACCGCAACCGCCGCCTTATGCGGGTAGTCATCCGCGGCCGTTTTCGAAAACCGTGCGACGAGTTCCGCGACGTCCATGTCCTTGCTCCCGATTTCTGAAATTTCCTTGGCATCCTAAAATTATCAGATTGAGTTCCCGCCCGCATCTTCCGCCTGCGCGTATTGGTTGCTACCCTTTACACTCTTGCCCGCAACCCGCCGAACAGGCATCGTCCGCAAAACTCGCTGACCTATAGGAGACCCCCATATGCTTCGGACCGCCTTTACCGCCCTGGCCGCGCTCGTGTTGATGATTTCAAGCGTTAGCGCCGGCGCGCTGGACCGGATCAAGGAAACAGGCGTGATCAAGATCGGCTATCGGACCGACGCGCCGCCTTTCTCCTACAAGACTTCCAGCGGTGAATTGGCGGGCTACAGCATCGCCTTGTGCCAAGCTGTGGCGGTGCAAATCGAGCAGCAGCACAAGCTCAAGAAGCTGTCGTTGGAATACGTGCCGGTGACGGCGGAGAACCGGTTCAAGATGATCCAGGACGGCAAGGCCGACCTGCTATGCGGCGCCACGACGGCGACCCTGTCGCGGCGTGAGACCGTCGACTTCTCGCTGCCGACCTTCATCGACGGCGCCAGCGTCTTGATGCGGGCCGGCGGACCGCAGACCTTTGGCGACCTGGAAGGCCGGAAGATCGGCGTGCGCGCGGGAACGACGACCGAGGACGCCCTGCGCAATACCGTGAAGGATCTGTCGATGACGGTGGAAACCGTCGCGGTCCAGGACCACAAGGACGGCGTCGCCAAACTGCTGAACAACGATATCACCGCCTATTTCGCCGACCGCGCGATCCTGGTCTACCTCATGGCCGGAAGCGGCGCGGCCGACAGGCTGTTCCTGTCCGACCAGCAGCTCACCTACGAGCCCTACGCCCTTGCGCTGCCGAAGGGCGACGGCGACTTCCGCCTCGCCGTGGACCGCGCGCTCAGCCGCATCTACCGCTCGAGCGGGATCGGCGCCCTGTTCGCCAAGACGTTTGGTGCAAACGCACAACCGACGGCGGAATTACGGGCGCTGTATCGGATCAGCGCACTGCCGAACTGATCAGGCCAGCGCCATCCGGGCTTCGGCTTCCAAGGCCGGCGTCCAGCCGTGCTCCATCATCGAGGCGCGCCAGTGAATACGCCGCTCCTCGGGCGGATAGTCGCCGGTCGCCGCGTGGACGAGGCAACGGTTGTCCCAAATGATCAGGTCGTCGACCTGCCACGCGTGCCGGTAATCGCCATCCGGTGATTCGACATAATCGGTGAGAGTCGCGATCAGGTCGTCGCTCTCGGCCCTGTCCAGACCTTCGACCTCCATCACTTGGCCCGGGTTGAAATAGATCGTCTTGCGCCCGGTTTCTGGGTGCACCCGGACCAGCGCATGCACCGCGGCGGGACGCACGCGATCTTCGTCCTCCAGCAGTTGCACCTCGCGTTTCAACCGGCCGCCGTATTTGTAGGACGCGCGCAGTCCTTCGATGCGGCGCTTCAGCGTATCCGGCAATGCGTCATAGATGGCATAGGCGTTGGAGAACAGCGTGTCGCCGCCCCGGCTCGGGATGGCGCGCGCGTAAAGCTGCGTCGCCTTGGCCGTGACATAGTCGTAGGAGGTATCCGTATGCCACACCGCGCCGCGCTTCACGAGATTGACCGACGGGGTCTTCTCCGCCCCCTTCTTCGTATCGACGATCTTGTTGTCCATGACCATCAGGTCGGGAAGGACGGGGTGGCGGCTCTTTTGCACGATATGCGGACGGACCGGGCCGTACCGCCGGCCATGGGCGAGGAAATCCTCCATCGCCAAGTCCTGGCCCCGGAACACCAATACGATACGGTCGAGGAAGGCGGCATAGATTTCGGCGAAATCGCCATCGTCGAGCGTCTTGAGATCGACGCCGGATATCTCCGCGCCGATCTTGGCGCTCAGCGGTCGTATCTTCAGCATGGTGGCGTCTCCTCTGTCGGAGCGACTATTCCGCCGCCGCGCAGCTTCCATCCGCCGTATCCGCGATCGACACACGCCAGTGGATACGGTCCTCCTCCGGCGGATAATCGCCGGCCGCCTTATGGACCAGGCACCGGTTATCCCAGATCACGATGTCGCCCACCCGCCATGCGTGACTGTATTCCGCGTCCGGTTGGATCATCAAATCGGCAAGCTCCGCGATGACGTCGGCGCTCTGCCGTTCCTCCAGGCCGTCGATATAGACGATCTTACCGGGGTCGAAATACAGCGACGTGCGACCGGTTTCCCGATGGGTGCGGAACAGCGGGTGCAGCACCGGTGTCCAGTCGCGGTCCTCCTCGTTCAACAGCGTCCGCGCCACCTTGCTGCTGCTGTAGATGTAAGCGCCCTTGCGTCCCTCCAGCAGGGTTTTCAAGCGGTCCGGCAAGGCGTCATAGGCCATGTACATGCTGGCGAAATGCGTATTCCCGCCCCGGCTCGGCACCGCCAGGGCATAAAGCTGGGTCGCCTTGAACGGCACTTCGTCGTAGGCGCCGTCGGTATGGAAGCTGAAACCGCCGCGACGGTAGACCGCGTCGATCAGCTTGCCGTCGGAATCGAACTTATTGGTCCCCAGCATCGTGATCTCAGGGTAGTCCGGATGCCGGGTGGATTTGGACGGGTGTAAGGCGATCTCGCCGCACCGCCGGCTGTAGCGGAGGAAGTCGTCGATTTCGAGCTCTTGATCGCGCACCACGATGACGCCGTATTTCAGCCACGCCGCGTAGATCGGCGCGAAGCCGTCGTCGTCGATTTGCCTCACATCGACGCCGGTAATCTCGCCGCCGATATTCGGTCCTAAGGAACGGACTTGCAGCATTGCTCGCCCCCTCTCCTAACCAACTGTCGAAGTGAACTGACGCGGTGCGACCAAGGATATCCATCGTCACAACCGGTGACAAATTGATGCCCGCCCGCGCCGCCGCGAACATCCCCTGCGATGGCCGACCGGGACGTTCTAGGCCCCCGTCTCCTCGTCGTTATTCACCTCGGCCTTCACTTCCCACCGTCCGCCGTCGTTCTGCTGCCAGTAGGTCATCTTGAACCCGGCGTCCTTGCAACTCTTCCAACGGTCGCGCGCGCGGGCCACGGCTTCGTCGTCGCGGCCGTCGAACATGTCGCAACAGAGGTCGTAGCTCTCCAGCTTGGACGATTCCGCCCCATCGACCAGAAACAGCACGGTCGCGTCGTTCGGATTCTCGTCCTCGTGGGTCAGCCAAACCGGCTGCAATTCGGGATAGCCCTCCCGCCGCGTGCCGTGCGGCAGGAAACCGTCCTTCTTGTAGGTCCAGAGCTGGTTGTTCAGCGCCTCGACGCGCTGCTCGGTCCCGATCAGGACAACGGCGCGCCAATCGCGCTCCAGCGTCTTTTCCAGAAGCTGCGGCAATGCCCGTTCGAGGGGCAACCGTTGCAGATGATAGAACCGAACCTCCGTCACGACGCCGGGCCGCCCTCCTACCGCTCGTAGTGATCCTTGATCAGCCGGTCGAGCAGGCGGACCCCATAACCGGTCCCCCCTTTCGGCACGGTATCGGCGGTCTTGTTCGACCAGGCCATCCCGGCGATATCGAGATGCGCCCACGGCACCTTGTTGGTGAAACGCTGCAGGAACTGCGCCGCCGTGATCGAACCGGCATCGCGGCCGCCGATATTCTTCATGTCGGCGACATCCGTGTTCAGCATCTTGTCGTAGGCGTCGTCGATCGGCATCCGCCACACCTTCTCGCCGGTGGCGTCGCCGGCCGCCGAGAGCCGCTCGCTGAGGGTATCGTCGTTGGAGAACATGCCGGCATATTCGTGGCCAAGGCTGACGATGATCGCACCGGTCAGCGTCGCCAGATCGATCATGAAACGCGGCTTGAAACGGTCTTGGCAATACCAGAGCGCATCGGCAAGCACCAACCGCCCTTCCGCGTCGGTATTCAACACCTCGATCGTCTGCCCGGACATCGACGTGACAATATCGCCCGGCCGCTGCGCGTTGCCGTCCGGCATGTTCTCCACCAGGCCGATGATGCCGATCACGTTCGCCTTGGACTTTCGCCCGGCGACCGCCTTCATCAGGCCGGAAACGGTGCCGGCGCCGCCCATGTCCCATTTCATGTCGCCCATGCCCGCGGGCGGCTTCAGCGAGATACCGCCGGTATCGAAGGTCACGCCCTTGCCGATGAACGCGACCGGCTTGCGCGTCTTGGGGCCACCGTTCCACTGCATGACGACGAGTTGACTTTCACGGCGCGACCCCTGGCCGACGCCCAAAAGGGATCCCATGCCGAGCTTCGCCATCTGCTTTTCGCCCAGCACTTCGACCTTGACGCCGAGCGACGTCAGTTTGCGGGCCTCGCGCGCAAATGTCGCGGGATAGAGCTTGTTGGGCGGCTCGGAGACCAAGTCGCGCGTGAAGAACACGCCGTCCGCCACCTTGCCGAGCGGGCCGAACGCCCGCCGTGCGGCCGCCGCCCCCTTCACCGAAATCTTCAGCGCCGTCAGGCTGTGCTTCTTCATCGGCCGCTTCTTCGTGCGGTACTTAGCGAATTGGTAGCTGCGCAACAAGGCGCCATAGGCGATCTGCACCGCCATGTCGCGCTGCCCCTTGCCGCCGAAATCGACCGCGACCGATGCCGTCTTCTCGCCGGCGCCGGCGAGATGGGCGAAGAGTCGTCCCCCAAGGTCGGCCTGCTCCCGCTCCGACATCTCCTCCTTGCCGAGGCCGACCAAAACGATCCGGCTCACGGCAATCCCGGCCGGCGCGACCACGTCGAGAATCTGCTTTGCCTTGCCTTCGAAGGAGCCATGCTTCAGCGCCCGGGTCAGCGCGCCGTCGGTGGCGTTATCGACATCCTTGGCCACGACGCCAAGTTTCTTGCCGTCCGGCACGCCCAAAACAAGTGCGCCCGACTTGGGCAACGAAGGTTCGGCGAAGGAAATTTTCATATGCACCTCTCGACGTTCAGGATCATGACTTTCTTGTGAACAATATCTACCGATGGACGCTGCCATCAGCCCCGGAAACACCGCAATCTATCGTTCTTCGGGAAAAATGGAAGCCCGCCGGCGCCGCCCATGCCCAATTGATATCACAGACGCGCGCCCGTGGCGGCGCAAACAGCGTTGACCCCGCAAGCCGCGATCGATACAGCTTGTTCCGTAACGCATTGGGATTCGGATGCGGCGCTTAGTGTCTGCCGCACCGGCTGGCGATTTCACAACGCGGAGCACCATCGACAGGCATGAAGAGCATCACCTGGTACATCGTGCGCCAAGTGACAGCGGTAACGCTGTTGGCGGCGTTCGTGCTGTGTTTCATGGTTTGGTTGTTCCGCTCGCTGGATATCGTCGACATGATGCTCAACCGTGGGCTTGCGCTGTCGGACTTCCTGCATTTCGCATCTCTTCAACTGCCGCGGTTCTTCCTGTTCGTCGGCCCCATGGCTGTCTTCGGCGCAGCGCTCTTCACCTATAACAAAATGATCATGGACAGCGAGCTGATCGTCCTCCGCTCCGCGGGCCTCAGCCCTTTCACCTTGGCAAAGCCGGTCATCATCGTCGGAGCCGTCGTCTCGATCTTCTCACTCTTCCTCAGCGTCTATCTCGTTCCGCTGACCTATCGGGAATTCAAGGAACTTGAGTTCAAGTACCGTCAGGACCTCCCGAAACTGTTGTTGCAGGAGGGTGTCTTTACCAATTTGATGGCCGGTATCACGGTATATTTCAAAGACGTCGGGGAAGACGGCGAACTGCGTAATGTCATTATTCACGACAACCGGAACCGCGCCCAGCCGATGACGTATGTCGCGGACTGGGGGCGACTGATGGAATCCCGGAACGGCCAATGGATGGCGGAACTCTCACAGGGCAGCGGCCAGGTACTCAAGCGCGGCGTCTCCGAATGCGGCCCGGAGGAAGCGGCGGCTGGAACGGCAACCGGCTGTGCCTTTCCCCGCTTCGAGTATTTCATCGGCGACCGCGCGGATAACTTCAGCCTCAATCTCTTCGACAATGACAAGGAGCGTACCGGTCGGAAAACGCGCGAGTACTTCCTGATGGAGCTATACAACGCCGCGCCGGACAACCCGCGCCGTCCGACCTTCCTCGCGGAATTTCACAGTCGCCTTACGAAACCCTTCCTGCCGCTAACCTGCGCGCTGCTCGGCGTCGCCATTATCCTGTCGGGCAACTTCAATCGCCGCGGTCAACTGAAACTGATCCTGCTGGCGGTCGGGGTCGCCGGGGCGATCATCATCGGGAACCACGTGCTGCACAATTACGCGCCGCGATTCCCAGTGCTGAACATAGCCATGTATGCCAACGTGGTGCTGCCGATCATCATAAGCCTGATGATCCTCTTGTTCCCGCGGCGACTTGGGCGACCGTCCGCGCCGGCAATCGGCCCGCCGGCGACCTAGATACTCAGCCGTTTGAAGATCGGTTCCGGAATGGATTTGATGATCGTCATGATCAGAAACCAGAAATTGGGGAAATAGGCCGTTTCCCGCCCCTTGTCGCTGAGCCGCAAACAAGCGGCCGCGCACGCCTCCGGCGACGCGACGAGGAAGAGGCCCGGCAATCCGAATGTCATATCGGTGTCGAGGAAACCGGCCTTGACCGTCGTTACCGACACGCCCGCGGGAAACAGGCGTGCCCGCAGGCCCTGCAAGTACAGGTTCAACGCGCCCTTCGCCGATCCATAGAGATAGTTTTTCCGGCGACCGCGATCGCCCGCGACGGATGACAGAACCACCAAGCGACCGTCGCCTTGCTTTTCCAAGATCGGGGCCAAGCGGTCGAGAATGGAGACGGCGCCCAGGTAATTCACATTGACGGTCTGGCGCGCAAGATCGAAATCCTCGTCGGTGGCGTCCTGCTCGTGCATCGCGCCGAACAGCAGGAAGACATCGATTGCCGTATCGCGGCGCGCGCAGTCCGCGGCAAAATCCGCATGGCTATCGAAATCCTCGGCGTCGAACGCCACGACATCGACGAAGACGCCGGCGCGCAGCGCGACATCGGCCGCCGTGCGGTTCAGGTCGTCGGTGTCCCGCCCGGCAAGCACGATATCCGCCCCTTGCCGCGCGGCGAGGCGGGCAAAGGCCCGGCCCACCGACGACGACGCGCCGAGCACCAGCCAGGTTCGCTTCTGCGGTGCCGTCTCGCTCATCGGCCGGGTCCTCGAATGCCAAGACGCAACGCTTGATCGGACATGAAAAGCCCCTTCGGGTCGACGTGTTCCAGGACGGCGCGAAACTCGCGCAACGCCGGGTACATACGGGCAAACCCCGCCTCAGACATCATCGAATCCTTCGCAAGGTAAATCCGGCCGCCGTAATCGAGGGTGATGTCCTCGAGCCGTTGCAGCAGATCGGTCACGCCGGCGCGCGCTGGGAAATCCAAGGCCAACGTGTACCCGCGCACCGGGAAGGACAGGTGCCCGCGCCCCTCGCCGCCCATTGTCTTCAAGACCGCAAGAAAGGAGGCGGACCCGGACGCCGAAATCTCTTCCAGCAGACTCCGGATTCCGGAGGCGCCGCCTTCTTCCGGCACCACGCACTGGAATTGATGAAATCCGGCCCGTCCATACAGCCGGTTCCAGTCATGAAGAGCGTCGAGCGGATGGAAAAACGCCGTCAGCGATTTCTTGCTCACCTCGCCGCCGTCCGGCACGCGGCGGTAATAAACCTCGTTGAAGGCAGACATGGTCAGACGATTGAGCAGTATCCCGGGCATGTCGAACGGCACTCGAAGCCGGCGCGGCGCCTTGTCCGGAATACCGGCGGGGGACGGGTCGGCAAGTTCCAGGACGCCGCGACCCAATTTTGCCCCGCGCGCCAGCGCATCGATCCATCCGACCGAATAGGTCGCCCGGTCCCGATGCTCCGCGAACAATTCGAAGAAATGATCCAGATCGCGCACCCGCATTTCCGTGACCTGCACCGCGTTCGACGGCATCGGCAGCACCTTTATGCAGACGGTAACGATGATGCCCGTCAGGCCAACGCCACCGATGGTCGCCGCGAAAAGGTCGCCATCGTTGTCCGGCGCGACCTGCTTGACCGTGCCGTCCGCCATCAACAGGTCGAACCAGCACACATGGTCGCCGATGCTGCCATGCCGGTCATGATTCTTGCCGTGCACGTCATTCGCCACGATACCGCCAACCGTGGCGAACCCCGTGCCCGGCACCGCCGGCAGCGAGTAGCCACGCGGCACCAGGAAGGCCTGCATATCCGCGACGGTGATGCCCGGCTCGCACACGACCACCTGCTCGGTTTCGTCGAACGCGAGGATGCGGTCCAACCGTTCAGTCAACAACGCCGCCCCACCGGTGCGGACGGCGGAATCGCCATAGCTGCGCCCGCCGCCATAGGCAACGACGTTTTCCGCGCCGGCCGCGCGAACCAAGTCGGCGGCCGCGGAAATCCGTTCCGGACGGTACGCGGAAACCGCCGCCGCCGTCGTACGCCCCCAACCGCTAAGCTCTAGCTGCTTAAATCTCATTCATGGAATCCGAACGGTGCTGTCGACGCGCAACACGCCGTAGGTAAGAACGCCATCGGGGTTATACGCCATCCCAGCGACTTAGAAATGAATCATGTAAGCGTAAGTTGCCAGCCATCCGGAAACGCACGCCAGCAAGAACCCATCCTTGAACAAAAGGTCGGTCGGCGACCCCGATCGTTCGTAGACGACGGTGAGTTGGACATACCGGAAAATGCCGGCAATGACATAGGGAACCGTCAGATAAATATTCTTGCTTCCAAGTCGCTTCATCGCATCGCCGTCGAGTGTGAATATCAGATAGGAAATCAACAGCGCCGATAAAGTGACGACGATGCAGATATCGAGAAATGGTTTGGTGTATCCGTCGAGGCTGGCGCGATGCTCAGTCCCGATCTCGAGCGACACATCGTCGCGGCGCTTGGCCAATGCAATGAACAACGCCAGCAACCCGCCGCAAACCTGGATCCATGGCGTGGGATCAATGTCGATCACGGTGGCGCCCGCATAGAGCCGCAGGACGAACCCGACGGAGATCACCATCACGTCGACAATGGATATCTTCTTCAGACCGAGGCTGTATCCCGCATTGATCGCGAGATAGGCGATCAGCGCGACCGCCGCCAACGGAGCTTTCCAAATGGCCAGCAGCATTCCGCTGAGCACGAGCAACAGCGCCAGAACCATGGCGGCGGCAGCCGAAACCCGACCGGACGCAACCGGCCGATTCCGTTTCGATGGATGCAGCCGATCGCTTTCGCAATCGCGCGCATCGTTGAAGCAGTAGACGCCGCTGGACACGAGGCAGAATGCCGCAAACACCACCAGAACGATGCCGACGTTATCCACCGTTACGGCGGCCGGCGTGAAGAAAATCGGCGCGAAGACGAAGGTGTTCTTCACCCACTGTTTCGGGCGCATCAACGCGAAGGCAGCGGCGATGAAACCGGTGCGCTTCCGCGACGCGTTCCGTTCGGTTGTCTCCGTGGTGATCAAGACGTTAATCCGCCGCTTCCGTGTCCGCGATCCGGGTCATCACGCAGAAATATTGCATGAGCCGATTAATACCTTGTTAACGATCTTCACCGTCCGACAAAATACTACGGCAGCATAAAAAGATTTTGGCCAAATTTCCTTCCAATAACGCGACGATCCGTACTATTACTCAACAATAAAATAAGAAAGACAGGGTATGGGCACCATAGTAAGTACGTTCCGGCACATTGTCGGTCCGCTTCGGACATGCCGCTATACGGGTACCGCGCGCAAGTCTTGCGGCTCGACAGTTGCGCGTCGTCCCATCGTCACATCCCTGCGTCTCCGATCCATAAGGAGCATATAGCCCGGATCGGAGCCGTACGTGAAAATCTCCACAACCCTGTTCTCCTATCTCGGACGCCAGTTTCTGTTCTGGCTGGTCAGCGTGTTCATGATTTTCATGGCGATTGCCTTGCTTTTCGACGTGGTCGAAATGCTGCGCCGTACATCGGAAAAGGCTGATGTCACGCTGGGTCTCGTCTTGCAGATGAGCTTGCTGAAACTGCCCTTCCTGTCGCAAGTGACGCTGCCGTTCATGATCCTGTTCGCGGCGATGCTGACCTTCTGGCGTCTTGCCCGCGCCAACGAAGCGGTTGTGGCGCGGGCCGCCGGTATCTCCGCCTGGCAATTCATCCTGCCCGCCTTCCTCATCACCGTTTTCGTCGGCAGCCTGCAGGTTGCCGTCGTCAATCCTTTCTCCGCGGCGATGCTGGCGCAGTTCCAAAAACTCGAAGCCGAGCACATCAAGAACCGGACGAGCATGATCTCCGTCTCGAAGAACGGACTATGGCTGCGGCAGGCCAGCCCGCAGGGCGACTTCGCCGTAATCCATGCCCTGCGCGTCTCGCAGAAAGACCTGATTCTGCATCAGGTCATCATTTTCCGGTTCGACGAGAACAGCCGCTTCGTCGATCGAATCGACGCCGACCGGGCCGTCCTTACGGACGGCTATTGGGTCATTCCGAATGGTTGGCTATCGTCGCCGAAGCCCGAAACACGGCCGATCACCAACGTCCGCGTGCCGACGGACATGACGAAGACCAACATTTTGGAGAGTTTCGCGCCGCCGGAAACCATGTCGTTCTGGGGCTTGCTGGACTTCATCGATACCATCGAAGCGGCCGGCTTCTCGGGCCATCGCCATCAACTGCACTTTCACGCACTCACCGCCTTTCCGTTACTGCTTTCGTCGATGATTCTGATCGCCGCGTCCTTCACCTTGCGCATCAACCGGCGCACCGGCACGACCGCGGCGCTGCTCGGCGGCTTGTCGTGCAGTTTCGTCGTTTATTTCCTGACCGACATCGTTCATGCGCTTGGTCTGTCGGCGAGTATTCCGATCCCGCTGGCGGCTTGGACACCGGCCGGCGTGTCGATGCTGGTCGGACTCGCCATGCTCTTCCATCTGGAGGATGGGTGATGCGGTCAAGCGGGTTCATCGCCCTGCTGACGGTGATCGCGGCCTTTGTGACCGGGATCGCCGAGGCGCAGGTGACGGCGCCGGCTGTCCCCGATCAACCGGTGCTGATCACGGCTGACGAATTGAGCCAGGACGAAGAACTCGGCACGATAACCGCGCGCGGCAATGTGGAGATAACCCAAGGCGAAAGGCTGCTGCTGGCCAATACCGTCAGCTACAATCAGAAATCCGACACGGTCAGCGCGTCCGGCAACGTGACGCTGATGGAGCCCGGCGGCGAGGTCATCTTCGCCGAATTCGTCGAACTGACCGATAAGCTGAAGAACGGGATCGTCCGCCAGCTCCGGATCCTGTTGACCGACGAAAGCCGTTTCGCCGCCAGCGAAGCGGAAAGACGCGACGGAAACCTGACCGTCATGAAGCGCGCCGTCTATTCGCCGTGCGAGGCCTGCGAAAAGGACCCGGAACGCCCCTTGGTCTGGCAGCTCAAGGCGGAAACCGTGGAGCATGACCAGGAACGACAGGAAATCCGCTACCGCAATGCGTTTTTGGAGATGTTCGGCGTGCCGGTGGTTTATGTGCCGTACTTTTCGCACCCCGACCCGACGGTGACGCGAAAGAGCGGTTTTCTCGCGCCGGATTTCGGTACCGGCGGCAATCTGGGCGGCTTTATTCGCCTGCCCTATTACGTGGTCTTGGACAAGGACAAGGACGCGACGGTCACGCCCATCTACACCAAGGACGAAGGCTTGGTTATGAGCGGGGAATACCGACAACGCTTTAACAACGGCGAGATCAAGTTGGCCGGCAGCATCACCGAAGCGGACCGGACCAAGACCCAGGACGGCGTCCAAGTGGTCCGCCGCGACAGGATTCGCGGTCATGTCGCGATCGATGGCCGATATGATTTCAACGAGACCTGGCGGGCGGGCGCCAACATCGAACGCGCGAGCGACCGCAGCTACCTCCAACGGTTCAACTTCTTCGAGCAGGGCGGCGACATGTTGGAGTCGAACGCCTATGTCGAAGGGTTCCGCCCCCGCACCTACGCGGCGGCGAACATCTACGCCTTCCAGGACCTGCGGTCCGGGGACCGCCCCGAACAACCCTTCATCGCGCCGCTGGTGCAATACAATCACGTCAGCGAAGCCGATCGGTATGGCGGCCGCTACAGCGTCGATACGGACTTTCGCGTGCTTACCCGCAGCGATGGCCCGACGACGCAACGCTTTTCCTTGCGGCCGGGATATGAAATCTCGCATGTGACGGATTTCGGATTGCTCGCCACCTTCCGCGGATCGCTCCGGGCCGACCTTTACAACGTGAACCAAACGTCGGACGCGCGCGTGAACGAAGGCGTCGACGATTCCGTCACCGGCCGGTTCCTGCCTCGGGCGACGTTAGATGTCCGCTACCCGTTGGTCCGCTCGACCGGCAGCATCCGACAGATCATAGAACCGATCGCCATGTTCACCGCATCGCCGACCGGGCAGAACCCCAGCGAGATTCCCAACGAGGACAGCACCGCGTTCGAAGCCGACGACACGAATCTGTTCAGCGAGGATCGGCTGGCGGGCGGCGACCGGGTGGAAAGCGGCCAGCGGTTCGCCTATGGCGTTCGCGTCGCCGCCTATGGCGCGCGAGACGGAAAGGCGAGCGCCTTCATCGGACAAAGCTATCGCGTGAACACCGACGAGAAACTGTCGACCAACAGTCTCCTGGACCGGGACAAATCGGACATCGTCGGCCGGGTGGACATCCGGCCGAACCAGTATATCGATGTGTTATACCGCTTCGCCTTCTCCGCCGACGATTTTGCGGAACCGAAACGCAACGACGTCACTTTTACCCTTGGGCCCCCGGCCTACCAGCTCAGCGGGTCGTATAGCTTCATCACCGCGACGAGCGAGTTCGAGGAACGCGAGGAAATTAAACTGTCGATCAAGACGAAGATCACGGACAATTGGTCATTCCAAGCCTCGACCCACCGTGACATCGATGCGGGGGAATACCTTCAGCATCGCGGACAGCTGACCTACGAAGACGAATGTATCGCCTTCGATATCATCGGAACGCGCAGTTTCTTCGAGGATGAAGATATTGATCCTTCCGATTCCATACTATTTCAGCTTAGATTCAAGCATCTGGGCGAGGTCAAAACCACGGCCGGATAAACACCGTCGATCAAGGATAGATGACGGACATGTTTTCCTGTAAAACAGTGACTTATGGATGGGATGTTTAAGCGTAAGGTGAGTTTGGCGCTGTTTCTTGGCGTCATCCTGTTGTTGCCGTGGGCGATTGCGAACAACGCGCCGGCCCAGGGTGTCCTGCGGATCGCCGCCGTCGTCAACGAGGACGTGATCTCGGCCTACGACTTGGCGCAGCGGGTGCGCATGGTGATGGTGACCAGTAGCCTGCCCGACACGGCCGAGTCGCGGCGGCGTCTCACGCCGCAGGTTTTGCGCAACATGATCGACGAACATCTGCAGGCCCAGGAAGCCAGGCGCTTGAATATCCGGGTCACGGACGAAGAAGTAGACGCCATGATGGCGCGGCTAAACAGGCAGAACGACCTCGCGCCGGGCGAGCTCGAAGCGTTGCTGGAACGCGCGAATGTTGACGTCAACTCGCTTCGGTCGAAGCTGCGCGCCGAAAATGCGTGGAACAAGGTCATTCGGCAACGGCTGCAACGGCAAGTGTTCATCGGCGACGAGGAGGTCGAGGAAGAGCTTGCCCGCCTCAGGGCGGTGCGAAACCTTCCCCGCCATCGGATCGCCGAGATATTCCTGAGCGTGGACACACCCGACGCCGAGAACGAAGTCCGCGACCTCGCACAACGGCTGTTGCAGCAGATACAAAACGGCGCCCGTTTCAGCGCCTTGGCCCGGGAATTTTCACAGAGCACAAGCGCGGCGGTCGGCGGCGATCTCGGTTGGGTCACCAAGGGCCAACTTGCCCCGGAACTCGACAGCCTGCTCGACGGAATGACCCAGAATCAAGTCGTTGGCCCGGTCAAAACATTGTCCGGGTACTATATCCTGCTGTTGCTCGACCGACGAACGCCGACGGCGGCCCAAAACGCCGCCACGACGGTCAGTTTGACCCAACTGGTCCTGCCGTTGAGCGCCAATCCAAGCCCCGCCGAACTGCAGGCGCAGCAGGCGACCGGTCTCCAGGTTCGTTCCCAGGTCCGCAGCTGCGATGACATGCGCCAGGCCGCGCAAGGCATCGATGCGCCGCAGTCTGGCGATATTCGCAGCATCGGCCTGGACAGGCTGCCGCCCACAATCCGCGACGCCGTCGCGCCGTTACGCATCGGAGAGACCACGGAGCCCATCCGGGTCGCGGAAGGGCTTCTTCTCGCAACACTCTGCTCGCGCACCGAAGACGACACCGCCGGACTGCCGAGCCGAGAGCAAATCACCAACCGGCTGGGCAACCAGCGCTTCGATCTGCTGGTCCAACGCTACATGCGCGACCTGAGGCGCACCGCCTTCGTGGACATTCGCGGATGACCAACCGCGCAAGGGCTATCGCGATCACGATGGGCGAGCCTGCGGGTATCGGCGGCGAATTGACCCTTTCGGCCTGGCGGGGCCGTACCGAGCGGAGCTTGCCGCCTTTCTTCGCCGTCGACAATCCGGACCGCCTCGGACGCCTCGCGGAACGGCTCGGTTGGGATGTTCCGGTGACCGCGATCGACGCCCCGGAGGCGGCAACCGATCGTTTCGCCGACAGCCTGCCGGTCCTGCCGATCGACCTGCCGGGATCGATGACCCCGGGCCAACCGGATCCGGCAAACGCGCCCGGCGTCATCGCCTCCATCCGCAAGGCCGCCGAATGCGTCATGATCGGACATGCCGACGCGGTCCTGACCAATCCCATTCAAAAGAAAACTTTGTACGACGCGGGATTCCAACATCCCGGCCATACCGAGTTCCTGGCCGAGATTGCCGGAATCGACCGGTCGGTCATGATGCTGTTATGCCCCGGTCTGCGTGTCGTACCGATCACGAGCCATGTTTCCTTGGCGCATGCCATACAGGCGCTAAGAACCGACGATATCGTCGCGGCGGCGCGCATAACCGTTCAGGCACTGCACCGCGATTTCGGCATCGACACGCCGCATATCATGATGGCCGGGCTGAATCCCCATGCCGGCGAAGACGGGGCGCTGGGCCGGGAAGAACAGGACATCATCATCCCGGCGATCGACGCACTGAAGCAACAAGGCGTTTCGGTCAGCGGGCCGGCCCCGGCCGATACGATGTTCCACGATCGCGCGCGCGAAGGGTACGACGCGGCGATCTGCATGTACCACGACCAGGCGCTGATCCCGCTCAAGACGATCGATTTCCACAGCGGCGTCAACGTCACGCTCGGCCTGCCCTTCGTTCGCACGTCGCCCGATCACGGCACGGCCCTGGAAATCGCGGGAATGGGCGTCGCCGACGACAGAAGCTTCGTCGCATCGCTGTGCACCGCGGCCGACATCGTGCAGAAGCGCCGGCAATTCCGCGCGCGCGACCGCAAAGCCCTTGCATGATCGCGGCGACATCGACCCTTTCGGCAACTTGCCGCCGTTGCGGACGGTCATCGCGCAACACGGCCTGAACGCGCGCAAGTCGCTTGGCCAGCATTTCCTCCTCGACCTCAACCTGACCCGCCGCATCGCCCGCGCCGCGGGCGATCTTCGCGACGCAAGCGTGATCGAAATCGGCCCGGGGCCCGGTGGGCTGACCCGCGCCTTGCTGGCCGAAGGCGCGGGATCGGTGATTGCCATCGAACGCGACCGCCGCTGCATCGACGCCCTCGCCGATCTCGTGGCGGCCGCGGAGGGACGGTTGACGCTGCTCGAAGGGGACGCCGCCAAAATCGACGCGGCCTCGCTCGGCGCCGCGCCCCGCCATATCGTCGCCAACCTGCCCTATAACGTCGCCACACCCCTGCTTATCGACTGGCTGCGAAACGCCGACGCCTTTGCCGGGCTGACGCTGATGTTCCAAAGAGAGGTCGCGGAGCGGATCATCGCCACGCCGGGCACCAAGGCGTATGGCCGTTTATCGGTCATGGCGGGATGGCGCTGCGAGGCGCGCATATGCCTTACCCTGCCCGCCCGCGCCTTCACGCCGCCGCCCAAGGTCGATTCCAGCGTGGTCCAACTCGTTCCCCGGCGGTCCGACGAACATCCAGCGGCATGGGACGCCATGGAAAAGGTGGTCGCCGCCGCCTTCGGGCAACGCCGCAAGATGCTGCGCCGGGCGCTCCGCACGCTGCCGGTGGATCCATCGTTGCTGTTCGAAACAACCGGGATCGATCCGGCTGCGCGCGCCGAAAACCTGTCGGTCGCGGACTTCGCCGCCATGGCGCGCGCCTTCACTGCCCTGCGCGCAACCCCTTGACGAATTCGCCCAATCCGACCATCCGTTCGCGGCGCAGCCGTTCGGACGTGAGGATCGCCATCGCCCGCGCGACGCTTTGCTCGATATCGTGGTTCACCAGCACATAGTCGTATTCGGCGTAATGGCTCATCTCATCCGACGCCTTGCTCATGCGCCGCGCCACGACTTCCAACGAATCCTGCGCCCGCTTCTTCAGGCGCCGTTCCAGTTCGGCCGTCGACGGCGGCAGGATGAAGACGCTGACCAGATCGTCACGCGCCTGCTCGGCGATCTGCTGCGTGCCCTGCCAATCGATATCGAAGAGCACGTCCCGCCCCGCCGCCAGCGCTTCCAGGACGGGTTCGCTCGGCGTGCCGTAGTAATTGTCGAACACCTTGGCGTATTCGAGGAACTCGCGCCGGTTCACCATGAGATTGAATTCGGCCTTGTCGACGAAGTGATAGTCGCGCCCCGCGACCTCGCCCGGCCGTTTCGGCCGCGTGGTCATCGACACCGACATCGCAATGTTGTTGTCCCGCGCGAGGATTTCCCGGGCGATCGTCGATTTTCCGGCGCCGGACGGCGACGACAAGACCAACATCAGCCCACGGCGGTGAATCGGCTCCGACTCCATCGAATTGCTCATTCCACGTTTTGGACCTGTTCGCGGAACTGCTCGACGGTGGCCTTCATAGCGAGCCCGACCCGGGTCAGGTCAACATCGCCGGATTTCGAGCAGATCGTATTCGCTTCTCGGGTCATCTCCTGGCATAGAAAATCGAGCCGACGGCCGATCGCGCCGCCCTTTTTGACATGCTCCGTCGCCGCCGCGATATGCGCTCCCAGGCGGTCGATCTCTTCCCGGATATCCGCCTTCGCCACCAACAGCGCCACCTCCTGCGTCAACCGTTCCTCGGACATGGCGGTTCCGCCGTCGAGCAAATCCTTCACCTGAGCGCTCAACCGATCGAGTATTTTTTCCGGTCGGGTTGCCTCCACGGTCGACGCTTCCCCGCAGAGCCGCGTCAGTTCCTCAAGCTGGTCATCGAGGAACGCCTTCAGCCGCGCGCCTTCCTCCAGCCGGGAGTCGGAAAGCTGGGACAACGCCGATTTCAGCGACGTCAGCATGGCGTCGAAGCGGGCCGTCACCTCGTCCTCGTCTTCCACAAGGTCGATCGGTTCGACCACGCCGCGCACCGCCAGCAGCGTTTCGATCCGCGGCGGCTCCTGCGCCACGCGGCCCGTGTACCGACGCGCTTCCTCGACCAGTTGATCAAGCAGCTCGCGGTTGATCTGCATCGGCCGGCTCGAGTCCTCGGCCTCGTTGCGCTGCACCGACAGGTTCAGATTGATGGATCCGCGTTTGAAGGTTTTCGTAACGGCCTCGCGCGCCGCCATTTCGAGACGATCGTGGCCCGGCGGCGTCCGGAACCGCACGTCCAACGACCGGGCGTTGACGCTTTTCGCCTCCCACGCCCAGCACCAGCTTCCATGCTCGCCGACGGCCCGTGCAAATCCGGTCATGCTGGCAACGGTCAAAAAAATCTCCCTGGCCATCATGGCCGGATACGCGGTTATAGTCGGACGCACTATATCCCCGAGACGGGGCAGCAACAACAAACAGCGGGATGGACGGCATCCATGAAGGAACCGGCGATACGACGCCCGAGATCGATCCTCATCACCGGCGCGTCCAGTGGAATCGGGGAGGCGTTGGCGCTGGAATACGCCGCGCCCGGCGTCAGACTCGCGCTCAGCGGGCGCAGCGAAAAACGGATCGCCCGCGTCGCCAAGGCCTGCCGGGCGAAAGCCGCGACGGTGGACGCAGTTGCCCTGGATGTCGCCGACGAGCACGCCATGCGGCAATGGATAGAGCGTGTCGATGGCCAGGGCCCGCTGGACCTGGTGATCGCCAACGCCGGCATATCCGGGGGCACGTCCAGCGGCGGCGAGGCCGACGCTCAGGTCCGCCGCATCTTCGACATCAATATCAACGGAGTCCTCAACACAGTCCTGCCGGCAATCCCCGGCATGCAGGGCCGCGGCGGCGGACAGATCGCGGTGATGAGTTCGGTGGCATCCTTCCGGGGCTTTCCCGGCGCACCCGCCTACAGCGCCAGCAAGGCCGCGGTCCGCGCCTACGGAGAAGCATTGCGCGGGGCGTTGCGGGCCGACGGCATCAAGGTATCGGTGATTTGCCCCGGCTTCGTCCGCAGCCGTATCACCCGCGCCAATAAATTCAAGATGCCGCTGCTGATGGATGCGGACCGGGCCGCCCGGATCATCCAACGCGGCTTGGCGGCGGACAAAAGCCGTATCGCCTTCCCCTTCCCGACCTATTTCACGGCCTGGTTGACGGGCGCCTTGCCGCCGGCGCTTACCGACCCGTTTTTCCGGAAACTGCCCGAAAAATAGGCCGCGCGATCGCCGCCGGGGGTTCGCACCCCGTCCTGCCACCTGATACAATTCCCGTGCTCTCAAACCGCCCGAGGAGACCCGTCATGGAACGCGCGCCCAACACCACCGACATCACCGACGCAACCATCGATGTCACCCAGCGCTTGGCCGATTACGCCAGCGGGCTGACCTTGAAGGACGTTCCGGAGGACGTTCAGACAATCGCCAAGCAATGCCTACTCGACTGGCTCGGCGTGACGCTTGCGGGTGCGCAAGAGCCGCTAACGCAGAAGTTGCTGGACTACGCCCGCGCCGAAGGCTGCGGCGATCACGCGACGCTGCTCGGGTTGGACGGCCGCGGATCGGCAAGCCAAGCGGCGCTGATCAACGGGTCCGCCGGCCACGCGTTGGATTACGACGACGTGCTGCGGCTGCTGCGGGGCCACCCCACGGCGCCCGTCGCACCCGTCGCCCTTGCCCTCGCGGAACGTGATTTGAAATCGGGCGAAGACCTCCTTCTCGCCTTCATCGCCGGCGTGGAAGTCGAAGCGCGTATCGGCGGGCTGATCGGCGACGCGCATTACGCCAAGGGCTGGCATCAGACGGCGACCGTCGGCACGTTCGGGGCGGCCGCCGCCGGCGCCCGTATCCTCGGCCTCGACGGGCCGGACACCGCGGTCGCGCTCGGCATCGCCGGCACCCAGGCGGCCGGCCTGAAGGCGATGTTCGGCACCATGTGCAAACCCCTGCATGCGGGCAAGGCGGCGGCGAACGGGCTGCTCGCCGCGGAATTGGCCAAACGGCAGTTCACCAGCCGGCCGGATGTTCTCGAATGCGCGCAAGGATTTGCGGCGACGCAGGCTGACGGAACGGACCCGTCGGCCGCGCTGGACGGGCTCGGCGAGGCGTTCTGCATCCCCAAGCTGCTGTTCAAGTACCATGCCGCCTGTTACGGCACCCATGCCGGAATCGAGTCCGCCCGCGCCGTTGCGGGGAACCCCGCCTTCGCCCTCGACAAGATCGAACGGGTCGAGGTCAACGTGCCCGAACGAACGATGAATATGTGCAACATCCTCGAACCGACGACCGGACTGGAGGTCAAGTTCAGCCACCGTTTCACGACGGCGCTCGCCCTCGCCGGCGAGGAGACCGGCAGCCTCGAGGTCTATGACGACTCCCTCGCGACGCGGCCGGACCTCGTCGCCTTGCGGGACAAGATCACGATCCACGGCCGGGAGGACTACACCCCCAACCAGACCGACGTCACCGTCCATCAGTCGGACGGAACGGCGATTATGGAAAGCCGTGACATGGCGGTTCCGAATGCCGATCTCGGCGATCAGTGGCGCAAACTCGAAACGAAATTCCGGGCCTTGGCCGACCCGCTGATCGGCGTGGAGAATGCGGAACGCACCGTCACGATCGTGCGGGATTTGGAGCGACAAGACGACGCATCCGGAATCGCCGCCGCGTGTAGGACCTGCCGTTAGGGCGTCAACACCACCTCTAACGGAGTTCGATTTCGTCGATCAGCATCCGTTCGGCGGAAACGCCGTAGGGATGCAGCACGCTGTTCGACTGGTTCAGGACGACACGGGTTACGACGGCCGGGTTCTTAAGGGCGGTGGCCTCCTCGCGATACATGCCTGTCATGATAGCGTCCATGATACTGGGCGTCAGGAGGTTCGCCATCCGCATACTGTGGATCAATTGCTTGTCGGATTTCCCCTTAAACTGCAGAGACCCGTTGACGACCAAGGAACGCGGCGTGCTGGACTGCACAGTGTTTGGAACCTGAAGGACGATCAGGGGCAAGACAAACGCATACTGTTCCTTCTTGTCCGCAAGCGTTTCGGCCCGCGCCGTGTCGTCGGACATATCGCCGCCGACCAGCAACAAGACCAATGCCAAGCCCGCCGCAAAGGCGCCAAGCGCAGAGAAAATATAGATTTTCTCGATCCGGCTAAAGATGGCGGAGCACGAGTACAGTATCTTCTTCAACTCGTGAAGCATTTTAGATAAATCCCCCTAAAAGCGAACTTAGATTCGCTGCCTCTCCTAGAAGCTGTAATAGCCGATTCCCCCTTCAGTCGGGTATGATCCCCGTCACCCATGGAAAAAAGAGACTCCCTACATCCTGTACGACTGGGCGTGACGGCCTGCGCCGGCCGCATGGGCCGGACGATCATGGCTGCCGCGTTGGACGCGCCGGGCTGCGACCTTGCCGGCGCCAGTCAATATCCCGGCCATCCCACGGTCGGGAAGGACGCCGGCCAGCTCGCCGGCGCAAAAGCGGTCGGTCTTTCGGTTATCGATGACGCCGCGACGATGCTGGGCACGGTAGACGTGGCCATCGATTTTTCGACGCCGGACGCCACGTTGGCCCATCTTCGAGCCGCGCGCGACACGGGCACGCCGATGGTCATCGGGACAACGGGATTGTCCGCCGCGCACAAGGAGGAGATCGCGGGCGCGGCCGGCGAACTGCCGATCCTGGCCGCCCCTAACATGAGCATCGGGGCCACCCTCGTCGCAATGATGACCCGGCGGTTGGCCGGGATTCTCGACACCGACTACGACATCGAAGTGTTGGGCCTGCAACATCGGCACAAGGTCGACGCCCCTTCCGGCACCGCACGCGGGCTGGCGGAAGCGGCGGCGGCGGGGCGTAGCCTCAGCGGCTATATCCCCGCGGCATCCCCCAGGGACGGCCATACCGGCCCCCGGCGGACCGGCGCCATCGGCTTGGCGACCGCGCAAGGCGGCGACATGCCGGGCGAGCACCGCACCATATTCGCCGGCATCGGCGAACGTATCGAACTCGCCCATAAACCGGCCAACCGCCGCGTCTACGGCGCAGGCGCCGTGCGCGCGGCGCAATGGCTCGCGACCCGACCGCCCGGCCTCTACGGCATGACCGATGTGGTGGATTTCGCCGTTTAGGCCGACCTTACAAGTTCATGTAGGCACCGCCGTTGCTGTGCACGGTCTGACCCGTCATGTAGACCGCGCCCGGGCCAACGAGGAAGCGGATCAGGTCGGCCATGTCCTGCGGGTACCCCTTGCGGCCCAACGGAATGGCGGTGTTCGCGGCCAAGGACGGCGTCTGCGCCGAGGACGGATTGTTTTCCCGCACGGTGTCGAAGGTGCCGACGACGACCTGGTTCGCCCGGATGTTGAATTCCGCCAGATCGAGCGCCAGGCCGCGGATAAAGGCATTCAAGCCCATCTTCCCCGCCATCACGTGGGACCGGCCCCGCGATCCCTTCAACGAGGACATGCCGCCCACGCCGATGATGCAGCCGCCGCCCCGTTCCTTCATCGCCGGGACCGTCGCCTTGGCCAGATGGAATGTCCCGTGGATGGAGATATCGATCGTCCGCTGCCAGGTTTCCCAGTCCAGGTCGTCGAAATGCGTGTTGGAGCGGTTCGCCGCGTTGCAGACAAGGATATCGATGCCGCCGAATTCCTTGACCGCCGTCTCGGCCATCGCGCGAACCGCATCGGGATCGGTGATATCCGCCATCACCGGAATGGCCTTGCCGCCGGAAGCGTTGATGCCTTCCGCGACCTCCTCGCAGAGTTCCTTGGCCTGCACGGCGTTGACCACCACCGCCGCCCCGGCGCGCGCCAGTTCCTCGACGGTGGCGCGTCCGATGTTGCGGGCGCTGCCGGTGACGATGGCGACTTTTCCGTCCAATTCATCAACGAGATCAACCATTTCTTGTCCTTTTCAGCCGGCTCCGGGCGGCGCAACATGGAAGTCATGGCAGCGCCAACAGTCCGTCATATATTGTTGATAATGTTTTGCACGTCCAAACCGCAGCATATGACGAAGACACGCGAGCGCCAATCATGACCGACCCTCTCCGTCCCAATGCCGACATCGACCCCGATGACATACCGTCGAACGCCAGCACGGTTCCGGCGCTCGGCGACATCATCGCCACCCGGTTCAGCCGCCGCAATATGATCCGCGGCACGCTCGGCACCGCCGCGATCGCCGCGATGACCGGCAACAGCCTGCTGACGGTCTTAGGGTCGCCCGCGCAGGCCGGCGAAACCAAGTTTTCCTTCGCCGAAATCGAACATGGCGTCGACGAAACGCATCACGTCGCCGCGGGATACGATGCGGATATCCTGATCCGCTGGGGCGATCCGGTTCTGCCGGACGCGCCCGGTTTCGAGCCCCGCAACCAAACGCCCGAGGGACAGGCCAGGCAGTTCGGCTACAACAACGATTTCGTCGGCTTCATCCCGCTGCCGCGCGGGTCGCGGTCGGCCACCCGCGGCCTGCTCTGCGTGAACCACGAATACACCAGCCACCGCGTCATGTTTCCGAGCGGGTTCAACGACGACACGCGCCGCTTCGAAATCGAGATGGCGGCGCATGGCGGATCGATTCTCGAAGTCGCGCGTGGGTCCGACGGCCGCTGGTCCGTCGACGGCGGCAGCACATACGCCCGGCGTATCTCGGCGACCACGCCGATGCGCCTCTCCGGACCGGCCGCCGGCCATGCCCGGATGAAGACATCCGCCGACCCATCCGGCGCCCGCGTCTTGGGCACGGTCAACAACTGCGCCGGCGGCATCACGCCCTGGGGCACCTATCTGATGGCCGAGGAGAACTTCAACCATTACTTCATCGGATCGCTGAAAGGCCATCCGGAACAACGAAATTATGCACGATATGGATTGCCGAGCGGCCGGTACGGCTGGGGCAGGGTCGACCCGCGCTGGGATATCGACAAGGAACCGAACGAACCGAACCGGTTCGGCTGGATCGTCGAAGTCGACGCGCTCGATCCCACGTCGGTGCCGGTCAAACGCACCGCCCTCGGCCGCTTCAAGCACGAGGGCGCGGAGACCATCGTCAACGGCGACGGCCGGGTCGTGATCTATTCCGGCGACGATCAACGCTACGACTATCTCTACCGTTTCGTCAGCCGGGACCGCGTGGATAAGGATGACCGGCAGGCGAATTTGACCCTGCTGGATAACGGCACGCTGTCGGTCGCCAAGTTCGACCCCGACGGCAGTCTGGCTTGGCTCGACCTGGTCTGGGGCGAAGGCCCGCTGACCCCGAGCAACGGATTCTCCAGCCAGGCCGACGTGCTGATCGAAACGCGCCGGGCGGCCGATATGTTGGGGGCGACCCCGCTCGACCGTCCCGAGGACGTGCAGCCGAATCCCGCAACCGGCAAGGTCTACCTCAACCTGACGAACAACCACAAACGCACGGCCGACAACACCGACAGGGTCAACCGCCGCGAAAAGAACATCTGGGGCCAGATCGTCGAACTGTCCCCGCCGGACGGCGACCACGCGGCGCGCGCCTTCCAATGGGACATCCTGGTGCAGTGCGGCGACCCGAGACGCCCGGAAACGCGGGCGATCTGGCATCCCGACACATCCGAGAACGGCTGGTTTTCCTGTCCCGACAACGCGGCGGTAGACGCCGAAGGGCGTCTTTGGATCGCCACCGACCAGGGCGGCAACTGGTCGCTCGCCTCCGGGACGGCCGACGGCTTGTGGGCCGTGGCGACATCGGGTCCGGGCCGGGGCACGGGGCGGATGTTCTATCGCGTCCCCGTCGGCGCGGAACTCTGCGGTCCCTGCTTCACGCCGGACGGCGAGACGCTGTTTCTGGCCGTGCAGCACCCGGGCACCGACGGCACCAAGCAGTTCGAAGGGTTCGGCCGGCGATCGACGTTCGAGGATCCGGCCACGCGCTGGCCCGACTTCGAGGACGGCATCCCGCCCCGTCCCTCGATCGTCGCCGTCACCAAGAAGGGCGGCGGCCGCATCGGCGGCTGAGCGACCGCCTTCCCGCCGATTTTGTCTCGCCGGGACCGGCGGCTATCATGGCCTCAGGGCATTCGCCCGCAGGGAGGACATCATGGGAAAACGCGTGGCGGTTATCGGCGCCGGCGGCGTCGGCGGATATACCGGCGGACAGATGGCGCGGAACGGGATCGACGTCACCTTCATCGACGCCTGGCCGGACCATGTCGACGCGATGAACAACAAAGGCCTGGAACTGCGCGGCGTGACCGAGCAGGAGCACTACGTCGTTCCGGTGAAGGCCATGCACGTCACCGAGGTGCAGATCCTCTCGAAGCAGGATCCGATCGACATCGCGATCATTGCCACCAAGTCCTACGACACCGAATTCGCGGCCGCGCTGATCAAGCAGTATCTCGCGCCGGAAGGGTTCTGCGTCTCGCTGCAGAACTGCATCAACGAGGAACGGCTCGCCGGCGTGGTCGGCTGGGGCCGGACCGTCGGCTGCATCGCCAGCACGATCTCGGTCGAACTGCAGGAACCGGGCCTCGTTCAACGGAACGTGCCGTTACGCGGCGACGCCTACACCGTCTACCGTTGCGGCGAAGTCCACGGGCGCATCACCAAGCGCGTCGAGGAACTGGTCGACTGGCTGCGCTTCGCCGACAGCGCCAAGGCGACCGAAAACCTCTGGGGCGAGCGCTGGTCGAAGCTGGTCATCAACTCCAGTCATAACGGCCTCTCCGCCTGCACCGGTTATAGCGGCAACGAAATGTGCACCGTCGAGGCCGCGCGCCGGCTGTCGATCCGCCTGTCCGGCGAGACGATCCGCGTCGGCAAGGCGCACGGTTTCAATCTTGAGGTCATCAAGGGACACACGGCGGAGGAATGGGTCGCGGCGGCGGACGGCGACCCCGCCGCGCTCGATGCGGTCGAAAGCTCGATGATCGAGTCCGTCAAAACCCGCGGCGACGGCCAGCGCCCCTCGATGGGCCAGGACATGGCCAAGGGCCGGCGCACCGAAATCGATTTCCTGAACGGCCTGGTCGTCGAGAAAGGCCGCGAGGCGGGCATCCCGACCCCGGCGAACGACGGCATCGTCAAGGCCGTCACGGCGGTGGAACGCGGCGAGGCCAAGCAAGGCCCGCACATGATCGAAGGGGTTTGATCAAGGTTTCGACCCGAGCGGCGCTACGCGGCCGGGTTCAATCCCCGCCCTGCCGCTGTTTCCGCCGCTGTTCCCGGCGGAACTTGCGCCACTTCGCGACGTTCCGGTTATGCTCTTCCAGCGTCCTGGCGAAGGCGTGCCCGCCGGTACCGTCGGCGACGAAGAAATACTCGTCGGATTCGATCGGATTCATCACCGCGGCCAGCGAATCCCGGCCCGGATTGGCGATCGGTCCCGGCGGCAACCGCCTGATCCGATAGGTATTGTACGGGTTGTCCCGCCGCAAATCCTTGCGGGTCAGACGCCGTCCGAGCGACCCGCTTCCCATCGTCAGGCCGTAGATGACCGTCGGGTCCGACTCCAGCCGCATCCTCTTGCGCAGGCGGTTCACGAAGACCGCGGCAACACGCGCGCGCTCTTCCGCGACCCCGGTCTCTTTTTCAACGATGGAGGCAAGGATGATCGCCTCGTCCATCGTTTCGAGCGGCAGATTCGGTGCCCGTGTTTCCCATAACTCCTCGACCGTGACCTTCATCGCGCGGGTCATGCGATCGAGGATTTCCTGCCGCGTATCCCCGAGCGAGAAATGATACGTGTTCGGCAGCAATGACCCTTCGGCGGGTTGGGTCTCGATCTCCCCCGCAAGCCCCTCGGTTTCGGCCAGCAAGCCGATGACCTGCTTGGCGGTGAGTCCCTCCGCGACCGTCACGCGCCGCACCACCGTCTCGCCCTCAAGCAGAATGTCGAGCGTACGGTCGATGCTGATGCGCTCCTCGAAAACGTATTCGCCGGCCTTGAGTCTGTGCTGCGCGTCGCGCAACCACGCCCTCACCACGAACAAGGTTGGATGTTTTACGATGTCCTTCGCCGCGAGCTGATGCGCGATCTGCGTAAGTCCGGCGCCCCGTTCGACCACCACCGTCGTCGATTCGAGCAGCGGTCCGGGCGCTGACGTCGCCGAAACTCCCCATATAGCAACGCCGCCAGCAACGGTACTGGCGGCGATGAGCAATCCGGCGACGATCTTTGTCAGACGGGACTTGAGCATGCCTGGGTTACGGTGCCTGCGACATAACGAGCGATGCATTCGTCCCGCCGAACCCGAAGGAATTCGACATGACGTTGCGTATTTTTCGTTCTTTCGATTCGTGCGGCACCAGGTCGATGTCGCAGCTCTCCGACGGATTGTCGAGATTCAACGTCGGCGGCACGATGCCGGTGTTGATCGACTTGATACCGAAGATCGCCTCGACCGCACCCGCCGCGCCGAGCAGATGTCCGATCGCCGATTTCGTCGACGACATGCAAAGCGCGTAGGCGTGGTCGCCGTAAAGCCGTTTCACCGCGTTCACTTCGATCTCGTCGCCGAGCGGCGTCGAGGTGCCATGGGCATTGATATAGTCGATATCCTCCGGGTTCATGCCGGCCCGCCGCAACGCCGCCTTCATGGCCCGGAACGCCCCGTTCCCGTCATCGGCCGGGGCGGTAATATGATGCGCATCGCCCGACATGCCGTAGCCCGTCACCTCGGCGTAGATCGTTGCGCCGCGCGCCTTCGCATGTTCCAGCTCCTCAAGCACGAGAACGCCCGCCCCTTCGCCCATGACGAACCCGTCGCGGTCTTTATCCCAAGGACGCGACGCTTTTCCCGGCGTGTCGTTGAAGCTGGTGGAGAGCGCCTTCGACGCGGCGAAACCGGCGATACCGATCCGGCAGACCGTCGATTCCGCGCCGCCGGCAATCATGACATCGGCATCGTCGAGCATGATCAACCGCGCGGCATCGCCGATCGCGTGCGCTCCCGACGCGCAAGCCGTCACCACCGCATGGTTGGGACCGCGGAACCCGAACCGGATCGACACCTGACCGGACGCGAGGTTGATCAGATTGGCCGCGATGAAGAAAGGACTGACCCGGCGCGGCCCGCGTTCATGCAAGGTGATCGACGTATCGCAGATGCCCGGAAGACCGCCAATGCCCGACCCGATTAAGACACCGGTCCTGTCGCGCGCGTCTTCGGCCTCGGGCGTCCAGCCCGAATCCTCAACCGCCTCGCATGCGGCCGCGATGGCGCACATGATGAAACGGTCCATCTTCCGCTGGTCCTTTGTATCGATCCATTCGTCCGGATCGAACTTCCCTTCGGACGCAGGCCCGTGGGGAATCTCCCCAGCGATCCTGCAACTCAGGTCCGATGTGTCTTCGAAGGATTGGATCGACGCAATGCCGGTCTCGCCGTTCGTGAGCCGATTCCAAACGTTATCGACCCCAATACCCAACGGACAGTTTACGCCGAGGCCCGTAACGACTACACGTCGCATGATAAGAGCTCGAAATCTAGAAGGGCGGTGTTCTCCCGCGCGGCGCTAGCCGGCGTTCGTTTCGATGTAGCTGATCGCATCCTTGACCGTCAGGATTTTTTCCGCCGCATCGTCTGGAATCTCACAACCGAATTCTTCTTCGAACGCCATTACGAGTTCGACCGTATCGAGGCTGTCCGCGCCAAGATCATCGATAAAACTGGCGCCGTCGGTAACCTTCGCTTCGTCGACGCCGAGATGTTCAACGACAATCTTCTTTACGCGTTCAGAAACGTCACTCATCTCATTCAAACCCTTCTTAGATTTCTGGGTCGCGGCCCGGCCTACCGACCGTCCGATTTACGGCCCCTACCCTCTGATTGATTAAGCCGCGCCACGCTGAGGCGGCGCTTGGTTATCACACTTTAATGGCAATGGCCAGCACTGGCGCGAGACTGCCGATTACCGTGTTATATCATCACCATACCACCGTTGATGTGCAATGTCTGGCCGGTCACGTAGGCGGCTTCTTCACTCGCCAGATACAGGACGCCGGCCGAAACGTCCTGCGGAACGCCGAGGCGACCGGCCGGAACCGCGCCCAAGAGCTTTTCCTTGATGTCGTCCTTCAAGACATCCGTCATCGCCGTTTCGATGAACCCCGGCGCCACGCAATTCACCGTGATGCCGCGCGCCGCGACTTCCTGCGCCATCGATTTCGACATGCCGATCATGCCCGCCTTGGAGGCCGCGTAATTGGCCTGCCCCGCGTTTCCCGTGACACCGACGATCGACGTGATGTTGACGATCCGACCCCAACGCCGCTGCATCATGCCGCGCATGACGGCCCGGCTCAGCCGGAACGCCGCGCCCAGATTGACATCCATGACGGTCGACCAGTCGTCATCGGTCAGCCGCATCGACAACATATCGCGGGTAAGGCCGGCATTGTTGATCAAAACGTTGATCGGACCGAGGGCTTCTTCGACGTCCTTCACAAGCTGCGCAGGGGCGTCCGGATCCGACAGATTCGCCGGCGTGACCGCCGCCCGCTCGCCAAGATCTTCGGCAAGCGCGGCGAGCGCGTCCGCCCGCGTCCCCGACAAGGCGACCGAGGCGCCGGCCGCATGCAGGCAGCGCGCGATATCGCCGCCGAGCCCCCCCGACGCGCCGGTTACGAGCGCCGTTTTTCCTGAAAGATCAAACATCGTAGCCGTCCTACCTAGTGTGCCGCAGCGCTGTTTCAAATCTCTTTCGCGACGGTATCGAAGTCCGCCGGCGTCTGCAGCGACTTGCCGGTCAGTTCGCGGTCGATGCGACGCGTGAGCGTGGTCAGCACCTTGCCCGCGCCGGCCTCGATCAACGTGTCGACCTGCTGCTCCTTCATATAGAGAACGCTCTCGCGCCAGCGAACCATGCCGGTGACCTGCTCGACCAAGAGCCGGCGTATCTCTTCGGGATCGCTGACCTTGCTTGCGGTGACGTTGGCGACCACCGGCACCGACGGGGCCGATATCGTCGTCGTGGACAGCGCCTCTTCCATGGCGTCGGCCGCGGGCTGCATCATCGGACAATGGAACGGCGCGCTGACCGGCAGCATCACGCTGCGCTTCGCGCCGTGTTCCGCGGCGATTTCCACCGCGTGCTCGACCGCCGCCGTCGCGCCGCTGACAACGACCTGCCCCGGCGCGTTGTCGTTCGCGCAGGTGCAGACGCCCACCTCGGCCGCCGCCGTGGCGACCGATTGCGCTGCTTCCATTTCCAGCCCGATTAGCGCCGCCATGGCGCCCTCGCCGACCGGAACGGCCTTCTGCATCGATTGCCCGCGCAGCTTAAGGAGCCGCGCCGCATCTTCGAGGCGCAACGCCCCGGCGGCGGCAAGCGCGGAATACTCGCCCAGCGAATGACCCGCCACGAAGGCGGCCTTGCCGGGGATCGTGATATTGCAGTCCTTTTCCAACACCCGAACGATCGCCATGCTGACCGCCATCAGCGCCGGCTGCGCGTTCTCGGTCAGCGTGAGATCGTCTTCCGGCCCCTCGAACATGAGGCGGCTGAGGTTCTGGCCCAGCGCGTCGTCGACTTCCTCGAACAAATGCCGGGCGGTCGTGAAGGCGTCGGCCAAATCCTGGCCCATCCCGACCTTCTGCGACCCCTGCCCCGGAAATACGAATGCTAATGTCATGTGTTTTCGGCCTCGCCCCCTCGTTAAGGCGGGGTCAGTGATACCCGCTGACCGCAAGCTGTCAAGCGCGCCTCGACCCGGGCTGGATCAGGCGGCTTGGGACAGGGCCTTTTCGCTTTTCCCAAGGCCGGAAATGTGTATAGTGCGGCCCTTCTCGGCATACCGATTACGGTATGCTCATGACCATAGCTCCTTGCCGGCCTCTTCTTGGGTCGGCTAGACCCGGCCGGTCCAGTATGAATTCTTATGGATTATGATGGACTTCGGGTCGTTAAGAGCCGAAGGGAGTGCTTATAGATGCCGCTTTACGAAAGCGTGTTCATCGTCCGTCAGGACGTTACCGCCGCTCAGGTCGATGCCCTGGGCGATGGGTTTGCCAAGATCGTCGAAGAGAATGGCGGAGCCGTCGACCGGCGGGAATACTGGGGTCTACGGACCCTCTCCTACCGCATTAAGAAGAACCGCAAGGGCCACTACGTCCTGTTCAACCTGAATGCGCCGCCCACCTGCCTGCAGGAAATGGAGCGCAACATGCGTCTGAACGAAGACGTACTGCGATACATGACCATCCGGTTGGACAAAGCCCGTCCCGAACCCTCGCCCATCATGCAGGGTAAGGGCGACCGGGAACGCGAACGCGCCGACCGCGGCGGCCGCGGCGGCCCGCGCGGCGGACGCGGCGACCGGTCCGATCGCCCGGACCGCGCCGACAAGCCCGCCGAAACGAAGGCCGAGGAAAAAGCCGATGCGAAGGCCGAAACCGCCGCCGCACCGGCAGAAACCAAAGAAACGGAGAGCTGATCATGGCACCACCACGTTCCGGCGGCGGCCGACGTCCGTTTTTTCGGCGCCGTAAGACGTGCCCGTTCACGGGCCCGAACGCGCCGACCATCGACTATACCGACGTCAAGCTGCTGAGCCGCTTTATCTCAGAACGCGGAAAGATCGTTCCGAGCCGCATCACCGCCGTTTCCGCGAAGAAGCAGCGCGAACTGGCGAAGGCGATCAAGCGCGCCCGGTTCCTGGCGCTGCTTCCTTACGTCCTGAAGTAAGCGAAACCTACTCGGGTGCGACGTGGATGTATTCCGGAAGACATTGGCTGACGATCCTGCTCGCGGGCGGGACCACGGCGTTTGCCTTCATTCTGGCGCTGACCGGCAGCGTCGGCGGCATGTTCCTGTCGAATTTCACCCAGCTTCCGCTCTTCCTGGCGGGGCTCAGCCTCGGCATGACGGGCTCGATCGCGGCCACCGCCGTCGCCGCCGGCGTGCTGCTGATCGCCGGCGCTTCGATCGGTATTCCTTTATTACTGGTCCTGTATGCGGCGCCGACCATCATTCTGACCCGGCAAGCGTTGCTGTCGCGGCCGGACGGGCAAGGCGGCCAGGAATGGTATCCCCCGGGCCTGCTTCTCTTATGGGCCACGGGCATGGCCGCGGTGCTGATGACCGTCGGGTTCATATTGTTGAGCAGCGGCGGGGAAACCGTCGAGGCGGGCATCCGGCAACTGCTGGATCAGGTCTTCCAACGGATGCTGCCGGCCGGGCAGGCCGAGCAGCGCGACATCCTGACGGATGCGATTTCACCGTTACTGCCGGGCATCTCCGCGTCGATGTGGATTCTACTGGTTGCCGTGAACGGCGCACTCGCGCAAGGATTGCTGGTGCGCGGCCAACGCAACATGCGGCCAAGTCCGGACTTGGCGGCGCTCGAACTGCCGCGCGGGTTGTTGTTCGTCTTGGGAATCGCCATGGCGGCGGGTCTGCTGTTGCCCGGCAACTACGGCTATTTCGGGCGCAACATCGCGGTCGTTCTGTGCGTGCCGTATTTCTTCGCCGGGCTGGGCGTCCTTCATTTCATGGCGCGGCAGCATCCCGCCGGCGCCCGGATGCTGTTGCTCTGTTACATGATGCTCATTCTGTTTTCCCTGTTATTCAAATGGCCCACGCTTGCGGTCGCCGCGGTCGGCGTCTTCGACCAATGGACCGGTTTGCGCCACCGGCTGCGCAATCGTGGACCGAACTAGGAGGTTAAGCCATGGAAGTCATTCTGCTGGAGCGGATCGAAAGGCTCGGGCAAATGGGCGATGTCGTCGCCGTAAAGCCTGGCTACGCGCGCAATTATCTCTTGCCGGCCAAGAAAGCGATGCGGGCAACGAAAGAAAATCTCGCGGTTTTCGAGACGCAGCGTAAGCAACTCGAAGCGGAGAATCTGCAACGCCGCGACGAGGCGCAACAGGTCGGCGACAGGCTCGACGGCCTCAAGGTCGTGATCATCCGAAGCGCCGGCGAAAGCGGGCAGCTCTACGGCTCGGTCAACGCGCGGGACATCGCCGAGGCGGTGACCGAAGGCGGCTTTACGATCAAACGCAACCAAGTCGTTCTCGAACGGCCGGTCAAGACGCTCGGCCTGTTCGACCTTCGCGTCCGTCTCCATCCGGAAGTCGACGCGACGGTGACGGCCAACGTCGCCCGGTCGGACGAAGAGGCCGCCGAGCAACAGCGTCTGGGCCGCGCCATTCTCTCGGCCGAAGCCGAAGAGGCCGCGCAGGAAGCGCAAGCGGCCGAAGAAGCACAGGCCGCCGCCGAAGCCATGTTCGACCCGGAAGCGGCCGAGCAAGCGAAGGAAGCCGCATCCGGTCTCGACGATACCGCCGAGGACGGCAGCGACGACACGTCGGATGCGCCGACCGCCCCGGCCGAAGGCGACTCGGAGAAAGATCCGGCCTGATCCGAGGGCCGGTTCCGGTCGACGGCGCCTACCCGGAAAGACTTTTGGGAAGCTCTGTTACGCCGGGTCAGCCTCGCGTTCGATAGTTATCCCCGGGTTCCTTATAATTCGGTGGTTGCCCCCTTTCGGCGTGGTGGTAAGTTGCGCCCCCGATGTCGAACACGATTACCGATACGAACGTCGCGCCGCTGCACGGCGACGATGCCAGCACGCAGACGCCGCTTCGCGTTCCGCCGCATAACGCGGAGATCGAAGCCGCGCTGCTGGGTGCCATCCTGACCAACAACCGCGCGTATGAGCGGGTCGGCGATTTCCTGCAGGCGGATCATTTCTACGAGCCGGTACACGGTCGGATTTTCGACGCCGCCGCCAAGCTGATGGAACAGGGGCAGATCGCCAGCCCGCTGACCTTGAAGTATTTTTTCGAAAACGACGAAGCGCTCGCCGCGGTCGGCGGGTCGCAGTATCTGTTCGATCTGGCCGCGTCGGTCGTGACGGTGATCAACGCCGGCGACTACGGCAAGACGATCCACGATCTGTATCTGCGCCGCCAGCTCATCGCGCTGGGCGAAGACGTCGTGAACGACGCCTACGAGCCCGACATCGACACACCGGCGGGCGGCCAGATCGAAACGGCGGAACAGCGGCTTTACGACCTCGCCAACACCGGCGAGCTGGAGCGCAGCGTCATGCCGCTCGGCGACGCCGCCAATATCGCCGTGCAAAACGCCGAGGAAGCCTTCCGCCGCGACAGCCATGTGGTCGGCGTGACCACCGGCCTCAAGGATCTCGACCAGAAGCTCGGCGGATTGCATCCGTCGGATTTGATCATCCTGGCGGGCCGGCCATCTATGGGCAAAACCGCGCTGGCCACGAATATCGCCTTCAACGCGGCCAAGCATTTCAAGGAAACCGTCGACGAGAACGGCCGCACGCATACCGAAGGCGGCCATGTGGTGTTCTTCTCGCTCGAAATGTCCGCCGAGCAGTTGGCATCGCGTATTCTGTCGGAGCAGGCGGAACTGTCGTCCGACGCGATCCGGCGCGGCGAGATCAGCAGCGAAGAATTCAACAACCTCGTCGTCGCCAGCCAGAAGATTCATAAACTGCCGCTCTATATCGACGATACGCCGGCGCTGACGATATCCGGGCTGCGCACCCGCGCGCGAAGGCTGAAGCGGCAGCAGAAGCTGCACATGATCATCGTCGATTATCTGCAGCTTCTGCACCCCGCCCCCGGCCGGCGGTCGGACAACCGGGTCCAGGAAATCTCGGAGATCACCCGCGGCCTCAAGACGCTTGCCAAGGAACTGGAAGTACCGGTCATCGCGCTGTCGCAATTGTCGCGTCAGGTGGAGAACCGCGAGGACAAGCGGCCGCAACTCGCCGACCTGCGGGAATCGGGATCGATCGAGCAGGACGCCGACGTCGTCATGTTCATTTTCCGCGAGGAGTACTACCTGGAAAAAGGCGAGCCGATCCAAGGGCTCGAAGAAGCGCAGGACAAATTCCTCGGCCGCAGCGAACAATGGGCACAGCGCCTTGAGCAGGTGCGCAACACGGCCAGCGTGATCATCGCCAAACAGCGGCACGGACCCGTCGGGACAATTGATCTATACTTCGACGGGAAATTCACCCGTTTCGGGGACTTGGACCGACAGCATAGCGAAGATGCCTTCCCCTAACGTCAGCGGTCCGCCGACTGCGACCACGGTCCTGACGATCGATCTGGACGCGCTGGCGGCGAACTACAAGCTTCTCAAGCAGCGCGCCGCGCCGGCGCACTGCGCCGCAGTGGTGAAGGCCGACGGCTACGGCCTCGGCGTCGGTCCGGTCGGCCGCACATTACAGGCCGCGGGCTGCACCCGCTTCTTCGTCGCCCATCTCGACGAGGGCGTGACGCTCCGCGAAGCGCTGGGCGGCGCCGGCTCCACCGCCACGATCGCCGTGCTCAACGGGCTGATGCCCGGCCAAGAAGAGGTGTTTCGCGCGCATGACCTGATCCCTGTCTTGAACGACCTGGAACAGGTTGCGCGATGGTCCAATGAGTGCCGCGCCAATGGCCCGCACCCGTCGATCCTGCATCTGGATACCGGCATGTGCCGCCTCGGCCTGCCGCCCGACGAACAGCGAACCCTGTTCGACGATCCGCAGCGGCTCGACGGCCTCTCGCTCGCCGGCATCATGAGCCACCTCGCCTGCGCGGATACGCCGGATCATCCGCTCAACCGTCAACAGCAGTCCGACTTCGCCGCCGCGATCAAACGGCTGCCGGAGGTCGACGGATCGCTGGCCGCGTCGTCCGGCATCTTCCTCGGCCCGGATTGGCACTTCGACATGGTGCGGCCGGGGGTGGCGCTCTACGGTGTGGCGCCGACGCCCGGCAAACCGAACCCGATGGCGCCCGTCATCAAACTATCGGGGAAAATCATACAGATACGTCACGTTGACGCCCCCCAGACCGTTGGCTATGGTGCGACGCATCGCGTCACCGGCCCGACACTCGTTGCGACCGTCGCCGCCGGATACGCAGACGGCTACCTGCGCAGTCTGAGTGGCCGGGCTTCCGCCAATATCGGCGGCGTAACAGTACCGGTGGTCGGTCGGGTATCGATGGATTTGATTACGCTCGATATTTCCAACGCGCCGGCGGCTCAACCCGGCGACATGATCGATCTGATCGGCCCGCATTTCGATGTCGATGCCGTCGCCGACGCGGCGGGAACGATCGGCTACGAAATTCTGACCAGTCTCGGTCGGCGCTATCAGCGACATTATGTAGGGGGCACTGCATGAGTGCTGTGCAGACCGTTGGACGATTGTTCCTTTCCTTCTTGGAACTCGTCGGCGAAGTGACGCTTTTCACGCTCGTTTCCATTTCGCATTGCGTTCGGCGGCCGTTTTATTTCCGGCTGATCGGTCGCCAGATGATGGAGATCGGCTATTATTCGCTGCCGGTCATCGCCTTGACCACACTGTTCGCCGGCATGGTGCTGGCGCTGCAAAGCTATACCGGATTTCAGCGCAATGCCGTCGGCGCGGAAGGCGTGATCGCCGAGATCGTGGTGTTGAGCATCACCCGCGAACTCGGGCCCGTGCTGGCGGGCTTGATGGTCGCCGCGCGCGTCGGCTCGTCGATCGCGGCGGAAATCGGCACCATGCGCGTTACCGAACAGATCGACGCCTTGGTCACGCTCTCGACCAATCCCTTCAAGTATCTCGTCGCGCCCCGGATCATCGCCGGCGTGACGACCCTGCCGATACTGATCCTGATCGGCGACATCATCGGCGTGCTCGGCGGCTACATCGTCGCGGTCTACAAGCTCGGCTTCAACCCGACGCTCTACCTCAAGAGCAGCTGGGACAACCTGTTTCTCGAAGACGTGGTGACCGGCCTGGTCAAGGCCGCGGTGTTCGGATTCGTGGTGACCCTCATGGGCTGTTATCAGGGATACACCTCGCGGGGCGGCGCGCAGGGCGTCGGCGCGGCCACGATCAACTCGGTCGTCAGCGCCTCGATCCTGATCCTGATCCTGAACTATCTCATTTCGGCGATGTTCTTCGGCACATGACGACACCGAAAATCAGCCTGCGCAACGTCACCAAGAGTTTCGGCCGCAAGGTCGTGCTCGACGGCGTCGACCTAGATGTCATGCCCGGCGAATCGGTGGTGATCATCGGCGGATCGGGATCGGGAAAATCGGTGACGCTGAAATGCATCCTCGGCCTGCTGACGCCCGATTCCGGCGAGATCGAGATCGACGGCGAATCCGTCGTCGGCATCAGCGACAGCGACCGCGAACATATCAACGCGAAAATCGGCATGCTGTTTCAGAGCGCCGCCTTGTTCGACAGCCTGACGGTTTGGGAGAACGCCGCCTTCGGCCTGATCGCCGGCAAGGGAATGTCGCGGACAGCGGCGCGGCCGATCGCCTTGGAGAAACTGGCGCTGGTCGGTCTCGACGAGAAGATCGCCATGATGACGCCGGCCGACCTCTCCGTCGGCATGCGGAAACGCGTCGGCCTCGCCCGCGCGGTGGCGACCGACCCGGAGATCATCTTCTTCGACGAGCCGACGACCGGCATCGATCCGATCATGGGGGACATCATCAACGAGTTGATCGTGGACTGCACCCGCGAGACCCACGCGTCGGGCCTGACGATCACCCACGACATGGCGAGCGCCCGCAAGATATCGGACAAGATCGCCATGCTGTATAAAGGCAAGATTGTATGGGCCGGCCCGACCGAGGAGATCGATACGGCGGATAGTCCGATCGTGCAGCAATTCATCAACGGCCAGGCGGAGGGGCCCATCGAACTGGATATCAGCGCCGCATGACCCCAGCGATGCGCAATGCGGCACGCCCTTTGATACGGCAACGCGGAGCCTGAAATGGCCCGATCGACGACACGCTACGTCTGCCAGGTCTGCGGCACCATCCACCCGCGGTGGGTCGGCAAATGCGACGCCTGCGACGCGTGGAATTCGATCGTCGAGGAATCCGCCTCGGAAACCGCGCCGCTGGGCAAGAAAGCCAGCGGTAAGCGCGACAACCGCGGCCGCAAGATCGACTTCGTCGAGTTGGACGGCAAGATCGAACCGGCGCCCCGGCGGCTGACCAAGATCGACGAATTCGACCGCGTGACCGGCGGCGGTCTGGTCAACGGCTCGGCGTTGCTGATCGGCGGCGATCCCGGTATCGGCAAATCGACACTGCTGCTGCAGGTCACCGCCGCTCTCTCGAACAACGCACGCTGCGTCTATATCTCCGGCGAAGAAGCCGAGCATCAGGTGCAACTGCGGGCGACCCGCCTGGGCGTCGAGAAGTCGCCGGCCCGACTGGCCGCGGCGACCGACATGCGCGACATCCTCGCCAGCCTGGATACCGCCGACGGCCCGGAAGTCGTGGTCATCGATTCGATCCAGACGATGTATATCGACGCCCTCGAATCGGCGCCCGGCACGGTGGCGCAGGTCCGCGCCTGCGCGCAGGAGATCATCCGCCTCGCCAAACGACGCGGTTTCACCGTGCTGCTGGTCGGCCATGTCACCAAGGAAGGCACCATCGCCGGGCCGCGAGTGCTGGAGCATATGGTCGATACGGTGCTCTATTTCGAGGGCGAACGCGGCCACCAGTTCCGCATCCTGCGCGCCGTCAAGAATCGCTTCGGCCCGACCGACGAAATCGGCGTCTTCGAAATGACCGATCGCGGCCTAGTCGAAGTCACCAATCCGTCGGCCCTGTTCCTGGCCGAACGGCAGGGCGAGGCGACCGGATCCGTCGTGTTCGCCGGGATCGAAGGGTCGCGGCCGATGCTGGTGGAGATTCAGGCGCTTGTGGCCCCCTCGCCCTTGGCGACGCCGCGCCGCGCGGTGGTGGGCTGGGACAGCAGCCGGCTGGCCATGGTCATGGCCGTTCTGGAAGCCCGCTGTGGATTGCAGTTTGGCGGAAATGATATATATCTCAACGTCGCTGGGGGGCTTCGGGTCAGCGAGCCGGCGGCGGACTTGGCAGTCGCGGCTGCTCTGACCTCTTCGATCTCGGGACGGCCGGTTCCGGCGGAAACGGTGGTGTTCGGCGAGATCGGATTGTCCGGCGAAGTGCGCCCCGTGGGCCAGGCCGAAGCGCGGCTGAAAGAGGCTGAAAAGCTGGGGTTCACGGCGGCATTGCTGCCCGGACGGCGTAAAGGAACGAAGGGCAAGAGAGCAGCCGGTGGACTCGACCTTCACGAACTGCGCGATCTGGATGAGCTTACACGGCTTTTCGAGCCCGGGGTCGGGCCGATCCGCGCGGTGGGGAACGGGTAGATGAGCGACCTTCCCTTTGGCATCATCGACGTCTGTTTCGTGATCATCCTGGTGATTTCGGGGATTCTCGCTTATCTGCGCGGATTCGTCCGGGAAGTGCTTTCCGTCGCGGCCTGGGTCGGTGCCGCCTTCGCCACGCTCTACGGCTACACCTACGTCCAGCCTTACGCCCAAGAATTCATCGATAATCGTATGCTCGCCGATATGGCGGCCGGCGGATCGTTGTTCATCGGAACGTTGATCCTGTTTTCGGTCCTGGCGGGATTGGCTTCGAGCGGCATCCGCGACAGCGCGGCCAGCAGTTTCGATCGCTCGCTCGGCTTCGCCTTCGGCGTGTTGCGCGGTGTGATCCTGGTTAGCCTGTTGTATCTGAGCGCGGCCTGGTTCTGGGGGCGCGACGATTTACCCGATGTCGTGACCGAGGCGCGCACCTTCCCGTTGATCGAAGGCAGCGCCGAGATCCTGCTCGCCTTGGTCCCGGAAGAGGCGCGCGAATCCGCCGAAGAAGCGACCGGCATGGTGAAAGACGAAGCGGACCGGGCGCTCAATGCGGAACAGACCCTTCGCGGGCTAATTCAGCCCAAACCCGATGCATCCCAGAAAACGCAAGGCGGCCGCAGCACGAGCGGCTACGGCAAGTCGGAACGCAGCGAAATGCAGCGTTTGATTGAGAGCAAACAATAGCCAACCCAACAATCAGAAGGTGGCGCGACCGATGATCACCACCAATCCGCTAGACGGCGATCATTTCAAGGAAGAATGCGCCGTGTTCGGCATCCATGGTCATACCGAAGCGGCCGCCCTCGCGGCCCTGGGGCTGCATGCGCTTCAGCACCGCGGCCAGGAGGCCGCAGGGATCGTCACCCATGACGGCGCGCAATTCCACGCCCATCGCGGGATCGGCCTGGTGGGCGACATATTCGCCGACCAGGCGGTCATCGCGCGCCTCCGCGGCAGCAACGCCATCGGCCATACCCGGTATTCCACCACCGGTGAGCCGATGCTGCGCAACGTCCAGCCCCTGTTCGCCGAACTCGAAATCGGCGGTCTCGGCATCGCGCATAACGGCAATCTGACCAACGCACACTCGGTCCGGAAGGACCTGGTCCGCGACGGATGCATCTTCCAGTCCACCTCCGACACGGAGATCATCGTCCACCTGATGGCGACCAATTCGGGCACCGTGGTGGAACGCCTGATCGTGGCGCTGCGGCAGATCGAAGGGGCCTATTCACTCGCAATCATGGCGGAAGACTGCCTGATCGGGGTTCGCGACCCGAACGGGGTCCGGCCGCTCGTCTTGGGTCAACTCGACGACAGCTATATCCTCGCCTCCGAATCCGTCGCCTTCGATATCATCGGCGCGGATTTCGTCCGCGACATCGAACCCGGCGAGCTGGTCGTCATCAACGCCGACGGCGTGCACAGCCATCGTCCCTTCCCGCCCGCGCAATCACGGTTTTGCATCTTCGAGCATATTTACTTCGCGAAACCGGACAGCGTGGTCGACGGCACGTCGGTCTACCAAGCCCGCAAGCGCATCGGCGTCGAACTGGCGCGCGAGATACCCATCGATGCAGATATCGTCGTGCCGGTGCCCGATTCCGGCGTGCCCTCGGCGATCGGGTTCGCCGCCGAGGCCGGGCTCCCCTACGAGTTGGGGATCATCCGCAATCACTATGTCGGGCGGACCTTCATCGAGCCGAGCGATGAAATCCGCCATTTCGGCGTCAAGCTGAAGCACAACGCCAACCGTGCGATCATCCAGGGCAAACGGGTCATCCTGGTCGACGATTCGATCGTCCGCGGCACGACATCGAAGAAGATCGTCGAGATGGTGCGCAACGCCGGCGCCAAGGAAGTGCACATGCGCATCTCCAGCCCGCCGACCACGCATTCCTGTTTCTACGGCGTCGACACGCCGGAACGCGACCAATTGCTCGCCGCCAAACACGACATCGAGAGCATGCGCAAGCTGATCGGCGCGGACAGCCTTGCCTTCATCTCGATCGATGGCCTGTATCGGGCGATGGGCTTGCCCGGCCGCGATCCCGACGCGCCGCATTATTGCGACGCCTGCTTCTCGGGCGACTACCCGATCCGCTTGACCGACCAGATCGGCGGCAACGGCTCGCGGCAACTCTCCCTGCTCGCCGAGACCGGCTGATGGCAAGCCAAGGACGGCTCGACGGCCGGATCGCCCTCGTCACCGGCGCCAGCCGCGGCATCGGCGCGGCCATCGCAAAACGCTATGCGGCCGAAGGCGCGCGGCTGGTTCTGGTCGCCCGCACGGTCGGCGGTCTGGAAGAAGTCGACGATGCGGTGAAGGCCGCCGGCGGGTCCGCGACACTTGTGCCGATGGACCTGACCGACGGCGCCGCGATCGATCAACTCGGCGGCGCGTTGCACGAGAAATTCGGCCGGCTCGACATCCTGGTCGGCAACGCGGCGACGCTGGGCGTGATATCGCCAGTCGCCCATATCGACCCGAAAACGTGGGAGGCTGCCGTTACCCTCAACCTGAACGCCAACTACCGTTTGATCCGCAGCCTGGACCCGCTGCTGCGCCAGTCGGAGGCGGGCCGCGCCATCTTCGTGACCACCGGCGCCACGCAAAGCGCCACGCCGTTCTGGGGCGTCTATGCAGCAACCAAGGCCGCCCTCGAAAGCATGGTCCGCATCTATGCCGCGGAATGCGCGCAAACGAATATCCGCGCCAATCTGGTGAACCCCGGCGGACAGCGCACGGAAATGCGGGCGACCGCCTTTCCCGGCGAGGACCCGATGACCCTGCCCGACCCGGACGACATGACGGATGTCTTCGTCGACCTCGCCGAAGCCGCGTGCGAGCGCAACGGCGACATCGTGAAAGCCTATGCGCGCTAACGGACCCTAAGCGGGTCGCGGGCCCCACAAGATAACGGCAGCGCCGATCAGGCAGATGCTGGTTCCGATCAGGTCCCAACGGTCCGGCCGCGCGCCTTCGACCGCCCAGAGCCAGGCCAACGAAGCGGCGATATAGACCCCGCCATAGGCCGCGAAGGCCCGGCCCGCCAAGGCCGCGTTCACCTGCGACAGGGCGACGGCGAAGACGACCAGGCTGACGACTCCGGGCACCGCCCAGAAGACGGACTTGCCGAGCCGTAGCCAAGCCCAAAACGCGAAACACCCGCCGATCTCGGCGACCGCCGCCAATCCGTACCAGAGGACCGATTGCATGCCGCCTACGGGACGATGACGCCGGGATTGAGGATGCCCGCCGGATCGAGTTGCCGCTTCGCCGCGTCGAGCACCGTACCGAACGTCTCCGGCCGCTGCTGCGTGTACCAGGGCATGTGATCCCGACCGACCGCGTGATGGTGGGTGATGGTGCCGCCCTGCGCGATCAGCGCCTCCGACGCCTTCTCCTTGATGTGCCGCCACTGATCGATCATCGCGCCCGGACGCCCCTGGCCCTGAAAGGTGAAATACGGCGCCGGCCCGTCGGGATAGACATGCGTGAAGCGGCAGGTGACCGTTCCCGGCTGGCCGGTCGCCTCCTCGATCGCGGCAAGCGTCGCCGCCTTCACCTCGTCATGAAACTCCCGGAACCGGTCCCAGGTGATCGAGGTTTCGAAGGTATCGCCGATCACGCCGACCGACATCAGCACCTCACGATAGTGCGGCATGCGGATGAACGCGGTCCGCCACGCGCCGGCCTTGCCGGATCGGTGAGCCTCCGGGTCGCTGCCCGCCTCGTCCTCGAAGACGCCGCCATGGTCGCGGCAAATCTCCAACCCGCGCGCCATCCAGGCCTCGACCGGATGATCCGCGGATTCGAAGGCAAGGATCAGCACCGACTGCTCCCCATCGCCGAAGCCGTTGTTATACGCCTCACCGGCATCGAGCAGGCGCAGGTTGGACGGAAAGATGGCGGACTGCGACACGGCGCGCACCGCTTCCGCGGCCTTGTAGAAATCGTCGAACAGGATGGCGCTGGAGGCGCGGAAGGTGGGCCGGTCCTGCAGCCGCATCCAGGCTTCGGTGATGATCCCCATCGCGCCTTCGGAGCCGATCATGAAACGGTCCGGGCTCGGTCCCGCGCCCGAGCCGGGCAGACGCCGGCTCTCCATCACGCCCTGCGGCGCGATCATCCGGATGCTCTCGACGAAATCGTCGATATGGGTATACAGCGTCGCGAAATGCCCGCCAGAACGGGTCGCGATCATGCCGCCGAGCGTCGCCATCTCGAAGCTCTGCGGGAAATGCCGCATCGTCAGCCCTTCCCGTTTGAGCGCCGCTTCCATATCCGGGACGCGGATGCCGCCCTGAATGCGCGCGGCGCGGCTGCTGCGGTCGATCTCCAGCACCTGGTCCAGACGCGTCAGATCGAGGCTGATCGCCCCGGCGAACCCATCGCCGACCGATGGCTCGACGCCGCCGACGACGCTGGTGCCGCCGCCGAAGGGGATGACGGCCGCCCGTGCGCCGGTCGCCCAGTCGAGCACGGCCTCGACCTCCGCCTCGGTCCGGGGATAGGCGACGAAGTCGGGCGCGTTGGTGAACACGTCGTCGTAGATATAGGCGTAATCCGGAAAGGACTTGCCGTAAGTGTGCACCGCGCGGTCATAAGCGCCGTCGCTCGCAAACCCCGCCAGCGCCGCCGGCACGGACAGCTTCGGTTTCGGCAGCGTCGCCTCTTCCGCCGCGGGCGCCGTCAAGCGCTCCCCGTCCGACACGTTGAACCGCTCGCCGAGGCGTTGCAGGAGCGCCGTTTCCTCATCGGCGGATAGCCCGTCGCCTTCGAAACCCCATCCGCATAGCTTCAATCGCCGGTCCGTCATCGCACCCTCCCATTGTCATTTCCGCCATCTTCGCGCCGACGGACACGCCCGGCAAGACGGCAGGCGATGAAACGCGGAACGATTATTTCTTCTTCGGGGCGTAGGGGTTCTTGCCACTGCGAAGCTGCAGACGGATGGGCACGCCGCCAAGGTTGAAGTCCGAGCGAAGCCCATTAATGAGAAAGCGCCGATAGGATTCGGGCAGTTCCTCGGTCCGCGACCCGAACACCGCAAAGGTCGGCGGCCGGGATTTCACCTGCGTCATGTAACGCAGGCGCAAGCGGCGTCCCAAACTCGTAAGCGGCGGCGGATGCGCCTCGGTCATCAGGTCGAGCCAACTGTTGAGCCGGGCCGTCGACACACGGCGGTTCCAAACCTCGTAGATCGAGAAGACCGCCTTCATCAGGTCATCGAGATTCTGCCCATTGAGCGCCGAGATGGTGACCACGGGAATGCCCCGTACCTGCGGCATCGAGGTTTGCAGCCGGTCGCGCAGATTGCGCAGCGCCGCGTCGCGATCTTTCACCGCGTCCCATTTGTTGGCGGCGATGACCAGCGCGCGGCCTTCGTCGATCACCTGACGGGCAATGGTCAGGTCCTGCTTCTCCAGCATCACCGTCGCGTCGAGCATCAGCACCGCCACGTTGGCGAACCGGATGCTGCGCTGCGTGTCCGCGACCGACAGTTTTTCGAGCTTGTCATCGACCCGGGACCGGCGGCGCATACCGGCGGTATCCACCAGCCGCAACGGCTTACCGTTGTATTCCCAGTCGACGGCGATCGAATCGCGGGTGATGCCGGCCTCCGGCCCGGTCAGCAAGCGGTCCTCGCCGATCAGACGGTTCACCAGGGTCGACTTGCCGGTGTTCGGCCGGCCGATGATCGCGAGCTGCAACGGCGCACCTTCGTCGTCGCCGTCCTCCGCCGCGTCCTCTTGGTGCCTCTCCGCATGCGCTTGCACCGCCGCGAACAGGTCGGCCATCCCATCGCCATGTTCGGCCGAGATGGCGATCGGATCGCCGAGACCGAGGCGGTAGCTGTCGTAGACGCCCGCATCCCCCGCCGTGCTCTCGCATTTGTTGGCAAGCAGGACCACCGGCTTGCCGCGATGGCGAACCCAGTCGGCGAAATACTCGTCCATCGGCGTCAGGCCGGACCGGGCGTCGATCATCAGAAGGACCAGGTCCGCATCGTCCAACGCCTGTTCGGTCTGCGCCCGCATGCGCGCTTCCAGACTGTCGTCGGTCTTGTCCTCAAGACCGGCGGTATCGATCACGCGGAAAGACAGCCCGGCGATCCGGCCGTCGCCCTCGCGCCGGTCGCGGGTGACGCCGGGGGTATCGTCGACCAACGCGAGACGCTTGCCCACCAATCGGTTGAACAAGGTCGACTTGCCCACATTCGGGCGTCCGATGATTGCAACAGTAAGGGTCATGTCACTTCAGCACGTAAACCGACGGACAGTCCTAGCGATAGGCGATGAGGTCCGCGTCGTCGGTCAGGAAATAGATCGTCCCACCGGCCACCACCGGCGCCATCAGGATGCGGTCCGGCGCTTCCATCCGGCCCAGCGGCTCGCCGGTATAAGGCGAAACCGTCATGATTTCGCCATGGCTGCCCACCAGCACCAATCGGTCGCCGGCCAGTACCGGTCCGGACCAACGGATGGGATCCCTCTTCTTCTCCGGATTTTCATAGCGGGGCAACGGTTGCACCCACCGGATACGCCCGCCGCGACGGGTCAGGCAGAACAGCTCGTTGTCGTTGCTCAGAACGAAAATGAATTCACCCGCGACCCAAGGCGTGTCGACGCCGCCGATATTGCGTTCCCAGACGCGGGCCCCGCTGCGTTTGTCGATGGCGACGAGCCGCCCGGAATGGCTGATCGCGTAGACGATGCCCCGGTCGATCACCGGGTTGCCGCGAATATGGGCCAATGTCGACAAGGCGTCGGAACGGCGCACCGCCGTGAGGTTATCGGACCAGACGACCCGGCCGTTCTCCGCGCGCATCGCGAACAGTTCGCCCGAACTGTAGGGTACGATGACCGTCGACCCTTCGACAGCCGGACTGCTGCCGCCGAGCAAGCCCGCCGATTCCGTGATCGCCGTATGCGACCATTCCCTTTCACCCGTCTCGGCGTCGAGAACCGACAGCTGATTGTCGATGGTAATGACATAGACGCGGCCATCGGCCACCGTCGGCGCCGACCGCATCGGCCCGGACAATTCCTGCTCCCAATTGACGTCGCCCGTCCGCGCGTCGAGCGAGACCACCTTGCCGTAGCCCGTCGTGATGAACAGACTGCCGCCGTCGTATGACAACCCGCCGCCGAACGTATCTTCGTCCCGCTTGGGAACTTTCGGCGTATAGCGCCACACGCGGTCGCCCGTCCCGGCATCCAATGCCGTGACGCGGAAATTGAGATCCATGGCGAAGACACGACCGTCGGCGACGACCGGCGGCGTCAGGAACTGCCGGCCCGACCGCGACCCCCTGCCAACGCTCTCGTCCCACGCTTCCGCCGGCGCTTCCGCGACCTTCAGGTGGTGCATCGCATGCGTCGGGGAACCACCCGGCTGCGGCCACGCCTCGTTGACATAGGGCGGCGGCAGCAACACGCGCAAATCCGCGACGCGCGGGTCCGGTTCCAGATCGCGTTCGAAGACCATCACTGAAATGCGCTCTCCCGGCAGCGGCGGCTTATTGTCGCCGGGCAGGATGCTGTCGATCCAATCGCACCCGCCGATGCCGAGCATCATCAGGATTGCCAGGAAGCGCCACCGAACCGATACGGACATCAATGCGTACTCTATTGCTTCAGGGCACGGAGCATTTCCGCCGCCCGCGCGCGCGCGCCGGACGGGGTTTGCGCATCGTCCGCCAACTGGGTGTAGATCTCGACCGCCTTGTCCGGTTCGCCCTGCCGGATCGCCAAGAGAGCCGAGAGTTCGCGCGCGGAAAACCGCCAGGGACTTTCGGCATCCGCCAGCGGCGTCAACCGCGCCGCCAGATCCGCCGGATCGCCGGTGTCGATCGTGTTCAGGACATAATACAAGCCGGCCAAGCCGGAATAGAGTTCATCGACGCCGCGATCCTTCGACAGCGCGTCATAGACCGCGATGGCCCCTTCCCGATCGCCGGCATCGGCCTTCAACGCCGCTTCGCGGAACCGGGCGAGCGTCGCATACCCCACATTGGCATCCGCCGCCAAGGCGCCAAGCGCGTCGATCGCCTCGTTATTCTTATTGTCCTGTATCAACGTGACGGCGGCGGTGAACTCCTCGCTGTGCTGGATGCGCTTTTTTTCGGTGTATTCGCGCCAGCCGACGCCACCGGCGGTGCCAACGACAATCAAGACCAACCCCGCAATGGCGAATTTGCCGTATTGCTTCCAATAGCGGTTGAACTGGTCGCGACGGAGTTCCTCGTCGACTTCATCAAACAGGTCGGCCACGATGATCTCCAAGCCGGAAAAAGGTCGGCTAACATAGCGGCGCGTCCCATTTCTGGCAAATGTCAAAACAGCGCAACCGCGCGCATTTTATACGGGAATCCCACCAATCCGCCCCGCCTGCCCCGCCCCGGCAGGCCGGAAGACCCCACTTGCGCCGATTGGGGCGATCGGTCAGAATATTGCGGAACGATGAAGGGTATTTGAGTGCCGTCGTCACGCGCTTTCTCTGCACGAAACGGCTGGAGATGACCCCAGCGGGAGATGGTATAGAGTCGATACAGTCGGGCCGGCGCAAAGTCGGCCTGGTCATTGCTTTTACCGTTCTGTTGGCGGCCTGCGGCACGACGACGACGTTCTACTTCGCCGGCGCCAGCCTCGCGAACTTCATCTATACCGACAAACTGCCGACCGATTATCTGGCGGAATTCGCCAGCGGGCAGGAATGCAACTTCCTGAAATCGCAGAAAGACGGCGGACCGCTCTGCCGCGATTCGTTCGATCGGGTCGTCTATGAACGGCCACTCTATTGTTACCGGACGCTGGGAGAAATCGCCTGTTACGACAAGCAAGATCCCTACGGCCGAAACTCGACGCGGGTGCAGTAGGATGCACGGCATGACATGCCATGGGTCCGCGCAAACACGCATCACCGGGCGCTCCCGAACCGCCCGCACGGGAAAAGGGCAATAAGAACGAGAGAGGCCTCGACCACCATGGCGAAGGTATTGCATCTGGCGAAATTTCGCCGAAAGGGCGGAAAACCGGTTACGTTCAACCGCCAGGAACTTCGGCAACTGCTCGACGTCTACAGCCGGCGCGTCGCCAGCGGTGAATGGAAGGATTACGCAATCGATCACAGCGGCGGCGGCGCCGTCTTCTCTATCTTCCGCCATACCTTCGATACGCCCGTCTTCTCGGTGGCAAAACGCCCAAACGGGCGCAATTGCGACTATCTCGTCATGAGCGGTCGCGAAGAAATCAAACAGGGCCGCTCTATGGGCGAGGTCCTCTCCGTCTTCGACCGGCCCCTCCACGTCATTTCCCGCCACGGCTGACCAAGCCCCGATACGCCCAACCGATCCCTTGCCCACCGCGGCGGCGCAACTAAACCGCGTGCGCCTTGACGGATCTAAAATGTTCTTGTTATGTTCTGTTTATTGCAACAAGCAGAACGGGACGGCCGGGACATTATGGGTCGATTGAAGCAGGATCACCTCGCGGCGGAGGAGCAGCGCAGACGGGCCACCATGCTTGGCGAACTTCAACATCAACACGTCGACATCTTCTGTTGGTGCAACCGATGCGGGCATAACGCCGTCGTCGCCGTCGATTTGTTCATTGCCCAACTCGGCCCGGATTTCCCCGTGCCGGATATCGGCGCGCGCCTACGATGCAGTGGATGCGACAGCAAAGATATCGCCGCCCGGCCCGCTTGGCCGTCGCTGGGACAGGTCGCGCGGCATCACGGACCGAAGCCCGCGCTCGACGATGCGGCCGATTGATCACCGACGGCATATGCCGTCGCAACACCGCCGGCCAACGCACGGGAACGACTCGAAAAAAACGACGTCCGAGTCGCGCCATGGAATCCGACGCGTTACGCAAACGCATGCCGGATTCGTCGAAGAGCGGCAAGAACGATTCGCGGCGACAGGCCTTGCGCAAGACACGACCATGCATCTGTCATAAACGGAGGAATGCCGACGACGCGAAAAATTTTGAATTACGAAACAGGGGTTTAATGAAGCGACGTTGACGGCGGTGCGATCTACGTCCATAAAAGTCGCAGGTGTGAAATCTTGTGGTGGGGTCCACACCGATATATTGTGGTTACCACAGCCTGGTAACACGACATCTGGCCCCCACCGCCCACTCTCGGTGATCGGGTCAGGTAGACCAAAAAAGACACGGAGAGAGGCAAAAAAATGGTCTGGACCGACCATCGCGTCGATGAACTCAAGAAACTTTGGAACGAAGGCAAAACGGCGAGTCAAATCGCCGATGAGTTGGGGGATGTCACTCGTAACGCCGTGATCGGCAAGGCCCATCGGTTGGGTCTGTCTTCGCGGCCGTCGCCGATCAAACGCAAGACGTTCGTTCTCCCCACGACGAACGAACGCATGTGCCAATGGCCGATCGGCAATCCGGGCGAACCGGGGTTTCGTTTCTGCGACCGTGTCGCAGCGCCGGGCCGCCCGTACTGCCAGGAACACTGCATTCAGGCCTATCGCCGCAAAAGCGAGTCCGCAGCTTAACCCGTCGCGGGCCACCGGTCCGCGACGCCTTATCCAACCGGGTGCCGGTGCTCTTGCTCCGGCCGCCTTTCTGCACGCGAAAATAGAAAAACGCCGACGCGCCGATGAATCAGGCGGCGGCCGCCGTCGCTTGTCGGCGCACCAAGGCGAGCGCCGTCTCCACGACCTCCGGCCCCGCGCCCGGACGGTGGGCATTCTCGCTGAGATGCCGCCGCCAACTCTTCGCGCCGGGCATTCCTTGGAACAGACCCAGCATGTGGCGCGTGATCGCCTTCAATGGGACGCCCCGCACAGTTTCCCGCTCGATATAGGGCAGCATACGCGCGACGACCTGGTCCCGCGTCACCGGCGGCGCGGCCCCGCCGAAAAACCGCCGATCCACATCGGCCAGAACATGGGGATTCTGATACCCTGCCCGCCCCAGCATCACGCCATCCAGGACGGCAAGATGCCCTTCGGCCGCATCCAACGTCGTAATGCCGCCGTTGATCACGACGGTAAGGTCCGGCCGTTCGGCCTTCAACCGACGCACCAAGTCATAGCGCAACGGCGGGATATCCCGGTTCTCCTTCGGGCTGAGGCCGGACAAGATCGCCTTGCGGGCGTGGACGATGAACCGGGTCGCGCCCGTCTCCGCAACCGTATCGACGAAACCCTTCAGCGCGGGCCATTCTTCCTGGTCGTCGATTCCGATCCGCGACTTCACCGTCACGGGAATCGACACCGCATCCCGCATCGCGCCGATGCACCGGGCGACCAAGTCCGGTTCCGCCATCAGGCAGGCGCCGAAGCGGCCGGACTGCACCCGGTCGCTCGGACAACCCACATTGAGATTGACCTCGTCATAGCCCCAGGATTCCGCGATACGCGCGCACGCCGCCAGCGCCTTGGGATCGGATCCGCCAAGCTGCAGGGCGACCGGATGCTCCGCCGGATCGAAGCCGATCAGGCGATCCCGGTCGCCGTGGATCACCGCCCCAGTGGTCACCATCTCGGTATAGAGCAGACAGTGGCGGCTGATCTGGCGCAGGAAAAAACGGCAGTGCCGGTCCGTCCACTCCATCATGGGGGCGACGCAGACTCTATAAGGTTGATATGTCGATGTATTTTCCATGCAACCGCCGAAATCGATGGCAGACGTTCATACCCTAAATCGACTCGAATTGCACCCGGTTGGCCTCTCTGACGCGCCGCACCGACCGCCGTATGAACAGCACGGCGGCGGTGCATCGTGGGAGGCGATCTCTGATCTTAGGCCAGTCCCTGTTCCTCGAGGACGGATTTGGCGACCCGGAAACACTCGAGCGATTGCGGAACGCCGCAGTAGATCCCGATCACATGGATGATAGCGCGGAGTTCCTCCTTGCTGACGCCATTCTTCAAAGCGCCGCGGCAGTGGATTTCCCATTCCGTCATCTTACCCAGTGCGCCGATCATGGTGAGATTCATCATGGAGCGCGTCTTGGCGTCGATGGTATCGTCACCCCATCCGAAGCCCCAGCACCACTCCGTCATGATTTCCTGGAACGGCCGGGTAAAGTCGTCCGCCGCCGCCAGGTTCTTTTCGACGTATTCGGCGCCGAGCGTCGCCTTACGTTGCGCCAGGCCGAGTTCAAAACGTTCCTTGTCCATCGCGTGTCTCCTTGCAGTCGTAAAAAAGCTGGGGATCGTATATCCCAAACACGCCGGAACCGCATCGGTCAGGGCGTCACGCCGCGTCCCCATCCTTCCAGTAAACGCCGAGCGCATGCCGACGGTCATGAAAGCGTTCGATATTGGCGACCGCGGCGGCGTCCGCATCGGCAATGACAAACGCGATGAGCGTCTCAAGGAAGGCGGAAACCGCGACGGTCGATGTGAAAAATTGCGGCGTCTGCGTCGGGATCACGAAGCGGTGTTTCGCATGGGTCAGGATCGGCGCCGCCGGACTGTCGGACATGCCGATCACCGTCACGCCTTGGTCGAGGGCCTGACGGACCGCCTCGACCACCTCGCGCCGGTAAGGCTTGAACGTCATGGCCAACAGCACATCGCCCGCCCGTGCCTGCACCAGGCCGTCGATCGGCAGGGAGCCGTCCTGGGGAATCGCCGTTACGTTGCCGATCGCCATGCCCGCCAGATAAGCGAAGTTCCGGGCGAAAACATTGGCGATGCCAACGCCGAGAACGTGCGTGGCGCGCGCCGCGGCGATGTCTTTTGCGGCGGCCCTCATCGCGCCGGCATCGGTACCGGCGAACATGCCTTCCACGTTGCCGATCGCCGCTTCCGCCATATCGCCATAGAGACCGCTCAGCGCCCCGCCCTTGGCGAGCGACTGCAACCATCTTGCACGGTCTGGAAAGTTCTCCCGCCCGGCAATGATCTCCGCCCGGAAGGGTTTACGGAAGCTCTCGTAACCGTCGAACCCGATCGTTCGCGCCATACGGACAAGTGTATTCGGCTTGACCTTGGCGGCTCCGGCAATCTCGCGCGTCGAACTGACGCCGATGGCGCTCGGGTTCTCGAGGATATAGGTCGCCGCCTTGCGGAGTTCGGGCGTCAGCGACTCGAAACGGGCAGCAAGATGGTCCAAAACCTGTTCGGGCCGCCATGTTTTGGTGGATTGAACAATTGTACTATCCATGGTTGACGATCGTACATTTGTACTATTACCCTGTCCACCGCAATCGTGACAGACAATAGAAGGGTCGGACCGGTGGCTACATCCCATACATCCAATCAGCAAGACCTGATCGAACGCGCCCAAAAGGTTATGCCGGCCGGCGGCTTCGGGAATTTCGATTCCGGCGTCGTCATCCGCGAAGGAAACGGCGCGCGCATCTGGGATGAAGACGGAAACGAATATGTCGACTATCTGATCGGCTCCGGCCCGATGATCCTCGGCCACGGGCATCCGGAGGTCGTCGAGGCGGTGCAAGCCCAACTGACCAAGGGGACGACCTTTTTCGCGAACAACGCCGCCGGCATCGAACTGGCGGAAGAGATCTGCAACGCCGTCGCCTGCGCCGACCAGGTTCGTTTCGTGTCGACGGGCGGCGAAGCGGACATGTACGCCATGCGCCTTGGACGGGCGCATACCGGACGCGACAAGATCATGAAATTCGAAGGGGGCTATCACGGCATGTCCGCGGAAGCGCAGATGAGCCTGGCCCCCGAAAAGCTCGTCAACCTCCCGGTCGCGGTGCCGGATTCGGCCGGCATTCCCGACAGCGTCCGGGACGAGATGCTGATCGCCCCGTTCAACGATATCGATTTCGCACGGTCCCTGATCGGCGAGCATGGCGACGAGATCGCCGCCGTCATCGTCGAGCCGTTGCAGCGCGTCGTCCCCCCGGCGCCCGGCTTCCTGGAAGCCTTGCGGGAGGAATGCACCAAGCATGGTATCGTCCTGATATTCGACGAGATCGTGACCGGCTTCCGGGTCGCCTATGGCGGCGCGCAGGAACTCTACGGCGTGACGCCCGATGTCTGCACCCTGGGCAAGATCGTCGGCGGCGGTTTTCCGCTGGCGGCCATTACGGGCAAGGCCGACGTCATGGCGAATTTCGACAAGGCCAAGGTCGGCGACGATCGCTTCCTGATGCAGCACGGCACGCTGAGCGGCAATCCCGTCGCGGCCGTCGCCGGGCTGAAGACCCTGGAAATCCTGCGGCGGCCCGGACAGTACGAAAAACTCTTTGCCGCAGGCGAAACGGTCATGGGCTCGATCACATCGCACCTCAACGCCGCCGGCCACGCCCATACGATCGCCGGCCATCCATCGCTGTTCAACGTCGTGTTCACCGATGCGCCGGTGCGGAACTACCGGGATGTCCTGAAAGGCGACACGCGCAAGCAGGCGCAGTTCGAAGCCGCGCTCCGCCGGAACGGCGTGTTCAAGTCGTCGGGAAAGACCTATATCTCGCTCGCGCTGACGGACATCGATCTCGCCCTCACCGACGCCGCCGTCGCCGAAGCGGTCAAGGCTCTGGACGACTAACGCCGGAACGCGCCGATCGCGCCCCGGCACGCATAATGCGGATTGGTTGAATTTGCCTTCCACCGGTGGAATAACCACCTTTAGAGGAGGCCGCAGGCGCCTGGATTTGCCGGAGAAAACACGTCATGTCGCAGCATAGGGTCAATCCGCCACACCTCGGCGGCGCGGTCGACGCCGCCCTCACCTTCATCGTGCCGCAGGACACGAAGCCCGTCTTCGAAAGCTCGGCCTCCACCGGCACGGTCCCGAAAATCCACTTCGAGACCGAGGATCGCGTCGTGCACATCGAAGACGTGCGCGCCAGGACGACACCGGCGTCGATCGAAAAGGAAGGCTTCGAGCTGTTGACGATCGATACCGCGGTCGACGACCTCAATGACGATGCGGCGATCGAGACGCAATACTATCCGGAAATTGAGGACATCCTGAAGAAGCGGTTCGGCGCGAGCCGGGTCGCCATCTTCGATGCCACGCGCCGTTCGGACAATGACACGGGCGCGGACAATCCGGATGGCAAACGCGGGCCCGCAACACGCGTCCACGTCGACTACACGCCCAAGAGCGGCCCGCAGCGGCTCAAGGACACCATCGGCGAGGCGGAGGGCGAGCGCGTGCTGGCGCGCGGCGCACGGGTCATTCAGGTCAACGTCTGGCGGCCGATCAGCGGCCCGGTGCAACGGACCCCGCTCGCCCTGGCGGATGCATCGTCCATAGCAAAAAAGGAACTCATCGCGACCGATCAGGTCTTTCCGGACCGCGTCGGGGAGATTTTTCAACTGGCCTACGGTGCCGGGCAGCGTTGGTACTACGCATCCGAAATGCGCCGCGACGAGGTATTCCTGATCAAGGGGTGGGATTCGGCCGACCCCACCGGATCGCATTTCGCGCCGCACGGGGCCTTCGACCTGCCGAATACGGCGCCCGACGCCCCGCCGCGCGAAAGCATCGAAGTGCGTACCTTCGTTATCATCGAATAGCTGTCGACCACCCAAGGAACCGCGATGACCATGCTGACCGGCGGCTGCCATTGCCGGAACATCAAAGTCGAGTTCGAAACCGACCGCGCGCCCGCCGACATGGAACCGCGCGCCTGTCAGTGCTCGTTCTGCCGCCAACACCAGTCACGCGCGGTCTCGGACCCGAACGGCCGGTTGCGCATCACCGTCGACGAGAAAAGCGCGTTGAGCCGCTATCGGTTCTCGATGAAGACGATCGAATTCCTGGTCTGCCGAAGATGCGGGGTCTATGTCGCCGGCTTCATGCGCGATCCATCGGACAGTGAGGCCTATGGCACGCTTATGGTCAGCGCCCTGGACGATCGCAGCGGTTTCCCGGCACCGCAGGTGAAAGACTATGACGATGAACCGCGCGAAGCGCGCGCGGCGCGGCGGCGCAAAGTTTGGACGCCGGCCGTCCTTGAAATTCTCGGCTGACCGCCTACGCCTGCAACTCCACCAACAGATCCGCCAACAAGTCCATGCCGGCGGCCCACCCCTTGTCCATGCCGCTCATCGCGGCGGCGAAACAGGCAATCTCAGCCGCGCTCGCCTCGTATGGGACCCAGGTCAGGCGCAGCTTGGTCCGGTCGCCGTCCTGTTCGAAGGTCACGGTCGTCAGCAGCACCCGCGGCCAATCCGTCATCATGGGGTTGGAGATGACATTCCAGTCCGCATCGGAGACGGAGTGCAACCAGACCAACCTCTCCGGCGGTGTCACCTCGGTGAATTCGACCCGTTGATAGGTCGCGTTGCCGTCCCACTTCATTTCGCCGAGCCAGAGGCCGCCGGGTTTTACCTCCAGGCGGTGAACGATCGTCTCCACCCGCGGCCCGTACCAGCGCGGCAGAAGCTCCGGATCGGTCCAGGCCTTCCACACCAGTTCGCGCGGAGCATCGAATTTCCGTTCCAGTACATAGGTCGGCAGGTCACTCATTCCCGGTCCCCTGCGCCTCGGCCTTTTTCATCTCATCCAACAGGCCGTCGAGCTGATCGAAACTCGACGACCAGAACTGCTCGAACTCCTCCAGCCACCGCACCGCCGCCGCCATCGGCCCGGCATTGAGCCGCGCCGGCCGGCGCTGCCGGTCGACGTCGCGTTCGATCAACCCCGCGCGTTCTAGCACCTTCAGATGCTTCGAGACGGCCGGCTGGCTCATCTCGAAGGGTGCCGCGATCTCGGTCACCGACGCCTCGCCGGCCGACAACCGCGACAGGATCGCACGCCGCGTTGGGTCGGCGAGCGCGGCAAAGACCGCGTCGAGGTTTTGTGGTTCCGTCGCGAGACCGATTTGTTTCATAACTAAATGGTTATACAATGGAGCCAACGCCGTCAAGTCATACCCGCCTACCGTCACTCACGACAGGCAGCCACGACGAAGCGCCCTCCCGAAACAGGAAGGCGTCGTTCAATTCGATCGTGTTAGGACGCGTCCTAAGACGGCGCCGAAGCCTAGGCTAACGGGCTAACCGTTCCGCCAGGCCCGGCTCGACTTACACGTCTTACAGATACGGTCACCCGCCCACTCGCTCGTGAACCGGGCAGAACACATCAGACACTTGCGCTCCTTGGCCTCGTAAACTCGGCGAGGCTTCTTGTTTGCGCTGCGATCTTCGACTTCTACATATACGTCACTCATAGGCCCTGGTTTTACCTTGTGTTTTGGGCTTTTCCATGGCGCAGGAGAGGTAATACATGGGCGCGCCTTCATGCGCCCTCTCTCCAACGCCGCTTACTGGAATAAACTCTTGCATCTCTCCCTGTCTGCTCGACTTTATTCCCATTCAATCGTGCCGGGTGGTTTTGACGTTACATCATAGGTGACCCGGTTGATTCCTGGCACCTCATTTATAATGCGTGTTGCCGTCCGTGCCAAAAAATCGTGTTCGAACGGAAAAGAATCCGCTGTCATTCCGTCCGTCGACGTTACCGCGCGAAGGGCGCACGCATAGTCGTAACTCCGAAGATCACCCATCACACCAACCGTACGAACCGGTAAAAGCACGGCAAATGCCTGCCAAATCTGGTCGTACAACCCTGCTTTTCTGATCTCGTCCAGATAGATATGGTCCGCCTTCCGCAGGATTTCCAGTTTCTCCGGCGTAATATCCTGTCCGGGTATCCGAATCGCCAATCCAGGCCCCGGAAACGGATGCCGGCCGACCATGTCTTCGGGCAAGCCCAACTCACGGCCAAGCGCCCGAACCTCGTCCTTGAACAATTCGCGAAGCGGTTCCACGAGGCTCATATGCATGCGCTCCGGCAGCCCCCCCACATTGTGGTGCGACTTGATCGTAACACTTGGTCCGCCATCGAAGGAAACGGATTCAATGACATCCGGGTAGAGCGTGCCTTGCGCCAAGAAGTCGGCGCCGCCGATCTTGTGCGCCTCTTCGTCGAACACGTCGATGAACAACCCACCGATGATCTTGCGTTTCGTTTCGGGGTCGGTCACGCCTTCGAGCTTGCCGAGGAATAGGTCCACGGCGTCGCGATGCACCAGCTTGATGTGATAATGGTCACGGAACAACGCAACCACCTGCTCCGCCTCGTTCATACGCAACAGCCCATGGTCGACGAAAATGCAGGTGAGCTGATCGCCGATCGCCTCGTGCAACAACACCGCGGCCACGGAGGAATCGACGCCGCCCGACAGGCCGCAGATCACACGCCCGTCCCCGACCTGCGTCTTGATCCGGGCAATCGCCTGGTCGCGGAACGCCGCCATCGTCCAATCTCCACGGCAATCTGCCACATGATGCGTAAAATTCCGCAACAATTTCGCGCCGTCCAGCGTGTGCACGACTTCCGGATGGAATTGCACGCCGTAGCAGCGCCGCGCGTCGTCGGCGATCGCCGCGAAAGGCGCGCCGTTGCTGACCGCCACCGCGCGGAACCCATCCGGCAGCGCCGTCACCCGATCGCCATGACTCATCCAGACCTGTTGTTTCGATCCGACCGGCCACAAACCGTCGAACAAGACGCAGTCGTCGGTAACCTCAAGCTCGGCGCGGCCGAACTCGCGATGGTCCGAGCTTTCGACCGAGCCGCCGAGCTGCGCGCACATCGCCTGCTCGCCGTAACAGATACCGAGGATCGGCACGCCCATCTCGAACACGGCCTGCGGCGCCAGGGGCGCTTCGCTCGCCATCACGCTCGACGGTCCGCCCGACAGGATGATCGCCTTCGGCCCGTATTCTTCGAGCCTCTTGGAATCCAGATTGTTGAAGGGATGAATCTCGCAGTAGACGCCGCTTTCCCGGACTCGTCGCGCGATAAGCTGCGTGACTTGGCTACCGAAGTCGATGATCAGGATGCGGTCGGTCATGCGGCCCGAGTCTGGCGGAAAAGGAGGCGGACCATAACCGGATTCCCGGTGGCGGACAAGGGAGTGATCGGCCGTTACGTCAACGCGTCCCAGCCATACGCCCGTTCCGCGACATCAGCGCCCCAGAGCCGCTCGGTCCGGCTTGCCGCCGGGCGACCGCCCATCGCCTCGTAGAAGAACCCGGCCGGATTTTCCTGCAACACCCAGATCAGCGCCGAGCGGTAGCCGTCCGCCTGCAGTTTTTTGAAAAGTTCCGTTAGCAAAAGCCGGCCAATCCCCTGTCCCTGGTGATCCGGCAGGACATAGAGCGTGTAGACCTCGCCCTCGAAGCCCAGCGCGCCGGCCCGCGCCTTGCCGCAACTGCCGAATCCGACGACGCCCGCCCGGTCGGACTCGGCGACCACCACATGATCGCGCCCACTGCCCAGAACACGGGCCCATTGGCTGCTTTCCATACCGCTCGACATTTCCACCAGAACCCGGTCCGGCAGGATGCCGGCATAGGTATCGCGCCAGGTCTCCACATGAATCCGGCCGATCGCCGATGCGTCTTCGTCCCGTGCCGGCCGGATAACGGTCATGGCGCGCGCTCCAAAACCGCCGCGAAGAACCCGTCGGTGCCGTGCCGGTGCGGCGTCAACATCAAGCGGTCGCGGTCACAGGGATAGCCGCCGGTCGCGACGCGGGACCAGATATCCCGCAGCGGCACTTCCCGGAAACCCGGCTCGTCCGCCAGAAACGCATCGACGACGGCGTCGTTCTCGTCCGGCAGGATCGAACAGGTGGCATAGACCAATCGCCCGCCGCGCCGCACCAAGGGCGCCGCCGCACGCATCAACCGGCTTTGCAGCGCCGCCATCGCCCTCACCGTTTCCGGGGTGAGGGTCAATTTCGCCTCCGGATGACGCCGCCATGCCCCGCTGCCGCTACAGGGCGCATCGACGAGGACCCGGTCGAACGCGCCGGCCTCGCCGGACAGCCACGGGTCGGTCTCGTCGGCGAGGACCTGTTCCGTGACGATGATCGCACCGGCGCGGGTCAGCCGGGGCCGGATCTGCCGCAACCGCGCCTCGGCCGAATCGCAGGCGACCAGCCGCCCCTCGTTCCGCATCGCCGCAGCCAGCGCCAACGTCTTGCCCCCGCCCCCGGCACAGAGATCGAGAACGGAAGTGCCCGGCTCGGCATCGGTCAGCAGCGCCACCAGTTGCGAGCCCTCGTCCTGAACCTCGACCAAACCGTCTTTCCAAGTCCGGCCTTGACCAAGCTGCATGCGGCCGGGCAACCGCAGGCCGACCGGCGACAGCGGTGTCGGCACCGCCTCGATCCCATCTTCGGCGAGCCGCGCGATCGCCGCCGCGCGATCGCCTTTTAGCGTATTCACCCGCAGGTCCACGCCCGCTTCCCCCGACAAAGCGGTCAGTTCATCCTCCAACGACGCGCCGAACGCCGCGTCCAGCGCCGCATCGAGCCAGGCAGGATAGTTCAGCCGCACGTCGCGCGGTTGTTCGGCATGGATGACGTCTTCACCGGCAAGGGCGTCGATCAATACTTGCTCCCCGTCGTCCAGGGCGGCGGCGGCGTATTTGTCCGCGCCGAAGGCGGCGGCCAGCGCAGTCGCTCGCTGTCGGTCGAGCAGCACAAGCGCGGCCAGCAGCAACGACCGGCCATCGACGGGAACATCCGACCGGCGGAGCCACCAGTCGAGCGCGCGGCGATGACGGACGATCCCATAGACAAGCGTGCGGATGGCGCGGCGGTCGCCGCCGCCGGCATAGCGATTCTCCCGCGCCCATCGTTTGAGCACGCCGTCGAGCGGCGCCTCGGCCGCGTCGGCGGTGTCGATAAGATCGATGACGGCTTGATATCGCGCGCCTGGGGTCATGGCGCCCTGCCCCGGCCGGTCAGCTGTTGGTTCGGTAGTTGGGCGCTTCCTGGGTCACCATGATGTCATGCACATGGCTTTCCCGCAGCCCGGCGCCGCTGATGCGGTTGAACACGCATTGGGTCTGCATGTCGGCGATCGTCCCATTGCCGGTATAGCCCATGGCCGCCCGCAAGCCGCCCACCAGTTGGTGGATGATGTTGCCGACCGGTCCCTTGTACGGCACCCGGCCTTCGACGCCCTCCGGCACCAGCTTCAGGGTCTCCGATACTTCCTGTTGGAAATACCGGTCGGCCGATCCGCGCGCCATCGCCCCGACGGAGCCCATGCCGCGATAGGTTTTATACGAACGGCCCTGGTAGAGCTGCACCTCGCCGGGCGCTTCGTCGGTGCCGGCGAACAGCGATCCGATCATCGCGCAATCCGCGCCGGCGGCGATCGCCTTCGCCAGGTCGCCCGAGTATTTGATGCCGCCGTCGGCGATCACCGGCGTATTGCGGTCCCGCGCCGCCGACGCCGCGTCGAGAATGGCGGTCAGCTGCGGCACCCCGACCCCGGCAACGATGCGCGTGGTGCAGATCGACCCCGGACCGATGCCGACCTTGACCGCATCGGCGCCCGAATCGATCAGGGCCTTGGCCCCGTCTGCGGTCGCGATGTTGCCCGCCACGACCTGGGCGTAATTGCTCAAGCGCTTGACGCCCTCGACCGACTGCAAAACACCCCGGCTATGGCCATGCGCGGTATCGATCACGATGACGTCGCAGCCGGCGTCCAGCAGGGATTCGGCGCGCCGGATGCCGTCCTCGCCCACCCCGGTCGCCGCCGCCACGCGCAAACGGCCGTGTTCGTCCTTGCACGCATCCGGATACTGCTTCGCTTTTTCGATATCCTTGACGGTGATCAGCCCGACGCAATGGCGGTCCTCATCGACCACCAGCAGCTTCTCGATTCGATGCTTGTGCAGCAGGCGTTTCGCCTCGTCCTGGCTGACGCCTTCCCGCACGGTAATCAGGCCGCGGCTGGTCATCAGTTCGCGGACCGGCTGCGACGGTTCGGTCGCGAAACGGACGTCGCGGTTGGTCAGGATGCCGACCAGTTTCGAATTGCGCTTCGAAACCACCGGAATACCTGAAATGCTGTTGGCGTCCATCATCGCCAGGGCGTCGGCGAGCGGGCGTTCCGGCGTGATCGTGATCGGATTGACCACCATGCCCGCCTCGAACCGCTTCACCCGGCGCACTTCCTCGGCCTGGCGCTCGATATCCATGTTCTTATGGATCACGCCCAGCCCGCCCGACTGCGCCATCGCGATCGCCAAATTGGCCTCGGTCACCGTGTCCATGGCCGACGACAGCAACGGAATGCCGAGCGAGATCGTTTTGGTGAGCTGGGTCGAGGTGTCGGTCTGGTGGGGCAGGACGGCGGATTCGGCGGGCGCTAAAAGGACATCGTCAAACGTAAGCGCTTCGCGAAACTCCATGCCATCACCCCATTGAATTGGCGCGCATCATACACCACGGGTCCGGCCTGCCAAGCGTAAAGACGATGAAATTTCCGTGCGCCGGGTGCGGTCAACCGCCGTCGTCCGCTTCCCGGCGGAAGCCCTGGGCGACCAGGTACATTTCCCGGGAATCGGCCCGGCTGGCGGCCGGTTTCGCGTGCGAGACCTTCACGAAATCACGCTTCAGGATCTGCAACAGCTCGCGTTCGGTCCCGCCTTGCAAGACTTTGGCGACGAAGACGCCGCCGGGGGCCAACAACGACTGCGCCACGTCGTAAGCCGCCTCGATCAGCGCCATCACCCGCAAATGATCGGTCTGGGCATGCCCGGTCGAGGGGGCCGCCATATCGCTCATCACCACATCCGCCGGCCCGCCGAGCGCATCCCGTATCCGGTCGATGACATCCTCGTCATAGATATCACCGAGCAAATGCACGGCGCCCGGAACCGGCTCCACCTCCTGAACGTCGAGCGCCGCCACCCTGCCCTGCGGCCCGACCGCGGCGAGGGCGATCTGCGTCCAGCCGCCCGGCGCGGCGCCGAGATCGAGTATCCGCGCGCCGGGCTTCAGGAACCCGTATTTCTCGTCCAACTCCTGCAGCTTGAAAGCGGCGCGGCTGCGGAAACCCTGCTTCCGCGCTTCCTCGACGAAGGGATCGTTGAGCTGCCGCTGCAGCCAGCGCGTCGAGGACGGCTTGCGCCCCCGCGCAGTCTTGACCCGCACGGTCTTGCGCCGCGTGCCGCCGCCCCCTCTGCCGCTTGCCCGTCCGCCGCTGCCGCCGGCGCGGCTCATGCGCCGCTTTCCGCGCTCGCGCCCAGCCGGACCTCGTTCGCGACGCCCATCAACTCGCATAGAATGCCTTCGCGCAGACCGCGGTCGGCGACCCGCAACTGGCCGACAGGCCAGCGCCGGCAGATCGCTTCCAGCAGGGCGCAGCCGGCGACCACCAGATCGGCGCGCTCGCGGCCGATACAGGGGTGCGCCGCCCGGCCGTCGCAATCCATGCCGCGCAGCCGCGCGCTGATCCGCTCGATGGTGTCGAACGGCAGATAGGTGCCGTCCACGGCGGCGCGGTTATAGCGCGGCAGCTTCTGCTTCACGCCGCTCAATGTCGTCACGGTGCCGGACGTGCCGAGCATCTGCACCGCGCCGGACGCCACCGCCTCGGCGATGTTATGGCGCGCGCAGAACGGCGCGAGATAGTTTTGCATTTCGTCGATCACACCGTGGTAGTCGCCCACGGACATGCTGCCGTAGTCGAAGCGCTCGCTGACGGTGACCACGCCGTGCGGCATCGACACCCAGCCGAGAATCTCAGGGTCGCCCTCCTCCAGCGACAGCCACAGCACCTCGGTGCTGCCGCCGCCGATATCGAAGATCAAGGCGTGCGGGCGGGCGTCCTCCAGCAACGGCAGACAGCCGCGCAGAACGAGCCGCACCTCTTCCGCCGTGGTGATCGTCTCGACAATCAGGCCGGTCTCGGTATTGACGCGGTCGATGAATTCATCGCAATTGCGCGCCTGACGGCAGGCTTCGGTCGCCACGTTGCGCGCCTTCACCACACAGCCGCGATCCATTTTTTCGGCGCAGATGCGCAACGCCTCGATCGTCCGGACCATCGCCGCTTCGGACAGTTCGCCGTTCCGCGCGAGCCCCTCGCCCAGGCGGACGATCCGCGAGAACGCGTCCGTCACCCGGAACCCGCCGACCTCGGACGGCCGCGCGACCAACAGGCGGCAGTTATTGGTGCCCAAGTCGATCGCCCCGAAGCTCGCGCAATCGGCCTCACACGACATTCCGTGACCCGCCCGCGGCCGACGCCGCCTGTTGAGATAGGTCACCATGGTCGAAAGACTCTCCTGAATCGGCCCCGAAAAACGGAAAAGTCCAACCGCGGATGAATACAACCGCCGGAAGCGAAATCACACCCGTCATCCTAAACGAAGGGAGGAGCGTCTGAAAAGGCAAGCCACCGCGCTATTGTCCGGCCGCGGACGACAGCCCGCGCCCGGCGGCGGCCTCGACCTCGTCCCGGCTGAGCAGCCCGTCGCGGTTGGCATCCGCCTGGGCGAAGTCGATCACGCGGGCGCCGGTGAATTCCGCAAGGCTCAACCGCCCGTCGCCGTCGCGGTCGGCGGCGCGAAAAGCCTCGGGCGATACGCCGGTGGCTTCGTCGGGCGTCAACGCGCGGTCCCGGTTGCGGTCGGCGAAGAAGAACAGCTCGACCATCCGGTCATAGAACTCGCCCTGATCGATCGACCCGTCGCCGTTGCGGTCGCTCCGCAGGAAGCTGTCGCCCTGTTCTGAGGCCGCCGGGCCGCCGAGAAGCACCAGAAGCCCGACCGCCGCGCAGCCGGTCCGTATCATCGGGATGTTCATGGCGGGCTACCATAAGGGGTCCGGGATGGGGCGTCTATGACGCAGAATGCACCGCGAAACGGTCGAATACTCGACGGAAAAGCCGTATAATGGACGTGCTCATAGGGTCGGGCGGATGTCGACGGCTACCACCGAATTCCGCCATCGCGGCGCTACACAAGCGCGCAAACCCATGCTAAAACCCGCCTCCCCTGCTGGGGAATAGTATAACGGTAGTACAGCGGACTCTGACTCCGTCGGTCCTGGTTCGAATCCAGGTTCCCCAGCCAATTTTCGATTTTCCCTGAAATCACTATCACCGCTCGCCCGCTCAAACGGCGGTGCGACAGGTCGCCGGCGCGACGGGCCCGCCCCTATTCGATCAAGACGCTGTGCACCAACACGTAACGGACCTCGCCCGCGGCATCGCCGAACGGGATGAACAGGCGGGACCATCGGCGGAAGTCGGATTCGACGCTCGCGTTCACGACATGCGCCAGCGGCCGGCGCGCGTCGCGAACGTCGTGATAGTAGCCGAGCAGCCTTTTCGGATCCGCATAGTCCAGTTCCGAAAACCGTTTCCCGGTCCAATCGCGCCCGTGCAGTTTGCCGATGGCCGCGCCGTAGACGACGTATTTGGCGTCCTCGTCGCCGATCAACTCGACGAGGTGGAGGTGTCCCGGCCATCGCCCCATGTCTTCGTCACTCAACGACTCACGGGTCGGCAACCTGTGACGCGACGCAATGCCCTGCCAGAACTCGAAGAATTCCTGGTGGATCTCCGGAACGACCTTAAGCCAGTTTGTTCGCTGTGGGACCATCATGCATCCGTTCCTTTTCATCGCTGCGCCAGGTGCGTTCGACTATGCGAGGAGCGTGACAGGTAGCTTTTCAGGTCGTTCTTGTTCTGCATTCTTATGACCTTACGGCACCTTAGCGCATTTTCGCGCACGCGCGACGCGGCAGCAAGTTCCGCCTTTCCACGGCCGGCAGTAATGATAGTGCGGCGCAATTGCGACTTTATTATGAAGCATGCACCTGAAATGGTTCGGCAATCAAGATCATTCCGCTTGTGAATCAAATTCTCGACCTCGGCATGGCGATCGCGCCCACCCCGACGGCCGGCAATGCCGCATATCGGCGTGCGTGACGAAAAGCACCCTTTCATCGCGGCACAAACCGCCGACGGCGCATCGATGATGGTCGCCCGCACGTTGGCCAGCGCCGTTGACGCCGGTACAGACCGAAGCGAGCCTCCCCCTGTGCCGCGATTTCCGCCACCTTGCGCACGGGGCGGCGCTGATCGGCGCGTTGAAATAACGGAACAGTCCGCAATTCGGAGAAAGTCGTATTTGCAACTGCTTACGAGTCATCTCTAATATGGCGTTCGCGGGCGCCTACGGTAAAGCGGCGCGGCTACGGTGCTAGAAACCCGGGAGGTTCCGTAGCGAGGGAAGACACACGGCCAACGCCAACGATAAAACACTAAGAGTAATGGCGGTTTCGACTCCTGATTTAAAAGGCTTGCGCCGGTCCGTCGTTGGCATCGCAGGGTCCTTCTTTTTCTACCTGGTACAACGGCGCTGGTTCTTCATTGCGCTGGCCGTCGGCGCGATCATGATCAACCTGCCCCTGCCCGAAGGGTTGAGCCGCGCAGGCTTGATCGTGCTGACCATGTCGATCGTGGCGACCATCCTGTTCATCACCGAACCGATCCCCCTGCCGACGGTGGCGCTGCTCATCATCGTCGGGCAAATCCTGTTGCTGGACCTGGAATCGACGAAGGTCGCGAAGACCCTGATGAACGATTCGGTCCTCTTCATCATGGGATCGCTGATGCTGGCGGTCGCGGTGGTGAAACAGAAGCTCGACAAGCGCATCGCCTTTTTCATCGTGCGCATGACGGGTACCAAGACATCGCATATCTGCATCGGCATCTCGGCCGTCTGCGGCGTCCTCGCCTCTTTCGTCGGCGAGCACACGGTGGCCGCGATGATGCTGCCGGTCGGCCTGACGCTGATTACCCTCACCTCGGACGATCCGCGCGCTGTCCGCCGCCTCGCCGCCGTCATTCTGTTTTCGATCAGCTACGGCTGTTCGATCGCCGGGATCGGCACGCCATCGGGCGGCGCGCGCAACGCCATCATGATCGGCTATTGGCGGGAGTTCTTCTTCGATCCCTTGAACCCGGAAACTCGCCGCTTCCTCGTCGATTACGTAAGCTGGATGGTCTACGCCTACCCGATGTTCCTGATCCAGCTTCCGTTCGTGACGATGATCCTGCTTTTCACCTTCAAGCCGGAGCACCGAAACCTGTCGCGCGCCGTCGTGAAATTACGGGCGCAGATTCAGGAAACCGGGCCGATGAATAGACGGGACTGGACGACGATCGTCCTGTTCCTGATGATCCTGGTCGGCTGGATTTTCGGCTCCGACACCTACGGACTCGGCACAATCGCGATCCTGGGCGCGGCCGCCTTTCTGGTCGCCGGGCTCGTCGAATGGGAAGACATGAATTCGGGCGTAAACTGGGGCGTGGTCCTACTGTACGCCGCCGTCATCTCGCTCGGCGTCGAGATGAAGGAAACCGGCGCCGCCCGTTGGGTCGCGGTCAGTTTCATTGAAGTGCTTGCGCCGCTGGGCGCCGACCAGGGGATCGGCCTTTGGGCCGCGATTTCGGCCCTGACGACCGCCGTCACGAACACCATGTCGAATGGCGCGGCCGTCGCGGTCTTAGGCCCATTGGTGCTCAACATAGCCGACGTGGCCGGCGAAAATCCGCTTGTAATCGGCTTTATCACCGCAATTTCGTCGTCATTCGCCTATCTTACGGTTGTCGGGACGCCCGCGTGCACTATCGTTTATGCATCGGGATACTTAAAGACCTCCGACTTCCTTAAGGTTGGATGGCGGATGGTCATCATGTCGACCGTCGTTCTTTTGGTGGCGGCTGCGGTATACTGGCCACTTGTCGGACTCTAGCGCCGCGAGGAGGGGTCATGACCGATGGAACGCCCGAAACGAGATTTCGGTTCCTCGTCTGTATCGACGGGACGGACGACTCATACCGCGGCGCGCATTACGCCGCCGACTATGGGCCGGAGCACGATATCTGCCTTTGCTATGTCCGCCCCATGGACCGGGGGCTCCGCAGCGGCGGCCTAAACCTCCGCATCGCGCGGGAAAACATGATGACCTGGGGCCTGGAGCTGCCGGGCATCCAATATCTCAAAAAAGGCCGCGACATCCTCATCGACATGGGGGCCATGGGCCCTGACTGGGAAGAACAAGCCACGCATGTCGATGTCGAGGGCGATCCGCTGGGCGACAACAAGATCGAATACATCGCCAAGAGCGGCAAGAAGATCATCCTCAAACTGAAGGTCGCTTTCAACATCCCCGACGGGATCATCGAGCAGACCGAGGTGGCGCCCTACGACTTGATCATCGTCGGCGCATCGGAACGCTGGCGCAAGCGCAAGACGATGTCTTTCTGGGACCCGGCGGTGGCGGAGAAAGTGGTGGACCACGCGCCCTGCCCGGTCCTGGTCGCGCGCCATCTCGATGCGGCGCGGGGGCATCTGCTGTGCACCGACGGCTCGGAACACGCCAACGAGGCGTTACGCAAGAACCTCTTCCTCGTGACGCACGGCAACGCCCCGGTGTCGATCATGACGGTGGCCGCCGACGTCGAAAGCGAAGAGGAAGCGACGGCGAACCTGAAGGCGCTGCATGACATCCTGACCGAAAGGAGTATCACGGTGAAGGACAGCTATGTCCGCGTCGGCGACCCGGCCGAACACATCACCAAGGTCGGCGAGGATTACTCGGTCATCGTCGTGTCGGAAACCGCGAAATCGCCCTGGCATCGTTTTTTTAAGGGCAGCGTCTCGACCGACGTCCTGCAGAAGGCAGACACGTCCGTGATGGTGGTGCGCTAGCGGCCACTGAAAACCCGTTGTGGCGATCAATACGTGCAGATATGCCCGCCCTGCGGCGTCCGTTGAGACTTGGTCTATATCTCCCACAGCACACTCGTTCCCGCCCTGGCCGATCGCTCAAATCGATTTACGATAGTCTCCCAAGTCAATCGCTTTTTAATACAATGAGAAGCTTAAGTTCTTCTATACCCGCCTCCCGCAATAGTTCCATAACGGCGATCACCTGCGTGGCACGTGCTTCGCTGTCCGCTTTCAGGCGAACGATCACTCCATCGTTCGTCGACAGGTGATCTACCACGACGGAGCGAAGCCGAGCGGATTCTATCGACCGACCATCCACCGCCAGCCGACCGTCTGCGCCAACCAGCACGAGCATGTCCCGACTGTTCGACGGTCGTTCGCTGGCGGAGCGCGGCGGAGCAACCTCAAACGGGTCAGCCTCGGTGAGCTTTCCCGTCACCATGAAAAATATCAGCAAGATTAGAACGACATCTGTCAATGGCGTCAGGCTGACTGCCAAGTTCCGTTTGGTGCGCGGATCCAAGTGATTGCAAATCAGCGGCGAAGCCCTCTATGTCAATGCGGGCGAAAACATGGAAGAGTTGCCTCCATCGAGCACATTCCGTACCCACAGCCGTCTAAAAGTGTAACATAAGTGATAATGCGAGTCATTCGCATATTTGCCGTTTAGCGGTGCGGCTCGCGACCCGAAAGTAGGAGTCCGGCGATCGAAGGCATCGAGATCTTCCCGCCAAGTGTGGGTATGAAACATCTGCTATCGATACATCGGGACTGCGTGCAAACCTGGGCCCCGGCCGGTGCGGCGACCATTTTGCCGCTAACGGATACGATCCGACACGACCGTCTATCACTTGACGTGCAATGCGGCCGCGCAGGCCAGCAGCTTTTCGTCGGCCCCCGCCGGGCCGATCAACGACAGGCCAACCGGCGCGCCGTCCACCACCTCCAACGGCAGCGAGACCTGCGGCAACCCCGCGCCGCCGGCGATACAGGTCAGCAGCGAGATGCGCGCGCGCACGTCCCACATGTCGGTCTGGCTGAGCCCCTTGCACGGCGCCGGCCCGGGCGCGCTCGGCAACGCGATTACGGTACCGGGCGTCATGATCTCGGCCATGCGGGCGCAGTGGGCCTGCCGTACCGGCCCCGCCGCCTCGACGTCGGCAGCGGTAATCGTTGCGGAGGCGAAAAACCGTTGCGCCACATCGAATCCGAAACGCGGATTGGTCGCGTCGACCCAAGCGGCGAAGGATCGCGTCGCCTCCCAGGATTGCACGGTGCCCATCGCGGCGCGCCAATCCCTCAGGTCGGTCGGGCAGACCCGCACCGTTTCGGATGCTTCCGCCAACGCCCGCAGCCGATCCAAGGGCCCGGCCAACGCCGCGGTCACTGTATCGTCCGCCACCGCGAACGCATCTTCCGCCACGAGCAACCGGAAGGCGGGCGTCTCCTCGACCGCACTGTCGAACAGCACCGCGCCGACCCGCGCAAGAATCGCCGGGTCACGCGCGAACCAGCCGATCGTGTCGAAACTGGCCGACTGTTCGAGAATGCCTTCGAGTGGAATACGACCGTGCGTCGGCCGCAGACCATGAATACCGCAGAAACTCGACGGAATCCGCACCGACCCGCCGGTATCGCTGCCGAGGGCAAAATCGACCAAGCCACCCGCGACAGCGGAGGCCGATCCGCTCGACGAACCGCCGGGCACGCGGTTCGGCGCCGCCGGATTCACCGGCGTGCCGTCATGGGCGTTGATGCCCAGGATGCCGCGTGTCAGTTCGTCCGTGATCGTCTTGCCGATTAGGGTCGCCCCGGCGTCGAGCAGCTTCTGCACGACCGGCGCATGCGCGGCCGCAGGTTCGTGGGTCCGCGCCCAGTCCGGGTTGCCGCCGCCGGTGACATGGCCCGCAACGTCGAAGATGTCCTTCGCCGCAAAGCGCAGACCGGCCAGCGGTCCCGCCGCCGCCCCCGTCACATAAACCTGGCTACCGGGAACGAAGGCGTTGAGCGGATCGGGCATAATCTTTCCTCGCATCAAGGGGACGCTTGCGCGCCCAATGCGGCAACGATAGCCCGTGCGCGACACCGGTAAAGGCCATCGTCACGTTCCGACGCCTTGCGCTGGCCGCGGGGCCGAGGAGACCCGACGCAGCATTTTGCCCTCTCGACTCGTCCGCCCGCATCTGGAATTGTTGCATCCACCCGTTTTTCAATTGTGGGAGACGATCGTGCAGGATCCAGTCATCGTGCGGCAACCGGCGGGCAATGCGCTACCCGTCGTTTTCGATTCTCCCCACAGCGGCACCCATTATCCCGATGACTTCGACTATGCTGTGCCCTTCGCGACGATGCGGCGGGGCGAGGACGCGTTTGTCGATGACCTGTTCTCCGCCGCGCCGGCGCATGGCGCGACCCTGATCGCGGCGACCTTCGCGCGCATGTATATCGACCCCAACCGAGCCGCGACCGACCTCGACCCGGCCAGCATCGACGGCATTTGGGACGGGGTCATCGAGATGACGGACAAGGCGCGCGGCGGCGCCGGACTGATCCGCACGGTTTCCGTCGACGGTGCGACGCAACTCTACGGCCGAAAACTGACGCCCGCCGAAGTGGCGCATCGCATCGACCGCTATTGGCGGCCCTATCACGACGCCATCCGATCGGCGCTGGACACCGCTTACGACCGGTTCGGCGCGGTTTGGCATATCGACTGCCACTCGACCCCGGGCGTCTGGCCGTCGGTCTACGAAAAGGCGGGAGAGCCGAACCCGAACGACTACACCCTCGGCAACCGGGACGGCACGACCGCCGGCGCGGAGTTCACGGACCTGGTAAGGGAAACGCTTGCCGGGCTCGGGTACCGGGTTGCCGTCAACGATGGACAGAAGGGCGTCGAACTGGTGCGCGCCTACAGCGATCCGGCGAAGAACCGCCACAGCCTGCAGATCGAGATCAACCGACGCCTCTACATGGACGAGGATAAAATTCGGAAATCCGATGGCTATGCCGACCAACAGGCGGCGATGACGAGGCTGATCGAGACGGTCTGCGCCTATGCCCGGGACCGGATACGCTAGCGCGTCCTAGTCCCGCGCGCCGTGCCGGTCGCCGGGCAACTCGTCCGGCCGCATCACGCGGAAGACGATGAACGTCAGCAGCATCAGCCCGGCAATCGACCCGAAGGCCATGCTCCACCCGTGCGGCGACATCCCGCCCGCCAGGTCGAGCGTCCACCCCACCACGAGCGGCCCGAAGAAACCGCCGCCGTATCCCAACATCGAATGCACGGCAAGCGTCGCGCCGCGGCGCTCGGGGTCGGCGTTGCCCGCGGTCCCTGCGGTGAGCGACGAGGAATCGAGCCAGATCACCGCGCCGTAGGCCAGCACCATCGCCACGGCCAGTCCATAGGTCAGCGTCCCGACATATCCGATCGTGCCGCCCAGAACCACGGACAGGGTCAACGCCACGGCGATCAGCCGCCGCCGTCCGAACCGGATCGACGCCTCGTTGCCGGCGATACTCGCGCCGGTGCCCAACAAGGCCATGACGGTGGCCACCGCCGTCGGCGCAATCCATTTGCTCGCCTCGCCGGTCTGCGCGGCAACATAGGCGAGGAAGGCGACGCTCCACCCGCGCAGCGCGTTCATCTCCCAAGTGTGAAAGCAGTAAACGAAGGCGTAGGCCATGGCCGACCGGTTCCGGAAGACCGGACGGAAATCGAACAGCGCCCCCCTCTCCTTACGGGCCGCGCGATCGGGCGCGCGGGCCGGCGTGAAGACGGCGACGATCAACCCCGCCGCCAACGCGCAACCGCCGGCCATGGCGAAAGCGCCGCGCCAGCCAGCGATCTGCTGCATCAGGTCGGCGAAGACGAAGGACAGGGCGCCGGCGATCCCGACCCCGGCCGCATGCCCGGCAACGGCGCGCGACATGAGCCGGGCGTCCACGCGGTCGGCCAATAGCTTCAGCCCGGTCATGTAGGTTCCGGCCCATCCGGCCCCGGCGAGCATCCGGCCGAAAACGGCGATCCAGAACCCATCCGCCGCCGCAAAGACGCAATGCCCCGCGGCGATCATTGACACGCCGCACAGATAGACGCGCTTGGCGTCGACCCGGTCGGTCAAGGTGACGAGAACCGGCACGGCGATGGTGTATGCGAGATAGAAGAGCCCGGTGATCCATCCGGCCTCGCTGTTATCCAGCCCCCAAAGGGTCATCATGCCGGGCAAGAGCGCCGGCCAAGTGTAGGCGCCGATCTGCGCCAGCACTTGCGCCGCGCACACCAGGACGACAAGGCGGGCGGGTGAAACCCCGGCGCGGTCGGCGGGCATCATCGATCATCTCGTATGCGGCATGATCGAAGACCCTGGCAGCAAGGCTCCGTCGAAACAAGTGGTTGGAGAAAAACCCTGTGGCGGCGTCAGAGCCGGCAATCGTTGCCGTAATACCACCATTTCTGGATGAAACCCTTCCGGTCGAGCGTAAACCGGGTTTCGCAGAACATGCCGACGATGACAGGCGTCTTGTATTCGAAGACGCGGCCGCCGTCGTTCAAGGCCATGACCGCATCCGGACTTCCCCACACAGAGACGAGCTGATGGGCGCTCCGACCCTGCCAGCCGTCGAGCCGATGCTCATACCGCTCGAATGACGGGCACCCGGCGACAAATAGGGCCAACAAGATCACTAAGTTCCGCATAACTCATTGTTTTCAGCTATGGAGTTTAAGCATTCGTTAAGCTGGAGTTTACTTTTCGTGTTACACTCCCTATCTAATATAAGCGAGTTATACGTTGTCCGGTCGCCCCTTGTTTGGTCGCCTACGTCTTGTAATCACCCTAGTGATGGTCAGACGTCCGAGCGTCTGACCTAGTTGCTTTCAGACAGAGTTTTGCTCGTTTCTCAGGTGCCGCCGGTGAGCGCAAAACCGCAGTATCGACAGTACCGTTTTTGACTATGCAGTAAGGAAATTAGACTATGTCTACAGGAACCGTGAAGTGGTTCAACCCTACCAAAGGCTACGGTTTTATTGAGCCCGAAGACGGTGGCAAGGATGTGTTCGTGCATATCTCCGCCGTTGAGCGGGCAGGAATTGGCTCGCTATACGAAGGCCAGAAGCTCGAATTCGAAATCACGGAGGGCCGTAACGGCAAATCCTCCGCGGAAGATCTGAAGCTGCTCGACTAAAGAATACCGGCCGGAACGACGGCGCACTATCGTTCCGGCCGGATTTTCTATACTTATACGGATCCACAAAGAGCGTAAGTTGATTGAAAGCGCTAGTCTGTACACTGCTCGGGGTTAAGTCTTGAAAGAAGAATTGATCGATTTTAGCGGCACGGTGATCGACAAACTGCCGAATGCGATGTTTAAGGTCCGCCTTGAAAACGGACATGAGATTATCGCTCAGCCGAAAGGGAAGATGCGGAAGTTCCGCATCCGCGTGATGGTTGGCGACCGCGTCGACGTTGAAATGACGCCTTACGACCTGACCAAGGGCCGTATCACCTACCGTCACAAATAAAAGGCGCTGTCGCTGCGATACCCTCCGTACGGCGCCTGGACCGGCGGCGCATGCACGGCATACGCGCCGTTAACCGCTTCTCCATTCCCCACCCCTATTCTCTCGGCCTGAACAAACGGGCCGAGAGCCATGAAAATCCTACGTGACGCAGAGATGCCGCCGCCCGACGGCCTGTGGACGTATCGGGAAACCGCCTGGGCGCATCTAGCCTTCGGCTTGGTGCTGGCCGGCATAGCGCTCGGCAGCGCCAGCCTCCCTTTCATACCGACGATCGCGCAGAACGCGCTGGTTTATTATCTGGCGACGATCGGGGCAGTTATCTTCGGCCTCATCGCAAGGATGGCGTTCCGTCTGTTCCGTGCCAGCCGCAGGGCGGAATGCTGGCAACTGCGTTGGTCGGCCGAAGCGCTGTACGTTCGGTTTCGCGCTTACCATAACCACCGCTTCCCCGCCGACACGCCGACCATCGTGAAGCTCGACCGCCGGGAAGTCGCCTGGATCCGCCCACGGAACCAAGACCTGAACGCCCCCAACACGGAAGGGGCATGGTCGCAGTGGTTCACCATCAAGCACCTCGAAATCGCCCTGCGACGGACCGACCCGGGGCCGCTGGCGGACGCCTTACGCGCCGAGGCTCAGCAGCGCGATTGGAAGCGAAGCCGCTTCAATCATTACCCGGTCACGCTCCATGGCGACGCGATCCATGTCGAACTTCGATCACCCAAGAAAGCGCTGGCGGCATTGGCGCGCTATTTCCCGACAACGCTGGCCGTCGAACCGCCGGCAAAGGCGTTCGACGATATGTCCACCGCGGAGAAGGAAGATCATATCCTCGCGTTGATCCAATCGGGGAACACCATCGCGGCGGTCAAAGCCGCGCGCGATGTGTACGGCTGCGATCTGGCCACGGCGAAGTCTCTCGTCGACGACCTGTCGACGCGTTAGACGCGGCCGCAAAGATCGATGCACTTGGGCAGCCTACACCACCACACTAAAAGTTGTAATTCCTGCAGAGGAACCGCTTACCCCATTACCAACGGGGTACATACTGCGTTCATTCGATATCGCCTGTGCATGGCTGCGCCAACACGTCATACTAGTATCGCATAGAATCCAAGATCGAAAAATGCGATCCGAACGTGCAACGTCTTCTAGCATTACGCGATTGACGTCACCCACTCCTTTGCAATCGTGATAAGGCGATAGGCCACACACCCGTTGACACCCCGCAACCGCCGACTTACCGTTTGCTTACAAAGAAGTTTAATCAGCGGTCCCGGTGAATTGCGATGAACGGGACGCAACCCTCTCAAACAGTAATGAATCGGCGCCCATTCCGCGTGGTACGCATGCCGATCTGATGACTAGACTCGCAGGAGAGAAACGACATGCTTAAACGGCTCCTAACTTGCCTCATGTTTGCCGCCTTCACGGCGGGTACGGCCGCGACCGTCACGGTGAGCACGGCCACCGCCGCGGCCGCGCAGGTTAAAGACATCCGCTGGGGCACCTCGCGCGTGGGCTCGTCCGGCCACCGCGCCATCACCAACCTGGCGGAAATGCTCTCACGCGAGATGGATAACATCCGTGTCACCGTACAGCCCACGCCGGGCGCCATCGTTACGGTCAAAGGCTATTCGACCGGGCAGTTCGAGGGCTATTACGGCTCCGACGTCGCCTTCTTCGAATTGGCCAACAACATCAACCGCTTCAAGGGCTTCCAGAGCAAGATGGAGCGCCAGCCGGTGCAATCCTTCTGGATGTTCACCATCGAGATGGGCGTCGGCATCCATGCGCGCGACAAGGACAAGATCAAAAGCTGGAGCGACCTGTCCGGCAAGCGCGTCTTCACCGGACCGCGGCCGTGGGACACCCGGGCACAGCTCGAGCGCGCCTTCGCCGCCCTCGGCATCAAGCATGATTACCTGGAGGTCAGCATCAAGACCGCCGGATCGCTGCTCGAACAGGGCAACTATGTCGGCATGGGCGTTTACACCAACGCGGAAGCGACAACGGCGCCGTGGATCACGGAAGCGTCGCTGCAGACCGACTGGGCCGCGTTGAACCCCAGCGCCGAAGAGATCGAGAAACTGAAAAAGGCGGGCTTCAAGATCGCCGAACTCGACCCGACGGTCTTCGGCAAGAAGAAAAACCATGTCGAAAAGGTCAAGATGCTGCCCTTCTACTACGGCGCGCATCTCGGCATGGAGATAAGCGAAGACGAGATGTACGGCATCCTCAAGACGATCGAAAAGAACGCCGACGCACTGGCCAAGGCCGACAAGGCGTTCAAACAGGTCGCCGCCGACATGCCGGCCATGCAGCGCCGCGGCGTGGAATCGGCCGTCAACTTGGTGGAAATCCATCCCGGTCTCGCGAAGTTCATGCGCGAGAAAGGCGTTTGGGACACCAAGTGGGATTCACGGGTCGCGAAGCCCAAGTAGGCTTGACCCCATCGAATCCGGCAAGGGCGGCGGTGCGTTTACGAACCGCCGCCCTGCCGCATTCCAAGGCGTAATCCATCAATGTCCGACCACTCTGAAACCCGCTCGCCGGTTTTCGCCATCGCGGAAGCAGGCTTCTTTATCGTTGCCTTCGGTTTCTTCGTCTATCTCATACAGTACTACACGACGACGTTCGGCGGCCCGACGCTGCTCGCCTTCACGATGGTGCCGGTGACCTTCATCATCTTCACGCTCGACTCGCTGCGTCGGAACGACTTCTATCCAAAGCTCGGCCCCGGCTTGAATCTGGCGATCGCCGCCGTTTACGTCGGGATCTGCGCGGTCGTCTCGGTCTACATGTATGTGGAATTCGAGGAACTGGGCACCGTCCGAGCCGGATTTTGGGACCCGCTGGACATGGTGCTGGGCGGATTGATGGTCGCCCTGGTGATGGAATATGCGCGGAAGCGTTACTTCGTTCTGTTCGTGCTCAACATCATCCTGATTCTCTATGCGGTGTACGGCTTCGTGGTGCCGGGCATGTTCTATCATCCCGGTCTGGATTGGACCCGCGTGCTGACCATGACGAGCCTGGAAGACACCACCGGCGTCTTTTCCGACCTGCCGCAGCTTGCGCTCACGCTGATCGGCTCCTTCGTGCTGGTCCTCGCGACGCTGCGGTCGTTCGGCTGCATCGACTCGATCCTGCGGGGTTCGTCCCAGATCGCGGCGAAGTCGCCGAGCGCCTTACCCCAAACCGCCGTGGTCGGCTCCTTCGGCGTGGCCGCGGTCAGCGGCAGCGGCGCCGCCAATGCGGTGACGACCGGGTCGGCCACGATCCCCGCGCTGATCAAGGCCGGCATGGCGCGGCCCGATGCGGCGGCCGTGGAAACCGCCTCGTCGCTCGGCGGGCAACTCATGCCGCCGATCATGGGAATATCGGCCTTTCTCATGGCGGATTTCCTGGACCGCAGCTATTTCGACGTGGTGGCGCGCGGCTATGCGCCGGCCTTGATCTATTTCGCCGGGGTCTCGCTCGGCGTGTATCTGATTTCGGCGCGTCACGGCGGCGTCAAGACGGTACCGATGATCGAGACCATGGCCTTGCCCGACTGGATCAATGTCGGCGCCTTCGTCGCGGTCGTCGGCGGCCTCATCGTCCTGATGGCGGCGTTTCATCTTCCGCCGTTGTTCGCCGCTCTCTACATTTTCGTGGCCATCGCCTCCGCCCTGTTCCTGCGTCACGTGGTCTCGACCCTCCTCGCGCCGGACCGCGCCGGCCTGCGGGAAATCGGCAAACCCTTGATGCGGTTCGTCGACAACTTCGCGTCGATGACGGCGGACCTTACGCTCCTACTCGCGACGCTCTCGATCCTGACCGCCGCGCTGGTCAATACCGGCGTCCCGACGAAGGTCGGCTTCATTCTCGTGGAGGCGGCCTCGGTGAACTTTGCCGCCATGGCGATCATGGCCTTCTTCTTCGGCGCGCTGCTCGGCATGGGATTGCCGCCCGCCCCGACCTACATCCTGACCGCGCTGGTGATCGCGCCGCACATGATCCAGGCTGGCGCACATCCCTGGTCGGTGCATTTCTTCGCGTTCTTCCTCGCCGTCTGGGGCGAGTTGACGCCGCCGACATCCGTCGTCGCCGCGGTTACGTCGAAGATCGCGAACACGTCCTTTTTCAAGACGCTGTGGCGGGCGATTCAGCTTTGCGTCGCCTTGTTCGTCCTGATGGTCGCGGTCTTCACCCGCCCGGGCCTTGTCATGGAACCCGGCCTGACGCAGGTGGTCATGATGGCCCTGGTTCTGACCGCAACGGTCGGCGCGACCTTCAGCCTGCAGGCCCGCTTCAGCGATAACCGAAGCATCGACATCGGCGCCCGCGTCATCCTCGGCGCTTTCGCCATGGTGATCCTGTTCCATCCGGATTTACGCATCGCGACGGGCGCCTGCGCCCCGGTGGCGCTGTTCATTGCGTATTGGCTGCTGCGTCGGCGCAAGATCGAGATGGCCGGCGCCGCCGCCTAACGCCCGCTACGCCGGGGGATGAAGCTCTGGCAGCGTCTGGGTGAAAGTCCGGCGGCCCCGCTTGAAACCATGCAGCGGCCGAGCGGCGGTCGCAACCGCCTCGATCGGTGACGTGGCGTTCCACACCACGAGATCGGCGGGGTTACCGACCGCAATGCCGTAATCCTCGCGCCGCAGGATACGGGCCGGGCGACGCGTCAGCATCTCGAAACACTCGACCAGTTCCTCGTTCGCGCCGCGCTGCGTCGCGTTGGCATAGAGGTTGGCAATACGGGTCAGCGACCCGTCCCCGAAGGGTGTGAACGGGTTCAGGATATTGTTGCTCGACAGCGCGCAATTCGCCCCGCACGCCATCAGCGCATTGGCGTCGGCAACGCCGCGCATCACGCTATGGTCCTGGTGACGCCCCATGACGAAGAGGTCGGTGGCCGGCAGCACCACCACCGCGACGCCGGCGTCGGCGAGACGCCGCCCCAACGCGCGCAGGTCGTCCGGCGGCAGGCACGAATATTTGGCGCCATGCCCGATGGCCGTCCGGCCGCCCCAGCCGTATTTGTCGGCCAGGTCGCAGACCAGGTGAATATCCATGTCGTCGGTCGTATAGCCGACGTCCAAATGAATATCGACATTGACGTCATACTCGCGCGCGAGGTCGAAGATGCGGTTGATCTGACCCGCATGGTCGGGATCGTAACCCGGCGCGCCGCCCACGACGGTAACTCCCCGCTTCAAGCACTCCTCGACATTCGCCTCCGCTTCGGGAACGTTGGTCCAACCTTCCTGCAGGAAGGCGCAGAACTCTATATCGATCGCCCAGCGGTAATCCTCCGCGAGTTGCTGCAAGGCCTCGAACCCGCGCAGGCCGATATTGGGGTCCACTTCGATATGGGTGCGCATATGCATCGTGCCGTTGGCGATGCAATGTTCCAACGTTTGCTTGGCGCGGGCATAGATATCCTCGACCGTGAATTCCGACTTCACCGCGGCAACCCGCAGCATGTGGTCGGTGCCGCGGTTGGGCGACGGAGAACACCGGTCCAAGATACGGGTCTTATCGAGATGGATATGCGTCTCGATCAGCCCGGCGGACACCAGCCCGTCTTGCGCATCCACGGTCTCGGCGTCGCCGGAAATCGAGCCCGCGATTTCGACGATGACGCCGTCCTTCACGCCGATGTCGCAGGATGAAAGGTCACCAGACGCATCGGCAATCCGCGCGTTCTTCAGAATCAGGTCGAGCGCCATCGAAAATCCCCTCACGCAAATGAAATATGTGGATACGGCACAGGAATGGTGCCAACGGAATTATCCAAATTGGCGGCGGCGGCGCAATTGGCTTCTGACAGGAATAGCGTTCACAATATGGCGTAGACGGCGAACGGAGACCGTTAGGATGTCATGCTGCCCGCACCGCCATCGGGCCTTTGGACATCGAAGCCGAGTTCGGACATCAAAAGCAGGAAATCCGCATTATCCCGATCATTGGTCCAGACGGTGAGCCGGCCGTAATCCCGGCCCACGTCAGCCGGTTGGACCCGATCGCCGCCGGCGATGATCTGATACGGATGCTCCAACGATTTCACGAGGAACAGCAGATGTTCGATCACGTCGCACCCGCTTTGCCCGGATAGGTCGAGGACGAAGCCATACTTGCCGAGGGGCTCCACTTCTCCTTCGCTGAAAGCGATGGTCAGTTCTGGCGTGCTCATGGCGACGAACCCCTCCTGTCAGCTTGGAAAGACCGGCTGACGTAATCTTACGCGTTTTGACGGATCTTGAGGACGAAATCGGAAAAGAAATAGGCCGCGCAGTGGGAGGGGCAATGGGTGCGCGGCCTAAATCGTCGAACTTGTGAGGGTATTCTACCGTCCAACGCCGCTACGGTCAGTGACCCGGGTCACAGGTTGCAATCCGGTTCCGCCATCGTGACGACAGGGTCAGAAACCGCGCGCGCCGTCCGACCACAGGTTTCGGGAAACGTCGCAATGATGTGGGGAAATAGGAAGAGGCCGCGCAAATGGGAGGGGCTATGGGTGCGCGGCCTCTTCTGTAACTTCAACACCCCGATACTATGCCCGACGCCCGCGGCCAGCAGTGACCCCGGTCACAATCGTTAATTTTTTTAACTTTTTTGCTCTCGCTTTCGCCCGACGGCTGCTTCCGCGGCTCAACCCTCGATACACCAAGGCTTTTTTCCTGTGCTCGGGATAAAGCGACCTGAAACGATTTTGAAACACAAAACCCGGAATCGAGAAATTCACGAGAAACATAGCCCCCTTACATAGGACGCTGCGTCCGCCGCCGCGCATTGACCCAATTCAAGAAAACCGGAGACTTCACATGACCATAGAGACGAAAAACCCCGAGACCCTCGCCCTGCACGCCGCTTTCCGCAACGACCCGGCCACGGGGGCGGTCGCCGTGCCGATCTATCAAACGACGTCGTATCAGTTCGACAGCACCGAGCACGCGACGAAACTCTTCGCGCTGGAGGAGCTGGGCAACATCTATACGCGCGTGATGAACCCGACGACCGATGTCCTGGAACAGCGCGTCGCGGCCCTCGAAGGCGGCGCCGCCGCCCTGGCCGTCAGCTCCGGCCAAGCCGCCGAAACCATCGCGATCCAGAACATCTGCCACGCCGGCGATAACATCGTCACCGGCACGGACCTCTACGGCGGCACGTGGAACCTGTTCAACAACACCTTCAAGACGATGGGGATAGAGGTGCGTTTCGTCGACCCGGCGGATCCCGAGAATTTCCGCCGCGCCACCGACGACAAGACCCGCGCCTATTTCGCCGAGACGCTGCCGAACCCGAAACTTGCGGTCTTCCCGATCAAGGAGGTCGCCGACATCGGCCGCGAGTTGGGCGTGCCGCTGATCGTCGACAACACCGCCGCCCCGCTGATCTGCCGTCCGTTCGATCATGGCGCCGCCGTCGTCGTGTATTCGACCACGAAATACATCGGCGGGCACGGCACCTCGATCGGCGGCCTGATCGTGGACGGCGGCAATTTCGACTGGGAGAAGCATGCCGACCGTTTCCCGATGCTGAACCAGCCGGACCCCTCCTATCACGGCGCGGTCTGGACCGAGGCGGTCAAGCCGCTCGGCCCGATCGCCTATGTCCTGAAAGCCCGCGTCACGCTGTTGCGCGACCTGGGCGCCGCGATGAGCCCGTTCAACGCGTTCCAGTTCATCCAAGGATTGGAAACGCTGCCGCTGCGTATCCGCGAACATAGCCGCAACGCCCAGGCGGTCGCCGACCACCTCAAAAACCATCCCGCGGTGACGAAGGTCATCTTCGCCGGCGCGCATGACGATAAGGAGCAGAAACGCCGCGCCGACGCCTATCTGACCGGCGGCTACGGCGGCCTCGTCGGCTTCGAACTCAAGGGCGGCCGCGAAGCCGGACGCGCCTTCATCGACGCGCTGGAGATGTTCTATCACGTCGCCAATATCGGCGATGCCCGCTCGCTGGCCATCCACCCAGCGACCACGACGCATTCACAGCTTTCGCCCGAGGACCAACTCGCCACCGGCGTCAGCGAGGGTTATGTCCGGCTGTCGGTCGGCATCGAGCATATCGACGACATTCTCAAGGACCTCGACCAAGCCCTTGAGGCGGCGGGCAAGCTCGACCTCGCCGCGTAACGCGACCCGTCGACACCGGCGGACGGACGCTGGCCGATCCGTCCGCCGGTCGACGACGATCCGCCGATCGACAAGAGGAGCGTCCCGACATGACGATCATCCTCCCGCATAACCTACCCGCCGCCGCGGTCTTGCGGCGCGAAGGGATCGACGTTGTCGACGCCGGTACTTTCAACGGCCGCTCTCGCCCCCCGCTCCGCATCGCCGTGCTCAATTTAATGCCGTGCAAACCCGCGACGGAGATTCAGATCGCCCGGCGTTTGGGCGATACGACGCACACGGTCGACCTGACCTTGTTCATTCCGGATAGCCGCCGGCCGAAATCCACGGCACGCAGCCATATCGACCGGTTTTACAAACGTTGGAGCGATCTCCGGCATCGCCGGTTCGACGGCCTGATCATCACCGGTGCGCCGGTGGAGACCTTGTCCTACGACGCCGTCTCCTACTGGCGGGAATTGACCGACATCTTCGACTGGGCGCAGCAGGCCGCGCTGCGGCGCTACTACATCTGCTGGGCGGCGCAGGCCGCACTTTTCCATTTCCATGGCGTGGACAAGCACACACTTTTAGCGAAGCGGTTCGGCGTTTTCGATCACCAAATCCGAACGCCGCACCATCCGCTGTTCGACGGACTCACCGGTCCCCTCCCGATACCGGTTTCCCGTCATTCGGAAGTCCGCCAAGCCGACCTACCCCGGGACGCCGGCGTGTCCGTGCTTGCCGACTCCGCCGCTGCCGGCCTGGGTCTTCTGGAGGATCGGCCACGGCAAACGGTTCTGATGTTCAATCACCTGGAATATGACGCCGATACGCTGCCGGCGGAATACGAGCGCGACCGCAGCGCCGGCAAGGCCATCGCGATGCCGGCAAACACCTATCCCAACGATGACCCGGTACGACAACCGGCGGAGACGTGGCGTCAGCCGGCCCGCCGATTCTTCGCCAACTGGCTAACAGATGTCCGGGCGGCGTCCGAGGCTGCCCACGGGAGCCGCTCCCTGCAAATCCAACCGGCGTCCCGGCCGGCCTCGGCAACCGTTCGCCCCGTCGGCGGGCCGCCCATCACCGAACATCTCTGCCGCTAGGTGCCGCCGGCGTTGAGGAAAGGCCATGCTTCGACAAGCTCAGCATGAGGCGGCTTACATAAACTCGTGCCATCCCCGTGAAAACGGGGATCCAGTTGCGTCGACGTCTGGATTCCCGCGTTCGCGGGAATGACGGACCGGATTTGGCACTTCACCATAAGGGAGCCGATTGGTTGAAGTCGCCGTCCCGCCTCATGCTGAGCTTGTCGAAGCATGGCTATAGCGTCGACCCGCCGCCATCCCACTGTCCTTGAAAAACGCCGCCCAACCCCCTAGCGTATCGGGGAAATTTCAATCGGCCGCGGGAACGGTTACGGCCGATTGCATCGCGCCCTGTTCCGCCACCGGATATCCCATGAAACTGTCGCTGTCCGTCCGCATCGCCGAGCCGCCGAAACAAAAAGACGTCGCGGCCATCCCGATCGAGACGCTCGCGCCCCGCGCCAAGGCGTTGGGCTTCGACGGCATCTCCATGCGGGCCTCCGTGCTGTCGGTCGACTCTCCGGCCGAGGATGTGGCCCGTGTCCGCCAACTGCTGGACCGCTTGGATTTATCGGTCTCGATGGTCAGCGGCGACGTTCCGTTGGCCAGCAACGACGCGAACGCCATCCAAGCGTTGCGGAACATCACGCCCTATCTCGATCTCGCGGCGGGCGTCGGCAGCGGAATGGTTCGGGTGATGATGCACTCGGACGAGGATGTGCCGTTCGCCCAGCGCGCCGCGGACGAAGCCGCCGAACGGGGCTTGCGCCTCGTCCACCTGACCCATTGGGGGACGATGTTCGAGACGGCGGAGGACGCGCTCGAAACGCTGGCGATGGTCGGCCGGGGCAATTTCGGCGTCGCTTTCGAGCCCGCCAATCTGCTGGCTTGCGGCGGCGACCATGGACCGGACGCGCTGGAACGGCTGGCGCCGCACCTGTTCAACGTCTTCTATTCAACCGCGGTGCGCGACCCAAAGTCGCCCATGACCTTCGACAGCCGGCGGCAAGGTCCCGTCCCCATGCGATTCACCGCGCTGGGCGATCCGCATGGCATTCCGGCCGCCCCGCTGGTCGAACGGCTGCAGACGTTCGGATACGACGGATGGTTCACCGTCCATCAGCCGTTGCGCGACGGCGAACACGCCGACGCCGCCATGCGCGCCGCCGCCACATTGTTTCGGGAACTGATCGCTAAGAATTAGAAGCGTCGGACGGAAATTCAGTCGCCGACGGCGACCGGTTCGACGACCCGATGCTTGTTCTCATCCTTGACCCGGTTGGCGACCATCCGGTCATGCAGGTCGGTAATGATCCCGCTGCCGGTTTTCACGCAGAGAAACGGAAACACCGCGTGGATGAGACAAGCGATGGTTCCCAACGCCATCGACGCCGCGAACGTACTCGCCGCGACGAAATGCTCGCCGTAGCTCTCGCCGACGGAAGCGGGATGTTCGGTGAAAAGAGTTTTCATGTTCATAGCGTTGGAAGATTACCCTAATTTTCAAGGGTATTAATTCTAATTTCACCGCTTTTCAGGCAAATTTATAGTATTATGTACTACGAATTCCTTATTCCTTAGGAACTGAACCTAATGGATGACTTCGACCGGAAAATTCTCACCTGCCTACAACGGGATGCATCCCTGTCCGTCGCCGAGATCGCCGACCAGGTCGGACTGTCGTCGACGCCCTGCTGGCGGCGTATCCAGAAACTAGAGGCCGACGGCGTCATCACGCAACGCGTCGCCCTGCTCGATCCGAAAAAGGTGAATGTCGGCGTCACCGTGTTCGTCAGCATCCGCACCCAGCATCACAGCGTCGACTGGCTGGACCGTTTCTCGAAGGCGGTCGACGACATCGACGAGGTGGTCGACTTCTATCGCATGAGCGGCGACATCGACTACCTGCTGCGCATCGTCGTGCCGGACATCGCGGCCTATGACGCGGTCTACAAACGCCTGATCAGCGCGATCGATCTCAACGACGTGACGTCGAGCTTCGCCATGGAATGCATCAAACAGACGACCGCGCTGCCGCTGCAATACAGCGATTAGAGAAAAATTTTGCCCTCCTCCCGGTAAGCCCCTAAATAGGTCGAAGAGACAGAGGTTAACCCCGGGTCCCGGCATCGACGCAAGATCGATGTCGCGGGACGGGCTATTCGGCATCCAGGGAGGCACATGGCGCACCTCGCCAAAGTAATTCTGTGCATCGGCATCGCGGCGGCTGTCCATGGGGCCGTTTGGCTCGCGGCCGGCCGCGCCGTGCAACCGCCGGATATCGCCGGCAGCCTGGCGTCGTTGTCCTACACCCCGCCATCAGCGGATTGGGCCAGTCGGGACGTTTCCGTCGATGAATCGCGGATCGATCAAGATCTCGCGCGCCTTGCCCCCCTGACCCATTCGATCCGGACCTACAGCGCCGACGGCGGCATGGAGGCCGTGCCGTCCTTGGCGGCGAAGCATGGCTTGAGCGTCACGCTCGGCGCGTGGATCGGGCCTAGCGTCGAGCGCAACGCCCGCGAAATCGAGTCGGCCCTGCGCGCGGCGGCAACGCATTCCAACATCCGCGGCATCGTCGTCGGCAACGAGAGCCTGCTGCGCGAAGATATCTCGGTTCCGGCCCTGATCGGCTTGTTGCAGGCGGTGCGGTCGCGAACACTGATGCCGCTCACGACCGCGGAGCCCTGGCATGTCTGGCTGCAGCATCCGGAACTGGCCGACGCGGTCGACTATATCTCGGCCCATATCCTGCCGTATTGGGAAGGGTTGCCGCCAGAACAGGCCGTCGCCTATGCCGCCACGATTTTCGATCGGCTGCAGGAAACCTTCCCCGACAAGAAGATCGTCATCGCGGAGTTCGGGTGGCCGAGCGACGGGTACAACATCGGCGTGGCGCAGCCCGGCACCTTGCAGCAAGCCGACGTCATCCGGCAGTTCGTCGCCCAGGCGCAGCGCCGAGGCATCGACTACAATTTGATCGAAGCGTACGATCAGCCCTGGAAGACCGAGGAAGGCCGTGTCGGCCAATACTGGGGCCTGCTGACCGCCGACGGACGGCTCAAGTTTCAACTCGAAGGACCGGTTGCGATCGATTGGGGAACGATCCCGCCGCTGGCATTGTCCTTGGGCGCGATCATCGCGCTGTTGGTGCTGCTGAGGGCACATCAGCCCCTCGCGTACGGCATGATCGTGGCGGCGGCGGCGAATGTCGTCGGCGGGGGCGCGGCGCTGGCGTTCCTGTACCCGGTTTCGCAATACCTCTCGGCCGGCGAGACGGTTTTTTGGCTGCTCGGCCTCGGTTTTCTGCTCCCCTTGGCGGCGCTCAGCCTCGTGCGGATCGGCGAAATCGCACGGGATGTCGCCGGCCGGGCGCCGCAGCGGCTCATTCAACCGACGACCGTCCCACGGCACGACGCGCCGCCGAAAGTATCGATCCATATCCCGGCCTGCCGCGAACAACCGGCCGTGCTGCAGGCCTGCCTGGATAGCGTCGCGGCGCTCGACTATCCCGATTTCGAAGTCCTTGTGATCGTCAACAACACGCCGGACGAGACGTTGTGGAAACCGATCCAGGCCCACTGCCGCTCGTTGGGCGCGCGCTTCCGGTTCATCAATCTGCCGCAGGTCGACGGTTTCAAGGCGGGCGCCTTGAATGCGGCGCTGGATCGGACACACCCGGACGCCCAGGTCATCGCCGTTGTCGATGCCGACTATTGCGTCCGGCGCGATTGGCTGCGCGATCTCGTCCCGCTGTTTCAGGACGACGCGGTCGCCCTGGTCCAAGCGCCGCAGGACCACACCGATCATCGCACCAACGCGGCGCAGCGGATGATGAACTGCGAGTATGCCGGCTTCTTCGATATCGGCATGGTCCATCGCAACGAGGCGAACGCCATCATCGCGCACGGCACGATGCTGTTGCTGCGCAAGGACGCCCTCGTCGGAAACGGCGCTTGGGCGACCGACACGATCGTCGAGGATACCGAACTGGGGCTGAGGCTGTTGGCCGACGGCGGCGTCGCGCATTACACGACGCGGCGCTACGGCCAAGGCATCCTGCCCGACGATGCCGCGGCCTATGCGGCGCAGCGTCAACGCTGGGCCTATGGCGCGATGCAGATCCTCCGCAAACACTGGCGGGCCTTATTGCCCTTCCGTCGCGGCCTGACCGCCTCCCAGAAAGGGCAGTTCGCGAGCGGCTGGCTTACATGGTTAGCCGATTCCGCGGCGACCGGACTGGCGATCCTCAATCTCGCCGCGGCGCCGTTCATGCTGATCGGCCTGCTCGCCTTTCCGCCGACCGCCCTGATCGCGCCCGTATTCATCGCTTGTATCGTCGCGCTGCTGCACACGGGCCTGTTGTACTACCGGCGCGTGACCCGGTCTCCGCGTCGTATCGCGGCGGCGGCGGTCGCGGCGATGAGCCTTCAGCTAACCGTCGCCCGCGCGGTGACGGCCGGCCTGTTGGGACGACCGCTGCCCTTCCGGCGAACGCCCAAGGGCGGCGCCACCAGCGGCGCGGCCTCGGTGTTTCCGCAATTGGCTCGCATCGCACCGGAGCTGGTTCTCGGGAGTCTGCTCGCCGCATCGTCGGCAGCCCTGCTCCTGAACAACCCGCACGCCGTCCCGGAGCAAACGCTGTTCGGTCTGCTGCTGGCGATGCAGTGCCTGCCGTTTGCCGCTGCGGTCGGCTTCCAGTGTCTCGACGTTGCCGCGCTGAGTTGGCCGGAGAAATCCCTCTTGGCGACGCCGGCAACGGTGTTGCGCCGGCCGGCCTTCCAGCGCGCGGCCGTCGCCAATCGGCGCTAGGGTCGACGCGGCGTTACGGAATCTCCTGCCGTTCGACGAAATGCAGCAAGACACCGCCAAGCGCCGCCGGATGGACGAAGCCAATGCGCGCCCGCCGCGATCCCGGACGGCCGGTCAAGTCGATCATCCGAAGACCGGCATCCGCCAGAACCGTCAGCGCGCGGTCGATATCGCCGGTCTTCAAGGCAAGATGATGCAGTCCCGCCCCGCGGCGTTCGATGAACCGCGTGATCGCGCCTTGATCCTGTTTCGTCGTGCCCGGACGCCCATGCGCGATTTCCGCCTCATGATCGGGGTCGGAGTTCTGCAAGAACTCCAAATCGCAATCGCCGACCGTGATGAAGGCGACGCGTAGCCCGCCGACAACCTCAGGCGCCCTATTCTGGTATACCACGCCGTATTTGTCGGACGTGAAGCTCTCGACCACGGTGCGAACCTCGAGATCGGTCTGCTGGCTTTCGACCGCAAAGCCCATCTGTCCGGAAAAGAGCGCGACGGCGGCGCGATTGTCCGCCGAGGCGACGCCGAGATGATCGATCCGCTCGATCAGCCCATCCGAAACCGCCGGAACACCCAACGGCGAACCGAGCCGGACCCGCACGCCCTGCGTCGCCGCGGCGTCCAGAACGCTTTGCGGTTCGCCATTGACCTGATGGTCCACGCCGTTTGCGGCCATGGCGACGCCCGCCGTTCGAGACCATTGCGAGGGGTCCGCGCAGGCAAACGCCAAATGATGCAAACCGGGGTCCGCCGGGCCGTCGAGAAACGGATCGTCCGGATCGAACAGCAAGAGCGCCGCCTCCCCCGCGGCGAACGCGGGCACCGGCCGTCCGCCATCCACTTCGACCGATATCGCCGGCATGCCAAGGCGGTCGCCGAACGCCGTTGCGATGGCGCCCGGGTCACGCACGACCAATGCTACATACGATAATCGCGCTTCGTTCATGCCGATACACCCACTCTTCCAATAAAAACGCGGAAACGGAAGTTTAAACGGCCATCGCATGGCAAAGCACGCCTAATCCTTCTTTGACAGTAAACACAGAACGGGTTAGCCGTGAAATTCTTCCGAATCGAGCGGTCGAACCCAAACGCCCAAACCTTCAACCTTGCAACGAAATCAATAAGCTGCTGTGGCCTGCGCCGCCCGCAAACCGGCGTATTTCGGGCAACGCCGCTGACCCCGGATCACGATGTTGACGGGTACGGGACATCGACATTGACAAGCATCGCGGTCCTCCCTACCGTCTGATCAACAAATCCTGCGTAATGAATAATAAGTGAAACAACTACTAGGGGGGCTTGTGGCTAATCTCCTTGAGATTGAAGGTCTGCAGACGCAGTTCTTCACGTCGGCCGGTACTGTTAAAGCAGTCGACGGTATTTCCTATAACGTACAAGAAGGCGAAACCGTGGCCGTCGTCGGCGAGTCCGGTTGCGGTAAGTCGGTAAGCGCCTTGTCGATCCTTCGCCTCGTCGCCGATCCTCCCGGGAAGGTCGTCGGCGGCAGCATCAAGTTCCAGGGGCGCGATCTGCTCCAGTTGTCCGACCAGGAAATGCGGTCGGTGCGCGGAAACGATATCGCGATGATCTTCCAGGAGCCGATGACGTCGCTGAACCCGGTGCTGACGATCGGATTGCAGATCACGGAGACGCTGCAGCATCACCTCGGCATGAGCGAGGAAGAATGCAACGCCCGCGCCGTCGAACTGCTCGGCATGGTCGGCATCTCCGAGCCGGACCGCCGCCTGTCGCAATACCCGCATCACCTGTCGGGCGGCATGCGCCAACGCGTGATGATCGCCATCGCGCTGGCCTGCGAGCCTAAGCTGATCATCGCGGACGAACCCACGACCGCGCTGGACGTGACGATTCAGGCGCAGATCCTCGAACTGATGAAGGACCTGACACGGCGCTTGGGCGTCGCCCTGATCGTGATCACGCATAACCTCGGCGTCGTGGCCCGATACGCGGACCGCGTGAACGTCATGTATGCCGGCAGAATCATCGAGACGGGAACCGCCGAAGAGATTTATCACAACCCGAAACACCCCTACACGCTCGCCCTCCTGAGGTCCGTGCCGCGGCTCGATCAGCCGCGCGCTGCGAAGCTGGACCCGGTCGAGGGTCAGCCGCCCGATCTGGCGCGGTTGGGCGGCGATTGCCCGTTCCGGCCACGCTGCCGATTTGCAACCGACAAATGCGCGCAGGAGCGTCCGGAGCTTCTCGAGGTTTCGCCCGGGCATTACTCCGCGTGCTGGGAAAAAGACAATCTAACCTCGGCAGGGAACCCCGTGTCATGAGTGAAGCAACCGCAATGGAAACAACCGACGCCGCCCCTGCCGCAGACAGGGCGTTGGGCGAGACGCTGATCGAGGTCAAGAACCTCAAGATGCATTTTCCGGTGACCGAGGGCGTGATCATCCCCAAGGTGGTCGCGCATGTTAAGGCCGTCGACGGAATCAGCTTCAATATCAAGAAGGGCGAAACGCTGGGCCTGGTCGGCGAATCCGGCTGCGGCAAGACGACGACGGGCCGGTGTATCCTGCAACTCGAGAAACCGACCGACGGCGAAATCCTGTATGAAGGGGTCAACCTGAACTTGCTGCAAGCGAAGGCGATGACGCCGTTTCGGCAAAAGATTCAGGTTATCTTCCAGGATCCGTATAGCTCGCTTAATCCGCGCATGAAGATCGGCGAAATTCTGTCCGAGCCCATGCGTGTCCATGGGATCATCACGGAATCCGCGGACCGCGACAAACGGGTTCTCGAACTGCTCAACGTCTGCGGCCTGAGCCCGCGCTTCGCGGACCGGTATCCGCATGAGATGAGCGGCGGTCAGCGCCAGCGTGTCGGCATCGCCCGCGCCTTGGCGATGAATCCCGAATTCATCGTGTGCGATGAAGCCGTGTCGGCCCTCGACGTGTCGATCCAGGCACAGGTCATCAACCTGTTGGAAGACCTGCGCGACGAGTTCGGCCTGACCTATCTGTTCATTTCGCACGATCTCAGCGTCGTGCGGCATCTCTGCCATCGGGTGGCGGTGATGTACCTGGGCAAGATGGTGGAATTGGCGGATTGCGACGAATTGTTCGACAACCCGCAACATCCCTATACCCGGGCGCTGCTGAACGCGGTGCCGATTCCCGACCCGACGCTCGAAGCCACCCGCGAGCACCAGATCATCAAGGGCGAGATTCCCAGTCCGATCAACCCGCCAAGCGGCTGCGTCTTCCATCCGCGCTGTGAAATGGCGGTGGATGGCTGCTCGAAGGCGGTGCCGGAATTCCGGGAAATCAAACCGGGCCATTGGGTGGCCTGTACCGAGGTCTAACCAGCGTCGCTGCGACAAAGAACGCTGGCAGACAGGTCCGTCGGAACCAAAAAAGCAACACCGCCGGACCGTTACACTGAAGCTTCATGACCCTGCTAGTTCTGTTTTTGAACTGAGGAGGATGGGAGGATGACAGTATTTAGGCGGAGTTTGCCCACCGCCGTGCCGGAGATTTCTCCTGCACGGGATGCGGTGTCGACTGCGGCTATTGCAAGACCTCCCGCAAGCAAAAGACTGGCGCATCGCGTCCGGTCCCTATCTGAACCGACCGCCCAATCGGGTTTGGATCGTTCCCAAACAGCGATGGGCGAACGGTCGCTAAGAGAACGCTCTCCCTCCCACCCGCTTCGTGCGGCGGGGGAGCGAACCGCGGAGCAAGAAGTAAATGTATAAATATACGATCAAACGTGTCCTCCTGATGTTCCCGACACTGGTCGGCGCAGCGATCCTGGTTTTCGGTTTGCTGCGGTTGATTCCGGGTGACGTTTGCGAACTGCGGATGGCCGGCGAAGGCTCATTCGTGGACCCGGCGGCGATCGCGGCTTGCCAGGCCGACCTTGGCATGGACCAGCACATACTCGTCCAGTTTTGGGATTTCATTTTCGGGTTCTTCACGTTCAATCTCGGGACCTCCATGTGGACGAGCCAGCCGATTACGCATGAAATCGGGCTGCGGTTCGAGCTGTCGATGCAAGTCGCCATCATCGCGACCGTTTTCAGCGTCATCATCTCGATCCCGATGGGCACCATTTCGGCGATCAAGCAGAACACCTGGATCGACTATGTCGTGCGGACATTCAGCATCGCCGGGATCGCGATGCCGTCTTTCTGGCTCGGCATCCTGATCATTCTCGGCCTGTTGATCACGACCCAGGCATGGTTCGGCACCCCCTGGATGCCGCCGATCGAGTATGTCGATCCATGGGAAGATCCGCTCGGCAACCTCTCGCAGCTTATTTGGCCGGCCTTGGCGACCGGGTATCGCTATTCCGCGGTAGCGACCCGTATGACCCGCTCGGCCCTGCTCGAAGTGCTCCGAGAGGACTATGTCCGGACCGCCCGGGCGAAGGGACTGCTCGAAAAGATCATCATCAACCGGCATGCGCTGAAGAACGCCATGCTGCCGGTGGTGACGGTGATCGGCATCGAATTCGCCTTCCTGATGGGCGGTCTGGTCGTGACCGAACAGGTGTTCAACTTGAACGGCCTCGGCAAACTGTTCGTCGAATCGGTCACGAACCATGACTTCACGCTCACGCAAGCGCTGGTCATGCTGGTCGCCTTCATCTTCGTCGTAACCAATCTCGTGGTCGACATCTTCTATGCATGGCTCGATCCCCGAATCCGGTACAGCTAGGGAGGGAGATTAAAATGAGCACGGTTGAAGAAACCCAAGTCCACGCCGACGTCGAGGAACTCTTCGACCAGAGGTCATGGGGACAGCGCGCCGCCGACATGGCCCGCAAGAACCCGTTGGGCGCCATGGGCGGACTCGTCGTTTTGCTGATGATCGTCCTTGCGGTCTTCGCAAACTACCTCACGCCCTACGATCCGGAAGCCAACTCGTTCGAGTATATGCTCGTTCCGCCGAGCGCCGACTTTTGGCTGGGCACCGACCAGTTCGGCCGCGACCTGTGGACGCGAATCGTCTACGGCGCGCGAACCGCCTTGTTCGTCGGGTTCGTGGCTGCCTTCGTCGGCGCCTTTATCGGATTGTTGCTGGGCGTCGGCAGCGCGTATTTCGGCGGCAAGGTCGACTTGATCTTTCAGCGCATCATGGATGTCTTCATGGCGTTCCCGCTGATTATCATGGCGCTCGCCGTCGTTTCGATCTTCGGCACGGGAACGGAGAACGTGATCATCGCGATCACCATCCCGTTCATCCCGCGATGCGCGCGGGTCGTTCGGTCGAACGCGCTGGCCATCCGCGAAATCCCCTATGTGGACGCGGCCCGGGCCATGGGCTTCAGCCATATGCGGATCATCATGCGGCACATGGCGCCGAACGTCATGGCGCCTTTCCTGATCATGCTGACCGCATTCGTCGGTCAGGCGATCCTGCTTGAAGCATCGCTCTCCTATCTCGGCCTTGGCGTTCAGGAACCGACGCCGGCGTGGGGCTTGATGCTGCAAGGCGGCGCCGAGGAGTATGCGGAAAGCGCCCCTTGGGTCGCCGTTTTCCCGGGGCTGGCAATCACGCTCGCCGTCTTCGGGTTCAACCTTTTCGGCGATGCGGTTCGGGATACCCTGGACCCCCGGCTGCGGTCGCAGTAAACCAACGCTTAAGGCATCTGCCTTAAGTTGAATACGGGCCGTCGTGTACAATACGCGGCGGCCCAAGTATGCGAGAGAAACATAGCCTGCCCCACCGCCCCGGGGCCAACATATGGTAGAGCTGAATGTCAGTAGCTGAACACCTTGAACAACCGGAAGTTTATCTGCGCCGTTCCTGGCACCAATCGCTGTGGGAATCGCTCAAGAAACATCCGTTAGGCGCCTGCGGCGGCGTTATGGTCATCTCGCTCGCGTTGATGGCAATCTTTGCCGATTACATCGCGCCGCACGATCCGGAAGTAAACAATTTCCCGGCGATGCTACAGCCGCCCAGTCTCGAATACTGGCTGGGAACCGATCAGTTCGGCCGGGACCTGCTGTCGCGCGTCATCTACGGCGCGCGCACGGCGCTCTTCATCGGGTTTGTCGCGGCCGGCGTCGGCGCGACCACGGGACTGGTCATCGGCGTCGCCAGTGCGTATTTCGGCGGCAAGGTCGACCTGATCATCCAGCGCGTCATCGACGTCTTCATCGCCTTCCCGACGATCATCATCGCCCTGTCGGTCGTGTCGGTCTTCGGGTCGGAGTTGCATCACGTCATCTTCGCGATCTGCCTGCCTTTCATTCCCGACGCCGCCCGGATCGTCCGGTCGAATGCGTTGGCGATCCGTGAAATTCCCTATGTCGATGCGGCGCGGGCACTGGGTTTCGGTCATATGCGGATTATCCTACGCCACATGGCGCCCAACGTGTTGGCGCCTTACCTGATCATCCTGACGGCGAATATCGGCCAGGCGATCCTGCTCGAAGCGTCGCTTTCCTATCTCGGCCTCGGGGTTCAGGAACCGACGGCGGCTTGGGGCCTGATGCTGCAAGGCGGCGCCGAGGAATACGCCGAAAGCGCCCCCTGGGTCGCGGTCTTCCCGGGCCTCGCGATCACGTTGACGGTCTTCGGCTTCAACCTGTTCGGCGACGGCGTGCGCGACGCGCTCGATCCTAGGCTGCGTACAGAGTAGACGAGGGAACGATATGGCGCTGCGGCGAAAGCCGCAGCGTCGTCCGTTTCAGCAACCGGTTATGCGATGGATCGAATTCATCCCGCCGGTGCAGCAGGAAGCCGTTGTCCCACATGATCAGATCGCCCGCCTGCCAACGATGGGTATAGACGAACTGCGGCTGCGTTGCGTGGGCGTTCAATTCGTCGAGCAGCGCCCGCCCCTCCTCCGCGGATAGTCCGTCGATCCCGACCGACGTCGTCGGGTCCAGATAAAGCGATTTGCGCCCGGTAACCGGATGCCGGTTGACCAGCGGATGCGTCACCGGGGGCGTCTTGCGCCGCAACTCCTCTGACATCGGTTTCTCGTCGTCATAGGTCGACTGCCGCGCGACGTAGTCATAGACCGCGCTGAGCCCCTCAATCCGCCGCTGCATCCCGCCGGACAGCGCATCATAGGCAAGCTGCAGGTTGGCCCAATGCGTGTTCGCGCCGTCGCGCGGCATCTCGACCATATACAGGATGCTGCCGGTTGCCGGATCGGTCACATAGGACTGGTCCGTATGCCAATCCAGTTCGCCCGCGCCGAGGCCGCCGATCGAATTGCCGTGATAGTCTTTCATGTTCGAGATTTGCAAAACCTCGGGCAGCGAGGCCTGCCAATCGGTCCGGACGATGATATCCAACTCGCCGAACCGTTTGCTGAAGGCGACGAGTTCCGCTTCCGAGAGCGCTTGCCGCCGGAACACCAAGACGCCTTGGCTGCTCCACGCGGTCGCCAACGCGTCGATGGACGCATCGTCGATATCGGCCCAGAGATCGAGCCCGGTGACTTCGAAAGCGAAGTTGTCGTCGATCGGGGAAATCTTCATGGTCGCGTTCTCTTGCGTCGTTAGGCGTCGGTGCGCGATTATGCGGCTCCGGGAAAAATACCAACAAATCGATTGAAAGACGATTCATGCCAACCGAGACCGAAGCCGCCAACGCACCGCTCGCCGGTGTCAAAGTAGTCGATATCGCGAACTTCCTCGCGGGCCCGATTTCCTCGATGTTTCTGGCCGACTTCGGCGCGGACGTAACCAAGGTGGAACGCCCGGAAACCGGCGACGAGATCCGCTATTGGGGCAACAACAAGGACGGCGTCGGCTTGATGTACAAGCTGATCAACCGCAACAAACGCTCGGTCACGGCCGACCTACGGACGCCGCTGGGCGTCGAGATCGTCAAGCGCCTCGTCGCGGACGCGGACATCGTCATCGAGAATTACCGCAAGGGCACGTTGGAAAAATGGGGCCTCGGCTATGACGTGCTGAGCGAGATCAATCCGGGCCTGATCATGATCCGCCTGACCGGCTTCGGCCAGACCGGCCCGAACAGCCATCGACCGGGCTTCGGCACCCTGGCGGAGGGTTATGCCGGCTATGCCTATATCACGGGATATCCCGGCCAGCCGCCCCTGCTGCCGGGTTTCGGTCTCGCCGACGACACGTCGGGCCTTATGGGAGCCTTCCTCGCGATGGTCGCCCTGCAAGAGAAGAACCGGTCGGGCAAGGGACAGGTCGTCGACTTCGGAATCTACGAACCCTTGTTCACGCTGCTGGGTCCCCAAGTCGTCGACTACGACCAACTCGGGATCGTGCAGGAACGGAACGGCAGCCGCCTGCCTTTCACCGCGCCTCGCAATACCTATCGCACCAAGGACGACAAGTGGGTGTCGATCTCCGGCAGCGCGCAGTCGACCTTCGAGCGCATGTGCGACGCGTTGGGCATTCCGGATGTGCCGAACGACCCGCGTTTTCTCGACAACCGCCTGCGCATTCAGAACGCGCCCGCGCTGGACGACGCGCTGCAGTCGGCGATCGAGACATTCGACCGCGACGACCTGCTGGCGCTGTTCGAGAAGTTCGACGCAACGGCGGCCCCTTGCAACAACATCAAGGAAATCTTCGAAGACGAGCATTTCAAGGCGCGCGAGAATATCGTCGCCGTCGACGACGAGGAACTCGGCGGCCCGTTGCGCATGCAGAACGTGGTCGGCAAGTTCTCGCGCACGCCCGGCAAGATTCATCACGCCGGGCCGATCCTGGGGTCGAGCAACCGGCAAGTCCTGATCGAAGAGTTGGGATTCGACGAGGCGGAATTGAAAGAGGCCGGCTACAAGCTGGACTAGAGGAAGCAATACCATGCTCGCATTGCCGAAGGCCGTGACCGTCGTCGAAGTCGGTCCCCGCGACGGGTTGCAGTCGCTCGATCATTGGATCGAGACGGACGATAAGGTGGCCATGGTCGACCGGTTGAGCGATGCCGGGTTTCCGGTCATCGAGGTGACCAGCTTTACGCATCCGCGGGTCGTGCCGATGCTACGCGACGCGGAAGACGTGCTGGCCCGTATCAAGCGGCGTCCCGGCACCGTCTACCGTGCGCTGGTGCCGAACAAGCGCGGGGCGATCCGGGCCGTCGAGACCGATGTCGATGAAATCCTGGGCCTGATGACGGTGAGCGCGAGCTACCTGGCGAAGAACCAGAACATGACCCTCGACGAGGCGATCGACGCCGGCGGCGATTGTTTCCGCGTCGCGGACGAAGCCGGCCGGGCCTTCATCATGGCGCTCGGCATGTCGCTGTTCTGTCCATATGAAGGGATCATTCCGACCGAGAGCACGCTCGACTGCGTCGCCCGACTGCGCAATGCGGGCATCCGGCGTTTCTACCTGGCCGCCAGCACAGGCATGGAAGAACCGATCCAGGTCAATACCCTGTTCAAACAGGCGCATGACCGGTTCCCCGATTGCGAGTTCGGCTTCCACCTGCACGAAAAGATGGGCATGGCGTCCGCCAACCTGCTGGCGGCGCTGGATGCCGGCGTCACCATGGTCGAAGGGTCGATCTGCGGGATCGGCGGCGGCATCGCCTTCCCCGGCGGCGTCGGCTCGATCGGTAATCTGCCCACGGAGGACATCGTCCACTTCCTGAACGAGATGGGCATCGAGACCGGTATCCGCACCGAGGACGCGCTGGCAGCGGCTCAAGACATCGCGGATTTGACCGATATTCCGCTGAACAGCCGTCTCGGCACGGTCGGCATGCGGCAGGACGTCGTCCGAAAAGGCGCGGAGAACCCGGCGGCGCATCCCGACTGACCGGTCGGGTTATTCCCGGCGGGGTTTCAGACCTGGCGAAGGTGCGGCGGTTTCGATGTCTGTTCCGCCGCCGCATCCGGGCTGTCGGGCGGACCGTCCGAGCCGTCGTCCCGTTTATCGCCACTGTCACCGCGATCATCGTCTTCACCGGCGTCGTGCAGGCGTTCCGCTTCGCGCCGCAACCGCGTGAACGACCGATAGGCGAAGGGCAGCGTGGCGATATAAACGACAGCCACCACGGTCAAGGTCCGCCACGGCGCGCCGGCAAGGCCGGCGACGATCAACCCGGCGGCGACCAAAACGAACAGAACGTAGTCCTGCGGTATCTTAAGTTTCTTGAAGGAATAGGTCGGCAACTGGCTGACCATCAGCGCGCCGATCAGGGCGAGCCAGCTTCCGGCGACCAAGGGGTGGCGGACGACCGCATCGCCAAGCTCGAAACTGATGATAAGCGGCAGGATGGCGAGGCCCGCCCCCGCCGGCGCCGGCACGCCGGTGAAGTAGTTGTAGGCGTATGGCGGCAACTTGCCGAGCGACGTGTTGAAGCGCGCCAGCCGCAACGCGCAACATACGGTGAAGAACAGCGCGGCGATCCAGCCGGGGCCGTCGACGCTGCTGAGCGCCCAGACATAGATAACCACTGCCGGCGCAACCCCGAACGCGATCACGTCCGACAGGGAGTCGAGTTCCGCGCCGAAATCACTGGCCGAATTCAACAACCGCGCCATCCGACCGTCCAGCGCATCGAGCACCGCGGCCACCAGGATGGCGACCACAGCGAATTCCCATTTACCGTCGAAAGCAAAACGGATTGCCGTGAACCCGGCGGACAACGCGCCCACCGTGATGATGTTGGGAATCATCTTGCTGACGGTCTGCCCCTTGAGGCGGGGAACCCGTCGAAATCGGCGGCGTTTGAGCATCAGCGTATCTCTCCCTGCCGTGCTGTCTCCGGACTCGTCAGGTCGGCCAGCACCGTTTCGCCGGCCACGGTAGTCTGTCCGGTCATCACCAGCGGGGCAACCCCCGCCGGCAGATAGACATCCACGCGGCTGCCGAAGCGGATCATCCCGATTCTGGCGCCGACCGGCAGTTCCTGATCCGGCGCGACCTCGCACAGGATGCGTCGCGCCACCAATCCGGCAATCTGCACACAGGCGATATCCCTGCCGTCCGGAATGGTCAACCGCAGGGATTGCCTCTCGTTATGCTCGCTCGCCTTATCCAGCGACGCGTTCAGGAATTTGCCCGGCCGGTACGCCAGCTTGGCGATCCGTCCGGCCACCGGCGACCGGTTTACATGGCAGTTGAACACATTCATGAAGATGCTGACCCGGGTGAGCGCCGTTTCGCCCATCTCCAACTCGGGCGGCGGCGGCGCGTCGACGATCATCTGCACGACGCCGTCGGCCGGGCTGATCACCAAACCTTCGCGCGTCGGCGTCACCCGCGGCGGATCGCGGAAGAAGTAGACGCACCAGACCGTCAAAATCCCGCCGATGACGAAGAGCGGCGTCCAAAAGAGGCCGAGGATCACCGTCGCCGCGGCGAATGCCCCGATGAACGGGTAGCCGGCCCGATGAATCGGCGGCAGTATCGGATTCAGTGTTTCACGCAGAGTCGTCACGTGGCGGCGCTCCTCTCCCCATTTTCACCCAACGGGTCTTCATGCCCATCGGGCAACCATCCGCGCCGCGCCCGGCAAGGACACGTAACCTACTGACATTTCACGGTATCCGCGGCAACCCGGTAACAAAGTGTAAATCTTATGCCGGTTATATTGGGACGAATTCTACGGATTAAAGCCATTGTCGCCCCCACCGGGACGCCCCGCTGAAACGGCGGCCATCGTCACGGCACCCTAATAAACACTCGATTTTCAACATGCTAACGCCCTTTATCAATTTCAGCTTTCAATATAGATCCATGGCCTTCAGGGTTTGGGCCAATGCGGAACAGGCCCAAACAGGATTGGCGTTTCTCGAAGGGCGGCTCGGCGTCTTGCCGTATACGGGCGACGGTTCCAACCGACGGCAGCAAACCTTGGCGATTCTCGACCTCGCCAAACGGTTCAAAGGCTTCACAGTGGCGCTGCCGGACGGACATGAGATCATCCTTTCCGCCGAGTTGAAGACAGACGGCCCCGCCACCCCGGCATGGGCGCTCGGCGAAGCCATCAGCCGCCTTGCCGATACGAAACGCATGGTCGATATGATCGAATCGCTGCAGCCGCATCGTCATCTCCGCGACGCCCGGCAACAATCGACTATTGCGCCTTAGACGTGGGCAACGCGAAGACCTGTCCCGGATAGATCAGGTCGGGATCCCGAATCTGATCCAGATTCGCCTGATAAATGACGGTGTAAAGAATTCCTTCGCCATAGGACCGTCGCGCCAACCGCCAAAGGCTGTTTCCCGGCTGAACGACGACGAAGGTATCGCCCGGCAGATCCGCGACGGGCCGTGACCGGGTGAACGGCAGTTCGATGCGTTGCGCCACCTTGCCGCTAATCAGTTGATCGATCCGCAGCGTGTATGTTCCGGGCGCCACCGGTCCATCCGGGCGCAGCCGCCAATTGCCGTCGTCGGGCACGTCCGCCTCGCCCAGCACCTCGTTGTCGAGATACGCGCGCAGGAACGCTTGCGGTTCGCCCTTGCCGCCGAGCGTCAGATTTCCCTTCTCGTCGTAATCGATCACCTGCAGGCGCAAGGCGTCCGTCCCGACGCCGGGTCCGGGTTGCGGTTCTTGCAGGATCGTGGCCGGCCCCGCGCCATCGCGCGGCACCAGAACCGCGACCGGCTGCTTCGGCTCCGGCGTCGATTTCTCCGAAACCGTCGGATCCGGCGAGCGTGCCGCCTCCCGCGATGCCTGCTCCGCCGGTGCGGGCTTCGACGACGCCGGCTCTTTCGGCACCATCAACACGACGACCTTTTCCGATGCCGTGCTCGACCCGTCGGGCCGTTCCGCGGTGATCGACAAATTGGCGTCCCCGGGGTTCAAGGGTTCCTTGGGCACCAGGACCCATTCCCCTTTGTCATTCGCCGTGGTTTCGCCGACCGGTTTATCCCGGTCATAGACCGTGACCTTGCTGCCCGGCGGCGCGCGCCCGGCGATCACGGCCTCGCCCGCCGGCGTCACGCGAACGATATCGAAACCGGGAACGGCGGCGGCAGGTTTCCGCTCCGTCTCCCCCGGCGGCTTTGCCTCCGGCGACGCGGGGACCGGCGCCGCCGATAGGTCGGCCTGCGGTGCCGGTGAGGACTCGGCCGGCGACGTCCCTGCGGTCTTCTGCTCGGCCTCGTCGACGGGCCACGTGAAATACAGAATCGCAAGGACGGCCAAACCAACCGCGAACGCGCCAATCAGGACATTTCGGTTCACCCCGCCCCCCAAACCGATTTCGACACAATTATTTGTAATATTCCGCGTCCCGCGACGCAATGATGCCGAAGAACGGACGGTCTGCCGGCGCCGCTGCGATATCAGGCTTGTTTTCTGCAGCGGCGCGCCCTACACCCCTGTTCATGGCAAATATTCAATCGGTTTGCGTCTATTGCGGTTCGGCGTCCGACGGCCCGGAAAGCCATCGCAACGCCGCGGCCCAACTCGGCGCCGCCTTGGCGGAAAACAACATTCGCCTTGTCTTCGGCGGCGGCCATGTCGGCCTGATGGGCATCGCGGCGGACGCCGCGCTTGCCGCCGGCGGCGAAGTGATCGGGGTGATCCCGGACTTCCTGCGCGACCGGGAGCTTGGCCATGAAGGATGCGACGACCTGATCGTCACGCCGTCGATGCACAGCCGGAAACAGAAGATGGCTGAGCTGTCCGACGGCTTCGCCATCCTACCCGGCGGGTTGGGCACCCTGGACGAAGCCTTCGAGATCATCACGTGGAAGCAGCTAAACCTGCACGATAAGCCGATCGTCATCGCGGACATCGACGGATATTGGCAGCCCTTCAAGGCCCTGCTGGATCACGCCGTGGACAATCGCTACTTGCGGCTGAAAAACCCGTCCCTGATCCGATGGGCCGCGTCCGTGGAGGAGATCATTCCGGCGCTGCAAGCCAGCCCCGCGGAACAGCAGACGTTCGATCCGGCAAAAGCCTGACCGCCGCGCTACCGCGGGTCGGTGCAGACGAAAACCGCACGGCGTTTCTTGAGCAAGGGACACTCGTTGAAGTGCAGGTCTTCCGTCCGGAACCGCACGGTCGACCCGGGTTCCTTGCACAAATCACGGGCGGTGGCCGCCAACGCTTCGCGTGTCGTGTTGTTGCCGTTGTAGCAGACCGCGACGGCTTCCTGGTCCGGCCGGACGGTGACTTCGCCCGGCACGTTGGTCTCGGATGGATCGCCGACGACCTGCCAGAACGTGCCGCAGCCGCCCAACGCCACCGTACCCATCAAAAGAGCGATACAATCTCTACGCCGCATGCAGGGGTTATCGCATGATCCGACGGCGGCGGGAAGATGTCGCCGGGGCATCCATCGTCACCGCCCCAGTTCCCGCATCGCGTCATCCAACCCTTGGAGCGTCAACGGATACATCCGATCCTCCATCAGTTCCTTCATGACGCGGATCGATTCATAGTAGTCCCAGACGTCCCGCGGCTGAGGATTCAGCCAAACCGCGCGCTCATAGATCCGGAGCACCCGTTCCATCCAGACATTGCCGGCCTCTTCGTTCCAATGCTCGACGCTGCCGCCGGGATAGACGATCTCATACGGACTCATGGTGGCGTCGCCGACGAAGATGACCCGGTAGTCCGATGGGTAGGTATGCAGCACCTCCCAGGTATCCAACGTTTCGGTGTGACGGCGGCGGTTGTCCTTCCATACCCGCTCATACATGCAGTTGTGGAAGTAAAAGAATTCGAGGTGTTTGAACTCGCTCCGCGCGGCCGAGAACAGCTCCTCGCAGACCCGTATGTGATCGTCCATCGACCCGCCCACGTCCAGGAACAGCAACACCTTCACCGCGTTGCGGCGTTCCGGCACCATCTTGAGGTCGAGATAGCCGGCATTGTTCGCCGTCGATTTGATCGTACCCGGCAGGTCCAACTCGGTCGGCAGGCCCTGGCGCGTGAACTTGCGCAGCCGGCGCAGCGCGACCTTGATGTTGCGGGTACCGATCTCGATTCGGTCGTCGAGATTCTTGAACTGCCGCTGGTCCCAGACCTTGACCGCGCGCCGGTGGCGCGATTCGTGCTGGCCGATACGCACGCCTTCCGGATTGTAACCGTAGGCGCCGAACGGCGACCGGCCGGCGGTGCCGATCCACTTGTTGCCGCCCTGGTGACGCTTCTTCTGCTCTTCGAGACGCTCTTTCAGCGTCTCCATGAGTTTTTCCCAGCCGCCCAATGCCTCGATCTCGGCCATTTCTTCCTCGGTGAGATGAAGCTCGGCGAGCTTGCGCAGCCAATCTTCGGGGATATCGACCTCGATCTCGCCCTCCGGCCGTTCAAGCCCCTTGAAAACGTGACCGAATACCTGATCGAACCGATCGAGATTGCGTTCGTCCTTCACCAAGGCGGACCGGCTGAGATAATAGAACTTGTCGACGCTGTATTCGGCGCAGCCCTTCTCCATCGCGCCGATCAGGGTCAGATACTCCTTGATCGAAACCGGTACGCCCGCGGTGCGAAGTTCGAGAAAGAAGTTGAAGAACATGGGTCGCTCCTGGGTCGGCCGAAAGAGGCTAGTCGTTGCCCTGGTCGCGCCGCGCCATGAAGGCCAGGCGTTCGAACAACTGCACGTCCTGCTCGTTCTTGAGCAGCGCGCCGTAGAGCGGCGGGATCATCTTCGACGGGTCGCTGCTGCGCAAGGCATCCACCGGCATGTCTTCGATCATCAACAGCTTCAGCCAATCGAGCAGTTCCGACGTCGACGGCCGCTTCTTCAGTCCCGGCACCTCGCGGATGTCATAGAAGACCTTCATCGCCTCGCGCACCAACATGCCTTGGATGTCCGGATAGTGCACCTCGACGATATCGCGCATCGTGTCCTGATCCGGAAAGGCGATGTAATGGAAGAAACAGCGGCGCAGGAAGGCGTCCGGCAATTCCTTCTCGTTGTTGGACGTGATGATGACGATGGGGCGTTGCGACGCCTTGACCTGCTCGCGCGTCTCGTAGACGAAGAATTCCATCCGGTCGAGTTCGAGCAGCAGATCGTTCGGGAACTCGATATCCGCCTTGTCGATCTCGTCGATCAGCAGGACGGGGCGCTGGTCGGAGTCGAACGCCTCCCACAACTTGCCGCGCACGATGTAGTTGGCAATATCGTGCACCTGATCGTCGCCAAGCTGGCTGTCCCGCAAACGGCGCACGGCGTCGTATTCGTACAATCCATGCTGGGCCTTGGTCGTCGACTTGATATGCCATTCGATCAGCGGCGCCTTGAGCGCCTCGGCGACCTCATGCGCGAGGACCGTCTTGCCGGTTCCCGGCTCGCCCTTGATCAGCAGCGGCCGCTCCAGGCTGATCGCCGCGTTCACCGCGACCATCAGATCTTCGGTCGCAACGTAGTTATCGGTTCCTTCAAAGCGCATGGACTGTCCTGATTCTCGTTGATTGCCGTGATTTGCGGGGGTTTGTGCAGTGCGGCAAGAGTATGCCGACGCCGGCTTTCGATCAAGTTGAAGCAACCCTCGCCGCCGCGCCCGCCAATTGGAGAAAAGCAGCAAGATCGCGTAAGATCGCGCTCAATCTCGGAATATGACGGCGGCGCGGGCCATAGCGACCGTTCTGCGCCGCATGTACCGGGAAAAGCGTCTAAAAGGGCCGTTTACAACTTTACAGACCGGCGGATACGCCGCATCTATGGGCCGCAAAAAGGGGCAGCATTCGTCGGGATCGTTGCCCGACACCGACACCATCAAGCGAGGAACGCCCGAATGATCGACTTGATGGGGACGGCACGCACGAAAAGCGGCGGCGTGCCATCTCGCTAGGATCATCCGGGCGCGACATCCTCTGACTGCGGGAGACCAATAGAAATGCCTGATAAGCCAGATATTATCTACACAATCGTCGACGAAGCGCCTGAGTTGGCGAGCGGCTCCTTCCTGCCGATCATCCGGGCCTTCGTCCGCAGCTCGGGCATTACCGTCGGCACGAAGGATATCTCCCTGGCGGGCCGTATCCTGGCCCAGTTCCCCGATCGTCTGACCGCCGAACAACGCCAGGCGGACGACTTGTCGGAACTCGGCGAGATCGTCAAAACACCGGAAGCGAACGTCATCAAGCTGCCGAATATCAGCGCGTCCATTCCGCAGTTGAAAGCGGCCGTCGCGGAACTGCAGTCGCAAGGCTACGCCCTCCCCGATTATCCGGACGACCCGCAATCGGACGAAGACCGCAAGGTCCAGGCGGCTTACACCGTCGCGACGGGCAGCGCCGTGAACCCGGTTCTGCGCGAGGGGAATTCCGACCGGCGCGCGCCGAACGCGGTCAAGGAATACGCCAAGAAGAACCCACACCGGATGGGCAAATGGCTGCCGGACTCCAAGACCCATGTCGCCTCGATGACGGGTAACGACTTCTTCGCCAACGAGAAATCCACGACCATCACCGACGCGCAGGCGGGCGACGCCCGTATCGAGTTCGTCGCGGCGGACGGGGCGGTTCAAGTCCTGAAGGACAATCATCCGCTGCAGCCGGGCGAAGTGGTCGATGCGACCTTCATGAGCGCCAAGGCGCTGCGCGCCTTCCTGATCGAACAGGTCGCCGACGCCAAGGCGCAGGACGTGCTGTTCTCCATGCACGTCAAGGCGACCATGATGAAGGTGTCGGACCCGATCATCTTCGGCCATGCGGTCTATGCCTATTTCAAGGAGGTGTTCGATAAACACGCCGCGGCCTTGAACGACGCCGGCGTCGATCCCGACGACGGCGTCGGCGATTTGCTCGCCAAGATTCAGTCGCTCCCCGACGCGAAACGGAGCGAGATCGAAGCCGACATCGAGGCCTGCCTGGCCGCGCAGCCGGACATGTACATGGTCAACTCGGACCGCGGCATCACCAACCTGCATGTGCCGAGCGATGTGATCATCGACGCCTCCATGCCGGCACTGATCCGCGACGGCGGCAAAGGTTGGGGGCCCGACAACGCGCAGCACGACACCAAATGCGTGATCCCCGATCGTAGCTACGCGCCCGTCTATGCGGAGGCGATCGATTTCTTCAAGGAAAACGGGGCCTTCGATCCGTCCAAATTGGGCACAATCCCGAATGTAGGGCTGATGGCGCAGAAGGCCGAGGAATACGGCTCGCATCCGCAAACCTTCAAGGCCCCGGCCAACGGCACGATGCGCGTCGTCGACGCGGCCGGCAACGTGATCCACGAACACGCGGTCGAGACCGGCGACATCTGGCGCATGTGCATGGTCAAGGACGCGCCGATCCGCGATTGGGTGCAACTGGCCGTGTCACGGGCCCGAATCACCGGCGCACCGGCGGTGTTCTGGCTGAACAAGGACCGCGCCCATGACGCACAGCTCATCAAGAAGGTCGAAACCTATCTGAAGGATCACGACACCGACGGCCTGGACATCCACATCATGGCGCCCAAGCAAGCCACGCGCTTCTCGATGGAGCGGATGGCCAAGGGCGAGGACACGATCTCGGTCACCGGCAACGTGCTGCGGGATTACCTGACCGACCTGTTCCCGATCCTCGAACTGGGCACCAGCGCCAAGATGCTGTCCGTGGTGCCGTTGATGAACGGCGGCGGGCTGTTCGAGACCGGCGCCGGCGGATCCGCGCCGAAGCATGTGCAGCAGTTCGTCGAAGAAGGCCATTTGCGCTGGGATTCACTGGGCGAGTTCTGCGCCCTCGCCGCGTCGCTGGAACATTTCGCCCGGTTCTCCGGCAATCAGAAGGCGCAGGTTCTCGCCGATTCGCTCGACGCCGCGACGGCGAAATTCCTCGACACCAACAAATCGCCGAGCCGCAAGGTCGGCGAGATCGATACCCGGGGCAGTCATTTCTACCTGGCGCTCTACTGGGCGCAGGCGCTTGCCGCCCAGGATGCGGACGCCGACTTGAAATCGGAATTCACGCCGATCGCGAAAGCGATGACCGACAACGAATCCAAGATCATGGATGAGCTGAACGGGGCGCAAGGCAAGCCGGTGGACCTTGGCGGCTACTTCCACCAAAACCAGGACAAGCGCAACGCCGCGATGCGACCGAGCGCGACGCTGAACGACGTCATCAATTAGAAATGATGCGGCGGGGCCGTCAGGCCCCGTTCATCGCCGCTTCGATCGCCGATAGGGCCGCGTCCGCCGCGGCCCCGTCGGGACCGCCGGCCTGCGCCATATCGGGACGACCGCCACCGCCCTTGCCGCCGATCGCAGCCGAGCCCGCGCGAACCAGCTGCACCGCGTCGAACCGTTCGACCAGATCGCCGGTCACGCCAACGACGAGCGACGCCTTGCCCTCGTTCACCGCGACCACCGCGACGACGCCGGACTTGATCTGCTGTTTCAGCGTGTCTACCAGCGGCTTCAACTCCTTCGCCGGCACGCCGTCGAGCTTGCGGGTCGCCAGTTTGACCCCGGCGATCTCGCGCGCCTCTGCCGGCGCGGCGCTGCCGCCGCCGCCCGCCGCGAGTTTTTGGCGCAGGTCCGACACTTCGCGCTCCAACTTGCGGCGTTCCTCCAGCAAGGCCGCGACCCGGCCGGGCACCTCGCCAGGAGCCGTGCGCAGCGCCGTCGCCGTCTCGGCCAGGGCATTCTCCCGCTCGGCCACGAACCGATAGGCCGCGTCGCCGGTGACCGCCTCGATCCGGCGCACGCCCGCCGCGACCGCGCTTTCGCCGGTGATCTTGAAAAACCCGATGTCACCGGTGCGCCGCACATGGGTGCCGCCGCAGAGTTCGGTGGAGAAAAAGGGATCGCCTTCGCCCCCGTCATGCGCCATGGATACGACGCGCACCTCGTCGCCGTACTTCTCGCCGAACAGCGCCAAGGCGCCGGCCTCGACCGCTTCGTCGGGAGTCATCAGCCGGGTCCGCACGCTGCCGTTCTGCCGGATTCGGGCGTTCACCTCGGACTCGATCGCGGCGACGTCCTCGCCGGTCATCGGTTTGGGGTGGCTGAAATCGAAACGCATGTAGTCGGGCGCCACGGACGACCCCTTCTGCGTCACATGATCACCGAGACGGCGGCGCAGGGCTTCGTGCGTCAGATGGGTCACCGAATGGTTGGCGCGCAGGCGGCTGCGGCGCTCGCCGTCCACGCGCATCTCGACCGCCTCGCCGACGCGCAGCGTGCCGCGCGTGACCGTGCCGATATGAATATGCATGTCGTCGAGCTTCTTCAGCGTGTCTTCGACCGCGACTTCGGTTCCGTCCGCCGTGAACAGGATGCCGGTATCGCCCATCTGGCCGCCGGACTCCCCGTAGAAGGGCGTCTGGTTGGCGACCACCGAAACCGCCTGCCCCGCTTCCGCGGACGGCGCCGGTTTGCCGTCGACCACCAGCGCCGTCACGACGCCCTCGGCGCTTTCCGTCTCGTAGCCGAGAAACTCGGTGGCGCCGATCTCTTCCTTCAGATCGAACCACACCGCGTCGGTCGCCGCCTCGCCGGACCCGGCCCAGGCCTTCCGCGCGGCCGCCCGCTGTCGCTCCATCGCGGCATCGAACCCATCGGTATCGACCGCCCGCCCCTGCCCGCGCAGGATGTCCTGCGTCAGGTCCAACGGAAAACCGTAGGTATCGTAGAGTTTGAAGGCGACGTCGCCCGGCAGCGCCTGCGCATCGCCGAGTTTGCCGGTTTCCTCTTCGAGCAGCCGCAGGCCGCGCCCCAGCGTATCTTTGAAGCGGGTCTCTTCCAGCTTGAGGGTTTCCGTGATCAGCGCCTCGGCCCGGGTCAATTCGCCGAAATGCTGGCCCATCTGCTGCACCAGGGCCGGCACAAGTTTATGCATCAAGGGGTCCTGACATCCCAGCATATGGGCATGCCGCATGCCGCGCCGCATGATCCGGCGCAGCACGTAGCCGCGCCCCTCATTCGCCGGCAGCACGCCGTCGGCGATCAGGAAACTGCAGGCGCGCAGGTGATCGGCGATCACGCGGTGCGACACGGCGCGGGCGCCATCGGCCGGAGTCCCGCTCGCCTCGGCCGACGCCACGATCAACGCCTGCATCAAGTCGGTTTCATAGTTGTCGTGATGCCCCTGCAAGACGGCGGCGATCCGCTCCAGCCCCATACCGGTATCGATCGACGGCTTCGGCAGGTCGATGCGGGTATCCGGATCGGTCTGCTCGTATTGCATGAACACGAGGTTCCAGATCTCGATGAACCGGTCGCCGTCCTCGTCGGGACTGCCCGGCGGTCCGCCGGGCACCTTCGGTCCGTGGTCGAAGAAGATTTCGGAACACGGACCGCACGGCCCGGTGTCGCCCATCGCCCAGAAATTGTCCGAGGTCGCGATACGGATAATCCTGTCGTCCGGCAGGCCGGCAACCTTCTTCCACAGGGCGGCCGCGTCGTCATCCTCGGCAAAGACCGTGACCAGCAACCTATCGGCCGGCAGGCTGTATTCCCGGGTCACCAGGCTCCAGGCCAACTCGATCGCCAATTCCTTGAAATAGTCGCCGAAGGAAAAGTTGCCGAGCATCTCGAAGAAGGTGTGATGCCGCGCCGTATAGCCGACATTTTCCAGGTCGTTATGCTTGCCGCCGGCGCGCACGCATTTCTGCGAGGTGGTCGCGCGGGTGTAGTCGCGGTGCTCCGCGCCGGTGAAGACATTCTTGAACTGCACCATGCCCGCGTTGGTGAACATCAGCGTGGGATCGTTGCGCGGCACCAGCGGCGACGAATCGACCACCTCATGGCCATGCTTCCGGAAATACTCCAGGAAAGCGGTTCTGATTTCGTTGGTTGTGCTCATTGTCTTCTCGTCACGCGCGGCAAGCGGCTGAAAATCCACCCTATTAGCGATACCTACCCGCCGTCGAGCGGGAAGACAGCGGTTGTACCCCGCGCCCCGAGGGCTGTCCAGCAGCCCAACGGACTAGGAATTGCCACGAGGAGACGGATGAAAACATCTAGAGGGCCTTCCCGCACGGTCAACTCGGCCGGCCGTCCCTCCGAAGCGAAGCCAACGCCGCATCGCGGGCAAAAAAACTGCGGCGAAGGCCGAAACCCACGCCGCAGGCGGTTCGAGGGGAGGGAACCGCTTACCTTAGGCCGTGTTGGAGGCTTATGCCTCGCCGGCCAGGGGAGCCTCGTCGCCGTCGTCCGCATCGTCGTCGGCGGTTGGGCCTTCGAGCATCGCCTCGGAGAGGATCCCCGCACTCTCGCGGATACGCCGCTCGATCTCGTCGGCGATCTCGGGATTCTCCTTGAAGAAGTTCTTGGCGTTCTCGCGGCCCTGGCCCACCCGTTGGTCGCCATAGGAGAACCACGCACCGGACTTTTCGACGATCCCGGCGTTGACGCCGAGGTCGAGCAGTTCGCCCATCTTGGACACGCCCTCGCCATACATGATGTCGAACTCGACCACCTTGAACGGGGGCGCCACCTTGTTCTTCACCACCTTGACCCGGGTCTGGTTGCCGACCACCTCGTCGCGGTCCTTGATCTGACCGATGCGGCGGATGTCGAGCCGGACGCTGGAATAGAATTTCAGCGCGTTGCCGCCGGTCGTGGTCTCCGGGCTGCCGAACATGACACCGATCTTCATGCGGATCTGGTTGATGAAGATGACCATCGTGTTCGACCGGTTGATCGACCCGGTCAGCTTGCGCAGCGCCTGGCTCATCAGGCGCGCCTGCAACCCGACATGGGTGTCGCCCATCTCGCCCTCCAACTCGGCGCGCGGCACGAGGGCGGCGACCGAGTCGACCACCAGCACGTCGATCGCGCCCGACCGGACCAACGTGTCCGCGATTTCGAGCGCCTGCTCGCCGGCATCGGGCTGGGAGATCAGCAGGTCGTCGAGATTGACGCCGAGCTTCTTGGCGTAGGACGGATCGAGCGCGTGTTCCGCGTCGACGAAGGCGCAGGTGCCGCCCTTCTTCTGGGCCTCGGCCAGCACATGCAGCGCCAGCGTGGTCTTGCCCGAGCTTTCCGGTCCGTAGATCTCGATGATCCGCCCTTTGGGCAGGCCGCCGATGCCCAAGGCGATGTCGAGCCCGAGCGAACCGGTGGGAACCGATTCGATCTCGACGGCCTGTTGCTGCTGGCCGAGCTTCATGATCGAGCCCTTCCCGAAATTCCGCTCGATCTGGGTCAGGGCTGCGTCCAACGCTTTCTGTTTGTCCATGATGTCCTTTTCGACGAGGCGCAAGGCTGAATTCGACATAAGTGCCGTCCTTCCCTTATTTCACAGGCCCCCGGCGGATGCAATGCGTCGGATATGGCGCATGTCGCTGCGGTCCGAAGCAAGGGCGGGAAAGGAGCGGTGCAAAACCCGTGTTCCCCCGGCCACCCTGGGGCGTCAATCCAGTGACATCATATGTACCAGTTTTGTTCTCTTGCGCAAGTTCTTTTTTTGTTCTCATGCGGACAGCAAGAAAAGCTTCAGCCGCCATGCAGATTCGGCACATTCCGAATTTGATTAAGGATTGTAAGAATGACTCAAGAAAATCAAAACTTTGGACCACTCTCGGCCACAAATCCGATGCTAATCAATCGGAGCCTCGCACTTCTCTTCGCTGCAGATGCATTTAAAACCAAAATCACGTCTCTCCTATTCGGGCGATCCAAGATCGTTCTATAATCACCTTCCGATATCGGATTGCCTTCACTGTACTTCTTCCGAACCCGCAATGTAGGATGCACAATACTCAGCGCAACATTCCGGTGTGCTATATTGTTAACATTAATAGAATATCCAGTTCGATTACTCTGACAAATTTTGGAAATGCTACAATCAACTATATCTATAACCTCATCAACTTGCGGCAAGACCTTCTTGTAAGCGACAAATACATTGGAGCCGTCCAATTCTAACCCGTTTTTCATTACCCGACCGGCAGATAATGATGCGTCGATTTTCCATTTTTTGAGTAAAGCTGGCGTAATTTCAATTTTCGAACTATCCTTTGAAGAAAAAGTCAAATTAATCTTACCAGCTTTCAACAACGAAGCAAAAATCGGCTCCTTTGGAACGAAGTCGTCTGTTAGACAATGTTCTTTAAAACTCGGGCTAATATTCGACAGTTGATCTTGTTTAAAGTCAGAGAACTCTGCTTTTATTTCAACATGCTCTTGAACTGAGATATTAGCGCCAAGAAATTTTGCAAACTCAGCCGCAAATGATGCCCTATTTGAATAATTTACTGTGCATGTCTTAATTGCTGTAACATTTACATTACGATCAACTGTGCCGACAAAACATCCTCTCTTCAGTTCCAAACTATCTGATTCTCGAAATGTTGAACCCAGTTCAATCCGATCGCGGGGAGGGTTGATAACACCCGCCTGATCGTACTGGTCCGCAATACATGCTGTTAACGACTCTTTTACATCGGACTTTGTGCAAGCACTAATGGCTATTGCAGAACAAAGAATTAGGATTTGGTACAATGATTTTTGATCCATTTGTCCTTCTCCGACACATTCAAGCTCGCAAGTAGTTCCATGTCCCGCCGACACAGATGCTTAAGAACTTCGAAGACCGTAACGCCATAATTTAGTGGAACGGCGTCAGGAGTTTCACTCCAACTATTAAGGTGCATACCAACCACTTCACCGTCATCCAAAATTGGCGACCCCGAACTCCCTGGATAGGTATCGCAATGATGGTAAAACCATCCTGGGAATGTCTGTTTTTCATCAATGTAGCAGTCTCTTGCTACGCCGTGCTTGAAAGCTGGAGCTGATGTTCCCGGCATAACAGGATGTTGGATCGATGCTAATTTCTTGTTCGCTTTGATTTTACTCGGCGCTAATTTAAGTGACATTGTGTTCGAGATTTTTCCTGGTGCCAACAACTTGAGAAAAGCGAAATCCAAATCGCGGTTGATCTTTTTCGACTTACCAGTTGGTATCCGCACTGGAACTGTCACGACAGACTTATCATTTTCAAAAAAGAACTCAGCTTGAATGCTAACAAGGTTCTTTTTCAAACAGTGGTTTGCCGTTAAAATCCATTCAACTGCGACTCTAAATCCAGTGCAGGGATATCGCCCTCTCTTTTTTGTCGTAAAAATCAATAACGTAACAGAGTCGCTATACGGCAATAGAGATTGGAGTTCTTGTGCGTTTTCGGTTCCAAATGCTTTTAGATCATCTTCTCCAACTGGGCGCTCCACGCGCAAAGGCTTATTGAAGACGTAGTAACCCACGACCGATACACTTAGATTTCCAGCATTCCCCCGGACGCGGACCCATAGAGTTGCGCCATTGACCGGGCGACTCCACCATTGCTGACCGCCCAGCGAGGCGGCGTCTTCTGCTGTAATGGTGTCGTAGATAACTTCATTTTCGTATTTGTCCAATCCAGAGATCTCAACGTGCCATTTCTCAATTGTCGAGAACTCAAAATTTAGGCCAACTGAGATTGACTCTTTTTTAGGATAAGTTATCGCGAACGACCAAGCCTCTTCATTGGGATCGCCGGCTTTCAGTGGTGGGCTTGCTCGGCCGTCGAAAAAAAAATTTCCTGATGGTGGGGCCGTCGAAAAGTGCGGGCGTGTATCAAAAGTTTCTGCTGCTTTTGAAAAATTGACAGGCGTAAACACAAATATGATTGCTGCAATTCTGACAAAAACATTGATGTTCCTTACGAGTTTCATCGGAAGTCACGATTAGCGCCCGTATAAAGTTCTTTAATTTCATCTAAAACAATTAGAATCGGTTCCTTTTTTCCCTTTGGATAAAACTTAATTCTTTCTTCCAGATATTTTTTGTGTTTTTCACGTTCCCCATGCTTATGGAACATAATATTTCTTTCTATTTTGATGTCTTTAGTTAATTTATCATAATAAATTATTGTGTAGAGTCCGTTGCTTTCATTTCTTGATATTCTCATAACGTTGAAAAACTTTGTATTGTAATTCGGGTCTATTTTATTTTTTCCCTCCTTATACATTTGAATGCTTTGAAAATATTTTCCGCTTAATCGTTGCTGCGCGTCTAGCTTAATTTTCGAAATCTCTTTTCGCGAACCTTGCCGATACAGAAAATCAAGATCACCCACCAGTACTTCATTTGGCCTACTTGCCAAAATTACTACATCGCTTTCAAGGTCTGATAGTGCGCGGTGCGCGTTCAACCAACCATACTTTACACGTGTTCCAGCGAATGGAACATGAAGATCGGCCGTCGATAACAATCTGTACCGTAATTCTTTTGCACTCAGATCAGTTGGCATAGCCTGAAGGATTAGAGACAAAACGCCAGTGGTAATAGCAGCTGCAGCCGACGTACCACTGAAATCAGTGCTTGTGTTGTTCCACGCGACCTTAAACGGACCCCATGGTGCGGCAATATCCACGAATTCGCCGCTATAGTTTGATCTGTTGTGCCATTTAAGTCGATTACCAACCTTATGGGCAGCACCGACAACCATCGTGTTCCTACTCTTACGCTTACGCTTATCAATTCCCTGTTTTTCGAACGCGCATGCAGGAAATAGCCACCCGTCCTTACTATTTAAATCGTTGCATAGCTCCTTGCCGGCTTCGGAAGGACAGCTATTCCCCGCGGCCGCGACGATCAAGAATTCACCTCCCAAAGGCTCGACAGCATTCGCGAAGTCTCGGTTCAGGGGCATCAGTTCTTCCAAAGGTATCATTCGGGTGGAAGCGTGTTGACTACATGACCCTTTTTGATTGCTCATGCTGTAATTCACAATCAACGGCAGACTCGGGAAAGGCTTCTCAGAATCAATGGCGCTTAACGCACTGCTGCGAAAAATCGCTGGACCGTTGACATGGTAGGCATCTATCACGGTGTCCGGTGCGACACCCTCGAGCCCGTAGTCATTGCACATTGCAGCAATCAATTCCGAAACCATAAGTCCATGGTTCTTTTTCGCGTTTGCGCCCCTCGGCACTACATTCAGTTGACCTGGCTTTGCCGCAAACTCGCGAAACTTATTACTCAATTCCACGCTCTTCGCAGAATCACCCAATAGTTTTTCTTTAGCAGCCATATCAGAAGATGGGTCGTATAAACACGCCTTAACGTCATTTTCGAAATCCTCAGTACTGCACGACTCTTGTATATTAACACCTACGTTTTCAGCCCATGTTTCACAGTTATGCTCATACGCGTCCTTTATTAGACTTATATGCATTTCGGCTGCATCAACTGAATATTTAAATCGAAGATTTTTCACGTGTTGACAGGTTTCTGACAGATAATTGAGATATTGATCCGTCTCGCGGAAAGCGGTTTCTTTCTGTGCAGGAAACACATCCAGTATTGCCACTGCAATTCCGTGTTCCGATTTTTGTACAGGACTTGTAGGCCACCCCATGCTTGAGAGCCCTTGCAGGAATTCTGAATGTAAGGGATCAGGACATGAATTCGCTAAAGACGATGCCGAAGCTGGAGCTTTACTGTTGTTTTTTATCCCTACTTCAGTTCTCATAGCATCGGCACCAAACTTGATTCTTATGTTTTTCGAACTCTTTAATGTCTCCTGCAGATTTCGTTGCGTTGCTGTCAGAACGGACGAGTCGTTCAATACGCGAACGGGGACTCGAACCCTCCAACCATCCGCAGGAAATTTTATTTGACCAAATTTTGAAAGACTGAGCTCCTTAGCATCATCATAACGAAGCTGAGGATTCAGAAGTTTAACTTGGGCTATTTTTTGGGAATTTTTGGATAATGGCAAGTGCTGCTGCACAAGTGAATTATAGGCTCGAAACAAATGCCTATCCCTTACATAAGCCGCGAGCGTACGTGACCCATTGAGTGTTATTGCTTCAGTAAAGACAAATTTGTCGGGTTCCAGCTTCGGAATACGAATGGAAGTATTCGGCCTATATTTAAGTATGCTGGAGGCAGTTGATAATTTGAATCTTGGATTTCCACTGTTTAATTCGACGAGAAATTCACTGAAACCCGCGTCTTTCGGATAATATTTGTAAAGGGAATTTTCCCTCAGTAAGATGTCATTTAGCGAGATTTTTCCGCCAGGTAAAACTACTTCCACCGTTGGTAGTTCGTTGAAACTATGAAGTAGCCTGTAAAGCGTCAGTAAGTTTCCATCAATATCGCCCCCTCGAAAACTAATCGTCGCAATTCCACTTAAATCGGAGAATTTTGCGATAGCGCGTGCACTTGATTGCTTATCATGCACGGCAAGCTGGTCAATTCGTCTAAAAAAGTCCATCGACGCCCTTAAAGGTTTGCCGATTTCAACGCGAATCCTATCAACTTCCGCCTTTGTTTTCTCAACTTTGCCCTTGTGGATATCCGAACATGAATCGACATCTTTTATTATCTTTTTTATTTCGCCGAACTTGGGGATTTGCACGAAACCCAAATCTTCTTGCAACCTATCGTAATGAGAGGTTTTCACGGGGCTTACCGATCTTGTAATCTTCGGCCTAATTTCCCAAGAACATGATCCTTCGGATTCTGTGCTCCGCACAAATCGCAGAACGAGACTGTACCTCCATGTTACTCGAAACTCTTTAATACCCGACGGATCACCGTATGATTCACTATTGCTTGGTATGACTCGTAGGATTTTCGTTCGCTCAGCAATTTTTACTTGTCGATCCGGCAAGGTACCGTCCGCGTGAGCAACAACAGCAATTTGAGCCAAACTTGCCCAAAAAATTAGATATCCCGTCAGTAATATGCCCCTTCGATCTATCCGCATCACGCTTCTACAGCAATCAAAACAATTAAATATATGTCGGAAAATAAACTATACGTTGATATTTTTCTGGTCGTCAACCCAGTTCAAGGAAAAGCTGAAACAGCGATATCTTGAAATCGGACGACGTGATTTGTCAGAAGATTTCTACTGAAACGGGCATTGCAATAGCCCCCGTTCAGTGAGACGCTACTCAAGATTCGAATTTCACGGCAAGGTTCGAAATGGGAGCAACAAATGAATGCCAAATTAAGGATTGTCGTGGCGGCTGCAACGGTGGCAATTTGCGTTGCGTTAGCCACTGAGTCATATGCATGCCCACAGGGTTATGTTCCATGTGGACCGGGATATTGTTGCGTTGAAAGACGTTAGCGCCAAAGCCTTGGAAGTGAGAAAATAAAATTGCGACAGCATATGGTCGCTGAACCATCAACAACTTATCCGGACTACCGGAATAAGTTTACCGCGCCTGGCCCAGCATCTTCACATGGTCCGCCGCCTCGCGGCCGGCGATCCGGCCGAAGGTGGCGCCCGCCATCAGGCCGGTGCCGCTGGCATAGTTGTGGAAATACAGGCCGCCGACCATCTCCCCCGCCGCGTAGAGGCCGGGGATGGCGCGCTTGCCGGTGCGCTCGACCTCGGCCTTGGTGCTGACCTTGATGCCGCCGAAGGTGAAGGTGACGCCCGCGGTCACGGCGTAGGCTTCGAAGGGCGGCGTGTCCAAGGGGTTGGCCCAGTTGGATTTATTGATCGCCAGTCCCTCGGTGCAGCGGCCGTCATGCACGTTCGGGTCGAACGGGATGTCGGTGCGAATCGAGGCGTTGAAGTCCTTCACCGTCTGGATGAACCGGTCGGCGTTCACGCCCTCCAGCTTGGGCGCGAGCTCCTCGATGGTGTTGGCGGTGACCTTGGTGATTCGCCGGATGTGATACTCGCTGCGCAGCAGATGCGTGACCTTCTGGTCGAAGATTTGCCAGGCGAACATGCCCGGCTGCTGCAGGATTTCGCCGCCGTAGCGGGCGTAGCAATAGCTGTGGAAATCCTCGCCCTCGTCGCGGAACCGCTCGCCGTTGGCGTTCACGACGATGCTGAACGGCACGTTATGCTTCTGGAACTGATCGCCGATATCCAGGTCGCCGTAGGCCGGCGCGTTCAGGTCCCAGGCCACCGCATGGCAGCCGGACCAGTGCCCATAGGGCATGGCGCCGATATCGAGCGCCATGGTGAGCCCTTCCCCGTTGTTGTATTCGGTGCCGCGCACCTTGGCGAGGTCCCAGCCGGGGCCGAGGTAGCGGGCGCGCATCTCCTGGTTCGATTCGAACCCGCCGCAGGCCAGCACCACCGCCTTCGAGTCGAGATTCAATACCTTGCCCTTGTGGCGGCAGCGCACGCCGTGCACGCCGCGATCCTCGTCATACAGCAGGTCGGTCGCCGTCGCCTCGTACAGCACGTCGATGCCCGCCTTCTCCGCCTTGTCGTGCAGCGTCTGGACCAACTGCTCGCCGCCGCCGTTGATGCGCAGCGCCAGCCCGCCCCAGAACTTGAACTTGCCGTCCACCTTGAACGCCTGCCGCCCGGTCGCCGGGATCAGGTCGATGCCGTGCGTGGTCATCCATTTCGCGGTGTCGAAACTGTTGGTGACCAGCACCTCGATCAGGTCCGCGTCGGAGCGGTACTGGGTCATGCGGAAGATGTCGTCGTAATACTGGTCGTGCGTGTAGGTGCCGAAGTCGATATTGTCGAGATCCTCGTCGGCGAGGCTCGGGCACAATTCCATCAAATCGTCGACACCGTTGTAGGAGAATCGGAAGGCGCCGCCGGTGAAGGCCGAGTTGCCGCCGCGCGAGTCCTTGAGCGCGGTCTCCAGCATCAGCACCGACGCGCCGTTCTCCACCGCCGACAGGGCCGCGCAGGTCGCCGCGTTTCCCGCGCCGACGACGATGATGTCCACTTCCTTTCCGACGACGTCCGTCATGGAAGATACCTCGCTTTTGGTCGCGGAACCTGGACGGTCCGCACGTATCAAGCTATTGAGCCCTCTTATACAAACGATCCATGATTTCCGCCAAATCGGCGTTGTCGTGCGAATTGCGGCAGAATTCCCGACGCGCCATCGTAGGCGGATGGCGGAACGCGATGGCGCGGGGTCTGACCGCACCGTAACGACTTCTTCACGGTTTCAAAACCACACCCCCTCGACCGTAGGGTTTGCAACGCGCTACACTTCCCTCACCCGGACGGTGACGATCCGACAGGGCCGCCTGCCTTATCGCGGCGGGCGCCTCTCTCGCACCCCTCATCCGCCTGTCCGGTCCCGACGCCATCCCGCGAAGGCATGGCGCTTTCGCAGACCCGCCTTCCCATCACCAGGGGTTCGACATGAATACAGAGACACCGAAACGCATCGCCATTCTCGGCTTCAGCCTGGAAACCAACCGCTTCGCGCCGCCCGCCCGCGAGACCGAGTTCCGCGACCGCGGTCTGTTCCATGGCGAGGAGATTACCTTGGACGCCCGCCGTCCGGCGCCGGTGATCAACGGCGGCATTTGCGGATTCTTCCAGGTGATGGACGCGCACGGCCCGTGGGAGCCGGTGCCGATCGCCTTCGCCAGCGCGCACCCGAACGGCCCGGCCGAGAAAACCTTCTTCGACGGGCTTCTGCAGTCCATGCGCGACGGCCTTGAGAAGGCAGGCGACCTGGACGGCGTCTATATCTGCGAACACGGCGCAGGCCTGGCCGAGGGCAACGACGACCCGGACGGCGAGGTGTTCGCCCTGGTGCGCGGGATCGTCGGCCCGGACGTGCCGGTGATCGCAACGCTCGACCTGCACGCCAACGTCTCCGAGCGCATGGTCAGCGAACCCGACGTCCTGATTTCCTATATCACCAACCCGCATGTCGACGCGTTCGAACGCGGCGAGGAGGCGGCCCGCTGCATGCTGGAGATGTTCGGCGGGGTGAAACCGAAGATGGCCTCGATCCGCATTCCCCTGGTCGCGCCGTCGGTGACGCTGTTGACGGCGGAGGGGCACCCCTATGGCGACCTGATCCGCCTCGGCCAATCCAAGCTCGACGACGATATCATGAACGTGTCGATCACCGCAGGCTTCGCCTACAGCGACACCGACCGCAACGGCATGACGATCACGGTGACGGCGCGCGAGGATCAGGCGAAGGCCGACGCGCTGGCGCGGGAGCTGGCCATCGCCGGCTGGGCGGACCGCGAACGGTACCAGACGCGGATGACCGACCTGGAGGAATGCACCCGGCTTGCGTTGGAGGTCGGCCAGGACGCCAGCAAGCCCAACCTGCTGTTCTGCGACCCGGCGGACAACCCCGGCGGCGGCGGGCGCGGCAACACGACCTATATCCTGAAGGCCTTCGCCGAGGCCGGCGTGGAGAATTGCGTCTTCGCCGTGTTCAACGATCCGGCGCTGGTCAAACGCGCGGACGCAGCCGGCGTCGGCGCGACGTTCACCGCGACCTTCAACAGCGAAGAGACGAACGAGTTCTCCCAACCGTTCGAGGCCGAGGTCACGGTCGAGAAGTTGAGCGACGGCGAATTCGCGGGAACCGTCGGCATGCCGAAAGGCCGCACGGTTCAACTCGGCCGCTCCTGCCTGCTGCGGCTCGGCGGCATCCGGATCATCGTCATCTCGATCCGCCAGCAATGCCTGAGCAACGACTACCTGCAGCATTTCGGCGTGGACGCCGCCGAGGCCCGCAGCACGGTGGTGAAATCGCGCGGCCATTTCCGCGCCGGCTTCCAGCACATCTTCCCGCCCGAACGCATCATCGAGGCGGACGTGCCGGGCCTGACCTCGTGCAACCTGCTCACCTTCCCCTGGAAGAACATCCCCCGCCCGGTCTACCCGATGGACCCGGAGACGACGTGGGAACCGCCGGCGGGGTAACAGGCGACGATCGTGCGAATGAAAAGGCCCCGCAACGGCGGAGCCTTTCTTTCGGCGGCGATGTCTTGGGGAGACATGTATCGTCAGCATTCCCTCGGCATGGAGTCGCGCATGTAAGAGAGGCGACGCTGGAACGCGGCAACCTCGGCCGCGTTGTGAGTGCGGTAACGATGGTCGCGCGGCTTCATCGCGTCGAACCAAACGGATTTCCAATAGAGCATCAACGTCGGCATGGCATGTTCCTCGAACTTGGCTGTTGGGGCTTACGGCGTGGCCTCATGAACCGCACCGTCGATGAATGCACGGTAAGGCCTGCGCGTTTCCGCGGAATTTCCGAATGGCCGGAAAACTGTTTCAATTGTTTCCATCACGGCTGCCGAACTCCCGGACCACGGCGGATGGACGGGTTCGCGCCTCGACAGCCATGCTTCGCAACGAACGGAAACGGTGCTACCGTCCCTTCCGACAGGCGTCATTTTGCCGGTCAACGCAATTTGGAGGGGGTCCCATGACTGATTTCGATACGGGCAACGGCGGCTCGGCCGGCGGCCGGCAGCCGCACAAGCTTCTGCTCGCCGCTTGCTATCTGGCCGCCATCTTCATCGCCTACACCTTCGTGAAGTATCTTTATTTCAAGTTCATCCCCGATCCGGATGCGAATTCGATCTTCCGCGACCTGGAAACATGGAGCGGCATCGCCTGGGTGAATCCGTATTTCCGATTCTTCACCGGCGGTGTCGAGTTGATCGCCTCGATCCTTTTGTTCATCCCCGGCCTGCAGATTCTCGGCGCGCTGCTGACGGCCGGCACGCTCACCAGCGCGATCCTGCTTCACCTCGTCGGGCCGATCGGGATCGAGGGCGCGCGCGGCGACCTGTTCCTGGAAGCGCTCGTCTGCGCAGCGCTGGCATACGGGATCATCTTCGTGCGGCGGCATGAAATTCGCCGGCTCCTTCAGTTTCTTTTGCTCGACCCGTCGCTCTACCGCTTGCGGTAGGATCGGGCCGGACGAGCCGGTCACCCACGCGGCGGTCCCGGCAATCCTGCAAACCACGACAGCGAGATAACACATGGCGGAATCCAACCGCGAAGACCTCCGGCGGCATGGGTCCGCATGGCGCCGCAAACTTGGACAGTCCGACGACGATGCGGGTCTATCCGCCCCCGGCTATCGCGACTTGATCGACGAGATGGCGTATCACGGCGTTTGGGCGCGCGACGGCCTCGCCCCCACGGACCGCATCCTGGTAACGCTCGCCACCCTGTGTCTGACGCCGACCGACGCCGCGTTGCGCCGCGCCGTGGAGGGCGCGCTCGACCTCGGTCTCGACGCCCGGAGCATCCTCGAAGTGTTCGTCCAAGCGGGCCTGTATGGTGGCTTCCCCCTGACCGAAGCTGCGACCGTCGTTGCCGACGGCGTCTTCACCGACCGCGGCGTGCCGATCCCCGACGGCCCACCGCGCGACGATCCGCTGGAAGAATTGGATGACCGCGGTCAGCGCATCATGGCGGCGCTGCACGGCGCGCGCAGCGCATCCGGTTACGCAGCGCCCGATAACCCCGCCACGGCCGGATTGTATGGCGCCGCAATCCGCTACGGCTATGGCGAAATCTGGGCGCGGCCGGGCCTCGACCTGCGGCAACGCATGCTCGTCGCGATTGCCTGCTTCGTCGTTCTCGGCCTCGACAGCCAACTGGAAAAGTTTGCCCAATCCGCAACGAATGTCGGGTTGGACCGGAGCGCGGTGATCGAGGCGATCATGCAGACCGCGCCCTACGGCGGATATCCGAAAGCGTTGAATGCCTTAAGCATTTTAGGCGACCTACCCGATGGTCCCGTCACGGACGCCACTGCATGACGGTGTGGGTTTCGGTTTCGTCGGCACCCGAAAATCCCAGTCTTTCATAGAATACCCGGGCGCGCGGGTTGACCTTCATCACACGCAGTTGGATCGACACGCCAAGACGCCGGGCTTCATCAAAAAGCATGGACATGCATCGCCCGCCGATGCCTTGGCCTTGGTGTTCCGGCGCGAGGAAGATCTGATTGAGCTTAAGACGGTCGTTCGTCAGGTCGAGCGTCATAACGCCCCGGTCGACCGCACGTAGGCCGATGATACGATAATCGTAGCGTGCGAAGTTGCGTGCATGCCGTTGACGTTCCCGCCGCTCGTCCCAGCCTTCATTTTTGTCCACATAAACCCGAAAGGCCGCCTTTCGCATCGCAAAAGCGAATGCGCTGTCGTCCTCCACGGCGCGGCGCAGCACAAGGTCCCCGCTCGTGTCGCGCAGTACCGGGTCAAGTTGAAATCTGGCCGTCATTGCGAAATCCCACGGCGGTCGCACGCCGTTGATCGGTCCGACATGCTTAGCACGAGTTTCCCGACAAGCCTGCACCGACAAAAGCGAGCGGCCTGTGACGTGCGATCGCGCGCTACCCGGACGGCGGCGGTTCGACCAGTACGTCTTTTACCTTGCCGGCGAGTTGACGCAGGCTGAAGGGCTTGGCGAGAAAGTTCACGTTGTCCATGCTTTCGACTTCGCGGATCACCGATTCCTCCGCATAGCCGGAAATGCAGATCACCGGCAGGTCGGGATATTTCCGCCGCGCGGCGGCGACCACCGTGGCGCCGTCGACCTTGGGCATCACCATGTCGGTGATCAGCAGGTCGATATCCTCCCCGCCCAACAACTCGATCGCGTTCTCGCCGTTGACCGCCTCGATCACGCGATACCCCTTGCTGCGCAGCGCCCGCGCGCCGAACAGCCTGACCGGATCTTCGTCCTCGACCAGCAGGATCGTGCCGCCGCCGGTCAGGTCCTTCGCGGCGGGCGGCCGCTCCGCCGGCGCCCGGGCGCTGGCCTTTTCCTCGGGCCCGTCATAGCGCTGCAGATAGATCGTGAAGGTCGATCCCTTCGTTTCGCCCTCGCTGTCCGCGAAGATGAAGCCTTCGGTCTGCTTGATGATGCCGTAGACCGTAGCGAGTCCAAGCCCCGTGCCCGAGCCGACTTCCTTGGTCGTGAAGAAGGGGTCGAAGATACGGTCCAGCACTTGCTGCGGCATGCCGATGCCGTCATCGGTGACCGTGATCATCACATAGTCGCCGGCGGGCATGATCTCGGCATGCGCCCGGTCGATTTCCGACAGCAGGCTGCAGTTGCGGGTGCTGATCGTCAGGTGCCCGCCGCGCGGCATCGCGTCGCGCGAATTGACCGCAAGGTTGATGATGACCTGTTCGAGCTGTCCCTGGTCGACCTTGACCTTGCCCAGTTCGCGTCCGTGGACGAATTTCAGATCGATCGATTCGCCGAGCAGCCGGTGCAACAGGCTCGACAGTTCCGACAACACGTCAGTCACGTCCAGCACGCGCGGCTGCAGCGTCTGTTGGCGCGAGAAGGCCAGCAACTGGCGCACCAGACGCGCGCCGCGGTTCGCGTTCTGCTTGATCTGCATGACGTCGGCGAAGCTCTGCTCGCCCGGCTGATAGCGCTGCAGCAACAGGTCGCAGAAGCCGATCATCGCGGTCAGCAGATTATTGAAGTCATGCGCGATGCCGCCGGCAAGCTGACCGACCGCCTGCATCTTGAGCGACTGCGAGAACTGGACCTCCAGCTTCTTCTTCTCGGTGGTGTCGATCATGTGCAGGGCCAATCCGCCGGGGCCTTCCTCGGCGGTCTCGGTCTCCGCCGGGCGGCGCGAGAAATACATCGAGGCGACCCGGTGCCCCATGCCTTCGATCTCGACGTCGATCGGCACCGCCAATTGGGCGTCGTCCAGGCGGCCGGACAGGCGTTGCGACAGTCCGGGGCGGTCGATCCCCCGGACGAACTCGACGATCGGCTGGCCGACCGGATCGTCGCAGCCCAGCAGGTCACGGCACGCCGGATTGCATTCCACGACCTTGCCGTCGGCATCCAGCACCGCCATGCCGACCGGAACCGTCTCCAACTGATTGCGAAGCCCGGCCAGTTCGGCGGATAAGGTATCCTGATCGCGCACCGCGCTGACGCTATGGCTGCTCCAGATGACCTCTCCGGGCGCGCCGGGCGCCGCCCCCAAGGTCAGCCGCAGCGGATCGCGGCCGACCCTCGGCAAGGTGACTTCCGCCTGCTCGGCGGTTCCGCCGAGCGCACGGTCACGCAGCCGCTTGAAGGCGCGCGCGGCATCGTTCTCCGACCGGAACACATACATGGTCCAAAGGCCGGACTCTTCCTTCGTCTCCGCACCACAAATGCTCAGGAATTCCAAGAAGGGGCCGTTTACATATGTCAGGCGACCGTCGCCTTCCTCAAGGGCGACGCCCGCCCCCGACACGACGCCGATGCGGTTGAGCATGTCGCGCGATGCATTGCGCCGACCCCGCAGCGCCCCCCAAACCAATATCAGCGCGACGAACCCGAGACCGGCGACCGTCGCGTAGATCGGGATGCGGGCTTCGGCCGGGAATCCGCCCGTCTGCTCGAGATAGTAGAGCACGCCCATCGCCACCCCGACGAACAGGACAAGCAGGAACATCCGCCCGCCCCCGGCCCCCGCGGTGGGTGGCAGGTCGATACGATCGCCTTTCGCGCGCGTCTTCAACCCCGGTTTGGCTGCAACCGGTTCGAGACCGTGCTTCGACGCGGGGTCGACGATTTCGCGCTGATCATCCGGCACTGGCCGTCTCCTTGGGCATGCTGCGACCTTTGAGATTCCAGACGTAACTGATTATCTCGGCCACCGCCTGATAGTGCTCCTGCGGAACCTCTTCATCAAGCTCTACGCTCGAAAAGAGGGCCCGCGCCAATGGCGGATTTTCAACGATCGTGATGTCATTTTCTTCCGCGACCTCGCGGATTTTCTGTGCAATCAGGTCCGCGCCCTTGGCGACGAGGACCGGCGCCGTCATTTCATCGGGCTTGTATTTCAAGGCAACGGCGAAGTGGGTCGGGTTGGTCACCACCACGTCGGCGTCCGGCACCGCCTGCATCATGCGGGCGCGGGAGCGATCCTGCCGTATCTGGCGCAGCCGCTGGCGCGCCATCGGATCGCCTTCCGATTGCTTGAATTCATCCTTTACTTCCTGCTTGGTCATCCGCATCTGCTTGTGATGTTGCTGCCGTTGAAAGACGATGTCGGCGACGGCGATGACGATGAGCACCGCAAGGATCGCCACCAGCATCTTCATGACCAGTTCGTGCAACACGGTCAGGAAATCGGGGATCGAGAGCGTCGGAATGATATCGATCGCGCCGAGCGCGGGCATCACGGCCAAAATGCCGATCGTCGTCACGATGGCCAGCTTCACGATGCCCTTGACGAACTCCATCGTCTGTTTGACCGACATCAACCGTTTCGCGCCGCGTATGGGGTCGAACTTGTCGTATTTCGGTTCGAGCGCTTTCGGCGAGTAGATGAAGCCGTTCTGCAGGATCGGCCCAATCATCGCGATCAGGAAGAAGAAGAGCAGCGGGAAAACGATGGCGGCGAGCACCGCCTGGGCGGATTCGAGCATTTTTTGGCCGGCGCTGGCCGGGTCGACCGCAATCAGGTCCGGCGACGCCAGATACGGAAGCAAGGCCAAGCGGATATCGTTCATGAATGAGGGCGCCATCATGCCCAGCACGATTGTCCCGACCGTCAGCATAAGCCAGGTGTTGAGTTCACGACTAACCGCGACCTGACCCCGCCGACGCCCATCGTCGAGTTTCTTTTGCGTCGGGTCTTCGGTTTTTTGGGCGTCGTCCGTATCTTCCGCCATGGCGTTATCTCGCGCAGCGCGTGCGCGACCTTATTGTCATCCCGGCAGGAACAACCGGGTAAATGTTGTTTGATAGTAGTTAAGAAACCACAAAAGCGCGGCCGGAAAGGTCGTCATCATCAGAAACAGGCCGAGCAGGATTTGCGCCGGCAACGCGACCAGGAAAACCGGCATTTGCGGCATCAGCCGCGCCAGCAAGCCCATACCGGTATAGAAGGTGATGCCGAACATGACGAACGGCATCGCGACCTGCAAACCGACGCGAAAGCTGTCCGCCAGCAGGACGGCTAACGTATTGGCAAAGTCGTCAAAGGCCGGAACCACGCCGGGCTGAAACAGCATGTAGCTGTCCAGCAACGCCATCAACATGAGGTGATGCGTGTCGGTCGCGAAGATCAACAGCAATCCCAGGATCGACAGGAATACAGACGGCAGCGCGCTTTGATCCGAGAGCAACGGATTGAACAACATCGCGTTGGCAAGCCCGCTGAGGAAGGCCAGCATCGCCCCACCGGTCGCCAACGCCGACATCAACAACCGCGCGACCGATCCGATGAAAACGCCGATAAGAATTTCGCCGATAATGAGCAATATCAAGCTGGCCGGCGCGGCCGGCAATGCCGGCAGCTTGTCGGCGATGATCGGCGTCAGCAGGACGGTAATCGCCAATGCGATCAGCAACCGAATGCGCGGCGAGACATAGGTCTCGCCGAATCCCGGCATCGTGATCAGTGTCGCGCCCATACGCGAAAACACCAGCGCGTAGGTGAATATCTCGGCGGGCAGAAGATTCGGCAGCATGGCGCGTCAGCTGATGCCGATAATCCGATCGGTTACCGATTCCATGAACTGCTGCATCACACTGAACATGAACGGCAGCAAAACCAGCAACGAGGTGAAGACGATGAGAATCTTGGGAACGAAGGTAAGGGTGATTTCCTGCACCGAGGTCAAAGCCTGAAAGAGCGAAACCGTCAGGCCGACAATCAAACCGACAAGCATGATCGGCGTGGCGACCATCAACATCGTCATCACGGCCTCGCGCGCGAATTCAAGCACCTGTGCTTCGTTCATGCGACCAATGCCCCCCTACCGGTGACCGCGCGCGGCCCAAAACTTCAATCGATGCAGACGCTAGATCGGCATCCGAAGGATTTCTTGATATGCGCTGATGACGCGGTCGCGAACGGTAACAACGGTCTGCAGCGCAATCTCGGCGTTGTTGACCGCGGTGACGACTTCCATCAAATCCGCCTCACCGACAGCCGCCTTCGCCGTCATCGCTTCCGCGGTCTTGCCGGATTGCATGGCGTCATCGGCCACCTTTTCGACAAGCTGCGCAAAAGACGACTCTTGTGGCGACGCCGGCGCATCCAAGCCGGCGCCGCCCAACCGCGCCGCCTGCGTGAACGCCTTGATCGCGTCGTTCGGGTTAATCGCCATATCCCACCCCCCTCTTCGCTACGCGCACCGAATCCGCAGTCCTAGCGCAACAGTTCCAACGTGCTCCGCAGCATCGCGCGGCTGACCTCGATCATATTGAGGTTCGCCTCGTAACTGCGTTGCGCTTCCCGGAAATCCATCGTCTCGATGGTGGTCTTCACATTCGGCGTCTTGATGTATCCGTCCTCGTCCGCCGCCGGATGCGTCGGGTCGAAACGCAGACCGAAATCGGACTTGTCCTCGCGCACGCGGCTGACCTCGACCGTCCGCACGCCAAGTTCCCGGTCGAGCAAATTCGAGAAAGTCACCGTCTTCCGACGATAAGGGTCGCCGCCCGGCGTCTCGGCCATAGATCCTGCATTCGCGATATTCTCGGCGATGATCCGCAGCCGGGTTCCCTGCGCCCGCATCCCGGACGCCGCGATCATCATCGATTTTTCAAGCGCCATTTGTCACATCGCTCCTATTGTTGCTGTCGGCCAAGCGCCATGCTGAACATCTGCTTGTGCTTGCTGTAAAGCCGGGTCATCAGGGTATAGTCGTGCCGTGTCTGGCCGACCTTGATCAACTGCTCTTCCAAGACGACCCCATTGCCGTTCGGATTGGTTTCGTAGGTATCGCTCTGACGTTCCGACTTAACGGTCATGCTGTCCGGCGCGCCGGCGACATGCGCTTCATGCGTTTGCGCCAGGGCCACTTTGAACGACCGGGCGGCGCCCGCGTCTTTGAAACTAAATTCCTTAAGATCCTTTGGGCGGTAGTTCGGGGTGTCCGCGTTCGCCACGTTCTGCGTCAACACGGTTTGGCGCTCGGCAAGCCAATTCATCTTGCCGGCCATCATCCGGAATACCGGAAACTGGTTCAGATCCATGTAACCTTTCCCCGTCTACGGCGAATCGTTGCGATGCCTCTCCAGCCGATTCGCCTGCACATCATATGCCAGCGCCATTTCCCACGTGTCGCGACATATGCCAATCGAGTCTCTGTTCCTCTCTCCAGCACTCGATTTCTTAATAAATTTCGACGCTACGTTAACCATAAATAACTAATATGTAAACCGTTATTCGAAATATTCCTAAATCTTCGAAAAGGATTCCTACAACAGAATACTATTCGTTTATTTCATCTGTTGTCTTTTCGCTGGAATTTTGAATAAAAGCTACGCATACTCAAATGCAATTGAAGCTTGGCGCCGGTCCAGCGGCGTGTTGAATGAGGTAGCGAAGTTTTGCGCGAAACGCGGCAACGATCGCGCCAGCGGGGTAAGCCGACGGTCGGCGGACACGCGATGCGAAATGGCGGTGCCAACCAAGATACGGCGGACGCGCCGCCGCATCAGACCGCCGTCGCCGTCCAGTACAGTCCGACCGACGCCTTTTCGGCGCCGACGGTCGTTGCCTCCGGGCGTGGCTGGGTCGCGGAGAAGATTCTCGAGATCGCATTCGCTCATGGCGTGAAGGTCCGGGAAGACGCAGACCTTGCGGAAGTCCTGGCCGCGGTCGACCTCGACAACGACATCCCGGTCGAGGCCTTCGTCGCCGTCGCAGAGATCCTGCGATATGTCTATGCCGCCAACGGCACAACCCCACCGGAGTTTTCAGACTCATGATGAACAAAGATGAGATCGTCGCGGACGTCAATTCGATGTCCGAACTTATCGCCATTGCGCGGTCGGGCCTGACACGGAACCAACTCGTCGAAATCGACAATATTCAGGGCCGCATCCAGAGCGTCGTCGAATCGATTACGGACCTCCCGCCCGAAGATGCGGTGGAGATGAGGCCGATGCTTCTGGAACTCCTGTCCGAGTTTCAGGATTATTCGAAAGAAGTCGAGGCCAAGATCGGTGAGCTGCAGGCGGCCGCAACGGCAACCGAAGACACGAAGCAGGCCGCCGAGACCTAAAAGTCCAAGGTTCTGCGCCTGGCGCGGGCGCGGGCCGACGGTAGGCATTCGGCGTATTGGGGAGAGTATTCGGCTGTGGATCTGAGCTACGTCAGGTTTCTTCTGGCGTTTCTTTTTGTTATCGGCCTGATCGGCCTTTTCGCACTCTTGTTGCGGCGCGTTGGGTTCGGCGGCGTGCGGTTATCACCCGGATTCAAAGGGAGAGGCCGGCCGCAACGGCGCCTTGCCATCACCGAGGTTGCGAACGTGGACGGACGGCACCGTCTGGTCCTGGTCCGGCGCGACGATACCGAACATCTGATTTTGCTGGGTCACAACAGCGATCTCTTGGTCGAGGGCAACATCAAACCACCCGAGTCCGCGGCGGAAGCGACCGACAGCTTCAAGACGGTTCTGAAATCCGCCGGAGAAACGCGCAAATGATCCTGGGGCTTGGGGATCGGCGGCATGCCCGGTCACTGACGGTCCTTTGGGGCCTCGCGCTGGCCTTCTTCCTGCCCGATGCCGCGTCCGCGCAGAATGTCGAACTGGACTTCGGCACCGGCGGCGAAGCCACCGGACGCATCGTTCAGCTCGTCGCGCTGATCACCATCCTGACGCTGGCGCCGTCCATTCTCGTGATGGTCACGTCATTCGTCCGGATCGTGATCGTCATGTCGCTTTTGCGAACCGCCCTCGGCACGCAAGGCACGCCGCCCAATACCGTGGTCATCAGCCTCGCGCTTTTCATGACCTTCTTCATCATGCAGCCGACCCTGCAGGCCGCCTATGATCAAGGCATCGCCCCGTTGATCGCCGAGGAAATCTCCGAGGAGCAGGCATTCGAACGCAGCGTCGCGCCGATGCACGCCTTCATGATGCGGCACGTTCGGGAGAAAGACCTCGACCTGTTCATGGGCATGGCGCAGATCGAAGATGTGGCGACACCCGAGGAAACGCCGCTGCGGGCGCTGATCCCCGCTTTCATGATTTCGGAGTTGAAGCGCGCATTCGAGATCGGCTTCCTGCTCTTTGTTCCATTCCTGATCATCGACATGGTGGTCGCATCCGTCCTCATGTCGATGGGCATGATGATGCTGCCGCCGATCATGATTTCGCTGCCGTTCAAATTGATCTTTTTCGTGCTCGTCGACGGATGGTATCTGGTCGCGGGCAGCCTGGTGCGGAGCTTCGTCCCCGCTTGAGCATGCCTAGCCGCTGGGCGGCGACGGCGGTTGCGGAATCGCAGCCGGCGCGTCGGTGTCCGCCCGTTGCGCATCGGTCTGCGTATTCGGGACGGCGCCGCCGGCGGCCGCGGCATCCGGTGCGGGACTCTTCGATTGGGTCACTTTGCTCGGCTCGATCAGGCGCTCGCGATAGTTCTTCAGAAAGGCGTCGAAGCTGTCGCTTTCTGCCATCTTGCGGGTGATGTCGTCGATATTCCTGGTCGCCCGCCCGGTTGGGCTCGAGATGAACGCGAAGGCGTCGGCGAGCTTGCTCTGGGCCATGCCGGGCCCATACAGATCGCGCAGCATGATGATCCCCGCCTCGTCGCGCTTCAGGCGAAGCGCTACCGCCCAGCTCAGGATGAAATTCGCCTGGTCTTCGGGATAACCGCCTTCGGCAAGCGGATCGCCCGCAAGACGCTGCAACACCTTCGCCGCTTCGGAATAATTCCGGGTGCTCCAATAAATATTCGCCCGCAACAGGTCCGCTTCCCGGCTCACGTCCCCGGCCAGCAGCGCGATGGCTTCCTCGTATCGTCCGAGCTCCAACGTCGCTTTCGCGCGTATCCGGCGACGGTCGTCATCCAAGTCGGTCGAGAGGTTGGGCTGGAAACTACTGCGCAGCGCCGACAACGCCCCCTTCGGATTACGATCGAGCAGCCGGATCACCGCAAGCTTGGCGCCGACGCGCGCCCGATCCTCACCCTTAAGGCGGAACCGTACCTGATGCGCCAGAAGATCCGCCGCGCGACCGAGCAGGTCGACGGAAACCAGCCGCTCGGCGAGTTTCTGGATCATGAGGTCGCCTTCGCTTCCCGCCGGCGTCAATTCGCGGAAGTCGTCATACAGCGCCAATGCCTGCAAGGGCGGCAGCGCGTCCGCGCCGCCCTCCAAATGCAACTCGCGGAAGGCGGCCGTCATGAGCTGAGCGATGTCCTGCACTTTCTTGTTGTTCGGATAGTAGGTGATCGCCGTGCGCAGCGTGTTCAATCCCTTCCGAAACTCGCCTTTGTTCAGATGGAGGGAGCCCAGGCGCTTGAGCACCGCGAGCTCAAGATCGTCCCCGCGCCACTGAAACCGCAGCCTTTCGAGGCGCTCGATGGCTTCTTCGACCGTCACGGTTTCCTGCTGCAGTCCCAGTTCGACAAGCGCGAACTCCGACCGCGCGACATGCCAACGGTCGGCGGTTTTCTTCGAACTCATCCAATGCTCGACCGCACGGTCCAAATCCCGGCTGCCTCGCGCCAAGACGCCTTGGTTATAGTGCAGCCGCGCGAGCTGGCTGCGTGTCATTCTGTCTGCGTTCTTGCCCAGAAAATTGAGCCAGATCGACGCGTTGCCCACATCCAGGTCCGCCAAACTCGCCTCGACCCGTTCCAGCGCCAGCTTCGTGCGGATCGGCTCGGGATAGCTTTGCAAGACCGGGTCGCCGGTCCGGAACTGCGCCGCGGCTTTCTTCATCTCGCCCGTCTGAAGAAACATCGAGCCGCGCCACAACGATATCTCCTGATAATCATCCAATCTGGGATCGAGCAAATCCTTACGCGCCTCATGCGGACGTCCCATGTAGACCCGCGTCGCCGCGATCAGGGCGCGGAACTCCGGTTGCGAGGCCAGCGTTTCGTTCGAAAATTCGATCGTCCGCAAAACGCCGAGCGCTTCGGGCGCAAACCCTTGGGTAAAGAAGTATCGGGCAAGGTCGAGCCGGGCATCGTCGCGCCGTTCTTTCGGAACCTCGACAATCGCGCGCATCGCCGATTGCCTAGCCTTAAAAAAATCCGGGTCGCGGTTCTTCGTCCAGTTTCCGAAATTGAAGATGCGCGGCCCAAGATACGCGCCGTCGCCGACGCCGCCTTGCGAAACCGACGAAACATGAAGACCGCCCGGCGCGCCGACGACGATCCCCCGATCGCCGGCCGCCTTCAGGCTCACGTCGTCACTCAACGGATCAATCGCCACGCCCTGCGCCGACGCGAGGACTTGAAATTCGGAATACGCGCGGGGGTCGGCGACGCCATGACCGGGTGCCTGAAGTGTCGCGACAAACAAACTGTCGCCCACTTCCGGATCGTCCAGTTTCAGGATACGCCCGACTTCGGATACCGGCAGTTCCAACTCCGCGCCATCGATCGCTTCCGGCCGAATCCGGAGCGCAATTTCAACTTGCGGCGCGATGGGCCGGCGGCCGAACCGCACAATCCAGTTCGCCTCTTCCCGTTCCACCTGCGGATGGATGCCGGGCCGCGCCAGCAGACGCACGACCGTTCCTTCGCTTAGCGGCAGTTGTTCGATCTGCTCGATCATGTTCTTGCCGGCCGTCCGCAAAGCGGCCAGATTGAGCTGCGCGCGCCGGTCGAACACGATCCAAACGTAAGGATCCCGCACGAAGACCGCGGCGCCAACGGGTTCCGGCCATTCGAACACAAGACTGACTTCTCCGGCGTCCGGCTTGAGACTGACTTGATCGGCGGGCGAGTCCGCTGGCGTCGCCGTCGATGCCGCCGCCGGAGCATCCTCATCGGCCGCAACTTCTGACGTCGGAACCGACGCCGTCGCCGGTTGATCGTCGGACGGTACGGTCGGCTCCGCCGGCGCGGTTGCCGCGACCGCATCCGGAGAAGGCGTGACGCCCGGCGCATCGGCCGGATCGGTCGAGGCCTCGGGCACGGCCGACGCTTCCGCCCCCTCCGCCGCCGTATCCGCTGACGATGTATCGCGCGGAACCGTCTCCGCCGCAGCCGTGGCCGAGGAGGTTTCGCGCGGCGCATCCGGTTGCGCCGCCGCTATGGTCTCGGTTTTGGGAGCCGGATCGGCGGCCCTGGCCGCTGCCGACGCCAGCGCCGGATCGGCCGACGGCGCTTGATCCGGCCCGGCGGCAGGGGGCGCTGTCGCAACCGGCTTGTCGACCGGCGCCTGCCCTTTGACGAAATCGACGACGACCTTCGGTCCAAGCTTGAAATGCTTGATCCGGCGGTCGTTGGATTTCGTGAATGTAATCGTGGTCGCCGAATCGCTCGTCTTGACCGCCGGGTTCGCGACGCCATCCCCCAACCGGCGGCGCAGCGCCGCAATGTCGAAGCGGGCCGGCCGGTCGAATGTTATCACGACCGATTTTTCCGTTTCATCAACGCTGTACGCAACGGGCTTCACCCAATCGAACACCAAGCGAACGTATTTCGGGTGCTTCCCGACACGCACGCCGACCGCCTTGGTTTCCGCCGAGCGCGCACGGTCCGGCATCGCGGCCGGACGGCGAATATCAAGGACGACAGACCGCTTGTTCGCAAAACTCGAAACATCGAACTCGCCCGCGAGCAGGAACTCGGCCCGGCGGCCGTCCGCCGACACGCGCGCATCCGCAACATAGGGGCGCAGCCGCTGCACCACCGTTTTGAGATCGGCGGAAAACGGACGATCAAAACGGGCGGTCAACCGCCGGCCATCGGTGGTTGCCGTGAACGATACAGGGCGCTTCCAGTCAAGGACGATCCGGGCATAGGTCGAATGGTCCCAGGTCCGAACGCCGACCGTTTCCCGCGCCGCGGCGTCACCGATGGAGGCGAGCCCGACAAATGCCGTCAACCCAACGATCGCCAGTGTCCGAATGCAACCTCGCATCAAGGCTCTCCTGCTGTCGGGTGAATGACGATATCGACCCGGCGCGCCAACTGCCGGCGACGGTCGTCAGAGATGTCACGGTCAAGATGGTCGTATCGCGAGTCGCCCAAGCCAAGCATCGTCACATTGCGTTGATAACCGATCCGCTTGAGCTCGTTCGCCACGGCGATCGCCCGCGCCAACGAAAGACGCCAATTCTGCATGACCGACGCGCTGTCTGATCCGCCCGGCGCGGTATGGCCGTATACGTCGATCTGATTGCCCATTTGCGCGAGAGCACTGGTCAAGCGGAAGAGCGCTTCCTTCGCGGATTCCGTGAGCGTCGCCCCGGTCGACAAAAACAGCCGCTCGGTCGGCAACGACACGATGACCAGTTTGTCCAGGCGATGTATCTGCGCGCGTCCAAGCACCTCGTCCTGGCTGATCTTCTCCTCCAGCACCTGGCTCAGGTAGCCAAGCGGTAGAGCCGGCGGCACGTCGACGGTTGTGACGTTGAACGCGGAGTTCGGCGGCGGCCTGAGATTTTCCTTCGACGGGTCGGCGTTCGGCAACTTCGATACGACCGCCTGCCACTTTTCCGCCTCCAAGCTGGACATGGAAAACAGCATGACGAAAAAAGCGAGCAGCAGAGCGGAGATATCGGCAAATGTTACGAGCCAGCGGGCTTGGCCCGGCTGTTCTACGATATCTTTCTTGTCGACCATGGTTAGGGTTCCGCCCGCGGCTGGAACGTCACGCGCGCCCGCGCCGCCGCGCGGATGGCGAAGCGCAGACGCAAGACCTTGGGATCGCCGACTCGGACACCGGCGCTGACCTTGTCTTTGGCCGCGCCGACATCGAGCAAAGCGCCGGCCAAAACAACGGCCCGCCGGATCGGAAGCGGCGGGTCTTCGTCAAGTTTCGCAGGGTCAATCGGCTCCGTCCCGAGAACCAATTCCAGCTCGGCAACCATCGATTTCGCCTGGACCGACAAAACGCGTGCCGCCCTCTCCAGGAGGTCCCGCCGGTCGGTCCGCAGCTCCGCCTTCCCGCCAAGAAACAATTCGTTGGCCGGCATCGTGATCTGCATCAATTGCCCGGCGGTCAGCCTCTCGACCTTGATCACGGACACGGACGTCACCCAAAGCTGTTCCATCGCTTCCAGAACTTCGTCGGGATCCGAGGTCGGGCCGAGTTCGGCCAATAGAACCTGCGCCGACGTATCCGCGTCGACAACCGATCGGAAGGTCGCGGCAACGGACGTCAGAACCTGACGTGACTTTTCTTCTTCGATGGTGGCCAAAGCGTTCAAGAGAATAAAGAACGCGAGCAATAAAAGAAAGAGGCTCAGAAATACTAATGAGCCAGTATTAGATTCTGTTGCAAGTCTATTTTCGTGCATTGCATGCGCCGACTAGTCAAAACTTGCCAGGATCTTATCGATCTCCTCTTGACTATTCGCTGTCCCGGCGTCCTGCGGGCCATGCAATATTTGTTCCTCTTTACGCGCGTCTTCCTGGTCAAGCTCTTCCGACAGGGCCGCGTTCCGCTCGATCGCGTCAGCATCCCCCAAGACGGCCTTTGCGCGCGTGATGTTCAGCTCGACATGCCGCAGCATATCCTCGACCCGCGTCAGGCGCTGCCCGGTGATATCTTGAAAGCTGCAGGCTTCGTAAATGGCGGTGGTCACGTCGAAGACCGCCGCCTGCATCGCGCCGTCCTCTTCATCTGCGAAGTTTTCGATATCTTCCGTGACGGCGAGGATCGCGCTGGCGGCGTCCTGCGTGGCGGCGCGCACCTTTTCGATCTCCTCGGCGATATCCGAAAACGCCAACCCGTTCTTCTCGAAATCGCTTAGCGCGGTAAGCGCATCGGCGGCCGCGACCTGTGCGGACATCGACTGTTCGTCTGGTGCCGCCGGCTGGACGAAATCGCCGTGCAACGTTTTGACGACGTTCTCAATTATTTCGGCAAGCTCCGCGGCGGACAACGGACGGTCGCCGTCCGCCTTGAGATTATCAAGGCACTCCTGGAGCTCGGGTGTGGCCGAGCGCATCATGAGATTGCCCTACTTAGAAATCGCCGAGGACGCTGGTGAGCTTGCTCTTCAAGGTGGCCGCGTTGAACGGCTTCACAATGTAGTTGTTCACGCCGGCTTCCTTGGCGGCGACAACGTTCTCGGTCTTGCTTTCCGCGGTGATCATAATGAACGGAGTCTCGCGAAGAGATTCATCCACCCGAACCTGCTTCAACAACTCCAGCCCCGTCATCGGCTCCATGTTCCAATCGGAAATCACCAGGCCGTATTTGCGCTGCTGCATGCGTTCCAGCGCCGCTTTTCCATCCGTCGCTTCATCGACATTGTTGAAGCCGATCTGCTTGAGCAGATTACGGATGATCCGCAGCATCGTCTTGTAGTCGTCCACAATCAATACCGGCATCTCAAGATCAACAGCCATGATCCAATTCTCCTCACACTCCGCTGCGGCGGACAGCCTTCTGCCGCCCTCATTAGACGGCTGAATTCAAACCGGTTTCCGTTAAATCTTAGTAAATTTGCGGAAATTTAGCGGCTATCGGCCGTGGCGCCGGGGGCCGGCGTCTTCTGCCGCTTCGCCATGCTTCGCGTGATCTTCCGGGCTTTGTCGGGGTTCATCGCCGCGACAACGGGCGCGAGCTTGCGCACTTTCATGCGCTCCACCACACTCATCAGAACGGGCATCTCAAGTTCGTCGAAAATCTTGGCGGCATCCTTCGGCTTCATGTTCTCGTATACCTTAACGAGATTGCCGATCCGCCGCTGCTCTTTCGCATCAAGTTGATCCAACAACCCCCTGACTTCGCTGCGCATTGCAAGTAACTCGGCTTGCCGGTCGACAAGTTTCTGCTCGGCGGCCTGCAACAGCGCCTCGCGTTGGTTCAAGCTCTCTTCGCGGCTATCGAGGGTCGAACGGCGTTGCGCGAGCGCCTGCAACAGCTGGATTTCCGATTTGCTCAGTTGGCGCGGATCGATCGGCCGACCGGGCGGCGTCACTTCGTTTCCGGCATTCCCGTCGGGTTTCGGATCGGAGGTGAGCGCCGGCGGCGCATTCGCCGGGTTGATAGCGGGCGCGGGCTGATCGCCGGCGGCGTCCCCGCCCACGGCCGGATTCGCCGGTTCCTGCGCCACGGCCACGGCCGACTGCCAGTCGCCGCCGTCCCGCAAGGATGAAACACCCTGCCAAATCGACCCGAGTTTGAGCGTCAGCATGGTCGCCGCGACGAAAATCAGGGCGGGGAGAAGTCGAAACCGCATCGTCGGCCGCCTAACGGATCCCGTCCAGCGCGCGCAGCAACGCCGCCTTCTTACGTCCGCTATCGGACATGTCGCGGCCGCGATTGCCGGGCCGCAAACCGGTTACGCCCGACACACCGGCGCCTTGATCATTCGCGCCGGGACCGAACGTCCGGACGTTACGATCGCCGCCACGCCCGGCGCCGATCGAATGATCCAGACGATCCGCGACACCGCCGGCGCGGTCGATCATAAAAGCGAGATCGTCACAAAGTTGTTTGGCTTGTTTGATGCTGGCATGCAGCGATTCATTCGCTTCCAGCGAGCCGGATCGAAGTTTCTGCACGCTCGCTTCCGCCCTGGCCGTCGATTGATTGAAGCTGGCGATCAGTTTCTGCAAATGCGCCTTATCCGCCTTCAACAGCGTGAGCCGCCGATTCAGTTGCACCGCATATAGGATCATCACCAACAGCAAGCATGCGCCAATCACTTCCACCACAAATGACAGGTGCGGAAACAGCATCATTCGGTCTCCATTTTTTCTTCAATTCGCACCGCGATCTTCTCCCCCTTGCGTCCCATCAATCCCTTGAACAACTTGACTTCGCCGCATTTCAAGTCGACGAGCGATGCAGGCTTCGCAAGCAGGTCCAACCGCGATCCGACTTCCCATCGCAGGACGTCGTTCAGCGACACGGTCGTATTGTCCAACACGGCTTCGAGCTCGACGTCGGTGAACCAGAGTTCGGTCGCCAGATGGTTTTCCCAGATCGAGTCACGGCCGAACTTCTCGCCCATGAACATCTGCAGCAGCAGTTCGCGAACCGGCTCCAGCGTGGCATACGGCAGCAAGAGCTCCAGACGACCGCCGCGATCCTCCATATCGACGCGAAGCCGCGCGACGACGGCGGCGTTGGCCGGACGCGCGATCGTCGCGAAGCGCGGGTTGGTCTCCAGCCGATCGAAACGGAAGGTGACGGAACTCAACGGGTCGAACGCCGCGGACAGGTCGGCCAAGACGACCGCGATCATCCGTTCGACGAGGTTCCGTTCGATCGTCGTATAGGGCCGCCCTTCGATCCGCATCGCGGCCGTCCCGCGCCGCCCGCCGAGAAGCACGTCGACGATGGAATAGATAAGCGAACTATCGACCGTGATGAGGCCGAAGTTGTCCCACTCCTCCGCCTTGAAGACCGCAAGCATCGCCGGCAACGGAATTGAATTCAGATAGTCGCCGAACCGGATCGAACTGATATTGTCTAGGCTGACCTCGACGTTATCCGACGTGAAGTTGCGCAGCGAGGTCGACAACATGCGCACCAGGCGGTCGAAAACGACTTCCAGCATCGGCAGGCGTTCATAAGACACCATGCCGCTGTCGATGATGGCTTCGATGCCCGACTTGTCGGACGTTTCCTCGCCGCCCTCGCGGAAGCCGAGAAGGCTGTCGATTTCATCCTGGTTGAGAACACGGGCGTTGCCGCCGCCGCCGTCGTCCAAATCATCGCCGCCGTCGTCGTCGGCCATCGCGGCCCATTCCGCGGCGACGTCTTCATCGCTGCCGCCGCCCTCACCGCCGTCGGCGCCCTCGCCGTCTTCTTCGGCCATTGCAGCCCATTCCGCGGCAACGTCGTCGTCGTTTACTTCGCCTTCTTTTTCGTCGGCCATATCCACCAATCCAGCTCGTTACCGCCGTCGGAAAACGATCGGCTTACGAAGCCCGCGCTATTGCACAAGCATCTCGCGGAACAAAACGTCTCTTACTTTCGCCGGATGGGCCGCCGCGTTGACGCGCGCGAGCAGCTCCTCCTTCACTCGATACAGACCATGGGACCCCTGCAGTTCCTCGATGCGCAACTCGCGGAGAAACACCTGGAAATTATCGATAATCCGCGGCATCACCGATTTGATGCGCGCTTCGTCGACCGCGCTCTCAAGCTCCAGGCTAAGCTGCATCTTGAGAAAGCTCGACTTCCGGCCGGTCCCGCCGAGGGTCACGACCATCTCGTCCAGATCCAGGTAATGCGCCGCAACCGGCGGCGCGGCCGCGGCGTCACCCCCTTCCGCGGTCTGCGCGGCGTCGTCGCCGCCCAACAACCCCGAGAAGTAAACGCCAGCCCCCGCGCCCGCGAGCACGACGATGCCGATCACCGCGAATAGGATCAGCTTTTTCTTGCCGGATTTCTTCCCGGCACCGTCGCCATCGCCGTTTTCGACGTCTTCGCCATCGCCATCTGCGGCGTCGGCAACGGCTTCTTCTGCCTCATCCGGCTCGTCAGTCATGATCTACCCGCGCATAATGCTGCAATCAAAATAATCATGAATAAGCAGCTATCCCCCAAACAGTCGGGAACATAACAAAAAAGAAAAAGAAGAAGCAATAAATAAAAAACGTCCCAACTAAGAGTAGGAAAAAGAGTTTTGCACGATTCAACTATCGTAAAGATCGGATTCTACTGCAAATGCAAATGCAGATATCGGCCCCCGCTGCAGAGCCGACGGAATCGCCGCCAAGCGGCGACGGCAAGAAATGCCCATCGGAGCCTGCACATTTCGACACCATGGGACAGCCTGGCCATCACGGGCTCTCACAAACATTTGATTTTATTTAACTTCCTGCGTGGCACGCCTTCTGCAGCAGGTTACGCAAAAGCTAACGATTGCGCAGAGCCATGGAATCACCGGCCCTTATCACACTCTCCCGCCAGCTCACGCTACGTCGTGAAATGGATGTCGTCGCAAACAACATCGCGAACATGAACACGCCGTCCTTCAAGGGCGAACAGATGATGTTCGTGGAGTATCTCGTCAAACCGGAGAGAAACCAGCCGCTGTCGTTCGTCCAGGATTTCGGCATGGTCCGCGACATGACCGAGGGGCCGCTGGCACCGACCAACAATCCGCTCGACATCGCGATTTCCGGCGACGGCTTCTTTACCGTCGATACGGAGAACGGCGCGCGTTACACGCGCTCCGGACGCTTCCAACTGGATCAGGATGGACAAGTCACAAATCAACTGGGTCAACCTCTCCTGACGCAAGACGGCCAGCCCATCGTCGTTCCGCCCGGGTCCGGGCCGATCACGATCGCCTCCGACGGCACATTTTCCGCCGGCACCGACACCTTCGGCACGATTGGCATCGTGACGTTCGATAACCCACGGGACATGAAACGCGAAGCCAACAATCTGTTCAACACGGACGAACCGCCGCAGCCCGCGATCGACAGCCAGATCATGCAAGGCATGCTGGAAGAATCGAACGTCAGCGGCATCGCCGAAATGACGCGGATGATCGAAATCCATCGGCGGTATACGAGCAATCAGCGTTTGATGCAGCAAGAACACGACCGCATCCGCCGCAGCATCACCAAGCTGACCGGGACGCAAAACAACTAATGCAAAAGATCAAGCAGGACAGGATTTAGGGAAAGCACATGCGATCACTCAGCATCGGCGCAACGGGCATGCTGGCCCAACAGCTCAATGTGGAAGTCATTTCGCACAACATCGCGAACATGAACACCACCGCCTACACCAGGCGGCGCGTCGAGTTCCAGGATCTTCTGTATCAGAACATGCGGCGCACGGGCTCTCAATCCGCCGACGACGGGTCGATCGTTCCCGCCGGCGTCCAGGTCGGGCTCGGCGTAAAGACCGCAGCGGTCTACCGCATCACCGAACAAGGCAACCTGACCCTGACGGAAAACAATCTGGACATGGCGATCAACGGCGAAGGGTATTATCAGATAACCCTGCCGAACGGCGACACCGCCTACACGCGGTCCGGCGCCTTTCAGCTTGGCGAGGACGGCAGCATCGTCACGGTCGACGGTTTCGCCGTGCAGCCGGGCATCACGATCCCGGCCAACGCGATCGACATCACCGTCAACGCCAGCGGCGAAGTGCTGGTCACGCTGGACGGTCAGGTCGCGCCTCAGAATGTGGGGCAGATACAACTGGCGACATTCTCCAATGAAGCGGGCTTGCTTGCGATCGGCGATAACCTGTTCGTCGAAACGCCCGCGTCCGGCGCGGCGTCGACCGGAACGCCGGCGTCCGACGGGTTCGGCAGCTTGCAGCAAGGATTTCTCGAAACATCGAACGTCAACGTGGTGGAGGAGATCACCAACCTGATCACCGCCCAGCGCGCCTATGAAATGAATTCGAAGGTCATCGAAACGTCCGACCAGATGATGGCGACCGTTTCGAACATCCGCTAGGCCCGATAGGAAACCCAGCCGACATGGCGCAGACCGAACCCACCCGACCATCGATAAGACTGCCGGCAAGATTGCTGGCCGTGTCGGCGGGTGGCCTTTTGCTCGCGGCGATGCAGACCAACGCGGACGCGGCGTCGCTCCGGTCGCATACCATCGTGCACGGCGACATGGTGCGCCTCGGCGACTTGTTCGACGACGCCGGCGCCAAGAGCGAGGCGCTCGTCCTGCGCGCGCCGGCCCCCGGCCGCAAGATGACCGTCGAGGGCCGCTGGCTTCGCAGTTTGGCGCGCGCCTACCGCCTGAACTGGCAGCCCGCGCCGGGAATCGACCAAACCATCGTGGAACGCAGCAGCAATCCGGTCGAACACACACAGATACTGGCCGCCGTGCGGCACGCGCTGGAACACCGCGCCGGGCAAACCGGGCCGTTCGACGTGACGCTGGAAACGCCGTCGCTGACGATCCATCTGCCGATCGATACACCGGCATCGGTATCGGTGCGGCAATTGCGCCTCGACAAACGGAGCTTGCGCTTCACCGCAACCTTGCTGGCCCCCGCCGACCAACCCGGCGCCCGCACCGTCCCGATCGCCGGACGCGTCCACCCCTTGGTGAGCGTCCCGGTGCTGGCGCGCCGCCTACGGAGCGGCGACATCATCCGCAAGGACGATATCAAGCAGCAGATGATGCGCCGCAGCAGAATTGGAAACACGACGGTGCTGGACCCGGAGAAGATCGTCGGTATGGGCGCCCGCCGCACGCTGCGCATCGACATGCCGGTGCGGCGCGGCGATATCCGCGAACCGGTTCTCGTGGCGCGGCACAGCCTCGTGATCATGAAATACCAAACCGCCAACATGGTGATTACGGCGCAAGGCAAAGCGCGCGAAAACGGAACGCGCGGCGAGACCATCCGTATCCAGAACACCGGCAGCGGAAAGACCATAGAGGGCGTGGTGATCGGCCCCGGCATGGTTGCCGTCGGTACATTCGGAAACATCGGCGCCATCGCAACGAGGCAATCCCGCTAATGTCGTATCGACCCCGACGCGCCATCCGCTATCTGTCCTGCATTCTGTTCGCCGGAACCGTCTTGAGCGGCTGCAACACGCTGCAGCGCCTTGCCGAGGTGGGCGCGGAACCGGAGATGTCGAGCATCGAGAACCCGGTCCACAAACCGGGCTATCGACCCGTCAGCATGCCCATGCCCGCCCCCGTGACGGCGCATCGCGAGCCGAACTCCTTGTGGCGGCCCGGATCGCGCGCCTTTTTCAAGGATTTGCGGGCGACCCGCGTCGGCGACCTGCTGACCGTGGTGATCGAAATCAACGACAAGGGCGAATTGGACAACAGCAGCGTCCGCAGCCGGGACAACACGGAAGGCGCCGACGCGCCGGCGATCCTCGGCTACGAAACTTCGTTGAGCAAGGTCCTGCCCGACGCGATCAACCCCGGCAATCTGCTGGAACTGTCGTCCAACTCGAACTCCAACGGCGACTCGACGATCGAGCGCGAAGAGGAAATCGATCTCGAACTCGCCGCCGTGGTGACCCAGGTTTTGCCAAACGGCAATCTGGTCATCCTCGGCAGGCAGGAAACACGGGTGAATTTCGAAGTCCGCGAACTGCAGATTACCGGCGTCATCCGTCCGGAAGACATCACCAGTCAAAATACCATCAGCTACGAGAAGATTGCCGAAGCGCGTCTCGCCTACGGCGGACGGGGTTTCATGAGCGACGTCCAACAACCGCGCTACGGCCAGCAGATCATCGACATCCTGTTCCCATTCTAATGATACCGGCGCCGGCATGACCTAGGACCAACGAATTCAGGAATTTGCGTCCGTCCTTATCCTCTCCTCCTCCCCAACGCGCTAGGGCGGCGCAAACAAAGAGGCCGGTGTTCCATTGGATCACCGGCCTCGCTTTTTCTGCGGTTTGGGATCGAGCAGCGTCCCGTCGGGGTTCAGTCGTCCCGCCGCGTTCTCTCCAGCCGTTCGTGCCGTTCCTGAGCTTCGAGGCTTAGTGTCGCGATGGGCCGCGCCTCTAGCCGGCGAAGGGAAATCGGCTCATCGGTTTCTTCGCAATATCCGTAAGTACCCTCGTCGATACGCCGGAGCGCGTCGTCGATCTTGGCAATCAGCTTGCGTTGCCGATCCCGAGTTCGCAACTCGAGGGATCTGTCGGTTTCCTTCGTCGCCCGATCCGCCATATCGGGTACCGCTAAGCTCTCGCTCTGCAAGTTGCGAAGAGTCTCGTTCGACTCCTGCAACAATTCGGTGCGCCAAGCGAGGAGCTTAATGCGAAAATACTCACGCTGCCGAGCGTTCATAAATTCTTCCTCTTCGCTCGGCCTATAATCCGGCGGCAGCAGGGGATTCGACATGCGTCACTCCTAGCACGGTACCGACTTACGAGCGGCGCGGAATATAAAGGCCAGGACGGACCTGAGCAAGCCCCCGGCGACTGAACAATTCTTGAGCAACTTTTGAGCGTGAAATCTACGGCGTGGAACGGGAAAAACCGTCCAAAATCAATTATCTCTTTCGAATTTCGCGAGTTCCACTCGAGCGCGCAATTCTATCTCGTCCAAGATCATATTCAACTTAGGATCATCGCTTTGGACACGATGATGCTGAACCAGGGTCGTAATTCGCTCCAAATCCTGCTTCGCCACCCTGCCCGAAATGATGCCTATTCTCAGCTGATCCAGATTATCCAAGAGATCAACCGCCCATCGGCGCGCCTTTTTCCGGGCCTCGCCATCCGTCGGGTCATCCACCTCTTGAATGGACAATAACGCATCCACCGAATGCACGGGCGCAACAGTGCCGACCTGCTCCGTCGCATCGCGATCGGAGTCCAGATGCCTCGAAAACTGCGTTGTCTGCGCCTTGCCGGTCTTCTCACTGCGCTTAACAGGCGACGCCGTCCGGCTCGGGGCGGTACGGTCGATTTTCATGGCCGAAACATACTGTATTTCACCCTAAATAGAAATGCGGTCGCGCGGCGCCGATCCGCCGCAAAGGGCAATCTTTGCCCACAGCGTGGGCAGGGCTTGCCGAAACCACTGAGCGGCCCCGTTGGGCCCGTCCCGCACAAATAAATTTCTATTTTATTCCAATTAGTTGAAGATATTTTCCGATCCCTGATCCTGGCACGGCCTTCGCTATGTAAACGGCAATATTCCCTGGCGCCGGTCCGAAGGTTCAATGACGCAGAATAAGTTCCTATCCCCGAAAAAGGCCTGGCATTGCACATGTCGAGTCGCCGTGCGGCTTGCCGTCTGCGTCCTGACGCTGGCGTTCCTGTGGACAACGGATGCAGCCGCCCAGGCACGGATCAAGGATATCGTCGATTTCGAAGGCGTCCGCGAGAACCTGCTGGTCGGCTACGGACTGGTCGTCGGACTGAACGGGACGGGCGACAGTCTCAACAGCGCGGTGTTCACCCGGGAAAGCCTGATCGGCATGCTCGAACGGCTCGGCGTCAACGCGCGCGACAACAACCTACAGACCAACAACGTCGCGGCCGTCATGGTGACGGCCACGCTGCCGCCTTTCGCGCGGCAAGGCAGCCGAATCGACGTCAGCGTTTCCGCGCTGGGCGACGCGCAAAATCTGTTGGGCGGGACATTGCTGGTGACCCCCCTGCTCGGCGCCGACGGCGAAGTCTATTCGGTGGCGCAGGGCAGCCTGCAGGTCGGTGGATTTACCGCACAAGGCGCGGCGGAAACCATCACGAAAGGCGTCCCGACAAGCGCCCGAATCCCCAACGGCGCGATCGTCGAGCGGGAAATTCCCTTCCGCCTCGCCGGCATGAAGCAAGTGCGTCTGTCGTTGCGCAACCCCGATTTCACCACCGCGCGCCGTATTGCCCGCGCGGTCAACGCCTTCGTCGGCGAGCGGTCAGCCCGCGTCACCGACCCGGCAACCGTCGAGTTGAACGTTCCCAACTCCTATAAGAACGCGGTCGTCGAATTGCTGACCGATGTCGAACAGCTTCGCGTCGAACCCGACACCATCGCCAAGGTCGTGATCGACGAACAGGCCGGCGTGATCGTGATGGGCGAGAATGTCCGCATCAGCACGGTGGCCATCGCGCAAGGCAGCTTGACGATCCGCATCACCGAGACGCCGCAAGTATCGCAACCGCAACCGTTCTCCAACACCGGCGACACGGCCATCGTCGACCGGACCGAGGTTCAGATCGAAGAAGGCGAGGATCGGAAACTGGGCGTGCTGAACAACGGCGTGACGTTGCAGGAACTGGTCAACGGCATCAACGCATTGGGGATCGGCCCGCGCGACATGATCACGATCCTGCAGGCCATCAAGGCAGCCGGCGCGCTGCAGGCGGAAATCGAGGTTCTATGATGAACAGCCCCGTTTCGATCGACCAGGTCACGCAATCGCTGACATCGTCCCGCGCGCCCCAGATGGACCGTCTCAAAGGCGCATCCGACGAGGAAATCCGCAAGGCTGCCGAGGAATTCGAAGGTTTCTTCGTTTCCATGATGCTGGAAAGCATGTTCGCCGGCATCAAGACCGATTCGATGTTCGGCGGCGGCCAGGGCGAGGAGGTCTTCCGCTCGATGCTGCTGCAGGAATACGGCAAGTCGATATCCCAAAGCGATGGATTCGGGATCGCCGATTCCGTTCAACGCGAAATCCTGAAATTGCAGGAGGTGCAGGACTCATGACACCGAACGAAATGACCCGCCGCGCGGTCGATGCGACGCTGTCGTTGACCGACGTTATCGATGAGGAAAACAAGGCGCTGGCACAGGCCCGCGTCGAACGCGTTACAGCGCTCCAGGACGCGAAGCAGACGGCCGCGGACGTGTTCGAAGCCCGCATCCGGGAACTGAAGGACAATCCGGCCTTCCTTACGCAAGCGGCGCCGGCCATGCGCACCCAGCTGGAAACCGCAAAGCGGCGCCTCGACGAAGTGGCGACGGTCAATATCAATGCCCTTCGATCCGCCATCGAATTGAACAAGCGGTTGGCGCAACGGATCGCACAGTCGGCCGACCATCAGCGCGTCAGCGCATCGGGCTACACCAAGACCGGCGCCGCCGCCGCGAGCCAGTCCACCCATCACCTCAACGACCCGATGCCGATATCGCTGAACGAAACCCTTTGATCTCCGGCCGGACCAATCGAGATAGATCATGTCACTCTCCCTGGCCCTTCGAAGCGCCCTTAGCGGACTAAGCGCCGCCCAGACCGCGATCCAGGTCACGTCGGACAACGTGACCAATGCGAACACGCCCGGCCATACGCGCAAATTCATCGAGAACCAATCGCGGCTCATCGCCTCGCAGGGCGCTGGGGTCGATACCGGAATCATTTCGCGCGAGGTCGACGCGTTTCTGCTGTCGCAGATCCGAGATCAGCAAAGCACCGTCGGTCAGTTAACGGTGCGCGACCGGTTCCTGGCGCAGATCCAGAATATGTTCGGGTCGCCGGAAACCAATCGCACAGTTTCCAGTTCACTGAACGACCTCAAGACATCCTTCGAAGCGCTTGCCGCGACACCGGAGTCGCAAGCCAACGCCTCCGATGTCGTCAATGTTGCCCGGCAAACGGTGAAGCTTTTCAACGACCTCAGCAACACCATTCAAGAGCTCCGGGCAGACGCCGACCAGGAAATCGAGCGGATCGTGACGCAACTCGACAGCCGCTTCGAGATCGTCGCGGAATTGAATGTCCAGATCGCCAATGCGGAAATCCTCAACCAGTCTTCCGCGGCGTTGCGCGACGAACGGGACCGCGCCCTTGCCGAAATCGCGACAAACATCGATATCAGGATCGTCGAACAGAATGACGGAACCGTCAGCCTTTTCTCCGCCGGCGGCCGACTCCTGGTCGACCGTGGATCGGCGCTCGACATAAGCCACGATTCAGCCTCGCAGGTAAGCGCGAGCATCGCCTATGTCGATCCGGACGACCCCGCCTATCCGGGCGCCATCAACGGCATCTTCGTCAACGGCTCCACCGCGGCGGCGGACGATATCACGGACGAAATCCGGGGCGGCAGCCTCAAAGCGCTGATCGACATGCGCGATACGGAACTCCCGAACCTGCAACGGGAAATGGACGAACTCGCGCAAACCTTGATCTCCGAAATCAACAAAGCCCACAACGCCGGCACCGCCTATCCGCCGCCGTCGACGCTGACCGGCAGCCAATCCTTCGGATCGACCGACGTATTTTCGGCAACCGGCAGCGTCCGGGTCGCGGTCCTCGACCAAACGACGGGAGTCGTGGTCGAGACATTGGATATTGCGCTCGGCGCCATGACGACGGTCGACGACCTGCGAACCGCAATCAACGGCATGACCAACGTGACGGCCACGTTCAACGCCGCCGGAAAGCTTGTCGTGTCGGCGGGCTCGGCAGGACAGGGCATCGCCATCAATGAGTTGGACAGCGCGGTGACGACGGTCGGCGGGGAAACGCGCGGTGTTTCCCACTATTTCGGCCTCAACGATCTTTTTCAGGCAAGCGTCGACAGCACAGCCTACGACTCTTTCTCCAGTGCCCGGGTCAACGACAGCACCGCCGCGCTCGGTCTCACCGGCACGCTGTCCTTCGCCGCCGCCGGCCTGTCGACCACGGTCGGCTACACCGCCGGGCAGAGCCTCGACACGATCGCCGCCAACATCACCGCAAATGGAACGCTCGCCGGCGCCAACATATCGGCCCGGGTTGTGGATGACGGATCCGGCCGCCGCCTTGTCGTCGAGGATACCGACGGCAACAACTTCGTCATGACCGATTCCGCCGCGCTGTTGTCGTCACTCGGCGTGACCAATGATTCGACAAGTGTTTCCAACGTCATGACCGTGCGCAGTGATATCGTCTCGAACCAAGCGCTGGTCGCGCGCGGCACGTTGAGCAGCGCGGGCGGCCTTGCGGCGGGCGACGACGGGTTGACCGTCGGCGACGGGACCGCGGCGGCCCAGCTCGCGGCCGTCTTCGATGCGACCATTGACTTCGGAAGCGCCGGCGGACTCACCGGGACGTCGAACACCCTATCGGAATATGCGGCGACGATCATATCGGTTCAGGCGGCAATGGCGTCGAACACATCCAGCGAGCTGAACTTCAACTCGTCCTTCCTGGAAACGCTGGAGTTCCGGAACGGCTCGATCTCGGGGGTCAATATCGACGAAGAACTCGCCAACCTGATCGTCTTCGAGCAGGCCTTCAATGCGTCGGCCCGGGTCATTACCGTCGCGTCCGAGCTGCTCGACGAACTGGTCAACATCGTGCGATAACGGAGCGAATAGATGGTTGCCCGCATAGGATCCTTCGCGAACCAACAACTCATCCTCGATGCCACGCTGCGGACTCAATCGCAGCTGGCCGAGACGCGGCTGCAGGCAGCCACCGGCAAGAAAAGCCAGATTTTCAGCGGTATTGCGTCCGACTCCTCCCGTGTCGTGAATCTGAAGAACGAAGTCGCGAAAGCAGAGCAATATATCGAGAACATCGCGACCACGGAGAAACGCCTCACGCTGATGAACCTCAGCTTGGAAACACTGGACGAAATCGGCCGGGAAATGCGCTCGATCGCGGTCAGCTCGCTGAACGGCGAGGCCGCCAACGTCAACAATCTTACCGAAGTCGCCACACAATTCCTGGACCAAGCGATCGAGTTGCTGAACCAGCGCGACGACTCCCGCTATCTCTTTGCCGGCGGCAAGACCGACACCAAACCCGTGGATTTGAACAACGGCGTTTACACCGCGCCGACGCCGCCCCCCTTCGATGCGGTCGTCGACACCGGATACTACGAAGGCGACACAACCATCCAACAGGTTCGGATCGATGACGGCGTCACCGTTCAATATGGGATCACGGCGGATCAGTCGGCTTTCGAGAAAGTCATCCGCGCCCTCGACAACATTGCCCAGACCACCTTCACCGACCCGATAACCCCCGCGGAGAAGCAGGTTCTGAATGACGCCATCACGCTGTTGACGGAAGCAACCGAGGATAACGGCACGCAGAAAACCATCGGCGAACTCGCGGCCGATGTCGCCCTCGACCTACGGACGATCGACATACAAAAGGATCGCCACAACGAGTTCATCAATTTCGCCACGGACTCGATCGCCGATATCGAAAACGTCGATCCGGCGGAGACACTGACACTGCTGAATTTCCAACAAGTGCAGCTCGAAGCCTCGTTTCAGATCGTTGCCCGGCTCGGTCAGCTCACGTTGAGCAACTTCATCCGTTAGCACGGGCTGGGCGCGGTCGCAGGACGAGATTCGGAAACGCGCGAAGGCATCAGACAACAGCGGTTCTCGACTTGCCAATGACTCAGACCGCCGGGCACGAAGACCAAAAAGACATACATGTCGCGTCGGCCAGTCAATTCCTGGCGCGCGCCGTCGAGGCATTTCGCGAAGAGAACTTTCCGCAAGCAGAAGTCATCCTCCGCCAACTGCTGGCCGCACGGCCCGACGTCGCCGCCGGCTGGCACCTTCGCGGACTGACGGCCCGCGCCACGGGCGACCGTCGGCACGCCCTGGAATTTTTCCTGAAAGCCGTCTCGATCGATCCGACCAAAGCCGACTACTGCGCCGCCCTCGGCGACGTTCTGGAAAACCTAGGCCGCGATGCCGATGCCGTCGTTCCATGGCAACAGGCGGTCGCATCGGATCCGGGTTCCACGCTCGACCGAGTTCGCCTCGCAGATCTCCTGACCAGGCTCGGCAACCATGACGCGGCCATGGAACACTACGACTTCGCGGCCGGTTCCGACCCAACCTCGTTTACTGCCCAATACGCCTACGGGTTGGCCTTGGCCCGTCGCGAAAATTTCGAGCAGGCCGTCGTGGTATTCCGGCTTTGCCTCGCCCTTGACCCCGAAAACAGCGATGCTCATTTTCAATGCGGCCGATGCTTGCAGACACTGGATCGATACGACGAGGCCATCGTCCGATACAACGCATGTTTGGCGTACGGGTCGGACCGGCCCGAAGCGCATATCAATCTCGCCGAGATTTACCGGAACTCAGGTAGGCCGGCAGAAGCCATCGAACAATGCGAAGCCGCACTCGACCGGTACCCCGACTCCGTTAGCGCTTTGAACAACCTTGGTCTCGCCTTATGCGATCTGGGCCAACATGCAACAGCGGCAACATTCTTGAAGACCGCGCACCGAGCCGAGCCCGACAACCCGGTGACCCTCCACAATCTCGGCGTTACCCTACACGCTTGCGGCGCCCTGGCGGAAAGCGAACAGTTCCTGCGCCAAGCCCTCGACCTGCGCCCCGACTGGCCGGACGCTGCCCGCAGTCTCGGAAATCTGTACAGGGAAACCGGACGCCTGGCCAAGGCTGCCGCCCTTTATCGCAACGCCATCGACCGACATCCGGACGATTTCCGAACCTTCGGCAACCTCGGGCTCGTGCTGCTGAACCTAAACCAGCCGCACGATGCGATCACAGCCTATGAGAAAGCACTGGCGCTAAATCCCTCGCATGCGGGCTTGCGGACGAGCCTGGGCATCGCCCAGCTCTTGGTCGGCGATTTCGAAAACGGCTGGCGGAATTACGAGGCGCGTTGGGAGTCGACCGACTTCGCACCGGCCAAACGGCAGTTTCCGATACCGCGCTGGCGCGGCCGCCCCACAACCGACACGGGCCGCGAGCCTCGCCCGCTCTTGGTCCACGCCGAGCAGGGATACGGCGATACGCTTCATTTCTGCCGCTATATTCCCCTGCTTGCCGCGGAAAACATCCCCGTGGTTTTCGAATGCCAAGCGCCCCTCGTGGATCTCATGCAGTCCCTGGCAGACGTAGACGACCGGCTCGACCTTACCGTCGTTGCCCGCGGCGACGCCCTCCCCGAGGCCGCCGACCATGTTCCATTGCTGAGCCTTCCCGCGCATTTCAGCACCAAGCTCGAAACGGTCCCGGCGGATGTTCCGTATCTAAAAGCGCCTCGGCATGCCGTCGAAACCTGGACGCACCGTATGGCGGGAGACGGGCCGGCGGTCGGTTTGGTTTGGGCCGGAAATGCCGAACGCCAGGACGATTGGATGCGGTCGTGCCCGCCGGACGCCATGGTTCCACTCGTGGAGACGGACGCCATCCGGTTTTACAGCCTGCAGAAAAACGGGCCGCAATTGGAGAACTCGACGGTCGTACCGCTGGGGCCACAGCTTGCCAGTTTCAGCGACACCGCTGCGGTGATCGAAACGCTCGATCTCGTCATCTCGGTCGATACGGCGACGGCGCATTTGGCCGGAGCCCTCGGGAAACCCGTTTGGGTCCTGCTCGGGCCCGCCGCCGACTGGCGCTATCTTCTCGATCGGCAGGATAGCCCTTGGTACCCGACAATGCGGTTGTTCCGCTCCCCCGACCTGGGCGATTGGTCAGCCGTTATGGATCAGGTGGCCGACACGCTGCGGTCCTGCCTCTCACACCGCGACGATGGCGGCGTCATGCTGAAATGTTGACTGAAGATATGCGGTAACGACGAACTCGCGTCGCGCTCAGGCGACGATATCGCCACTCACGGCAGGCGTTGCCGGCTGCGGCTGTGAGTCGGCCATCGCCGCTTCGTCACCCGCATTCGTCATCAACCCGGCCGCAATATTGCGGTTGATGTCGATAAGCACGCGCAGCTTTCGCCCGCTCGGTTCGGCCAACGCATTGACCGTATGCTTATCGATAAAGACGCTCAGACTGAGGATATTCTGACGGATATCATCCGGCAGCGGGTTTTCTGTCGACGATACGTCCGCCTGGATAATGGTCCAGAGACGCCAATTCAGCCGTAGCGCCGCACGGTACGCGTCGTCGCCTTGTCCTTCATCAGCATCGACGGCGGCGTCCATCATGCGCGCGGTCTCGAGAAGCGCCTGCGCTTCCGTTTGCCGGGCTGAAGAGCCTAATTTCTGCGATGACCGGTAGGCTTGGCTGCTATTGTTGGGTTGCATGTTTCAGGACCTCGTTCTCGTATTTGACAAGCTTTCGACAAAGCTTCAGTGCTCCATACACGTCCCCCACGACGATTTGCTTGCCGATATCCAGGACGAGCGGTGTAGAACTGGGGACTGCGTTGACGAATTGTTTAACCAGCCGACTAAACTTGTCTTGATATTGCTGTTCTTTATCCGGGAACATGTAAATAAGCTGAACAACAAAGTAGATTTTCTTTGCGGGAGTATCAGCTTCTGCTTCCGTCATTATATCGCGTTCGCGAAGTATACTTGCCTTATTCTGAACGATTAGTTCAGCTTTCTCTCCGCCATTCTGAATGACCGCCTGATTGATGACGGTCTTCTCCCCCGGCTTCAACACGATCTTTAATGGCATCTCTTGTTCTTCATAAAGAAACCAAAAGTAAATGACCTACTTCGACCTATATTCTAGCAATATTTATACCATAAATGGATTTGAGATGGGAGTTTTTTGTTACTTGAGAATTTGATTCATTTCGACCGATCGTAAAGGCCAAAATAAAAGTGGGGGCCGAGGCCCCCACTTTCTTTGGATTCACTATCGTCCTTGACTTTAACCGAACAAGCCGAGGATCGACCGCTCGCTCTGAGCAGCCAGCGACAGCGCGTTAATACCGAGCTGTTCACGGGTCTGCAACGCAAGCAGGTTGGCGCTTTCCTCGTTGAGGTCGGCCAAGGTCAGCTTGGCAGCACCGGATTCAAGCGTATTCACCAAATCCTCGGTGAAACTCAGACGCGTCTGAAGTACGGTGTTGTTCGAACCCAGCGTCGCCGCGTTGGTCCGCAGCTCCGACAAGGCGTTGTTCAAATCCGTAATCGCCGCATCGATATCGCCGTCACCGGCAAAGTCGTTGCTTGCTTCCGTAATATCGAGACCGGTCGACGCCGTCGTCGAATCGAGACCGGTGATCGTGAGATCGCTGGTACCGTCTTCGTTAAACTCGACCGTCAGGTTGTCCGGCGTCGCCTGAACCAGGTTCGTGCCGTTGAAGCTCGAGTCATTGGCGATATCGTCAATCTGACCAAGCAGCGCATTGAACTGCACCGCCAGGGTGGATTTTTCGTTGGTATCACCGGTCGCCTTCGCCTGGTTCGCAAGACCCTTGGCCTGCTGCACCAGATCGGTGATGCCGTCGATACCGTTAATCGCCGATTCGATCGTGCTGATCGACAGGTCGATGTCCGACTTCAACGTATTCAAGTCGGAGGCCCGGTTGTTCAGCGCGGTCGATGTGAAGAACGCGGTCGCGTCATCGAGGGCCGAGTTGACCTTCAGACCACTGGACAAGCGCGACTGAGTTCTACCGATAAGATCAGAAGTACCCTGCAGGGTAAGCAAGTTGGCGCGTACGCCTGCTGTAAGAGCTACTGAGTCAGCCATGGTTTCTCCCTTTCTAGGATATGGCCCAACCGCATTCTGCGGCCGGCAAACCAAAACGGACCGAAGGGTCCGCAAAACGGCCATGCCGGAAATCCAGCATGGACGCAGGTTCGAGGTTGCACGATGCAACCCTCGCGCCAGTTTCTCGGAGAAACCTTAATGAATTGATAACGCAATATTTTTTGGTTCAAAGGGCAGATTCGACGACAAATTCCGGCAAATATTGCCGCGCTGAACCGGCAGAAATTTCCCACAGCTCGGAATTTCCTTCCCGGTTCGCTCCCCAGGTAATCACCCCGCGAGCCGGCTCTCCAAACCCCCGACTCGCTCCGTGACCGCTCTATCCGAAGAGGCTCAAAATAGCCCGTTCGGCCTGCGATGCCAGTGACAGCGAGTTGATGCCGAGCTGCTGGCGGGTCTGCAATGCAAGCAGGTTTGCACTTTCCTCGTTGATATCCGCTAGTGTCAGCTTGCCGGCGCCTTCCTCGAGCGTGTTCGTCAGCTCTTCTGTGAAATTCAACCGTGTCTGAAGAACGGTGTTGTTCGATCCCAAGGTCGCCGCATTGGTTCGCAACTCGGTCAACGCGCTGTTCAGCTCCGTGATGGTGGTGTTGATATCACCGAGGGTGCCGAAATCGTTACTCGCCGCCGCGATGTCGATACCGGTCGAAGCCGTCGTCGAATCCAGGCCGGTGATCGTCAGGTCACTGGTACCGTCTTCGTTGAAATCCACTTCCAGGTTGTCCGGCGTCGCTTGGATCAGGTTCGTGCCATTGAAACTGGAATCATTCGCCAGATCATCGATTTGGCCCAGCAGTTCATTGAACTGCACCGCCAGCAACGATCGCTCGGCCGTATCGCCCGTGGCCTTGGCCGTATTGGCAAGACCCTTCGCCTGCTCCACCAATTCGGTAATCGCTTCGATACCGGTGATCGCCGCCTGCAGCGTGCTGATGGACAGATCGATGTTTTCCTTGAGGTTGGTTAGATCGTCCGCCCGGTTGGTCAACGCCCGCGCCGTGAAGAACGCGCTCGCATCATCGATTGCCGAATTGACCTTCAAGCCGGTCGACAGTCGCTTCTGCACGATATCGATTAGGTCGGTGGTGCGCTGCAAACTAAGAAGGTTTGTGCGTACGCCCGCCGTTAAGTTGATCTTGTCAGCAGCCATATGTCATGTCCTTTCTGGCGTTGACATTTGGCATTCCTTGCAGCGGTTGGCTGAAACCGAAACCACATGCGAAACGCCGATTTCACTATGGTTAATGGCAACCGTCATGCCATCGTGCCAAACGGAACAATGCATTGATATTTAATGGTTATAAGAAGTCGAAAAAGGTTAACGGAAGGGCTCGGGGCAGCTTTTTGCCGGGCAACTCTTGCCAGTTCTGGCATTTCTTTCCCGGTGGCGTGCCCTGATCGTCATCCCTCCGGAACGGCAACGCAGAGACCGCGCGACGACCTGTCGCGCGACGGGTTCATCGAAACCGTCAGCCGGCGGAAACGGTGCGAAGCGCCGCACCGATACGACGGATATCAGCCGGCTCCAGATCCTCACCGAACGGCAGGCCGACCACCCGTTCGACCAAGTCTTCGGTCGTCGGCAAGGGGTCATGTGCGGCATCGAAAAACGCGGGCTCGCGATGGCACCCCTTGTTCCACCACAGCCGGGCTTCGATACCGGCAGCCTCCAATGTCGCAATGACGATATCCGCGACGGGTGCGCCAAAGGACACGTTGCAGGTCGCGCTAACCCACCCATCGCCGAAACCGGGTGACAACCGCAGCGCCGGAATGCCACTCAGTTCCGCCACATAGGCGGCGGTGACGCGCGCCAGTTCAGCGCGTTTTTCTGGCCATTGGTCGAGCGAGGCAAGCGCGACGGCGGCGGCATACTCACCGAGCTTGGCGTTCATGCCCGGACCGTCGGCGCGACGCCGACCGTGAAATCCGAAATTCGCCCGTGCCTTGACCTCGGCAACGTGATCCCCATCTCGGCTGATCACCAGCCCACCCTCGCCCGCCGCCAATGGCTTCGTCGCATGCAAGCTGATGATGGTCGGCGATACGCCGGGCGCCACGCTGTCGAATCCCGCGGCTGCATCCACGACCACGGGCACACCGGTTTGTTCCGTCAGGTGGTCCCATGGCCGAATTTCGAGCGGCGCGCCGAAGGGCGCAACCACGACGACCGCGCCCACGGCGGGTCCAAGCCGGTCGATCGCATCGCGCACCAAGCCCGTATCGAGCCGCCACGTGACAGGATCGATATCAAGGAAATACGGCGTCAGGCCCGCGGCTTCGACCGCATGTGCCGTGGCAACGAACGTAAAGGACGGCAGGAGGCAATATTGCCCATTGCCGCCCGTAAGGGCCGAAAGGCTGACCGAAAGTGCGGTCGTCGCATTGGTAAGACACGCGACATTCCCGTCGGGAACGCCGAACCGCGCCGCCAGCCGGGCAGTCAAACGTTGTTCCAGCGGGCCGAAATTCGTATACCAGCGATTACCGTCGATTTCCCGGAGATACGGCATCAACTGCGCCGCGTCGGGAAGCTTCGGCCGCATCAATGGAATACGCTTGGACGTGACGGTCATGCGAGAACTCTTTTTGCCTGAGCCAACAGTGCCCGGCCCTACGGCACAAGTCGAGGCTGCTTAAAGGCCAACAGCGCCGCCGACACATCCTCCACGACCTGCGTCCAGTCGGAGACGCGCTGCTGACGGAATAGGCGCATCGTCGGATACCAAGGGCTGTCCTCCCGATCAAGAAACCAGCGCCAATCGGGCATCGCAGACAACAGCGTCCAGACCGGCTTACCAAGCGCACCGGCAAGATGCGCCATTGCCGTATCGACCGAAATGACGAGATCCATCGCCTGGACCGCGGCGGCGCTTTCGGCAAAATCGCGGAACCCACCGCCCAGATCAATAACATCCAGCGACGCCAAGCGATCGGCGTCTTCGGGCGCCAATTCGGTCTGCAAACTGAAGAGCCGGAGCCCTGGCATGACGGTCAACGGTTCGAAAGCCGACAAGGCGCAAGACCGAAACCGGCCACGGTGATTGGTCAAACTGCCGCGCCAGACGATACCGACCTTGATCACACCGCCGTCTGAACCGGCCGGCAAGGCCATCGGCTCGGCCGACAAATACGGACATTCGGCGAGAACCGACGCCATGTCCGTCCGGAAAAGACCGGGCAAACTCATCAAGGGCGTCCAGATGTCGACGTCAGGCCGCGGGCCGCCGGATGCAATCACCCGGTCGGCGACTTTCGATCTTTCCAAAAGAGTCTTTAGCGCCGCCGGGCATTCCAGCGTTACATCGGCGCCCAACGCCCGGAGCATCGGCGCATAGCGAACGAACTGGACCGTGTCGCCCAACCCCTGTTCCGCAATCACCAGCAACCGCCGGCCCTCCAGCGGCGCGCCGTCCCAACGGGGCTGTTTCAGAGTCGGCAGCGTCAACCCGGCGACGGCGCGCCACCGCCATTCGTATAGCGCCCAACCGTCGCGCAGCCGGCCGGACAACAGTAGAGCGATCGCCTTGTTCCATTGCGCTTGCGGCAGGTCGGGATGCAACGCCAAGGCTTGATCGAGCGCGGCAAGGGCAGTCTCGCACTCCCCGAGATTCTGCAACGCCACGCCGAGGTTGACCCAGGCATCGGTATAGCGCCGATCGATCTGCAAAGCCCGGCGATAGCAGGCGGCAGCTTCGGCCATGATCGGCGACGCCGCAAACGCATTGCCGAGATTGTAATGCCCTTCGGCGTTGTCCGGATCGGCAAGAGTCGCTTGTCGTCCCGCGTCAATGGCCGCCGCTGTCTGACCCGCTTCGAGCAAAGCGCCGCACAGATTGCTCCATGCCGGCGCATAGCCGTTGTCCAACGCTGTCGCCTGCCGAAACTGCTCGATTGCCGCCTCCAGGTCACCGCGCTGTCGCAAAAGGTGGCCAAGATTGTTACGAGCCGCGACATGCTCCGGGGCCAGCGCCAGCGCTTTTTCAATGGACCGTAACGCCTCATCCGACCGTCCCAGGGAGAGCAGCGTATTCCCTAGATTGAAGTGAGCATCAGGCTCTGCGTCGTCCAGCGACAACGCCCGACGCAAAGCTGCGACCGCATCGCCGGGACGCCCCGCCGCCGTAAGCGCCGACGCAAAATTGATATGAAAAGCAGCGATGCCTGGCGCCTGCTCGACGGCGTTCATAAATGCGTCGATCGACGCGGCGATTTCATTTCGGTGCAACAGCGCCAATCCCAGCAGATGCCAAGCATCCGGTTGGGCGTCGTCAGCGGCAAGGATCGTGCGACATAAAGATTCGGTCCCGGCGAAATCCTGATCGCGGAAACACGAAAGCGCCTGTTGCAACTTGCTGTGCACGGCATTCGACATCCATCATCAGATACAGCGCGGCAGCGACGAATAGAAGATGAAATTTGCCGAACACTTTCACCATGGCGCAAGGCATCGCGACTTGGGTAAAGTCCGGCTATGGTCGCCGTCGCCGTTATGCAACCCTATTTCCTACCCTACGCTGGTTACTTCCGGCTGTTCGCCGCGGCCGACCGGGTCGCGCTGTTCGACTGCGTGCAATTCCCACGGCGCGGTTGGGTGCATCGCAACCGGCTGCCCGCCGGTACCGGGACTCCGGCATGGTTGACGCTGCCGTTGCGGTCCGGGGCGATGGAAACCCGAATCGCCGACCTTAGGTTTGCAGACGGTGCAGCGGTCACGTTGCGACAGCGTTGCGATCGGTTTCCCCAACTACGGGAAACGGACCACCCGCTCCTATCGCGCGTCTTGGACCCGACGCCCGACGTCGTCGGATATCTGGAAGCGCTGTTGCGGCGGTGCTGCGAGCAGTTGAACTTGCCGTTCGAGACGATCCGGACCAGTAGCCTCGACATAAACCCGTCACTGCGCGGACAGGACCGTGTTCTCGCCATCGTCGACGCTCTCGATGGCGACAAATACGTCAATCTCGAAGGGGGCCGGGCGCTGTACGATCCGGCGGCGTTTGCCGGCCGCAGCATAAAACTGTCCTTCCTGCCGGCATGGCAGGGGTCAACCTGGAGCATCCTGCAACGGTTGCTAACCGAACCGCCGACGTCCGTGTCGGATGAAATCCACGAACAGCTCTGACCTACTCTTCGACCAATTGCTTCAGAACGTCATGAAGCGATTGGACATGCGTCATGTCCGCGAAGATGCGCGGCGCGGCGGCCTCGATCCGATGCTCCAATTCCATTCTATAGTCGTCATCGGTCGCCAGCCGCACCGCGATGTCTACATAATCTTCGGCGGACTCCGCGACCGTATCGGTAACGCCCATCAAGCGATAGAGCGCGAGCGCGTATCGGCCCCGCAAGTACCGGCCCGGCCAGGTCACGATCGGCGTCCCCATGGCGATCGCCTGCCAGCATGTGTTGCCGCCGCCGAAAGGACGCGTGTCCAGCGACACGTCCGCCAGCTTCACGACATTCAGGAAATCCAGATGGCTCATGGTCGGCAAAAACCGCACGCGGCCCGCCGCGGCGCCCAGCGTCCGCGCGAAACGGACCTTCACCTTTTCCATGAGATGCGGGTTGTAACCGGTTGGCAAAAGAAGCATTCCTTGTCGATCCCGGTCCAGGATGGCGGCGAACAGCTTATCCATATCGGGGTGCAGCTTGATCAGAGTTTGGGCGCAGAAATAGAGCGGCACATCCGGCGGCAGGTCGAATCCGGCCCGCGGTTTGAGCGGGTCCGGAACAACCGGCCTTTCATAATATGTCGGCGCGCCGCGCAGTCGGACGAGCGGCTCACTGTAATGATCGGCAGCGTCCGGCGGTTCCTGCAAATTGCAGCTGACGTAATGGTCCAGTGTCGGGACGCCGATCGTATCCGGGTGCCCCCCCAGGACCGCTTGCACCGGCGCCAGCCGCGCGAAGGCCAGGAAATAGGTCATCGGCTCCATACCGATATCGGTATAGACGAGAACGTCGAGCTTTTCGTCCGCAATGCGTTGGCGCGCCGCGGAAAGATCCACCGGCAAGATCACGGCACTATCTGCGTCGCAGGCCATACGGCGCCAAAGCGGATCGTCCGACGGTCCGATGCGGAAGACCGTCACCGAAAATGTGTCCCGTGGCATGAACCGGACCACACCGTGAAAACACCACCCCACCGCATTCGTACCGAACTGCCGGGACACGAACCCCAACTTGAGCCGACGACCCGGCTTCCGGCCAGAGCCGACACAATGGTCAGCGACATAAGTCAGAGACGGACAGGCCTTTGAATAAAGCCGCGCCAAATCGGCCTGTAGGTCGCGGTTGTTCGTATCGTGATAGGAGAGATTGAACGCGGTTACGCCGACATCGCGGTTCGCGTCGTGCAGCATCGGCGGATCGACTAGTAGCGCAGCGACCGCGTCGGCCATCCGGCGGCGGGCTGCCTCCATTTCATCGGCCGTATCCACGACCACCGGCAGCAGCGTAGCCCTTTTGACCCGGACGCCCGCGCTTGGCTGCAGTGCGAGGGCGGCGGCGTAGGCGTCATCGGCCGCATCGGTATCCCCCACCTTTCGAAGCGCATTGCCGAGGTTCTCATGCGCCGCCGCGACCGCGGGATCCTGCGCCACCGCTTCGCGCAGGCAATGCACGGCCTCGTCGAACGCGCCGAGTTCCAGCAATGTCACGCCGAGATTGTTGCGTGGCTCGACGGCGTCGGGGGCAAGCGCGATGGCGGCGCGATACAACGCCGCCGCTTCTCGGGGAAGCCCGATATCCATACACAGAACACCGAAGTTGCATTTGGCCATCGCATCTTCCGGAAATTCATCCACCAACCCGCGATAAAGGTCCGCCGCCGCCTTGAGATTGCCAGCCGCCTTCAACGCCGCAGCCATGTTGTTGCGGATGCCCGGATTTCCTGGGTCGTCCTGCAAGGCCCGCTCATAATCAGCCAACGCTTCGTGATGCCTTCCCTGCGCCGCCAACGTGTTCGCAAGGTTGAACCGCGTCATAGCCGCACCCGGCCGCAACTCGAGCGCCGACCGGAAGCACGCCTCGGCCCGCGCCAACTGGCCGGACGAACGATAGACTGTCCCTAAGTTGGACAGAATGGTCGCGTTTTCGACGTTCAATTCCGACGCCCGTCCGATCAGATCAATCGCGGCATCGACATCCCCGCGCTGCGAGGCGAGCACGCCGCGCATGTGCAAAGCCTCGGCATTCTCAGGATCGACGGTTAGAACCTGGAGGTAGAGCGCATCCGCCGCGTCGGTTCGTCCAGCCTGATGCTGTTGTTTTGCCTTGGCGAGGATCAGCGCCGCTTCGCTCAAGCCGAGACCTCCTGCAGGAAGGCTGCAAGCGCCTTCCCCGGCCGCGCGTCGTCGAATAGCACATCACAACGATCTCGGATTTCGGCGGAGATTCGCGCCCGTTCCACCGGATCAGTGCCGAGTTTGACCGCGATATCGACATAGTCTTGCGACGACTCCGCGACACAATCCGATAGCTCCATATGCCGGTACAGCGCCAGTGTGCCGCGGCCCTGTAAGGAACTGGCAGGCAATGTCACAATGGGAAGGCCGGCCGCAAATCCTTGGTAGCTGGTATTGCCGCCACCAAATGGCCAAGTGTCGAGCAGTACGTCAGCGGACGCCATCATCGCATAGAACTGCTTTCGTTTAACGCGCTGCAGTATCCGGACTCGGTCAAAAACATCGCCGAAAATCGGACGCCACCGGGCCTTCAGGCGCTCGGTCATCGTCGCCTCGATGCCCTCGAACATCACAAGGCATCCGGCGGGGTCGCGTCGCAGAATCTCCACGAGCGGTGCATCCATGTCGGGATGGACCTTGAACAGACTTTGCGCGCACAGATAAACTGTCGCGTCGTCTGGCAGACCCAGCGGCGAACGCGGATTGGACGCTTTAGGCATATCGGGTCGTCGATAACAGGTTTGCACGCCATCCAACCGAACGAGGCGCTCGCTGTAATAGGATTGCCCGTCCGGCGGCTCGGCAAAATCGTTGGAGAGATAGTAATCGACGGTGGACACGCCGGTCGTTGCCGGATGCCCCCAGAAGACGCATTGAACCGGTGCGAGTCGAGCATGAGCCAATAAATAGCTTAGGTTTTCCAAACCGATATCGGCATATATTAAGATATCGCATTGGTGCGATGCGATGGTTTGCCGCGCCAGACCATACACATTGGGGATTTTGACCACCGTGGCCACGTCCTGCAGTTCGGGTAAAACGTCTGCCTTGAGCGACGTGGCCGCAAAGAGGGTGACATCGAACCTCTCCTTCGGCAAATGGTCGAATAAACCGCGCATCGTCCACGCGACCGCGTGATCGAAAAAAAATGAGGAGCAGAAGCCCACGCGCAACGGCCGCTGACGGTCGCGCTCTATACCACGTTCACAATGCGGCGCCGTCCAACTAAGCGATGGGCACATTCGTCGGAACGCGTTGGAAAGGCGCATCGAGTTGTCGCGGTCATTTATACCATGATATGCGCGATAGAAATTCAGCACCGGTGCATTGAGCGGCGGCTCGCTCAAACGCAAATCCGTTGTTGAAAGAGCGTCCAGGCGCGCCGAAAACCGACGACGCCATGTCTCGATATCCTGGGCCGACTTCGGGATAACCGGCATCAACCACATGTCCGCCAGCAAAAATCTTGGATCACGCCGCAAGTCGATTGCCGCCGCGAAGTCGGCTGCCGCAGCCTCCGCATCGCCCTGCGCCGCAAACACCAAAGCCCTGTTATAATGCGCGTCGGCATATGCTGGGTTCAGGGCGATTGCGCGGTCAAGCGAAGCGATGGCCAGATCGTAGCGACGCATCATCTTCCAGGCGTTGCCCAAACTGTTATGCGCCTCGGCAAGGTTCGGATCGATTTCAACCGCCTTGCTAAAGGCGGAAACCGCCTCCTCGAACTTACCGGCTGATCGCAACACAAGCCCCAGATTGATGTGCGCGCTCGCACGGTTGGGTCGCAATCGAATTGCCTGACGCAACGCCACTTCCGCCTCGGCAAACCGCCCGAGCGTTCGCAACGCAATGCCGAGATTGTTGCAGGCGTCGGCATTCTCCGGATCGAGTTCGAGCGCGCGTTTGTAGTATCCGAGCGCGGCCATCGCATCCCCGCCGGCGACGGCCACCGCCCCCGCGCTGACATGAAACATCGCCTCCGACGGCTTGGCCGCAATGGCGGCGGCGATCCGCTGTAGCGCCTCGCCGTGCCGCCCCAGCGCATGCAGCGACAGACCATCGAGATGAAGCGCATCCGCGTGCGCAGGGTTTTCGTCGAGGACCGACTGGAACAGCGTCCGCGCTTCGGCGTGGTCGCCCCGACGCTGCAAGTCGAGCGCGCTTTCCAGAACTTCGATGTCATCCGGCATGGTGCGGTCGTCTAGGTTGACGTTTACCCGATGGGCCAGCGGCTGCTAGACTCGCCAGCATGAAAAGTCTGGTGATCTTCGGCACGGGCCAGATCGGTCAGGTCGCACATTACTATTTTTCGAAAGATAGCGACTACACCGTTGCGGGTTTCACCGTCGATGCAGCCTATCTTACCAAGGATTCCGTTCAGGGTCTCCCGGTATTTCCCTTTGCGACTTTGGAAGAACACTGTTCGCCGGACGACACCGATATCTTCATCGCCATGGGATACGGCGGCCTGAACCAGCACCGCCGTACGAAACTGGCGGAAGCACGGGCAAAAGGCTACAGCGCCGCCCACTACGTCTCGACCCAGGCATCGGTCTGGGACGGGTTCGAGGCCCGCGACAACCTGTTCCTGCTGGAGAACAACGTGATCCAGCCCGGCGTGGTGATCGGCGAAAACACCACACTGTGGAGCGGCAACCATATCGGCCATCATTCGAAGATCGGCGCGAATGTCTTCGTCGCCAGCCATGCGGTCGTCTCCGGGGCGGTGACGATCGGCGACAATTGCTTCATCGGCGTCAACGCCACCATCGCCGACAACGTGACGGTCGGCGACGACTGCGTGATCGGCGCGGGCGCTTTGATCCTCACCGATGCGCCGGACAAGAGCGTCTATTCGGGCCACGCGAGCGAGAAATCCAAGGTTCCAAGCAACCGGCTGCGGGGCCTCTAATGCGGTGGCGTAAACTCGGCAGGGTTTTTACCGCCGAGGGCCAGCGACCCTGGATGCACAGCCACGCGTCGATGCCTTTTGCGGAACCATTGGATAACGGTCGTATCCGCGTTTGGTTCACGCCGCGCGACCGGCACAATCAATCGCATCTCGGCTGGCTCGAAATCGGTCTCGATGATCCATCGACCATCCTGGAGTTGGCGCGCAAGCCGACGCTTGCTCCGGGTCGAGACGGCGGTTTCGACGACACCGGTGCGATGGGCTCCTGGCTGGTCGACCAAGACGGCGAACGGCGGCACTATTATATCGGATGGACCCAATCGGGCGCGGCGCCGTTCCATCTTTCAATCGGGATCGCGCGAAACCGGGACAGCGGAATGACGTTCACGCGAATCGAAAACAACCCGGTTCATGACCGGAACCCGCACGACCCCATCCTCGTTTCGACGCCCTGCGTCGTCGTCTCCGATAGCCATTGGGCGATGTACTATCTCTCGGCGACGCGATGGCGCCACGGAAACCCCTTCCCCGACTACAACATCCGCCGCGCGACCAGTCCCGATGGGGTCGACTGGAAACCGGATACCGTTCCCTGCATCGACTTCGCCGACCCGTCCGAATGCGCGATCGCCCGCCCTTGCGTCATCCAAGACGGCGGCTTGTGGCGGATGTGGTACTGCCACCGGGGGGATGACTATGAGTACCGCATCGGCTACGCGGAGTCCGGCGACGGCAAGGCCTGGACCCGGCGCGATGATCGAGCCGGCCTTACCGTGTCGGACGGCGGTTGGGATAGCGAGATGACGGCCTACCCGTTCGTCTTCGATCATGCCGGGAACCGCTACATGCTATATGCCGGTAACGGCTACGGTCGCGCCGGCATAGGGCTCGCCGTGCTCGATCACGACTAACGCCGCGTCAACCGTCCCCCTTGTCGCCATCGAAAACACGGTCGAGATCGGCGCGGGTTGGAAATCCATCGACAAGCAGATCGTCCCGGGGCTTGTAGAGGTACGGATTGGGGTAGTCGCGTGCGACGAAACTCGGCTCGTCGAGGTTGTTGTAGCGAAAACTTGCGGCCCATCGCACGCCCTCACCCTGCGCCGCACCGGTCCGATGCACCAGGAACATTGAAAAGATCACCAGATCGCCGGGTTCCGCCTCGATCGCCCGAAACGCGGCATGATCAATCACGGAGGACCGCACCCGGTTACCGAAAGCATGCGGTTCCGTCGGCAAGAGTCCGTTCCGATGACTGCCCGGAAGAAACTCCAGCGGCGCATTGTCCAACCCTGCCGAGACCAACGGCAGCCACGCCACCACGCCATCGAGACTGCCTTGCACGCTGCGCCAATCCTGGTGCGGCGGCGTGCGATGATAGCCGCCGGGAACCTTCAACGCTTCGGAAATGATGTGAACGACCGGCCGAGTCGAGATCACGGGCTGCCGTAGGCCCAGACCCGTAACGGTGGTCAAAAGGTCCGCGCTGACGCCAAGCCGATGCAAGGCCGGGAGATACTGCGTCACCTTGGCGGCCGCAAGATAGCTTGGCATCGATGTTCGGAACAGGTCGGCAAGCGATCGATCGAACGCAGCCCCGGACAGATCTCCGGCAAGGCCGTGCCGTTGCATCTGACGGCGAAAGACATGCCGGAAGGCGTCGACCAATTCGGCAAGGCTGGCAGGATCGAAGTACCCTCGGAACACAACCAGTCCTTCTTCGTGAAACTGCCGGCGTCGCGTTGCGTCGTTCATGTCGCGACTGTACGTCATGCTGACGAGCCTTCCAAATACCGAAACGCTGTGTCAGCCTGCATCGATGACATCAAGCGAACCGAAAGACGATGCCGCGACGCCGGCGTATCGGCAACTCGCCGACCATTATGAAGCTTGCCTCGATCGGCACGGCGATACGCACCGAGGCGTCGATTGGCCGAATGCCGCGGATGCGGAAACGCGCTACCGCGTAATGCTCGACGTCATGCGCGAGCAACCGGACACACCGGCCTCCGTCCTCGATATCGGGTGCGGCGCCGGCCACCTGCTCACGCATATCCGGGCGTCGGGCCGGCCGATTGACTATCGCGGTCTGGATATCTCACACAAATTTGTCGACCTGTGCCGCAGCAAGTTCCCGGAAGCCACATTCCATCGCGCCGATCTTTTGCAGGACGCGCACGGGATCGAACCTGCCGATTATGCCGTCCTCAACGGCGTCTTCACGGAAAAGCTGACCCTTTCGCAAGAGGAAATGACCGATTTCATGCGGCGACTGTTGGTCGCCGCTTGGCCGCTGACGGTAAAGGGCATGGCGTTCAACGTCATGTCGATCCAGGTCGATTGGCAGCGCGACGATCTGTTTCACATGCCTTTCGACACTCTTGCCGATTTCGTGACCAAGAATCTGACCCGGCGTTTTGTCTTCCGCCAAGACTACGGTTTGTACGAATACACCGCCTATCTCTATCGATGATCTCGATTGTAACCCGGCAAACATTGCCGGGCAGAATCCGCCCTGCCCAATCGGCAAAATTTGCCGAGTGGGCATCCTGACCCCGCGAACAGCAAGAAATACGGCAGTACCTGTCATTGCCGAGGTTCGGACCGCACCGCGCCACCGCCGTCCGACTGATTCGTAGCGCCCCATTTTAATATTATTTTCAATGAGTTGTGAGGCTGAGAGAATTCATGTCGAAAACTGCCGTCGGGGAAGGAGTGGTATCGCATCATTCTTGGCCCCCGGCCCGAAAAAGAGGCTTCTCTGGCACAACGATTGCATGCTTCGTAGGGACATAATTACCCAGGCCTCGAACGCAGATTATTACGACTGTTCAAAAAAAACCGGGCCCTGGAACGAATCGTCCGTCGCGGAAGAATCTAGGCGAACGGGCGGCGTGAAAAACGTGCGGCCATAGAAAATTCTGAATAACGCACCGAAAGGCCGCATGAAACACCGCCGTGAACCGGCAGAACGCAGGTTCAGGAGGACAAAATGGACGTACAATTCGTCGCCAAACCGGCCCTTTCATCCGGGTCGGGAAACGCACAGCAGGCAAATTCGACACCGAACGCCGGCGCCGAATCCAGTGCAAAGGCGCTCATCAACAACGCGGTGCCGGTTCCTCAAGAAAGCACAAGCCCGTCGGCCGAGCGTCGCCAGGACAAGCTTGGCAAGCAGCAGGAAGAATCCGTTACCGCACAACAGGCCATCGAAAGCCTGCGCCTTAGCAACCGGCGTACCCAGCTCGACTTCAACACGGAACTGAACACGATCTTTCTTCAGATCGTGGACACACGCACCGAAGAGGTGGTCGATACGATTCCGCCAGAAGAGTTGGTGCGCCAGCTTCAAGGCCGATTCGATCCGCCGGTTCAAGCCGCGTTTGAGGATTCGTCCGGTGGCGTTGTGATCGACAAGTCGATCTAGTCAGGTTCGTTTGCCGACCCGGCCCGCCGCAGGCACTGCTTCGCGGCGCATTTTCGCATGCGCGGCGTGTCGTATCGGGGCCGACCATAAGACGGAAAAAAATACCCCGATCCGACAGCATAAATTTCCCAGCCGGCAATAAATGCCATTCCCATCAGGTTCCGCGCGATAGTTTCTTCATACTATTCAATAAGTTAAATATGGCCCGCCGATTGCTCAGTCCAGGACGCATTGGTAATCCATGTCGTGAGCTGAATGAGCGCAACCGCCATATTCCCGTCCACCGACCCTGTTGCCCCGTTACCGCCGGGCAAAAGCGGCACGACTGCGTCGACGGATGACGATCAGGCATTTGCGGACCTGCTGGGCGATGGCTCGATTTCCGATCTCGTTCTCGCGAGTTTAGCCCGCCAAGCCACGCCGGACGCCCGGCTCCAACAGAACGGCATCGCGGACCAGCCAGCCGATGCCGCGACACCGCAACTCGACGCTCCGCAGCCGCCTGACGCGCCGCGCGATCGCGCGCGCCCGCCGCAACAGGCAGAACCGGAACGGCAAGCTCCGGAAGAGCCCGCGCCCCCTTCTGATGCGGCGGCGGTATCGCCACTGATTGGGCATGCCGCACCGGGCGAGCAAAAGGCCGCCCGTCCCGCCCCTGCATCGCCGGCGCAACCGAACGGGCAAGCCGATCAGACAACCGCAGCGCAAACCCGTGCCGCAACGGCGCCCGCCCAAACCCAGCCCGCCGCCGCCCCGAACACGCCGCCGCGCGCGCAAGTCACGGAGACACCCGCCGACCTTGTATCGCAGCCGGGCAATACCTTGACCGCCAACGCCGCTGTCGTGGCGCAAAAAGCCACCGACAGCCGGGCACAGCTTGCCGCCACCGCTGAACCGGCCGCCGGCTTGGCCGCCCAGAATGCTCAGCAGCGCGCCCTCGGCAATGGACAGGGGGCACGAACGCCGGGTCAACTCGCCAGCGATGCCGCAGCGGCCAAAGCCGCGGCGCAGAACAGCCAGACCGCGCCGCAACCCACAATGCCCGCGACGGATGCCTTCAATGCAATGTTGGCAACGCAAGCGGCCCCGGCATCGCAACCGGCGCCCACGGCGGGCTCTTTCGCCCGCGCCGAACAGGCAATGCTTGCGAGCAACGGCAGCGCGGGCCAGCCCGTAGCCCGGCAGGCATCCAACCCGGCGCCCGTGCAGCCACCCAAACCGCCCGTGCCGCCGAAACTGGTGACCAACCAGGTTGCCGTCCAGATTCAGAAAGCGGCGGCGCAAGGCTCGGACCGGATCAATATCCAGCTCAAGCCGGCTGAGCTGGGCCGCGTCGAGGTCCAGATGGACGTGGCCAAGGATGGTCGCGTCACCGCCGTCATTTCAGCGGACCGGTCCGAGACCTTGGACCTGTTGCAACGTGACGCGCGGGCCTTGCAGAACGCGTTGAACGACGCGGGATTGCGGACCGATTCCGATAGCCTGAGTTTCAACCTGAAAGGTCAGAACCACGCGCAACGCGACGGTGACGGCTCCGCCGGCCAGCCAGGGAGCGACGACGTGCTGGGCGACGGCGCGGACGGCGCCGACGACTCCGGCCTAGTCGCCCGGCAGGACATCATGACCGACGACCGCATCGACATCGAAGTGTAAACGCAAGGACGCATCGGGGAATCGACCATGGAAATCGATGTCAACGGCATCATCAATCCCAATAGAACGGAATCCAACAGCAGTTCGTCGTTGTCGAAGCTATCCAGCGACCTGGACAGTTTCCTGACGATCCTGACGACCCAACTGCAGTTTCAGGACCCGCTGGAGCCCTTGGAATCGAGCGAGTTCACCAATCAGCTCGTCCTGTTCGCACAAGTGGAACAGGACATTCAGCAGAACCAGAATCTTGAGCAGATGGTGTCGCTGCAGCAGGACAACATCGCGGTCGGCGCCTTGTCCTTCATGAACAAGTCGGTCGATGTCGCCTGGCCGGTATCGGAACTGCGGAACGGCGAGGCTTCCTTCAGCTACATCCTGTCGAGAGAGGCAACCGCCGCCACCCTGACCATCCTGGACCAGAACGGCCAAAGCGTCCGCACGGAAACCGCCGAAGTCACCGAAGGCCGGCACGATTTCGATTGGGACGGCAAGGACGATATCGGCAATACGCTGGAAGACGGCGTTTACATCATCCAGGTCAACGCGTTGGACGCGAACAATCAGCCGATCGAAGTCGGATACAGCACCTTCGGCACCGTGACCGGCGTTGCCTTGGACGGCGGCACCGCGATTCTGGAAATCGGCGACGTGCAAGTGCCCTTGGGCAACGTTACACGCATCCGCGAACCCGGCGAATTAGGCGACGGCAGCGGCGAAACAGACGACGAGACGACGGAGGATTTGGACGCCTGACGATCATCGGGACGTCCAATAGCGAGAGGACCACCAGAGTTCGACTGAATAAGGGAAGCATGCGATGAGTATTTTTGGCGGACTACGCTCTGCCGTGACAGGTTTGGCCGCACAGAGCCAAGCGCTAGGCATGATTGCGGACAACATCGCCAACGTGAGCACGACGGGATACAAGAAAGTATCGCCGCAGTTCTCGACCCTGGTGACCGTGCAAGCCACGAAGACGCTTCATTCGCCCGGCGGCGTTCAGCCGAACGTGCTGCGCGGTATCGACGAACAAGGGCTGCTTGAGGCGTCGTCCTCCGCAACCAACATCGGCATCGCCGGCAACGGCTTCTTCGTGGTCAACGAAAATGCCTCGGGAACCGGCAACACCGTGTTCACGCGGGCCGGCGCCTTCGCGCCCGACAAGGACGGCAACCTGGTCAATACCGCCGGTTTCCACCTCATGGGATGGCCGATCGTGAACGGCGTGGTCCAACAAACCAACGTGCTTGGGGCGTTGTCGGTCATTAACGTGGGTAATCTGACCGCGACGCCGCAGGAAACCACGTCGGTATCGATCGGCGCCAATCTCGACAACGGGACAGCGACCGGCGGCACTTTCGACCTCGCGGCGGAACTCTTCGACCTGCAAGGCGGAACGCACAACCTAACGATCACATTCACCAAGACCGCGACGGCCAACGAGTGGACCATGAACGGCACCATCGCGAACGCCCTGTTCGACGACGGCGCGACCGGCGCGGCGACCGTCGCCCTCGGCACCGTGACCTTCAACCCCAACGGCACGCTCGGGTCGGTTGCCGCGAATGCGGGCACGACGACGCTCAGCGGCGACGACCTGGTCTTCACCGTCGACTACGACAGCGCGTTGGGCACCACGGCGGATCAAGTTGCCGTCACCTTGGACCTCGGCACGCTGAACGCCGCGGATGGACTGACGCAGTTCGCCGGCGCAAGCACACCGAAATTCATCAACCGCGATGGCCGTGAATTCGGGTCGCCGACCGGTGTGACAATCGACGAGGACGGCATCGTCACTGTCCAGTTCGACAACGGCGAAACGCGAAACGTGTTCCAGGTGCCGCTGGTGACCTTCAACAACCCAAACGGTCTCGCCGAGCAAACGGGCAACGTCTACATCGAAACGACCGCCTCCGGCACGGCCACGGCCCAAGCGCCCAACTCGGGCGGCGCCGGCACCATCGCCCCCTCGGCATTGGAGGCTTCCACGGTGGATATCGCCGACGAGTTTACCCGCATGATCATCACCCAACGGGCCTTTTCGGCCAATACCCGGGTCATAACCACCGGCGACGAACTGCTCACCGAACTGGTGCAGATTATCCGGTAGCGCCTGACCAACGCCTACGCGAAATTCGCTTCCCAATGGCCCGGCATTCGCCGGGCCATTTCTTTTGGATTCCGCATATAGCTCTGAAAAATAAACAGTTTTTATTCCTAGCCTGGCAGGCCACCGGTGCGCTTTAGCCATTTGTTAAAGATTGCGGCGTATAGCTAGTGGCTGACGATTTTCCACACCAGACAGCAAGTCGGACTTAATGAGGCCAGCTGCAGAAACAGGCACACAGACTGTCGTCGGACCTGACGGCAGAGCCATGACGATCCACGATCTTCCCCCGCCGAACACGACCCGGTGGGTGGTCCGTCGTAAGGCGCAGGTCGTATTTGGCGTGCAAGCGGGTCTCCTTTCATTGGAGGAGGCTTGCAGCCGATACAACCTGACCTCCGAGGAGTTCGCCTCCTGGGAGCGCCTGATCGAACGTCATGGCATACGCGGCCTTCGCGTCACGCGCCTGAAAGAATATCGCAAGTCGGAAGGCCAGGCCGGGTAACGCGGCCAAGCCCGCAGGGGCAACCTTTTGCCCAACCCCTTGCATTGACTCTTAAGTATTCCAGCCCCGGCATACCGACATGCGCATATTCAGCAAAGAAAACTACGTTTGAATCGGCGATTCTAGTGATCGAAGTCTTTTGAATTCTTTTATTCGTTAACCTTTAAGCAGACTCGCAACGATTCAATTTCGCTTTTTTTGGTAGATCGGCAAATTTTGCCGAGTTTTATCTTCATTTTTACTCAGAACTCGTTTAGGTTCCTCTTCCACTGGAGGCCAATGCCCGACCGCAGCGTCCTCGACGTTCAGAATCCCAGCCTGTTCGGAAGGATGGGATACATCGAGTCGGTGGGTCGTTCGGCGGCGTCCAGGAGGGGAAGAAGCCTAGGTTTGATCGCATGGGCGTTCGTTTAGAGGTGGGGTAGAAGTGAACGCATTCGTCGAGACGTTTCGGAATCTTGGCGTCGGCCGCTTGGCGGCCGCCGCCGGCATGACGATTGGTTTGATCGTCTTTTTCGTGTTCTTGGCAACGCGTCTGTCGACGTCGCAACTGGCTCTCTTATTCGATGACCTACAACAAGACGACACCGCAAGGATCGTTCAGCAGTTGGAATCTATGGCGATCCCGCACGAGGTCAGCGCCGACAACCGCCAGGTCCGCGTGCCGTCGGATCAAGTGGCCCGGCTACGCCTGGCGCTCGCCGAACAAGGCCTGCCGGAGGACGGGTCGATCGGGTACGAAATATTCGATCGCGACCAAACGCTGGGCACATCCAACTTTATCCAGAATATCAATCATGTCCGGGCCCTTGAGGGCGAACTGGCGCGAACCATCGCAACGGTCAGTTCGGTGCGAGCCGCCCGGGTCCATCTCGTCCTGCCGCGGCGGGAACTGTTCAGTCGCGAGCGGCTGGATCCCAGCGCATCGATCGTCCTGAAAATGCGGGGCACCGGGCGCCTGGACCGCGGACAAATTCAAGCGGTTCAGCATCTCGTGGCCACGGCGGTCGCGGGGCTGAAACCCGACCGGATTTCGATCATCGACGATCGCGGCACCTTGCTCTCGCGCGGCGGCGACGGCAGCGGCGAAGGCACCGCCGCCTTGAATGCCGAAGAGCGCCGCGTTGCCTTCGAGGGCCGGTTGAACCGCACGATCGAACAGTTGATCGAACCCAGCGTCGGCATCGGCAACGTCCGCGCCGAAGTGCGCGCGCAGATGGACTTCGATCGCGTCGTCACGAACGAGGAAATCTACGACCCCGAGGGCCAAGTGGTTCGATCCACGCAGTCGATCTCCGAAGCCAACAACAACAGAGAGACCGATGCCGGCGCCGTCACCGTCGGCCAGAACCTGCCCGACGCGCAAGACAACCAAAACGCGGGCGGCGCCGAATCCGCCTCCAACCGGACCGAGGAATCGACGAATTTCGAGATTTCGAAAACCATCCGTCAGCATATTCGCGAAGGCGGCAGCATAAAGCGGCTCTCGGTCGCGGTCCTGGTGAACGACCGGGTGAGAGAGAATCCCGAGGGCGAGCCAAGCTTCGAGCCGCGCAGCGCCGAGGAGCTGGCCAATCTGGAAAAACTGGTCAAAACCGCCGTCGGCTATGACGCACAGCGCGGCGATACCGTTGAAATCGTCAACATGCGCTTCGCCGAGCCGCCGCAAATGTTGGGCGGTGTCGATGACGCCATTTTCCTCGGATTCTCAACCGCAGACCTTCGCCGCATCGTCGAGGTTTTGATCCTCGCCGTCGTCGGCATCCTGATCATATTGCTCGTCGTGCGGCCGCTGATCGCAAAAATCTTTGAAACGAGTCCGGGCGCCGCACCGGATGGGCCGATGGCTATCGGCGCGGACGGCCGACCGCTTCTCACCAATCAATCGGTGGGGGCCGACGGCGCCCCTGTGATGGTCGCCGGCGCCGGCGAGGATGGCACGGCGGTCGGGCCGGACGGCGCGCTCGTCAGCGCCAACAATTTGGGCGACATGTTGGACGTGAACCAAGTAGAGGGCCGCGTCCAGGCATCGTCGCTGAATAAGATCGGCGAGATCATCGAAAAGCATCCGGAGGAAGCGGCGACGATCCTCCGTAGCTGGATGTACCAAGACCAGACTTAGGGACCGGAATGCGCGTAAGAGAAGATTATCGCGGCCTGAACGGCACCGAGAAAGCAGCGATTCTGCTGCTCTCGCTCGGCGAGGAACATGTAACCCGCGTGTTCGGCCACATGGACGACGACGAAATTCGCGAGCTGTCGTCGACCATGGCGAATCTGGGCACCATCGACGCCAATCTCGTCGAGCGGCTGTTCATCGAGTTCGCCGAGAAAATGTCGTCGACCGGATCGCTTGTCGGCACCTTCGAAAGCACGGAGCGGCTGCTCAACCGTGTCCTCGGCGAGGACCGCGTGCAGTTGATCATGGAAGAGATTCGCGGCCCCGCCGGCCGCACCATGTGGGACAAGCTTGCGAACGTGAACGAGCTGGTGCTCGCCAACTACCTCAAGAACGAGTACCCACAGACCGTCGCGGTCGTGATGTCGAAGATCAATCCCGACCACGCATCGCGCGTCCTGGCCTGCCTACCGGAAAACTTCGCGATGGAAGTCATCATGCGCATGCTGCGGATGGAATCCGTGCAGAAGGAAGTGATCGACGACGTGGAGCGCACCTTGCGGAACGAATTCATGTCGAACCTCGCCCGTTCGCAAGGCCGCGACGCGCACGAGATGATGGCGGAAATCTTCAACAATCTGGACCGCAGCACCGAGGAACGATTCATCGGCATGCTCGAAGACCGCAACCGGGACGCGGCGGATCGCATCAAGCAACTGATGTTCACCTTCGACGATCTCGCGAAGATCGACGCGGCGGGAATCCAGACGCTGTTGCGGTCGGTCGATAAGGAGAAATTGGGCATCGCCTTGAAAGGGGCCTCTGAAACGATCCGCGACTTGTTCTTCGGCAACATGTCCGAACGCGCCGCCAAGATCATGCGCGAGGATATGGAAGCCCTGGGACCGGTGCGTCTGCGCGATGTTGAGGAAGCGCAAATTGAAATGGTGATGACGGCCAAGGATCTGTCGGCCAAGGGCGAGATCACCATCGCCGAGGGCGACGCGGAAGATGAGTTGGTCTATTAGGCCGAACCGAGTTTGGAGTCCACACGGTGGATGACACGACAACCGATACCGTAGCCGAGGAACCGTCGCCTTACCTGTTCGACGTTTCGTTCGATACGGATGCGGCGGCCCTTGCCGCAGCGGAAGCCGAAGCGGAAAAAGAAGAACCGCCCGAGCCGACATTCACGCTGCTGCAAGTCGACGAAGCGCGGAAACAGGGCTTCGACGAAGGCGTGTTGTCAGGACGGGAGGAAGCGTCGAACGGGATCGAGGCCCATATCAGCCAGACCCTGGAAAACATGGCCCAGCAGTTGCCCGCGATCGCCCAGGCGCAATACGCGGCAAACGAGTTGGTGACGGCGAATGCCGGGGAAATTGCCATAACGGTCATGCACAAATTGATGCCCACGCTGCTCGAACGGCATGGCATCGCGGAAATCGACACCCTGCTTGCCGAGTGCGTCGCGAACCTGATCGATCAGCCGAAAATACGCGTTCGCGTCGCGGCGGACGTCGCTGAGACCGTCGAGCAGCGCCTCGAAAGTCTCATCGCGTCCAGCGGCTTCGACGGACGGTTCCTGGTCGAACCAGACGCGGCAATGAAACCAGCGGACTGCTGTATCGACTGGCCCGGCGGTGGGATGGAAAAACGAACCGAGGCGATTTGGACCCAAATCGACGACGCGCTCGCACGGTTCCTGGATCGGTACGCCCAGAACAATCCCGCGCCGGTGGGCTCGGAAAACGAGAGCCAACCGGCGCCAACATCATCGGCGAATGTCGGAGCGGACGATGCCCATGCCGCCCAACCGACGGCGGACACGGTCGAACACGCACAACCCACAACCGAAGAACTCTCCGCCGAACCGGCGGCCGATGCCGCAGCCGGCGATGCGGCGGAACCACGACCCGACGACGACGCATCCGGCGAACCGGGCGAGCCGCAAAGCGATGCGCCGCCGCCGGACGTCGAAACGAAAGCAATCGATCCGGAAGCCTCTGCATGAGCTTCCTGACCAATGGAGGATCTGACGATGTCGGATGAGGAAAACCTAGAACTGAACGAGCTCGAAGGCGAAAGCGGCGACGGCGATGCCGGTGGCGAGGCCAGCGACGCTGGGGACGAAAGCACGGATATGGCGCTCGCCATGGCGGCAGAGGATGCCGGCCGGCCGCAAGGCGCAGGCGATTTGGAAGCGGTCTATGACATTCCCGTCCAGGTTTCCGCCGTTCTCGGGCGAGCCTCGATGCAAGTGAACCAATTGCTCAAACTCGGACGCGGCGCGGTCGTCGAACTCGACCGCAAGGTCGGCGAGGCGATCGACATCTACGTCAATAACCGCCTCGTCGCGCGCGGCGAAGTCGTCGTGGTCGAGGACAAGCTGGGCGTGACGATGACCGAAATCATCAAGTCGGACCGCAGCGCCTAATCCGCCGCGCATAAACAAGGTAACGACGGAAACCATGGCTTACGGTACGGAAACGTCAACGCGCCTGCGAAGCCCCGGCAGGATGAAAGCGCCGCCGGCTCGAATGGCGCTGGACGTCGCGACGCTTGTCGGACTGTCGGCGGCTTTCCTGCTCATCGCGATTGCGATCTTCATTGGCGGGTCGCCCGGCGCATTCGTCGACGGACCGGCAATCTTCATCGTTATCGGCGGGACCTTCGGCGTCACCACCGCCTGTTTCTCGCTCCAGGATATTCTCGTCAGCTTTCGCGTCGTCACCGAGGCGGTCTTCCGCACGGCGTCGAACCCGGCCGCCGCGGCCAACCACGTCATGCAGCTTGCCGACATGTCGCGCCGCAAGGGTGTTCTGTCGCTCCAAGACATTCTGCCGGACCTCGCCCGGACCGGACTGCTGTATCGCGGCATCACGATGGTCGTCGACGGCAGCACGCCGGAAGAAGTCGAACGGATCATGCAGCGCGAAATCGACGCATCGGGCAGACGGCATGTCCAGACGGTGCGCATCCTGCGCAAGGCCGCCGAAATCTCGCCCGCCATGGGCTTGATCGGCACGCTTGTCGGGTTGGTGCAGATGCTGGGGAATCTCGAAGACCCGAGCACGATCGGCCCCAGCATGGCGGTGGCGCTCCTCACGACCTTCTACGGCGCCGTGTTGGCGAATCTCGTCTTCACGCCACTCGCGTCGAAACTGGAACAGAACGAGATGGAAGAAGCGACGGTCAACAATCTCTACATCATGGCCGCCGGGTCCATCGCAAGGCAGGAAAACCCGCGACGGCTCGAAATGCTGCTCAACACGGCGTTGCCGCAAGGCCATCGGATTTCTTTCTACAGCTAGGCCCGACATCGGGCGACGGAATAACTCAGATAAACGATCGGGAAACGGGACAGAATTATGAGACTTTTGATCGTCGGTGACTTGGAAGGCCACATCTCCACGGCGGGCAAGATCGCCATATCGCGCGGCGCCAAGGTCAGCCATGTGGATAGCGTCGACGAGGCATTGAGCGCCTTACGGGCCGGCCGCGGCGCCGAGTTGCTTATGATCGACGTGAAGCTGGACATCGGCGACCTGGTGGAACGGCTCGCGTCCGAGCGGATCAGCATCCCGGTTGTCGCTTGCGGGATCGGCACGAATGCCGACGCGGCGGTGGAGAGCATCAAGGCCGGCGCCAAGGAATACATCCCCTTGCCGCCGGACGCCGAACTGATCGCGGCCGTCCTGGAAGCGGTCGCCGAGGAAAGCAACACGATCATCCACCGCGACCCCGCGATGTCGACCGTCATCACGCTCGCCGAAAAGATCGCGCCGTCCGAAGCGTCGGTGTTGATCACCGGCGAGTCCGGCACCGGCAAGGAACTGATGGCCCGCCATCTTCACGCCAAGAGCAAACGGTCCGCGCAACAATTCGTCGCCGTGAATTGCGCCGCCATTCCCGAGAACCTGCTCGAGTCCGAATTGTTCGGTCACGAGAAAGGGTCGTTCACCGGTGCGGTCGCCCGACGCATCGGCAAGTTCGAAGAAGCCAATGGCGGCACGTTGCTGCTTGACGAAATCAGCGAAATGCACCCGCGGCTTCAGGCCAAACTCCTGCGCGCGATCCAGGAACGGGAAATCGACCGGGTCGGCGGCAGCCAACCGATTGCCATCGACGTTCGCATTCTCGCCACTTCGAACCGAAACCTGGAAGAGGCCGTTTCGGAAGGCGACTTCCGCGAGGATTTGTTTTTCCGGCTCAACGTGGTGAACGTCAACCTTCCGCCGCTGCGCGAACGCCCGGCGGACATCATGCTGCTGGCCGAGTTCTTCTCGAAGAAGTATTCGGAAGCCAACGGCGTCGACATGAAACCGTTCAGCACCGAAGCCGAACAGCGCCTGCGCGCCCATCCCTGGCGCGGCAACGTTCGCGAACTCGAAAACGCCATCCACCGTGCGGTCCTTCTGGCGCAGGATGACGAAATCGATGCGGACGCCATCATGCTGAACAAGTCGGAGCAATCCACATCGGCCGACGGCGCGGCGATGAACGGCGACGGACAGGCATCGACGCCGATGGTCGGCAAGACGGTCGCGGAGGTCGAGCGCGACCTCATCATCGAAACGCTGCATCATTGCCTGGGCAACCGGACGCATGCCGCCAACATCCTCGGCATTTCGATCCGCACGCTGCGCAACAAGCTGAAGCAATACACCCAGGAAGGCATCCCCGTTCCGATGCCCGGCGAATCCTGACAGCGCAGAGGTAACCCGATCCACGCCAACCGCCCATGACCGACACCACCAACGAAGCGCCCGCTGAGACCAAGAGCGCCGCCGGCGGCGGGCTGTCCGGCTTTCAAAACGCGCTCAAGCTGATTCTGCCCGGGAAGGAACGGAACGACGCCGTATTGGCGGTGGGCGTTATCGGCATCCTGATCGTGTTGCTGTTGCCGATGCCGACATGGATGCTGGATTTCAGCCTGGCGTTGTCGATTACCTTCTCGGTGGTGATCCTGATGACGGTCTTGTTCATCCGGACGCCGCTGGAGCTCAATACGTTCCCGACGATCCTGCTTGTCGCCACGATGCTGCGGTTGGCGCTTAACCTGGCATCGACACGGCTCATTCTCGCGGACGGATATCAGGGAACGGCCGCCGCCGGGCGCGTCATCGAGGCATTCGGCAGTTTTGTCGTCGGCGGCAACTACGTCATCGGCATCGTCATCTTCGCCATCTTGGTCATTGTGAATTTCGTCGTCATTACCAAGGGCGCCGGGAGAATTGCCGAAGTCGCCGCCCGCTTCAGCCTCGACGCCATGCCCGGCAAACAGATGGCGATCGACGCCGACCTATCAGCGGGGCTGATCAATGAAGATCAGGCGCGCCAGCGGCGGGCCGCACTGGAAGAGGAAAGCACCTTTTACGGTGCGATGGACGGCGCCTCGAAATTCGTCCGTGGCGACGCGATCGCCGGCATTCTCATCACGTTCATCAACATCGTCGGCGGCATCGTCATCGGCATTGCGCAGCAGGATATGCGCCTGGGACAAGCGGCCGAGACCTATACGCTGCTGACGGTCGGCGACGGGTTGGTGACGCAAATCCCCGCGCTCATCGTATCCACCGCGGCCGGCATGCTGGTCACGAAGGCCGGACCGCAGGGTAAGACCGATCAGGAAGTCCTGTCGCAGCTCGGCGGCTACCCGACCGCGTTGGCGATGTGCACCATACTGCTTCTGTTCATCGCGGTCCTTCCCGGCATCCCCGCCCTGCCCTTCCTGATCCTGGCGGCCGCCACCGGCGGTTTTGCCTACGCGACATACCGGCGGAATTTCAAGGCCGACACCGAACGCCGGGAGATCGAGGCCGCGGAAGACGCCCCGGCCCCCGCCGCCGAGGAGCCGATTTCGACGGCGCTGCAAATCGACAGCGTCCGCCTCGAATTGGGATACGGGCTGCTGTCGCTGATCAACAACCCGCAGGAACGACGCCTTACAGACCAGATCAAGGCGCTTCGCCGGCAACTCGCGATGGAGATGGGCTTCATCATGCCGGCGGTACGTATCCAGGATAATCTTCAGTTGCCGCCCAACCAGTACGTGGTGCGCATCAAGGAAATCGAATCGGGCATCGGCGAGCTTCGCCCCAACATGCTGCTTGTCATGGACCCGCGCGGCGAAGCGATCACGATGAACGGCGAATCGACGGTGGAGCCGACCTTCGGCCTGCCCGCTATGTGGGTGCAGGATCGGCACCGCGAAGAAGCCACCTTCCGGGGCTATACCGTTGTCGACGCCCCCACCGTCGTGACGACGCATTTGACCGAACTCATCCGCGACAACATGGCGGAATTACTGTCCTACGCCGAAACGCAAAAACTTCTCGACGACTTGGACAAGCCGCATCAAAAACTGATCAGCGACCTCGTCCCGAACCAGATCTCCGTCGGCGGCATTCAACGGATCCTGCAGCATCTGCTGACCGAACGGATTTCCATTCGCGACCTGCCGACGATCCTCGAAGGGATATCGGAGGCGACCGGTTTCACCCGGAATGTCATGCAGATCACGGAGCATGTCCGGTCCCGGTTGGCGCGTCAGTTGTCGGACAACGCGACAAACGAACAGGGTTTCATCCCGCTTGTGACGCTGTCGCCCGAATGGGAGCAATCCTTCGCGGAATCGATTGTCGGGCAAGGGGACGAACGCCAATTGGCGATGGCACCAAGCACGCTGCAGCAATTTATCGGCGCGGTGCGGACGATATTCGAACAACAAGCCATGCAGGGCGAAACGCCGGTCCTGCTGGTCAGTCCGGGAATCCGGCCGTTCGTCCGGTCGGTCATCGAACGGTTCCGGCCCGTTACCGTGGTGATGTCGCAGAACGAGATCTACCCGAAGGCGAAGATCAAAACCCTTGGGCAGGTCTAACGGCGTGGGTGGACGACGATGCGTTTAAAAACATTCCAGGCTCCGAATATGTCCGAAGCCATGAAGCTCGTCCGAAACGAGCTTGGCGCGGACGCGATCATCGTGTCCACCACGGACAACGGCAGCAACGGGGTCCGCATCACCGCCGCCGTCGAAACGCCAGACCTTGACCTGGACTTCGCGGCGACGAATTCCGAATCCAACGCGATCGATCAAATATGCGACGCGCTCGACCGCCACGGAATGCCGCAGACGCTGGTCGACAGGCTGCTCAACACCGCGACCACGCTGGCGTCGGCGGATACAATCCAGACTCTCGCCGGGGCGCTCGACTTGGTGTTCGAATTCACCACGGCAGACATGTCGACCGATCGGCCCTTGATTCTGTTCGGCCCGCCTGGTGCGGGGAAAACATCCGCCGTGGCGAAACTCGCGGCCCGTGCGGTCGTCAACCGAACGCCCGCCACACTGGTGACGACCGATACGCTGCGCGCCGGCGCCGTGCAGCAGATCGAAGCCTATGGCGAACGCCTCAAACTCCCGGTCAAGACGGCCAAGAGTCCCGCCGACCTCGCATCCGTGGTCGATGACATCGCCCCGAATCATCTCGTGTTGATCGATACCACCAGCGTCAATCCCTATACGGCGGAGGACCTGGATCGACTCTCGGCCTATGCCGACGCGGTCGACGCGGAACGTCTGCTGACGATAAATGCCGGCCGCGATGCGTTGGAAGCCCGGGAAATAGCCATCGCCTTCCAGACTGTCGATCCAAGCCGCCTTGTCTTTACCGGCATGGATATGTCGCGCCGCCTGGGCAGCCTGCTAGCGATCGCGGACGCCAGCCAGGCCGCCTTCAGCGAAATGAGCCATACAGCCGAAATCGTCGACGGCATACATCCCGTCAACCCGGTCAAGTTGGCGCGATTGTTGCTCGAACATGTGCATGTCCCGACCACCCAAGCGGACCGCCGCCCCAACTTCGGCGACGCGACCCGCCAAGCAACGAGTTGGAAATGACCATGGCCAGTGAACCCGCCACCAACATCGCGCATATCCCATCAGCCGGCCGGAATGTCATCACCATCGCGTCGGGCAAGGGCGGCGTCGGCAAGACTTGGTTCGCCATCACGCTGGCGCACACGCTCGCGCGCGCTGGCCGGAAGGTTCTGTTGTTCGACGGCGACCTGGGACTGGCCAATGTGGACATCCAACTCGGCCTGTTGCCGGAGCGCGACCTCGGCTCCGTGATCGCCGGAAAACGAACGCTCGAGCAATGCGTCACGCCGGTCGAGGAAACCGGGTTCTCGGTCGTCGCCGGCCGGTCCGGATCCGGCAGCCTGGCGCTCCTGCCTCCGCCCCGGCTGACCGCTCTGCGCGATCAATTGGTGGAGATGTCCGGGTCATATGACCATGTCCTGGTCGACCTCGGCGCCGGTGTCGACCGAACCGTTCAGGCGCTTACGCCGTCTTCCGGAACCGCGCTCGTGGTGGTCACCGATGAACCGACCTCGCTGACCGACGCCTATGCCTTCATCAAGCTGACCATCGCCGACCGGCGAAAGGCGGACATCCGTATTGTCGTCAACCTTGCCGAGTCGACGGCGCAGGGCCGCAAAACCTATGAAACACTGACGAAAGCCTGCCGCAGTTTCTTGAAATTCGAGCCGCCGCTCGCCGGCATCATCCGACGCGACGGCAAGGTCCCCGAGAGCATCCGCCATCAAACGGCCATGCTGACACGCCACCCGAATTGCGATGCGGCGATCGATATCGAGAAACTAGCGCGCCCGCTGTTGGAGCGAAAATGAGCAACTCGGTCCCGCCCAGCGGACCACCGCCGCCGACGCCTGTCCCTTCCGTCGCATCGACGCCTATTCGCGCGACCGTCCTGCCGGCTCCCGACACACCGCCGCTGACGCAGGGGCAGACCCTTTCCGCGCGGGTCATCGCAAACGCCAACAATCAACTCACCCTGCAGACCGACCAAGGGCGCATTACGATCCAATCGACCACGCCGTTGCCCGTCGGCTCGACGGTTTCACTCCAGGTCAACGGCGCGGGGCCGCCGGTACAGATAACGGTGCAACCGCAACCCGGCACGAGCGGGGGCACCGTCGGCACAGGCCCGGCTTTGCAAAACCAACCGCCGGCTCCTCCGACGCCGGGCGCGACGCCATCGGCGGCCCCCGCGAATCCGATCACCACGCAACTCACCCAGGGCAGCGTCTTGCAGGCGACAGTCACGACCGTGCGGGCGGACACGGCCGCGTCGGGAACGACACCCGGCGGTCAACCGGCAACACCGTCGACCGGCAGTTCTCTCCCAGCCGCGGCGCTGCAGAACGGCGCCGTGTTGACGCTCCGAATTCTCGCCGCGGCGCCGCCGGCCGGCGTGCTTCCGCCCGCCACGGCAACGGGCGGCAACACCATTTTGACCGCCTCGGTCGTGGCGCATACGGCAACGGGCGATCCCATCGTCCGCGTCGGCAGCGCCGACCTGACGCTCGCCGCGACGACGCCGTTGCCGGTCGGCAGCCGGCTGTCGCTGGAAGTCCTTACGTTGCAACCGGCATTACGGGCCGGCGGGAGTCCCGTCGCCTCGCCAATGGACCCTTGGCAAACCTTGCGGGAGGTGATGGCAATACTCCAATCCGGCGACGCCGGCATGACCCGGCAAGCCCTGGAGGTGATGCTGCCCACCGTCGGGCCGAGGCTTGCGCCCGGCATGCTCTTTTTTCTATCGGCGATCCTGACCGGCGACGTCCGGCGTGTCCTGGGCGAGGATGCGCAGCGGCTGCTGTCCCGCAGCGCGCCCGGTCTGTTGGACCGGCTTTCGGCCGACCTTTCCCAGATCCAGCGCCTTGCCGGCGACGCCGCCGGTCCCGATTGGCGCAGTTTTTTCATCCCGATCAACACCGGTGACGGCTTGGAACAAGTTCGGTTCCACCTGTATCGCGGCGACGAGGACGCCATGGACGGTGACGACCGAACCGGCATCCGCTTCGTCATCGAGGTCAATATGAGTCGGCTGGGCGCCTTCCAGTTCGATGGGTTCGCGCGACCCAAACAAGTCGACCTGGTCGTGAAAACCCACAACGAATTGCCCGATGCCATGCGCGAGGACATACGGGGAATCTATACCAACACATTGTCGGCGATGGGCTTCGCCGGGAATGTCGCCTTTCGGGTCACGCCGTCCTTCGACACCGCGCCCGTCGAATCCACGCTGGATGATCGCAAGGATTTGTCGGTATGACGACGGGAACCGACAAATCCACCGACACAGACGGCGACGAGCCGCCGCGCCCCGATCCGGTGACACGACGCGGCATCCTGGAAACGCGCGCCAACCCACAAACCGCCTTGGACTATCTCGTGGCGATCGACGCGACCGCGGCATCGCCGGGCCGAACCATCCACTTGCGATACGTTCCCGACAAACTGCTGCTGCGGCCGGATTCCTTCGGCACCTACCTCACCATGCTGACCGGCTCAAGCGACACACCGCCGGAAGAACACGCCATTACGATCATCGAAGACATCAACAACGAGGTCGTGCCACGCTGGGTTCAGGTGCAGGTCCGATCGACCCCGGAAGACCGCCGCGCGGCCGTCAACGGATACCGTGTCGTCGTCGAAGACCGCCAGCCAAACTGGGACAACCCGAACATCATCCCGCGATCGTCGGACAGCCGAGCATAACCCATGCCCTTTACGGAACGGCGCCGTTGCGGCGATGCCCGTTCAGCGAGACTTCATCCAAGTCCAGTTGATCCTGTCGCGCCCGGCTCTGCCGCTGGAGCAGCTCCTTGCGCTCCAGGCTGATTTCGTACCGCTTCAACGCCGCGAACGCCTCGAGCAACTCGTTCCGCGCTTCTTCCACGACATCGGACGCTTCGTTCAATTCGCCGATAAGGTCGGCCCGTCGAACCAGGGACGCCTGGGTGAAGCCGCCGTAGTCCGCCGACCCCAGATCGGTTTCCGCGGCGGCAATCCGCTCCGCGACCATCCGTGCATCCAATCGATCGATCGCTTGTTCCAACGCCACCACGCGCTCTTCGAGCTGCCGCACTTCCCGGCGTTTTTCGTCGACGAGATACCGGTGGTAGCGGACGAGTTTGACGAGCGTTTTCATGACGCCGCGTCATCGGCGGCCTCGGCGGGCGGCCATGGCATTCCAAGGATATCGGCCAGCGCCGCATAACCTTCATCCAAGGATGTTCGATCTTCCATGGTTTGGCTCAAGAATGCTTCGAGCGGTCCATTAAGCGTGACCGCTTCATCGACCGCCGGGTCACTGCCGCTTCGGTATGCGCCAAGTCGGATAAGCTCCGCCATATCGTCATAGGTCGACATGACCCGCCGCGCCTTATCGACCAGTTGGTTCTGCGCACCGGTGTTGCAGCCCGGCATCGTACGCGAAATACTCTGCAGGATATTGATCGCGGGATAGCGGTTTCGCTGAGCGATCGATCGGTCCAACACCACGTGACCATCGACGATGCCGCGCACGGCATCGGAAATCGGCTCGTTGTGATCGTCGCCTTCGACCAGGACCGTGAACAAACCCGTGATCGTTCCCTCCCCCGTGCCGGGGCCGGCCCGTTCCAGCAGCTTCGGCAGCTCCGCGAACACGGTCGGCGTATAGCCCTTGCTCGCCGGCGGCTCCCCGGCCGACAAGCCGATTTCGCGTTGCGCCATGGCGAAACGGGTGATGCTGTCGATGAGACACAAAACGCTGCGGCCTTGATCGCGAAAATACTCCGCGACCGCCATCGTCAGGTAGGCCGCCTGACGCCGCATCAGCGCGGACTCGTCGGACGTGGCGACGACCACGACGCTCCGCGCCAACCCTTCCGGACCGAGATGCTCTTCGATGAATTCCTTCACTTCGCGGCCGCGTTCCCCGACCAGACCGATCACCACCACGTCCGCCGCGCAGTACCGCGCGAGCATCGACAACAGGACGGACTTCCCAACACCGGACCCGGCGAAGATACCGAGCCGCTGACCTTTGCAACAGGTCAGGAAAGTGTTGACGCTGCGAACGCCCAGGTCGAGTTTCTCGCCGACACGCTGCCGCATCGTCGCGGGCGGCGGTGCGTTGTGGATCGGATAGCGCTGTGGGCCGGAGGTCAACGGTTGCGCCCCATCGAGCGGTTCGCCGAAGGCGTTCACGACACGACCAAGCCAACCGTCGTGCGGATAGACCGCCGCATCGCTGCCCAGTACTTCCACCGTCGCGCCCAGACCGACACCGACAACCGACGAGAACGACATGGCCAGCGTTCGGCCATCCCGGAAGCCGACGACTTCGCAAGGGACGCGATCGCCGGACCGGCTGATCAGATCGCAGCGGTCGCCGACCGATAGATAGGCCTGGACGCCGCCGATCTCGACCAGCATTCCCATGATTGCCGTGACGCGACCGTAGACGCGGGTATCCCGGACCTGCGACAGGTCGTCGATCAGGGTGCGCAGCTTCCTCTCTCCTAACCCCGAGTACTTCAAATCGTCGAACAGAACTTAGCTTTTGTTCCAGTCGACTCTCCCCTTGGTCAAAATAGAAACAAAATACTTAAAATGCCAGTCAAAAAATACTTCGCTTTTTACAGTAGATTTGCTACACTATTAACCATATAAATTTACGCAATCCACATCGGGGTCTTAGTGTAGTTTAGGGGAATACCTATGCGGGTACTACTTGTTGAAGATGATCAGGCGATGGCCAAGAGCATCGCCTTGATGCTTAAGTCTGAAAGTTTCGTCGTCGATACGACGGATCTTGGCGAAGACGGTCTGGAGATCGGCAAAATCTACGATTACGACATCATCATTCTCGATTTGATGCTGCCGGATATCGATGGATATGAAGTTCTCCGTCGTTTGCGCGATGCCAGGGTAGACACACCTATTCTGATATTATCCGGTCTCAGTGAATTGGATAATAAAGTCAAAGGGTTAGGGTTTGGCGCAGATGACTATCTGACCAAGCCGTTTGAGAAACGAGAATTGATTGCCCGGATTCAGGCGATTGTCCGTCGCTCCAAGGGACACGCCAAGTCGATCATCAAGACCGGCAAGATCAGCGTCAATCTCGACGACCATACGGTCGAAGTGGGCGGCAAGCCTATTCATCTGACCGGGAAAGAATTCGGCATTCTTGAGCTGCTGTCGCTCCGCAAGGGAACGACCCTGACCAAGGAAATGTTCCTGAACCATCTCTACGGCGGTATGGACGAGCCGGAACTCAAAATTATCGACGTCTTCGTGTGCAAGCTTCGCAAAAAGCTCAGCACCGCCTGCGATGGCGAAAACTACATTGAAACGGTCTGGGGACGCGGCTACGTCTTGCGCGACCCGGTACCGGTCGAAGAAGACAGCCCCGAACAGGTAGCAGAAGCGTCGGCCGCATAATCGGCCGCAGCTACCGCTTCAATTCAGCTCAATTGATTTTATGGTACAGCGCGCCTCCCCTTGGGAGGCGCGTTTTTTTATGCCGACTTCAGCGCGGGTTCGCCGCCGGCGATGGCATACATGCCGCGATGACCGGTAATCGGGACGAACTTATCGGTAATGCCCAACACGGTCTCCGCTCCGCCCAGGTAGAGGACGCCGTCATCCGACATGATGTTGCTGATACGGCCCAAAACTTCCGATTTGGTCTGCTGGTCGAAATAGATCAGCACGTTCCGGCAGAACACGATATCGAACTGGCCCAACGTGGCCGTATCGTCCAACAGGTTGAATTCCTTGAACTTCACCATCGAACGAATGGCCGCGTCCAGGCGCCACTTCTCGCCCACCTGCTTGAAATACTTCACCAGCGTGGCGATCGGCAAGCCGCGTTGAACCTCGAATTGCGTGTAGAGACCCGCCCGCGCCCGGTTGAGCATGTCGACCGAGATATCGGTGGCGAGAATTTGGACATCCCAACCATCCAATAGATCGCCCAGTTCCTTCAGCAGAATGCCGATGGAATAGGGTTCCTGGCCGCTGGACGCCGCCGCGCTCCAGATTCGAAGCTTCCGGGTGGCCGCGCGTTTCTCCACCAATTGCGGAATCACAAGCGTCCGGAGTTGTTCGAACGGTTTCATATCCCGGAAGAAAAGCGATTCGTTCGTCGTCATCGCTTCCGTGATATCGCACAGCAAGTCCTCGGGCCGGTCCTCGCGGACCATCGCCACAAGTTCGGGAAGCCCAGCGAATCCGAACTTCCGCGCGACGGGCATCAACCGGCTTTCCAGCAGGTATGCCTTTTCCTCGGTGAGGACGAGGCCCGAGCGCTGCTTCAGGATCGCGGATAAGAACTCGAAATCTGCGGTATTCATCTGATCTACACCGCCAGTCTACAAATTTTGGGGCCAATTTCAGGAAGCGGCAAAACGGCGTTACACAGCCCATTCGTTGCAACGGCGCCGGGCATGCCCCACACCACACTGGTCTCTTCGTCCTGCGCAACGATCGTGCCGCCAGCGTCGACGACAACCTTGCTGCCGGCACAGCCGTCGGCGCCCATTCCCGTAAGGATGAGGACGAGAACGGCCGGCCCATAGGCGTCGACGATGCTGCGGAGCATGGGGTCGACGGCCGGCTTGCAGAAGTTTTCGGGCGGTCCGTCGTTCAGCCGGAGCACCTTATCTACACCGCTGGTCTCGACAAGCATGTGGAATCCGCCGGGCGCGACATAAATGCGCCCGCCCTCGACAACATCGCCATCCTCCGCTTCGGCGCTGGGCCAACCACTCGCCTGTTGCAAGTGTTTCGCGAGAATAGCCGTGAAGGTCGGCGGCATATGCTGCGTAATCAGAATCGGCAACGAAATGTTGTCGGTGATCGACTTGATGCATTTCGCCAGGGCCTGGGGACCGCCGGTCGAGCTTCCGATCGCCAGAACCGCAGGTTTGATGCTGCCGGCGTCGCGCAGTTCGAGGATCGAACTATTCGTTTCTTTGACCGCAGCGGTTCCGTTCACCGGCTTGGCAGATTTGCGTCCCGCCGGCGCCCCACCGCGACCGCCCAGCGCAATGACCTTCGCAACGAGGTCACGCTTGAAATCATCGGCCTCGCGAAGCGCCTGCCTCGAACTTGGCTTGGTGACGTAGTCGGTCGCCCCCATCCGCAGCGCGCGCAGAGAAATATCGGCGTTACGCTCGGTCAATGACGACGCCATGATCACCGTAAGGTCGGGATGCGCCTTGATCATTTGCGGCAACGCGGTCAGGCCGTCCATGTTCGGCATCTCGATATCCAACAAGACGACATCGATCTTGCTGCGATTCAAGGCCTTGAGCGCCAACGCGCCGTCGCCGACCGATTCCACAACCTCGATCTCGTCGTTGCTCTCCAACACCTGTGTGAATAATCCACGGATGACGGCAGAGTCATCGACAACCATAACTTTTATGGGTTCGGACACATTTGCCAATTCAAATCGCCTTAAATACTTGTTTTCAATAATCTCGCTAAGCGTCAAATCAGACCGATCTGAGTAAACTTAGTTTGAATAATTTCACTATCGAACGGCTTCATAATGTATTCGTTGGCACCGGCCGCGAGCGCTTTCTGAATGTGCTCGAGATCGTTTTCGGTTGTGCAGAAAACAACGGAAACCTGATCGCCACCGGGCAGCGCGCGAAGCGCAATAAGAAATTCGATCCCATCCATGACCGGCATATTCCAGTCAAGAAGAACACCGTCCGGCATACTCACCTTACAGGCATCCAAAGCCATACGACCGTCTTCGGCTTCGACAACGGTAAAACTCAGTTCTTCGAGAATCTTCCGCGCCACCATCCGAATGACCTTGGAATCATCCACTACAAGGCAGGTCTTCATTTCGATACTTCCTTTCCACGCGATCGACTTGTTGCGTGACCCCAAGCGGGAAACCGGGCCCTAAATCGCTGGCCCCGTCGCCAACTCCGCCCCTCAACAAGACATCATCAATCGCCCCCTCTTCAAACGGGCGCCAAACCACCCGCACTCCGCCTTACGCGTTCCCAGCCGGAACCCGCAACGTTTCCTGCAACGTTTGCAATAAGCCTTCCCGGTCGAACTTGGCCACGTAGTCGGTGAACCCGACTTCGCGTCCGCGCTCCAAATCATCCGGCGTGCTGCGCGACGACAGCGCCACCATCGGGATATCCGACCAGTTGCCGTCCCCGCGAATTTCGCTGGCGAACTCAAAACCGTTCATTCCGGGCATCTCGATATCACTGATAATGATGTCGAAATCACGCCCGGACTCCCGCATGGCGAGCGCCTCATCGGCGGTTTCGACGGACGTTACGTTGTACCCCGCAAGCGACAGCATGGGCGTCAGCAGGTTCCGGAAGAACGCACTGTCGTCGACCAAAAGGACTTGGTGCTGCCCGCCGCCATCGGCGGATGCGCCGTGGCTCAAGCCGTCGTTGCCGAACCAATCGCCATGCGCCTCGGCCAGGAAGTAGCCCGTATCGATGATGTCGGTCGCCGCGCCGGAAATGATCGCGCTGCCGAAAACGCCCTTCTTCTCGGAGCCAAGCTCGATCGACAAGCGGTCTTCGATGATGTCGACAATCTCATCGACCACCAGCCCCATCGATCGATCACCGTCGGTAAAGACCAATACCGGCTGCCGTCCCGATTCCGTGCTGATCGTGATATTCTCGGCAACCGGAATGAGCGGCATCAGTTTGCCGCGATACTGGGTAATCGGTTTGCCGTTGGTGAACTCGATATTCTCGCCTTCGATCTCCTCGAGCCGGGCGACCAGGGCCAACGGCACGGCCTTCGGCACGTCATCGCCGCCCTTGAACAACAGAAGCGTCTCGCGATCCTGATCGTTGCTGATCTGCTGATGCGCTTCGGACGCCTCCATATGATCGGCGGCGACGACTTCGCCCACTTCGCCGGCAATACCGTTGGGGTCCAGGATCATGATGACGCTGCCGTCGCCAAGAATCGTGTTCCCGGAAAACACCGAAAGATTCCGCAACACGGGCGACGTCGGTTTGACGACGATTTCTTCGGTATCGTAGACACGGTCAACAATGATGCCGAAGACCGATTGCCCGACCTGCGTGACGATCACGAAGGTCTCCTCTTCGGCGAAATCGGTTTCCGCCGCGGCGTCCATTTCCTCGATCTTCAACAAGCCCCGCAACGAGACCAGCGGCAACAACCGGTTGCGCAACCGCAGAACCGGCGTGCCTTGGATACGCTCGATCTTGTGAACCGACCCCTTGCCGGCCAGTACGAGTTCCAACACGCTGATCTGCGGCACGGCGAAACGTTCGCCTGCGCATTCGATGATCAGCGCGGACACGATGGCCAACGTCAGCGGAATCTTGATGGTAAAGGTCGTTCCTTTGCCCTCTTCCGAGTTCAACTCAATGGTACCGCCGATCATTTCGATATTCGTGCGCACCACATCCATGCCGACGCCGCGCCCCGACACCGCCGTAACCTCGGTAGCGGTCGAGAAGCCGGGCCGGAAAATGAAGTGATGGATCTGCTGATCGTTCAACGACTCGAGTTCGTTCTCGGTCGCAAGGCCGTTCTTCAGAACCTTTTCCTTGATGCGGTCACTGTTCAGTCCGGCGCCGTCGTCGCTGATTTGGATCACGATATGGCCGCCTTCATGGAAGGCGTTCAGCGTAATCGTGCCCGTTTCGATCTTGCCGGCGGCGACGCGGTCCGCATTCGATTCCAGGCCATGGTCGGCGGAATTGCGAACCATGTGCGTCAAGGGATCCTTGATCAACTCCAGAACCTGCCGATCCAGCTCGGTCTCGGCGCCGATCATCTGCAGGTCCATCTTCTTGCCCAGTTCGACCGACAGATCGCGCACGATACGCGGCAGCTTGGCCCAGGCATTCCCGATCGGCTGCATGCGCGTCTTCATGACGCCTTCCTGCAGCTCGGTCGTCACATGCGACAGCCGCTGCAGCGGCGCCGCGAACTCGCTTTCCTGCTGGTGGCGCAAAAGCTGAAGGAGCTGGTTCCGCGTCAGAACCAATTCGGAAACCATCGTCATCAGGTTTTCGAGCACATCGACGCTCACGCGGATCGATTGGTTCGCGACAGACGGCCCCTTCGTCCCACCGCCAGATGCCGGCGCGGCGGCGCCGTCCGTCTTCGCCGGGACGGCAGCGGCAGGCGCGGGCGCCTTGGCTTCCGGTTCCGCCGGCTTTTCGTCGGGTGCGGCGCTTTCGTTCGAATCAGCGCTGTCGTCGGTGCTCACGACGGCGCCCGGCCCCTTGTATTCCGCGGCGTCGAAGGCGGCCTGCAACGCATCGCTATCCGTCGCGCCGCCGGCAGAGTCATCCGACGCGGCGTCCGCTTCGGGCTCAGCGGCCGGTTCCGGTTCCGCCGGCGCGGCGCTGCCGCCTTCCGCAAAGACGTTCAACTGGTCAATAAGATCGCTGTCGCTGCCTTCAGGCTCTGATCCCGTTTCCTCGAGCGCGGTCAACAGTTCCTTGATGCGGTCGAGCGAGCCGAGGACGAGGGACACCGCCTCGGGCGTAACGGTCAAAACGCCGTCGCGGACCTTGCCAAGCACGTTCTCGCCCGCATGCGCGACCGATTCAAGGCGCGGCAGGCCGAGGAATCCGCACGTGCCCTTAATCGTATGGACCAGACGGAAAATATTACTGAGAAGTTCCGGGTCGTTCGGATTTTGCTCCAGCTTCACCAGTTCCACGTCGAGAACGTCCATGTTCTCGGCGGTTTCCGTCAGAAATTCTTGAAGTAAATCGTCCACGATCAAATGTCCCCTGCTCCACGACGCGGCCGCTGACAACGCCGGCCCGGCGATTAACCACTATTCCGTGAGGACAATTTGGCGAAAATTCTTTAAGAAGCAGTAAACTGCCTGAAAACAGGGAAACTTACGTCGTTCGCCCTAAACCGGCACGCGAAGCGTCGCGGTCGTGCCGGAAACATCGCTGACAAGGCCGTCACCAAGCTCGGCCGCCAGTGCGGCGGTAAAATAAGCATGCACGTTCAATGCGGTAACATCCTCTTGCGCCACATCCGGCGCGATCGCGGCGGCACAGCGGTCAGAGAGGCGCGCTTCATCCCCTTCCCCCATGACGATGACGCAGGGTCGCCCGTCAACCATGTGCACATCCGCGGTAATCCTACCGCCACGCGGCAGACAATCCATCGCGAAGACGATTAGATTGAGGATCAGCTTTCCGCTGCCCGGCTTCAAGTCGCCGGCCGCCGCCGTGTCAGGCAAAGAGACGTCGAACCTCTCTTCGGATTCGACCAAACCCTCGGCCAGTTCACGGACCGCCATCATGCTCTGCAATGCGTCATGCCCGGCAAAACCGTAGGCCATTCGGTAATACTGAACCCGGGCGCTGGCTTGTTTCGCGCTGCCGCCGATCAGCCCCATGGCCTCGTCGAACATGGACGCGTCGATCTCGCTGATCAACTCGACGCCGTTGTTGATCGCGGCGATGCCCGCGACCAGTTCATGGCAGATTCTCGAGCACAGAAGTTCGGCGATGCGCCGGTCGACATTCGGTTTCATCGGGTCTAGTCTTTTCGCGGTTTCCAATGCCAATCCAATGGCACGCAACCTAACGCATCGCACGCCATGGCCCAAGGCCTTCTACCGTAAGAATTCATCACCCACAGACCCATAACACCCGCAAGGCCCTGAATGCCGAGCAACAACAAGAACAGCACCGACGGGTGGGCCGGAAACGGCCTGGTCACCGATATGATGCTGTATGACCGGCTCACCGCGGGCGTAACCGGTCATGCGGAACGCGTTGTCATTGGACTGAATTGGACCTTCGTCCAAGGCCCCAACGGGGCGGGATTCGCGCACACGCCGGCCCGCGGCACCGCGGGCTGCTATGGACTGCCGAGTCCAGGCGGATACGGGGGCAAGGCATTGACCGATCTCGCCGCGCTGTGGCGGTCCGACAACGTCTTCGAGCGCGCCATCGGGGTCGCAGCCGTCAATGCCCATTGGAATCGGTTCGATCTGGAGGCCAGCCGTGCGAACGGCCTGGACCTGCTCCGGGACGAAGGACGGCGGACGGTCATTATCGGCCGTTTCCCGGGCCTGCAGGAACGGCTGCCGGGCACGGCGATTGTCGAACGCAACCCCGAACCAGGCGAATTCGGCGAAAGCGATCTCGATACCCTGCTGCCGGACGCAGCCTATGTCGCCATCACCGCGTCGGCCTTGGCGAACGGATCGCTGGCGCAAATCCTATCGAAATTGGGAAACGGTTTCGCGGTGCTTGTCGGCCCCGGCTCACCGCTTTCCGGCGCTCTGGCCTGCATGGGCATCAATGCGGCTTCGGGATTCATCGCCGCTGACCCCGATGCCTGCGCGCGCGTGACGGCCGAAGGCGGCACCGTCAAATCCCTGCGACCGCACGGCCGCTTCGCGACGCTTCAATTCACCTCGAATTGAACATCCGGTTGACCGTCAGACTGGGTGTCCCAAGGGGCCGACGGGCCGATGCGATCCGCGAGGAAGTCCACAAAGACCCGGACCTTGGATGAAAGGTGCCGCCGGTGCGGATAGACGGCAAAGACATTTCCACCGTCCTGCGTGTGGTCTTGAAGAATATGGCGCAGCGAGCCGTCGCCGATCGCCGATCCGACGGAGAACGTCGCCAGCCGGGCAATGCCGATGCCGGCAATCGCCGCTTCGCGAATGGCTTCGCCCGTACTCACCGCGAAATTGCCGGTCACGTGTACGACCTTCCGCACGCCATCGGGCGTCACGAATTCCCAATGGTTCAACGTCTCCACCTGGTTGTAGCGCAGGCAGTTATGCGTCGCCAAATCGGCCGGATCCGACGGTTCGCCGTGACGCGCCAGGTATGACGGGGCCGCGACGACGACGCGGTCGTTGCCGCCCAACCGGCGCGCCACGAGGCTCGAATCCTCCAGGAAACCGGCGCGGATGGCCACGTCGATTCCCTCCTCCACGATATCCGCCATGCGATCGTCGAGCGTCAGCTCCACTTCGACCTTCGGGTAGCGGTCGAAGAAGTCCGGGAGCAGCGGGACGAGATGATGCAAGCCGAAATGAATCGCGGAATTGACCCGAAGCGTTCCGCGCGGTTCCGTCCCGACGCCGGCGACCTCCGCCTCCGCCTCCTCGATATCCGCCAGGATTCGCTTGCAGCGTTGGAAGAACGCCTCGCCTTCCTCGGTTACGCTGAGCTTGCGGGTTGTCCGGTTGAGCAGCCGGACGCCGAGCCGGTCTTCGAGGCGGGCGATTTTCTTGCTGACCGCCGACGGCGTCAGCCGCAATCCCGGCGCAGCGGCGGAAAACCCGCCCTTGTTGACCACTTCGACATAAATCGACATTTCATCCGATCGATCCATGGCCGCCTCATTAATTCCATGAATTCATAAATATTGTTCTAAATATCAAATTTAACGTCGATTTGGAATGAATTATACAGGAGGCATGCTTGGCGCCTGCGCCAAACACCCCTTCACCCGGAGAAGAACGATGGCCAATTCACGTTGCTACGCCTATGGCTCCCTTCAAGACGTCAATCTCGAAGATGCCGTGCGCCGCGCGGAAATCGAGCGCAGCGCCGCGATCCGAAAGGGTCTGCGACGCCTCTGGTCGGCAAGCCCCTTCGGACGCGCCGCGGCAAAGCCCATGCGCTGATCTAGCAGGCCGCTATTCCCGCCCGATCAGTCCCGCCCGGCCAATAACCGCTCCGCCGCTTCCAAATCGGCGGGGCGGTTTGCATTGAAGAAAGGGTCGTAAGGGTCGGTCGGGAACTCGACCGTCGCAAGGCGGTATCGGCCGGTCCAGATATCGACCTTGCGTACATCTTCGTCGATCATGGCGCGGCGCAGGTCGGCCGCCAGTCGCACCGGCCACAGGCCGACCACCGGGTGCGCGCGGCCGCCAGAGGACGCACAGGCCATCTCCGCCCCTTCCGCCTGCACCGCCGCCCATAACCGCGCCACGAGATCCACGGGCACGAACGGCGCATCGGTCGGAACGCTGACCAGCCACCCGCATGCGGGCGCGTGGTCCCGAACCCATTCCATACCGGCGAGCACGCCCGCCAGCGGTCCGGCAAACCCGTCAATCGTGTCCGGCGTCACGGGCAGCCCCGACCCCGCAAAACGTGCCGGATCGCCATTGGCGTTCAACACCAGGGCCTCGACCTGCGGGCCGACCCGTTCGATGATGCGATCCAGGATCGGTCTTCCACCGAGCAACCGCAGGCATTTGTCGCCACCGCCCATGCGCCGGGCCTGACCGCCGGCAAGCAGGACTCCGGCAACCGGCTCAGTCATTCGCGGGCCCGTCCGTCGAAGTGGCGGACCAGAGGACGACACGGTCGCGCCCGTCATTCTTCGCTTGGTAGAGCGCCCGGTCAGCGCGCTCGATGGTTTCCTCCAAGGAGATGGAGGCGTCCACCATACAGAGACCGAAGGATGCGGTTATCGGCAACGATAGCTCGTCATTGGCGGAAACCGGCGACGCCGCCAACGCCTGACGCAACCGTTCGGCGATCGATTGCGCGGTCTCGTGGTCGGTGTCCGGCAAGGCCAGCAAGAACTCCTCGCCGCCATACCGATAGATACTGTCATAGGGCCGCAGGTTTGCGATCAGCCGGCCAACCGCGGACAACAAGACCACATCGCCAACCGCGTGGCCGAAACGGTCATTGACCGTTTTGAAGTGATCGATATCGCAAAGCCCGATGCAGAAGGGCGTCTCCGTCCGCAGCGACCGGTCGCGTTCCCGGTTCAACTCCGAGATCATGCTGCGGCGGTTATGGACCCCGGTCAACGGATCGAGATCGAACACCGCCCGTTGAAAGGCGTCGCGGATACGCCGGGCGATCGCGCTGAACCGGTCGACTTTGTCCATGAAGGCGTCGTAATCGCGCGCCGGCAACGGCTCTCCGTCGACCGCCTTCAGCGCAAGACGACGGCCGCACTCGTGCTTTTCAACATGCGCCTTCCAGAGTTCCCGGAAGACCGGCTGATCGAGCAGGTTGCGCGACGCGTGGATATCGAACCAACTGCCGAAGCGGCCAAGATAATGCGCATGTTTGGACACCACTTCGCGCGCCGGCGGCAAGCCGCAAACCACGGCGCGATGCCATTTGCGGAGCCAGTCCACATGCTCCTCCATTGCCGCATCGATCGCGTCGAGGATATCGCGCGAGTCCTCCCGAACCGCGGGGAGTTCTTCCGCCGGCGTTCCTCGGGTCAGGATAGGCAATTCGTCAGGCTGCGGTTTCGTCAAGGCTCGCCTTGCGCTGTATCCGTTTCGATTCATCGGGCACATTGCTCGGATCTTCGTCATAGACGATTCGATCTTCGCCCGAGAGAACGATAAATCGCTTCCCTCTCGCCCGTCCGATCAGCGTCAATCCCGCCTTGCGGGCCAGTTCCACGCCCCACGCGGTAAAGCCGGAACGCGAGGCAAGGATGGGGATGCCCATCTGGACGGTCTTGATCACCATTTCCGATGTTAAACGGCCAGTGGTGTAAAAACTCTTTCCAACGGCCGAAATATTGTGCAACCGCATGTATCCGGCGATTTTGTCGACCGCATTGTGGCGGCCCACATCCTCCATATAGAGAAGCGGACGGTCTTGTTCGCACAGCACGCAGCCGTGAATCGCCCCGGCCTCAAGATACAGACTAGGGCAGGTATTGATCTTGCGGGTCAGCGCATAGAGCCAGGACGTTCGGATTTCAGCGTTTTCCGGCAGATCGATTTCGTCGAAACGCTCCATCAGGTCGCCGAAAACGGTGCCTTGGGCGCAACCGGACGTCAGGGTCTTCCGGCGCAGCTTATCCTCGAAATCCGTCTCGGACTTGGTGCGGACGACGACCGTCTCGATGTCTTCCTCGTAGTCGATGCCGATAATCTCGTCATCGGCCCGCAGCATATTCTGATTCACCAGATACCCGACCGCGAGATACTGCGGATAGTCGCAGATCGTCATCATCGTCACGATCTCGCGCTTGTTCAGGAACAGGGTCAGCGGCCGTTCGACGACGACGGACGTATCGACCGCACCGCCATCCTGATCGATGCCGGACAACCGTTCGGTCAGCCGAGGATCGGACGGATTCGGCTGTAAGAGAAACTCTTCCATGCCGCCTAATATGATGCCTGACGGGGTATTTGGCCACACCCCCGGACGGGCGCCGCCGTGACCCGACAAAACCGCCTGACAGGCATGCAGTAAATGCAATAGACGTTGTCCGGCAACCGGTGTACGGGACGGCGTGCTATCAATCCCGCGGTGAGTCAGGATCGTGGTTCAAGTCGTGGGCGCGCTTGGCGCCGTTCTGTTCGGAATGGGTTTCCTCTTGCTGGGAAACGGATTGTTCGGGACGCTGACCGCGCTGCGGATGACGCATGAGGATTTCTCGGCCGCCGCCATCGGCATCGTGATCGCCGCCCATTCGATCGGGTTCGCGGCCGCCTGCCTGACCAGCACCCGACTCATCGACGCGGTCGGGCATATCCGGGTTTTCGCGGGATTCGCGGCGGTCCTGTCTGTTTGCTGTCTCTGTTTTTCCGTCGCGGTCGATCCGGTTTCCTGGATCCTCCTTCGTCTCATCTTCGGCTATTCGACCGCCGCCGTCTTCATGGTCGGCGAAAGCTGGCTCGCGGGCGCAGCGCCGGCGGAAGACAAAGGCAAGGTTTTCGCGGTCTATATGATCGTCAACAAAGCCGGCTTCGGGGCCGGGCAATTGCTGATCATGCTCGGCGACCCGGCCAGCGACCGCATGTTCATGCTGGTCGCCGCCTTATACGCCATCTGCCTAATCCCGATCGCGTTGGCCCGTATCAAAGCGCCGGAGGGATTAGGATCGGAACCGCTCGGCCTGCGGTCGCTGTACCGGCTGTCCCCGGTCGGCGTGGTTGGCGCGGTCGCCGCCGGCGCGACCAACGCATCGCTGCTCGGGCTCGGACCGGTCTTCGCCGACGGTCTCGGCCTGTCGCTGAACCAGGTATCCTTTTTCATGGCGGTGTTTCTCGCCGGCAGCCTTGTTCTGCAAATCCCCATCGGCCGCCTGTCGGACCGGTTCGACCGCCGCACCGTCCTGTTCGGCGTGGCCCTGATCACCGCCGCGTCCTGTGTCGGCATGGCCTTCACGGCGACGTCCGGTCAAATGACGCTGGCCGCGCTGTTGGCGCTTTCCGCCCTTGTCGGCGGGCTCAGCGCGACGATCTATCCCATCTCGATGACCCATGCCAATGACCATGCCAAACCTGAGCAGACCGTCGCCTTGCATGCCGGTCTGCTGCTGTTCTTCGCCATCGGCGCCAGTATCGGACCGGTTGCCGCATCCCTCACCATGGAGGCCGCGGGGCCCGGCGGACTGTTCGCATTCGGTGCATGCGTCTATGTGATCCTGGCCGCGTTCACGTTGTTCCGCATGACGCGACGCGCGGCCTTGCCGGAAGACCAGCAAACCGACTTCGTCGCGATGCCGCAGACCTCGATGACCTCGCCGAACGTCGCCGGGCTCGATCCGCGGATCGAAGACCGTTTCGAAGAAGAGATTTGATCCGCGCCGCTAGTTCATGGTTTGCGGTTCGGCGTCGGGATCATCGTCCGGTGCGCCGTTTGTCGGGGCGGCCTGATGATGAACCAGCCGCCACCGACCATCCTCGCGGCAGAAAACATTGGTCGCGATCAGATAATCGCCGCCGATTTCCTCGAAGCAGATCACCGTCGCCGTCTCGCCGTAGACCGCCGCGCGCGGATCGCGGCAACGAATGTCCGGCGCGCCATCATTCGCAAGGATCGATTCCCAACTCTCCATGATCTCGTCCCGGCCGTGCAAGGCATGCCAGCCCGGATGGATGCACGACACCGCGACGTTCTCGGCCCAGATATCGTTCATCCCGTCGACATCCCGGCCCTGGAAGGCCAGATAGAACGCATCGTTGGCAAACAGAACCGCTTCGTGTTGCGCCATGACGACGCCACCCCGCTATTCGATCTTGATCTGATGGGCGAATTTCTTACCGTCGCTGACGGTCAACAACTCGAAACCGAGCATCTTACAGAGGTCGAGAAAGGTGAAATAATCCTCGACCCGTTCTTCCTTGAACAACGGGGTCGCCCGCGCGACCGCGGTCAGGACCGCCAGCAACGCCCGCATGCGGTACAGCGTGTCGTAGCTGTCGCCGGTCAACCCGACGATGATCATCTTCTCCGCTTCGGCGCCTTTCGCGAAAATCGCGTAGGGCGGCGGATAGGGATTCTTGCGGATCATTTCGTTCATCACATGCGTGACGAAGGCGATCCGGCTGCGTCGGCTTGCCTCCGGCAGCCTCTCCGCCCGCGCCTTGTAGGTCTCGGTCGTGCCCGGCTTGGGATAGTAGTAGTCCGCATGCCGGTCCGAGGCCAGCGCCGCCGAGCTCGCCATGACCGCCGCAAACGTCGCGGCCATCGCCCACCCCCCGCTCTTCGCAATTCGCATCGAAAATCTCTCCGTCGAAATAAAACCATCGTCGTGACTGGCGCAACGATATGCCATGGCTATACTGAGCCGCCCTGTCCGGCATTGTCCATACGGGTTTCCAATGAAGAACAAGAAGATCGCTTTCGTCGCCGCCGACAACCTCGAAGCCGTTCAGGCCGAAAAGGACCTGAAGGCGCGCTACGACCATGTCGACCCAGACGACGCCGACATCATTGTCGCGTTGGGCGGCGACGGCTTTATGCTTCACACCCTGCATGAACACAAGGGCGAGAACGTCGCCTTCTTTGGCATGAACCGCGGGTCGGTCGGTTTCCTGATGAACGAATACGAGCCGGACGGCTTGATCGACCGGCTGAACCGGGCCGAACCGGTCGCCCTTAAGCGGTTGTTGATGACGGCCGAGACCGCGGACGGCAGAATCGAAACCGCCCCCGCCATCAATGAAGTCTCGATCCTGCGCCAGACCCAACAGGCGGCGAAGGTGCGCATTCTTGTTAACGACGTGGTGCGTCTCGATGAATTGATCTGCGACGGGGCGCTTGTTTCCACGCCGGCGGGCAGCACCGCCTATAACCTGTCCGCGCATGGTCCGATCGTCCCGATCGGCTCGGAAATCCTCTGCCTGACGCCGATCAGCGCCTTCCGTCCCCGGCGCTGGCGCGGCGCGCTGCTGCAGCAATCCGCCAAGGTGACGTTCGAAATCCTCGAACCCGACAAACGGCCGGTCAGCGCCTGCGCGGACTATACCGAAATCCGCGACGTCATCCGGATCGACGTCACCCAGGATGCGACCACCCTGGTTAAACTGATGTTCGACCCCGAGCACGACCTCGAAGAACGGATTATCAAAGAACAATTCACGCCGTAAGAGCGCCGCACCGCTCAGACGACGGACTGACGGGCGTAGTCGCAGACGGTCGCGATGAGGCGGTCGACATTCGCCTGAAGATCGTCGAATTGCGGCAGACGCTCGAATGACGATTCGTTCATGTAGAGCGCCCGGTTGATTTCCACCTGCAGACTGTGGCGGCCATCCGGTGGATTGGAGTAGGCGCGCACCAGCTCGACGCCTTTATAGGGATCGTTGACCCGGACCGAATACCCGAACCCGCGCAGGGTGTCGCGGACGAAATGCACGAAATCGGGCGACGACGTCGTACCGTCGCGATCGCCGAGGACGAAATCCGCCTGCCCGCTGCCGTTCAGAAAGGACCCGCGGGTCAATGACGGCATCGAATGACAGTTCATATGCCAGACCGCCTCGAAACGCCCGTGCATGTCGTTAAGCACCGTCTGAAGCTGATCGTGATAGGGCATCCAGTACTGGTCGATGCGCCGACGCACGTCATCCGCCGCGAGCTTGCCGGCATATAGGTTCATATCGGGTGGGCAAAGGCGCCAAACCAATCCATGGCCGAGCCGCGCCTTCTCGCCAGGCCGGACCGGCTCGGGCCATGAATCCGCCAGGAGTTCGGGGTCGAGATCGTCGAGCGACCGGTTGGGATCGATATAGCTGCGCGGGAAAAGCGCCGCGATCAGACTGGCGCCGTGCCGCGGCGCGCTGGCGAACAGTTCATCCACATACATGTCCTCGGCCTTGCGCAGCTTGTCGACCGGAACGATGTGGTTGAAATCCGACGGATACTCTGCGCCGCTGTGCGGCGAATCGAAGACCACCGGCACCGCCGGCGCGGCGGGCGGATGAAACTGCAGGACACCCGGGCGGTCGCCGGCATCGGACGCGCGCCGCGCCCCATTCGCCCTAAGCATTGTCATTCAAGTGGCAGGCGGAAATCCGCCCGGGCGCTATTTCTTTGAGGGCCGGCTGTTCCGTCCGGCACCGATCCATCGCATGCGGACAGCGCGGATGGAAATGGCATCCTGACGGCGGGTCGAGCGGCGACGGAATCTCGCCCTTGATCGGCATGAACCGCCGGCCGCGGTTGTCGATCCGCGGCACTTCGCCCAACAGCGCGATGGTGTAGGGGTGGTTCGGTTTCTCGAACAACTCCTCGGTACCGGCGACTTCCACAACGCGGCCGAGATACATGATGACGACGCGGTCCGACAGATGCTCTACCACGCCCAGGTCGTGGCTGATGAACAGATAGGTCAGCCCGAGATCCTCGCGAAGCGTGCTGAACAGATTGATCACCTGCGCCTGAATGGACACATCGAGGGCGGCGATGGCTTCGTCGCAGACAAGGAAACCGGGCCGGACCGCAAGGGCGCGCGCGATGCCGATGCGCTGCCGTTGCCCGCCGGAAAACTGGTGCGGATACCGCCGTCGATAGGAAGGGTCGAGACCGACCCGCAGCATCATCTCGTCAACGTAATCGTCGACCTCGTCAGCCTTGATCAGACCATGAAAGAGCGGCGCTTCGCCGATGACGTCGCGGACGCGAAGCCGCGGATTGAGCGACGACATCGGGTCCTGAAAGATCATCTGGACCTGTAACGCCCAGTCACGCTCCTCGGCCGGCGTCATCGCCGCCACGTCCTTGCCGCGGAAGCGCACGATCCCGTCCGACGCCGGATGAATACCGGCAACAACCCGGCCCAGGGTCGACTTGCCGCAACCGGATTCGCCGACCAGCCCGACCACTTCGCCGTCCTTGACCTGCAAGTTCACGGCGTCGACCGCATGCACCACCTCTTCCCGGAGGTTGCCGCCGATCAAATTGTAGATCTTTTCCGCAATATCGAGTTTCTTCTCGAACCGTTTCGAGACGCCGTCGAGTTCGATCATCGTATCGGTCATGACGCCCCCTCGACATGCGGATGAAAGCAGCGGACCGTGTGATCCTTGGCGACCGGGGCGCTTATCTCCGGCACCTCCTGGCAACGGCCGTCGGCCCGCGGACAGCGCGGGTGAAAGGCGCACCCGGAAGGCATCGACAACAAGGACGGCGCCATGCCGGGTATCTGCGCCAGCGGCTCGCCCCGCTTATTGTGGCTCGGCACCGACCCGATCAACCCCCGGGTATACGGATGCATCGGTCCATCGAGCACGTCCGAGATTTCGCCCGCCTCGACCACCCGTCCGGCGTACATCACGCAAATCTTATCCGCGAGCCCCGCGACGACCGACAGGTCGTGGGTGATCCAGATCAGCGACATGCCTTTCTCGCGGCACAATTTCTGGACCTCGAACAGAATCTGGCCCTGGATCGTCACATCGAGCGCCGTGGTGGGCTCGTCGGCGATAATCAGGTCCGGCTGGTGCAACAGGGCGATGGCGATCGAGACGCGCTGCCGCATGCCGCCGGAGAACTGATGCGGATAGGCCTTCAGCCGTTCTTCCGGCGACGGAATGCCGACCTGCCCCAGCGCGTCGCGCGACCGTTCGAAAGCCGTTTTCCGGTCGACATCGTCATGGGCCTGAACCGCTTCGATCATCTGCGTGTCGATGCGCAACACCGGGTTCAGCGTCATCATCGGGTCCTGAAAAATCATCGCGACACGGCTGCCGCGCAATTGCCGCATGCGTTCTTCCGATGCCGTCGCGAGGTCTTCGCCCTTGAACAGAATCCGTCCCGACACCACCTCGCCCGGCGGATCGACAAGGCCGATAATCGAAAACCCGGTCACCGTCTTGCCCGAGCCGGACTCGCCGACCAGGCCCATGACCTCGCCCTTTTCGATGGAGAAACTGACGCCGTCGACCGCCCTGGCCACACCGCCTTTCGTGAAGAAATGCGTCTTAAGGTCTTCGACCTGCAATGTCGGCATTGTCTCGCTCATCGCAGGTTCCTATTTCGACAGGCGCGGGTTGAGGACGTCGCGCAACCGGTCGCCCACCAGATTGATGCTGACGATGGTGATTAGCAAGGCGACGCCGGGGAAGATGCTGATCCAGTATTTGCCGCTCATCATGTACTCGAACCCATTCGAAATGAGCAGACCGAGCGACGGTTCGGTCACCGGCAGGCCGATGCCGAGGAAGGAGAGTGTCGCCTCAAGCGCGATGGAACTCGCGACCTGCACGGTGCCGACCACGATCAGCGGCGGCATAACATTGGGCAACAGATGCTTGAAGACAATCCGGCGATGCGACAGGGCGAGCGACGTCGCCGCCTCGATATACTCCTTGTTGCGTTCGACGAGCGCGCTGCCGCGCACCGTCCGGGCATAGTAAGCCCACTGCACGACGATCAACGCGATGATGATCTTGTCGACCCCCTTTCCGAGGGTCGCCAGCAACACGAGCGCGATCAGGATCGACGGGAAACTGAGCTGCAGGTCGACGATCCGCATGATGATGGTATCGGTCCGTCCGCCGAAATACGCCGCGGCAAGCCCGATGCACACGCCGATCATAAGCGCGATCAATCCGCTGGCCGCGCCGACGCCAAGGCTGATGCGCAGCCCATAGATCATGGCGCTGAGCATGTCGCGGCCCAATCCGTCCGTTCCCAGAAGGGCGGTTGTCCCGCTCATCATCTGTGCGCCCGGCTCCAGCCGGCTGTCCAGGATGTCGACGGTCGCCAGGTCATAGGGATCGGTCGGCGCAATGAGCGGCGCAAAAATCGCGATCAAAACGATCAAGAGGAAGACGATGAGGCCAGCGACCGCGACCTTGCTTTCGGCGAAGTCCGAAACGAACCGCCGAAACGGCGTTTGGTCTTTTTGCGACGACGACTCTTCCTTGACCGGATCGACAGCCGTTGGTTCGGTTACCGCGGTCATGATTTCACATCCTGCAGGCGGACCCGCGGATCAAGCACTGAATACATCAAATCCACCACTAGATTGATGATGATGAACATGAATACGATGATCATGAGATAGGCCACGATCACCGGCCGATCGAGCAGATTGATCGAATCGATGATCAACTTGCCCATCCCGGGCCAGGAGAAAACGGTCTCCGTCACGACGGAAAAGGCAATCAACGAGCCGAATTCCAGGCCCATCACGGTGATCACCGGTATCAGGATGTTCTTCAGAACATGAACCAGGATCACCCGGCGGGTGCTTACCCCCTTGGCGCGGGCGAACTTGATGTAATCCTGGTGAATGACCTCGCGCGTGCCGGCGCGGGTCAACCGAATGGCCAGAGAGATCTTCAGCAACGCGAGATTCAAGGCCGGCAGAAAGAGATGCGACAAGCCGTCCCAGGTCAGGAAACTGACCTCCATGCCGAGGAATTCCGTCGTATCGCCGCGGCCGCCGGACGGAAGCCACCCCATGATAACGGCGAAGATCATGATGAACATGATACCGACCCAAAAAGTCGGCAAGCTGAAGCCGAGGATGGAGCCCGCCATGATGCTCTTGCTGAAGAACGAGTCAGGTTTTAGGCCGGCCCACATGCCGAGCGGAATGCCGAAGACAATCGCCATCAGCAACGACGCCACCGCAAGTTCAAGGGTCGCCGGCATTCGATCGAGTATCAGCAACAGCGCCGGTTCGTTGAAGATAAAGGAATCGCCGAGATCCCCCTCCAGCGCCCGCGCGACGAAAGTGAGGTATTGAATGTGAAAAGGCTTGTCGAGACCCAGGGATTCGATGAGCTTTTGGCGATCTTCCTGATCCGCATCGTCGCTGATCAAGATGTCCACGGGATCACCAATCAGGTACACGCCGGAGAATACGATGATCGACATCGCAACCACCACGACAATCGCCTGTAGCAGCCGACGGATAATGTAAACGGACATGGACTGGCTCCGGCCCGATTGCGGAAATTGCAGAAAAGGCGACGGGCGGCCCGTGAAGGGCCGCCCGTCAATCGCATGCCTAGTTGTCCTTCAGCACATCCATGGCAATCGTGCGCTCATCGGTCCGCGCGCGATACTTGAGGCCCGGCCGCGTCGCCCAGGTGTTGACCTGGTAGTGCAACGGAATGATCCCCTGGTGGGTACCGATGGCCAGTTCGGTCGCTTTCGCCAAGAGCCCCTGGCGTTTCGGATCGTCGACCGTCGCCAATGCCTCTATGACAAGCTTGTCGACGCCCTCTTGCGAAAATCGGCCACGGTTGGACGCGCCGAAGCCCTTGGACTTGTCATGGGTCGTCAGCAGCGACTTCAACGCGGACGATGCCTCGCCCGTTCCCGAGCCCCAACCAACCAGGATGAAGCTGAATTCAGGCTGGCCGTCCTTGCCGCCCTTGGAGGCGCGCTTGAAATAGACGCTCTTCGGCATGGTCACGACCTTGGTCGGAATACCGCCGCGCGTCAGCATCTGCGCGATGACCTCGGCAATCTTGGCGTCGTTGATGTACCGGTTGTTCGGCCCGTGGATCGTCAATCCGAAGCCGTTCGGATAGCCCGCCTCGGCAAGCAATTTCTTCGCGCCCTCGGGGTCGAATTTCTCCGGCTTCAGATTGGGCGACACGCCGAAGAAGCCTTCCGGCAGAAGCTGACCGGCCGGAATGGCGAGTCCTTCCATCACGCGGGCAACGATCGCATCGCGATTGATCATCTTGGAGATCGCCTTGCGCACGCGAACGTCCTTCAACGGATTCTTCGCCATCGGCTTGCCGTCGCGGTCCGTCACGAAGGGCGACCCGTCGCGATACTGATCCATGTGCAGATAGATCACTCGGTTGGAGATGCCGGAACTCAACACGACGTTCTTGTTCTTCTTCAGCCGTTCGACATCGGTCGTCGGAACGTTGTCGATCATGTCGACGTCACCCGCAAGCAGTGCAGCGACCCGCGCCGGCGCCGACGGGATCGGCTTGATCGTCACCTTGCTCCATTTCGCCTTGGTCCCGAAATAGGTCGGGTTCGGGACCAGAACGATGCGATCGCCCTTCTTCCATTCGACGAACTTGTACGGGCCGGTACCGATCATCGCAGTGCCCTGATTGAAGTCCTTCGTCGCCAACCCCTTATTGACGTCGGCCTTGCCGGTGCCCGTCGCGCTATCGGAAATGATGTGCGGCTGGGCCATATCGACCGGCATCAGCGGGTACGGCGATTCCGTCGAAATGTGGATCGTATGGTCGTCGATCTTCTTGAAGGTCTTGCCCTTCAGATATGTCCGGAAGCTGGAGTTGCCGCCGACATAGTTCGACGCGCGGTCGAAGGAAAACAGGACATCGTCGGCGGTGAAGTCCGACCCGTCCGAGAACTTGACGCCCTTGCGCAGCTTGAATTCCCAGGTGGTGTCATTCACGGTCTTCCACGAAACCGCCAAGCCCGGTTGCAGCTTCTGCTTATGGTCCATCTCGACCAGACGGCCGAAGACCTGAGCCATGAAGGCGTTGTTCGGACCGAGGTTATGGAAATGCGGATCCATCGACGATGGCTCCGAATAGATTCCGATGCGAATCTCTTCGGCCCATGCCGCCGTCGAAACGACGGCCGCAACGACCAAAGCGACGCTGAAACGGGTCATATGCCGAATCATTACTAGCTCCCTGTCTCTCGAAAAGCAGTGAACCACGCCGGTTTTTTAGACTGTTCCCCTCTCGCCAGCGCGATCCGCGATCAATTAAGAAAAAGCATGTCGTAAGTCTAAGGTCTTTTCAATAGCGTTAACTATCGCATCCTTCTGGGGATAGCTCGAATCATAATGCCAAACCCCTTGCGATCCCTGGCTTCAGGACGCCAAACCAAGCGCGCTGGCGATGCGGTCGACCGCCTTCAACCCCGATCCCGTCATGACGACCACGGTCGTCTCGCCGGGCTTCACCGTCCCTTCCGCGATCAGCTTGCTGAGCCCGGCGCCGGCCGCGGCGCAGGTCGGCTCGATGAAATGGCCCCGACGCGTGAATTGACGCAGCGCCGTCACGATCTCCTCCTCGGTGACAGCAATGCATTTCCCGTCGGTCAAGCGAATGGAGTCGAGCACTTCCTTCAACCGGACCGGCTTGGTCGACGCAATACCGTCTGCGATCGTCGGGGCGGCATCGATCGGCACCGGTTCGTCCGAGCCCGCCGCGTAGGCCGCGTAATAGGGCGCCGCGTTGACCGCCTGAACGCCGTGAACGCGCGGAACCCGATCGATAACGCCGCGCCGGCGCAATTCCTCGAAACCGATGTAGCTGCCCATCACGTTGCTGCCTTGCCCCAGCGGGGTGACGATGTGATCGGGTACCTCGAAACCGAGCTGTTCCCAAATCTCGAAGGCCAGCGTCTTGGTCCCTTCCAAGAAAAAAGGCTGATAATTATGTCCCGCGTAAAAGCGCTTCTCCGCCTCCGCCAACGCGGCGGTCTCCACATCGTCGCGCGTCCCGGGGACAGGCACCACGTCGGCGCCCATCGCCGCCATCTGATGCCGCTTGGCGGCCGGCGCGGTCGCGGGCGTGAAGATACGGCAATCGAATCCCAGCGCGGCGCCATAGGTCGCCACCGATGCCCCGGCGTTCCCGGACGAATCTTCCAGGATGTCGCTGATGCCGCATTGTTTCAGGTAGGTCAGCATCACCGCGACGCCCCGGTCCTTGAACGACCCGGACGGCATCATGAATTCCGCCTTCATCCGAACCGGCACATCGTCCCATGCCGAGTCAAGCAACGGGGTCCAGCCTTCGCCGAGACTGCGCAGCGGCGGCCCGGGAAGCCGAAGCCCGGCACGATACCGCCAAAGCGAGTGTTGGCCGCCGTCGATCTCGTCCGGTGTGATTCCCGGTCCCATCGACAAGTTCACATAGCCCCCATCGTCCGGCGCGCGCCAAAGCGGCGTTTCGATGGGCCAAATCTCCTGTGTCCTTGGATTTACGTAACGAACGTCATCGGTCATGCGGCGCAATGTGCGGTCTAAGCGAAAGACGCGCAACGCAAAACATGCCGGCCCCGGCCGCCCTATTTCGCCGCCCGGAATATCCCTGGTCCCGCCAACAGGATTGACTATGCTTGATGGTCTGTCGCGGCGCGCGGCCCAAACTGGCGAGATCGTCCCAGCCGGGACATTGACGGAGATCCAACCCTTGAGCGAACAGAATCCCGCAAGCCTGGACTGGATTAAGGAAATCATTTCCTTCGACACGACCAGTCGCGATTCGAACCTCGACCTTATCCACCGCATCCAGAGTTATCTCGAAGGGCTCGGCGTATCCTCGACCTTGACCTACGACGACGCGAAGCAAAAAGCCAATCTGTATGCCACGCTCGGGCCGCAGGACCGGCCCGGGATTATGCTGTCGGGCCATACCGACGTGGTTCCGGTGGACGGCCAGGACTGGCACACCGACCCGTTCCAGGTCGTCGAGAAGGACGGCCGCCTCTACGGCCGTGGCACCTGCGACATGAAGAGCTTCGTCGCCGTGTGCCTGGCCTACGCGCCGAAGTTCCTGGAAAAGGGCCTGAAAACACCGATCCACTTCGCCTTTTCATACGACGAGGAAGTGGGCTGCATCGGCGTGCGCCGCCTGATAGACATGCTGTCGGGCATGCCGGTCACGCCGACCATGTGCATCGTCGGCGAACCGACCGATATGCAGGTCGTGGTATCGCATAAGGGAAAATACAGCTACCGCGCCCATGTGCGCGGGCTGGAAGCGCATTCAAGCTTGGCGCCCCATGGCGTGAACGCCGTCGAGTACGCCGCCGAGACGATCACCTTCCTGAAGAGCATGGCGCGCCGTATCGCGACCGAAGGCCCGTTCGACGAGGAGTTCGACGTGCCGCATACCACGGTGCATACGGGAACCGTTCGCGGCGGCACGGCGCTGAACATCGTGCCCAAGGATTGCCAGTTCGATTTCGAGTTTCGTCACCTCCCCAGTCATGACGCCACCGCCTTGTATGCGGAGGTCGAGACCTATATCCGGGAGACGCTGGAGCCGGAGATGCAGGCGATCGACCCTGCAACCGGGTTCAGCATCGAGGAATTATCCTCGATCCCCGGGCTCGACATGGACCCCGGCGCGGAAGTCGTGACCTTCGCCAAAACGCTGGCGGAACGGAACGACCAGGGAAAGGTCGCCTTCGGGACCGAAGCCGGCCTCTTCCAGCAACAGGCCGGCATTCCGACGGTCGTGTGCGGCCCCGGCAGCATCGACCAAGCGCACAAGCCCAACGAATTCGTGACGATCGACCAGGTCCGGAAATGCGAGGCATTCATGGACCGCCTGCTTGCCCATGTTTGCAGCGGCAGCTAAGTCGATCCCGTTCCCAAGGAGACAATCACCGTGGCACCGACGCGCGACCCCATCGAACTATCTCCCCCCGACATCAGCGCCTACCAGAAGGGCAATACCGGCATCGACTACGTGACAACCTACGACAGCGGCGTCGCCGGCCCGCATGTCATGGTCAACGCGGTGACGCATGGTAACGAGCTTTGCGGGGCAATCGTCGTCGATTTCCTTTTTCAGCAAGGCGTGAAGCCGACACGCGGCAAGCTGACGCTGAGCTTCGCGAACTATCAGGCTTTCCTGAACTTCGATGCGCGCCACCCCGGCATGTCACGGTATGTGGACGAAGACTTCAACCGCCTGTGGTCAACCGACGTGCTCGACGGCCCCCGCGACAGCACCGAATTGCGCCGCGCCCGCGAGATGCGACCGCTGATCGATACGGTGGACCTGTTGCTCGACATTCATTCGATGCAGACCCGCGCGCCGGCGCTGATGCTGGCCGGCCCGCTGCCGAAAGGCCGCCAGCTCGCCGGGGCGCTGCTCGTGCCGGAATACGTCGTGTGCGACGAAGGACACGCCGCCGGCAAGCGCATGCGGGATTACGGCGACTTCGGCAATCCGGGCAGCCCGAAGAACGCGCTGCTTGTCGAATGCGGCCAGCACTGGGAAAGCGCCAGCGCCGACGTAGCGATGCAGACCACGCTGCGTTTCCTCAAGCATTGCGATGTCGTGGATCCGGCCTTCATCGACAAACATCTCGCCCCGACGCCGCCGCCGCAAAAGTTCATCACCGTCACCGACCCGATCACCATCAAGAGCGACAACTTTTCCTTCGTCGACGAATTCGTCGGAATGGAGGTGATCGAGAAGAAAGGCACGGTGATCGGACACGACGACGCCGACCCCGTGACCACGCCGCATGACGAATGCGTCCTCATCATGCCGTCGCGCCGCACCGCGCCCGGCCAAACGGCAGTCCGGCTGGGACAGTTCATTTCGGCCTAGTCGGCTAAACCGTCGGCCGCGTCCCGCGCGCGCAACTGGGTCTTCAAGACCTTGCCGTAGTTGTTCTTCGGCAGGCTCTCGACGATCCGATAGTCCTTGGGCCGCTTGAACCGGGCGATTGCGTCCAGGCAATACCGGTCAAGCTCTTTGATGTCCGGCGCGCCGTCTGTCGGCACGACATAGGCGACGACGACCTCGCCCCATTCCGGATCGGGCCGGCCGATGACCGACACCTCCGCGACGCCGGGGTGCCGCAGCAACGCCTCTTCGACCTCGCGCGGATAGATGTTGCTGCCGCCGCTGATGATCATATCCTTGGATCGGTCCTTCAACGTCAGGAAACCGTCCGCGTCCATCACGCCCATGTCGCCCGTGTGCAGCCATCCGCCGGCCAACGTGGATTCGGTGGCCGCCGGATTGTTCCAATAGCCGGTCATGACCGAATCGCCGCGCACCAGGATTTCACCGGTCTCGCCATGCGGCAGCGTCACGTCGCCGCCATCCGCCACCCGCACCTGCACCACGCTCTGCGCGACGCCGACCGAGCCCAGGCGTTCTTCCCAACGCGGATGCGACCGGTCGGCAATCACCTCCCGCGAGACGAAGGTGATCGTCATCGGGCTCTCGCCCTGCCCGTAAATCTGCACGAGCTTCGGTCCGAACCGGTCGAGCGCCGCCTTGGCGTCCGCGACATACATGGGACCGCCGCCATACACGATCGTCTTCAACGGCGTCGTATCGACATCGCCATGATGATCGACCAACCGCTTCACCATCGTCGGTGCGGCAAAAAAGGCCATGCCCGGCCAGCGCGCCATCAGACCGAACATCTCGGCGGGATCGAAATGCCGGCTCTCCGGCACGACATTGCACGCGCCGCGCACCACATGCGGCAACAGATAAAGCCCGGACCCGTGGCTCATCGGCGCGGCGTGCAGGATGCAATCGCCCGGCGACACCGTGTCGATATCGGCGAAATAATTCAACGTCATCGCCGTCAGCACACGATGGGTCAGCATCGCGCCCTTGGGCTGCCCGGTGGTCCCGCTGGTGTAGAAGAGCCAAGCCACGTCGTCCGCCGCGACCGGGGCAAGATCGATCGGATCGGCGGCGAACAATGCGTCATAGTCTCGCGAGCCGACCGCAATCCGATGATCCAACGTCTCGACCGGTAACCCGGACACCGTTTCGGCGAGATCGGCGGACATGAACACCGCCCGCGCGCCGCTATCGCCCAGGATATGGGCGAATTCGTTGGGATGCAGCTTTGCGTTGACCGGCACCGCCGCGAGCCCCGCATGCCAAGCGGCAAACAGGATTTCGACATATTCCGGCGCGTTCGACATGGTCAGGGCCACGCGATCGCCGGGCCGCAACCCAAGTTTGGTTCGCATGGCGCCGGCCAGGCGGGCCGTGCGGCCGGCCAAATCGCGGTAGTCAGACACCACAGCCCGCCCCAGCCCCAGCGCCGGCCGATCACCCATATAAGTGCCGGCTCGCACAAGCCATGCCGCCAAATTCATCGTTTTCTCCTTGTTTTCGGCCGATTCTCGCAATCGGCCGCAGCATCGGCAACGAAAAACGCCGCCGCCGGGATTGAGTGGAAATTCGCGGTTACCCCTTGAAGTGGCTTGCCGAAAGCGGCCGCAAGGCCTACATAGCTAGCTGGCTTCGCTATCGGATTATGATAATTGGCCGTCCAGGACAATGCGCCGGTTTTAAACGCCCCCGCGGCCGTGCGTTGGCTCGTGTCCATCACTGTCGTGGCGCATCTCGTCCGCGTTCTCGCCCCCGAGAAGATCGATACGACTATTCTTGAAGTCTTCGGCTTCATGCCGGTACGGTTTGGCCTAGAGGGTGCAAACGGTATCGGACTGGAGGGCCTGCTCGTCATGACAATCGGCCATATGTTCCTCCACGCCGATTGGATGCATCTGGTCCTCAACATGGCCTTTCTACTCGCCTTCGGCTCGGCGGTCGGACGCCGTATGGGGGCGATCCAATTCCTGATCCTCTATCTTCTGTGCGGTATCGCCGCGGCCTTCTTTTGGACCTGGCTGTATCCGCCGCAAATTGCGCTTCTGCTGGGCGCATCCGGGGCGATCTCCGGTATGGTGGGCGCCGCCGCCCGGGTCAGCATCTGGCCTCCCCGCAGCGGCAGCGCCCTGCCGTTCTGGCGACGGTCGACGGTCATCACCTTCGTGGTGATCTGGCTCATCCTCAATATCGCCTTCGGCGTTTTCCCGGTGATGCTTTCCGACGCCTACGGCGGCATTGCCTGGGAAGCGCATCTCGGCGGCTTTATCGCCGGCTTCCTGCTGATCGGCCTGTTCGACGGCCGTGGCCGGATCGAGGTGGTCGCGCCGCCCTTCCGTTTCCTCTAAACCGATTCCTTGCTAATAATGAGTTGCAATTGCCATCTGAACAGCGAAGATCACAGACGATGAAAGCTCTCGACGCGATTCTCACCCGTAACTCCGTGCCCGCGCGGCTGCTGGGCGACCCCGCGCCCGACGGAAAGGATTTGGAGACACTCCTGGACACAGCGATGCGGGCGCCGGATCACGCGTCTTTGCGCCCCTGGCGGTTCATCATCATCCGCGGCGATGCCCGTAAGCGGCTGGGTGAAGTGTTCGCCGCGGCGCTCTGCCGCCGGGATCCGTTGGCCGACGCGGAAGCCCGCCAAAAGGAGCTGAACCGACCGCTGCGGTCGCCGTTGATCGTCACGGTTTGCGCCGATATCGTCGAAGACCATCCCAAAGTGCCGGTCGTCGAGCAGATCGTAACCTGCGGCGCGGCGGCGCAGAACATGATGAACGCCGCCCATGCGATGGGCTATGCTGGGATCATGTTGACCGGCGCAAACGCGCACGACCCGTTGGTCAAGGAAGCGCTGGGCCTCAAATCCAAAGACGAGATCATCGGCTTCCTGTACTTCGGCACGCCGGAGTCCGAACCCCGCCAGAAAAAGCGCCCGAACGCCGCCGCGTATGTCGAGGAATGGAGCGACACAGTCGCCCCCCGCGCGGCCGAATAGCGCATGTCGCGCTCCTAATCCGGTTTGATCGCCGGGTCGGCCAAATCACCATATAAGTCAGGGCGGCGATCCCGGAACAATCCCCAGGACCGACGCTGAGCCGCGATTTTGTCCAAATCGACCGTCGACACGACAACCTCCGGCGCGTCACGGGACGCTTCGGCGATGATCTCGCCCTGCGGCCCGGCGATGAAGGACGATCCGTAGAACGTCATCGTCGCGGCGTCATGCGCTTCGCACCCGATCCGGTTTGCCGCAACGACGGGAACCATATTGGCCGCCGCATGTCCCTGCATGACCCGCTGCCAATGCTCACGCGACTGGAGTGCGGGATCCTGCGGCTCGTTGCCGATCGCCGACGGATAGACTAGGATTTCCGCGCCGGCCAACGTCATCGCGCGGGCGCATTCGGGAAACCACTGGTCCCAGCAGATCGCCGCGCCCAAGACGCCGACGCGCGTCCGCCACACCCGGAAGCCGGTGTCGCCGGGCGTGAAGTAATACTTCTCCTCATAGCCGGGCCCTTCGGGAATATGGCTCTTCCGATACCGCCCCAGGACCGTACCGTCCGCGTCGATGACCGCAAGCGTGTTGAAGAACCCATCCTCGGCCCGTTCGAAAAAGCTGACCGGCAGAACGACCTCCAACTCGGCCGCGAGTTGCGCCATCGTGGCGATCATCGGGTTGCCGTCGAATGGCCGGGCCAGTTCGAAATACGCCTCTTTCCGGTCCGGGCAAAAATACGGAGTCTCGAACAACTCCTGCAACACCACGATATCCGCGCCTTGCCCGACCGCGTCGCGCACCATGCCTTGGGCCGCCGCAAGGTTTGCGGCGCGGTCCCAACCGCACGCCATCTGGGTCGTCGCAAGGGTTACCTGACGCATGACGAGTCCGGCTGCTGTTGCGTGATGCAGTGAATACCGCCGCCGCCCCGCACAATGGGGCGCGCGTCGATCCGTATCACCGTGCGATCGGCAAAGGCGGCCTGCACCGTCGCCGCCGCCGCCGCATCCTGGTCGATCGAAAATTCCGGCATCACCACGCCTCTGTTCGCTACATAGAAGTTGATATAGGACGCGGACATCGGCCCGCCGGCTTCGTCCCGCAATGTCGGCTGTTCGATGGTCGTCACGCGCAAGGGTCGACCCTTGGCGTCGGTCTCGGACGCCAGGACCGCAAGATTGCGCTGCAGGATCGCATAATTTGGATCGTCGGATGACGGCGCAACCAACGCCAGCACCGCGCCCGGCGCCGTGAAACACGCCACATTGTCGACATGCCCGTCCGTTTCGTCCCCGGCGAGCCCTGCCGGCAACCAAATCACTTTGTCGATCCCAAGCCAGTCCGACAGGATGACCTCCATTTCCGAGCGCGAGCGCGGACCGCCTCGATTGGGATTCAGAAGAACGCTTTCCGTGACGATAAGGGTTCCCTCCCCGTCGCCGTGAAAAGCGCCTCCTTCCAGCACGAACGGCGCGTCATAGCGTTCGACATACAGCCGGTCCAGCAACCGCCCGGCGAGCGCCGCGTCCTCGGCGTAGGTCGGGTATTTTCCACCCCAGGCGTTAAATCGCCAGGACACGCCCGCCACCGTCCCGGCTTCGTTGCGCAGAAATGTCGGTCCGATATCCCGCATCCACGAATCGTCCAACGGTAAGGGCTCGACGGTCACGGTCGGACCGCAACGCGCACGGGCCTCTTCTACCAACGACGGCGGGGCGATCATCGTCACCGGCTCGAACCGGGCAATCGCTTGCGCAACCGCCGCATAGGCATCGGCCGCCGCGCCCAGGCCATCGCCCCAAAGCGCGCGTCGGCACGGCCAGGCCATCCAGCAGCGGGCATGCGGTCCTCCTTCCGGCGGCAGCCGAAAGCCCTTGGAAACGGGAGTTTCCAGCGCCGCGTCCATTACGCGCGAACCTCCATGTATTTCCCCTCAAGTGCGACGGCCATCACAGCGCCGATCCATCCGAAATGATAGAGTTTTTGGTTAACGGCGTTGCCTTCGGACCGACCGCCGACGGTCCGGTCGCAGGCAATATAGAGGGTGCGAATTTACGATGACAGTGAAGTATAAACTTCGCGGCTACACCTTTATCAACAAGCGCAAGGATCGGCGCTTGGAAACCGACGTTCTCGCGCGCGTCGACGGCGACGGGGTGATCGTGAAGGACATCAGTTTCGGCGGCATGGCGATCGTTGCATCCGATGCCGATTTTCAGATGGACGACGTTGTGCTCATCGACATCCGATCCGAAAGTGGAGAGACTCACTCTCTCGAAGCGACGGTAATCCGGATCGGTGCCAACGGAGAATTCGGCCTACAATTCAATGGACTTTCCTCGGATGCTTTCCGGAAACTCGAAGACATCCAGACCGGCCAAAGCCGCCGCCGGCGTCATAAACGCAAAGCCTCCTCCGCGGGCAGGTAGTCCAGCCCCAGGTCCTGTGCGACGGCTTCGTAGGTAACCTTGCCCTGGTGGACATTCAGCCCTTCCCGGAAATTCGCATCGTCGGTTAACGCTTGGCGATAACCTTCGTTCGCCAAACGGAGAACATACGGCAGCGTGGCGTTGTTCAGCGCCTGCGTCGATGTGCGGGCGACCGCGCCCGGCATATTCGTCACGCAGTAGTGAACGACGTCGTGCACCGTATAGACCGGATCGGCATGCGTGGTCGGACGCGAGGTCTCGAAACAGCCGCCTTGATCGATCGCGATATCGACCATGACCGACCCCGGTTGCATTTTACGCACCATCTCTTCGGTCACGAGCTTCGGCGCGGCGCCCCCCGGCACAAGCACCGCCCCGATCACGAGATCGGCGGTACAGACGAGCTGTTCGATCGCGTCGACGGTCGAATAGATCGTGTTGAGCTGGCCGCCGAACCGCATGTCCAGTTCGTCGAGCCGGCTAAGCGAACGCTCCAGCACGGTGACCTTGGCTTCAAGCCCCATCGCCATCCGCGCCGCATTGATCCCCGACACGCCGCCGCCGATGACGCAGACGCGTCCGGCCTGAACGCCCGGGACACCGCCCAGCAACACACCGGCGCCGCCGCTCTCCTTTTCCAGGTAGTGCGCCCCGACTTGAATGCTCATCCGGCCGGCGACTTCGCTCATCGGGGCGAGCAAGGGCAATGGGCGATGTTTGCCGGTCACGGTCTCATAGGCGATGCCGACGCATCCGCTGGCGAGCAACTGCTCCGTCAGTTCCCGGTCCGCGGCAAGATGCAGATAGGTGAAAAGGACCTGGCCGTCCCGAAGCTTGGCGCATTCCTCCGGTTGCGGTTCCTTCACTTTCACGATCAATTCCGCCGCCGCGAAAACATCGTCCGCGGCGTCGACCACCGTCGCCCCCGCCGCGCGGTATGCATCGTCGTTGAAGCCGATCCCGGCCCCCGCGCGCGTTTCGACCATCACCTCATGACCGTTGTGCACGATCTCGCGCACGCTGCCGGGCGCAAGCCCGACACGGTATTCATGTGTCTTGATTTCCTTCGGCACCCCAACCAGCATGTCCTGCCCTCCCGTGCGTGGCGATGGTCCGCCCGGCCATTACCGTAGGGCGGCCTACCGCCTAATAAAAGGGCAATTTTTACGCCGGTCGGAATTGTCGCAGAGCGGCGGCGACGTCTTCGAACAGGGCCGGCCAATCGTCCTCGCACCGGAACAGACGCATCGTCGGATACCACGGCGACTCGTCACGGTCGAGCAGCCACCGCCAGTCGGACGCCTTGTACAGCAACACCCACACGGGCAGGCCAAGCGCGCCGGCAAGATGCGCCATTGCTGTATCGACCGAAATCACCAGATCGAGATCCAGCATGACCCGCGCGGTATCGTGGAAATCCAAAACGTCCTGGACGACGTCGGTGAAGACCATACCCGGCGGCGGTTCCTGTTTCCCCGCCGGGCCGGTCTGAAGCCCAAAGAATTCGACATTGGCCACGGCGGCCAAGGGCGCGAATTCCGCAAGCGCCCGGGTTCGGTGTTTATCCCGTGAATACCCGGGGTTACCCGCCCATGCTAATCCAATCTTCAAGGCCCCCTCGGTCGCAGCCACCGGAGTCGGGTCAAGGCCTTCGACATACGGTATCGACGCCGGGATACTGTCGAGATCGCTCTCGAAGATTCTTGGCAGACTCATCATCGGAACGTGAAGGTCGTAGTCCCGCGCCTCGCGGTTCTCGAACACGCCCGAGAGGCCGGCAACGTGCTCGAACAGACGAATGACCGGCTTGCGGCATTCGGCGATGACCGTGCCGCCGCGGGCCGCGACCAAGGGCGCGTATCGAATGAACTGAACCGCATCGCCGAGCCCCTGCTCGCTCCACAGCAGGACCGTGCGGCCGTCCAGCGGTTCGCCGTCCCATTGCGGGACGTCGAACTTGCGGCCGTAGTCGCGACGGCGCAGACGCCACTCGAAATGGCGCCACCCTTCCTCGAACTCGCCTTCGGTCAGGAGAAGATGGCTGTAATTGAAATGAGCATCGACATGATCCGGATCGGCAGCGAGCGCACGCTCAAAGGCAGATCGCGCGCCGACACGATCGTCCATCAAATTGAGGGCCACGCCCAGATTGTTAAGGGCGTTTGCATGCGCAGGATCCATATCGAGGACACTTTGAAATTCGGCGACGGCCCGATCCACATCGTCTTTCAGCAATAACGCCCGGCCCAGCGACGTCCGCAACATCGCGCTGTCCGGCGTTTCGGCCAACCCGGCCCGCAATACCGTCTCCGCGTTATCGAATTGCTTCATCTCCGCGAGGGTCATGCCAAGGTTGTTATGCGCGTCGAGATACCCCGGCGATATTTTCAGCGCTTTCGCCCAGACTTGGCAGGCATCCGACGACTGGTTCAACGCGCGCAACACCAAGCCGTAACTGTTCAGATAACTGGCCGCGCCGGGATTGGCCGCGATCGCCTTCTCGATCAGCGGCTTCGCGCCGCGGTTGTCGCCGCGTTGATGAAGAACGGTCCCGAGAAGGTGCAACGCGTCCGCGTGATCGGGCGACATATCCAAAACACTGCGGTATTTGGTTTCGGCGACGTCCAGCGCGCCCGCGCGATGGGCCGCCATCGCCGCTTGCAAGATTTCTCTCGCGACTACCGCCTGGCCTTCCGGCGGGACCGGAGCCGCCGGACGAGGCAGTTTGATCCCGGTGAGTTGGGTGAACTGTTCCCGGGACATCGCGCCATCGGGCGGCCGGCGGCCGCCATACTCGATCTCCGCATCCGGTCGTTTGCGGATCACGAATTCGATGCCTGCTTCGGCGATCGGGGTCAGCGTTTGGTCGAACCGGGGCAGTTCGTAGCGAAAGCTCGCCGAAAGCAGCTCCAGTTTCTGGATATCCGCCGCCGGACCCAACGCCGACAGCATCACCAACAGGTTCCGGGAATGCGCGCTCCACGACTCCTGCTTGAAGATCGTGAAGGTCCACTTGTGGTCCGAATTGAAACTGCTGGGGAAGACGCCCTGTTCGTACAGATCTTCGTCGGGGACGGTGACAATCAGATACCCGCCGGGCTTGAGGATGCGAAACCAGTTCGCCAAGCCGAGCCCCGGATCGTGGAGATGCTCGAGACAATGGCTTGAATGGACAAAGTCGTAGGTCGCATCGTCGACACCGTCCATCGCCTCGGCGTCGCCATCCGACAAGTCCCAAATCCGCACCGCCCCCATGCGGGGAAAAAGCTCCCGGTACAGTGACAACGGGTCCGGCGCGCCGCCGATATCGATCCCGTCGCCGGAAAAATACCGGTTCAGGAAATTCGGGTCCGACTGGCGGCGCGCAATGGATTTGCTGCATTCCTTCATCGGTGAACTTTGCCGCCCGACACCCTACCCCTTCGGGCGTTTTCCATCCGCCGGGCCATACGCGTCGCAGTCAGCTTGGGCGTCCTTTCAGTTCGAGCACGTTGTCTTCCGGATCCTTGATGTAAAGTGACGGCCCGCCGCCCTCCGCGCCGTAGCGCTCGGCAACATCCCCGACCACAATACCATTCGCCTTGAGATGCGCGCGCAACTCGTCCTCTTGGAACGGATCGATGCCGATACAGAAATGGTCCATGTTGCGTCCTTCGACCCCAGGCGACCGCCCGCCTGCCCGGCCCAATTGCCCGTGCGTATCGACAAGATCGATAAGCGACTGACCGGCCCGCAACTGATAGAGCCCGATGTCCGGCTGGGCGCGTTCCAACACGCACCCCAGAACGTCGCAATAGAATCGTTTCATCGCACTGATGTTGGTGGCGCGTAGGACCACGTGATCGAGACCTTTGATTCTGAATGGGGCGTTCATGTCAGTCCCCTTTGAAGATGCAGGTTGCGCTGCCTCCGGTAACACGATGTCGATCATGCTGTGGGTCTGTCATACGGTTTCGGGTCCGGTTAGGATTCTGTTCTAGCACCGAAGAACTTCACAGTTCAAAGAACGTCATCGTATTACACTAATACCGATTGCCGCATCGCTGTCACAAACGAATATTACTGTAACATATTTTCTTCAGATACGCTTGTGCAAAGCAAAACTCGATTACGCGAACTCTTCACGCCTCGAACTCACGCCGCTTCGCAAAGATATGATTTTTTTGTCACTACTGGAATCGAATCCCGATGGAATAGGCATCGCAGTATTGGGAAAGTCGTCGCGAAGGTTTACAAACCTAGCCATTCAATTCGGAGTGAACTGTGCTTTCGGCATCGGGTGGCGGTGAACCTCAGCATTTAGGGAATACAGGCTTCAGGAAAGTCTTGTCGAGCCGGTAAAGCAACGACCGATCACTCGACCCGATGACTTTCTCCGTCGATTTCCACCGGCGATACGGGCGCTGCCCACCGATTGCGGAAGCGAAGCTAGGGACGGTTTTGAACATGACCTGGGTTGCCGCCGCAGACTATCGACGCGCCAACCGACTCGAGGAACGCCGGCAGCATCCCTGCCAGGTATACGGCAAGGTCGATCACATCAGCATCGACCTGATGGTCGGCGCGATTGCATCCGGATCTTCGGAGGCGAGACTCTCCCATATCGGATCGAAAACCGCGGTCCGCGCCGCGCTCGACCATTTGCGCCAGAATATTCCAGCCGTTCGCCACGCCATCTCCGACGCATCAAGCGGCATGGCGCGCGGACTGTATTCAGGCATGATGTCGACCGTGCTGGACCAGCTACGGGCGGCCGCGTTCGACCACGTCGCCGCGGTCCGTGACCTGGCGACGACGCTGACGGTCTTCGCGGCCGATCCCAATGGCGTGGCCGCCATGCAGATTGGCGACGGGTTGGTCGTATCCCGCAGTCACGGCCAGGATTACAGTCTGATCTTCGGTCAACGGGCCGAAGACGTGAACAACCGACGCCTTTTCGTCACCACCGAAGCCCTGGAAGATGCGATGCGCGTCGGCATCCAGCGTGGCCCGGTCAACTTCCTCTGCGTCGCCAGCCCCACCCTGCGCGATCTCTCGCTGCAGCCGCAGAACGGCAAGCCGCAAAAGAAGTTCTTCAGGCCCTTGGATCGGTACACCAGCGTCGCGCCGGACGACAGCGAAGTCCACCGGGGCATTCGCAGCTTCCTGCGGTCCGACCGCGTGAACGAGACTTTGAACCACGACTTGGGGCTCGCCCTGTGCGGGTATCGCGCCCAAGGCGAGCTGTTCACCGCCTCCGCCGCTTAACCGCCTTTCTTAAGTCTACCGGGTCTTATGGCTACCGGGATTGCCGCGCGGCCCTTGCTTCGCGGCCGATTTGCCGTACCCGCATCCGCCCCCGATACTAACGGGTGTCCGTCGATGGCTCGATGGCCACGACCGAAACAATGGCAGAACGGCGGAGAGAAACGACATGGCAGGACGCGTGCAGGACAAGGTCGCGCTGGTAACGGGCGCCGGATCGGTCGGCCCGGGATTTGGAAACGGTAAGGCCTCGGCGGTGCTGCTCGCGCGCGAAGGCGCAACGGTCTTCGCCGCCGACATCAACGAAGACGCCGTCATGGAAACGAAGCGCCTGATCGAAGAGGAAGGCGGCACCTGCCACGCGCATGTCGGCGATGTGTCCAAATCCGAGACCGTGGCCAACATGGTCGGCGCCTGCACCGATGCCTTCGGGCGGATCGACATCCTGCACAACAACGTGGGCGGGTCCGCGCCCGGCGGTCCGGTGGAAATGCCGGAAGAGGTGTGGGACCGGCAAATGGATCACAACCTTAAGCATGTCTATCTGGTGTGCAAAGCGGTGCTGCCGATCATGGAAGCGCAAGGCAAGGGCGCGATCGTCAACATGTCGTCCGTCGCCGCGCTCAGCTACACCGGCGCGCATCACATCGCCTATGACGCGACCAAGGCCGCGATCATCAGGTTCAGTCAGGCGGTCGCGATGCAGTACGCCGACAAGGGCATTCGCTGCAATACGGTGATCCCCGGCCAGATGCACACGCCGCTAGTCGAGGCCCGGTTGGCCGGCGACCGAGCCGGCGGCGACGTGGAGCGCATCATCCGCGAACGCAACGAGCGCGTCCCGATGGGCCATATGGGCGACGCCTGGGATGTCGCCTATGCCGTCCTGTATCTCGCGTCCGACGAGGCGAAATACGTGACCGGCACGCAAATCCTCGTGGACGGCGGCCTGACGCTGAAAAGCGACTGACCGGTGCCCGTAGATTTCCGCTATCCTCGCAGACCGTCTATGCTGGCGGATAGAAAAACGCCGGGCGTAACCCGGCGCGCAAAAACAGGTGGGAAATGCCGAAGAAACCGAACATTCTGCTTATCACGTCGGACCAGCAACGGGGCGATTGCTACGGCTTCGAAGGCCGCAAGGTGAAGACCCCGCATCTCGACCGGATGGCACAAAACGGAACCCGGTTCAGCGCCTGCATCACGCCCAACGTGGTCTGTCAGCCGTCACGCGCCTCGATCCTCACCGGCTTGCTGCCGCTGAGCCACGGGGTCTGCGATAACGGCATCGACCTCGACCCGGCCGTCGGCGAAACGGGTTTCGCCCGCCGCCTCGCCGCCGCCGGGTATCGCTCGGCCTTCATCGGCAAGGCGCATTTCGCCACCAAGGGCACCTTCGCCCCCACCGGCTCGCCCGAATGCCAATACAGTTCCCAGGATTTCGGCGACGATTGGTATGGCCCCTATATGGGCTTCGACCATGCAGAGTTGATGTGCTTCGGCCATTTCCACAAGAAACGGAATCCGATGATGCCGCCGAGCGGCCAGCATTTCGAGCGCTGGTATTACGGCCATGGCGAGCGGAACGGCCAGGAGGTCTGGGACCTTTGGGGCACGGAACTGCCGCCCAGCACCGGGGCGAACCAGACATGGCATTCCGCCTTGCCGGAAGCCTGGCACACGAGCACCTGGATCGGCGACCGGACCGTCGACTTCCTGCGCCGGCACGACAACGATGAGCCCTTCGTCCTGTGGGCGTCCTTCCCCGATCCGCATCATCCCTTCGACTGCCCCGAACCGTGGAGCCGCCTGCACCATCCCGACGAGGTCGATATCTCAACGACCCACGCGATGGACCTGGACGCCCGGCCCTGGTGGCATCGGGCGTCGCTCGAAGGCGAACCGCAGATGGACGATCCCGAACTCGTGGAGTTCCGCAAGACCGGCTCCCGCGCGCCGGTGCAGACCGAGGCGCAATTGCGGGATATGACGGCGAACTACTACGGCATGATCTCGCTGATCGACCACAATGTCGGCCGCATCTTCGATGCGCTCGACGCCTACGGTCTCGCCGAAGACACCATCGTGGTCTACACCACGGACCATGGCGACCTGTTGGGCGATCACGGCCTCTACCTGAAGGGGCCGACGCCGTATGAGGGCCTGCTGCGGGTCGGCATGCTGTTCCACGGCCCCGGCGTCCCCGCGTCCCGCGTGGTCGACGACCCCGTCTCGACCCTCGACCTGGCGGCCACTTTCATGGACCTCGCGGGAACCGAGAAGCCCGAGGAAATCCAGAGCGAAAGCCTGATGCCCCTGGTGACCGGCAAAACCGGCGCGTCGCGCGACGTCGCCTACAACGAATGGAACCTGGCCGCGACCCGTTGCGGGGTGCCGCTGACGCTGCGCACGATCCGGACGAAAACGCATAAGTGCACCTTCGAACTGGAGTCCGGCGCGGGCGAACTCTACGACCTCGCCAACGATCCGGGCGAGATGACGAATGTGTTCGACGATGCCGGCTACAGCGCCGTGCGCAAGGAATTGGAAGACATGATGCGCGCCCGGCCGGGCAAGATCCTGAACGACTTCGCCGATCCGGTCGGCGCGGCCTAACGGGCGGTTGGCGGCCGTCTGTTGGGCCGGTATCACTCCGCCCGGTTATGGCGTAAAGTGGGTCGATCTGGCCCGCATTCGCGCGGCTGTCCCTGCCTGCAACCGTGGTCCGGCCCTAACTGGACAGCGCCCTGTCCGCCGCGATACACCCTGTAGCAGACAATTCGATACAGGAAGCCCCGAGCCCTAAGGAAACACCATGACCGATCAGCTTCTCTTCGAGACCAAAGACCATATCGCCACGATCACCTTGAACCGCCCGGACGTGCTGAACGCCTTCACGGAAGAGATGATCCGGGCCTGGGTCGCCGCGCTGGAAGAATGCCGCGACAACGACGACATCCACGTGGTCGTCCTGACCGGCGCCGGGCGCGCCTTCTGCGCCGGCGGCGACGTGCGGGCGATGAAGGAAAGCCCCGAGCGGAACAACCCGAACCTGACCAAGAGCCGGCTGTGGGACATGGTGCAGCATATCCCGAAGACGCTTCAGGAACTGGACAAGCCGATCATCGCCGCCGTCAACGGCCCGGCCACCGGCGCGGGCATGGACATGGCGAGCATGTGCGATATCCGCATCGCCGCCGAAAGCGCGAAATTCGCCGAGAGCTACGTCCGCATGGGCCTCGTGCCCGGCGCGGGCGGCTGTTGGTTCCTGCCGCGGCTGGTCGGCATGCCGAAGGCGCTGGAACTGCTCTACACCGCCGATTTCGTGGAAGCGGCCGAAGCCAAGGAAATCGGCCTCGTCAACCACGTCTATCCGGACGACGAGTTGATGGAGCAGACCTACAAGCTGGCGACCAAGATCGCGCGCCGCGCGCCCATTTCGGTGCGGTTGATCAAGCGCGCGACCTATCAGGGGCAGCGCGTCGACCTGGTCACCCATCTCGACCAGATTTCGTCGCATATGACCATCGCGCGGTCGAGCGACGACCATATGGAAGCGGTCGACGCCTTCCTCGAAAAGCGCCATCCCCAGTTCAAGGGCAAGTAACGCGCAATTCCCAGAATCGGACGGACATAAAGAAGCAGCGAGACACGTATGGCGACCGACTCCCCGGAAAGCTCGAACGAGTTTGCCACGATCCACGAAATCATCCGCGCGGCGCGGACCAACCTCACGCAGGGCGCGTGGGACTATATGGCGGGCGCGTCGGAATCAGAGACGACGCTCCGGCGCAACCGGGCGGCGATCGACAAGCTCGCGCTCAAGCCGCGGGCCTTGCGGGACATCCGCGAGATCGACGCGAGCGACACCGTCCTCGGCATGAAGCTGCGCATCCCGGTGCTGCTGGCCCCGATCGGATCGCTGGAAACCTTCGCCCCGGCCGAGGGGGCCGCCGCGTCGGCCAAGGCGGCGGAAGCCTTCGACATCATCCACATGCTGAGTTCACGCTGCAGTCCCGGCCTGGAAGAGGTCGCAGCGGCGGCGAACAATCAAAAGATCTTCCAGCTTTATGTCCGCGGCGACGACGCGTTCGAGGACGACTTCGCCCGCCGCGCCATCGCGCATGGCTACAACGCTTTCGCCGTCACGATCGACACCGCAGTCTACAGCCGGCGCGAACGCGACTACGCCAACCGTTTCGTCAAGAAATGGCGCGTCGACGTCAGCAACGACGAGCAGATCTGGCAGGCGAAATACACCTGGGACAACGTCAAGCGATTCAAGGACACGCATGATATCCCGTTGATCATGAAGGGCATCGCCACGGCGGAAGACGCCGCGCTCTGCGTCGAGCATGGGGTGGACGGCATCTATGTGTCGAACCACGGCGGACGCCAGCTCGATCACGGGCGAGGGTCGATGGACGTGCTGCCCGAGGTGGTCGCCGAAGCGAAAGGCAAGGCGACGGTCATCGTCGACGGCGGCGTGCTGCGCGGCTCGGACGTCGTGAAGGCGAAGGCGCTCGGCGCGGACCTGGTCGGCATCGGGCGGCTGCAATGCGCCAGCCTCGCGGCCGGCGGCATGGGCGCGATGGTGCGGGCGCTGGAAATCCTGGAACAGGAAATCCAGATCTCCATGGGCCTCAGCGGCGCGACAAACTGGGCCGACCTCGACCCGAGTTGCGTCTCCACCTCCACCACGGTCGCCTTTCCCTCGGTCTTCAGCGCGCACCAAATGCTGAGCCTGAACCCGAACAAATACTAAGAAGAAGGCTGTTACATCGATGAGCATCGAACCGGCACGGCAATTCGCCACCGTCCACGAGATCGTCAAAGCCGCCCGCAAGAACCTGACGCAAGGCGTCTGGGACTACGTGGTCGGCGGCACCGATACCGAGACCACCTTGCGCCGCAACCGCCAGGCGCTGGATTCCATCGCCTTCCGGCCCCGCGTCATGCGCGACGTCTCGGCCCGCACGGCCAAGACCGAATTCATGGGCCGCGACCTGCGGATGCCGGTCATCCTCGCCCCGATCGGATCGCTGGAGACCGTCGAGGAAGGCGGCGGCGCCACGCCGGCAAAGGCCGCGGAAATTTTCGACGTGGTGCATATGCTCAGCTCGCAGGCCGCGCCGGGCCTCGAGGGCACCGCCGAGGCGGCGCCGGACAACCACCGGATTTTTCAGCTCTACGTCCGTGGCGACCAAGCCTTTCAGGACGACCATGTGAAACGCGCGATGGACAACGGCTATTTCGCCTTCGCCGTCACCGTCGACCTCGACCTCTATACCCGGCGGGAACGCGACCTCGCCAACCGCTATGTCCGCCTGTCCCGCCGCAAGGCGACGCAGGATCCCGAGGCCTATCGGAAATCGATTGCCTTTCAGGCCGGCTACAACTGGGACGACGTCAAACGGTTCAAGGACAAATTCGACATGCCGTTGGTCCTGAAGGGGATCGGCTGCGTCGAGGACGCCGCGCTGGCGTTGGAACACGGCGTCGAAGGCATCTACGTCACCAATCACGGCGGCCGGGCGCTCGATACCGGACCGGGCTCGGCGGACGTGTTGCCGGAAATCGTCGCCGAGGTGAACGGCCGGGCCAAGGTCATCTACGACGGCGGGATCATGCGCGGCTCCGACATCGTCAAGGCGATGATCCTGGGCGCGGACGCCGTCGGCATCGGCCGGCTGCAATGTCTCGGCATGGCGGCGGCGGGCGTCCCCGGATTGCTGCGCGTGCTGGAACTGCTGGAGGAGGAAATCCTCATCTGCCTGGGCCTGCTGGGCGTCAACGGCTGGGACGAACTCGACCACTCCTTCATCTGCGCCGCCGATCCGGTGACCGAACCGACCGTTTTCAGCCAGCACCCGATGGTCGCCCTCGAACCGCACACCTATTAGAACTCCAGGAGCGCCGCCCCTAATGCCGGATACGCCCGTTACCCCCCTGCCCGCCAGCACCGTTTTGCTTCTGCGCGACGGCGATACCGGGCTGGAAGTCTTCATGGTCGAACGGCCGACCAAGATGGACTTCGCCGCGGGCGCGCTGGTCTATCCCGGCGGCAAGGTCGACCCGGCGGACAAGACGCCGTGGCTGCGGGAACGGAGCGGCCCGATCGGCGACATCGACGATTTCCAGTTGTCGTTGCATGTGGCGGCGGTGCGCGAGACCTTCGAGGAATGCGGCGTCCTGCTCGCCCGCCCGAAGGGCAGTTCCGAGATGATCCCGCCCGACCGCGTGCCCGACCTCGACGACAGATACCGCGATCCGCTGATGCGCGACGAGATCGGCATCGACGAAATGATCGAGGCCGAAAATCTCGATCTCGCCTGCGACCTGCTGGTCTATTACGCGCATTGGATCACGCCGGAAATGCGGCCGAAGCGGTTCGACACACATTTCTTCCTGGCCCCCACACCGCCAGGCCAAGTCGCCATGCATGACGGCCTGGAATCGCTCAATTCCCTGTGGAGCCATCCGCAGGGCGTGATCGACGATTATGTCGGCGGCATCCATTTCGTGATGTTCCCGACCTATTGCACGCTGATGCGGCTAGACCGGAGCAACACTGTCGACGAAGCGCTCGACCGCGCGCGCGGAGAGAAAGTCGTGACCGTCTTGGGCCAACGCGCGAAGGCGCCGGACGGCTCGATCTGCATGGTGTTGCCGAAAGACGCGGGCTACGACATCTTCGAAGTACCCGACCCGAAGGCGCCCAACGGGAAGCATTTGGTCGTACATAAATAAGTCGGTCCAGTACGTTCCCTGCTTCGTCCTTCGACAGGCGCAGGATGACGTCAGGTGCAAACCCACCCCATTCTTCTCACGCCGACATCTTCATTCCTCCTCATGCTGAACCTGTCGAAGCATGCCGGCGGTCGCAGCCGAAACCATCCTTCGACGGGCTCAGGATGAGGACGGCGCATTGCTCCCTCATGCTGAGCCTGTCGAAGCATGGATGCTCACAGGCGGTCGATTTCACCATCCATTCACCTTGCAGAAGATTGCGACTATTATCCGGTCGGCTCGTTCCTCGAAGCAACCAACTGGCGTCATATGAAAACCACCCAGTTCCCCGAAAAAATCCGCAGCCTCGACCCCTTCTCCGACCGGTTCGACGCTTTTCGGCTGCCCGCCGAGAATTGCGACGTGCTGTTCGCCACCTATCCCGCGGGCACGGCGATCGAACCGCATACCCACGACACCGACAACTGGGGCGTCATCACCAAGGGTGTGATGTTCATCACGATGGACGGCAACGAGACCGCCTACGGTCCCGGCGACTGGTACCACGTGCCCGCGGGTGCGGAACACTCGGCGCGGTGCGAAGCGGAAACCGAAGAGATCGAGTTCTGGTTCAAGGCCGGCGGGTAACCACCTCTTAGGCGTCGCTGACGATGCCTTTGCCGCGAAGATCGGCGATGGACACGTCGTCCATCCCCAACAGATCGCGTAACACCTCGACCGTATGCTGTCCCAGCAAGGGCGCGGCGGCCGGCGTCGCCGCCGGGGTATCGGACAACTTGTAAGGCGTGCCCAGCGTGCGTAGATCGCCCGCCGTCGGGTGCGGCACGGTCACGACCATGTCGCGCTCAGCTAACTCGGGCGATTCCAGCGCGTCCGATACCGACCGCACCGGCCCGCCCGCCACCCCCGTCGCGCGACATTTCGGCACCCAATAGTCCAACGGCCGCTCGGCGAAGATATCGTTCAAAAGACGCATGAGTTCGTCCCGATTGGCCGCCCGGTCCGGGTTGCGCCGGAAGCGCGGGTCGTCGACCCACTCCGGCCGGTCGATCACGTCCTCGCACAGCGACTGGAACTGCCGGTCGGTGGCGCAGGCGAGATAGAGCATCCCGTCCTTGGCATGGAACGCGCCGACCGGCACCGCCACCGCATGGGTATTGCCCGTCCGGACCGGGTTCTCCCCGGTGCAGAAATAGCCTTGCGCGAAGTTGCCGAGGATCGCCGCCGCGCCGTCCATCAGCGCCAGGTCGATATGCTGTCCTTTCCCGCCGTCGCCGCGCGAAATCACCGCGGACAGGATCGACGTGCTGGCGTAAAGGCCGGTGAACAGGTCGGTCAGCGACAAGGGCGACCGCAGTGGATCGCCCGCCGGATCGCCGTTGATCGCCATCAACCCGAATTCCGCCTGCAACACGGGATCGAAACCAGGCCGATCGGCCATGCTGCCGTCCTGGCCGTAGGACGAGATCGAGCAATAGATCAGATGCGGGTGCCGGGCCTGCATCGCGTCGTAGTCCAAGCCGAGCCGCCGCATCACGCCGGGCCGGAAGTTCTGGATCAACACGTCGGATTTCGCGGCGAGTTGGTGCACGATATCGCGGCCTTCCTCGCTGCTGAGATCGAGCGCCACGCTCTTCTTGTTGCGGTTGAAGGCCATGAAGAAATGCGATTCGCCGCCAAGTTCGGGCGGTTTGAAGAAGCGCGTGTCATCGCCGTAACCGGGCCGCTCGATCTTGATGATCTCGGCGCCCAGATCGGCGAGTTGCAGGGTACAGAACGGTCCGGCGACGATGCGGGTCAGGTCGAGAACCCGGATGCCCGTCAGTGGCGGCGCGGCCGAACCGGCATCGGTCATAGTTCGACGACCGCCCCGGACCGGAAACCGTTCACCGTCTCAACCGTGCCGGCGACGATTTCGTCCATGATCTGCCGCGCCGGCTTACGGTCTTTGAGCATGCCGCCGATCTGTCCCGCCGGATTGCTGATCAGGTCGTCCCGCCCAGCGCGCACGGCGGCCTGGTTGAAATCGTCCATCAGGATTTTCTGATACGGCATCGGCAACGGGTCAAGGCTGCAGGCGTCCCAGGCCTCGGTGATCGGCGTGGTGCGCCCGCGCATGGTCTTGCCGGTGTAGACCCGGCGAATCTGGAAGTCCTTCGACTCGCCCTTCAGGATCGCGTCCTGTTTCTTGTCGCCGATATCGCTTTCCTCGGCGACGAGGAAGGCCGTGCCGACCCACGCACCGATGGCCCCGAGCGCCAAGGACGCCGCAACGCCGCGCCCGTCCGCGATCCCGCCCGCCGCGACCACGGGGATCGGGCTGACCGCGTCGACGACCTGCGGAATGAGCGGGAAATTCGCGAGATGGCCGGTATGGCCGCCCGCTTCATGGCCTTGCGCGACGACGATATCGACGCCCGCCGCTTTCTGACGTTCGGCGTTGCGAGGCGTCCCCGCGAGGCCGAGGACAACCATCTTCTTCTCCTGCGCCTGCGGGACCACCCAGGACGGGTCGCCAAGCCCCGCCGCGAAGGCCTGCACGTTCTCTTCCATGACGACGCGCACCTGATCCTCGATCAGGTTGGTGGACACGACCGCTTCGTTGTCGACATACACGTCGGGCAGGTCGTACTCCTCCATCAGTGATTTCACGAAGGCGACATGCTCCGGGAACTTCTCCCAAAGCTGGCGGCGCACTTCGGTGCGGGTGGTGCCCGCCCCTTTCGCAAGGCTCGCCGGCAGCAGCAGGTCCACCCCGATCGGCTTGTCGGTCAATCGGCGCGTTTCCCGAATGACGCTTCGCAATTCCTCCGGCGGCAACCCCGATCCGCCGATGACTCCCATGCCGCCCGCCTCTGACACGGCCGCCACCAAGGCCGGCGGCGTCGCCTTGCCGCGCGATCCCATTCCCGCCAGCAGGATGGGATATTCGATTCCCAGCATGTCGCAGAGCTGCGTCCGCAATACCGGTCGTCCCATTTCATCCTCCCCGTGACCGCAGCGGCGATGTCTTATTGTAATTCGGCGGCCCCGTTTACCGGGGCATTGCCGTGCGGTGTTCACATTCTTTTTTTACCGACCCTTGAAATTCGGTTGCCGTTTCTCCTTGAAGGCCGTCACCGCCTCCCGGTGATCCTCACTCAACCGCACCACGGTCATATGCGAGGAGATTTGATCCATATGCGTCCAAAGGTCGGTTTCCAGACTTTGGGTCAGCGTTCGTTTGATCAGGCGGTTGGACAGCGGCGCGCCACGCGGTTTTGCGGTGCCGTCGGCACTCATCGCGCTTCCCTCCCCAGCAGCATGGTGCAGTTGGATGATAGGATGCCGCCTTCGTTATGCACCAACGCCACGTCGTGTTTCTTCACCTGCCGGTCGCCTTGATCGCCGCGCAGCTGCCGCGTCGCCTCGACGATGCCGAAGATGCCGCCGCCGGCCCCGGCCTGGGCATGCGACAGCAACCCGCCGTCGGTGTTGATCGGCAGGCTGCCCTCGATCGCGGTCTCGCCGCGCAGAAACCGTTCGCCACCTTCGCCGCGCTCCGCGAGGCCGAGTTCCTCCATCTCGATGATCGGCACGATGGTGAAGCAGTCGTAGAGCTGCGCGAAATCCACGTCGCGAGGCCCCAGCCCCGCCATGGCATAGGCCGCCTCGCCCGACTGCTTGCACCCGAACTCGGTCAGGCTGGGCGCGGCGATCAGATGCTCATGGGTATGGAACTCGCCGATCCCCAAGAGATAAGCCGGATCATTGGCGAGGTCCGGCGCCCGGTCCGCGCGAGTGACCACGAAGGCCCCGGCCGCATCCGAGATCAAGCAACAATCGAGGATGTTCAGCGGCTCGGCAATCGGCTTCGAGTTCAGCACGTCTTCCGCGGTGATCGACTTGGTCATATGCGCGTTCGGATGGCGCAGCGCATGGTTCCGCCCGTTCACCGCGACCGCGGCCATCTGCTCCCGCGTCGTGCCGAACTCGTGCATGTAGCGGCGTGCGATCATCGCGTAGAAACCGGGGATCAGCGGACCGTAGGGGTTTTCGAAATAGGGGTGACCGACGATGGTCAGCGCCGCAACGGCGGAATCCCGGCTCTGTCCCGTCGCCCGGTTCTCGCCCGCGCAGACCAACACCGTATCGCAATGCCCGGCGAGCACCGCTTCGGCGGCGTGCTTCAGCATGACCGCGGGCGACCCGCCGCCGACCGCGACCGAGGCGCAGTAGCGCGGCTGAATACCGAGATACTCGGCCACCACCGTGCCCAGCATGAAATAGGGCTCGGTCATCGTGTAGGCGGTCAGTACCCCATCGACATCCTTGAGCGTCAGCCCCGCATCGTCGAGCGCCCGCTTGCACGCCTGCGCGTTGAGCCCGACGCCGGTCATCCCCGGCACCTTTCCGATGTCGGACTCGCCGACGCCGGCGACGATGATCTTGTTGCGCAGGCTCATCCGCTCATGCCCGCCTGAATTGCGGCACCTTGGCGCCATCGCCGCCGCGATCCTCGAACTCGACCATCACCGCATCGCCGATCGCGACCTCGAGGGCGTCCGCGCCGACGATATTCGTCATCATGCGCGGCCCTTCCTCGAGGTCGATCAGGGCGACCACATAAGGCGTGCGTTCCTGGAATTCCGGAAAGGCGGCGCGGTGCACAACAGTGAAGCTGTGGACGGTGCCGCGCCCGGCGGCTTCGATCCAATCGGTGTTCTCCGAACCGCATGCGGTGCAGAGATAACGGGGAAAGAAGCGCAGCGTTCCGCAGTCGGAACACCGTTGCAGGAGAAGTTTATTGTCGCGCGCGCCCTCCCAATAGGGCGCGGAATCGGCGTTGACTAACGGCGCCGGCAAATCACCGCTCATACACGGTACCCTCCCATCGCATTCTTCTTTTCGTTCCCGCAGCCTTGCATACTGCAGATTGCGAGAAGGAGTATAACCCAATTGAGTCGACGCTAAAAATCGGATTCCCGGGTTGTCGCCCGCAGCGGATTTTCGCTTCCCGGCCACTTCCCGCTACAATCGCCGGCACCGCACCGGACCACGCACCCGATGCGTTTTTGCGGCATACTCGGTCAACCGCTTTAACACTTTAAATCAGCACCAGTGAGCATCATGGACTACGAAACGATCCTGTACGAAGAAGACGGCCCGGTGGCCACGATCACGCTGAACCGGCCCTACGACGGCAACATGTTCAATCCGACGATGTGTTTCGAGGTGCGGGATTGCATCGACAAGAACCGGCGGGAATCGCGCACCCGGGTGATCATCCTGACCGGCGCGGGCGACCGCTTCTTCTGTATCGGCGGCCGCAAGGAAGACATGGAGGACAGCCTGACCTATTCCGGCGTCATTCCGGTCCTCGACATGTATGAAAGCATCGAGCGGTCGCAGAAGCCGGTGATCGCCAGCGTCAACGGCTATGCGGTCGGCGGCGGCAACGTGCTGCAGGTCGTATGCGACCTGACCATCGCCGCGGAAAGCGCGATCTTCCGTCAGGTCGGCCCGTCGATGGGCAGCTTCGACGCCGGCGTCGGCACCTGGTATCTCGAAGACCAGATCGGCAAGAAGCGCGCCAAGGAGATGTGGTACTGCAACGACAAATACACCGCCGAGGAAGCCCTCGCGATGGGTCTGATCAACCGCGTCGTGCCCGACGACAAGCTGAAGGAGGAGACCAAGGCCTGGGCGCTGCATATCGCCGACCGGGGATCGGTGGCGCTGGCCGCGATCAAGCATTCCTTCAGCGTGCGGACGACCGGGGTCAACGGGCTGGGCCGCATGGCGCATGATCTGCTGCTGCGCCAGTATCTCGATTCCGAAGAATCTAAGGAGTTGAGCGAATCCTTCGGCGAACGGCGCAAACCGGATTCGAAGAAGTTCGGGCACTGAGGGACGATCCCGTGGCGAACCGGACCCTGACGCTGCACGATCCCGCCACGGCCCGGCAGTATTACGATGCCGGGATGTGGCAGGCGGACACGCTGTATTCGCTGCTCAGCGCCCACGCGCGGGATCGCCCGGACGGGAATGCGGTTCGGGACAGCGGGCGGCGTCTCACGTGGTGGCAGCTCAAGGACTGGACCGATTCCATGGCGGCGGTCCTGCACGAAAGCGGACTGGTCAAGGGCCAGCGTGTCTCGCTCTGGCAGCCGAACCGGGTGGAAGCGGTCGTCACGATGCTCGCCTGCGCGCGCAACGGCTATATCTGCAATCCGTCGCTGCACCTGAACTACGCCGGGGACGAGATCGTCACCCTGCTGGACACGATCCGGGCGTCCGCACTGGTCGTCGAGGAAGGCTACGGCGCGGCCACGCCCGCGGTGCTGAAGGAGATCGAAGGACTATCCTCGATGAAGCGGGTCTTCCGGCTCCCGGCGGGGCGGACAAGCGGCAACGACTTTCCCGAGATCATGGATTACGGACGCGAAAGACCGGACCCGGATCCAAACTCAGATAAGCCCTTCTATCTGGCCTTCACGTCGGGGACGACAGGCACGCCCAAGGGCGTGCTCCATTCGGACAACACGCTGCTCGCCAATGCGCGCGACATGGTGCGGGACTGGAACCACGACAAGGACACGGTGATCCTGACGCTGAGCCCGCTGAGCCATCACATCGCGTGGGTGGCGGCGTCCGAGATCATGGTCTGCGGCGGGGAGATGGTGCTGAACGATCCGCCGGACGGCATGAAACCACTCGACTGGATCGTCGAGACCGGGGCGACCTATGTCATGGGCGTGCCGACCCATGGCATGGATATCCTGGCGGATCAGAAAGCGCGCGGCCTGGACCGGCTCGGCAAGGTGAAAACGTTTTACATGGCGGGCGCGCCGATCCCGCCGGTCACCGCCGAGGCCTTCCTGAACCAAGGCATCAAGCCACAGAACGTCTACGGCATGACGGAAAACTCGTCGCATCAATACACCTATCCCGACGATGATCCGGCCACGATCTGTGAGACCTGCGGCCGCGGCGGACGGAGCTACGAGGTCAGACTGTTCGACCAGGACAACCGCGACGAGGAAGTCCCTGTCGGCGAGGTGGGTCAGATCGGCGGCAAGGGCGCATGCCTGATGCTAGGCTATTTCGACAACCAAACCGCGACCGAGGACTCGTTCAACCGCGACGGCTGGTTCCTGTCCGGCGACCTGGGCCGGCTGGACGAGCATGGCAACCTCGCCATCGTCGGGCGGTTGAAGGACATCATCATCCGCGGCGGCCACAATATCCATCCGGCACGGATCGAAGACCTGGCGATAAAGCATCCGAATATCGAGAAGGCCGCCGCCTTCGCCGTCCCGGACGAGCGGCTCGGCGAAAAGGTCGGACTGGCGGTCATGCCCGTAGAGTCGCCTGTCCCGTTGGGCGACGAAGTCCTCGATCACCTGCACACCGCCGGGCTGTCGAAATACGACATGCCGGAATACTTCATCGTCATGGAGGATTTTCCCCTGACGGCGAGCGGCAAGATCCTGAAACGCGAACTGGCGGAGTGGGCGCGCAGTGGCAAGATCAAACCCGATCCGGTCCGCTTCACCGACCCCGACGCCTGAGAGGAAAATACATGTCTATCGAACTGAGCCGCCGGGACGAATTCGCCGTCATCACGCTATCGCGCCCCGAAGCGTTGAACGCGCTGAACGTCCAGATGATCAAAGATATCGGCAAGGCGATCCACGAGGCCGGCGCTTCCGATGCGCGCGCGGTCATCTTCACCGGCACGGGTGATAAGGCGTTTTGCGCCGGTGCGGATATCAAGGAGTTGCTCGGCCGCTCCCTAATCGAAGCCAAGCATGGCGCGGAACTCGGCCAATGGACATTCGCCGAATTGGACCGGATGCCGATGCCGTCGATCGCGGCGATCAACGGCTATGCTTTCGGCGGCGGATTGGAACTCGCCCTCGCCTGCACTTTCCGCGTGGCCAGCAGCAACGCCAAGATGGGGCTGCCGGAAATCAAGCTCGGCGCGATCCCCGGCTTCGGCGGCACGCAGCGTCTGCCACGCGTGGTCGGCGAGAGCCGGGCGCTCGACATGATCATGACCGGCCGCACCGTGGACGCCACCGAGGCCGAGCGGATCGGGCTGGTCAACCGGATCGCCGACGGCGACACGCTGGACGCCGCCATCGCCTTCGCGCGGGAGTTCACGGGCTTCAGCCTGCCGGTGCTGGGCTTCGCCCGCGAGGCCGTCACCCGCGCATCCGATAATCCGATCAATGAAGGCCTGCGGATCGAAGCCGATCTCAACACCCTGGCCTTTCAAACCGAGGACGTGGTCGAGGGCATGAACGCCTTCGTCGAGAAACGCAAAGCGGAGTTCAAGGATGCCTGAAGGCGCCATCGCCGTTACCGGATCGAGCCGCGGCATCGGCGCGGCCATCGCCCGTGAACTTGCCGCCCGCGGATTGACCGTCGGGTGCCTGTCGCGCGGCGGCGGCCTGCCCGACGGCGCGGACGCGTCGGAGAAATTCATCACGGCGCAATGCGACGTCACCGACGAAGCCAGCATCCGCGACGCCCTCGCCGCCGTGGCGGAGAAAGCGGGCGGCCTTGCGGGCGTGGTCAACAACGCGGGGATTCACCGGGAAACCCGGAGCCGCGACCTCACGACCGACGATTACGCGGAAATCATGGAGACCAACGCGACATCGGTGATGATCGTCAGCCGCGAGGCCTATCCGCATTTGGAAAAACAAGGCGGCCGCATCGTCAATATCGGCTCCTTCTACGACAAGCTCGGCGTGCCCCGGACCCTCGCCTATTGCGCGTCCAAGGCGGCCGTGGCGGCGATGACCCGCTGCCTCGCCGCCGAATGGGCGAAGGCAAATATCAGCGTGGTGAATGTCGCGCCCGGCTTCATTGAGACCGACCTGAACCGGGACGCCGTGCAGAACGAGAAGTTCCAGGCCTGGATCAAGAGCCGGTCACCGGCCCGCCGCGCCGGCGATCCGAACGAGATCGCGCGGGTCGTCGCGACATTGTTCACCGAAGACGTGGCCTTCCTGACCGGCGAAACGATCTATGTCGACGGCGGCCAAGGGATGGCCCTGTGATGGCGAATGAACCAAAGAACAGCCAACGGAGCCTGATGCTTCGACAAGCTCAGCATGAGGGTGGCTTGGAACGGCATAGGCGCAAAACTAAGTCGAACGCAGCCAGACGAACATCCCGTTTACCGAACCTCATCCTTGTCTGTCGAGATTGTGTGATTGTAGGAATGTGCACAGGCGGGAGACCGTCTCATCCTGGGTCTTTTGAAGACCGTGGCTCAGCTTGG
>JANQKC010000009.1 GCA_028281325.1 Alphaproteobacteria bacterium
GCATATCCGCAGCGACACCACCGGGACGGAAGTAAGCCATATGAAGACGGGCACCGCTGACACGTTCACAGAACTCCATCAGCTTCTCACGTTCTTCAAACGCCCAAAGCATCGGCGTCATCGCCCCGACGTCCATCGCGTATGCCGTAATATTTAGGATGTGGTTCAGAATGCGGCCGATTTCAGCAAAAAGTACGCGGACGTATTGACCGCGCGGCGGCACATCCATGCCGGCCAGTTTCTCAACCGCGAGCGCAAACGCATGTTCTTGGTTCTGCGGCGCCACGTAGTCAAGCCGGTCGAAGTACGGCACGGCCTGAAGATAGCTCTTATATTCTATGAGCTTCTCGGTACCGCGATGAAGTAAGCCGATGTGCGGGTCGGCACGGTCGATAATCTCGCCGTCCATCTCCAACACCATACGCAACACCCCATGTGCCGCCGGATGTTGCGGGCCGAAGTTCATCGTGAGGTTTTTGATCTGTGTATCGCTCATGAGCTGGCTTTGTCGGCCTCTTCGCTTTCGGCGTCTTCGTCGACGGTTGCTTTCTCATCACCCGGCAGTTGGTGCTGCATTCCTTCCCACGGGCTCAGAAAGTCGAAGTTGCGAAACTCCTGTGTGAGATTGACCGGTTCGTAAACAACGCGCTTTTGCTCATCGTCGTAGCGCACTTCAACGTAACCGGTGAGCGGGAAGTCCTTGCGCAGTGGATGCCCCTCAAACCCGTAATCGGTCAAAATTCGCCGCAAATCCGGATGGCCGGAGAAGAAGATGCCGTAAAGGTCCCAGGCCTCTCGCTCCCACCAATTTGCCGCGTTGAAAACGTCGGCTACGGAGGGAACCGGTGTGTCCTCGTCGGTCGTCACTTTGACCCGTACACGCATATTTCTGGTCAAGCTCAGAAGGTGATAGACAACATCAAACCGCTCTTCCCTATCGGGGTAGTCGACACCGCACACGTCGACGAGTTGCTTAAACTGACAATTCACATCGTCGCGAAGGAAAGTAAGCGTTTTGACAATACTGTCCCGATGGACGTGAATGGTCAGCTCACCGCCGGACAGATCGGTAGCATCCACCACATCGCCAAGAGCGCCGGAGAGATAATCTCCGAGTTCCTGAATGGGTTGGGGATCCGCCATGGTGGTCTTCGCCTCTGAAACTCTATGCCGCTACCGCATCAACGTGCCGGTGCGGCGGATTTTTTTCTGCAACTGTAGAACACCGTATACAAGCGCCTCGGCGGTTGGTGGGCAGCCGGGCACGTAAACATCGACAGGCACGACCCGATCGCAGCCTCGGACAACGGCGTATGAATAGTGGTAGTAACCGCCGCCGTTGGCACACGACCCCATGGAAATCACATAGCGCGGCTCAGCCATTTGGTCGTAAACCTTGCGGAACGCCGGGGCCATCTTATTGGTCAGTGTGCCGGCAACAATGATCACGTCCGACTGACGCGGGCTCGGCCGGGGAACCACACCGAACCGGTCGAGATCGTAGCGGCTCACGTATGCGTGCATCATTTCGACGGCGCAGCACGCAAGACCGAATGTCATTGGCCACATCGAACCAGTCCGCGCCCAGTTGACCAGTTTATCGAGATTGGCGACGACAAATCCCTTGTCGACGAGCGTCTCGGTGACATTGCGAAGGATTGCGTCCTGTTGAGTGCCGGGACCGAGCGCCGCGGAACGCATCTCGGTTTCTACTCCCATTCCAACGCTCCTTTTTTCCACTCGTAAACGAAGCCGATAGTAAGAATGCCCAAGAAAATCACCATCGACCAAAACCCGAACAAGCCGATGTCCCCGAGCGCCACTGCCCACGGGAACAGGAATGCGACTTCAAGATCGAAAATGATGAACAAAATTGCGACAAGATAAAACCGGACATCAAAACGCGTCCGGGCATCTTCAAATGCTTCAAACCCACACTCATACGCAGATAGTTTTTCTGCATCCGGGCGTTGAGGAGCAATAATCAACGACGCAATGATGATTACAGCAGCGAGACCGCCGGCAATGCCGAGGAAGATTAAAATTGGCAGATACTGGAGGAGCAACTCGTTCATTCGGTGTCCTGGGGACGTACTCCCATCAAGATTAGAACCCGTGATCCGACCCCCGGTCTTCCACGAGCCCCGTACACGGTCAATTCTGACCGAAAGTGGCGGGAGTGACGGGACTCGAACCCGCGGCCTCCGGCGTGACAGGCCGGCGCTCTAACCAACTGAGCTACACCCCCAAGCAGGGTTGCCCGCGAGCGCCTTGGTAATCCACGGCCTGAGACGTGTCAAGCGATCATACCTCTTCAAAAACAAGGAATTCGGCCACTTTGCCGGGCATTGCCTGTTCTCTAAACAGATTTGACTTTTCATCGTCAGTTTCAAGTCGGTTTTAAGGATTGAGCTTCCAATAAGGGTGGGCAATATTTGTATCTGAATGGTGGGCGGTGACGGGCTCGAACCGCCGACCCCCTCGGTGTAAACGAGGTGCTCTCCCAGCTGAGCTAATCGCCCGCGCCGAAGCCCATACGGCCCCGAATTCGACGGTGGAGTACTGCTTTTCCCGGCGGATGGCAAGCCTTCGCAAGCCCCCGCCGGCTACACCGGTACCGAAAAACCAAAGCCGGCCGCACGACAGGTCGGCGGCCGGCTTTGCACAATGTCTTTAAACGTCTTAGTTGACGGCGTCCTTGAGCCCTTTGCCCGCCTTAAACTTAGGCTGTTTGGACGCAGGAATCTGGATTTGCTCACCGGTACGCGGATTGCGCCCAATCGACGCTTTGCGATTTGTGATGCTAAACGTGCCAAAGCCAACCAAACGAACATCACCGCCCGTTTTCAAGGCGCCGGTGATTGAATCGAATACTGAATCAACGGCTCGCGCCGCATCTGCCTTTGACAGGCCAGCATCGTTAGCTACAGCTGCAACAAGATCGTTCTTGTTCAAGGTAAAGCCCCCCTCTAAAGGCCAGGGAAAGTGTTGATAGGAACTGTTAACTTCCAGGCGAAAGTTCGGCGAGTTTATCTGTCATAAGAGCCGGCAGTCAACGACGAGCCCGCAGAAAACCGAGCTTTTTTGCCAACCTGATGCATATCGGCACACAACCGGCGAAAATGGCGACACAGGCGAAGTAGAACTACTCAGTGAGTGGTAACTCCACTGAGATCGCCCTCCGTTTGCGTTGACTGAACCGGCTCGACCGACTCCGACTCGGGGCCCCATTCGATCGGTTTTACGGCCTCTTCCAGCGCGTTTTCGATCACTTCATCGACGGTCTTGACCGGGATGATATCGAGGTTCCGCTTCACGTTGTCGGGAATCTCCGCGAGATCCTTAACGTTTTCCTGCGGAATCAACACCGTCTTCAGACCGCCGCGCAGCGCCGCAAGGAGCTTTTCCTTCAGCCCGCCGATCGGGAGGACCCTGCCGCGCAGGGTGATTTCACCGGTCATGGCGACATCCTTGCGGATCGGGATACCCGTCAGCACCGAAACGATCGACGTGACCATCGCCGTGCCGGCCGACGGACCGTCCTTCGGGGTGGCACCCTCGGGCACATGGACGTGAATATCGATCTTTTCGAACTCGGTCGGTTTGATACCGAAAGACGGCGCCCGGCTTTTGACGTAGCTTTCCGCCGCCTGCACCGATTCCTGCATGACATCGCCGAGCTTGCCGGTCCGGATGATCTTTCCCTTACCCGGCAACATCACCGACTCGATGGTCAACAACTCGCCGCCGACCTCGGTCCAGGCCAATCCGGTGACGACGCCGACGAGGTTCTCTTCTTCGACCTCGCCGAACCGGAATTTGCGGACGCCGGCAAATTTCTCGAGATTCTTCCGCGTCAGGCGGACCTTGACGACATCCTCTTTCATGAGGATTTCCTTGATCGCCTTCCGCGCCAGGTTCGCGATTTCGCGCTCCAGGTTACGGACGCCGGCCTCGCGCGTGTAATAGCGAATCAGGTCGCGCAGCGCCTCGTCGGAAATCGACCATTCCTCGTCCTTGAGGCCGGTTTCCTTGACCTGCTTGGCAATCAGATGGCGCTTCGCAATTTCGACCTTCTCGTCCTCGGTATAGCCGGGGATGCGGATGATCTCCATGCGGTCCATCAACGGCTGCGGCATCCGCAACGTGTTGGCGGTCGTCACAAACATGACGTCGCTGAGGTCGTAGTCGACCTCGAGATAATGGTCGTTGAACGTGCTGTTCTGTTCCGGATCGAGCACTTCGAGCAGCGCCGACGACGGATCGCCGCGCCAATCCGCGCCCAGCTTGTCGATCTCGTCGAGCAGGAACAGCGGATTCGAAGATTTGGCTTTCTTCATGCCCTGGATGACCTTGCCCGGCATCGAGCCGATATAGGTCCGGCGATGGCCACGTACCTCGGCCTCGTCGCGCACGCCGCCCAACGACATGCGGACGAATTTCCGGCCGGTCGCGCGCGCCATGGATTTCCCGAGCGACGTCTTGCCGACACCCGGCGGTCCCACGAGGCATAGGATCGGCCCCTTCACCTTGCGCATCCGATGCTGCACGGCGAGATATTCGATCAAGCGTTCCTTGACCTTGTCCAGACCGTAATGGTCTTCGTCCAGGACCTGCAATGCCCCGTTCAGGTCGCGCTTGGTCTTCGTGCGCTTTTTCCAAGGAATGCTCAAAATCCAGTCGAGGTAATTGCGGACGACGGTCGCCTCCGCCGACATCGGGCTCATCGACCGCAGTTTCTTGATCTCGGCCTGCGCTTTTTCGCGGGCTTCCTTGGAAAGCTTGGTCTTCTTGATCTTCTCTTCGATCTCGGCGAGTTCGTCCTTGCCGTCCTCGCCTTCACCCAGTTCCTTCTGGATCGCCTTGAGTTGTTCGTTGAGATAATACTCGCGCTGGGTCTTTTCCATCTGGCGCTTGACGCGATTGCGGATGCGCTTCTCGACCTGCATCACGCCAATCTCGCCTTCCATGAAGGAATAGACGCGCTCCAACCGCTCGCCGATCTTGTCGACCTCCAGCAAGGCCTGCTTGTCGGCAATCTTGAGCGTCAGATGCTGCGCGACCGTATCGGCCAGCTTGCCCGGATCGTCGATCTGATTGACCGAGATCAGAACCTCCGGCGGCACCTTCTTGTTCAGCTTGATGTACTGCTCGAACTCGCCCACGACGGCGCGGCTGAGCGCTTCCAATTCCTGCGGGCTCTCGACGTCGTCTTCGATCAGTTCCGCATTGGCCTGGAAGAAATCCACGTTGTCGATGAAGCTGTCGATGCGGGCCCGTTGGTTGCCTTCGACCAGGACCTTGACCGTACCGTCCGGCAGCTTCAGGAGCTGCAACACGGTCGCCACGGTTCCCATCATGTAGATATCGCCGGGGGTCGGATCGTCTTGCGCCGCATTCTTCTGCGTGACGAGCAGAATCTGCTTGTCGTCCGCCATGACATCTTCGAGCGCGCGCACGGATTTCTCGCGGCCGACAAAAAGCGGCACGATCATGTGCGGGAACACGACGATGTCGCGCAACGGTAGAACCGGGAAAATCTGACCTCGGGTCAAGTCCAACATACAGCCTCATCCAAGTATTGACCGCCTCAGCGGCGGAAAATCGTTAGTCAATAGATGGCGATGTTATTTGGGACAATCAAGCCCGTTGTCACGGACTAGGCGCTTTGGCCGGTGTCCTCTCGCCGATCGGCATAGATATGAAGGGGTTTCGAGTTGCCATCGACGACTTCGCGGTTGATGACGATCTCTTCGACACCCTCGAGTCCGGGCAGCTCATACATCGAATCCAACAGAATCGATTCCATGATCGAGCGCAATCCACGCGCGCCGGTCTTGCGCGCAATCGCCTTTTGCGCGATGGCCCGAAGCGCATCTTCGAGGAACTCGATCTGCACGCCTTCCATCTCGAACAGGCGCTGATACTGCTTGACCAGCGCGTTGCGCGGGCGGGACAGAATCTCGACCAACGCGTCCTCGTCCAAATCCGACAAGGTTGCCAGGACCGGAAGCCGACCGACGAATTCCGGAATCAATCCGAACTTCAGCAAATCTTCCGGCTCGACCCCTTGCAGCAATTCGCCGATCTGACGGTCTTCCGGACCGCGCACGTCGGCGCCGAAGCCGATGGACGATCCCTTGCCGCGCTGGGAAATGATCTTTTCGAGGCCGGCAAACGCGCCGCCGCAGATGAACAGGATGTTGGTCGTGTCGACCTGCAGGAATTCCTGCTGCGGATGCTTGCGTCCCCCTTGCGGCGGGACACTGGCGACCGTGCCTTCCATGATCTTGAGCAAGGCCTGCTGCACGCCTTCGCCCGAAACGTCCCGCGTGATCGACGGGTTGTCCGACTTGCGGCTGATCTTGTCGACTTCGTCGATATAGACGATACCGCGCTGCGCCCGCTCGACATTGTAGTCCGCGGACTGCAGCAGCTTCAGGATAATGTTCTCGACATCTTCGCCGACATAGCCGGCCTCGGTCAGCGTCGTGGCATCCGCCATCGTGAACGGCACGTCGAGGATGCGCGCCAGCGTCTGCGCCAGCAGCGTCTTGCCGCACCCGGTCGGGCCGATCAGCAGAATATTCGATTTCGCCAACTCGACATCATTGTTCTTGCCGCCATGCGCGAGGCGCTTGTAGTGGTTGTGAACGGCGACCGACAGAACGCGCTTCGCATGGTTCTGGCCAATGACATAGTCATCGAGGACCTTGCGGATTTCCCGCGGGGTCGGAACACCGTCGCGCGATTTGGAAATCGTCGCCTTATGGTCTTCCTTGATGATGTCCATGCACAATTCGACGCATTCATCGCAGATGAACACGGTCGGGCCGGCAATAAGCTTGCGCACCTCGTGCTGACTCTTTCCGCAGAAGGAGCAGTACAAGGTGTTCTTGGAATCGCCGGAGCCAGTCTTACTCATGTTTTAGTCTTTCGTTCCGGGGGGCTTTCGCCTCCACATATTAGCCAATCGCCACGATCATCGACACTCGAAAAACCTGACAGATAGACATTGAAAAACAATTAAACGTTAATAAACCATACTGAAGGGGTGCTTGACATATCACACATTGTCACAACCGATGTCCAATGGAATCACAGCCCCCGATTTCTTGGTTTATTACATTCCTTTCAATGCTTTAGTCGTCGACCTTCTTCCCGTCGCCGTCCGCCGCCGGGTCCGCGCCGCCCTCGCCGCCGTCCGGTCGGTTGGTAACCACTTCGTCGATCAGGCCGAACTTTTTCGCCTCGTCCGGAGCCAGGAAATTGTCGCGTTCCAGCGCCTCTTCGACCGCCTTCAGTTCCTGCCCGGTATGGCTGACATAAATCTCGTTCAGCCGCGCCCGCAAATTCAGGATTTCGCGGGCGTGGATCTCAATATCCGTGGCCTGCCCTTGGAACCCGCCGGACGGCTGATGCAGCATGATTCGGCTATTCGGCAACGAGTAGCGCTTGCCCTCCGCGCCGCAGCACAACAACAGGGACCCCATCGACGCCGCTTGCCCCACGCATACGGTGGACACGTCCGAACGGATATATTGCATCGTATCGTAAATAGACAACCCGGAGGTCACGATCCCTCCCGGTGAATTGATGTAGAAGGCGATATCCTTGTTGGGATTCTCCGATTCCAGATAGAGCAACTGCGCGTTAATCAAACTGGCGACGCCGTCGTTGACCGGTCCGGTCAGGAAAATAATCCGCTCCTTGAGCAGGCGCGAGTAGATGTCATAGGCGCGCTCACCGCGATTGGTCTGTTCGACGACCATCGGGACCAGCGCATTCATGTATGTATCAATCGGATCGTTCATTAATGCCTATCCTAGCCTGTTGCCTGCCGCCCGGATCGGGCCTCTCACGGATTACTCTTTTGGTTTCGCTTTGGCCTTCGGCGCCGCTTTCGGTTTGGAGGCAGCTTTGGATTTCGGCGCTGCCTTGGACTTCGGTGCCGCCTTGGCGTCGCTCTTCGTCTTGGCCGTACTGGCGGGTTTCTTTTTCGCAGCCGGTCGCTTGGCGCGCGTCTTGGGTTTCTCTTCGGTGGATGCCTCCTCTTCGGGGTCCTTCATCAGGTCGTCGATGCTGACGCTCTTGTCCGTGACTTTCGCCAATTCAAGAATGAAGTCGACGACCTTGTCCTCGAAGATGGGGGCGCGAAGGCTCGCCATCAAGTTCTCGTTCTTCTGATAGGTCTCGATTATCTGACGTTCCTGTCCTGGGAAATTCTGCGCTTGGCGAATCAGAGCCCGGTTCAACTCCTCCTGCGACACCTCGATGTTGTTGCGCTGGCCGACGGCGGCCAGCAAAAGGCCGAGCCGAACGCGACGCTGCGCGATCGTGCGAAATTCGTCCCGAATCTCATCGTCGCTCTTGTCCTTGTCTTCCGGATCCAGTTCGTCGTTCTTGCGGGCGGATTCAAACTGGTTCCAGATCGAATCCAACTCCGCGTCGACCATGCCGTCGGGAGCATCGAATTCATGTGATTCGTCGAGTTTGTCAAGCAGTTGGCGCTTCAACCGCTCGCGCGATACGTTCCCGTAATCGGCTTGGAGGCGCTCCTTGACCTGCTTCCGCAAGGTGTCGACGCCGTCCAGCCCCATCGACTTGGCGAACTCGTCGTCGATCGTGCTTTTGACCTTTTCCCGGATTTCCTTGACGTCGACTTCGAAGACGCCGTCCTTGCCCGCAAGCTCCGCATTGCCGTAGCCTTCCGGGAAGGTCACCTCGACCTTGACGTGTTCGCCGGCCTTGGCGCCGACCAACTGCGTCTCGAATCCCGGGATGAAGCGGGCGCTGCCGAGCTCCAGGTGATAGTCCTCGCCCTTCCCGCCGTCGAACGCCGTGCCGTCGACAAAGCCTTCGAAATCGATGACGACGGTGTCGCCTTCCTTGCTTTTCCGCGCCTTGGCGATCGGCTCGGTCTTACCGAAATCCTCCGCCATCCGTTCCAGCGCTTCATCGATCTGGGCGTCCTCGACCGCCGCGGTGAGGTTTTCCAGTTCGATCGTCCGGAAATCGACCGGGTCGATCACCGGCAGGATATCGACGGCGATGGTGAACTCGAGATCCTTGCCGTCCTCGAAATTCGTCACCTCGATCTTCGGCTGCATCGCGGGCTGCAACTCGCGGTCCGCCAGCGCCTTCGAGGTCGTCTCCGAGACCGCCGCCTGCAACACCTCGCCTTTGACCGCGTCGCCATATCGTTGGCGGATCAGCTTCACTGGAACCTTGCCGGGTCTGAACCCCGGAATATTCACCTGCCCGACGAGCTCCTCCAAGCGAGCCGTCACGCGATCCTCGATATCCGCGGCCGGCACGGAGATCGCAAACTCGCGGCTCAAGCCCTCATTCTTCGTTTCGGTTACCTGCATAGCGTCGACCCACTTTCTCGGGTTTTAGAATAAGTAATCGTCCCGCGTTCCATCACTGCGACACGGCTATTGGCCGAACCGGCCAGTCCCGCTGGTGCGGGCGGAGGGACTCGAACCCCCACGGATTGCTCCACGGGTACCTAAAACCCGCGCGTCTACCAGTTCCGCCACGCCCGCAAGCCGTGGCCCGGCCCCGAAGGGCGCTCTTGTATAAGTAGCGGAAACCCTATGGTCAAGCTGGCCAAGCGGTCGGTCGGCAATCTTAGCCCGGCCTATGACAGCATTGCCAGACGCGCCGCCACGCGGCCCCTAATTAGGAACGCGTTCCCGATAGGTGTCGGCAAAGGCCGAAAGCGCCAAAATCCGGGGGCCGTCCCGAAACCCCACGATCCTGCTCGGCCGCTGAAGGTTGATTTCGTAGCGGACATGCGGAATGCGTAATCCGTCCAAGACAACGGACAGAACGCGCGCTGTTTCGACGGATTTATCCGGCTTGATACGACGATATTTCATGCCACGGCGGATGTATTCCATATCCCGGCCGCGCTTGAAGAAGGCGCTCGCGCGCTCGCTCCCTCGGAACCCCACGAATGCCGCTTGGGTCCGACCACTCAAACTGATTTCAGGCCCCACACCTCGTCCCCCGTGCTCTGAAGCCGATTCGATGCCGGCTTCGATTTTTTACGACGGTTTACCGTCGCTAACTTTTTAACAAACGTGTCACGCTGGAGGAAGCGGTAACCCGGCCTTCGCCGCTATAAGATTCGTGATTCTCTTCGATTCGATCGGACACGTAGAGATAGTTGACCATCATGCCCGCCGAACGGGCCATGCCATTGGCCGAGGTGTCGCCCAGCCAATTGAGACGCTCGACCCGGGCGCCGTTGGTCAGGTGGAAATGCGCCACCGGATCCATCGCCCGTTTACCGCGCCGTTTTTCGTTGACCAGATACTGGGCGCACAGACGCATCATCGGGCCCCGCAGCGCCTCGGCCATGCTTTCGTCCTGATGCCAATGCTCCGCGTCAAGCGCCCGGATCAGCGCATCGTTCGATTCTTCGAACCCGGTCACCTTGCGAACGGCGACGGCCTCGGCCGGCGTGAGCGGCGACCGCCCCGCGTCGATCTCGCGTTTCAACCAACCGCGGAAACCCGGTATCGGCGACAATGTCGCGAAGGTCTTGAGCCCCGGATACTCGGCCGTAAGCAGATCCACCACGCGCTTGATCAGGAAGCCGCCGAAGCTGATCCCGCCAAGCCCTTGCTGCGCATTTGAAATCGAATAGAAGATCGCCGTATCCGCATTGCGGGCGGCATCGATGACCGGCGCCTTCTCGTCGAGCAGATCGTGAATGTTGTCGGCCATGCCGTCGACGAGCGCCACTTCGACGAAGATCAGCGGCTCGTCCGGCATCCGCGGATGGAAGAAGGCAAAGCAACGACGGTCCGAATCCAAGCGGTTCTTCAGATCTTCCCAGCTCCGAATCTCGTGGACCGCCTCATAGGCGATCAACTTTTCGAGCAATGCCGCCGGCGCATCCCAGGTAATGCGCCGCAGGTCCAAAAAGCCGATATCGAACCAGGATTCGAGCAACCGCCGCAGGTCTTCGTCCAGCGACGCCAGCGTCGCGTCCTTGCGCGCGTGCGCCCGCAGATCAGCGCGCAAGTTGATCAGAAATTTCACGCCTTCCGGCAACGCATTGAATTGCGTCAGAAGACGCGTTCGCGGCGGCTCCAACGCCGCCCGCAAGGCCGCCTCGGCTTGCGGCCTTTCATCGGGCTGGGCCGCCTGCAGCACCGCGACCGCCTCGTCGATTTTCTTTCGGTCGGCATCGAACGCACCCGCGAGCAAGCGCAAGAAACGTTCGCGTCCGCGATCGTCGAGACCAAGATACGTTCGCCCAAGCCCAGCCGCGCGGGCGCGCGCCGACACCTCGCCGCCCCGGCCTTCGAGGCATGCCTGCATCTGATCCCGCAAGCGGCGGATATCGCCTTCCGCCGACAGGCCGGCATCGACCGTGCCGGTGACCGTGTCGGAGACGTCGCGCCATAGATTGACAATCCGAACCAGCGTCCGATCCAGAAACGATCCTTGCGACCGGACGGCGAATTGCGGCGAGGCGCTATCGTCTTTCTTCGGTTGTGCTGACATATCCTGCTTGGTCGTTTTTTATGGCCTTAGGGACGGAGCGCGCGCTGCACTTCCGGTAACAGGTCGGGCAAATCCTCCGCGATCAACCCCGGACCGAACGCGGCCGCCGCGGCGCCGTGCATCCACGTTGCCGCGCAGGCGGCGTCGAAGATATCCATGCCTTGGGCGATCAGTCCAGTGGCAATCCCCGCCAAGACATCTCCGGCCCCGGCGGTCGCCAACTCGGCGGGCGCGTTATCGTTGATGACGACACGTCCGTCCGGCGCGGCGATCACCGTATCCGCCCCTTTCAGCAGGACGACGGCGCCGGATTTCGCCGCCGCCGCGCGAGCGTCGGACATTTTGTCGCTGGTCGTGTCGAACAGGCGCGCAAATTCACCCGCATGCGGCGTCAACAGGCAGGGCCCCTTGATATGCGAGAACAACAGATCGGGCGTTTCCTCGAAAACGGTCAGCGCGTCCGCGTCGAGAACGACCGCCTTCTCCGCTCGGAGCGCGGCCAGGGCATGTTCCCGCGTCGGCCCCGAAACACCATTGCCGGGCCCCACCAGGCAGGCGTTGACCCGCTTGTCCGCGATCACTTCCGCGTATGCGGCGGTATCGCGGATCGGATGCACGATCACGCCGACAAGCGTTACCTTGTAGACCACCGCGTTATCCTGCGGCACGGCCACCGACACGATGCCCGCCCCGGCACGAAGCGCCGCCCGCGCCGCGAGACGCGCGGCGCCGGTCATCACCGGACCGCCGCTGATCATGGCGTGGCCACGGTCATACTTATGCTGATCGAGACGGGCTACGGGCAACGCCGATAGCCAGAGCGGCGGACAGTTTGCGGCCTGGGCCGGGGCGATCGCATCCAACACCGTCTCGGGAATACCGATATCGACCGTCGTCACCCGGCCGCACATCAACCGCCCGGGCAGAAGCATGTGCCCCGGCTTACGTCGGAAAAAGGTGACGGTCACGTCAGCCTGCGGCGCGCCCCCCAGAACCGCGCCGGTATCCCCGTGCACGCCGCTCGGGATATCCACCGCCACGCAGCGCCGGTCGCCGATACTCCGTATGACCTCCGCGACGACACCGTCGACCGGCCGCGTCAGGCCGGCGCCAAAGATGGCGTCCACGACGATCTCGACGTTATCGAGGACGCTCGGTGCGAAGACCTCCACCGGTCCGTCCCAACGGTCCGCGTTGGCGCGGGCGTCCCCTCGCAACGTCTCTCGGTCGCCGAGCAACGCGACGCGCACCGGCCACCCGGCATCCTGCAAGAGGCGTGCGGCGACGAAACCATCCCCGCCGTTGTTCCCCGGCCCGCACAGCACGACAACCGGCTGGGAGGCCCCAAGCCCCATGACCGCCTCGGCCACGCCGGCACCAGCGGCCTCCATCAACGCGAGGCTCGGCACGCCGCCTGCGGCCGCCGCGGCGTCCGCGGCATACATCTGTTCGACCGTCAGCAGGGACGCGTCCGACTTATCGATCCTAAACACCGTCGACCTCTTTCGTGGGGCGGCTCTCTCTCAATATCTGTAACGTCTTCGACCGAAACTCCCGACGATACATTACCAGCACCACCAAACTCGCGGCCGCGATCAAGGCGAAGGAGTGCAAGAACCATGCAAGCAGCGCCATCGCGAAATAATACGAGCGCAGGCCACGGTTGCTATGCTTGGCGGCGAGGGTCGCAAGCTGGCTAATATAGCGGCAGCGTTCGTTGCAGTCGTCCGTGAGCGCGGAGGACGGGTCCATCGCGCCGATCTGGATCGTGCAGTAGGAAAGCTGACGGATCGACCAGGCAAACTTGAAGAACGCATAGATAAAGATGAGACACATCGCGGCCAGCCGAATCTCGACCTCCAAGGGCCCCAGGCGAGATACCAGCGGTAGGTTCTCGAACAGGCTCACCGCCTTTTCCGTCGCCCCCATGATCGCGACCAAGCCGGCAAGGATCAAAATCGACGTCGACGCGAAGAAGACGCCCGTGCGGGTCAGGTTCCGCATGATCTGCAGGTCGACCATACGGTTGTCCCGCGCCAGCATCTGCAGCATCCAGGCGTCGCGATGCGCCGCCATGGTCCCGATCAGGTTGGCCTTCTTCGGCCCGATTTCGTCGGCAAAGTAGGTGTAGCCGATCCAGACGGCCAGGAAATAGCCGATGGCGATCAGATCGAGAGTCGAGAAATAGGACACGTCATCTCCGGCTGCGATCATAAATCCGTAGGAAATCTCGGCTAGACTTTTTCAACAAGTAAGTCGGAGATTCCAAGTAATCGTACAGCATTCAGGTACTTTGGTAACGGAAATGCGCTTTATTTTCCATTAATTGTAGTGGACAGCCCGTCACGATTCATCATTATCCAAATCGCCGCAGCGGCCAATCCGCCCCAACAAACTGCAAAGACGGCTGATTTTATAAATGAAACGGTACGATTCGCAGGTAACCCGCTCTCTCCCGCTATTCACAATCGTCGGCATACTGCTGACGGCGCCTTTCCTGGCACACACGGCCGCGGCCGACTCGCCGAAGACCGCCACGGCGATTACAGGCGACACCATTGAGCTTGCCGGGAAGCAATATTGCCTCGCCGATATCGATGCCCCGGAGCCGATGCAGCAATGCACCCTGCCCGACGGCAAACCCTATGACTGCGGTCGCATCGCGACGACGGCGCTCATGGACCTGCTCGCCGGCGCATCGGTGCAATGCCGACCCACCAAGGAAATTCAGAACGGCTGCGCCGTAGCCTATTGCAAAGCCGACGGCTTCGACTTGTCGGCCAATATGGTGCACACCGGATGGGCGCTTGCGGCGCCGGACGCGCGCGGTCGCTATACGACCATCGAAGGAAAAGCCAAGGCGGGCAAGCGCGGCCTTTGGCGCGGCAAGTTTACCAAGCCCTGGGACTGGCGTGACCAACAGTCGGCAAACGGCGCTGGGAAATAACCATCACCGATGCCGGCGATCCAGATCGCGCATCGCATCGCAAAGATCCGAACGACCATCATGCGTACAGACGATTTCGACTTCGACCTGCCGACCGACCTGATTGCGCAAAGCCCTGCGGTGCCGCGCGACGCGGCGCGGCTGCTGGATATCGGTGAAACCCTCGGCGACCGGCGCATCGCGGACCTGCCGACAATACTTCGCCCCGGCGACATCATGGTGTTCAACGACACCCGTGTGATCCCGGCGCGGCTGACAGGCCGACGTGGCGCGGCGCGTGTCGAAATCACGCTGCATAAACAGGTTTCGGCCGACCGCTGGCTCGCCTTCGCGAAACCGGCCCGGCGGCTTAAACCCGGCGACCGCCTCGACTTCGCCCCCAACTTCCACGCCGACGTTATCGGGAAAGGCGACGGCGGCGAAGTGACGGTCGAAATGAGCAAGTCCGGCGACGCCTTTATGGCCGCATTGGTCGAGTATGGCGACATCCCCCTGCCGCCCTATATCAATCGTCCGGAAGGGCCCGCCGCGTCCGACCTGGAACAGTATCAGACGATCTATGCGCGCCATGACGGGGCCGTGGCGGCGCCGACGGCCGGCCTGCATTTTTCCGAACCGCTTTTCGCGGCGCTCGATGCGGCGGGCATTCAGCGCATTTCCGTAACCCTACATGTCGGGGCCGGCACCTTTCTGCCGGTCACGGCCGATGATGTCGCCAGCCACACCATGCATTCCGAATGGGGCCGGATCGACGCCGCGGCGGCCGACGCCATCAACGCCGCCCGGGAAGCCGGCGGCCGCGTCGTTGCGGTCGGCACCACCGCGATCCGCCTGCTGGAGACCGCCGCCGCGGAGGACGGCACGATGACGCCGTTCGAGGGCGATACGTCGCTGTTCATCGTGCCGGGGTTTCGCTTTCGCGTGGTCGACATCCTGCTCACCAATTTCCATCTGCCGCGCTCGACCCTTTTCATGCTGACATGCGCATTCGCGGGCAGCGCCCGGATGAAGGCCGCCTATGCCCACGCCATACGGGAGCATTACCGCTTTTACTCCTATGGCGACGCGTGTCTCCTACACCGGGATGACAAGCCGCAAACGGTTTGAATACCGGCCTCCCTGACCTATCATCCCTTCCGGAAGGCGCATGCAGCATGGATGAAACCCGATACCGGAACCTCGGCCAGTTGGGCGGCGACTCGACCATTCCCGACACGCCCGACAAAGCCGTGCTGGAAGCGGTGTCGAACCCGCATCCGGAGACGCAGTATCTCGTTCGGTTTACCTGCCCGGAGTTTACCTCGCTCTGCCCGGTGACGGGGCAACCCGACTTCGCACATCTCGTCATCGACTATGTGCCGGGCGAGACCCTACTGGAGAGCAAGTCGCTCAAGCTGTTCCTCGGCTCGTTCCGCAACCACGGCGGCTTCCATGAGGACTGCACGGTCTCCATCGCCAAGCGGATCGAAAGCGCCATCGCCCCCGTCTGGCTGCGCATCGGCGGATACTGGTACCCGCGCGGCGGAATTCCAATCGACGTGTTTTACCAGAACGGCGACTGTCCGGACGGCCTGTGGCTGCCCGACATCGGCGTGCAGCCCTACCGTGGACGAGGCTGACCGACGCCATGTCAACCGTTGCGATCCGCGACAAGGCCCTCGCGCTCGGCTTCAATACCGTCGGGTTCGCGAAGGCGGAAACCAACGCCGATGCCCGAAGTTGGCTCTCGGAATTCATCGCGAACGGCTTCCACGGCGATATGGGATGGCTCGCCGCCAACGAGGACCGCCGGGCATCGCCGCGCAAGCTGTGGCCCGACGCGCGCAGTGTCGTCGTGGTCGGCTCGAACTACGCGCCTCACGAGGACCCGTTGCAAGCCATGCACCGCCAGCAACCGTATGGCCGCGGCGCGATTTCGGTCTATGCGCGCAACCGCGACTATCACGACGTCATGAAGAAACGGCTTCGTGCGCTCGCCCGTTGGATGCACGAGACGTTGGGCGCCGAGGTAAAACTGTTCGTCGACACCGCGCCGGTGATGGAAAAATTCCTCGGCCAGCAAGCTGGCCTGGGATGGCAAGGCAAACACACCAATCTCGTGTCGCGGGAGTTCGGGTCCTGGATGTTCCTCGGCGAGATCTACACCGCCGCCGAATTGTCGCCGGACACGCCGGAACAGGACCGCTGCGGCTCATGCGACCGGTGCCAAACCATCTGCCCGACCGACGCTTTCCCCGCCCCCTACAAGCTGGACGCCCGCCGTTGCATTTCCTATCTCACGATCGAGCATAAAGGGCATATCGCCGAGGAATTCCGTCGCCCCATGGGAAACCGCATCTACGGCTGCGACGACTGTTTGGCGGTCTGTCCCTGGAACAAGTTCGCCCAGCCGACCAGGGAACCGGCTTTCCTGCCGCGTGTGGAACTGACCGCCCCGCGCCTTGCGGATTTGGCGGCGCTCGATGACGAAGGGTTCAGGACCGTATTCGCGGGGTCGCCGATCAAACGCGTCGGCCGCGACCGCTTCGTCCGGAACGTGCTGATCGCGATCGGCAACACCGGCGATCCGTCGCTGACGCCAACCGTCGACGGGTTGCTGGACGACCCTGCCCCCGTGGTCCGCGCCATGGCGGTTTGGGCGCTCGGCCAGATCGCCGACACGGCGCATTTCAGCGCCGCCCATGCCCGGCATGCACATCAGGAGGACGATCCGGCAGTCGCCGCGGAATGGCGGTCGGCAAGCCGATCGATGCCGCGGCTCGCCGTGTAGACCGAGCGTCAGCAGCGACCGGGCGCTTTCGCGCCGGTAACCGTGTCGGGTGCGCTGCGATACGACGTCAGCCAGTCCTTGGCCGCGCGCCAGGCGTCGCCGCTCTCCGACAGCGGCCCTTTCGCTTGCAGCGGAAGCACCGCAAAAGGCACGCCGTAGAGCTTGGACAGGCGCTGCATGAGCTTGAACTCGGTGCTGGTCACGAAGGACGCGCCCGACCGATGACGTCCGAAGGCGAACGGATTTCTGGACTCGCCGAGGCCCCAGGACTTCGCGCTGTCGCGCCGCGACATCACGATCAACGTGCTGTCGCCGCCGATGACGCCGCTGCCGTCGATCGCCAGGATATCGAGAACGGATTCCCCGTCCTTCGACGGCACCTTGTTGTATCCGTCGGTCCGGATGTGGGTCGCCGGCGCCAGCGGAAAGCGAATGTCGGACCCGGTCGAACCGGCTTGAACCTTGACCGGGTCCGGCAGCGGTGCGCCAGCCGGCGGCTTGCCGTCTTTGGCGGGTGCGGCGCCGTTTAACGGCGCGGTCATATCGAACGCGGTGAACTCTTTGTGCGTCTTCTCACCGAACCGGGCGTTGTTGACCGACCGCAGATGTTTGCGCATCACCCGGTGCGCCGTGGGAAACACGAAAACGGCACGGCGGACCGCGCCGCTGGGAACGCTCAGAAACCGCTCTCGGTATTGCCGGATCGTGACCGAAGCTTCGAACCGGTCGAACTTTTGCATGAACGCGCCGGCACACACCCATTTCGCTGCATCCGTCGGCTTGGCGGCGGGCGAGGCGGCTGCAAATCCGGCACAGACGATCCCGGCCGCCAGCAAACCATGGACTGGTTTCGGTAGTGATTTCATCGATTTGCTTGACACCCTCTCGACCGTCCTCCGGACCTGCGCATAAACCCGCACGGCGGACGCCATGGTAATGTCGAGAGTGTTAGCAAAAATTTAAGAGAACCCGCTCGAACCGGATCCGGAAGCGGTGCGGCAGCCTAGCGAAGCGGCATCAGCCGTCGAAGCGTTTGACCGCCAGGACCGCATTCAAGCCGCCGAAGGCGAAGGAATTCGACAGCGCCGCACCGATCTGCAGTTCGCGCGGTTCATTCGGCACGTAGTCGAGATCGCATTCGGGATCGGGTTCGGTGAAATTCGCCGTCGGCGGCACAACGCCGTTTTGGATCGCCAGGGTGGTCACCGCCAATTCCAGCGCGCCGGCCCCGCCCAACGCATGACCGAAGACGGATTTGCTGGAGGACACCACGGCCTCTTCCGCGGCGGCATCGCCGAGAGCCATCCGCAACGCCCGCGTTTCGGTGGAATCGTTCGCCGCCGTGCCCGTGCCGTGCGCATTCACATAGTCGATGTCGTCCGCGTTCAGACCGCCATCCGTGAGCGCGCCCTCCATCGCCCGGGCCGCACCGCCGGCATCCGGCAACGTGATGTCCATGGCGTCAGAACTCATGCCGAAGCCGGCCAGTTCGGCGTAGATCTTCGCGCCGCGCGCCTTCGCATGATCGAGCGATTCGAGAATCACCGTCGCCGCCCCCTCGCCCAGCACCATCCCGGTCCGGCCCAACGAGAACGGCCGGCAGGTATCGAGCGCCATCACCCGGATAGCCTCCCAGCCCTTCATCGTGCCGAGCGCGATACAAGCTTCGGTACCGCCGGCGACAGCCGTATCGACCATACCGCTGCGCACCATATGAAAGGCCTGGCCGATCGCATGGGTCGCCGACGAGCATGCGCTCGCAACGGCGAATGCCGGTCCCCGCACGCCGTGTTCCATGGCCACATGACTGCAGGCAGCGTTCAGCATTAACCGCGGAATCGTGAACGGGTGCACGCCCTTACGGCCTTGTGCGTAGATCCGGTAGTAGCTTTCGTCGAGCGTTTGCTGTCCCCCGACACCCGACCCGATCAGGCAGGCGGCCCGCAGCCCTTCGTCACCGTGGAAATCCATGCCGGAATCCTCGACCGCCTCGCGCGACGCCATGAGAGCGAGCTGCGCGAAACGGTCAAGCAGGCCGAGTTGCTTGGAGGCAAAGTGTTCCTTCGGATCGAAATCCTTGATTTCCGCGCCGATCTTGATGTGAAGATCGTCGGTCGGAATGATCGTTAGCGGACCGATTACCGATTTTCCATCACGGACCGTTTCCCAAAATTCGGGAACGGACTTCCCGGCGGCGCTGAAAACGCCAACGCCGGTGATGACAACCCTGTTCATACGATGCGTCTTTTCGCTCTGGGTGGGGCCGAACGCTCAAGCATTCAGGCGGAGGCGCCTTCTTCGTCGATCAACTTCTGAACGGCGGTCACCACATCGCCGATCGTCTCGAACTCAAGCTCTTGATCATTGGCGTTATACGGAACGTGGATATCGAATTTTTCTTCTACCGCAAAGATAATCTCAACGACATCAAGCGATTCAATTTCAAGGTCTTCGAGTTTGGCATCCGACTGCAGCTTGGAGCGATCGACCGCCGATTTTTCGGCAATGATATCGTAGATATCGCTTTCGACACTCGACATGTGTTTCTCCATTACAGCAGCGATCGGATCGTTTCTTATCGATGGATCGCGTGATTAGCCTTTTTTGTTTCCCGATTCAACAGCTTTCAGCCGATCCTTCAACCGTGCCACTTCATCGAACAAGCTCTTGAGGCGCCGCGTATACATGTATATCTCAGCCGCCTTGCTCTTTGCCACCGCCGGCGACCCCACCGCGATCATACCCGACTTCAGGTTCATGCCTACCGCCGAAGTTGCACCGACAACGACATCGTCGCCAATCTTAATGTGATCGGCCACGCCGACCTGCCCCGCGAGCACGACGCGGTTTCCGATCGTGGCGCTGCCCGCGATTCCCACCTGGCCGCAGATCATGCAGTTTTCGCCGATCACCACGTTGTGCCCGATCATCACCAGATCGTCGATTTTGGTATTGCCGCCGATGCGCGTCGAACTGAGCGTCCCGCGGTCGATCGACGTGCACGCGCCGATTTCCACGTTGTCCCCGACAATGACCGATCCAAGCGAGTTGATCCGCGTGAGACTCTCATTCTTGGCCGTCACTTCATCGACGACGCCGCTGCGCGCTTCTTCGGTCGCGCCGAGTTCGGGCGTGACGAAGCTAAAGCCATCGGCCCCGATGCTGGCGTTGTGATGTACGATCACCCGCTCACCGATCTCGACCCGCTCGCCGATCCGGGCGCCCGCGTGGATCAGCCCCCGCGCGCCGACCCGCGCCCCCGCGCCGACCGTCACGTTGGACATCAGAATCGTGCCGTCGCCGATTTCGGCGCCGCTCGCGACATAGGTGAAGGGACCGATGCGAACATCGTTTCCGATCTTTGCATCCGGCTCGATCACCGCGCTTGCATGAATGCCATCCGGTGCGTGAACCGGCAGTTCGAAGAGAGCGGTGACGCCAGCCATCGCATAGCGCGGCCGCTTCACCTGAACGTAGCCCGCGAGCTGATCCTCGGGGACGGCGACCCCATCCTCCACGATGGCCGCTTTCGCCAGCGTCCCGTGAAGCGCCTTTACCAGCTTCTTGTCCATGGCGATGGCAAGATCGCGGGACGATGTGACCTCGTCCGGATGCGCCGCCCGCGTCACCTCGATCGATCCGTCACCGACCAACGTGCCGCCCAAGGCCGCCGCGATGTCACTAAGCTTCATCGACTGGTCCCGTCTCGCTAATCCTGCGGGCTTGCCTACACCGTCCGTCACGGGCAAACAAGGGGCTGATGAATCGATCGACCGTCGGAGGGAGACCGCCAATGCCGCCGCCCGCGTCCGCAACCAACGAACGCCCCCTTACCGGTATTCGCGTCGTCGGCCTGGAGCAATACATGGCCGGCCCCTATTGCACCATGCTGCTGGCGGACGCCGGCGCAGAGGTCATCAAGATCGAGCGGCCGGGGGTCGGCGACCCCCGACGGTCGATCGCTCCCTTCGCCGAGAAGGACGGCGCGAAGAAAGCCGCCGGCTTCATGGCCTATAACCGGAACAAGAAAAGCCTGGCCCTCAACCTTCGGGACCCGCGCGGTCAGGACGTCTTCCGCAAGCTCGCCAGCACGGCGGACGTGGTGGTCGAGAACCTTCGCCCCGGATCGATGAGCAAACAGGGTCTCGGCCATCGCGAGATGCGCACCGCCCACCCGCGCCTCGTCTGGGCGATCATCTCGGGTTTCGGCCGGATGGACGGGTACACAGGGCCCTACAGCGACCGGCCCGCCTTCGATATCGTCGCCGAGGCGATGAGCGGGGTGATGAACCTCGTCGGATTCGAGGACAAGCCGCCCAGCGGCACGATTTACGGCTTGGCCGACGTCTATTCCGGCCTGTGCACAGCGTATGGGATCATGCAGGCGTTGTTCATGCGCGAACGCACGGGCGAAGGCCAACTCGTCGATTCGGCGATGTTCGACAACATGCTGGCGCTCAACGAAGCGATGATCGCGCTGTATTCGGTCAGCGGCCAAGTGCCGCAACGCGGGCAATCCAAAAACTACTGGCCGCGCGGCGCCTTCGCGACGAAGGACGGCCATATCGCCATCAACGTGCCGGACGAAATCATCTGGAAACGCATCTGCGAAATCATGGAACGGCCGGACCTGGCGGAGGACGAACGGTCCTGCAACGGTCCCGCCCGCGCCGCCAACACCGACTATCTCGCACCGATCCTCGAAGACTGGCTCGGCGCGATGACCCGCGACGAGGCGGTCGCCACGTTCAACGACGCCGGCATTCCCTGCGGGCCGGTCTATGCCGCCGACGATGTGTTCAACGACCCGCACGTGGCGGCCCGGCGCGTGCTCATGCCCGTCGCCGATCCGGATGTCGGCGAATACCGGTTCGCCCGCACGCCGCCACTGCTCTCCGCCGCGCCGGAACTGCCCGCAGACCCGCCGCCCAATCTGGGCCAGCATACGCGGGAGATACTCGAGTCATTGTTAGGCTATGACGCGACCGACGTGGACGCGATGGCAGACGACGGCGTCGTGCAATTGCCCTAAGCGGAACCCGCTCGGGCTCGACGATCACGGTCTAGCCTAGTAGTCGCTCCGGCTCCGGCGCAGCGGGTTGCGGACCCGGCTGCGGCCCGGCTCGCTCTCTTGCCGTTTCCGCTGGACGCGACGGTCCTGTCCCGGAAGACGCGCCCGGCGCATTTCGTCGGCGGTGACGTCGGCCCGGTCGGCCGGTTCGGATTGCTCTTGCTTGCGTTGCATGGTGCACCTTTCACCATAATTCTGGTGCATCCCCCACTCGCAATCCTACGCCTCTCTGGCGCTAGTCCAAAGGCACTATTCGATGACATTTTAATTGGAAATTCTTATCGCCCGTTTCTCGGCCGGTCGGCATCGCCATGACCGACATCCGGCGCGCCGCTAAATCCCCTCGACCCGCACCTTGCGCCAACGCGCCGGCCAGTTTTTAGCCCGCACGCGCGCCAAATAGTCGTCGAACCTCTCCCGCCCGCGCGGGGTCGGACGCGCCCGCAGGCCCAACAGGTCGTCGACGCCCCATGGCGCCATGACGGTAAGGCGACCGTCGCGTTCCAACCGGACGCCGATGCTGGTTGCGGTTTCGAGATAGAACCGTAAGGCGTCCTCGGTGTCGCGGTAGGGGCGGTCGCCGTTGCGTACATGCATCCGGGCCTGGTTACGCACCTCCCACGGCACATCGGGCATTTCACGGCGCAGCCGTTCTTCCGCTCGCCGGTCCGCCGCCGGATCCCGGTTCGAAGGGTCGAAATACACGACGTCCACGTCCGCCACCGGCGTCGGCGCGGCGAGGTCGTGACAATGATCCCACACCGCGCTCCGCACATAGCCGGCCGCAACCGCCCAATCCGGCAGATCAAGCGCACGGACCGCCTGTAAAACGGCAAGCCGCCGCGGATCGCCGAGAAACAGACTTTCAATAAGCGCAAGCGTCACGGTTTCCGGTCCTCGCCCTATCGGCCGCGCGCGAAAAACCGTCTGGCCAGCGTCCCGGAAATGGCGCCGAAACCCGGACGCCTCGCAGCCGTTACTTCGTCGGCTTCACGGTATCCGCCGACTTCGCCTTGTCCGCTGTGCCGGCCGCGCTGCCTTTGGTCATCTGACATTTCTTGACGCAGGTCGCTTTTTCCGCCGTGCATTTACCGGTGTCGTTCGGATTGAATTGCTTGCACTTCGCCAAGGCAAAATTGCAATGCATACAGCTCGATTGAGCCAAGGCCGGCGTACTAAGCCCAATCTGCGCCAAGGCAAGCAGGCCCCCGGCAATCGCTAGTAGCGAGAATACTCTACGCATCGTCGCCTCCCTTGATTTTTGTTATTCAAGGAGTCAATCAAACCGGACACTGCCGAGTCAAACGCGCATGACGCAAAGCGCTAGAACTGCCCCATAACGCCGATCGCATTTTCGAATTTTCCGACCGCGCCCTTGGCGGCCGCGATGCGTTTCTTGAGGGTGTTCTCCAGCACGACTTGCGCCAGGATGCGCTTGGCGGCCTTGGGTTTGTCCGCGTTCGCGTTGTCGATCTTGGTCAACGCCGTAGCGTAATAGCTGCTCACCGCCCGCAGCGCGCCGGCGAGCGCCCCGCTCTCCGTGCCTTTGGTGATGCCGTCGATCGTTTCGTCGTCCTGATCGGTCAGCTTCTTCAAATCGCTGCCGTCCACGATGGCGACCGCCGATTTGAGCTTGTCTACATCATCCGGCGCAACGCCGCCGCTCGCCCATTCGGCCTCGATCCGAGTCGGATAGCCCTTGGCCTCGTCGCGCAGCGCCTTGATGGCCGCCAGCGTCTCGGCCCGGTAGCTCGCCTCGAACTTCCGGAAGGTCTTGCCGAGCGCCGACGCTTCCGCCGGATCCTTAGGCTGGGCCGCCGTCGGCGCGACGCCGGGGGCCGACGCGCTGCCGGGCGCACCGGTCAGCGGCGTGGACGACGGTGGCGTAACGAACCCGCCCCCGGCGAAGAAGGCAAGCTTGCGCGCCGACTCCGCGATCTTGCGCACATTGGTCGAGTAGTTTTTCACATACCAATTGCCCACGTCGTCCTTGGCGATGGCGTAGTTGGTCGTCCCGGACCCCGCGACGCGAACCCGGTTGATCGTCTGCCAGAACTGTTTGTCAATTTCGTTGATGATCTTGTTTTCGGTGTCATGCGCCGAAAACAGATCCGGAAACAACGGAAACCCCGACTGCAGGCCCTGACGCTGGAGCATATTCTTCCAGGCAACGTCATTTCCCTGCAACGTGGTGGCTGCAAAACTGGTCCGCAGGTACGCGACGGCCGGCCGGATATAGATCATGTCGCCCCGCTGCCGGTAGGCCTCGGCCAGCGCCTTGGTTGTATGCAGTTCCTCGATCAAATCCGCCTTACCGCTGCGCGCCGCATCCAGATGCTCATAGCGAAGCACGGCAATCAAACTGTCGAGCACGTCGCGGGCATTGGCATTCTTGTCCGCCGCTAGTTGCGCGCCCGGGATCGAGAGTGCCGGCGGCAAAGACCCGACAATGGCGATGGCCGTATCCAATCTTTTCTGCCTCTTAGCCTCCGCTATCGCGTTAGACGCCGTTTTATTGGCGTCGGTCTTCGATTCCTCAAGCACCTCCGATAAGGCTTGCCGAACCAGCAGACCGCCGCTGGACCGGTACTTGCCGGCGTTGGGCGACACGGTTTTGACAGCATTCGCCTTTGCCACTGCTACCGACCGATGTGCGGCGAACACCGGCCGTGACGTCAGTAGTTCCAGCACCGCTTGCTGTAGATCCTGGATCGTCGCACCAAACGTGTTTTCGCGCTTGTTTTTTTCGGCGACTACAGCTTTTGCAGCAGCGCACGCATTCTGCAGCGATTTCCTCTTCGCCACGGCGGTATCGTACAAGACGATGGGTTTCTTCAGCTTAACCAATTCGGAAAGAGCTTTTCCTTGCATTTCTTTTTCGAACTCTTCCGCAAGTTTCGTACCCGAGCCCGGCGTAAGGCTCGGCCTCGCTGTCGAATATGTCGCTTTGACCAACATTAGGCGTGAAAGCAGATCACCATTCGATACCACCGTTGCCTCTTTAATTGCCGTGTCGAGAGCTTTCTCAATGGCGTTCGGAATTACGTCGTGCGCTACCGGTGTTTTGACTTTCCTCAATGCATCGACCGCAGATTTTACTTTTGCGTTAGCGTTCCCCGCGTCACCGGCTAGTCCAACGGCCTCAAGCATGCCCTCGTACTGCTTCAATGCATCCCGCTGCACCTGCGTCGGTGCAAGCGGAAGCGTGGCCGGAAAACTGCAGACAGCGGTCTCTGCTTTTTTGGCCGATGCCAATTCGGTCCTTGCCGTTGCATGCGCCTTCTTAAGCGTCGCAATCTCGCGCCTTGCCGTTTGTACCTGAACGCTTAGCGCCCGGATCAGCTGATCGAAGGCCTGCTCCGGGCCGTCGCCGAAGAGTTGGCTGGCAGCGGCAAGCTCGCGATCCTTGGCACCAACCAGAGCCTTTTCGTGCGTCTCCTCGTTCCGCATGGCGTCGATATGGACGAGGATCGAATTACCGACCGTCTGCAACACGCGAACGTAAGTGTCCGTCTGCGCGTCGTCCGAAACGCCGCCGTTCCAGCCGTCGTCGTCCCCGGTGCCATTGGACCTGTAGACCGACGACGTTGTCTGAAACAGCGACTCGTGGTTCACGACAAACAACACTTTCTGCGCAAAACGAATCAATGCATCATGCAACAGTCGGCGCGCCGCGTCCGCCTGCGCCCCGGGGTTCACGCAAGGGTTTTCGCCGCAAGAGGCGATTGTCCGTTTTCGCGACTTTTCAAGGAAATCTTCGATCAAGGCGAACAGACCGGGCTCAATCCGGCCGCGGTGCCAATCGAAGGAAACGTCGATGCCGATTTCGCCAAGACCACTAAGAGTTTCGTTGAAGTCTTCCAAAGTGCCCGAATTCAGCGCTGCGGGACCCTGTACTAGACCGAATTTGCGTCGCGTCGCGTATCCGGCAAAGCGATCTTCAATGCGATCAGAGTCCTCTACCGATATGCGCCCATCAAAACGGCTTCGTGCGATCTTGAGGTCATAGTTCTTCGATTTGAACCAATAATGAGCATCAAGAAGCGCATTCGCGCCGCTGATAGGATCCTGGGTCAGGACGTGCACAAGGGTGCGATCGAGAACCTGCCACGCCTCGCGGCTAATTTGTTCTCTAGGCATGAACGGATTGACAAGACCGGTGAGTGGCGTCGCGAGGGTTCGTTGCAGTGGCGTCTCATAACGCAACGCCAATAACAGGTGGCTCCGCTGTATTAAACTCGCAATCTGTTTAGAAAGCTCAACTGTCGCCTGCTCCAGGGCCGAGAGATCACGAGCACTCGTCTTCGACGTCCGCGCAGCATTTCGGAAGACGCCCAGTTCCCTCAACCCGACAACCGCCGTGACGAGCAGTTCCTCCGTATGCTGGCGGGCTTCCGTGAAGCCACGGGCCGTGCGCGCGACAACACGGATGAATGCGTCCTGGTCATCCGCACCCTGAAAAAGCAGCGAGGCTTGACGACGAAGGACATCATCACGCGACCACACTTCGAAGAACTTGTTCGAACTGACATTGGCCCAAGAGGGCATTTCACCGTCGCCATCGCGCCCCGGACGGATGACTTCCCTGACGCCTTCAAGGACCATATTGATATCCCTCCTTATGGCGGAGCGCATGTCAGCGGTCATCGCAGGCCAACCGACATCATCCGCCTGCAGCCTTTCGAGCTCTTTGGTGATTGCCCGCCAGTTGCGAAACAGTCTGCCGTTATTCGGCTTGGCCGCCAGATAGCTGTGGTAGGCTAAAGCCAATGATTTGGCTGGCCCGGCACTCTCCGAAATATCCTTCAGCTTTCCGATAATGCTCCTTTCCGCATTGAACGAAGGCAGCAATTGAAAATCATTAAATGCTTCACTCGTGCGTTCCAAATTATCTCCCGCCTCGCGCAAGAGCCGGCGGAATATCGCCTTGGGATCGATTTCTGACAAATCGCTGTAGAGGCTGAGCGTAGCCTCAACATTTTCCAACAGGTGCTCAGAGTCTTTTTTCGCCCGCACACTGGTGTTCTCGGTAAACGAGACCGGTATCGCTGCGATTCGGCCGTATTGATCGCGGCAAATTTCTGCATTCGAATTGGTAAAACCGCCGTCGCTGCGTACTTTCTCGCATAGATTACTCTTTAAACGTTCCAGCAACGGCCGTGCCCCCACCGCCATCACGGCGATCTGTTCGGTCTGCACATCCTTGTGATTGGCGAGCGGGCCTTTGTAGACGTCCACGTCGATGGTCATGACGGCGCAGCCGTAGAGTGCCGCGCCCATTGCCGCGGCCACGGCGGTCGTCCGCGCCGCGCGATAGGTTAGACGCAATCTCATGTCCCGCCTCCCGATCCGGTCGCGGGCTTCGTGGTCGTCTTGGTTTTCTCTTCGACCTTTTGGGTTTCCACGACCGTCTTTTCCTGATTCGTGGTGTCCGTCTGCGCGGCCTCTTCCGGCTTCTTCTCGGGCTCTTTTTCCGGCTCCAGCGCCGCCGCGGTCGCCGCCGCGTTGGCAACCGACTTCTCCAACGCGTCGAGCGCTTCGCGATGCCCGTTCAACACGAGCTGCGCTTGCAGCATCAGCGCTTTCGCGGCGTTCTCGTCTCCCTTCGCGCGCAATGTGCTGAAATCGCCGAGCGCGCCGTCGATCGCCTCGAAAAACGCATCCGGACTGCCCCCCATGACGATGACGAGCCGATGGTCTTTCGGCGCTTCGCGAAAACCTTCCGGTCCGAACTGCATGAGACGACGGCCGGGCGTGAGTTGCGCCTTCAGTTCGGCTTTGACTTCGCGGAGCTGTACGCGCGGATCGTCCGTCGACGGGTCGTCGTCCTTCTTCGGGAAGGTAAACCCGGCATGGCTGCCGAGCGAATCGACGAACCCTGCCGGCACCCAACCGGACGCGAAACGCACGCCGCTGATGGCGCTCGCCTGTCCATGCACCCGCACCCGGTACATCGCCGGCGGCAGCTGACCTTGCGGGTCGAAGGAGCCGAGGTAGTAGATCTGTTCCACCTCATGCGCCGGCGAGGACGCGCCGTAGACCGTCGCGCCGACCACGCCACCGACAATTCCACCCGTCGTGTCGCAGCCGCCCATCGCAAGGCCCGCGACGGTTAGGCCAAAGAGAAAACGAACGCGACGCCGGCACTTGGCGGACGCGCTTCGGCCATCAATTGAAGAATGGATTCCGCTCTTCGGAATTCGTCGCATTCGATCCTCCCCGTCCCCTTAGGTTCGGTGGGCGGGCGGGCCGGCTGCGGCGCAGGAGTGCTCCCCTGCGATTAACGGTTGAAACGGCTCTCGATATTCTCCGCGCCGGCGCGTTGCGCACCAAGGGACACTTCAAATGCTTTATTTCTTATCTCATAGTTCGTTTTAAAGTTGTATCACACTTCATTGCACATATCCATAGCGGGATTTAATTAGTCTCAAATAGAAGTTTTGTACAAATCGATCTACCGAAGATTCTCCCCCTTGGACTGAGTGTTTGGGTTCCGCGCAAACCGGTGAGTCACAATACCGGTTGCCGCCGCGCGATCGGCGTCACTGATTCGCCCCCGCTTCCGCCTTTGTGCACTATGACGCTGCCGCCAAGCGATTTTCACTCGGAAAAAGAACCACGCGGGAACACCACGCCATGCAGCAGGCCACCGAAAAACTGTGCGAGCGGATCGTCGCCGTCACCAGCGACGATCTCACCGACGACGCCGTTCAACGCGCCCGGCAGTTGTTTCTCGATGGCCTCGCCGTCGCGGTTGCCGGGACGATCCAGGAGGAACCGCCGTCGATCCTCGCCGCGCATGCGCGCGAGATGGGGGGCATCGAAGCCTCCACCGTCATCGGCTTCGATTTCAAGACCAACCCTGTGCAAGCGGCCTATGTGAACGGGTCGTCCATGCATGTGCTGGACTTCGAACCGATGTGGAGCCCTGCCAACCATCAGGTGTCGACCAGCCTGCCCGCGGTGCTTGCGCTGGCCGAATACCGGGGTCTGTCGGGCCGGGAGGCGGCGACCGCACTGGTCAAGGGGATCGAGATGATGGGCTGGCTGCGCGAGGCGTCCCGGCAGATCGACATCAAGATCATCCGCTTTCATCCGCCCGGCATGGTCGGTCCCATGGGCGCGGCGGTCGCCGCCGGGCACTTGTTGGGCCTTACTGTCGAGCAGTTGCGCTGGGCGATCGGCATCGCGGCGTCGCGCTGCGGCAGCGTGCAGGCCAATACCGGCACGATGACCAAGTCGACCCATTGCGGCCTCGCCGCTTCGCTCGGCCTGGATGCGGCGTTGCTTGCCGCGCGCGGCTTTACGGGCAACGCGGATGTGTTGGAATCGCACCGCGGCTATGTCGAGATGTTCTTCGACGAGAATTTCGACTACGAGGCGATGCTGCGCTACGGCCCGCCCTTCCGCGTCGTGACGCCGGGCTACGCGATCAAGATGTTCCCGAGTCAGTTCGCGACGCATTTCGTCATCACCGCCGCCCTGGAACTCCACGAAAAGATCGACGACCCTGCGCGCATCAAGGCGGTCCGCCTGACCACGCCCGTGATGGAATACATCGACCGGCCGAAACCGCTGACCGGTCTCGCCGGCAAGTTCAGCTGGCAATACACAACGGCCTGCGCCCTGCTCGACGGCAAGGTCACGATGGAGAGTTTCGAGGACGGGAAACGGTTCAGCCCTGCGGTCGAGTCCCTGCTCGACAAAATCGACCTCGACATGCGCGACGACATTCCGGGCTTCTTCGAGGAAATGTATGTCGAGATGGAGGTCGAACTCGACGACGGCAGCGTGGTCGGCACCCGCTGCGACGGCCCGCGCGGCAAATGGGGCACCCCGCCGATCACCATCGAGGAACACCTGGTCAAAGTCCGAGATTGCCTGTCGACGCGGCTCTCCGAACGCGACCGGGACCGCGTGATCGAGCTCGGCAGCAACTTCGAAGCGTTGAGCGGCGGTGAGATCGCCGAGGTAATGAGCATCGTCCGCTGCGCCGCCTGATCATTGGCAGGAAACGTGGCAGCTTTGTCATTTATGCCGGCGCCGTCTTGCGCCACTCTCTAGTTGATATCATCGCACGCAGAACCATCAAACGGGAGGACGGATCATGGCCTCACTCAACCTCCAGGATTGCATCAATTCGATTTGCCCCTGGTCCGGCAAGCCGGTCAGCGCCAATTCCTTGACCAAATACGGCGACCACGTGGTCGGGTTCTGCAATCCGGGTTGCCGCGACAAATTCGAGACGGCGGTGGGCTCCTTCGAAGACGCTCTGAAGAAAAGAGCCTTATCCGACTGATCTTGAACACTCTTCGCAGCATCGACCCATGCGTCGGATCTACTACGGCTGGTACATCGTGGTCGCTTGCAATTGCGTCGCCTTCATCACCTGGGGCGTCGGCATCTTCAACCAGGGTGTCTTTCTCGGCTATTTCGCCGACCAGCACGGCTGGTCCATCGCGACGATGTCGATCGGGTCGACGCTGTTCCATCTCTGGGCGGGCATCGTCGGCATCCTGGTCGGGCGGGTCATCGACCGGCGCGGGCCGCGCGGGATCCTGATCGCCGGCGCGATCACCCTGTCCGCCGGCACCATCGGCCTCGGCCTCACAACCGACCTGTGGCAGCTCTTCCCGGCTTTCCTCGCGCTCAGCACCGGATTCGCGAGCATCCACACCGTCACGCTGGGCAAGATCGTCGCCCGTTGGTTCATCCGCATGCGGTCCCGGGCGATGGCCCTCGCGACATTCGGCGCGGGGATCGGCGGCGCGCTGCTGGTGCCGCTGAACGCCTATCTGCTGGACCGCTGGGGCGGCCCGGCGGGCGGCATCGCGCTCGCCGTCATCACGATGATCGCGATCGTCCCCCTCGCGCTGTTCATCTTCAAGGACGGCCCCGAAACGCTCGGCCTGTCGCCCGACGGCGACGATAGGGCGGGAAGCGATGCGCCCACGCACGTCCCCGAGACCGAATTGCGCGAATGGACCGCCTCCGAGGCGATGCGGACCGTCGCCTTCTGGGCCCTGTCCGCCGCCTTCTTCTGCGGCATGCTGGCGCAGAGCGGATTCCTGTTGCATCAGGTGCTCTTCCTGAAAGCGACCTTCGGCCTCGTCGGCGCGGCGTCGGTGGTCACGGTGACGACGATCGCCGGCATGGTCGGCCGCGTGCTGTTCGCCATCTTCGGCGACCGCTGGAAATCGCGCGACGTCGCCGTGCTGTTCTTCCTGCTGCAGGCGAGCGGCTTCATTTTGTTCGCGGTCCACCCCGCCCCTTGGAGCCTCGTCCTCGGGTCGGCGATCTTCGGCTTCACCATGGGGGTCGTCGTGGTCCTGCAACCGTTGGCCACCGCCGAGTGTTTCGGCCAACCGTCTTTCGGCCGCGTCTTCGGACCGATCTACATGTGGGTGCGCATCGGCTCCGCCCTCGGCCCGATGATCATCGGGCTGCTGTTCGCGGCGACCGGCGACTACCGCGCGGCCTGGATCACCGTCGCGCTTATGCTGATCGCGGCGAGCGTCGCCGTCCGCTGGGCCAGCGCGCCCTTGCACCGGGTCGCCCCTGCCGTATAACGGTCGGCAATATGACCGAGCAACCAACATTCGACGGCTATGCGCGGCCCAATGGCGCGGCCGGCGTCCGCAACGACGTGCTGGTGCTGTCGCCGACGGGACTGACCGCGCCGACCGCCCGCCGCATCGCCAACAACGTCGCGGGCGCGAAACTGGTCTCCATGCCCTATGCCAGCGGCGTGGTGGGCGACGACGGCGCGCTGCGACGCCGGACCCTGAAGGGCCTCGCGACCCACCCCAATGTCGGCGGCGTGTTGTTGATCAGCGCCAACGAGCCAGAAATGGAGGCGATGGCGGCGGAAATCTCGGGCGCCGGACAGCGGGTCGAGGCGATCAGCCTGGACTCCTGCGGCCAGGATGCGCTGCGCCTGACCCATGAAGGCATGCGGTTGGCGGGCCATCTGACCAAGGACCTGTCGCGGCAGAAACGCGAACCGCAGCCCTTGTCCGAGTTGTTCCTGGCGCTCGAATGCGGCCGGTCCGACCCGAGTTCGGGCATCGCCGCAAATCCGCTCGTCGGCGCGGTGGTCGACCGGGTGGTGGACGCCGGCGGCAGCGCCGTGTTCGGCGAAACGATGGAATGGTACGGCACCGAGGAAGCGCTCAGCGCCCGTGCCGCCGATGACGGTGTCGCAGAGGACATCCGGAACGCGATCGCGCGGCGGGAACAAGCGGCCGAAGCGGCCGGTATGGACCTGATCGGCAACAATCCGGGTCCGACCAACATCGCGGCCGGATTGACGACGCTGGAGGAAAAATCGCTCGGCTCCGTCGCCAAGGGCGGCAGCCGCACGATCCAGGGCGTGTTGGGGATCGCGGAAGCGCCGGCCAGACCCGGCCTCTACGCAATGGACGGCCCCTGGTACGCCCCGGAATCCCTGACCGGGATGGTCGCGGCCGGGGCGCAACTGGCCCTCTTCACCACCGGTCCGGGCAACAGCTTCACCAGCCACCTCGCCCCGACGATCAAACTGTCCGCGAATGTCGAAACGGTCCAACGGCTCGGCGAGCTGGTCGATTTCGACGCAAGCGCCCTCACCGCCGGCCACGCCGCGCTCGACGACGTGGCGTCCGACCTGCTCGACAAAATCGTCGCGGTGGCGTCGGGCGAGGCCACTTGGGGCGAAATATGGAACGAAGGCGAGGAAGTGATCAGCCGGTTGGGAGCATCGCTCTGATGGCGCAAGACCTCGACGCTATCGCCCTGCACGAGGCGGACTCGGTCGCGACGGTCCTGCGCGCCGTCGCGAAAGACGAGGACTTCGTCGTCGGCTGCCCGGGCAAACAGATCACGCTCCGCGCCGTGGAGGACATACCGATCTACCACAAGGTCGCGCTGGCTGATCTGGCGGCCGATGCGACCGTCCATAAGCACGGGCACTGGATCGGCAGGACCACGGCGGCAGTCGCCGCCGGCGCGCTGGTCCACGTTCACAACATGACCGGCAGGAAAGCGAGCAACGACGGCTAGTTTTTCATTTGCGGTCGGGCACGCCGGCCTAGGACAGCGCCCAATCAAGCGGCGCCACCGTCAAATACGCCGGTCTCGGTCTTTAAGTCGGACGTTCGAACCTTTTACGCGCGTTTTCGGCATCCGGCCTAATCACGCAATCCTCGGCATGATCGTTGACCATCCCGATCGCTTGCATAAAGGCATATACCGTGGTCGGTCCGATGAACTTCCATCCTCGTTTCTTCAAGTCCTTCGACAGCGCGATAGACTCTGCGGATTTTGACGCGACCTGCGGTTCGGCGGACCGATCCTCCGGTTCGTACCGCCAGACGAAGCCGGCGAGCGACCCTTCACGGTCAATGAGTTCCTTCGCCCGCATCGCGTTGTTGATGGTCGCTTCAATCTTGCCGCGATGGCGCACGATACCGTCATCCTGAAGCAGGCGATCGATGTCGCGTTCGGTGAAGCGCGCGACGCGGTCGATGTCGAAGTCGAGAAATGCCGTGCGAAAATTTTCACGTTTGGCGAGAATCGTGTGCCAACTAAGGCCGGATTGAAAACTCTCCAAGCTCAATTTCTCGAATAACCGCCGATCGTCCTTATCCGGGAATCCCCACTCGGTGTCGTGATAGCGGAGATACTCCGGCGCGGTGCCGCACCACCGGCAACGCAGGCGTCCATCCGGCCCCATTATCGTCTTGCTCAACGCGCTGGCCTCCACATTGCGAACGAATTCGGGCTTTCTAAGCGACGAGAAACCCGAGCCGCTCGTCGGCTTTTGCCGGGCTGAGTTCAATGATCTCGGCGTCGACGACATTTTCCGCGACGAAGGGATCCGCGCCGACGCGTCTCTCAAGGTCCTGCAATGTCGTATTGTGCGCCAGTATTCCGCCGCCCGAACTTGGCTGGAGGCTCCCGACCATCAAGAAAACGCCATCGGCGAATCCACGGTCGATCCAATCCTTATGGCCGTCCGTGAACTGGCCGGCTTGGTCCTTGTTAGCGGAAAATCTCAGCAGAACGATGAACATCGATATCTTTCTCCTCAAAGGTCAACCTAAATGATCCCCCGGCCCGCCGACCGGCTGGCATCGCCTTCCCGGCCTTGCGCACAGGCTTCCAACCAATCGCACAATTGCGCCACTTCGCGATCGATGAAGCCTTCGTCATGGATAGCGCTTGCGAGCGTGGCGACACCCTGGCTGCGGGCGAGAAGATGCAGGGCAAGCGCATCGGCATCCGCCGCCCGCCCGAGATCGATGAACTGCTGGCGCAACCAGACCCTGAAAAGGTCAAACAGACTGTTCGCGTCCGCCCGCGCCGCATGATCGAGTTTCGAGAGTTCCGCGCTCAGGGTGCCGACCGGGCAGCCGTACAGCAGTATCTTGGCCCTGTTCGCGACCAGAATATGGATAAAACTCCGAATTCGGTCCGCCGGGGTATCCTCGTCCAACGCCCACTGATCCACCATCGCGCGGGTATTCTCCAGGCGGAATCGGATCACCGCATCAAGGATTTCGTCCTTGGTTTTGAAGTGATAGTAAAAATTGCCGCGCGAAATCTGCACGGCATTCGCGATATCCGTGAACGACGTGTGCTCAAAACCTTGCCGGTAGAACAATTGATCGGCGGCTTCGACAATCTTGTCCCGCGTTTTCATGTTGCTCATGAACCTGCCATTCCATGACGGTGTAAGGCGGCGTCATAAGCATCCTCCACTGTCCGTATCGCTGATTGAAGGGCGATGAAAGGCCACAACGAAGTGTAGGATGCTCATCCTAATTCACAAAATTAGGACGAGCATCCTACATTGTCAACACTTCGGCAAAGCATCGACGGCGCCGGTTCGGTGTGCGGAAGCCTTAGATGTCGGCCGGAAACGCCGAAACGATGACGAACCCGGCCGTAAGGTCCGCCGGGGTGCGGAAGGATTCCCCGGCGGATCAAACGTCATCAGCCGGTCAGGCCCCGGGCTGCGGCACGACCCGGATGTACGGCTTGGGTGCGGTCCAACCGCCCGGGAACTTCTTCTTCGCGTCCTCGTCCGACACCGCCGGCACGATGATCACGTCCTCGCCCTGGTTCCAGTTCACCGGCGTCGCCACCTGATGATTGGCGGTAAGTTGCAGGGAATCGAGAACGCGGAGGATCTCGTCGAAGTTCCGGCCGGTGCTCATCGGATAGACGAGGATCAGCTTGATCTTCTTGTCCGGCCCTATCACGAACACGTTGCGGACGGTCTGGTTGTCCATCGCGGTCCGGCCCTCGGCGCTGTCGCCGGCAGCCGCGGGCAGCATCCCGTAGGCCTTCGCCACCTTCAGTTCACTGTCGCCGATCAACGGGTAGTTCGGCTTGTGTCCGGTCACCGCCTCGATGTCGTCGAGCCATCGCGCGTGGTCGGTGATCGGATCGACGCTCAAGCCGATGATCTTGCAGCCCCGTTTCGCGAAATCCGGCGCAAGCTTCGCCATGTAACCGAGTTCGGTGGTGCAGACAGGGGTGAAATCCTTCGGATGCGAGAACAGGATCACCCAGGATCCGTCAGCCCAATCGTGAAACTTGATCTGTCCGTCCGTGGTCGGAACGTCAAAATCCGGCGCGGTGTCGCCGAGTTGCAAAGCCATAGGGTATCTCCTCGGAATAGGCCGCGCCGGCACGACGCCGACGGCGGCAGTAGAGTTGGATTTGCGTGGGACGCGATGGACAAACGGCGTCAACGGGCCCACGCATTTCGGTTTGTTCGCGGCTGTTGCGCGGACCGTAGACGGGGCTTGTTTCCGACGTATTTCCAGTCGGCCGGCAAATTGTTTCAATTGTTGCTGTCGGCCGAGCGCGCCGCGAAGGCCGTCATCAATGCGGCCTTCAGCGCCGCCGCCGCCGGCGACAAAGTCGCGTCGCGGCGTTCCGCGATCACGATCGCCCGCGCGAGATCGGGATCGACAAGCGGCCGGTAGACAAGCGGCCCGGACGCCATCGACTGGATCGCCATCTCCGGGATGATCCCGACCCCAAGCCCGGCTTCGAGAAAGGCGATCTTGGTCGACAGGTGCTGCACTTCATAAAGCCACGCTTCGGGAGCCCTGGGCTGCGGCAGTTGCGCATAGAGCAAGCGGCTTGTGCCGCTGCGCCGTCCCAGCGTCACGACGGGAACTTCCGTCAGCGCATCCCATCGCATGGGCCCGTCCGCCGCCAACGGATGGTCGCGATGACACGCCATGACGAAGCGGTCCTGCATCACCGTCGTGAACGTAAGGTCCGGGTCCGGCGCGTCCAACGCCATGTCGATGGCAAACTCCACCTCGCCGCGTCGCACGTATTCGGCGATGTCCTGCTCGGACTCGTCGAACACCCGGACGCTCACATTCGGGTGCTGACGCCGGAAGTCATGAATGACGGCAGGCAGGATATTCGTGGCGACCGAGATCAGGCTGGCGATCGTCACCCGCCCGCTGCGGATCGCGATGACGTCGCGAACATCCGCGATGGACCGCTCGAACTGCGCGAGCATCCGCCGGGCCGCCGGCAGGAAACTGCGCCCCACCGCCGTCGGGGCGACCGTGCGGGTGGTCCGATCGATGAGCCGCGCGCCGAGTGCGTCCTCGAGCTTCTTCAAGCGCTGCGTCAGCGCGGACTGCGTCAGATGAAGCTCCCGCGACGCCTTCACGAAGCTGCCATGGTCGACCACCTTGACGAACACATCGATTTCCTTGAGACCGAATTCGGGACTCATTTATTATTATTCCTAAATAATTATCGATATCTTTGAATTTCACTTCAGAATAATCTTCCGGCACACTCCGCTCAAGGTCCGGCCGGGCCGCATGCCGCCCGATTGGCGTGTGCACACGGGCGGGCTGTATACTTTCGTGCATAACAACTCGGCCCGCATGTCGCGTGAAACGCGGCCGCGCCATCCTAGGGAGAAGCAAATGCCAGATTATGATGTCATCGTTGTCGGAGCCGGTAACGCGGCCCTCGCCGCGGCCATGTCGGCGCGCGAAAACGGCGCGGACAAGGTGCTCGTGCTGGAGGCGGCAACGAAAGGCATGCGCGGCGGCAACACGCATTGGAGCGGGGGTATTTTGCGGTTCGCCTTCGACAATCCCCGCGATATCGAGCCGCTGTTGCCCGGCGTCGAGGACGAGTATCTGAACTTCTACGAAGGCGTCTCTCCCTATACCGAAGACGATTTCATGGGCGACTTGCTGCGCGTCACCGCAGGCCGCACCGACCCGGAACTCTCCAAGGTTCTGGTCTCGAATTCCAAGGACACCGTCTTCTGGGCCCATGAACGGGGCAAGATTCCGATGGAGCCGGCCCGGTCGATCGCCGGCGTCGAGGTCAACGGCGTGGTGATCTGGCCGAAGGGCGCCATCGTCCGCGCCGAGCACGAAGGCGTCGGGTTGTCGGCGTCCTGGTTCAAAGCGGCCGAGGCCGACGGGTGCGAGATCCGCTACGAGGCGACCGGCCGCAACCTGATCCAGGACAAAACCGGCCGGGTGGTCGGCATTACCGTGCAGGAAAAGGACGAGTTGAAAGAGATCACGGCGAAAGCCGTCGTGCTCGCCTGTGGCGGTTTCGAGGCCAACGCGCAATGGCGGGCGCAGTATCTCGCGCGACCCTGGGATCACGCCAAGGTGCGCGGCACCCGCCACAACCAGGGCGACGGCCTGCGCATGGCCATGGAGATCGGCGGGATGCCCTGCGGCCAATGGAGCGGCCGCCACTCCACCCCGATCGACGCCCACTGGCCCGACTTCGCCGACCGCAAGCTGACCGACAAGAGCAACCGGCTGTCCTATCTCTACGGCGTGATGATCAACCGCAACGGCAAACGTTTCGTCGACGAGGGCGAGGACACGCAGTTCTACACCTATGCCAAGTTCGGCGCGGCGATCCTCGACGAACCGGGCGGCATGGCCTACCAGGTGTTCGACCAGAAGACCGTGCACCTGCTGGAGCCGCGTTACGAATACGCAAAGAAACCGTTGAAGGCGGATACGCTGGAAGAGTTGGTCGAAATGATGGACATCGACGACAAGCCGCAGGCGATCAAGACGCTGAACGAATACAATGCGGCGGCGGCGGACGACGACAACTTCGATCCGTCGCAGAAGGACGGCGTCTCGACCTCGGGGCTGAACCCGGAGAAGACGAACTGGGGCATCCGGTTGGACTCACCACCTTTCGAGGCCTATGCGGCGACCGGCGGCATCACCTTCACCTTCGGCGGTCTCAAGATCAACGAGGACGCGCAGGTGATCGGCACCGACTGGCGCGTCATCCCCGGCCTCTACACCTGCGGCGAGATGGTGGGCAACCTGTTCCACTACAACTATCCCGCCGGCACGGGGCTGGTGTCCGGCCAGGTCTTCGGCCGCATCGCGGGCCGCAATGCGGCCGCCGAACAGAGCTAGGCAAACGCAGGGAAGCGGCCCATCCGGATGCGTGCCGAAGGCGGCCGATCCATCCGCACGGGTGGCGCCGGTCGCTCAAGCTTGACCTATTCGCCGGGCGGTTCTATGCCCATACAAAGGCCCGACAGGAACAGCCGCGTTCGGAGGAAAGCAGATGAAACAACGCCGTATCCCAGCCGCCTTCATGCGCGGCGGCACCAGCAACGCCATCGTGTTCCACCAAAGCGACCTTCCGGAGGATCGCGCGCTGTGGGACAAGATCTTTCTCGCCGCGATGGGCACGCCCGACCCGAACGGCCGCCAGTTGAATGGCATGGGCGGCGGCATCTCGTCGTTGTCGAAGGTCTGCGTGGTCGGCCCGCCGTCGCATCCGGACGCCGATATCGACTACACCTTCGCGCAGATCGGCGTCCAGAAGGAAACCGTCGGTTATGCCGCCAATTGCGGCAACATGTCCGCCGCCATGGGGCCGTTCGCGATCGACGAGGGTATCCTGTCGGCGGACGGCGCGAAGGCCATGGTCCGAATCCACAACACCAACACGAAGAAGATCATCCACGCGCATTTCGAGTTGGACGAGGGTCTCGCGGCGGTCGACGGAGATTACGAACTTCGCGGCGTTTCCGGGACGGGATCGCCGGTTCGCCTGGAATTCCGCGACCCCGCCGGGGCGGCGACGGGGCGTTTGCTGCCCACCGGCAACACGCTCGACGAGTTGGAGGTGCCGGGATTGGGCCGCATCGAGGTCTCGATGGTCGATGCGGGCAATCCGGTCGTGTTCGTCGAGGCATCGACCCTTGGCGTGGAAGGCACCGAACTGCCGGCCGACATCGACGCCGACGCGGAGCTGATGGCGAAGCTGGAGGCGATCCGCACACACGGCGCGGTGCAGATGGGTTTGGCGAAGACGCCGGAAGAAGCGCTGACCGTCGTGCCCTTCGTCGGCTTCATCGCGCCGCCGAAGGACGCGTCGACGATCTCCGGCGAGCCGAACCCGGCCGCCGACGGCGACGTCACGGCCCGTATCCTGTCGTCGGGCAATACGCACCGGGCGCTCCCCCTCACCTGTTCGATCTGCACGACGGTCGCGTCCCGGATCGAGGGGACGCTGGTTCACCGAAACGCCCGGCCGACCGATAACCCGAAAGACGACCTCAACATCATGCAACCGTCGGGCATCATTACCGTGGCGTCCAACGTATACATGAAGGGGAACGAGTGGCACGCCGAGTATGGCGCGACCTACCGAACGCAGCGCCGCCTGTTCGACGGCTTCGTCTACCTGCCCGCGTCGCGCGTTCCGGAACTGACCCCGGACGGCAAGGCGGCCGCCTAGAACAGCCGCCGTTTCCTATACCCGGGCCCGCGCAAAATAAAAGGCCTCGACAAGAGTCGAGGCCGTGTAAGTGATGCGGAAAGGTACCGGTTATTCCGGCTTTTTGTATTTCACTCTTCCGGCCGGCGCTGCCCGTGGTCGCGCTGCCTAGCAGGAATTAGTGTAATTAAATCTATCTGAAGTTGCGCCCCGATCAATAAGTTCAGACGACCATTTCCTAATCGCGGATTGTGACCGGGCTCCCCGCCACCCGTTAATCGGACAGTACACAATTACGCCACATTTGCCAAGCCTTTGATAATTAACAAATTAAGTTGTATACACATCGTGCCAATACCCTTCATGCGGGTGAAGTTTGTTAACACTTTCCTTGCCGGCCGAATTGCCCTCCCGTATTAACGCACCCTGAAATGGCCGACAGCTTGCACGTATCGGTTAGGAAACAACCGCTTCGCCGTCGAAATGCCAGGTCAGAAATTTCGGCCCCTTGACCAAGTAACCTTCGTCCAACCGACGGAACCGGAAATCGGCCGCTTCCACGAGCCCGGCGATATCGCGGTTGAGGTGGCATCCGCCGGCGCACCGGCCCCATAACGGATCAAGCCGCGTCTGCCACCGGGCGACGGCCGCCGACGGCGCGCGGCCGTGTTCGAGGAAGACGAGCGCCCCGCCCGGTTTGAGCACGCGTCGGATTTCACGGAGCGCGCGGTCGATATCGGGAATCGAACACATCGTCCAGGTGGACATCACCGTATCGAACGCGCCTTGCCCGAAGGGTAACGTCTCCGCCGAACCGTGATGCAGCGTCACCGGAAAGCCGACATGCACCGCAGCATTGCCCGCCATGCCCAGCAACGCCGGCGACGGATCGATCCCGTCCACCGACGTTACGGCCGCGCCGTAATGCTGCAGATTGAGACCGGATCCAATGCCGATCTCGAGAACCCGCCCGGTCGCGGCCGGCGCGATGCGCGCCCGCTGCCGGCGGACTTCGGGATTCTTCATCGATACGTGAAGCAGACGCGGCAATACATACCGCTCGTAAACGCCCATGGGGACGGCTCCCGGTGCCAAGACGAAACAGGAAACGTTCTCGCCTCAGACTTATTCCGCCGCGGCCGGTTCTTCAATCACTTCCGGTGTATTTGTCCGCGCCGGTGCGGCGGGGTTTTCCGCGATGATCGGACGGGTGAACCGTCCAGGTTTTGCGGGCGGCCGTGGTTTCCGCTCGACCGTTCGACGCCGCTCCGGCGACCGCGGGATAGCCTTCAAGCAGGCGTTGGCCGGGGATTTGCGCATAACGCCGTCGAACCACCGCCGCAGCGGGGACACGCCACTGCCGAGCGACAGCCGCCGTCCTTTCGCAACAGGATCCGGGCTCAGCGTGGGGTTAGCCAATCGACCACCGATGGAGACCGGCGTCGGCACCATCAACTCGGGCCCCTGGGATTTCGGAACGAACCGCAGGGCGTACCGGCCTTCCCGGAAATCGATATTCCCCGCACCCCGAACATGGGCCGCGTCGCTTCGGATTTCCGTCCCCGCGCTTTGCGCCAGACCGTCCTGCAGGATGATCCGGCTGGCAGCGCAGTGAATCCTGGTGTCGCCGCCTGGACGTGCGACCAGCATCCCGGCAAGGAGCGCCGGACCACCGGATTGGATATCAAATCGGCCATGATCCGGCGCTGCAATCCGTAACCGGCCCGGCCCCATGGCAAGCAACACTTCGCCTTTCAATCCTTCGACCCAGTCCGCCGCCGCTCCTCCCTTGGCGCTAAACCGTGCGGACACGGCGACCCGGCCATCGAACGTCTCGACGCTCTCCACCCGCTGCAACAACGGTCCCGCGTTGAACCCGGGCGCTTTCACGGACACCACGGCAGCGGGCACCGGCGCACGCAGATCCAGCTCGAACGACCCGGTAACCGTACTGTCCGCGAAGCGTGCCGACACACGCTCGGACGACAACAACTTATCTTTCAGGTCAAGAGTCGTTACGACATCGTGAAGATCGGCCGGGCCGACGGATAGCGCCCGGACCTCGAGACCGATGCGCCCGTTGACGCCGGCGAGCACGCCGCGCGACAGCCCCAGACTGGCGAGGTCGGACCCGATGCCATCGCGTACGACTTCCCAAATCGCATGGGCATTCATCCGGTCGGCCGTGAGATCGGCATCGAACACCGCCACCTCACCGCTCAAATCGACGGTTGCGGTGCCGCCAAGTTCGGAATCGCCAGCGGCGATCCGAAGGTTCGACAGCATTGCCCGGTCCCCCCGATACGCGAGGTCGCCTTGCACCGAAAAGGGCGCGGCGTCGGCGGGCGACTTATCGCCCTTGGCTGCGGAAATCCTGGCGATGACACCGGGGCCGCGCGGAGACTGTTCGATATGTCCCTTCGCGGACAACCGCAACGCCCCCGCGCCGACCGAGACCTCGACCGGATAGACGGTCTCATCCGCGGCGGTCCCCGCACCGACCGGTCCCGCCGCGCCGTCGAGCGCGACCGGCACCCCGTTCCATCGTCCGTCCAAGTGCAGCGTTATCGGCGCCGATCCGCCATCCCCGACGGTCCGGGCGGTCGTGACCGCGAAAACGTGGACGTCACCGGATTCACCGTCACGGATCGTCACGCGCCCCCCTTCTACGTCGACGCCGCCGACCGTCAGCATGTCGAGCAACCCACGCTTACGGTCGTTGCCGAGAGTCGCCGGGTCACCGGCCAGCACCCAGTTGACCTTTCCGTGCGGGTCCGTTTCCAGCCAGACATCTGCCTGGGTCATCTGAAGCCGATCGAACCGCAACCGTCCCCGCAGCAATGCGGCCAAGTCGATCCGGGCGGCAACCCGATCAATTTGCGCCATGTCCGCGCGCGACCCCCACGGCGCATTGCCGATCCGAACCCCCTGGACGACGAAGGCGGGCTCAAGCCCGTAGATCAACGAGACCGGACCATCGATCGCGATGTCGCGCCCGGTTGCGCCGCGAAGCTCATGAACCAACCCATCCTTGTAACGATCGAAATCAAGCGACCGCAGATGGACCGCTCCCGCCACGGCCAGCGCGGCGAGCCCCAAAACGATCGGGATTATGACTTTTCGAATGCCCACGACGCCATTCTGCATCGAATTGCGGCCAAATTACGCCGCCGCGCGCGAACGGATTCCTATTGCCGCGCGCCCCGTTCAGGACGGGCCGGGATCCACGGTCGAAAAATCCTGAGGCGAGAGCGCCGCGTGAAACCAAGTCAGGAAGGTATAGATATCGAAGACCGGCACATCGGCGGACGCCCGCAGCGCCCGCGCATACGGGGCCATATTCGTGCATTCGAGTAGGATCGCGCCCACGTCCGGATGCGCCGCGACAAGCTGCGCGCCTGCATCCAAGACATCCTGCCGCGCCAGGTCGACATCGAGGCTCGGTTCGTCATTCAAGATCGCACGGCTGAATTCGCGACCGCCTTCGGTGCCGATGACCGGCGTGCCGGCGGGAACGCCGGCGGCGGCCAGATGCGCCTTGGTCAATAGGTCGGCCGATATCGTCAGGATCCCGACCCGTTTCCGCGGCCCCAACAGCCGTTGTATGAAAGGCGCCTGCATGAGCGACGACGTCGCGACCGGCACGCCGCACCGGGCCGCGATATCGTCTTGAAAGAGCGATAGAAAGCCGCAGGTGGTGCTGATGCCGTCGACACCCTCCGCCACCAGGTCGGCGGCGCCGTCGCAAAAGGCGTCAAGAAGCCCGGCGGCCCCATCCCGAACCACGCGCTGCGGCGACGCGTTTTCGACGACGCGAATCCTGACCGGAAAAGGCCAGGTATCGGGATTGCCGATATCGCCCAGGATCCGGGGAAACCGGGATTCCAACATCAAGATGCCAAGGCGCGCTACGCGATCGCCGCTTGGGGTATCACCTGGCATCGCCGAAAACTCCCCGACCGCATTTGCTGGTCTATTTCGTCACCGCCAGAACGCTCGACAGGTCGTCCGCGGCTTTTCGCAACTCGGGCACCCAGTCGACCGCCGCCTCCAAGGACATGCGGATCGCCGGCGCAAATATCGACAAGGTCGCGACAAGCCGCCCGCGGCCGTCCAGAACCGGCACCGCGACGGCCACCATCCCGTCGATGAATTCCTCGTTGTCGGTACTGTAACCGCGCGCGGCGATTTCGGCGATATCCGCCTCCAGATCGTTCGCGATGGTGATGGTGTTGGCGGCGTGTTTCTCCAACGGCAGATGCTTCAGCAACCGGGTCCGCGTGGCCGGCCGCATGCTGCTGAGATACATCTTACCGGCCGAGGTGCAGTGCAACGGCACATGACTGCCGACCGGAAACTGGACCCGCAACGGCCAGCGCGTTTCCACACGGTCGATATACTGCATCTGGTTCTTATCCGGGATGGAGATATTCGCCGTTTCGCCCACTTGCTTCGAAATCCGCGCCAGCACGGCGCGCATCAGAACCTGTTGCTCCTCGGTATGGAGGAAGCCCAGCGCCATCGCCCGTAAGCGGGGACCGACCGTATAGCGCCGCCCATCGAGGGCGCGCTTCAGAAAGCCGGCCGACTCGAGTGTCGAACAGAGTCGGTGGATCGTCGGCTTCGGCAGCTTCAGTTCCTTGTTCAACTCGGTCGGCGTGACCGGCTGACCCAGCAGCGCAACCTCCTCCAGGATGGTCAGGGCGCGCATGATCGAAGACCCTTTCCTGCCGGTCGACGCCGCGTCGTGAGGCTTGGCGCTAACGTCATGGGACATAGGACATATCCTTTTCGTTTCTTGGTCTTCTTACTGGCCGTACATCACCGTCGGCAACCAAAGGGCGATTTGCGGGAACCCGATGATCATGAGGAGACCCAACACCTGCAACACCATGAACTGCATCATGCCGAAATAGATATCCTTGAGATCCCATTCCGGAACCACGCCTTTCAGGAAGTAGGCGGATAAGGCGACAGGCGGCGATAGCCATGCCGTTTGCAAATTCACGGCTACCAATATGCCGAACCAGGTCAAATTGAAACCCAATTGGTCGATCAGCGGCAAGACGATCGGCACGATGATCAGCACGATCGGCACCCATTCGAGCGGCCATCCGAGCAGGAAAATCAGCCCCATAATCAAGAACAGCACGACATAGCGGTTCAGTTCGAGGCCCAACAGCAACTCGGTCAGCATGGTCGGCGTGCCGAGACGCGAGAACACCGCACCGAAGAAGTTCGACGCCGCGACCAGGATCATGATCAGCGCCGTGATCTCGAGAGTCTTGATCAACGCTTCCTGAAGCTTCTTCAATGTCAACTTGCGGTAGGCCAGCGACAGCAGCAACGCGCCGAAGGCGCCGCACCCTGCCCCTTCGGTCGGCGTCGCAAGGCCGAACAGGATGCTGCCGAGCGCCGAGAACACCAGCAACGACGGCGGCACCAATCCTTTGAGGAACTCGATCCAGACCTCGCCCATGTTGTCGGCCCGCTCCTCGGCCGGCAAGGCCGGTCCCAACGCCGGATTGATCCAGCATCGGACCAAGGCGTAGGTGGCGTACATCACCGCCAACATGATGCCGGGGATGATGGCCGCCGCGAACAGATCGGTGACCGGCACCTCCAGGACCGGCCCCATGACCACCAGCATGATGCTCGGCGGAATGAGAATCCCCAGCGTGCCGCCGGCGGTAATGGTCCCCGACGCCAGCCGAACGTCGTAGTTCGACCGGTTCATGGTTTTGGCGGCCATGATGCCGAGGATCGTGACCGAGGCGCCGACAATCCCGGTGGCCGCGGCGAAAATCGTCGAGACGAACAGCACCGCCAAGTAAAGCGCGCCGCGTACCCGCGACAGCATCAACTGGACGGAAGCGAATAATCGCTCCATCAGTCCCGCCTGCTCCATGAGGATCCCCATGAAGACGAACAGCGGGACCGCCGCGAGCGTTTGTTCCAGCATGACGGACGAGAATTGGAAGGTCATCAGATAGAAGACGACCTGCCCGAACCCCAAGTACCCGAACACGAAACCGAGGAATATCAACGTGAAGGAAATCGGAAACCCGATAAAGATCGCGAACAGCATGCAGCCGATCAGGACCAGGCCGAGAATCTCCGGTTCCATCAGGGCCACCGCCCGCGGGTCGCCGCGTAATAACTCTTAAGAAGCTCCGAGATGCCTTGGATCAGCAGCAGGATGATGCCGGCCGGAAGCGCCGTCTTGATCGGTCCCATATACGGCATCCAGGCGGTGTCCATGCCGCGCTCGCCCCGAAACCAGGAGAGATAGGCGAAGTCGGTCGCCATGAACAGGAAGACCAGCAGACCGGGGAAGTAGAAGACGACGTACAACACCGCATCGACGGTGCCCTGTGCCCGCGCCGGCCAGTTGCGATAGATGAAGTCGGCGCGGATATGGACGCCTTTCGACAGCGCATATCCCGCGCCCAGCATGAACAGCGCCCCGGCCAGGAACCGGCTCATGTCGTAGGCCCACATGGTCGGCGCGACAAAGGCGTAACGCGCCACGATCTCGATCACCATGACCATGAAAAGCGGCACCACCAGCCAGCACACGGTACGGCCGACCCAGAGACTGAACGTATCGATCCAGGTGATCGTGCGCGCCATCCACGGCGGCATGTCTTTCGGCAGATTCCCCGGCGAGCCCGACCGCCGTTCGGCAATCAGTTCGTCGGAAAAGTCCGGTGTGTCCGACATGAGTGTCCCCCAGTCTTTCCGGAACATACGATGTGTCGACCGCATCGGCGGCCGAGGCAGAGAATCTTGGCGCAGAACTCTATTTCATCGCGAAAAAGAAACCGGGGGAAACGAACGCCGTGCCCGTCTCCACCGGTGAGTTTGCCCCAATTACTTCTTTTTCTGTCCCTTCGCGAATGCCATACCGAGATTGGCATTCGACATCTGCGCACCCGCCCAGAACGGCACCGCAATTTCCGCGAACTTTCTTTGAGAGTCCCAGACCTTCTTGAAGAAGGCGTTGTCCGCGGCATTCTTCTCAAGCGACGCCTTGGCCGCGGTCATGTACTCGGTGAAATAGTCCGGCGGCGTGTCATGCAGGATGACGCCGTGGTTTTCGGTCAGATCCTTCAGCGCCTTGCCGTTCTCATAGATGCGGTAGCTCAGCGAGCGGATCAGCGAGGCGTCCGCCGCAACCTGCATCGCGTTCTGCTGCGCCGGCGTCAGCTTCTTCCAAACGTCGCCGTTGATGTAGATATCCGCGTTGACGACGACCTGATGCAGCCCTTGCAGATAGTAGTTCTTCAAGACCTTCTGGAAGCCGAACACGCTGTCCGGTTTCGGGCAGCACCATTCGGCGGCGTCGATCACGCCCTTCTCCAGCGCGGGCAGAATATCGCCGCCTCCCATCGCAACGGCGGCGACGCCGATATCCTTATAGGTCTGCCCCGGAATGCCCGGCGGCGTCCGGAACCGGTACTTGCGGAAATCGGCCATGCTCTTGATCGGTTCCTTGAACCAGCCGAGCGCTTCGGGACCGACCGGTTGCAGCATGAGGCCCTTGACGTTCATGCCCATCTCTTTCCAGAGCTGGTCATAAAGCTCACGGCCGCCGCCATACATGAACCAGGAGACCCAGGCGATGTTGTCGATGCCAACGCCCGCGCCCGCGACGGGCGACCCGAACAGCATGGCGGCGGGATGATACCCGGACCAATAATGCGTCCAGGCGAAACCGCCCTCCACGAGGCCCTTGTCGACGGCTTCCAGCGTTTCCTTGACGCCGACGACCGCGCCGGCCGGCAGCACTTCGATCGTAACCTCGCCATTCGTCAGGTCGCTGACGGTCTTGGCGAAATCCTTCAACATCGTTACTTCGTCGGCCTTCGACGGAATAACGGACTGAACGCGAATCTTCGTACTCTTGGCTTGCGACGATGAAAACGGCGCGGTCACGACGACCGCCAAGAACAGCACCGCAACGCCGATCACGAGCGTCTTGAGTTTGGGCATTGAACGTCCCTCCCGGTGAATACTCACGGATGAAAAGCCGGCTCTCCGGAAAGGCCGCACGCCTGGCGCCCTGCACCGGAAACCCGACCCACGACTAACAGCCCGACCTCGTCGAGCCGCGCGGAATCCATCGCGCCGTCCTGACAGACGGCCGGGACACGTCGAGACGCAATTTTCCTGATGACATGATGTCCTCCCTGTATCGATGGACCGACGGCATCTAATTTTTATTTTTTAGAATAGTGATACCGTAGGTCTCATACTCACACTCAATTCGACGATGTGCAAGCTTGAACGAGGCGTATCTTTGCAATTATCGACCCATGGTTGCCGACACGCGGCAAAATTGACCGTGGCGTCAGCCCGCCCGCGCGTCTTCGAGGATCATGTCGGCCGCCTTTTCGGCGATCATGATCGTCGGCGCATTGGTGTTGCCGGATACCAGGGTCGGCATGATCGACGCGTCGACCACCCGAAGCCGGCCGATACCGTGCAGCCGAAGCCGCTCGTCGACGACGGCCATCGGATCGGATCCCATTTTGCAGGTGCCGACCGGATGATAGATCGTCACGCTGTTGTTGCGCGCATGGTCGAGCAACTCTTCGTCGCTCTGCGCCGCCGGGCCCGGTTCGAGTTCTTCGGCGACATAGGGCCCAAGCGATTGCGTCTCGGAAAGCCGGCGCGACATCTTCATGCCGTCGACGATCGTGCGCTGGTCCGTCTGGGTCGCCAGGTAATTCGGATGGATGGCCGGGTATGCGGTGGGATCGTTCGACTTGATCGTAAGATATCCACGGCTTTCCGGCCGTAGCTGACAAACCGACGAGGTGAAGGCCGAGAACTTGTGCAGGCCGTCCCCGGGTTTGTCCGCGCTCAACGGCTGCAGATGGAACTGGATATCCGGCGTCTCCATGTCCTGCTGCGTGCGCGCGAAAACGCAGACCTGGCTGGCCCCCATCGACAAGGGCCCGCGCCGGAAGAACAAGTAGTCCAACCCCATGAACATCTTGTTGATCGGGTTCTTCACCTGATCGTTCATGGTGATCGGGTCCTTGGTGCGGTACATGCTGCGGACCTGCAGATGGTCCTGCAGATTCTCGCCGACGCCCGGCAGGTCATGAACCGCGGCCACGCCGGCGGCGGCCAACAGCGCCCCGCCCCCGACGCCCGAAAGCTGTAGGATTTGCGGCGACCCGATCGCGCCCGCCGACAACAAAACCTCCGCGTCCGCATAAGCCGTCTGCGTCCGTCCCTCGACGGAGTACTCGATCCCGACCGCTTGCTTGCCGTCCAGCAGAACACGGTGCGCCAGCGCGTGCGTGACGACATCAAGGTTCGGCCGTTTCTTGACCGGGTTCAGATATCCGACGGCGGCGCTGCAGCGCCGCCCGTTGCGCGCGGTGAGTTGGACATATCCCGCGCCTTCCTGGCTCGCGCCGTTGAAATCATCCGTCGCCGGAATGCCGAGTTCCTCGGCGGCCTTGATGTAAACGTCGCAGATTTCGCGGCTGATGCGCATATTCGAAACGGACAGCGGGCCGCCCGCGCCATGAAACTCATCGCCGCCGCGCTCCTGATCCTCGGCTTTCTTGAAATACGGCAATACGTCGTCAAACGACCAACCGGCATTCCCGAGTTGGCGCCACTGATCGTAGTCCTGCGCTTGGCCGCGAATGTAGATCAAACCGTTTATCGAACTCGATCCGCCGAGCACCTTACCCCGCGGCCAAGCGATACTTCGGCCGTTCAGCCCGGGGTCCTTCTCGGTCTCGTAACACCAGTCGGTGCCCGGATTATGCATCGTCTTGAAGTAGCCGACCGGGATATGGATCCAGGGATTGACGTCGCGACCACCCGCCTCCAACAGCAATACGCGGTTCTTGGGATTGGCCGACAACCGGTTCGCGAGGACACATCCGGCCGACCCGGCGCCAACAACGACATATGTGTAACGCTTCTCCCCGGACGGCACCCATCTCTCCCATCATTATCGAATTTTTGAGACCCAGGTTCTCAGTATGGTGAAATTATCGATGCAAGAAAACCAAAATCGCGCAACGAATGGTCAACCGGTCGGCCGCCGACATATCGGCGACGGGGCCGTGCCGTCCGCAAGAACCGTCTTGGAAACCGTCCGAGACCCGATTTTGGGCGTCGCCACGACAAGGCAACGACCGACGAGCGATCAGTGCGTCGCTTCGCCTTCGATGATGATCCAGTGCATCATGCGCCGGTGTCCGTGATCGTCGTCAAGCGCCCTACCGGTTGTCCCATAACGCCAGCGAATCCTTCTCCCACCGAAACCGGCAGGTGAGTTCGGATTGCGTCGCGTGATCGAGCGGACATCCAGCAAACGCGGAATAAGGAATCGCCCGGAAGACCCGAGGCTAGGTCGACAGGATCGCGTCGAGCTCCTCGTCGGTCGGGAACCGACCGAGCGCCTTCTTCGAAAACGCGAGGGACCCGTCGACGGTGATTTCGAACACGCCGCCCCCGCCCCGGATCAACTCGACCTCGACCGCATCAATGGCCTGCAACCGTTCCCGCGCACGGCGGGCCCTCGGTTCGTAGTTTCAAACGCCGCAGTATTCGATTTCGATCTTCATGCCGACACACTCCATCCTGTTCGCCGGCCAACGGGCCGACATCGTGCGGTTCCCCATATCTGTAACGATTCCGCCGGTAGTCAAGCCGTCCGAAGCGGCAAGGCGTCAACCGGTTGTTCCCGCAGATGCCGCAACCGGATACACTGCTCTCCCTCACCGCACGGCCCGAAACCGAAGCAGGAACCCCGCCATGTCCAACGTCTCCCTCGATCAGGCAACGGCCCTCATCGACGCGGCGCTCACCGTCGGTGCGGATGCCGGCATGATGCCGTTGACCGTCGCCGTGTTGGATACCGGCGGTCACCTGGTCGCGCTGAAGCGGCAGGACGGGTCCGGCATCATGCGCGTCCAGGTCGCCACCGGCAAAGCCTGGGGCGCCCTGGGGATGGGCGCGTCCAGCCGGCTGCTGCGCGACCGCCTGAGCGACCGCCCGGCCTTCGTCTCGGCCCTCACCGTCGCCTCCGAAGGCCGCTTCATCCCGGTGCCGGGCGGTGTGCTGATCCGGGACGCGGACGGCGGCATCGTCGGCGCGGTCGGGATCAGCGGCGATACCTCGGACAAGGACGAATACTGCGCCATCGCAGGCGTGAAAGCCGCCGGTCTGACGCCCGATCCCGGTGAACCCGACCCCGATTGGCAAGCTTCCAAACTTTAGCGTTACGAATCGACCGAACGCGGGCGGCGGCCCCCTGCACACCTGACAACGACCATCACGAAGGAGCAACCCCATGCCTGAATTCTGCAGCGCCGAACGCGACGGCCACATTCTTATCGTCACGATCAACCGCCCGGAGCGGATGAACGCCTTGCACTCCGGCGCGCATTACGAACTGTCGGCGATCTTCGACGAGTTCGAGGCCGACCCGGATCAATGGGTCGCCATCCTGACAGGCGAAGGCGACCGCGCCTTCAGCGCCGGCAACGATCTGAAATGGCAGGCGGAAGGCGGCACTCGGGACCGGCCCGACACGGGCTTCGGCGGCATCACGACACGCTTCGACCGGACCAAGCCGCTGATCGCCGCGGTGAACGGGATCGCCATGGGCGGCGGATTCGAGTTGGCGCTGGCGAGCGACATCATCATCGCGTCCGAGAACGCGATCTTCGCCCTGCCCGAGCCGCTGGTCGGCCTCGCCGCCCTGGCCGGCGGGCTGCACCGCCTGCCGCGGCAAATCCCGATGAAACAGGCGATGGGCATGATCCTGACGGGCCGACGCGTGCCGGCGGCGGAAGCCTACACGCTTGGTATCGTCACCGAAGTCGTGCCCGAGGGCGAAGCGCTCACCGCCGCGAAACGCTGGGCCGCCGATATCGAGAAATGCTCGCCGCTGTCGATCCGCGCCAGCATCGAGTCGGTCATGAAGGGCCTCGACTACGCCTCGGTCGAGGAAGCCATGAACGCGGACTACCCGGCGGTCGAGCGCATGCGCAACAGCGAGGATTATGTCGAGGGTCCGAAAGCCTTTTCGGAAAAACGCCCGCCCAACTGGAAAGGCAAGTAGCCCCGGCGCGGCTACTCCGCGGCGGCGGGATGGTCCTGCCGCGCCAGGAACGGCCGGTCGCCGCAGATGGTCACCCGATGCATCTCGCGGCGCTGGCCGTGATAGTCGTTCAGCGCATAGTGCTGGACGCAACGGTTGTCCCAAAAGGCGATCGACCCGTTGCGCCACCGGAAACGGCAGGTGAACTCCGGCCGCACCGCGTGGGCGTAGAGGTAGTCGAGCAGCGGCTGGCTTTCTTCCTGCGTCCAACCCTTGAATCGTTGCGTGAAGACATGGTTGACGAACAATCCCTTGCGCCCGGTCTCCGGATGCGTGCGCACCACCGGGTGTTCCACCATGGCTTCCGCGTCGAGGCCGAACTTGATCTCCATCGACTTGCTGCCCTTTGCCTTGCGGCGTGTGGTTCGGCTGTCCACGCCATAGGACCGGGACGCGTTGTGCAACGCGGTCAATCCCTCCAACAGCTCCTTCAGACCGTCCGACAGCGTGTCATACGCCATGTACATGTTGGCGAACATGGTGTCGCCGCCGTAGGCCGGCGTTTCCAAAGCATAGAGGACCGATCCGAGCGCCGGCTTCTCATAGAAGGTGACGTCGGAATGCCACGTGCCGCCGAAATTGCCCGCATGGTCTTCGGCCTCCTTGATCACCGGCAACACTTCGGGCAGGTCATCCAACCCCTTGGCGAAGGGATGAATGTCCAATTCGCCGAAACGTCCGGCAAACGCGACATGCTGTTGCGGCGTGATCTGCTGGTCGCGGAAGAAAATGACGAGGTTTTCGTGAAAGGCCCGCTTCACCTCGGCAAAGGTTTCGTCGTCCAACGGCGATGACAGGTCCACGCCCTGCACTTCGGCGCCCAAAGCGCCCGCAATCGGCCGAACATCGATCTTCTTGAACTGCATTCCGCATCCTCCAGAAACTGGCGTTTTCGGTCGGTATACGCCGCCACCCCCTATCATCGCGTCGCGGCCGCCATCATGCAACCGAAGCCGGCCGGCAGCGATGCAAAAGACAACAGGTTTGAGGGCTAGGATATGCGGAGTCAGCCGGCGGACGACTGTGCGGCGTCCGACTTCGCGACGAGACGGTCCGCCGGAAAGGTCACGGTCACGGTCGTTCCCTGGCCGAGATCGCTCTCCAGCAACAGGGTCCCGCCCTGAAGGCCGACGAGGGACTTCACGATCGGCAGGCCGAGCCCGGTCCCCTCGGCCTGGCGGACAATTTCATGGTCGACCCGCTCGAACGGCGTCAGGGCTTTCTTGATCTCGTCCGGCGGTATGCCGATGCCGGTATCGACAACGACGATGGCCAGGCTTCCGTCCCGCACTTGTCGCGCCGAGACCTCGACGCGTCCGCCTTGGGGCGTGAACTTCACGGCGTTGGAAAGGAGGTTGAAGAGGACCTGTTTGCAGGCCCGCCGGTCGCCCCGCAGGGCCGGCAGGTCGGGCGGGCATTCCTTCGCCAAACCAAGGTCACCGACATAGGCCGCTTCACGGAAATGCTGTACGCAATCCTCGATCAAATTGGCGATGTCGATTTCTTCATCGTCGCCAAGCTCAAATTTGCCGGCCTCGATCCGCGAGAGATCGAGAATATCGTTTAACAGACTCAGCAAATGCTCGGCGCTGCGATGAATATCGGTGGCGTATTCCTTGTACTTCGGCGGCGACACCGGACCGAGCACCTCCTGCGAGATCGCCTCGGAGAACCCGAGGATCGCGTTCATCGGCGTCCGCAGCTCATGGCTCATATTCGCCAGGAACTGCGATTTGGTGCGATTGGCCTGTTCCGCCATGTCCCGGGCGATCACCAACTCGGCCTCCTTCGCCTTGCTCTCGATCGCAATTCCCGCGAGGTAAGCGGTCGTGGTCGCGTAGTCCAGCGAGAAATTGTCCGGCCGCATGGGTCGGTCATAGTAGACCGCAAAGGTTCCAAGAACACTTCCGTCTGAGGATTTAATCGGTTCGGACCAGCACGCCCGGAGTCCCGCCTGCGTCGCTGCATCGCGGAATGCCGCCCATTTCGGATCGGACTGGATGTCTTCGGTAACCACGCGTTCGCCGAGATATGCCGCCGTGCCGCAACAACCGGCGACCGGACCGATCTCGATGCCGTCGACCAACTCGTTATAGAAATCGGGAAGATTGGGCGCCGAACCGAACGACAGGTGATTTCCGTCCTCGGCGGTCAGAAGGACCGAACAGCGTATGCCCGGAATCGCCCCTTCCATACCTGTCACAAGCGCACTGAGAATTTCATCCAATGACGCCCCGGACGCCAACAGTTCCAGTGCTTTGTTCCGGCCTTCGATAATCTGTTCAGCGCGCATGCGGCCGGTGATATCCCGCGCCGTGCCACGATATCCGAGAAACGCATCGTTATCCTGACCGAACACCGGCAGGCCACTCACCGAAAGATGGCGGATCTCGCCGTCACCCAGGTCCAGGCTGTATTCGAAGTCGCGGAACCCGCGACGCGCCAGCAGAACTTCTCGGTGACGGCGCCACTTCGCCTCCCTGGCCGGATCGATGCCGGCGAGTTCCCAGTGGGTTCGCCCTTTTGCCAGCCCCGCCAGCGCGACGCCCGCAGCATCCTCGGCGAAAAAATCGGTGAACCGCAACGCGGCGTCCATCTCCCACAGCCAGTCCGATCCCACATAGGCGAAATCCTTGAAGCGCTGCTGGCTTTCCGACAACGCCTCCTGCGCCTGCGTCAACGCCGTCACATCGGTTTCGGTCACGACGATTTCATTGCCGGGCAGCTTGCTTTCCTGGATCAGGAAGCAGGTTCCGTCATCCCGGCGGCGCAGTATGGAACCGCTTGGATCCTTGTGGCGCTTTAGCCGCGCTTTGACGAATTCCTCTTCCCGGCCGATCGCGGCAGGAACATGCCCCCCTTCAAAGAAAGCACGCACCATGTCGTCGAATCGCATCCCCGGCTCGATCATGTCGCGCACCGGGCCATGCAGCCGGCGGTATTCCTCATTCGCGATCACCAGGCAGCCGTCGGCGTCGTAGAGCGCGAACCCCTCCTGCAGGCCGTGGACGATTTCCTCGAACCAAGCCTCGGTGTATCCGGGTTTCGGCGGCTTGGATCGGGACAGTGCTTTCCCGCCGCCCTTGCCCTCTGCATTTCCTGTTTTGGTTTTGGCCTTCGCCATAGATGAAAGTCTCGCCAAATCAACGTGATATGGCCGAACCTTCGCAAAAGATGGTTGATGCTTGGTTAACTACGCACCCATCGGGACCAACGCGGGAAACCCCGCATACGGCTCAATGACGGCGACAACCCATCCACCGCAATCGATTGACGTCAAAAAGAACGTCGATAGGGAATGGCCGGGAAGGTGCGGAAAACAGCGGATTCCTAACGATGGCCAAAGGTCTCCTACCGGTATCGGCGGCATCAGCGTGGCAGGTCGGAACGCCCCATGAGGAATTCGTCGATCGCCCGGGCACATTGACGGCCTTCCCGGATCGCCCAAACGACCAAGGACTGGCCCCGGCGCATATCGCCGGCGGAAAAGATCTTATCGGCCGAAGTCTTATAGACTTCGGTGTCGGCGTCGACATTGCCGCGGTCGTCCAGCTTGACCGTAAGAGCGTCGAGCATTCCCTCGTGAACAGGGTGAACGAATCCCATCGCCAGCAGGACGAGATCGGCCTTGAGCACGAATTCGGACCCGTCCACTTCCTTCATCTGCATCCGCCCGTCCTCGCCGACGGCCCATTCCAGGCGGACCCCGTTCAAGCCCGAGACACGACCGTTGTCGTCGCCGGAGAAGGATTTGGTCATCACCGACCAATCGCGGTCGCATCCTTCTTCATGCGACGTCGACGTGCGCAGCTTCATCGGCCATTCCGGCCAGGACAAAGCCTTGTCCTCGCGTTCCGGCGGTTTCGGCATCAATTCGAGCTGGGTCACCGACGCGGCGCCTTGACGGACCGACGTGCCGACACAGTCGGACCCCGTATCGCCGCCACCGATGACGATGACGTGACGGTCCTGCGCCAGGATTGCGACATCGTCCGGCACCGTCACGCCCGCGACGCGGTCGTTTTGCTGCGACAGGAAATCCATCGCGAAGTGAATACCGCCCAGGTCCCGGCCGGGAACCGGCAGATCACGCGGCACTTCCGATCCCCCGCAGAGAGCGATGGCGTCGAAATCGTCCAGCAAACCGTCGATCGGCACATTCTCGCCGACATGGCTGTTCGGCCTGAACTCCACGCCCTCGGTCTGCATCTGCGCCATCCGGCGGTCGATCAGGTGCTTTTCCATCTTGAAATCGGGAATCCCGATCCGAAGCAAACCGCCGATCCGCTGATTCTTCTCGTATACCACCACTTTATGGCCGGCGCGCGCCAACTGCTGCGCGCAGGCCAGTCCGGCCGGTCCCGATCCGACGACCGCGACGCGCTTGTCCGTATGATGGCCGGTCGGTTGCGGCGTGATCCAGCCTTCCTCCCAGCCGCGGTCGACCAGCGCGCATTCGATGGTCTTGATCGTTACCGGCTCGTCCGTGATGTTCAGGGTGCACGCTTCCTCGCAGGGCGCAGGACATATACGCCCGGTGAATTCCGGAAAATTATTCGTCGAATGAAGCAGTTCCAGCCCTTCGCGCCACTTGTTCCGATACACAAGATCGTTCCAATCCGGAATGATGTTGTTTACCGGGCACCCCTGATGGCAGTACGGAATGCCGCAGTCCATGCATCGCGCGCCCTGTTCCGCGACGTCTTCGCGCGGCATCGGAACAACGAATTCTTCCCAATGGCGCACGCGCTCTTCAACCGGCTCATAGCGCCGGTCCTCGCGTTCGATCTCCAAAAACCCGGTTGGCTTACCCATACTTCTATTCTCCGGCCGCTACGGCAGCGTCTGGTTCGGTCCGCGCCGCCTTCTCCTGCATTTCCCGCAGGGCGCGGCGGTATTCAACCGGCATTACCTTGACGAACTTAGGCAGATAAGCGTCCCAATCATCCAAAATCTCACGGGCGCGCAGGGAATCCGTATAGCGCACGTGGTTTTCGATCAGCCCGCGTAGCCGTTGTTCGTCGAACCGCGTCAAATCGGCGTTCACATCGAAATCATCGTCATTCGCCGCATCGAGATCCTTCGGCACCTCCTCCAGGTCGACCATGCTGGTATTGCATAACGTCTCGAAGTCGCCTGCTTCGTCCAGAACATAGGCGATGCCGCCGGACATTCCAGCGCCGAAATTACGCCCCGTGGGCCCGATCACCACGACGACGCCGCCGGTCATGTATTCGCAGCCATGGTCGCCGCACCCTTCGACGACCGTCAACGCGCCGGAGTTGCGCACGGCGAAGCGTTCGCCCGCAACGCCGCGGAAATAGCATTCGCCGGCGATGGCGCCGTACAACACGGTGTTGCCGATGATGATGTTTTCGCGCGGCACCAACGGGCTTTCCGGCGAGGGATAGATGCTGATCCGTCCTCCGGACAGGCCCTTGCCGACATAATCGTTGGCGTCGCCGACGAGTTCGAAAGACACCCCACGCGCAAGCCACGCACCGAAACTCTGTCCGGCGCTGCCATTGAACTTGACGTGAATCGTGTCGTCCGGCAGCCCGGCATGGCCGTACCGTTCGGCGATCTTGCCCGACATCATCGCACCGACGGTCCGGTTGGTGTTCCAGATCAAGCTCTCGAAACTGACCGGATCGCCGCCCTCGATCGCGTGTTTGGCCTTGGCGATGAGGTCGTGGTCCAGCGCGCGGTCGAGCCGATGGTCCTGTTCCTCGCAATTGTAGACGGCAACGCCCTTGGCCGCCTCGATCGGCCTCAAAATCTTCGACAGGTCGATCTTATGCGCTTTCCAATGATCGATGGCGGCGCGCGTCTCCAAAACGTCGCGGCGGCCGATCATCTCGTTGATCGTCCGGAATCCGAGATCGGCCATGATTTCCCGGACTTCTTCCGCGATGAAGGTGAAAAAATTAACGACATGATCCGGCTGGCCGGTGAACCGTTTGCGCAGTTCCGGATCCTGCGTCGCGACGCCGACCGGGCATGTGTTCAAATGACACTTCCGCATCATGATACAGCCCTCCGAAATGAGCGCCGCGGTCGCGAAGCCGAACTCGTCCGCCCCCAACAGGGCGCCGACCACCACATCGCGCCCGGTCCGAAGCCCGCCGTCCACCTGAACGGCGATCCGCCCGCGAAGCCGGTTCAACACAAGCGTTTCATGCGTCTCCGCCAACCCAAGCTCCCAAGGACCGCCGGCGCTGAGCAGGGAGGTCAGCGGGCTGGCGCCGGTGCCGCCGTCATGCCCGGAAATCGTCACATGGTCCGAATAGGCCTTGCTGACGCCGGCGGCGACCGTGCCGACCCCGACCTCGGACACCAACTTGACGGAGATCCGCGCCTTCGGATTCACGTTCTTCAGATCGTGGATCAGCTGCGCCAAATCCTCGATCGAATAGATGTCGTGATGCGGCGGCGGCGAGATCAGGCCGACGCCCGGGGTCGAATGCCGTACCCGCGCGATCCATTCGTCGACCTTGTCGCCGGGAAGCTGACCGCCCTCGCCCGGTTTCGCACCCTGCGCCATCTTGATCTGGATATCGTCGGCGTTGACCAGATACTCGGTCGTGACGCCGAACCGGCCCGACGCCACCTGCTTGATCCGCGAGCGCATCGAATCGCCGTTTTCCAACGGCGTATACCGCGACGCTTCCTCGCCGCCTTCGCCGGTATTGGAACGCCCGCCGAGGCGGTTCATGGCGATCGCCAGGGTGGTGTGCGCCTCCCACGAGATCGATCCGAAGGACATCGCGCCGGTCGCAAACCGCTTGACGATCTCGGACGCGGGCTCGACCTCGTCGATCGGCACCGGCGGGCCCGCCGGTTTCAGGTCGAACAAGCCGCGCAGACTCTTCAGCTTGCGCGTCTGATCGTCGACCTTCCGGGTATAGGCCTTGAACTGTTTGTAATTGCCGCTGCGCACCGCGTGCTGCAACGTGCCGATGGTTTCGGGCGTCCAGACATGCTCCTCGCCCCGGATGCGGTAGGCCAGATCGCCGCCAACATCGAGGTCGCCGCGATAGATCGGCGCATCGCCATAGGCCAAGGCGTGCCGCTTTTCCGTCTCTTCCGCAATCTCGAGCAGGCCGGCGCCCTCAACCTTGGTCGCCGTACCGGTGAAATACGCGTCGATCAGATCGCTGGACAGACCAACGGCGTCAAAAATCTGCGCCCCGCAGTAGGAATGGTAGGTCGAGATGCCCATCTTGGACATGACCTTCAGCATGCCCTTGCCGATGGCCTTGATGTAATGGCTGTGCGCAGTCTCGACATCCAGCCCGTTACGGCGTTCATAAACCAGACTCGTCAGCGTATCGAAGGCCAGATAGGGATTGATCGCCTCGGCGCCATAGCCCGCGAGCAAACAGAAGTCATGCACGCGGCGGGCTTCCCCGGTTTCCACCACGAGGCCCACCTCGGTCCGCAGTCCCTTGCGGATCAGGTGATGGTGCACCGCGCCGGTCGCCAACAACGCCGGGATCGCCACATGATCGGCATCGATGCCCCGGTCGGACAGGATGATGATGTTGTAACCGTGTTCCTGCACGGCCTGTTCCGCCTTATCGCAGATGTGCTGCAGGGCGGAATCCATCGTCTGGGCCTTTTCGCCCATCTTCGAGTAGCAGATATCGAGGGTATAGGTTCGGAAGCTGCCGTCGACCTGGTTTTCGATCCGGCGGATGCGCTCCAGATCGGTGTTCGAGAGGATCGGCTGATCCACTTCCAGCCGCTTATGCTCGCCACCCGACTCTGGGTCCAACAGGTTGGGTCGCGGGCCGATGAAACTGACCAGCGACATCACCAGCTCCTCCCGGATCGGATCGATCGGGGGATTGGTGACCTGTGCGAAATTCTGGAAGAAATAATCGTAAAGCAACCGCGGCCGATCCGACAACGTGGCCAGGGGAATGTCGCGCCCCATCGACCCGACCGGATCCTCGCCCCGATCGGCCATCGGTTGCAGGAAGAAGGTCAAGTCTTCGCGCGTATACCCGAACGCCTGTTGCTGATCGAGCAAGGTATCGTTGTCCGGCGCCATCGGCCCGATTTCAGGCGGCAGGCTAGACAATTGCAGTTGCGTCGCGTCCAGCCATTCCTGATAGGGGTGAGCGGTCGCCAGCTTGGACTTTATCTCTTCATCGGAAATGATGCGGTGTTCTTCCAAGTCGACGAGCAGCATCTTGCCCGGCTGCAGCCGCCACTTTCGGACGATCTTGCTTTCCGGGATCGGCAGGACGCCGACCTCGGACGCCATGATGACCATATCGTCATCGGTCACGACATAGCGGGCGGGCCGTAGACCGTTGCGGTCCAGCGTGGCGGCGATCTGCCGACCGTCGGTGAAGGCCATGGCGGCAGGGCCGTCCCACGGTTCCATCAGCGCGGAATGATACTCGTAGAAGGCCCGGCGGTCCGGGTCCATCAGAGCGTTGTCCTTCCACGCCTCCGGAATCATGAGCATCATCGCGTGAGACAACGAATAACCGCTCATCACGAGCAATTCGAGCGCATTGTCGAAGGTCGAGGAATCCGACGGGCTATCCCCGATCAACGGCCACAGCTTTTCGAGGTCGTCGCCGAGAACCTTGGATTTCATGTTATGGCGTCGGGCGTTCATCCAGTTGATGTTGCCGCGCACCGTGTTGATCTCGCCGTTATGGCAGAGGAACCGGAAAGGCTGTGACAGCCGCCATGACGGGAAGGTGTTGGTCGAGAACCGTTGATGGAACAAGGCGATCGCGGTTGCGAACTGCGGATCCTGGAAATCCAGATAGTACTTCGACAGGTTCGGGGCCAGGACCATCCCCTTATAAATGATCGTGCGGGCCGACATCGAAACGATGTAGAAATCTTCCCAGACGTCCTGGTTCTTGTCCCAGAGTTCGTGATGCGCCTGCTTGCGCAATACGTAAAGCTTGCGCTGAAACGCCTCGGTATCCGGCGTATTCGGACCGCGCTGAATGAGCACCTGGCGGATGACCGGTTCGTTCTGCTTGACGCTTTCGCCCAGCACGCTGTTGTCGACCGGCACATCGCGCCAACCGATTAGAATCTGTCCTTCCAGCGAAATGGCGGCCTCGATCGCCTTGGCGGCCAGATCGCAGCGCGTGGGGTCCCGTGGCAGGAAGACCATCCCGACGGCGTAGTCGCCGGGCGGCGGCAGGGTAATGTCTTCCTTGGCGAATTCCTTGCGCAGAAACGCGTCCGGCAACTGGATCAGAATGCCCGCACCATCACCGGCCAGCGGGTCGGCGCCGATCGCGCCGCGATGGTCGAGGTTCTGCACGATCTCCAGCGCCTGATGCACGATCTCGTGCTTCGGCTCGTTCTTGATGCTGGCGATGAATCCGAACCCGCACGCATCATGCTCGTACGCGGGATCGTACAATCCCTGCGCGGCGGGCAATCCAAAAGTCGTGCGGGCGGTATCATGCGTCATGCAGAGATCATCCTATTTCATGCGCCAAGGGCGCGGCCAAAGTCGTTAATCTACCCGAAACCCGCCATATTTGCTAGGTTTCGGCCATAGCGCAGCCGGCTCCTCACTCCGCCAGGAGAGCGATTTTCGAACCGGTTGAGTGAAGTATATGCTGCCCGTCGCGGACGCAGCCGACCCTCGCGCCGGGGTTGTTTTTACCGTCCAAACGCGATTTTCGCAAGCGATCGCTCGGTCGAATCAAAGCGGCGATCCGACCTAACCCTATGACCTAAAGCATTTCTCCGACGACGCAAGCATCATCGCCCGGATCGTTGCAAATCCGGGGAATGGCCTTGTCCTAAAGCGCTGGGGGCGGCCCGGGATCAGGCGACCAAATGCATTTCGAGATAGGAAACCGCAGAATCGAGCGAATCGAGCTTTGCGTAATCGGCCTCGGGAATGTCGATCCCCAACCGTTCATGCAGCCCGGTAACCAGTGTCAGAAAGTCCATGGAATCGATATCGAATTCCTCTCGAATATCGCCGTCCCGATCGACAAGATCGATATCGACCTCGGGCGCGATATGCCCAAGCTCGTCGGTAACAACCTGTTCGATTTCCTCTCGCGTCATAAAACCTCCGGATGTTGTAACTGCTCGCCCAGTTTCCTGAGGAACAAGGCGCCGCGGTGACCGTCGCTGACCCGATGATCCGCCGCCAGCGTGGCGGTGATGACCGCCCGCGGTCTCACGGTTCCGTCGATGACGCAGGCGCGTTCGGTAACGCTTCCGAGCCCGACGATCGCAACCTGCGGCGGATAGATGACGCCGAACAACAGGTCGACGCCGCGTTCGCCGAGGCTGGACACGGTGACCGTCGGATCGGCCAGTTCCGAGCCGCGGAACCGGCCGCCACGGACCCGCTTGGTCAAGTCCCGCAGCTTCGCCATGACCTCGTCCAGTGACAATTGGTCCGTATTATGGATCGCCGGCGCCACGAGCCCGCCGCCGCGGATTGAAATTGCCGCGCCGACGTGGATGGCGTCGCTCGGCCGAAATCCGCCGTCTTCGAAGAACCCATTCAGGTCGGGAAACTTCCGCAGCGACAGGGCGACCGCCTTCAGGCATGCCGCGCCGATCAACACGCGCTCCGCCGGCGGACGGTCGGCGTTTGCCGCCGCGAGCCAATCCTGCAAGCCGGTGACATCGATTTCGTATTGCAGATAGTAGTGCGGAATCTCCCGCTTGGACCGCGCCATCGCAGCGGCGATCGCCGACCGCATCGCGGTCAAACCGTCGCCCGCAGCCGGTTGCCGTTCTTTGCCGCCCGCGCCTTCCACGTCGGCGTATAGGATTGCGCCGCCCGCACCGCTTCCGGACAGGGTCGACAAATCCAGCCCGATAGCCGCCGCGAGCTTCCGCGCGGCCGGCGAGGCCCGCACGCGGTCGCCGGGGGACGGCGCAACTATAGCCCGCTTCGGTGGAACGGGCGGCACGGTTACCGGCGGCACGCTTGCCGGTTCTGCGGGTTCTGACGGCACAGGCTGCACGGGTGCATCCGCGCCGCCGCTGATCATCGCCAAGGGCGTGCCGACAGGCACGGTCGTCCCCGGATCCACGAGAAGCGAGTCGACCGTGCCGTCCTGGAATACCTCGATCTCGATCGCGCCCTTCTGCGTGTCGACCACCGCGATGATATCGCCGCGCCCGACGCTGCTGCCAGGTTGAACGAGCCACTCGACGAGCGTGCCCGCCTCCATGTCCGCGCCCAGCGACGGCATGCGAAACTCGGTCATCCGCCGGACCCCATAGTCCCAAGCGTCTGTTTCGTCGCCGCAACAATTTGATCCGCTTGCGGGATCGACGCCTGTTCCAAATGCGCCGGATAGGGAATGGGCACCTCTTCGCTGCAAACCCGACCGACCGGCGCGTCCAATTCCCAAAAGACCTGCTCGACGATACGCGTCGTGATTTCCGCCGCGAGACTGCCGCTTCGCCATCCTTCGTCGACGATGACCGCGCGCCGCGTCTTGGCGACGGACGCCATGATGGTTGCATCGTCCAAGGGGCGCAGCGTGCGCAGGTCGACGACTTCCGCGTCGATCCCCTCGCCCTTAAGCCGGTCGGCGGCCTCCAACGTCTTCCACAGCGACCCGCCATAGGTGATCAGCGTCACGTCGCTTCCGGGCCGCCGAATGGCGGCCTTGTCGATCGCCACCGCGCCCGCATCGGCGGCCAACGAACCCGTCCGGTTGTAAAGCATGACGTTCTCGAAAATCAGAACCGGGTCCGGATCTTCCAAGGCGGTCCACAGCATCCCCCGGGCGTCCTCGACGGTCGCCGGCGCGAGAATCTTGATGCCGGGAATATGGGCATACCACCCTTCGAGGCTGTGGGAATGCTGGGCGGCAAGCTGTCGGCCGGCCCCGGTCGCCATCCGAATCACCACGGGCACGCCGAACTGACCACCCGACATATGCCGGATCGTCGCCGCGTTGTTGAGGATCTGATCCAAGGCCAGCAAGCTGAAGTTGACGGTCATCAACTCGACGATCGGCCGCACGCCCGCCATCGCGGCCCCGATCCCCGCGCCGGTGAACCCGGATTCCGACAACGGGGTGTCGCGGATACGGTCGGCGCCGAACTCGTCGAGCAGCCCCTTGCTGACCGCGTAACAGCCGCCGTACCGGCCGACATCCTCGCCCATGAGAAAGACTCGCGGATCGCGCTTCATCGCGTCGCGGATCGCTTCCTTCACGGCGTCCCGATACGTGATCTCCGCCGACTCCGCGAGCGTGTTCTGGACCGTGGTCATACCGCCCTATGCCTCCGCGTAGACATGTTTCGTCAGGTCGGCCAACGGTTCCCACTCGGCGGCCTCGGCGAACGCGACCGACGCATCGATCTCCGCCTGGATCTCCTTCTCGATCGCCTCGACCTCCCCGGCGTGGGCGAGTTCGTTTTCCCGCAACCACCCCTGAAACCGCACGATCGGCCCTTTCTCGCGCCACGACGCGACTTCCGCCTTGTCGCGATAAAGTTGCGCATCGAACATCGAATGCGGCCGGAACCGGTAAGTCCGGCATTCCAGGAAGACCGGTTTGCCGTCGCGGCGGATCGTCTCCACCGCGCGCCGGGCCGCCGCCTCGACCGCGACGACATCCATGCCGTCCACGGCCTCGGAGGTCATGTTGTAGCTCGCCGCCTTAGCGTGAATATCGGTTTCGGATTCGGTCAATTCGAGCGCGGTGCCCATGGCGTATCCATTGTTCTCGCAAACAAAAAGGACCGGCAGGTTCCACAACGACGCCAGGTTCAGGCTTTCGTGAAACTCCCCTTCGGCGACTGCGCCTTCGCCGAAGAAACACACCGTGACATGGTCGTCGCCACGCATATGGTCGGCGAGCGCAAGCCCGATCGCCAGCGGCAGTCCCCCGCCGACGATCGCATTGCCGCCATAGAAGTTGGTCGCGGCGTCGAACAGGTGCATCGATCCCCCGCGCCCGCCGCTGCACCCCGATTGCTTGCCGAACATTTCCGCCATCACCGACGTCATCGACACGCCGCGCACCAAGGCGTGGCCGTGCTCGCGATAGGTGGCCACGACCCGATCCGCCGGCGTCAGCACGGGGATGATCCCGGCGGCAACCGCCTCCTCCCCGTCATAGAGGTGAAGGAAACCGCGGATCTTTTCCTGGGTGTACAGTTCGGCGCATTTATCCTCGAACATGCGCACCCGGATCATGTGCCGCAGAAGGTCGAGCAGATGCTCGCGGGTCAGCCGCGGTTTGTCGCCGGACTCGGTCATTTCTCGTCGCTTTCTAGGGTGGAGATATCGCCTTCCGGCAGGCCCAACTCGCGCGCCTTGAGAAGCCGGCGCATGATCTTGCCGCTCCGCGTCTTCGGAAGGTTTTCGCGGAATTCGATCATCTTGGGCGCAACCGCCGGACCAAGCCGTTTGCGCGCGTGACCGCGCAACTCGCGGTTCAGGGCGTCGTCGGCCGTGAAGCCCGGTTTGAGCGCGACATACGCCTTGACCATTTCCCCGGCGGTCGGATCGGGCACGCCGATGACGCCGGCTTCGGCCACGGCGGGGTGTTCCATCAGGGCGCTTTCCACCTCGAACGGGCCGATAAGATGGCCGGCCGCCTTGATCACGTCATCCGCGCGGCCGACGAACCAATAATAGCCATCCGCGTCGCGCGTCGCGAGATCGCCGGTGAGGTACCAGTCGCCCGAAAAGCATTTGCGGTAGCGTTCTTCCTCATCCAGATAGCCGCGCATCATCGACGGCCAACCCGTCTTCAACGCCAATTCGCCCATCGCGCCGGGCTCGGTGAGTTCCTTCACCGCGCCATTCGCGTGCTCGACCACGGCGGCTTCGATGCCGGGCAACGGCTTGCCCATCGACCCCGGCTTCACCGGCATCGACGGGTAATTGGCGATCATGATGCCGCCGGTCTCCGTCTGCCACCAATTGTCGTGGAACGGCCGCCCGAAGGTTTGATCGCCCCAAACCACCGCCTCTGGGTTCAGCGGCTCGCCGACGCTCGCCATGAACCGCAACGCCGACAGGTCGAACGTTTTCGGAAGATCGGCGCCAACCTTCATCAGCATGCGGATGGCGGTCGGCGCGGTATACCAGACCGTCACCCGTTGATCCTGCAGGATTCGGTACCATCGCTCCGCGTCGAATTCCGCCTGATCGACGATCATCGTCACGCCATTGGTCAGCGGCGAGATGATGCCGTAGGAAGTGCCGGTCACCCAACCCGGATCGGCGGTGCACCAGTAGACGTCGCCCGGCTGCAGATCGAGCGCGTATTTGCCGGTAACATGATGCGCGGTAACCGCGGCATGGACGTGGATCGCCCCTTTCGGCCGGCCGGTCGTGCCGCTGGTGAAATGCAGCAGCGCCATATCCTCGGGGTCGGTGGCGACGACATCGAAGTCGCCGGATGCCGACGCCAGCGCATCCGACAAGGAAACCGTGCCATCGGGCAAGTCGTCCGTCCCGTCGATCAGCAGCACATGCTCCAAGGAGTCCAGCTGGGCCCGGATCGGCGCGACCTTCCGCCGGTACAACGACTTGGTCGTCACCAACAACTTGGCGCCGCCGATGGTCATCCGCGCCTTGATCGGCTCCGGCCCAAAGGCGGAAAACAGCGGGGAAAAGACGTGACCGCCCTTCAATGCGCCCAGCGCCGCGATATACAACTCCGGCGTCCGGCCGAGAAGGCTGAACACACGATCGCCAGACTTTAACCCAAGCGCCGCAAGAACATTGGCGAACCGGTTCGTGGCGGTCGCCAGGTCGGCGTAGCTGAGGTCATGCGCCGTCTCGTCGTTATCGATCCAGCGCAGCGCGAGCCGGTCGCCGTTGCCATGCGCGACGTGACGATCGACCGCCTCATAGGCGATGTTCAGGCCGCCGTCCGGCAAACCGTCCAACAGACCGCGGGCGTCGGACCACCGAAACGCCCGGCATGTCCCATCGTAATCGTCCAGGTTGGGCCGGTCGTCCGACCGCGCGCTCTGCGCTTCTATCGTGGGGAGTGTCATCGACGGACAATCTCTTTCAATGGCCAACACCGGGAAACACTTCCACGCAACGGCGCCGGCGACCTTGACCCACGTCAAGGCGGCGGCGCATCGGGCGACCTAGGCATGGAACCGTGCCGGGCGGATTGATTCGTATGAGGGCGCGGCGGTGTTGGTGATGGAAAAGGCTGAGACCGCCATCTAGAATAGAGAAAGGGGCCAGCGGCAAAAACCGCTAACCCCTTGAAATTTTGGGGTGGCATATGGGAATTGAACCCACGACCTCCAGATCCACAATCTGGCGCTCTAACCAACTGAGCTAATGCCACCATATGGGCCCGGCGTTACCCAAAGGCCTATCTTGCTTATAGGCCCGGACGACTCCGAGGGGCCTGATTTAGTCCCGGCGCTCTGCGCCGTCAAGCATCCTCGACGGGCAGGGACCGCCGGCTAGCCCGGCAGGCGCTGTTCTCCGCCCCCTCGCCTTGCCATCCGGCTTGCTGTACAAGCAGAATACAGGAAAACGAGGGTTCTTGCCGGGATTTCCGGGGTAGCCCTCCGATGGGAATCAAGGGGAGACCGCCGTGCTGCAACTGGCCGACAATCTACACCGTCTCGGGACCGAGACCGCCTTCGAGGTCCTGGCGCGCGCCGCCGCGCTCGAGGCCGAGGGCCGCAGCATCATCAATCTCGGCATCGGCCAGCCCGATTTCAAAACGCCGGACCATATCGTCGAGGCCGCCGTCAAAGCGCTGCGCGACGGCCACCACGGCTACACCCCGGCGAACGGCATCCTGCCCCTACGCGAAGCGGTGGCCGCCGACCTGAACAAGCGGCACGGCGTCGCGGTCGATCCCGAGGACGTGGTCGTCGTCCCCGGCGGTAAGGTCACCATGTTCTTCGCCATCATGATGTTCGGCCAGCCGGGCGCGGAGATCATGTATCCGGACCCGGGCTTCCCAATCTACAAGTCGGTGATCGACTATTGCGGCGCCAAGGCGGTGCCGATCGTGTTGCGCGAAGAAAACCAATTCGCGTTCAGCGCCGAGGAGGTGCTGAGCCAGATCACGCCGAAGACCCGGCTGATCATCCTGAACAGCCCGGCCAACCCAACCGGCGGCACGGTGCCCAAATCCGAGTGGGACACACTGGTCAACGGCCTCGCCGCCCATCCCGACGTCGCGATCCTGGCGGACGAGATCTACAGTCAGATGCTCTACGAGGGCCGCGAGCATGTCAGCCTGCTGCAGTATGAGTCGATCCGCGACCGGGTCATCATGCTGGACGGCTGGTCCAAGACCTATGCGATGACCGGCTGGCGGCTCGGCTTCGCGGTCTGGCCGTCCGCCCTGGCGCCGACCGCGACCCGCCTGGCGGTGAACTGCCATTCCTGCGTCAACGCGCCGACCCAGTTCGCCGGGATGGCCGCCCTGACCGGCCCGCAGGACGCGGTGCAGGAGATGGTGCAGGCCTTCGACGAACGACGGCGCGTCATCGTCTCGGAATTGAACCAGATCGCCGGCTTCCGCTGCGTCGACCCCGGCGGGGCCTTCTACGCCTTTCCCAATATCGAGGGCACCGGCCTGTCGGCGCGCGACCTGCAGAACCGGTTGCTGGAAGACGCCGGCGTCGCGACCGTCGCCGGCACCAGCTTCGGCGATTACGGCGAGGGATATATCCGCTTTTCCTACGCCAACAGCGTCGAGAACATCCGCGAAGCCATCACGCGCATCAAAACCTGCTTATAATTTGATCGCATGCCTATTTTTTATACATTTCAAGATTTCGAATAGCGAGGCATCTCACCAAAGTTGAATAGTTTTAAGAGCTTAACGGTCAACGGCCAGATGGCACGGCGCGTGCTTATTATTGCGTCGTAACGCGCGGCACCGCGGCAAGCTGCGTGAAATTCGGGCGGGCGGCCGCATACGAGGAGGAGACGGGACGGCCCTATGAAGAAAGTCGAAGCGATCATAAAACCATTCAAACTGGATGAAGTGAAGGAAGCGCTGCAGGATGTCGGCATCCAAGGCATCACCGTGACCGAAGCGAAAGGCTTCGGCCGCCAGAAAGGCCACACCGAGCTTTACCGCGGCGCCGAGTACGTCGTCGATTTCTTGCCGAAGGTGAAGATGGAAGTCGTGCTGGAAGACACGCTCGTCGACCGCGCGATCGAGGCGATCCAGAATGCCGCCCGGACCGGGCGTATCGGCGACGGCAAGATCTTCGTGTCGCAGGTGGACGAAGCCATCCGCATTCGCACGGGCGAACGCGGCGGCGATGCAGTTTGACGGACTTCAGAAACACAGTGCCCGCGCCTGCATTCATTGGCGGCAGGGCGTACAGAATGCGGCGTAACACCACGTCGCAAATGCGAAACCAAAGCAAAACCAAGACTCCAAGGAGCGAATAAATGTCGGATGTCGAAAATGCACTTAAGATGATCGAGGATAACGACGTCACCTTCGTCGATTTCCGGTTTACCGATCCGCGCGGTAAGTGGCAGCACACGGCGCAACATGTCTCAACCATCGATGAAGATGTCTTCAAGGACGGCATCATGTTCGATGGCTCCTCGATCGCCGGATGGAAGGCGATCAACGAATCCGACATGATCCTGATGCCCGACGCCTCCACCGCCGTGATGGACCCGTTCGCGGACCAGCCCTGCATGATCCTATTCTGCTCGATCGTCGAGCCGTCCACCGGGCAGCCCTATTCCCGCGACCCGCGGTCGGCGGCGCAGCGCGCCGAAGCGTTCGTCAAGTCCTCCGGCATCGGCGACACGGTCTATATTGGACCGGAAGCGGAGTTCTTCGTGTTCGACGACGCCCGCTTCGACGTGACTCAGAACAACACCTTCTATGCGCTTGATTCGGTGGAAGGTCCGTATAACTCGGGCAACATGCTCGACCCCAGCAACCCGGGCCACCGTCCGGGACCGAAGGGCGGTTATTTCCCGGTCCCGCCGGTCGACCGGACCTCGGACCTGCGCGCCGAGATGGTCACCACCATGTGCGACATGGGCCTTGAGATGGAGAAGCACCATCACGAGGTCGCGCCGTCGCAGCATGAACTCGGCCTGCGCTTCGACACGCTTCTGCGCACCGCGGACAACATGCAGATTTATAAGTATGTCGTTCACATGGTCGCCGACCGCTACTGCAAGACGGCGACCTTCATGCCGAAGCCGGTGTTCGACGACAACGGATCGGGCATGCATGTGCATCAGTCGATCTGGAAGGACGGCAAACCCACCTTCGCCGGATCGGGCTATGCCGACCTGTCGGAAACCGCGCTGTTCTACATCGGCGGCATCATCAAACACGCCAAGGCGATCAACGCCTTCACCAACCCGACCACGAACAGCTACAAGCGGCTGATCCCCGGATTCGAAGCGCCGGTGCTGCTCGCCTATTCGGCGCGCAACCGCTCGGCCTCCTGCCGGATCCCGTATGACGCGAGCCCGAAGGGCAAACGCGTCGAGGTACGCTTCCCCGACCCGTCGGCGAACCCGTATCTCGCCTACACCGCGCTGCTGATGGCCGGCCTCGACGGCATCGAGAACAAGATCCATCCGGGCGACGCCATGGACAAGGATCTCTACGACCTGCCGCCCGAGGAGTTGGAAGGCGTCCCGACGGTCTGCGGCTCGCTGCGCGAAGCGCTGGAAGCGCTCGACGCGGACCGCGACTTCCTGATGAAGGGCGACGTGATGCCGGCCGACCTGATCGACGGCTACCTCGAACTGAAATGGGAAGAGGTGTTCAAGTTCGAACACGCGCCGCATCCGGTCGAATTCCAGATGTATTACAGCGTCTAGATCACGGGCCAAGCGGTTCCGTCCCGTGGCGGACCGCGATACCCTGACGAAAAGCCGGGCCGCGCATTGCGTGGCCCGGTTCGCGTTTAAGGCGCCAACTCGACCCGTTTCTCGGCGCCGCCGTAGCCGTGTACAGAATCATGCGCCCGGATGATGACGAATTTCGTCCCCACCGGGATACGGATGCCGGACTGCGACCGGGTAAACGGCTGCTCGTCCACATGCGGGTGATGCAGCGTGCGTGTGCCCAGCACGGTCTTGCCGTCCGGCGCGAACACCTCCCATTTATTCGCGAAATGCTTCCAGCCGGTATCCGCATGGCGCACGGTGACGTCGAAGGAATAGGTTCCATCACCGTCCTTCCGGATCTCAACGCCGACGACATCGGCCTCCCCGGCCGATGCCGCGCCGCTCATCGTCATCAGCGCGATCAGCACCGCCCACCGTCGCATATCCCCCTCCTTTTCCGTCTCGCTTCCGCCAATCCATCGTCGATGGCCGCCCGGTCATCGGTCATAGGTTAACGCCGCATTAACCTTTGCGCGATAGATACAAATCATGACGAAAATAAGGCGTGGCCGGTCGGGCCGGCCGTCGCGCGTTGGCGGCATGTCCGCAGCCGCCGCCGGCACTTTCGTCGACGGAGCGCAATGACGCGCGATGAGGCACGAACGACGATGCTGCAGGATCTCGGCCGAAACCTGATTAGTGGCGCACGCCTGTGTTTTCTGCTGTCCGTCGACCGGCGCGATTTTCGCGTCAGCGTCGATCAGGCCTTTCTGCTGCTGCTTCTCGCCATCGGCACCATCGTCGGCCTCGACATCGTTTTGGCGGCGGAAGGCGGTTTGATCCCGCTGGAACGCGTCGGCATCTACGCCCTTGCGATCGTCACGGGCCTGCTTGGGTGTTTCGCCGCGATGCGACTGATCGGCACGCCGAACGACCTGACGCCGACCGTGGTCATGCTGCTCGCCGGGCTGTTCTGGCTGATTCCCGTTTTCGCGCCGCTGGTTTTGGTCGCGGGTCCCGACAAACTGGGACCGACGACGACCGCCGGTATTGCCGCCGGCTGTACCGTCGTGCTGTGGGTCCTGGTGATCGCGATGCGCAGCGTGCAGCGCATCACCCGCGGCGGCGTGATGAAGGCGACCGTCGCCGCCTGCGTCATGGTGATCTTTACCGCGTTGCCGCGCCTGCTGGTCTCCGACACCACCTCGTGGCTGCCGGCCCCGGCCCGCCTGCCGTCCGCCGCCATGCAGGAAAACCTGTATTACGGGCAATTCGGGATGATGGACCGGGCGATCAGCTGGATCGATACGCACCGCAAGGGAACGACCGACCTTTACTTCGTCGGCTTCGGCGCCGACGCGCGCGAGGATGTCTTTCTGAACGAGATGCGGTCGGTCGTGCGCCTGTTCGACAGCCGCTTCGGCACCAAGGACCGCTCGATCGTGCTGCTGAACCATCGCAGCACGGTCCGCCAGGTGCCGCTGGCGAACGTTCACAACCTGGGCCGCGCGCTTGGGGAAATCGGCAACCGCATGGACCCGGAGGAAGACGTGCTCTTCCTCTATCTCTCGGCGCCCGAGTTGGACGACACGCAACTGCGGCCGACCTTCGAGCCGCTCGACCTGTTGCCATTGCATGCGTCGGAAATCCGCCACATGCTGAACGACGCCGGCATCAAATGGCGGATCATCGTCCTATCGGCCTGCACCTCGGACAACTTCGCGGACCGGGTCGCCGACCCGAACACGCTCGTCATCACGGCAACCGGGCAAGGCGGCCGGGCGCATGGCTGTACCGACGACCGGCCGCACACGGATTTCGGCGGCGCATTCTTCGACCAAGCCTTGCAGGAAACCTATTCGATCCGGACGGCCTTTCTCGACGCCCTCAAACGGATCGCATCCCACGAAAAGGCCGAAGGATTGCGCCCTTCCGACCCGAAAATGACGGTGGGCAGCGCCATTGCACCGCAACTCGACCGCCTGACCAAACGACTCATGCAGCAAGAAAAACCCAACGCGTCGACAAGCACCCTGCCGCCCCGGCAATAAGCGGCCGAGGTCCTGGACCGGCCGACCGCCGCAGTCGGCCGGTCTCGCCGACCCTATCCAATTTGTTACCGGACAGGACGGCGCGAATCCCCTATTGTCCATCGATGGACGCTCGTTCCGAACACCGAAACCGTCGTAAGTCCTGCCTGCATCGCGCGGTGGCCGCGGTCGCGCTCAGCGCGTTGGTCGCCGGCGGCATTGCCGGCGCTGCCGCCGCCGCCGACGAAAAACCCGCCGTGGCGCCCGGCACGCAGTCGATCAAGATACAGCCGCCGCCGGTGAAGAAACTGAATGTCGAGAAAGTCTATTACTCGCAGTTCGGCATGATGGCCACGGCGACGCGCCGGCTGGCGCATCATCGCCACAATGTGCCGGATCTCTATTTCCTGGCCTTCGGCGGGGACGCCCATCAGGACGTGTTCCTGCGCGAAGTCGTGTCGGTCGGCAAGCTGTTCGACGAACGCTTCGACACCAAGCAGCGGTCGGTCCTACTGGTCAATAACGTCAACACGGTCGCCAAGTACCCGTTGGCGAACAGCCATAACCTGCTGGCGGGCCTCGGCCGGATTTCCGGGATGATGGATGTCGAGGAAGACGTGCTGTTCCTGTTCCTCACGTCGCACGGTACGCCGGACGTCCTGTCGGTCAACTTCAAGCCGATGCAGATGAACGACCTGACCGCCAAGAACCTCAAATACGTTCTCGACAAGTCGCGTATCAAATGGCGCGTCATTGTCGTCTCGGCCTGCCATTCCGGCAGTTTCATCGACGATCTCAAGAACGAGAATTCCCTGATTATCGCCGCCGCGCGCGAAGACCGGGTATCCTTCGGCTGCGACCACGAAAACGACTGGACCTATTTCGGCCGGGCCTATTTCGATCAGGCGCTGCGGGACACCTTCTCCTTCGTCGACGCCTTCCCCCGCGCCGCCAAGACGGTCGGCAAGTGGGAGAAGGAACAGAAGCTGGAGCCCTCGCTGCCGCAGATTCATGTCGGCGCCGCGATCGAGCCGAAATTGAAGGAACTCGAAGCGCGCCTTCAGAAACGCTGGAAGAGCGCCAAGGCCAACGGCGTCGCGAAACCCGCCTCGCGGTAACCGCCGGTATCTTCACTCAGCTTGCCGATCTTTTCGCTTGTCTTTCGCCCAATGACGGCGGCCAGTAAAACCGCAACAACCCACAAGATATCGTGGGTGTTTGTCTTAAAATCTACTGCATCATGCTTGCGCGCGCCTCGGGCCGCCGTATAATCGCCGCCATGCCAGAGGATCTATTTTCCAGCGCGCCGAAGCGCAAATCGAAAAGCTATTCCGCTAAAGACATCGAAGTCCTGGAAGGGCTCGAACCGGTCCGCCGCCGCCCCGGCATGTATATCGGGGGGACGGACGAGCGCGCGATGCATCATCTCGCCGCAGAAGTGCTGGACAATGCCATGGACGAGGCGGTCGAGGGTCACGCCAGCCGGATCGAGATCGAACTCGACGCCAAGGGTTACGTGACCGTGCGCGACAACGGGCGCGGCATCCCGGTCGATCCGCACCCCAAGTTCAAGAAGAAGTCGGCGCTGGAGGTCATCCTGACCACGCTGCATTCGGGCGGCAAGTTCTCCGGTAAGAATTACGAGACCGCGGGCGGCCTGCACGGCGTCGGCATCTCCGTGGTCAACGCGCTCTCCGACGACCTGACGGTCGAGGTCGCGCGCGACCGCACGCTCTACCGGCAGAGCTACAGCCGCGGCAAACCGAAGGGCAAGCTCAAGGATTGCGGGGCGATCAAGAACCGGCGCGGTACGACGCTGACCTTCCACCCCGACCCGGAGGTGTTCGGCGAAAAGACGGCGTTCCGCCCCGCGCAGTTATTCCGCATGGCGCGGTCCAAGGCGTATTTGTTCCGCGGCGTCGAAATCCGTTGGACCTGCGATCCCAAGCTGATCACCGGCAAGGACGACGACACACCGGCCAAGGCGCAGTTGCATTTCCCGGGCGGCCTGCAGGACTATCTGGCGGCCACGATCGACGCGCGCCCCACAGTGACGCCCAAGGCCTTCGCCGGGCGCGCCGACGGCAACGGCTCCGGCGGCAAGGTCGAATGGGCAATCTGCTGGCCGCAGGACGAGGACGGCTTCGTCCACTCCTACTGCAACACGATCCCGACGCCGCAAGGCGGCAGTCACGAAAGCGCGCTGCGCACCGCGTTGACTCGCGGCCTGAAGAACTTCGCCGAGATGTCGGGCGCGAAGAAGGCGTCGTCGGTGACCGGCGACGACATCCTGGGCGGCGCCTGCGTCATGCTGTCGGTCTTCATCCCCGACCCGCAGTTCCAGGGCCAGACCAAGGAGAAGCTGAATTCGCCCGACGCCGGCAAGCTGGTCGAATCCAACCTGCGCGATCACTTCGAATTGTGGCTGTCCGGCGACCCGAAAAGCGCCAACGACCTGCTGGAACGCGTGCTCGAACGCGCCGAGGAACGGCAGCGCAAGCGCTCGTCCCGCGACCTGGCGCGCAAGAGCGCGACGCGAAAACTCCGCCTGCCCGGCAAGCTGGCCGACTGCAGCAAGAACTCGTCGGAAGGCACCGAGCTGTTCATCGTCGAGGGCGATTCGGCGGGCGGCTCCGCGAAACAGGCGCGCGACCGCGTGACCCAGGCGATCCTGCCATTGCGCGGCAAGATCCTCAACGTGGCCAGCGCGTCGGCGGACAAGCTGGCCGGCAACCAGGAACTGGCCGACATCATGCAGGCGCTCGGCTGCGGCCGGCGCGGCGACTATGACGGCGACAAGCTGCGCTACGACCGCATCATCATCATGACCGACGCGGACGTGGACGGCGCGCATATCGCCTCGCTGCTAATGACCTTCTTCTACCGCGAGATGCCGGGGCTGGTGCGCGACGGCCGCCTCTACCTCGCGATGCCGCCGCTCTATCGGTTGAACCAGGGCAGCACGACGGTGTACGCCCGTGACGACGCGCATAAGGAAGAACTCACGAAGACGGTGCTGAAGGGCAAGGCGAAGATCGAGGTCAGCCGCTTCAAGGGCCTCGGCGAGATGCCGCCGGCGCAGCTCAAGGAAACCACGATGAACCCGGAGACCCGCACCCTGTTGCAGGTCAGCATCCCGGACACCGACGAGAAGGACCGCAGCCGCGACACGGCGAAGCTGGTCGAAAGCCTGATGGGGCGCAAGCCCGAGAAGCGCTACAAATACATCCAGGAAAACGCCGAGTTCGTGCGCGACTTGGACGTTTAGTTTTCCGGGAAGCGCCCCTGTAGTACATCCAGAAAGAAGTCGCGGGTCCGGTTCGACGCCTTGACGCTGTCATGCGACACGCCGGGCATAATGTCGAGCCGGGTCTTCACGCCGAGGCCGCGCAGCGCCGCCTCCAAGGTCTGGATGCGGTCGACCCGCGTCTCCCCCGCCATGTTGGCGTTCTCCATCCAGTTCTTGCCGCCCGGCGCGTGGCTGATTTCCCAGGTCTCCCGATCCGCGCCGCCGACCACCAGATGCACCGGCACCTTGGCGATGGCTTCGGGGTCCAAGGCGATCCCGAACACCGCCTCCAGGTTCCGGCAGCCGACCCAGTAGTCGTTCCTGTCGTCCGGCAACGTGACCGAACCGGGCGCCCCGATCGACGCCGCCTTCAGCCGGTCCGGGTGGAGATAGAGGAAGCGGTGGGTGAAATGACCGCCGCCGGAGAACCCGTAGAGCAGAAACTTGTCGACCGGCACGCCGTAGCGGGTTCCGATCTCGTCGAGCATGCCCAGCAGCACGGCGTCGTAGCGGATGCCGTCCTCGTGCATCTGCTTGTAGCCGTCGCTGTTGCCATCGCCGTTCGGCCCGACGGGAAACAGCGGCGCGATCACCAGGCAGTCGTTGTAGCGCCCGAACTCGGAAAACACGTCCCGGTTCTCCCACACCCGGCGGCCAGTGCCGTGTACCGCGACCAGCACCGTGGTCTTCGGCCCGACATTGGGCGGGACATACAGCGTATAGCTGAACCGGGGGTCGACCTTGGCGCTGAAGAAGGTGGTGGCGCCGCGATTGTACATCTGCTCGCGCCGGGCGGCGGCGGAGTCGTCGGAAGTCGTCATGATGGTGTCTCGGGTTTATTAAGGCGGACCCTCATCCAACTGGGAATCACGCCACGGCGCAAGGGCATTCCTACCCGGTCTATGCCGAAATTTCAGACAGTTTCTTGAGCAAGGCCTCGATATCGTACTGGTGGCACAAGTCCTTTAGGCGCTTTTCCGTAGCGTCTATTCCAACACGGTGCAATTCTTCGAGTTGCTTCGCTGTTACCCCATCGCCGAGGTAGACAGCATCCACAACGTCGAATGTGATTTTCTCATGTAGTTCAATGAAGGCGGATAGGTCAGCAAGAACTTGTTTTTGATCATCATTAGCCTCATGACCATCCAGCGCTTCATAGTGGTAGTAATCACCATACTCACCAACAAATTCATGCAAAGTGCAGTCACCCTTTCGCCACCTGTCGACGAGCAACGTGGCAGTGCGCAATCCGTCTAAAACACTGGCTCTGTACGCAGCTAATGACTCATCCATGATCGGTGTTCCAAATCTTGTGTGAGTGCCTAGTTAGTGCATTTGCTGTGTCGGGAAACGGCTGGCGTCAAAATTTGAGTTACGAAAATACAAACTCGAAGTGCAGCCCCAAGTCGCACATACGCTTCAACGTTTCAAAGGGAATATCGAATTCAAGAGCCGTTTCATTTTCTTCGCCGCTGAATGCGCCGATATAAACCAATGCTCTATCGACGCCTTCTATGTCCGAAATCTTCCCCTTGTCATACTCAATCTGACTCAGAACAAAATTGAGATGTTCCAGCGGATCGTCCGACTCAAATATCGATTTGGTATCCAGTGCCCATAATCCTCCTTTAGCGATCCAGGTTGTGTCGTGGTGCGGTGAGGTCATGACCTGACCTTTGACACGTTCCTTTGTAGGCGTCGTCCCCAGCATCTTGGTGATTTCGGACGGCTTCAATGAATTCCCGTGGATCAACAGGGAAACACTGAAAATGGGTGTTTCGCTCATTCAAAATGCTCATAACCGAGGGTTAGATCAGCAAGATGAACCTTCATTCGTAGCGATTAAAGAGATTTATGCCTCGCAAAGGAATAATTGTGTGTTTCAAGAGGCATCGCCAATAGGTGCCGCGTAATGCGAGACAAGCACTCTCGAACGATGCCACAGTGTGGCCCCGCCATCTGGAGCATCATTTGTCCACGCCCCTCACCGACCGCCCGTCCGCCACCGCGCCACGCTGGATCGACCTCGCCCTGTTGCTGCTGCTGGCGACGCTATGGGGCGTCGCCTATACCTTCACCAAGGTTGCGGTCGAAAGCATCCCGCCGCTGACCGTCGCCGCGGTACGCGTCACCGTCGCCGGGGCGTTGCTCGGCCTGTACATCGCCTATCGCGGCGAGCGCATTCCGCGCACGGTCGCGACATGGCGGCGGCTGTTCGTGCAGGGCTGCCTGAACAGCATCATCCCCTTCACGCTGATCGCCTGGGGACAACAGCATATCGACAGCGGGCTCGCCGGCATCCTGAACGCGACGCCGCCGCTCTTCGTCCTGCTGATCACCTGGCTGTGGACCCGCCACGAGCCGATCACCGGCCGCAAGCTGGCGGGCGTGGTCAGCGGGTTGGCGGGCGTGACGCTGATCATCGGCGTCGACGCGCTGGGCGGCATCGGCACGCACACATTGGCCCAGATCGCCATCACGGTTGCCAGCATCTCCTATGCCGGGGCGGTGATCTACGGGCATCGCCATCAAGACATCACACCGGCCGCCATCGCCGCTGGGACGTTGATCTGCGCCACGCTGGTCCTGGTACCGGCCAGCCTTGTGTTCGATGCGCCGTGGACCCTCACGCCCAGCCTGCAATCCGTATTGGCCGTGGGGGCGCTGGCGGTCTTCTCGACGGGGATCGCGCTGATGATCTATTTCCGGCTGCTCCGCACGCTCTGCTCAATGGGGCTCGCGAGCAACAGCTATCTGCGGGCGGGGATCAGCGTTCTCTTGGGCGTGGTCTTCCTCGGCGAGCAAATTACCGCGACGGTAATCGGCGGCTTGGTGCTGGTCGTGGCCGGCGTCGCGGCAATTGTCGGTGTCGGTCGGCGCGGCTAACACGCAATAGGCCGGCCTCAGAACCCGCCGCCGCCCGCGTCTCCACCGCCGCCTCCGCCGCCGCCGTCGAACCCGCCATCGAAGCCGCCGATATCCGCGCCCCCGGCATAGTCGCCCCCCGCACCGGCCTGCGCGTCATTCCCATGCAGACCGACCCACAAGACGTGAAAGATCGCGACGTAGCCGATCATGCGGGTGGTTTCGACCAGCGTATCTTCCTTCATGCGCTGCCGCGCCAATATCCGCTTCCCGCGCCGGTAAGCATCGAACATCAACCCGAACACCAGCAAGAGCGGGACGATCGACCAGACGGCGGCGGGTGTCGTCGGCAGGAAGATGAACAAGGCGATAACGACGGCGATCAACGCGATTAGCTTCATCATCGGCGGATCCTTTCGCGACAGCGCGCCGCAACCCGGCGCGAAACGGCTTAGAACCAACGGCGTCGGCTTAGATTACCATATATAGGACGGCCGGCGCGGACTTCCCGCGTTTCGCCGAAATCGCCGGGATACGGTACTCTGCCGGGACCGCGCCAACAAAGTATCGGAAGGAAACGCGTCATGGCCGATAGGAACTCGGAACTCGCGAATAAGGCCGCCATCGTCACCGGCAGCGCCCGTAACATCGGCCGCTCGATCGCCGAGGAACTGGCGCGCGCCGGGGCGGCGGTCACGATCAACGCGGTCAGTGCCCTCGACCTGGCGGAGGAAGTCGCCGAGGGCATCAAATCCGCCGGCGGCCGGGCGATCGCCGTGAAGGCGGACATCACCGACGCGGGCGACGTACAGCGCCTGGTCGACGGCACGGTCGAGGCCTTCGGCGGGCTCGATATCCTGATCAACAACGCCGCCGTCCGCACCAATGTGGAATTCACGGAACTGACCTTCGAGGAATGGGAGCGCTGCCGCGCTGTGGCGCTCGACGGCGCCTTCCGCATGTGCATGGCGTCGGTCCCGCACATGATCGAACGCGGCGGCGGCGCCATCGTCAGCATCGGCGGCATGAACGCCTACAAGGGCGTGCGCGGCGGCGCGCATAAGTCGGCGGTCAAGGAAGGCATGAGCGGCATGGTGCGCGGCATGGTCTACGACCTGGGCGCACACAACATCACCACGAATGTCGCCGTGGTCGGCCCCTTCGACACCGAGCGCAAGGGCGGCAGCGGCATGGCGAAAGTCCAGGACGCCAACCCCACCATTCCCATGGGCCGCCGAGGCGCGCCCCAGGACATGGCCGACCTCGTCCGCTTCCTCGTCGGCCCCTACGCCACCTTCATCACCGGGCAGACCATCCACGTGAACGGCGGCGCGCATATGCCACATTAGGGCGGTGTGAATGCATAGCTAAGCAAATATTGCTGGAGCTGTTGAGGGCTACCGGAAAAATGGATTTGGCATGGTAGTTGTGAGTTACCCTTCAGAATCCTTCGTGGAGGTTATCGAAGCTCTCTGTGATAGGGGCGAAGACTTTGATGTATGCGTGAACGCAAATTCAAAGACGAAGCAACAGATCCTCGAATTACTTCCCATAATGACTGGACAAACGAATAGGGAACCAATCGGAAATGTTCCTCGCGTTTTCAAAACAATGGATTTTCAACGAGCTTATGCCTTTGTCCATGAACATAAGGACGGTTATGAGGTCACGTATGAAGATCAAGGTGATCTCATCATTCACTTCCGGAGAGTTTAGTTATGCCTAATTCTGCGGTTAGGTGCCATACGGTGGTGAATAACTCATTTCCAATGGGACTATTTGACCCTTTGGTGGATAAAGGCCCAACGCAATCGCCTACCGCGCCGACGCGGTCGTGTCCGGCTGCTCGCCGGCAATCTCCAATATCATTTTCTTGAGGATCGCCCGGATAAAGTTAGAACGACAGTTAGCTCGTTTTGGTCTCTGACAGTACCTAGAATAGTAAAAGAAATTCATCCAACTGATAGAAAAACAAATATTTGCTTAGAAATTTTCTACGTTTAGAATGCGAAAGCTACTATCGAAAATTGAAATTGACAAAACGATGTGGTTAAGAGCAGTCGTTGTGTTGGCCTTTTTCGGCACAATCGCAGTCAACTCAGTGAACGCCGCGGCATCAAGTGACCCGCATGTTTCTATTGCAGAACTTAAGGATGTGCTGCGTTCCGAAAACTACGACCCCATCAACAAGACATTGAACGATGTTAAGAGCATGTCCAACAGAAAAGGAATTTTACCATTCATCAGAGATTTATGGGAGTTAAGAAAAGATCGTTACACGGACGTACCGTGGAACGTTGTTAATGACGACATAGTCCGGTTAGGTCTTGCCGATGTGCTACTTCAAGCACGGAGCAATAGAATTATCGAATTTGATCCCAATGATATGTCGGCCTTTGCAGTTGGGCGACTACGTGCTCCAAGCGTTCGAGTTCGAACCGCCGCCATGTTTGTGTTGGCCGTCTCGGAAACGGATCAGGCAGTAACAGAATTGTTTAAGGTGGCAAAACGAGAACATTCGGACACGTACCGTGCGGCTATATTGGCCTTAATCGAAATGTGTAATCCTCGCGCAAGACAAGCAATCGCTGAGTTGCAGGAGTCGGTGAAGGACAGAGTTCGCCGGAAATTCATACGAGACCAATTGGAACAATGGGAAAATTTCAACAAAGGGCACCCATGGTGCAATTGATTTGGTTTTTCCTATTTGCTAGGCGAAGCCCACCTAAACAATGGCTTGGACACCGTCCTTGGAGCTTAGTTCAATAGGTATTCTGCGATAGCCGGTTTCTCTAGGTGACAGTACAGTCGGTACTACCCGAAGGTCTGCACGCTGCGGATCCACTTCACCTTGGGCCTTCCAGGGACAAGGGCCCGGCGCGATCCCTTATCGCGCCGACGCGGTCGTATCCGGCTGCTCGCCGGCGATCTCCAATATCATTTTCTTGAGGATCGCCTGGGCGAAGGTCTGGCGGCTTTCGGCCTTGATGACGAAGGAGCCGGGGCCGCCGGTGACGTTGCCGCGGAAATAGGCGTCCAGGTTCGGCATCATCGGGCGTTCGATGACCAGGCCGTTGATCGTGGTGCCGGTGGCGACGATCATGTCGCGCACCAGTTCGACGGGGCTGCCGAGCGTGTTAGGACCGTCGCCGGAGATGTCGATCACCCGTCGGATACCCTTGAAGCTGTTCTTCTCGATCGACGTGGCGGCGAAGGCGAGCGCATCACCGACCGCGTTGCCGCCGGGACAGAACATCAGCGGCTGCGCCAGGATTTGTTCGCCGAAGGCCTCGGCGCTGGCCTTGTCGTGGACGCGGGTCCAGGGGACGCTGAGCCGCTCGCAGCCGTCGGCCGCGAATTCGATATAGGCGACCGCGATGGCGTTATGCAGCCCGCCGGTGATCGCCTCCAGCACGCGGTCGTTGCGCAGCGCGTCGAGATAGCCCTGCCGCTGCAGCTTGGTCTCGTCCTCGTCGATGCTGGCGGACGCGTCGACGACGAAGGCAAGCTCTAGGTCGACCGGCGTCGGGTCGGCCACGGCGCGGTCGCCGGCGGCCGCCAGGCCCAGGCTCAGCGATAATAGGAAAACAGCACTCCGAACAAAGCCACGTCCCATAATCCAAGCCTCCTTTTAGCGGGCTAAACGGCGACGGTATAGGCGGTCGCCCTCCCCTCGCCGACGCCGACATCGACACTCACGTCGAGCTTATCGTCCACCAAAACGGCCGACTTGGCTACCATCGATCCGTCGGTGAATTCGCCGTCGCGCATCGTCTGCACGCCGCCGATGCGGAGGTCGAGCTTGTCTTGATCCACTTTCTCCGCCGCCATGCCGATCGCCGCGACGAACCGGCCAAGGGCGAGCATGTCGTCCCGCAGCACCATGCGGTGAATCATGCGCGACTCCCGGACGGTCGCGGCGATGCGGCGCGCGGCCTCGACCGTCTCCGCGCCGTTGACACGGATACGGATCAACGTGCCGTCCTTCCGGCCGTCCTCGACAATCATCAGCGCCAGCCCGGCGAGCAAATCGCGCAGCTTCACCCGAAAGTCATGAAAAGCTGGATCGGCGATGTCCTGGACCTCTGGATGATCCGCCCCGGTCCCGGTCGCGAACAGCAGGATCGTGTCATTCGTCGACTGCGTGTTGTCGACCGAGATCATGTTGTAGGTGTCGGCCGTCGCCTCCCGCAGCGCCGCCTGCAGGATATCGGCCGGTATCCGCGCGTCGGTGAACAGGAAGCTCAACGTCGTCGCCATCGACGGCGCGATCATCGTGCTGCCCTTGGTCATGCCCTGCAGCGCGACCGGCACGCCGCCGATCGCCGCATCGACACGCCCCGGTTTCGGATAACGGTCGGTGGTCATGATTGCCGCCGCCGCCTGGTCCCAGTTATCGGGTGACAGCGCGGCATGCGCGGTCCGGATCGCCGCGCCCATCTTCTCCAGGTCGATTTGCACGCCGATCTTACCGGTCGAGGCGATATAGACGTTGTCGGCGTCGCATCCCAGCAAATCACCCGCCTGCCCCGCGGTATAGGCCACCGCCTCGTCGCCCCGCTTACCGGTGAAGCAGTTGGCGTTGCCCGCCCCGACGACCAATCCGCCCGGCGGCGCGCCGCGCGCCAGCAAATCGCGGGTCCAGCGCACCGGCGCGGCGGCGGTCGTCGACGTGGTCAGCACGCCGGCAACCGTCGTTCCCGCCTCGAACCCCGCCATCATCACGTCCGGGCGGCCCGCATAGCCGATCCCCGACGCCGCCGTGCCGATCCGCACCCCCGGCACCGGCTCCAACGCGCTTTCCAGTTTCGGTGTGTCTTCCACCATTCGCTCCCTCGCTCGTTTCGTTCTTCTCAGCGGGTCAGCCAGTCCCGCAACATCGCCGTCGCGGCTTCGGGCCGTTCCATCGTCGCCAGATGCCCGCAATCCTCGATCACCGACAACCGCGCGCCGGGAATGGCCGCCGCCATCTCCTCATGCCGTTCCAACGGCGTCAGTCCGTCCTGCCGCCCGCACAGCACCAGCGTCGGAACTTTTATGGAGGCGAGATGCGGCCGGCTGTCGATTCGGCCCAGGATCGCGCGCTGCTGCCGCAGGAAGGCGTCTTTGCCGACACGCGCCGCCATGTCCATCACCGCGCCGGTCAACGCGGCGTCGGTCAAGCGGTCCGGATGCAGGAAGAGCGGCAGCAGCCGCGGCGTCACGCCCTTGAACTTGCCGGTCTCCGCCAGCTTGATCAGATCCAATCGGTTTTTGCGCTTTTCCGCATCGTCGGCGACGGCGGCCGTGTCGAGCAAGGCCAGCCGGGTTATCCGTTCCGGGGCCCGGCGCATGATCTCCAGGCTGATGTATCCGCCCATGGACAACCCGGCCAGCGCGAACCGGTCGGGCGCGGCCGCCAGCACGGCCTCGGCCATGCCCGCCATCGAATCGGCGTGCATCGTATCGCCGATCTCGATATCGGCGATGTCCGCCAGATGCCGTGTTTGATGCGCCCACAACGCGGCGTCGCACAACAAGCCGGGAATGAGGACGAGCGGAGACTTCATGTCGACGAAATGGGCTCTATATTGGCGTGATAAGGCGGTGCGGCTGCATCATCCGGGGCCACGTTACCGCGTGTTTCCCCGGTCGGCAATCGACCGCAAAGGGAATAAACCCGGAATAGGGCGTTGACTCGCCCCCTTATATGCACACTATGCGGCAGGATTCTTTTACCAGCCATTAACCATCACGTGACATAACACCGAAACTCATGCGTTTCGAAGACCTTGGACTATCGAGCGAAATCCTGCGCGCCATCGACGACGCGGGATACGAGGCTCCCACGCCGATCCAGGAACAGGCCGTCCCCTACGTGCTGATGAACCGGGACATTCTGGCCTGCGCGCAAACCGGCACTGGCAAGACGGCGTCTTTCGTGGTGCCGATGCTGGACATTCTGGCGGCCGGCCGTGCCCGCGCCCGCATGCCGCGCTCCCTCATCCTTGAGCCGACGCGCGAGCTGGCCGCGCAGGTCGCCGACAATTTCGAAACCTACGGCAAATACCAGAAACTCTCGATGGCGCTGCTGATCGGCGGCGTTTCCTTCGAAGAACAGGAGAAGCGCCTGGATCGCGGTGTCGACGTGTTGATCGCCACGCCGGGGCGGCTGCTGGACCATTTCGAGCGCGGCAAGGTGCTGCTGTCCGACGTGAAGATCCTGGTCATCGACGAGGCGGACCGGATGCTCGACATGGGCTTCATCCCGGACGTCGAGCGTATCGTGAAGCTGCTGCCGAAGATTCGCCAGACGCTGATGCTGTCCGCGACGATGCCAAAGGAAATCAAGCGGCTGGCCGACCAGTTCCTGATGAACCCGAAGGAAATCACGGTCAATCCGGAATCCTCGACGGCGGATACGGTCGAACAATCCATCATGATCGTCGCGCAACGGGACAAGCGCGAGGCGTTGCGGACGCTGATGCGGGCCGAAGACGTCTCCAACGCGCTGATCTTCTGCAACCGCAAGCGCGACATCGGCGTCCTGCACCGGTCGCTGAAACGGCACGGTTTCGAAGCGGGCGCCCTGCACGGCGATATGGACCAGTTCAGCCGCATGGACACGCTGAAATCGTTCAAGGACGGCGATATCAAGTATCTCGTCTGCTCGGACGTCGCCGCGCGCGGCCTCGACATCGCCGGCATGAGCCATGTCTTCAATTTCGACGTGCCGACCAACGCCGAGGACTACGTCCATCGCATCGGCCGCACCGGCCGCGCCGGCAAGTCCGGGCGCGCCATCACCCTGGCCACCGGCGAAGACGGCAAGTACGTCGCCGCCATCGAACGGATCACCGGCGGTCCGATTCCCCGCATGGCGATCGACGGTGTCGACGAGGCGGAGATCGATACATCGGACGACGGCAAGCGCCGCCGGCGCCGGAGCAGCCGGAAATCACCATCCGAAAGCCGCGGTTCGGGGCGGCAGGCGGCGAAACGAAGCGCGCCGTCCGACCGCAAGGAATCGAAGAGCCGGTCCCAGCGCGAAGAGACGGAGCAAAAAGAGACTGAAAAGAAGACCTCCGGGCGCAAGAAAGCCGCGCGATCCAAGCAGGACGAGAGGCCCGCGGCCGAAAAAGCCAAATCCAAACCTTCGAAGGGCGGCAGCGAACCCATGCAAGGTTTCGGCGACGACGTTCCGGCCTTCATGCTTCGCCCGGTGAAAATCTCCTCATAGCGCGCCTTATCCGGCGGCCTGCTGCCCTTCCGGCAACGTCACCGATACGATCAGGCCACCCTCTGGCCGGTTCGCGAGGTCGATCTCCCCGCCATGGCGGCGCACGATGCTGCGGGCGACCGACAGGCCGAGCCCCGTGCCGCCCGTTTCGCGGCTGCGCGAGCCTTCGAGCCGGAAAAACGGGGTAAAGACCTGCTCCCGCATCTCCGGCGGAATGCCCGGCCCACGATCCGAAATCTTCACGACCACGTCCGACCCATCGCGGGCGGCGGTTAGGGCCGCTTCATCGCCGTATTTCACGGCATTCCCGATCAGGTTCGAGAACATGCGCCGGATCGCGACGGGCTGGCAGCGGATCGTAAGGCGGTCGCCGCTTTCGAACGTGACCTTCTGTCCCGAATCGCGCAGATCGTCGCACAGACTTTCCAACAGCGACGACAGGTCGACGGCGGTGCGGGCTTCCTCGGTCGTCTCGTCGCGCGCGAAGGACAAGGTGACGTCCAGCATGGCCTGCATCTCGTCGATGTCGGCCAGCGCCTTCTGCCTCTGGGGATCGTCTTCAATGAAGTCGGCGCGCAATTTTAGCCGCGTCAGCATCGTCCGCAGGTCGTGCGACAGCGCCGCCAGCATCAGCGTCCGGTCGCCGACCAACCGGCGCAACCGCTCCTGCATCCGGTTGAAGGCGCGGGTCGCCTTGCGCAATTCGCGGGAGCCATGCTCCGGTAAGGGCGGCGCGGCGACATCGACGCCGAACCGGTCGGCCGCCTCGGCAAAGCGCTTCAAGGGCCGCGTCACGAGATGCGCCGCCCACAGCGCGAAGATCAGGATGATCACCGCCGACCCGACGATAATGAAGATCAGCCGCCGCTCCCAAGGCGGCGGAAGGGCGCGGACGGGCGCCTGAAAGACCAGCCACGCCCCGCTCACTTTGCCGATCGCAATGGCAATGCGGCGATAGTCCTTCCGGTCGCGCGCCGGCCGCCACATACGCCGGTCGCCGTCTTGTTCGAGGTCCGGCGCGCGCTTCGCGGCGGACCGCTCGAGGATGCCGACTTCGATGGGCCGGTCGCTGAGCGCGGCGAGGTTGGGCCTCAACAGTTCCTCGAACTCGAGAATGTAGGCATTGTCCGACTTTCGGATCGGCGGGGCGTCCGGCATGAGCCGAACCTTGAAACGCCGACCCCGCATGACGCGCAACGCTGCCCGCCGCTCATCCGGCGAGCTGTTCTCAATGAGGTCGACAACCGAAATGATACGGTCCGCGATACCGGTGATCGCAAAACGTTTGATCGTCGCGCTACGCTCATGGATGAAGAAAGCCGTTCCGATCGCCACGATAAAGACGACCACCGCCACCAGGATGATCGCGACATGACCGGTCAGGCCAAGGCCCCAACGCCGACTCATTGCGGGATGACCCCGCTCGACAGGACATAGCCGCCGCCCCGCACCGTCTTGATGATCGACGGTTCCTTCGGATCGCTTTCGATCTTGCGGCGCAATCGGCTGATCAGCACGTCAACGCTGCGGTCGAAGGGCGCCGCATCGCGGCCGCGCGTCAGGTCGAGCAGTTGGTCCCGGCTCAACACCTGTCCCGCGCGTTCGACCAGCGCCGCCAGAAGCTCGAACTCGCCCGCCGTCAGCGGCACCAACGCGCCGTCGGGCGAGCGCAACTCGCGCTTCACCGTATCGAGACGCCAGCCTTCGAAGACATGCATCGACGCATCGGCGGATACGACGGTCGCGCCGCGGTCCGCCGCCCGCCGCAACACGGCCTTGATCCGCGCCAGCAACTCCCACGGGTTAAACGGCTTGGGAAGATAGTCGTCCGCGCCCATCTCCAGCCCGATGATGCGGTCCATCTCCTCCCCCATCGCGGTCAGCATGACGATCGGCAAGGACGAGTCCGCCCGCACCCGGCGGCATAGCGACAATCCATCCTCGCCCGGCAGCATCAGGTCGAGCACGACGAGATCGAACCGCCCCTTGTCCAAGAGGCGCATCATCTCGCGTCCATCGGCCGCCGCCGTCACGCGATATTCGTGTTTCTTCAGGAACTGGGCGACGAGGCTCCGGATTTCCCGGTCGTCGTCGACGATCAATATGTGCGGTTGGCGCGGCATGGCCGGATTATACGGCGCAAAACCGCCGGACCCTGAGAATTTTGTAAACGAATGTTGCTGTGCGCCGGTACGAAACACAGCCTTACAAAGCGTTTCACCCGAGACATCGGGACGCGGCTATCCTCCGGTATATCCCGTTGCCAGCGGACACCCACCGCATGGCACTGGATAATTTGGAGACAGCAGATGAACGGCAAACAGTTTCTCATGATCGGCGGATTGCTCGCCTCGGTCGCCGGCCTTTCCATCGTCACGGTTGCGGCCGCCCCGTCGGCGCCCAGCCTGACAAGCGTCGGAGCCGTCGGCGACCCGGCCTTCCTGGGCGCAACGCACAAGGTCCGACACGACGGACGGCGTTGGGGCCGCGGCGGCCATTTCTGCGGCAAATGGGTTGGCAAGCGGATGGAGCGCATGACCACCGTGATCGAAGGCCTGATGACCTTCACGCCCCCGCAGCAGACCGCGTGGAACGACCTGAAAACCGCAATGGATAACGGTAAGGCGTCCATCGAGAGGGCCTGCGAGGCGGCTAAAAGCGAAGAGAAGCCGAAGACCGCACCGGAGCGCTTGGCCCGGATGGAATCGATGATGACCAACCGCTTGGATGTCCTGCGGACGGTGCGTCCGGCCTTCGACACCTTCTATGGAACGCTGACCGACAAGCAGAAGGCCGCGATCGACGGCCTGATGACGCGCGGCCACGGCAGATTCAAGGGTGGTGAGCGCGGGCAACGCGGCGACCGCGGCCCGCGTGGACAAGGCAGAGAGTAACACCGAGCGCACTCCCCCCACCGGTATAGGCACACCACCCAACCGTGCCTATACCGGCCCCTCTTCAGGAGTTTTCATCGATGCGGCGCATATCCGATCCAAGACACCAAGGACCCGTTCTCCTGGCGCTTTCGGCCGGAATGGCGCTTGCGTCGCTCGTGACGACGCACGCGGCGGCCGGGCCCTATGGGGCCGGTGACGCCTACGGCCGCCACGATGGGACCGGATCGATCCAGAAAGTGGATCATCGCCGCCACGCCCACAAACACCATCATACGCACAAACGCGTGGTCGTCGTCGCACCGCGCCGCCGCTACAAGGATGTCTGGGTCGTGCGCCCGCACGGGCACCGCTACCGCGGCTACGCCCATTATCATGACGACGCGCTGGCGTATCGCTGGCTTGGTTTCACCGCCATTACACTGGTGTCGCTCGACCGGCTGTCCGTGGCGCAGCAACGACGACATGAAACGGCGCAGATATCCGCCACCACCGCGCCGGTCGGCGAAACGATCCATTGGAAGGACGACACCGCAAGCGGGTCGGTCCGGGTGGTGCGCGACGGCACCAGCAGTTCCGGACGCTATTGCCGGGAATTCCAACAGGAAATCAAGATCGGCGGCAAGACCGAGGACGCCTACGGTATTGCCTGCCAACAGCCCGACGGAGCGTGGGAAATCTTGCCATAGCTCCGCGCGGACGGCCGCCGGCTTTTCCCGAGGCCCAGCCGGCGGCCGTCCATCCTATTCATAGAAAACCAGCTCTGACTAAGGCCTACTGAGACGTCCGGCAATGTCGCCCAATGGAATCGGCGCGTCGCCCAACAGCCATTCGGCATCCGCCGTTTCGGTGTCGACATCCGCCTCCGCGAGCGGGTCCGACGGCGATAGTTTCTGCTCGATCGCCAGTTTCGCCAGCAGCAACCGACGCGCGTCGCCCTTCTCCTCCGCCAGCGCCGCGCCCTCGACCGCCATAACCACGGCCGATGCGGCGTGATACAGCGCACTGGCCGCCTGCCGGGCCGACCGTTCCCCGGTTGCGCCGGCAGCAGCCGCCCGCGCCACCAGATCCACCGCCTGGTCGAGCCGTTCCGACAACGCCGTTCGGAAATCATCGGGAATGCCATGCGCCGCCGCCACGTTTGCCGAAAGTTCCTTGCGCAGCCAGACATGCGCTTCCTCGCGTTTCGCCGCACGCAGAACATCCAGCGCCGTGATATTGCTGGTCCCCTCCCAGATGGAGCCAAGATGGGAATCGCGCACCAAACGCGCCTCGATCCATTCTTCGATATAGCCGCAGCCGCCGCGCACTTCCATCGCATCGCCGGAGACCTTGCGCGCATCCCGGCAGACACGGAACTTCAACAGCGGGGTCAGGATTCGCCGCATCTTCATGCCGGTCTCGTCGCCCTCATCGGCGCGGCGCAACGCCACGGCGGTGAACAGGCACAGCGATAACGCCTGCTCGGTCGGCAGCAGCAACTTCAGCAGTTGGCGTTGCATCAACGGAAGGTCGATCAAATGGCTGCCGAACGCCGTCCGGTTTCGCGAGACACAGAGGGCTTCATGCAGCGATCGCCGCATCATGCCGGCCGACCGCACCGCATTCGACAACCGCGACTGGTTCACCATCTCGGCGATTTGCACGAAACCGCGGCCGAGATCGCCGACCAGCCAGGCGGACGCACCTTCGAGGGCGATCTCCCCCGATGCCATCGATCGCGTGCCGAGCTTGTCCTTCAGGCGGATGATCCGGTACCGGTTCGACGATCCGTCCGGCAGAACACGCGGCATCAGGAACAGGCCCAAGCCGCGGGTCCCCTCGCCCCCGCCTTCCGGCCGCGCCAGCACCAGCACGACATCGGCATCCGCGTTGGAACAGAACCATTTATCACCGTAAAGCCGCCACGCGTCGCCGTCGGGCACCGCGGTCGTGACCGTTTCGCCGACGTCAGAGCCGGCGTCCGGCTCGGTCATGAACATGGCGCCCTGCGCCGCGGCCTCGAAGTCTTCGGCCAGCAAGGCCGGCAGGTAGCGATCCAGCAGAGACTGATCCGCATAGCGGATCAGCGTCCGCGTCAACGAATCCGTCATGCTCAACGGGCAGAGCAGGCCGAATTCCGATTGGGCGAACAAATATTGCAGGGCGTATTTGGCGACATGGTGGATCGGGTCCGGCCACCCCAACGCGGGCCGGTGCGACATCGCCGCCATCTCGAAGGCGCCGAAGGCGAACCGTTCCATCTCGACATAGGCGGGATGTTTCTCGACGCGGTCGTCGTCCTGCCCTTGACGGTTGCGGACTTGCAGGGCGGGTGGGTTCCGGTCGGCCGCCCCCGCCAGATCGTCGAGCCGATCGCCCACCAACGCGCCCAGTTTACGAAACTGCGGCGTCAGATGCTCGCGTTCCGGCGACGGCAGATAGAGCGACAACAGGGACTGCAGCGCCGGATCGGCATCGAAGAAGTTCATCCCCCGGGTTTCCGGCTGGGGATTCGTCGGCTCCCTTCGAGGCGGCGGCGGTGTCGTCATTAGCGGCGTTTCTCCACCAATACGCCCGCGTCCGACAGCTTGGCGATCTCCGACTCGTCGAAGCCATGGGCCGCGAGGATTTCCCGCCCATGGACGCCGAATTTCGGCGGCGCGGTCCGCACCGCGCCCGGCGTGCGTGAGAACTTGATCGGAATGCCGGTCATTTGGTACCAGCCGTCCAACTCCACCGCCATCTTGCGGTGCTTGGTGTGCTCGCTCGCCATGACTTGCGCGGTGTCGAGGACAGGCCCGGCCGGCACGCCGGATTTAAGGAGTTGCTGGCAGACCTCTTCACCGTCGCGTTCCGCAAGCAGACCGGTGATCAATTGGGTGATCTCTTCCTTATTGCTGACCCGCAAGCCGTTGTCGGCGAACTTGGGATCATCAGCAAGCTCCGGTTTGCCCAGCACCGTGCAGAGACGTTGAAAGGCACGGTTGTTCCCGGCCCCGATGAAGATATCCACGGTCTTCGTATGGTAGCGGTCATACGGCACCACATTCGTATGCTGGTTCCCGGTCAGTCCCGGCGTGTCGCCCGACATGTAGTAGTTCGGAACGTGCGGATGCATGAGCGACACCGCGCAGTCATACAGCGTCATGTCGATATACTGGCCATGCCCCGACCGGCTGCGTTCCTGCAGCGCCATCAGGATAGCGATCGCGCTGTACAGGCCCGTACCCATATCGACCATGGCGAGACCAACACGGGTCGGCCCCGCATCGGGCGCGCCGTTGACGCTGAACCACCCGGCCATCGCCTGGACGATTGCGTCATAGCCGGGGAATCCGCCGAGCGGCCCGTCCGCCCCGTACCCGCTGATGCGGCAATGGATCAGCTTCGGAAACCTCTCTTTGAGCACCTCTTCATAACCGAGGCCCCATTTCTCCATGGTGCCGGTTTTCAGGTTCTCGATCAGGACATCGGCGTCATCCAGCAAACGGAACAGGACGTCGCGCCCTTCCGGCACCGTCAGGTCGAGTCCGATCGAGCGCTTGTTGCGGTTGACGCCAACGAAATAGGACGCATCGCCTTCATGAAACGGCGGCCCCCAATCCCGGACCTCGTCGCCCTGCGGCGGCTCGACCTTCAGGACCTCGGCCCCGTGATCGGCCAAAATCTGGGTGCAGTAGGGACCGCCGAGTACCCGCGTCAGGTCCACCACCTTTACGCCGGCGAGCGCACCGAGGAAACCGTCATTATCGTTCATTTAGTCTTTCTCCGAGTGGTTGGCGCCGGCGGCGTTACATGAACCGAATGCCGCCCCGCCCAAATTCGATAGGATTTGCCCGCATCTCCCGGCGCATCGGGCCGGGCGGGACCGCTACGCCGCGTCCGGTACCGGCCGTTCGTCGCGCGGACCCAAGGGCGGGCTATAAAGGACCAACGCCCTAAGCGGCGTATCGCCTTTGGTGTAAACCGCATGCAGCACTTTCGGCGGAATCCGGACCACGGTTCCGGGGCCGCACTCGACCGCCGGATCGTCTCCCAGGACGACATCGGCCATCCCGTCGAGGATGTAGATGATCTGATGCTCGTCCTCGTGCCGATGCGGCGACGCCTCGCCGCCCGGCTGTACGATGCCGAGGTTCATTTCGAACGCGCCGCAGAACGCCGTATCGACGAGGCGGTAATTGACGGTCCCTTCGTGACCGGGCGGGATATAGGGCGTTATGTCACTCTCGTTTTGAATCAACGACCTGTACTGCCCGTCGCCCATACCGTCCTCTCTTGCGGAATCCAACCCAAAGCGGCCCTACTTAGCAGGAATCCGCCTGGTGGACAAAGGCCCAGTCGGGAGCGCAAGACGACGGAAAACGGGCGCTAAATCCCGTTGCAGCGCCTGAAAGCGCAGATCGAATTTAATCAAGTTGTATCGGCAAAACAGAATTTCTCCAAAAACGCCACACAACAATCAACTGATATTAAACGATTATTCTGCTTAACTTCAATTTAACTCTTCCCTTGCATAGATGGGGATGCCCGGAGCGTGAACAATTCCGGATTGGTCCGAACTACCGAAGAACCAAGTATCATGTCCTACAAGCCCGACAATCGTCTCGAGAGCGAAATCCGCAACCTCGCGCAATACATCAAACGGTTCCGGATTGAGATCGCGCGCATTAACAAAGGCGATCCGGACAGCAATTTCAGGAACATGTCCGACCATCTTGATGCGATCACGCAACATACCGATTCCGCGACGCATAACATCCTTCAGAATTTGGAAGGGATCGCCGATCTTGTCGGACAGCTCCAAGACAAGACCGAGGACGACGATACGAACGAGGTCTGCGACGCCGTAATGGAAAAGGCGACGAACGCGATGGAGGAATGCACCTTCCAGGACATCACGGGCCAACGGGTTACGAAGATCATCAGCTCGATCCGCTTCGTCGAGGAACGCGTCAACGCGATGATCGAACTGATGGGCCGCGACATGATCGAAGCCGAGGTGGAGGGCCTGCCCGAACCCGAACCCGATCCGGAGGACGCGGACGCTGATCTTCTGAACGGTCCGCAGTTGCCGGGTCAGGCGATCTCGCAGGACGATATCGACAAGCTGTTCGCTTAACCACCGCGAACACCACGCAAATGAAAATCGGGCCCATACACTGTACGGGCCCGATTCTTTTAGCGTCCGTTAGACGCTTTTGCTTTGGTCAATACGCGCCCTTAGTTGGCACCCGCGCCGAGCAGGCTCGGCAGCCAGGTGACGATCTCCGGGAACGCGATGAACAGCGCGACCGTGGCAACGTCCGCACCGAAGAACGGCGCGATACCGCGGAACACCGACCCGAGTGGTATATCCGGTCTGACCGCGTGAACCACGTAACAGTTCAGTCCAACGGGCGGCGTAATCAGACATACCTCGCACATCTTAACCACGATGATCCCGAACCAGACCGGGTCGTAGCCGAGTGCGATAACCGCCGGATACACTACCGGCAGGGTCAACAGCAGCATGCCGATGGCGTCCATGAACATGCCGAGAACCGCATAGCCCAACAGGATCATGATCATGATCACGACCGGTGGGAACGGCAACTCGATGATCCATTCCGCGAAGGCCTGCGGCAAACCCGCAAACCCGAGGAACCGGACGAAGATCAGGATGCCCCAGATCAGCGCGAAGATCATGACCGTCAGCTTCGCGGTTTCGAGCAAGGCTTCCTGCAGATTGCCCCACTTCATGCCGCGCATGATCGCGATCACGAAGATGACGAAGGCCCCAAGCGCGCCCGCCTCGGTCGGCGTCGCCTTACCGGAATACATCGAGTAGAAGATGATGGCGACCACCAGCGCGATCGGCATGATCGGCGGCAGCGTCTTCACCCGTTCCATGAGCGGCGGCGACTTCACCGGCTTGCCTTGCGACGGATCGATGACGCATTGGCCGATGATCAACAACGCGTAGATCAGCGCCGATACGACACCCGGCAGGAACCCAGCCAAGATCAACGCCCCCACCGATTGCTCGACGATGATGGCGTAGATCACGAGGATTGCGCTGGGTGGTATGAGCGATGCCAGTGTACCGCCCGCCGCCACCACACCGGCCGATAACTGTTTGCTATAGCCGTTCTGCAGCATGTGCGGGATGGCGACACGGCTGAACACCGCCGCCGTCGCCGTACTGGCCCCGGACACGGCGGCAAATCCAGCGGTCGCGAACACGGTCGCCACGGCCAGTCCGCCCGGCACCCAACCGAACCACGCCCGTGCAGCGTTGAACAACGCATGCGTCAATCCGGCGTGATAGGCGATGAAGCCGATGAGAATGAACATCGGCAAGACGCTCAGCGCGTAGTTGATCGCCTTCGAATGCGGGATTGTTCCGACGATGCCGGCGCCGGCCGACCATCCGCGCGCCCAGTCCCAGCCGCCGCTCCCGTCGAGGGCGAGAATCGCGACGCATCCGACCAAGCCGGTCATTGCCGCCGCTGCGTAGACGCGGACGCCGACGAACACCATCGCCAACAAGCCAATGGTGCCGATGATTCCAATGGTGAGTTGATCCATCATTCGGCTCCTTGCTTCTTAAGGGCCGTATCGGGGTCGTCCCTGTCGGCGCCACTGACGTGAATCTCGTGCTGCGCCTGATCGTCGACGGTTTCGATGATCGGCACCGCGATCGGCCGCGCGTCGGGTTTCCGGTAAAGACGGATGAAACCGAACAAGTTCAGAAACAGCCGGAACAGCAGCAAGGTGAATGCAATCGGCACCAGCAGTTTGGACGGCCAGAGCGCGAAATCACCGTCGATCGTGCTGTCGCCCAACTCATAGGCGCGCAGGAAATGCGTAAATCCATAGTACAGCAGTACGGAGATCACGATGATCACCACGACGGTTCCGAAGATTTCGACCGCCCAAAAGGTGCGCCCCTTGAACCGCTTGATGATGATTTCCATTCGCACGTGCCCGCCGAGCTTCTGGCAATACGCAATGCCGAGAAACGCGAACACGCCCATCAAAATCTCAATGATATCAACGTAGGACGGCACCGGACGGTTGAAGAAACTCCGCCCCACCACTTGGATGACTCCAAGAAACATTACGAGAAAAATCATCAACCCCGCTATGAAGTTGAAGAAGCTCTCGATCTTGAAAAAACCCTCGTCCACCTTGGACAGGGTTACCTCCCCTGGGGAGAGGTCATCAGCGTCATTCATCGCCATGACATCTCACTTCGCTCTGTTCTAGAAAGCTAAACGCCGGCCCCAAGGGACCGGCGTTTATACCGTTTTCGCAGTTTAACTGGATTCTGCCATTTTCAGGACAAGGTCCAGCAGTTCCTGTGCCGGAATGTTGGCCTCATTTTCCTTGACCCAAGCTTCCCACAGCGGCTTGCCGCCGATCTTGCGGAACTCGGCCATTTCGCTTTCGGGAATTTCGACGGCCTTCATCTTCGTCTTCGCCCACTTGGCGATATTCGCCTTGTCCTTGGCCGCATACGCCGACTTCATGGCGTCATAGGCACCGGGCTTCGCTTCTTCCAGGATCTTCTTGTACTCGGCCGGAAGCTTGTTGTAGGCGTCCTTGTTGAAGACGGTCGGGCAGTTCACCGTCCCAAGCGACATGTTCGTCGTATACCAGTCGGAAATTTCATCCAACCGATACGCGGCGAAGGTGTAGCTGAACGGGAAGCCGATCGCATCCACGGTCCCGCGCTGCAGGGCCGTATAGGTTTCGGAGGCCGGCATGGTCGTCGGCACCGCGCCGATCGCCTTGGCCGAACGGCCCATGCCACCGAGCGCCCGCAGACGCTTACCCTTGAAATCGGCGACGGACTTCGGCGGCTCGCCGCGGCCCATGTATTCGTACTGCGGCAAAATGTTCGACATGTAGATAACGGCGTTCCACTTCGCCAACGCCTTCTGCGATGCCGGGTGACTGTAGACGGCGTCATGCACCTTGCGCATCACGTCGAAGTCGGACAGCGGCAGGAACGGCAAATCCAGAACGTTCAAGGGACGGTTCTTGCCCGGATGGTAAGCCGCGCAGAACGTACCCGCTTCGATCGCCCCGACGGAGATACTGTCCAGGTTTTCCTTACTCTTCGAGAGCTGTTCGCCGTAATAGAGTTTGACGGTAAAGTTTCCACAGGTCTGCTCGGACACACGCTCGGAAACATATTCCATGCCCTCGGTGAAGGCCCGGCGCTTGCCCCAAAGCGATAGACGCCAGTTCACCTTCGGCCCTTCGCAGGCCTTCGTTGCCGCTTCCGCGGTCGTCGGGATCGACGCACCCGTAAACGCGAAACCGGCCAGCGCCAAAGACGCAGCGGTAACAGTTAACATTTTCATTGTGTTCAGCCTCCCTGCTAAACAATTGAGTATTTGCTATTACGCAATCACCAACCCGCTTATGCGATCTCGGCAATTACGATACGAACCATTGATTGGTCCGTATTTCTTAGGCGGCGAGCCTAGCGTGGTTTTGGTCCCGCATCAAACATTACGGAATGTGTTCAGATCAATTTTTGCCGTTATTGACCGTTGACAATTGGAAAGCAGTTCATAATCAAGTCTATGCGCTGATTTACATAAACAATTAAAGAAGGGCGCCCGAATGGACGCCCTCCCTCGTAGTACTGCGGTTGTGCCGTAACGCGCGATAAACCGTAACGGAATACCGTCGGCGCAACCAGTTTTCGGCTATTGCTGGGCCGTCTTCAGCACGAGATCCAGCAACTCCTGCGCCGGGATCTTGTCTTGGTTGTCCTTCACCCAAGCTTCCCAAATCGGCTTACCGCCAATCCGCCGGAATTCCGCCATTTCGGTCTCCGGGATCGTGACGGCCGTCATCTTGGACTTGCCCCAATTGGCCAAGTTCACCTTATCCACCGAGGCATAGGCCTCCTTCATGGCGTCATAGGCGCCGGGGATCGCCTCGTCGAGGATCGTCTTGTATTCCGCCGGAAGCTTGTTGTAGGCGTTCTTGTTGAAGACGGTCGGGCAGGTCACCGTGCCGAGCGACATGTTCGTCGTGTACCAGTCGGCGACTTCGTCCAGCCGATAAGAGGCGAAGCTATACGTGAACGGGAAGCCGATGGCGTCAACGGTACCGCGCTGCAACGCCGTGTAGGTTTCGGACGCCGGCATGGTCGTCGGCACCGCGCCGATCGCCCGCGCCGCAGCGCCCATGCCGCCGAGCGCCCGCAACCGCTTGCCCTTGAAGTCGGCAACACTCTTCGGCGGTTCGCCGCGGCCCATGTATTCGTATTGCGGCAGGATATTCGACATGTAGATAACGGCGTTCCATTTGTCTAACGCCTTCGCCGACGCGGGATGCCGGTAGATCGCATCATGCACCTTACGCAAGGTGTCGAAATCAGCCACTGGCAGGAACGGCAAATCCAAAACGTTCAGCGGACGGTTCTTGCCCGGATGGTAGGACGCGCAGAATGACGCCCCGTCAATCGCGCCAACCGAGATGCTGTCGAGGTTTTCCTTACTCTTGGAAAGCTGTTCGCCATAGTAAATGTTGATCTTGAAGTTGCCGCAGGTCTGGTCCGACACATGCTTGGTGACGTGTTCCATCCCTTCGGTGAAAGCGCGGCGCTTACCCCAAAACGAAAAACGCCAACTTACCTTCGGCCCTTCGCAGGCCTTGGTCGCCGCTTCCGCGGCGGTCGGCATCGCCGTACTGCCGGCAAACGCAAATCCGGCCAGCGCCAATGACGCCGCCGTTACTGTCAACACTTTCATGATGTCTTATCCTCCCTATGGGGCCATTCGTGAAAACCGAATGCTCGACGATCGCGTCGGCCGAAATTTCTGAATATGTGAGAGTTCGCCAAAGAAATCGACGAGCAAGGTTGCGCGAACATAACGTCCTTCTGCAAGCGCTTCAAACATCGAAAAGATATAAGGCTTCCAATGCCGTAAGTGTAGTTTCATCAGGAAATTCGATTTTTAGAATCGAATTTCCTATCACCTTGAACGCCCAAGTTGAAAAAGAGAAAGGCGCCTCAACGGACGCCTTTCCCCGAACCGCAGCCTGCGATCGGTCAGTCGATATCGGCGTTATTGCTTGGCCGTCTTGAGAACGAGGTCAAGCAGTTCTTGCGCCGGAATCTCGCCTTCATTCTCCTTGACCCAGGCATCCCATACGGGTTTGCCGCCGATCTTGCGGAATTCGGCAAGGTCCTTCTCGCTGAACTTTACCGCCTTCATCTTGGACTTGGCCCACCGCGGCAGATTAACGCTGTCTTTCGCCGCATAGGCCGCGATCATGGCCTTATAGGAGCCGTCTTTGACCTGCTCCAAAATCTGCAGGTATTTTTTCGGCAGCTTGGCCACGGCGTCCTTATTGAACGCAGTGAAACAATTGACGTTGCCGGCCTTCAGATTCGTCGTGTACCAGTCGGAAATCTCGTCCAACCGGTAGGCGGCGAAGGTGTAGGTGTAGGGAAAGCCGATCGCGTCCACCGTCCCACGCTGCAACGCTGTATAGGTTTCCGAGGCCGGCATCGTTGTCGGCACCGCGCCGATCGCCTTGGCCGCCGCACCCATGCCGCCGAGCGCCCGCAACCGCTTACCCTCGAAGTCGGCGACGGTCTTCGGTGGAGTCCCGCGCCCCATATACTCATAAGACGGCAACAGGTTCTGGATGTAACGCACCGCATTCCATTTCGCGAGCGATTCCGCCATCGCCGGGTGCTCCCAAACCTTGTCGTAGACCCTGCGCATGGTCTCCCAATCCAGGAGCGGCAAGAAAGGCTGGTCGAGCACCGTCAGCGCCCGGACCTTACCCGGATGGTAGGACGAACAGACGAAGGCCGCTTCGATCGCGCCGACCTTCAAGCTGTCCAGGTTCTCTTTCGCCTTGGAGAGTTGCTCGCCGTAATAAAGCCGAATGTTGAAATTGCCGCAGGTCGCCTCGTTCACCGCTTTCGAGAAGTATTCCGACCCCTCGGTCACGGCCCGCCGTTTGCCCCACAACGAGTATTTCCAGCTTACCTTCGGACCATCGCAGTATTTCATGGCGGCATCGGCCGTCGTCGGCATCGCCACCGTGGAAAAGGCCAAGGCGGTCCCCACCGCCACGCCGATTGAAAGTACAGAGCGGACTTTCATTACTTTCCTCCCGTTTGCCATTTGGTTTCGCTACCGCCAACACACGGACGCTGAAGCGCTGCGTCGCCATGTCGGGTCTAACGTGTATTTTTTGCTTAGGGAGAAAACTTTAACGAGATTTCCGAAGGCGGACAAATATCAAACGCGAATAAATCGAAGGTATTGGAATACCGAACAGCCGCGCCCCCCGGTCCTCCCGCGTCAGTGCGTCGACGTCACCCAGCGGCAAACGTCCTCGGGACTCGGCCGCCCGTCGCCCAACGCCGCGGAATCATCGAAAGTCCAGCGCCCCAGCGCGAAACCGCCGTCCTGCGCCCGGATCGTCATCCCGGTGACTTGGCATTCCGCCGAGGCAAGATACGCCACCGCCGGGGCGACCTGTTCGGCGACGAACCGGTCGGCCGCGACGTCACGCTGCAACATGCGGGTCGCGGCGACGGGGGAAATCGCATTCACACGGATACCATAAGGCTCGCCTTCGGCCGCGAGCGCATGCATCAGCCCGATCGCCGCGGCCTTCCCGGCAGCGTAGGCGGACAGACCGGCCTGCGCGGCGCTTTTGAGAAGGGCGCGGCCAGAGGTCGTGAAGACAATCCGGCCGAACCGCTGTTCCCGCATCGCGGACCATGCAGCCTGGGTCAAGCGGTACGGCGCCGATACATGCACCGCCAGCATCCGCTCGAACAGGTCGTCCGGCATCGCCTCGATCCCGGCGTAGTGCAGGAGACCGGCATTGTGAATGAGGATATCGACGCGCCCGAAATGCTCGATGGCGAGCGACATTACGTCTTCAACCGCGCCATCGGCCGTCATATCCGCATGACAGGCAACCGCTTCCCCACCCGCGTCGGTGATGGACCGGACCACGGCGTCCGCGATGGCGGTATCGGCATCCGTGCCGTCGGGCGCAACGCCGGCATCATGCACGATCACTTTGCAGCCGCGCCGCGCAAGCAGCATCGCATACGCCCGCCCGAGGCCACGCCCGCCGCCCGTCACCACCGCGACACGCTGGTCGAACCGGATTTCCTCCATCGTCAGCCCTTGCCGGCGGAAGCCTCGCGAATGGCGGTCAGGGTCGTTCGCGTTGTGATCAACTCGGGATCGACGCGCAGTTCGAGCAACGCGATGCGACCCGACTTCTGCGCCCGGTCGAACGCGCCTTCGAAATCCTCGGTCCGCTCGACCGCTTCGGCATAAGCCCCATAACTCTCCGCCCATTTCACGAAGTCGGGGTTCTGCAACGCCACGGCATAGTCGTGGCCCGGGTAATCGCGGTCCTGATGCATTCGGATCGTGCCATACATGTTGTTGTTCACGACCAGGATGATCGGCGCCGCGCCGTGCTGCACGGCGGTGCCGATCTCCTGTCCGGTCATCATGACGCCGCCGTCGCCGACGAAACACACCACGGGACTTTCCGGGCGGACGATCTTGGCCGCGATCGCCGCCGGCACCGCATAGCCCATCGCCCCGCTGGTCGGACCGACCTGGGTCCGGAATTCGCGGAACTTGTAGAACCGCTGCGGCCAGCCGGAGAAATTGCCGGCGTCGTTCGCGATCACCGCATCGTCGGGCAGGACTTCGTTCAGGTGATCCATCACCACATGCATGTCGAGCCCGCCCGGCATCTCCCGGCTGGGCTTCCAGTTTTCGAGCTGGTCTTGCCGCGCGGCCTCGGCCCATCCGGACCATGCGGCGGAATCGACCGGATCGAGCGCCCGCGCGGCGGCGGCAAAACCCGCCATCGACGCGCAGATCGGCAGGTCCGGCCGGTAAACCCGGCCCAACTCGCCCGGATCCATATAGACATGGACCAAGGTCTGGTCCGGTTTCGGCAGTTTGACGAGGGAGTATCCCGACGTGGTCATCTCACCCAACCGCGACCCGACGACGATGAACAGATCGCAGTCGCGCACCCGTTGCGCCAGTTGCGGGCTGATGCTGGTGCCGAGATCGCCGACATAGTTGCGATGCTCGTTGTCGAACAGGTCCTGGCAGCGGAAAGATGCGGCCGTCGGCAGGTTGTTGGCTTCGGCGAAGGCCAGGATATCGGCGCAGGCCTCCGTGCTCCATCCCGCGCCGCCGAGCACCATCAGCGGCCGCTCGGCTTTCGACATCAAATTCCGCAGCGCCGCCATATCCTCAGCGCCCGCGCCCGGCCGCGCCGTTTGGTAGGGTGCGGCATCCGCGACATCGGTCAGATCCCGCTGCATGTCTTCCGGCAAGGAAACCGCGACCGGACCGGGACGGCCGGACATGGCGGTATGAAAAGCCTGGCTGATCAGTTCGGGAATGCGGTCGGCGGTTTCGATCTGAATCACCGCCTTGGCGATCGCGCCGTAGAATTTCCGGTAATCGACCTCCTGGAAGGCCTCGCGGTATTCCTGATCGCGGGCGACCTGGCCGATGAAGACGACCATCGGGGTGGAATCCTGCATCGCGGTATGCACGCCGATCGAGCCGTTGCAGGCGCCCGGTCCCCGCGTGACGAAGGCGATGCCGGGCTTGCCGGTCATCTTGCCGTAGCTCTCGGCCATATTCGTCACGCCGCCTTCCTGGCGGCAGGTGATCATGCGGATGTCGTCGCGCGCATCGTGCAGCGCGTCGAGCGTCGCCAGATAGCTCTCGCCCGGCACGCAGAAGGCCGTGTCCACGCCATGAATTCGAAGCTGGTCGACCAGCACCTGGCCGCCGGTCCGCTGGTTTGCGCCTGCGCTCATAGGTCCTCCCGAAATTTCTTGAGTCCGGCCGAGACCGGAACCTGTACGAAACCGTTATAAGCATCCCGCCGCGCCCTTGTACAGCGACTGGCGGCAGAACCGCCGGTTACAGAGCAAGATGGCCGGACTTCACGTAGACGGTGCCGCCGCTTTCGGACTGCAAGGTCATCGCCTCGCCGGCCGGGACGCGCAACCAGCTGCCGGCCACGTAATGGCCCGCGCCGTCCTCGAAGGCGCCTTCCAAGACGAAGATCTCCGTTCCGCCCGGGTGATCGAGCGCAACGCCGCCCGACTGGGGTTCGCAGCTGACCAGCCGCATCGCTTCGGGATATCCGGCCTCTTCATAGAGCAGAAGATCGAGAACCCCCGGCGTTCCTGTCTCCCGCCAGGGCGCCTGCGTGCTGTCGACCTTAACCTGCTTGCGCCCGAGGCCGGGATACTGACGAAGCTTGACGAACAGAACGCAGCCTTTCTCGGAGAACGGCGCGTGGCTGAAGCCTTCCGGGTTCAGGAGGTAGCTGCCGGCGGGGTAATCGCCGTGCTCGTCGGAAAAGACGCCGTCCAACACGAGAATTTCCTCACCCTCGGGATGCGGATGTTCCGAAAAACTGCTGTTCGCATCATACCGCACAACCGAGGTGACCCGCCCAGCCTCCGCCGGCCCGGACAGATCGAGCCGCTTGCGCCATACCGTCGGGCTTGGGCTCGCCTGCCATTCCATCGCCGCTGTGTGAACCGTGGCAACCGCACTGAAATCGGCGTTCAATGATGGTGTCTCAATCAAGGCACGGCCCCTCCTCATCGCTGCCCGTGTTGAGATAGCGGCCGGAGCATCGGGGATCAACATGCAGCCCGGTCGTCGGCGACGCCCTTGCGCTCAGGCTTTCGGATTCTAGCGGGCAACACGACCCCCGCGCGAGCCGCCGTCTAGGCGGATCGACTATAGCATGCCGCGAGGGTGGTTATCCCAAATGCCCCGGAACCGCGTCAGGCCACGGCGCGGCTAGTCAGCGGCGGCGTCCGGCTCGTCGTCCCAGACCTTGTCCGGGACCGGCAACCCCGCGAGATCGTCCGCCGACAACGGCCGATCCGGCGTGATGCCCCGCTGTTCCAGGATCATCGCCGTCTGCCGCACATGCTGGGCCGCGTGCCAGGCGGTCCGCTCGAACACGTCATGGATCGGCTGGTCGCCGAAATAGGTCGGCACCATCTGTTCGCCGGTGACGTCTTCGAGTTGCAGCCACCACTTCTTCACGCGCTTGCGGATGTCGTCGCCATAGGCCGCGATATCCTCGACGGTCGTCATGTCATCCGGCGGAGCCGTGGTGAGCATCTCGTAGCTCAGCGTCCTGCCCTCTGTCATTTCGAGGAAAGCTTCGGGGATACGGAATATATGGTGTCCCAGCACGAGATAGCTGCGGTCGCGGTTCGGCAGTTTTTCGGACAGCGCTTCGTTGGGCAATTGCCGCCACAGGCGCTGCGCCGCCGCCAGCACGAGATCGAGTTTGTCGACGAGTTCCGGCATGGACAACGTCGGCGCAACCGACGCGTCGATGTCGAGGAATTCCGCGACATCGCGCAACGACTGCGCATAGACGAACTCTTCGCCTTTGGAGACGATGGGAACGGAGGTCGCGCCGAGGCTCGACAACAGGTCCATGCCCGCCGCGTTGCCTTCGACGTTTACGGATTCATGATCGATATTCTGAGACGAAAGAAACTCTTTCGCACGAAGACAGCTTGTTCACCCAGGGCGCCAAAAGACCCTGATCGTTTCCTCGGACACGTGGTTCTCCTGAAATTGTTGGCCACAGTATAGACGTCGCGGGCGACGCGGCAAATCACATCTGCCGATGCCGGCGGGCGCCCACATGATTAATCCTTGTGGATTGATTTGAACAATGCCCGCAACTTGCATTTAAGAAAAATCAAATGATCGAAATTTTGTGACGAGGATTGATGTAAGAAAGACGTAAAAAATTAAGATAAAATACTATATTTTTGTAATACAATAACACTAACAAGAGTCATCATTACTACTTGAACTGGACAATTAAACATATCGGGGGTTTGGGGAAATAGACGAGATTTATAAGGGAATGGAACGCAATGACTGTATTCGACTCGCCGGAATTTGATCGTCACGAACAAGTCGTCTTCTGCGCCGACGCCGACAGCGGCCTCCGCGCCATCATCGCCATTCACAACACGAACCTCGGTCCCGGCCTCGGCGGATGCCGCATGTGGCCCTATGCCGATGACGCCGAAGCCTTGCAGGACGCGCTGCGCCTCGCCCGCGGGATGACCTACAAGTCCGCGATCACGGGATTGCCCTATGGCGGCGGCAAATCGGTCATCATCGGGGACCCGAAAACGCAGAAGACCGAAGCGCTCTTGCGCGCCATGGGTCGTTTCATCGACACCCTCGGCGGACGTTATCAGACGGCCGAGGACGTCGGCACGACCGTCACCGATATGGATATCCTGCGCCAGGAAACCGAATTCGCGCACGGCCTGTCCGGGGCCAGCGGCGACCCCTCGCCCGCGACCGCCTATGGCGTGTTCATGGGACTCCGGGCCGCGTTGTATTTCAAGCACGAGCGCGACGACCTGCGCGGCCTGACGGTCGCGGTCCAGGGCTTGGGCAATGTGGGCAAGCGGCTGTGCCGCTACCTCGCCGATGCCGGCGCGCGCCTGATCGTCGCGGACATCAGAGAAGACGCCATGCAGGCCGCGATCCGCGACTTCGGCGCGACGCCGGTTTCCCCCGACGCCATCCATAAGATCGAGGCCGACGTCTTCGCGCCCTGCGCGCTCGGCGCGATCCTGAATGACGCCACCATCCCCGACCTGAGAGCCGGTATCGTGGCGGGCTCGGCCAACAACCAGCTTGCCGAACCCCGGCACGGCGAGGCATTGCGCGAACGCGGCGTGCTCTACGCGCCGGACTACGTGATCAACGCCGGCGGCCTGATCGATATCCATGTCGGCGAAGACGGCGGCGACCAAGAGGCCGTGCTGAAACGGACGGCGGAAATCTACAACACCACGCTGACCATCCTGGAGCGCGCCGCCCGCGAGGAACGCGCCACCGACACGATCGCCGACCGCATGGCGGAGGAGCGCTTTCGAGGTCAACGGAAGGCGCGCGCCGCCTAGCCAGGCGATCCGGAGTGCAAACGACGATGGACGACCGAGACCGCGCCCAACCGCCCGATCTGAACACGATGCCGCGCTTCGCCGGCGTGCCCAGTTTCATGCGGCTTCCGGTCGAGAGCGACTACACGAAACTCGATATCGCCTTGATCGGCGTGCCCTGGGACGGCGGCACCACGAACCGGGCCGGCGCGCGGCACGGGCCGCGCGAAATCCGCAACATGTCGAGCCTGATCCGCCGCATCAACCACGCCACCGGACTGGCTCCGTTCGACCTGTGCCGCGTCGCCGACGTGGGCGACACGCCGGTCAACCCAATCAACGTCATAGATACGTTGGATCGCGTGCACGATTTCTACGACCAGATCGTGAAAGCCGGCGTGGTGCCGCTCAGCGCTGGCGGAGATCACCTGGTTACCCTGCCGATCCTGCGCGCCGTCGCCGCACGATGGCCGGTCGGCATGGTGCATTTCGACGCCCATAGCGACACGACGGACAGCTATTTCGGCGGCGAGAAATACACCCACGGCACGCCCTTCCGCCGCGCGGTAGAGGAAGGGCTGCTCGACCCGAAGCGCGTGGTGCAGATCGGCATCCGCGGCGCGTTGTTCGACGCGGGCGACTTGGATTTCGCCCGCGACAGCGGCATGCGGATTATCACCATCGAGGAGTTCCACGACCTCGGCATAGACGCGGTGATCGCGGAGGCGCGCCGCGTCGCCGGCGACGGCCCGACCTATGTCAGCTTCGACGTGGACGGCCTAGACCCGGTCTACGCCCCCGGCACCGGCACGCCGGAAATCGGCGGCTTCACCACGCACGAGGCGCAACGCATGATTCGCGGCCTGCAAGGCCTCGACCTGATCGGCGGCGACGTGGTCGAAGTCGCCCCGCCCTTCGACCCCAGCGGCAACACCGCCCTGGTCGGCGCGACCCTGATGTTCGAGATCCTCTGCGCCCTGGCCGACGCGGTCGACCGCCGCCGGGGCGATTGAAACGGGCCAGCGGTATACGCCACAAAAGATTCGTGTTGTGACAACCGTATCCCAACGCCTTACCCTCCATCGATGGATCAGATCGAGAGCGTCCTCGACCCAGGCGAAACGCTGGTGTGGCATGGCCGGCCCGATAAGGATCGGTTCGTGCGCAAGCAATACGGCCGGTGCTTCTTCGCCGGCGTGTTTGTCGGGCTATCGCTGATCTGGGCCTGGGCATCTTTCCAGCGCGGCACGACGGTGAGCTTCTTCGTGGCGCTGCTATTCGCGGCCGCCGGCGCAATGGTCGTGGTCGCCAAGACGCGCGAGATCATGGCCGCCCGGAAAACCCGCTATCTCGTGACCGACCGCCGCGCCGTCATCGCGGTGAGTTGGAAAACGCCGGACATCCAGTCTTTCGCGCCGAACGATATCGGCCCCATCGAAATCAAGAACGAGAAAGACGGCACGGCGGACGTGGTGTTCAATCACTCGGTCACGCACGCCGACTTCACCGGCCTGCGGCCCACAACCAACGGCTTCATCGGCCTCAGCGATCCGGAAAAAGCCAAGGCAGCGCTGGAAGCGCTGTCGGCACCATCCGGGTAAGAAACGGTTAAGCGCCGCCACCGGATGCTCTATGGTGATGGCCGCCGCCGCGATGAAATGGGGTAGAGGGAACCGTGACGACACTCGACAAACGCCTGCACGCCTATCGGGACGATCTTGCCGACGCGGCCTTGAAGGATCGAGTCAATGCCGCCCGCTTCGCCGATGGAACCCCTTCACAAGTTACCGCCGAAACCGCCCCGCTACGCCGCGCGCCGGAAGTGGGCACGCAGCTCTCCTCCGAACTGCTGTTCGGCGAGACCGTGACCGTCTTCGAGGACACAGCCGGTGTCGCGTGGGTTCAGAACCGGACCGACGGTTATGTCGGGTATACCAACAACGCGGCCTTGAGCGGCGCGGTCCACGCGCCGACGCATGTCGTCGCCGCCATCCGTACTTGCGTCTATGCCGACCCGCATGTGCGGTCGCCGGGCACGATGACGTTGCCGATCTGCGCGCCCGTTACCGTAATTGGAACGAAGGGCCGCTACGCCGAGCTGGCGACGGGCGGCTGGGTCCCGGCGCAGCATCTCGCGGAACCGGGTGAGGTCGAGAACGATTTCGTGGCCGTCGCCGAGCGTTTCATGGGTGCGCCCTATGTCTGGGGCGGCCGGTCCGACCGCGGGCTCGATTGCTCGGCATTGGTGCAATTGGCGCTGATGCGCTGCGGCGTCGATGCGCCGCGGGACAGCGACATGCAGGAAGCCGGACTGGGATCGCCCGTGCCCTACGACGGCGACGAGGGCGTTCTGCAACGGGGCGATCTGGTCTTCTGGAAAGGTCATGTGGGCATCTGGATCGCGCCGGAGCGTTTCCTCCACGCCAACGCCATGGACATGTGCGTCTCCACCGCCCCCTTCCAAGACATCGTCCGGTACATTCAGGAACAGGAAAACCAACCGATCTCGTCGGTCCGGCGGCTGTAAAACGCCAACCAGCTTATTGCGTTGAATCAAGGCCAACGAACGGCAAGCGTGGCACGGTCGCACGACATAGAAAACGGAGGCTCGACCTGGACAATTTCACCCCCTTTTCGGCCTTGATCGGCGGCGGCCTGATCGGCCTGTCGGCAACGGTCCTGATCCTCGTCAAGGGCCGCATCGCCGGGATCAGCGGCATCCTCGGCGGTGCCTTAACCCTCCCGACCGGCGATTGGGCGTGGCGGGTTCTCTTCCTCATCGGACTGATTGCCGGGGCGGCACTGTACAATTTCGTCGCGCCCGCGCCTTTCGTCGTGGCGTTCGATGCGGACACGCCGCTGCTGGTGATCGCGGGACTACTTGTCGGCTATGGGTCCAGCCTCGGCAACGGCTGCACCAGCGGACACGGCGTCTGCGGCATCGCACGCCTGTCGCCCCGGTCGATTGCCGCGACCGTGTTGTTCATGGCCGTCGCGATGGCGACCTTGTTCCTGCTGCGGCACACGGGGGCGGCATGATCGCCGCCGCCGTCTCCTTCCTGTCCGGCGTTTTGTTCGGCCTCGGCCTCGCGATATCGCAGATGACGAACCCGGCCAAGGTCCTGGCATTTCTGGACATCCTCGGCGATTGGGACCCCAGCCTCGCCTTCGTCATGGCGGGTGCGGTCGGCGTCGCCGCGATCGGCTTCGCGCAGGCGAAGAAACGCGCGACGCCGGTCCTCGAAGACGAATTCAAGATCCCGAAGCGGCGCGACCTCGACATGCCGCTGGTCCTCGGCGCCGCGCTTTTCGGCGCGGGCTGGGGCCTCGTCGGTCTCTGCCCTGGCCCGGCCATCGCCGGCCTGGTCGCCGGGCAAACGGAAACGGTGATCTTCGTCGGCGCGATGCTGGCCGGCATGCTGACGAACCGCTTGATCGGTAGCATGCGGCGCTGAACGCGCCGGACGCCCATTTTACCCGCCTCACGCGACTGCCTAGTATTGGGCCCGATGGGATAGCAGCAGGAGCCATGATGACAGGCGGCAACAGCTTCAACGCAAAAGACGAACTGCAGGTCGACGGCAAGCGGTACACCGTCTTCAGCTTGCCGAAGGCGGAGGCCGCGGGCCTGACCGGGGTGAACCGATTGCCCTATTGCCTGCAGGTCCTGCTGGAGAACGCGCTGCGCAAGGAGGACGGCGAGGCCGTCGGGCGGGATAGCATCGAGGCCTTCTCGACCTGGACCGAAGCCGCGACCAACCCGGCGGAGATCAACTTCTTCCCCACCCGCATCATGCTGCACGACGTGTCGGGCATTCCCTTGCTGACCGACCTTGCGGCGATGCGCGAGCATATGGCGGCGATCGGCCAAGACCCGGAGGTCGTCAACCCGGTCCGGCCGCTGGATTTCATCATGGATCATTCGGTCATCGTGGACGTGGCCGGGCGGGCCGACGCCCTGTCGCAGAACATGAAAACGGAGTTCGAGCGCAATACCGAGCGCTACCGGGTCGCCAAATGGGCGCAGAAGGCGTTCCGCAACACCCGCGTCCTGCCGCCGGGCCTTGGAATCTGTCATCAGATAAACCTGGAATCGCTATCCCGCGTGGTTTGGTCCGAAGACGACGATGAGCACGGCCTCGTCGCGTTCCCGGACAGCCTGCTGGCCTGCGACAGCCACACGCCGATGATCAACGCGTTGTCCGTCCTCGGGTGGGGCATCGGCGCGATCGAGGCGCTGTCGGCCACCATGGGCGAACCGGTCAGCATGGTGATGCCCGATGTCGTCGGCGTCCGTCTCGTCGGCCGGCTGTGCGAAGGCGCGACGACCACCGATCTGGTCCTGGCGATGACCCGGACCCTGCGCGAACATGGAGTGGTGCAGAAATTCGTGGAATACATCGGCCCAGGACTGGATCACCTCAGCCTGCCCGAGCGCGCGACGCTGGCCAACATGGCCCCGGAATACGGGGCGAGCGTCGGCTTCTTCCCGACGGATGCGGAAACGCTGAACTTCCTGCGCCTCACCGGGCGCGGCGATCAGGTACCGCTGGTCGAGGCCTATTGCAAGGCGCAAGGCCTGTGGCGCGACGATGCCGTGGACCGCGTCTATTCCGACGTCATCGAGTTCGACGTGAGCCAGGTGGAAGCCAGCCTCGCCGGCCCGAAACTGCCGCAGAGCCAGGTGCCGTTAAGCCAGGTACATCTGTCCGCCAAAGAAGCGCTCGGCAACGGCACCGCGAAGGGCGAAGCGGCACCCGGCACACTGCGCGACGGCGACATCGTCATCGCCTCGATCACGTCCTGCACCAACACGTCCAACCCCAACGTCATGCTGGCGGCGGGGTTGCTGGCGAAGAAGGCGCGCGAGAAAGGCCTGACGCCGAAACCCTGGATCAAGACGTCGCTCTCGCCCGGATCGCGCGCCGTCGGGGACTACCTGACCAATGCCGGTTTGATGACGCCGTTGGAGGAGTTGGGCTTTCACGTCACGGGCTATGGCTGCATGACCTGCTGCGGCGGCTCGGGCGGACTTCCCGACAATCTGGTCGAAGACATCACCGCCAACGATTTGAGCGTCGCCGCCGTATTGTCCGGCAACCGCAACTTCGAGGGCCGCATCCATCCGAATGTCGACTTGGCCTATCTTGGCGCGCCGCCCCTGGTCATCGCCTACGCCCTGTTCGGCACCATGCTGGGGGACATCACGACGGAACCGTTGGGCAAGGACCAACAGGGCCAGCCGGTCTACCTCAAGGATATCTGGCCCAGCGCCGAGGAGATCGACGACACGGTGCGCCGCTACGTGACAGAAGACCTGTTCGCGGACCGCGACATGACCGAAACCGAAGGGTCCGCATTGTGGGACGCCATCGATCCCGGCGACGGCGGCGCCTATGCCTGGGACGACGACAGCACCTATATCCTGAAGCCGCCCTTCCTGGAGACCGCCGTCAAACAGAGATTCACCGGCGATATCGAGGAAGCCGCCGTTCTGGCGATGCTCGGTGACAATGTGACGACCGACCATATCTCGCCCGGCAGCCGCATCCTCGAGGGCAGCGTGGCTGGAGAGTATCTATCCGACCGCGGCGTAAGCTCCGCCGACTACAGCGGCTTCCTGCAACGGCGCGCCAACCACGAGGTGATGATGCGCGGCACGTTCAACAACCCGCGCATCCAGAACGAAATGACGCCGGACCGCCTCGGCGGCTGGACCGTGCATCAGCCGTCCGGCGAGGTCATGACGATCTTCGACGCGCATGAACGGTACGAAATGGAAGGCCGGCCCCTGGTGGTCGTCGCCGGGCGCGAATACGGCACCGGCTCATCGCGCGATTGGGCCGCCCGGGGACCGCATCTGCTGGGCGTAAGGGCGATCATCGCCGAAAGCTTCGAGCGCATCCACCGCAGCAATCTGGTCGGCATGGGCGTCCTGCCGCTGCAATTCCAGAACGGCGACAGCCGCAACGCGCTCGGCCTGGACGGAACGGAAACCGTCGACATCACCGGGTTCGGCGACGGTATCGGCGTCAACCAAGCGGCGTCGGTACGGTTCACCAAACCCGACGGCACGGTCATCGAAACAAACGTCCTTTGCCGCCTCGACACCGCCCGCGAAGTCGGCTGGTTCGAAGCCGGCGGCGTCATGCCCTTCGTGCTGGACCGGTTCAGCGGGGCTGGGGCGCAGCCACGGGCATAGAGTTGAGACTAAAACGGTATTCGAGGTCGCCGCTTAGCGGTGCGGCGACACCGTACGTACACTGCGGGAGGCTACTTTGAGAATTCGAGAGGCAACATCCGCGGACCTGCCGGACGTATTGAAACTTTATCGGCAATTGAGTCCCGAAGACCCGATCCTCACGGATGGTGAGGATCGATCCGCGTTCCAGTTGATATTGGACACGCCGGGACTCTCCATTTTTCTTTTGGAGACTGACGGAAAGGCCGTCTCGACCTGTTACTTGAATATCATCCCGAACCTGACACGGTCAGCCCATTCCTACGCAATCATCGAGAACGTTGTCACGGACGAAGCCCACCGAGGCAATGGCTTCGGCAAGGCCGTCTTGCAGCACGCGATGGCGGTTGCTTGGGACAGCGGATGCTACAAAGTGATGCTCTTGACGGGATCGAAGACGGAAGCGACGCACGCGTTCTACAGGTCGTGTGGTTTCTCCGCGGACGAAAAAACCGGTTACGTCGCCAGATCCGCCTGATATCTCGCTACGCGGCATCGGATTTCCGGCAATCGGTTCGAGTCATGATTTCCGCAATCCCGCGCGCGCCGGTGACAGGTCGGCCGCTGTCACCCCGAAATCGCCGATCTCCGCCGGCACGTCCCCGCCGCGCGCGAGATCGGCGGTGAGCCGGCCCAAGGCGGGCGCGGTCTGGATGCCGTAGCCGCCCTGCCCCGCCAGCCAGAAGAATCCGGGCGCGGCGGGATCGAACCCGACCACCGGCGTCTTGTCGGCGACGAAGGACCGCAACCCGGCCCAATGGTGCGACACGCGGTCGACCGTCATCGTGGTCGCCGTCTGGATGCGGTCGATCGCGATGGCGATTTCCAACTCTTCCGGCTGCACGTCGCAAGGCGGCATCGGGGTTTCGTCGGCCGGGGAGCCCATCACCTTGCCTGCCTCGGGTTTGAAGTAGAATTCCTCGTCGACATCGATGGTCAGTGGCCAGGCATCGATATCCAGACCCGGCGGGGCATCGAAAACGACCGCGGTGCGCCGCTTCGGCACCAATCCGACGGGATCGAGGCCCGCCATCGCCGCGAGTTCGTCACACCACGCCCCGGCCGCGTTGATCACGACGGGTGCGGTGCACGCCCCGCCCGGCGTCTCGACCGACCAATCGGCCCCGTCGCGACCGAGGGCCAGCACCGCCGCCTCGGTCCTGATCGTGCCGCCCCGCGCGCGGATGCCCCGCACAAAGCCCTGATGCAGCGCGTGCACGTCGATGTCCATCGCATCCGGCTCCAAGACCGCACCGGCGACATAGTCGGGCCGCAACACCGGCAGGATCGCGCACGCCTCGGCTACATCGACGCGGCGGACGGTGTCGACGAATTGCCGCCCTTCCGCCTCGGCTCGGTCAAGCGCTTCGCGTTGGTCGTCACGGCCTATGAACAAAGCACCTCGCGGGCCCAACAACGCATGATCCGAAAACCCTTCCGGCGGCGTGGTGAAGAAGTCGTGCCCGGCCACCGTCAACGCGCGCACCGCCGCATTGCCATACGCTTGTGTGTAGATCGCCGCCGACCGGCCCGTGGTATGATAGGCCAGCGCGCTCTCGCGTTCGAGCAGCAGCAAACGGCCATGCGGCGCCAGGAAATAGCCCGCCGACACCCCGGCGATGCCGCCGCCGACAACGATGAAATCGTATCCGTCGCTCACGCCTGACCGTTTCCTTATCGCTTCATGATCCTGGCAGTTGGATGGTAGGTTTGGTCCGCCCTGATCGTTTAGTGGCAAGACATTCCGGTCCGAGGATCGGATTTCGTTGGGTTCGATTCCCGCTCAGGGCACTCATCGACCTTTAACGAACGGACACCGCCGCCCAAGACTATACCCCTGCGCCCAATCGGGATGAACCAAGGAAACCCCATGCGCCTCGCCATCATCAACGACTACCAGAAACTCGCCGAAGAAACCGCCGAGTGGGGAAAACTGCCGCCGGACATCTCGGTCGATGTCTATCAAGACCGGCTGTCCGACGCCGACGAAGCGGCAAAGCGGCTCGCGCCCTACGACATCGTCGTCACCGCGCGCGAGGAAACCCGGTTCGACCGGGCCTTGGTCGAACAGTTGCCGAACCTGAAACTCCTTGTCACCCATGGCCAGCGGAACGCCGCGCTCGACCTCGACGCGCTGACCGGCCACGGCGTGACCGTGAGCGGCACGGGCTACGGGTTTGCTAACGGCACGGTCGAGACCGCTTGGGGTCTGATCCTCGGCCTGGCGAAGCATATTCCCCTGGAGGACCAGGGCGTGCGGAACGGCGAGTGGGGCTTGGCCCTGCCGCGCGGCCTGACCGACAAGACGCTGGGCGTGCTCGGCCTCGGCCGGCTCGGCGGCGGCGTCGCCCGGGTGGGACAGGCGCTCGACATGAAGGTGATCGCGTGGAGCGAGAATCTGACCGAAGAGCGCTGCGCCGAACTCGGCGTCAAACGCGTCGGCAAGGAGGAGCTTTTCAAGCAGTCGGACGTGCTGTCGGTCCATGTGGTTTTGAGCGACCGGTCCCGCGGGCTGGTCGGGGCGGCGGAAATCGGCCTGATGAAACCGACGGCCTGGCTGATCAACACGTCGCGCGGCCCCATCGTGGACGAAGCCGCGCTGATCGACGCGCTGGAAACCGACCGCATCGCCGGCGCCGGGCTCGACGTCTACGACATCGAACCCCTGCCCGCCGGCCACAAGCTTCGCTCCCTCCCCAACACCGTGCTGACCCCGCATATCGGCGGCCGCACCTACGAGAACTTCGCGGCCCGCTATCAGGACAGCCTGGAAGACGTGCTCGCCTGGCTCGACGGCAACCCGGTCCGCGTGATCGCCGCGCCAGGCTAGTCGCGACCGGCGCATGCGCCTGATATGCTGCCACCAACGGTTAGGACCAACAGAAGAGACGGATCAAGATCATGAAACTCATCGGCGGATACGGATCGCCCTTCGTCCGGCGCGTGGCGGTCAGCCTCAATTTCCTCGGGTTCGACTGGGAACAGGAAGCGGTCTCGGTCTTCGACAGTCCCGACCCGGTCAAGAAGCACAATCCGTTGGTGCGCGTGCCGACGCTCGTGCTGGACGATGGCGAAGGGCTGGTCGAAAGCTATGCGATTCTCGACGCGCTGGACGACATGGCGGACGACGCGAAACGGCTGATCCCCGCCGGCGGGGCCGAGCGCCGGGCCGTCATGCAACTCACCGCCGTGAGCACCGGCACGATGGACAAGGCGGTTTGGGCCTATTACGAGGGCCGGTTCCATCCGGCGGAGAAAGTGCACGAGCCCTGGGTCGAACATAACGACGGCCAAGTCATGGGCGGCCTCGGCCATCTCGACGTGTGCGCGGCCAAGGCCGGGGACGGCTGGCTTGCCGGTACCGGCCGGATCAGCCAGGCCGACATCAGCGCCACGGTCGCCATCACCTTCGCCAACCGCGTCCGGCCGCACCTCAACGTCATGGAGAAGTTCGGAAACCTTGCCGCCCTCGCCAACCGCTGCGAGGCGATGGACGAGTTTTCAAGCGTAACGCCGTAAACGGAATTGGACCCAACAGGCCGCTGAAAGAGTCATGGTTCTCGGTCTCCATGGTTCGAGACGGCGCTATCGCGCCTCCTCACCATGAGGCTTTTGGTTGGTTTCCTTATCCTGAGGAGGGCCGGTAGGCCCGTCTCGAAGGATCCAAATACCTTTTCAGCAGCCAGCTAGAAGATCCCTGCGTCCACGCCATAGGCCATGGCCGCGCCGATTTCCCGGCATTGATCGACGAAGTCTTCCTGCCAATCACCCCGGCAAACGATCGGCTCCTGGACGGCGCGCCAGCGGAGGCCCGTGACGATCGTCTCCACGCCCCGCCGCGTCCCCGTGCCGTCATGTCCCGCGCGGATGTAGAGGCAGTAAGGTAGCCCTTGGGTCTCTTCCAGGACCGGATAGTAGGTCCGGTCGAAGAAATCCTTCAGCGCGCCGCTCATGTAGCCGAGATTCTCGGTGGTGCCGAGAATGATCGCGTTCGCCGCCAGAACGTCGTCGGGTCCCGCATTGAACGGGCTGAGCACGGTCACGTCGACGGCGAGGCCTTCGTCCGATTGCGCGCCTTCGACCACGGCGTCGCGAAGCCGCAGCGTGTTGTCGGAGGGCGTGTGCGCGACGATGAGGAGCCGTTTGTTCGGCATGATGCGGCCGAGTGTCCCCTGTAGCCCTGCCCGATGCAAGCAGCGGCCGTTAGCCCGCCAGCAACGCGTCGATCTCTTTGAGATTGTCCGCGGTCAATTTCCACCGGATCGCGCCCGCGTTGGCCGCCATCTGTTCGGGTTTCGACCCGCCGCAGATGATGCTGGCCATCGACGGCTGAGCCGCGAGCCAGGACACCGCCAGGGTCAGGATGTCGTAGCCGTGGTCACCGGCATAGCCTTCCAGGCGTTCCAACAGGTCGAAATCCGCGTTGGCCAGATTGTCGTCCCCGGCCAATCGGCTGCCCGCCGGCGCATCGCTGTTACGCCGGTACTTTCCGGTCAGCAGCCCCCTTGCGATCGGGTAATACGGCAACAGGCCGATGCCGTGTTTCTCGCAGACCGGGATAAGGTCCGCCTCGATCCCGCGCTCCAGCATGTTCCACGCGTTCTGCGCCGTGACGAAGCCCTTGAGGCCGGCCGTCTCGGCGGCGTCGACCGCCTCCTGCATCTGCGCCCCGGTGTAGTAGGAGCAGCCGTAATAGCGGATCTTGCCGGCGGATACGAGGTCTTCCAGCGCGCCCAACGTCTCGGCCACGGGGGTGTCCGGATCGGGGCGGTGCTGCTGATACAGGTCGATCCGGTCGGTCTGAAGCTGCGCGAGGCTCTTGTCGACGGCGACACGGATATTCTCCGGCGATCCTTTCGGCTTGCCCTCGACATGGGACTTGGTGTGGCCGAACTTGGTCGCGAGGAACACCTTGTCGCGCTTTCCCTTCAGCCCGGTCCCCATGAAGCGCTCGGACGCGCCGTCGCCGTAGGTTTCCGCCGTATCGAAAAAGTCGATGCCCGCCTCGATCGCGGCGTCGAGCACCGCATGCGTCCCCTTCTCGTCCACCCGGCGGCCGAAGGCGTTGCACCCAAGCCCCACCAACGAAACACTCAGTCCGCCGACGCCGCCAATCGTTCGTCTGTCCATAACCGTATCCGTTTCTTTTGTTGTCTGCGTCGTATCGCCGAAAATCAATCGATATCGCTGGCGTCGTGGCGCTCCGGCACCCGTTGGTCTTCCGGGCCCGAGGTCCTGTTGACCCGCCGTCCACGTTGCACCGCCGGGCGCGCCTGAATCTCCGAGGCCCAACGGACGACATTCTCATAGGTTCCCACGTCGAGGAATTCCGCCGCCTCGTAGGCGTTGTTCAACACCAGGTTCCCATACCAGGCATAGGTGGCGATATCGGCGATGTTGTAGTCGCCGCCGCAGAGGTAGCGCCGCTTCGCCAGATTCCGGTCCAGCACGTCGAGCTGCCGTTTGGTTTCCATCGTGTAGCGATCGATCGGGTATTCGAACCGCTCCGGCGCGTATTTGTAGAAATGGCCGAACCCGCCGCCGAGATAGGGCGCGCTGCCCATCTGCCAGAACAGCCAGGAGAAGCACTCGGCCCGCGCCGACGGATCGTGCGGCAGGAAGGCGTCGAATTTCTCCGCCAGATACAGCAGAATCGCGCCGGACTCGAACACGCGGGTCGGCGGCGACGTGCTCTGGTCCAGCATCGCGGGAATCTTCGAGTTCGGGTTTATCTCCACGAAGCCGCTGCCGAACTGGTCGCCCTCGCCGATCTTGATCAGCCAGGCGTCATACTCCGCATCCTTCTTGCCGAGCGCCAGCAGCTCCTCGAACATCACCGTGACCTTGACGCCGTTCGGCGTCGCCAGCGAGTAGAGCTGATGCGGATGCTCGCCGCGCGGCAACGCCTTCTCATGCGTCGCCCCGGCGATCGGCCGGTTGATCTTCGCCCACTGGCCGCCGCTCTCGGCGTCCCATTTCCAAACCTTCGGCGGGGTATATGTCGATGACTCGGCCATATCGTTCTAATCCTGACATTCATTGTGGTGGGACCGCAGGCGCGGGAAACACGAGAAAGCCGGCACACTGCCAGCGATAAGAGACTTAATCTGATTGCCGCGCGATGCTAGGTCAATCCCGCCGGGTCGCTATCCGCCAGCGTGCAGGACCGCGTATTCCTCGGAAATGCCGTAGATGTCGCTGATGGTTGCCGCGTTGATCACGTCCCGGGACTCGCCTTCCTTTGCGACCGAACCGTCCTTCAAAAAGTAGACTCGGTCGGCAAACTGGCGCGCCAAGGTCAGGTCATGCATCACGATAACGACGCCGAGGTTTTCCGTATCGCAAAGCCCGCGGATGAGGTCGAGCGCTTGATACTGATGCTTCAGATCCAACGCCGAGGTCGGCTCGTCGAGCAAGAGATAAGCGTCGTTGCGCGCCCATATCTGCGCCAGGACGCGGGCGATATGGACCCGTTGCTGTTCGCCGCCGGATAAGGACGGCACGAGACGGTCACGCAGCGCCCAGGCATCCATCACATGCAGAGCTTCGTCCGCGATCTCTTCATCTTCCCGGGCATTGCCTGCGGACGCATATGGATTGCGGCCCATGAGCACGATCTCCCGGGCGGTGAACGGAAAGCTCACGGCATGGGACTGCGACAGGACAGCGCGCAGTTGCGCCAACTCGATCAACGGGTAATCCGTGACGGAACGCCCCCGGATTTCGACCGATCCGGATGTCGGTGCGATCGAGCCTGTGAGGCATCCCAGCAACGTCGACTTACCGGCGCCGTTCGGACCCAGAACGACACTGATCCGTCCGGTTCCGAACTCGGCGCTGACATCCCACAAAATCGTTTGCTTGGCGATGCCATAGCAGAGGGACTTGGCGCTGATCATAGGACGTTCCGCGCGGCGTATTGGCGAACCAGCAGCCATAGGAAGAACGGGCCTCCGATCAGGCTTGTCAGGATACCGACCGGCATTTCGGCGGGCGCCACGACCGTGCGGGCAACGGTGTCGGCGACCAGCAGCAGCACCGCCCCCAAAAGGCCGCACGCCGGCATCAACAGGCGGTGGTCCGGTCCGAGGCTCAATCGGATGAGATGCGGCACCACAAGACCGATGAAGCCAATGATCCCACTGACGGATATCGACGCGCCGACGGCGAGCGCCGCACAGATGATTACCCGCCGTTTCAATCGTTCCTCGTCGACGCCGAGATAGGCGGCCTCGTTCTCGCCGAGCAAGAGGAGGTTCAATTCGCGCGCATGCCGGATCAGGAGGAAGATCGCCGGAAAGACAATCGTCCCGACGACGATAACGGCCGGCCAAAGCGCCCCGCCCAAGCTGCCCAAGGTCCAGAACGTCAGCGTGCGTATTTGCTCGTCGGTGCTGAGAAACGTCAGGTAGCCGATACCGGCGGCGCACAGGGCGTTCACGGCGATGCCCGTCAACAGCATGTAGGTCACCGAAAAGCGGCCGGAGAGCTTGGCGAGCCGAAAGATCACGAAACAGGAGAATAGCGCGCCCACGAAGGCGGCGACGCTGAGACTGTACAAGCCGAGTACGCCGCCGATCGGGCCGACCAAAACGATGGTGACCGCAACGGCGAGCGCCGCGCTGGTCGAGATGCCGATCAAACCGGGATCCGCCAGCGGATTGCGGAATAACCCCTGCATCGCCGCGCCGGACACGGCCAGGGCGGCCCCGACGACCATGGCCAACGCGACCCGCGGCAGACGGATCGAAAGCAGGATCGACATCTGCTGGTCGGTCAGATTACCCGTGACCACGTCCCAAACCGACAACGGAACCGCCCCTGTCGCGGAGGCGATCAGTCCCGTTGCGGCGAGCAGCCCAGCCAACAGCAAGAGCGCAGGGACCTTCAGGATCGTGCGCGGCACCGACACGGATTTCAAGAACACGCTCACGGTCAGCGGGTCTGACGGTGAAGCTCCAGCGCCGCATCCGCCGTGCGCGGCCCGAATCCAAGCAGGTAGAGCGCATCCATGGAGATGATGCGCCTGTTCTTGGCGGCCGGCGTCAGGCTCACACCGGGCATGTCCAACACGCCATTCGCACCCCCGGACTGTTGCAGCCCCTGCGTGGTCACCAGGATGATATCCGGCGCGATCGCCACCGCCGCCTCCGGCGACAACGGCTTGTATCCCTCGTAGCCGGTGACCGCGTTCTCCGCACCGGACAGCGCGATCACGCTATCGGCGGCGGTGTCCCGGCCCGCCACCATCGGCGCGCCGCCGGTATGTTGCAGGATGAACATGATCCGTTTGCGGCCGTTCCGGGTCGCCGTCGCCTGTTTCAGCTTCGCCGCGCTGGCCTCCAAGTCGGCTACGACGCGACGCGCCGATGCATCGCGGTTCAACGCGGCGCCGATCGCGCGAATGTTGGCTTTGATGTCGTCGATCGATCGGCCGGCGCTGAGCGGCAACAGATCGACGCCCGCCGCCTTGAGCTGTTTCAGGACCTTCGGCGGCCCGGCTTCTTCGGAATGGATGACCAGATCGGGACCCAACGACAAAACGCCTTCGGCCGACAGGGTCCGCTGATAGCCGACCTTGGGCAACGTCGCCGCTGCTTCCGGGTAATAGCTCGTGGTGTCGCTGCCGACCAACAGCTCGCCCGCGTCCAACGCATAGACGATTTCCGTCAACGCGCCCCCGACGGTGACGACGCGCTGCGGCGTTTCCGCAAAGGCGGGCAGCGATACCAGGACAACCAGGGCCGCGAGAAATCTGATCACTGTTCCGTCTCTTTCTGCATGAGGATGTTGGCGGCGTCGATGCCGCGGGACTGGAGGTATGTCAGTACCCGCAGCAGTCTCTCGATGGCTATTTTCCGGTCGCCCGCGACGATTAACTCGTGCTCCGGCTTCGCGGCCACGGCGCTGTCGAGCGTCTCCTTCAACGCCGCGAAATCAGGCATCTCTTCTCCATCAAGTGCGTAGGTTTCCGTCCGGATTTCGAGCAGGATATGCTTCGGCGTCCGCACGTCCGCGAGTTCTTCCTCCACGGCCGAGGGCAAGTTCAGTTCGAGGCTCTGCAACACACTACCCGCGGTCAGCAGGAAGAAGACGAGCAGCATGAAAAGGATATCCAGCATCGGCGTGAGATCCGGCGCGATATCCCGCAACGCGACACCGTGGCTTTCGTCGGTGTCTAAATCGATCATGGCCGCGCGGCGCCCGTCTTGAATTCGACGACATCCAACGGTTCCGCCGGTTCGTCATGCTCGAAGGAAAGCGAGAGCCGCCGCAAATCCAAGGCGAGCCGCTCGAGCTGGCGGTGCCCGAAAGCCGCGAACACCTGCACCATGACGAGCGCGGGAAGCGCGATCAACAAGCCCACGGCGGTGGTCAACATGGCCTCCCACAACCCGTCCGCGATCAACGACGGCGAGACGGGACCCGTATGCGCCGCGATGACCTTAAACGATGCGATGATCCCAAGCACGGTGCCGAGCAACCCGAGGATCGGGCTGACGGTGCCGATCATGCGCAACAGCTTCAATCCGCAGAAATAGGGCGGCCTTGCTTCCCTCAACCAAATCGCGATCTGCTCGTCCCGAACCGGCTTGGGGAGCGTTTGGCTGGACCTCAAATGGCCGGCAAGCCGCGCGCGTTGACGATCGAACCCCATGATCGTCCTGACGACGAAAACAGCCCGCTCAAAACCAATCGCGCAGGCGACAACGGCGCACACGGCGAGCGGCCACCCCATCAGCCCCAACTGCGAGAACCACGCCGGCATGGTCGGTGAGGCAAGCGCGTCAAGCGACATCCGCGATGTCCTTGGCCGGGATTTCAGAAACGATATCCCGCCACAGGGTCAACTCCGGCACGCCCGGCTTGCGTCTCCCGAAGAAGGTTACGATCAGGTCGCCGGCTGAATCGAAGACTTCAACGGCCGTGACGATACCGTCCTCCGTCGGTTTCCGGGTCACCCAACTCTGCGCGACGCCGGATTCGTTCAGGTGAAGGTTGAAGGCAGGATCGAGAACGTTGAACCAGGGCCCGTGCGGCAACAGCTTCTTGACCGGACCGGTGTGGATCTGGATACAGCCGCGGTTGCCGACGAACACCATGATTTCGCATTGCCGGTCGCGGGCGGCCTCCAGCAGCCGTCGCGCCGCATCGTTATCAACCTCGAACGCGAGATCGGCGCCGACATTCTCCAGGGCTTGTTTCCGCCCCACCTTGAATTTCCGCAGCATGGGAAAGAAATCGTGGGTGTCCTTCAGGCCCTCCCACGCGGCTCGAAACCCCTGCCAGTCGATTTCGTCATCCGGCGTATCGGCCTCATCCGGCGCATAGGGGTCGATAGCAATCTCAGGATCTTGCGCGTCGGACCGATGCGTCGCCACCAGCTTGTCGAAGGCCGTTTCATCGGATTTCTTGGTCAGGTAAATCTTGTGGACCGCCTCGCCTGCCTTGTCGAAGAATTGAAGACTCTTGCGATCACCGGCTCTGCCGCTTTCGGTGACCGCGAACCCGTTGGCCCAATGATCCATGAACAGGCGAAGGTCGATGTCCGGATTGACGAAAAGACCGGTCCGGCGCGCGCCATGCGTGAAAAAGCTCGGATTCTCGTAGACGCCGTGGCGCTCGTGAACGCAATGCTCATTTCGGGTCAACGCCATCACCTCGCCGAGCGGCAGCACACTCCGGAGAACCGCCTCGGGATCGTCGGCGAGCCGGGTAACGCCGTCGCCGACCCGCGCGGCAACGAGTTCGGCTTCCGAGATGCCCAGGTCGGCGGCGGCATTTCGCGCTCTAATGGCGGGATTTTCCTGTTTCAACCGTGCATGCGCCGCGTTGATCTCGTCGACGCTGAGGCGCTGCTGACGGATCGGAGTTGAGGTCATTATTCGCCTCTTCCTTTCCTTTTTATTGAATGACAAAGTTCACCGACACTCGAACCCAACTATCAGTCGTGGTTCCATCGACCGTCGTCGGCTCGAACTTCCATTTCCTGACCGCCGCGAGGGCCGCCAAATCGAGCAGCCGGTGTCCGGACGACCGGGCCACCTTCAACGCGCCCGGGTTGCCGTCGGTCATCACCTGCGCATGCAGCGTCACGGTTCCCTGCTGGCCGAGGTCCAGAGCGCGGGGCGGATAGACCGGCGGGGTCTGGTGCCGATACCGTGCCTCATGGATCACGGTCGACTCATCCAAACCGGTATCGCCGGCCGCAACCGCGGCCAGCTTGGTGTTGGACGGGGTTGCCGCCGGTTGCCGGGCCGGTTCGGTTTTTGCCGTGGATTGCGTTTCGGCGTTCCGCGGTTCATCGGATTCGGTCGGCAGCGCCGCCTCCGGCGGCGTTTCCACGGAGGGCCTTTCCGGCTTCGATCGTGCCGTCAGGTCCGGCTTCCGGTGCGGGACCGGCACCGCCGCAACCGGCGCCGCGATCTTTTCATGCGCGGTATGCACCGTTTCGATGGGAATCGGCGCGGCCTCCGCCACGGGAACGGCCGGCGCCGGCGGTTCGGCGACCGCAACCGGTGGCGGCGTCGCGGCCCGCGCCTTGGTGCTGAGGCTGACACGTAGCAGCGGCACCTCCACGCCCGGGGTTGACGGCAGGTCGAAGGTCACGGCAGAGACGAGCAGGACGTTGACGCCCACGGACAGGAGGAGATAGCCGAACCAACGGCTCCCCCTTCCCGTTCCGTAGATGCCGGCCGCCGCTACCATTTATAGGCCAGTCGAACGTTATAGCTTCGGCCTTCCTCTTTCAGCGTGCTGAACCGCCTGGAATAGGATTTGTCGGTCACATTGGATACCGCGAAGTCGAGCGTGAGCGTATCCAGATGCGGCCGATCCGGTGTCCAGCGGTAGTAGATATCATAGACCGAGTAACCCGACGTTTCGGTTTCACCGCTGCCGACCCGGCTGTTGGCGGCGGCGAAACGGCCGCGCACGCCGAACAGGCTGTCGATCTGACGCACCTGGTAATTCAGATCTGCAACCAGCGTCAGCGGCACATTGTTGGAGAGATACTCGCCAGTGTCGTCATTTTCGGCCTCGACATACGAAAGGCCGAGCTTCGCCGTGACCGGATAGAATTGGTATTCGCCGTCGATCTCGAATCCCATCAGCCGCGCATTCGGGATGTTGAGGTTCCGCGTCGTGCCGGCGGCGGTATCGACCTCCTGCGTGATGAAATCATCGCCTTCGCTGAGGAACCACGACCCCTTGACGCGAATCTGATCTGTTTCGCCGAGAATACCGTCAAAGTTGACGCCCGCGCCCACCTCGTAGGTCGTCACGGTCTCGGGCTTCAAGTCTGGGTTGGGGACGAAGAAGTTATCCGGAAAGACGAAGGGAATGCCGGGGAAATGACGCCCGGAGGCATAAATCTCCGTCAGATTCGGTGCGCGGAACGCCCTCGATACGCTGCCGAACACCATCAGGTTCGGGATCGGCAGATAGCTTGCGGCGATCTTCGGCGAGATTTCCTGCTCGTCCTGGGAATTGCCATTCTCGTCGCTGCTGCTGTAAGAGTCGAAACGCGCTGCGGGGATGATCAGGAATTTGCCGACCGGCGTTTCGAGCGAAACCTCATCCTGCAGGTAGAAACCGTAATTGGTTGCATCCGCATTCGGCACACCGGGGCGGGTGCCGGCGTTGGAGAGCGTGCCAGTCTGATCGTCACGGTAGATCTCGAAACCGTATGACAGCGTATGGCGGTGGCTGTCGCCAAAGGCGAACACCGTCTGATTGTCCAGCGTGAACCCAAGAGTCTCAAGCTCACGCGTCTGCTCACGCCCTGCATTCGTGCCGGTGAGATCCCGCTCCTCGACGGTGACATCGTTGTAATAGAGATGCAGCTTTGGCTTCAGCCAGTTGTTACCGGGGTCGTCGAACGCATACTTCAGCGCAAACTGGTTGTCGTGGACCTCCTTATCCACGATCGGATTCGAGGCGGAAATGGTTCCGGAGCCGTTGTTCGGCTCCCGCCCGTCATTGGTAAGCCCCTGATACAGGAACTGCAGCGTGTTGACGTCGTTGAAGGTGTATCCAAGCTTGAGGTTGCCCGAGACCAGGTTGTCTTCCGTCTCCAACTTGTTGCCGTCACCCAGCCAGATGTCATCGGACTGCCGCACCCCGATCGATCCGATGATGTCCCAGCCGCCGCTTCGTGCGTAGGCCGCCGCGGTCGGCGCAATTTCATGATTGCCGGTGCGGTAGCCCATCGCCGTCAAGGCGCCATATGTCTCTCCTGGCTCCAGCAGGTCGGCGGCGTCCTTGGTTTCGAACGCCACCACGCCGCCGATCGCACCACCGCCGTAAATCGCCGATGCCGAGCCCTTGACGACCTCGACCCGTTTCAGGAGCGCGGGATCAAGAAAGAAGCGGCCGTCATGCGCCGATTCAAAATTCTGCCGCCGGCCGTCGATCAGCGTGACGATGGCTTCGTCGTCGAACCCGCGGATCGAAATCGTCTGATTGTTCCGCCGCGGGCCGCCATCCACCTCGACGCCCGGCGTGAACTGCAACAGGTCGCCGATATCCCCCGACGTGGCGTTTCCGGGCGCGTCCGCCTCGACACTGTTCGTCATCGCGGGGACTTCGAAGGCCGATTGCGGGCTGCGGGTGGCGTAGACGGTGATCGTGTCCAAAGAAATCGACGGCGCGGCCCCTTGATCCTGGGCAAGCGCGGGAACGACACCGCCGATCGGAACGAGAACGCCCAGGCAGGCGCGGAACAGCATTTGACGCATTACAAGCAACCTTTTCTTGGTGGTCGCCGTTGCTTGCTGCCTGGCTGCCGTGCGGGTGGCTGGGTGGCGGGCTACTGGCTTATTTGGTTAGGATCAACTTACCGTTTCCGGTAAGGCGTAGTTTGTACTCCGCGCGCTCATGGATGATGGTCAGTTCCTTGCCGTGACGAAACAGATCGCTGCTCTGCAATCGTCCATCGACGATCACGACCTCGCGTTTCGCATTACCGGATGCGGTCTCATTGTCCGACACGGGGCTTTCAGTCCATTTTTCGCAAGAGATGAAGGACTTACCTTCTTAATTAAGAATGATTATCAATCACAATATAGAGAGTCAACGATATTGTTGCGAGGCGTTCGCAAATATAAGAAATCGGCACCGGGTCGAGATGGCTCTCGGCGTTACCGCACGCGTTTACTCTGGAAATCCGGCGTGCGTTTCTCGCGGAAGGCGTTACCGCCCTCCTTCGACTCTTCGGTCAGGTAATACAGCGATGTGGCCTCGAAACCGAGCGCCGCGATACCACGGATATGGTCGGTGTCCGCGTTGAAACTGCGCTTCGCGATGGCGATGGCGGTGGGGCTCCGTTCGGCGATTTCGGCGCACCATCGGTCGACCTCGGCGTCGAGCTGGTCGTCCGGCACCACTTTGTTCACCAGGCCCATGGCCTCCGCTTCCTGCGCGGTGTAGCGGCGGCAGAGATACCAGATCTCGCGCGCCTTCTTTTCGCCGACCACGCGCGCCAGATAGGCCGTGCCGAACCCGGGATCGACCGAGCCGACCTTCGGGCCGACCTGGCCGAAGATCGCGCTTTCGGCGGCGATCGTCATGTCGCAGACCGTCGCCAGCACGTTGCCGCCGCCGATCGAATAGCCGCGCACCTTGGCGATCACCGGCACCGGCACCTCGCGCATCGCCGCATGGATTTCCTCGACCGGCACCTTCAAAATGCCCCGTCCCTGCCGCTCGCCCGACCCCTTGGACTGCTGGTCGCCGCCGGTGCAGAAGGCGCGGTCGCCCGCCCCCGTCAGCACGATGGCGCAGTTCTCCCGATTCCAACCGCCGCGTTTGATCGCATCGATCAGTTCCTCATAGGTTTGCGCCCGCAGCGAATTGTACCGTTCCGGCCGGTTCAGCGTAATCGTCGCGACGCGGTTCTTCTCTTCGAACAAGAGGTCTTCGTATTCCATGGCGTGTCTCGCTTTCCATCGCGCAATTGAAGGCTGTTAGGGCGCAGCTTGTCCTGCACTCTATCCGGCGGGGATCGCGGCGGGCAACTAGGCCGCATCGAACCCACCGCCTTGCACGGGAATGGACGATCGGATGGATTTCAGGCTGTCCCGCGCCGCCGCCATCCGATGAAGGCGACGCCGTCGGCGCCCGCGTCGCAACCCCCGGGACCTTCCGGCAGCGCGCGCCGGAACGCAGACCGCAATGAGAAGGAAAACAGCGGCGCCGACAGACCGCGTTCGATCATCCGCCGGAAGGAAGGAAGGTGGGGGACGAGCGCCGCGAAACCTCGTCCCCCGGTAGCCGAAAGAATACGCGCTTTAACGGTACTCTTCCGGCAAGAACAACATGGAATCCTGTTCCTCGGCCACGGTCATGTGGCATTCGATACAGAATTTCATGTTCTTGGCGTTGCGCCCTTTGGTCTCGCCGAAGAACGATCCATTCGGCATGACCATGGCGTATTTCCAATCACCGCTCTCCGTGTTCCAGCCCGCGCCCATCTTGCGCATGACGAACAGCGGACCGACCCCGATCTTGCCGTCCGGCGTTACGGTGAAGCTGTCTTTAAACAAGTAGGACCCTTCCGGCATTCGGCCGGCCTTCTCGAACCTGCCATAGGCCCTCGCCGTTTCGTTGGCGTAGTTCTGGACAAATCGCCCCCCATGGGTCGCCGATTGATAGGCAACCTTGCTGTAGCGTTTGGTGCTGCTGTAGCTCGACGCTACGGCGATTCCGGACTTCGCATAGGCCGCCTTCATCTCGGTGATGATACAGTCATAGGCCGCTTGCGCTTCGGCTGCCGACAGCTCTACCGGCGCGGCGCCACCGCACGGATTGCACGGGTTCTTGGCTGCACACGGGTTGCAGGCTTTTTTCGCCGCGCAAGGATTGCACAAGGCCGCCTTCTGCAGCCGCGGAACGGCGCAGCGCGCACTATAGGCTGCCGCCGCACCGGCACAGGGATTACACGGATTGGCGCCGCAGGGGTTGCAAGGATTCTTCGCCGCACAGGGATTGCACGCCCGCTTGGCCGCACACGGATTACATGGGTTTTTCGCCGCGCAAGGATTGCAGGCTTTCTTCGCGGCGCAAGGATTCGCCGCCCGTTTCGCCGCACATGGGTTCACGGCCTTTTTTACCGCGCAGGGGTTCGCCTGCGCCGTCTTGATGATGACCGAATCGCTGGCAATGGCTCCCGCCACGCCAAGCGCTATCGCGACTGGAATAACGGTCGACGACAGCATTGTCCCCTTCGTTTGCATGAATTCCTCCGCCCAGTAGCCCATCCTTTCCGGGGCCGCCCCTTTTTATTTTTTGAATGAAGCCCCAATAGCCTACTGCCGATTGCCGTCGTCCATGCCTCAATCTTGGTCACGTGGCTGTGAGGCCGCGGCATTCCCCGTGCGCGGCCCTTCGCCGCACAAAAAGCGCTGGTGTTTCGCGCGAATTTAAAGATATTTGTTCGCGTTAAAGGAAAATTAGGTGGCTACCCTGATCCTATAGCCGCGGTCCTTGGGGCCCCGCCGCGGCGGTTCGATCGGGAACCAAACAGGAGAACGGAATGACACGCTCGATTACAGGACTGGTCGCCAGCGCGGCAATTGCTGGTTTTATGGTCGCCAGCCCCGCCAGCGCGGCGGAAGGCGATGTTGCCAAAGGCGAGAGAACCTACAAAACGAAATGCAGAAGCTGCCATGCGGTCAAGCCGGATGTGAAACGGGTCGGCCCCTCCCTCTTCGCGATCATGGGACGCAAATGCGGCACCGCGCCGAAAACGCGTTTCTCGAAGGGCTATAAGGCCGCGTGCGAGGCGAAATCGTTCACCTGGGACGAGGCGTCCATCGACGCGTACATCAAGGACCCGGCCGGATACATGTCGGAGTTGGCCGGCAAGAAAGTCTCGTCGCCGATGCGCGCGGTGCGGATCAGGAAAGAGTCAGATCGCGTCAATATCATCGCGTATTTGAAAACACTCAAGTAAGCGCGGATCAGGGCGGCAGCTCGAGCCGCCGCCCATTCCACCGTCTGCTCAACCCCCATATACAGACACCCGCGAGCGCCGACATGACGGTCATCAGCAGATAGGCCTGAGCGCCGAACGCCGCGTAGGCGACTCCGGACAGCGGCACGGCAATCGCAATCGCGGCCCCCATAGCGAGCGCGTTGTAGAAGCTTTGCGCGGTCGCCGACATGCCGACCGGCGCAGCCCGCGAAACGAAACTCATCGCCGCCAAATGAGCGGCCCCGAAGGTCAGCGCGTGCAGCGCTTGCGCAACGACCAAGACGGCTAGGTCCGTGCTGGCCGCGAGCAACGTCCACCGGAGGACACCGGCGAGAGCCGCCAGCGCCATCAAAGGCATCAACCCGAAACGGTCGATCAATCGGGCGCCGAAGGCGAACAGGATAATCTCCGCTACGACGCCCTCGGCCCACAGCAACCCGATCACCTGTTCGCTGATCCCAGCGTCGCGCCAGTTCAGAGTGCCGAAGGCGTAGAGCACCGCGTGGCTGCCCGCATTGAACGACATGGCCAGAATGAACAGCAGCATGACCGGGTGCAGCGCCAAGCGCCAAACCACGCCGCGCCTTCCCTGCCTGACCGTCTCGGCCCGCGTGTCGGGAAGGAAACACCCCACCGACACGCTGAAAACCGCCAACGCCAAGATCGCCCAAAGGATCGCATCCTCGCCCCACCAGCCGAGCAAGACGCCGCCGAGGAACGACGTGAAGATAAAACTCACAGAACCCCAGAGCCGCACCCGGCCGTAGTCGGTATAGCCCCGCGACGCGTTCAGCATGGTCAGGCTGTCGCCGACCGGGTTTACCGCGCTGTTGAAAATCGCGACGACCATGGCAACGGCCAGGATCTGCCAGAATCCATCGGCAAACAGGTACAACGCGTATCCGGCCGCCACGCCGGCCAGCAACAGGACGACCAGACGTTTGCGCTCGCCGCTACGGTCCGCGATCTGCGCGATGACCGGCGTCGTCCCGATACTGATCCATCGCCCGACCGACAGAACGAGCCCGATCTCGACCGGCCCCAAACCGCGGCTCTGCAACCAGACGGGCCAATAGGGCATGACCACGCCGACCAGGGCGAAAACGGCGAAGTAATAGGACGCCAGCCGAGTCGAGAGCCACGGCGGCCGCTTACCGGTCATCCAGCTCAGGCGCCATGGGTCACGAGATCGAGCCGACGCCGTAGGACCCGGTCAACAGCTTGCCCTCGGCAAAACGGCTGAGCCGGTAGCCGCTGATGTCGACATCGGTTTCCTGGCCCAGGATGGTCTGCGCCAGGACCTTGCCGACCATGGGCGACAGCTTGAAGCCGTGACCCGAAAACCCGTAGGCGATATGCAGGCCGTCGATCCCGTCGACCGGCCCCAAGACCGGGTTCCAATCCGGCGGAATATCGTACGGACCGCACCAGGAATCGACCAACTGCGCCTGGGCGAAGTCGGGCATCCGGTGCGCGATTTGGCCGCCCTGCAGTAACACGAAATCGTCGGAAACGTTTTCGTCCAGCGAGTCCAGCCGATCCAGCGGATCGCCATGATCGCCGGTGCCCACCAACACCACACCGCCCGACGCCGGGCGGAAATACATCTTGTTCTCGACCGTGAGATCTTTGACGATCGGCAGTTCCCGCTCATAGGGATCATCGGTCCGAAATGTCAGCACGATATGTTTCGATACTTCCAACGGCAGATGCAGGTCCAGCCAACCGGCCAACGCCGCGGTCCACGGTCCGATGGCGAACAACACCGTCCCCGCCTCGATGTCGCCCTTGGTGGTCCGGACGCCGGTAATGCGGTCGCCGTCACGCAGGACGCCAGTGACTTGGGTTTCGGTCGATATGTCGACGCCCTTGGCACGGGCGCCGGCCACGAAACCGGTCGTGGTCAGATACGGGTCGGCATAGCCGGAGACCGGCTCGTAGCCGATCACAGCCGCATCGTCCACATTGAGACGCGGATGGAACTCTCGCGCCTGTTCCTTTGAAATCTCGTAGGTTTCCGCGCCAATCCCCGACTGCATGCTGAGGTTCCGTGACACGGAATCAGCCATCTTCTCGTCGGCGACGATGATATAGCCGGACTCGACCCATCCGCTCGTGGCGTCACCGACGCCGACATAATCCGGAAAATTCCGAAAAATCTCATGCCCTTTGACCGTCAGTTCCGTATTGGTCGGGATCGAATAGTGACTGCGGCAAATGGCGCAGGACTTCGCGGTGCCGCCGGTGCAAATCTGCCCCTGTTCGATCAGCAGGACCGACCCCGCCCCTAAGTTCTTGAGATGAAACGCGCTGGACGCCCCCACAACACCGCCCCCGATAACGATGTGGTCGTAGGATTTATTTGTCATTCTTGGCCTACCCGATTGCGCAACGGCGACAGGATTGCCGTGCCGAGCGATGAAAGCGCAATGCGACGGAAAGGAAAAGAAATTTAACTGGCGGCGACGGCAAAAATAGCGGAGAAAATCAGGGGCGGATCGGGTGGCCATAAGAGCTAACCTGACCGGATAGGTTTAGTTAACTTTCTGATTCAACAACATTAAATACCGCACACCAGGATTGATCCAACTCGGCTCCGGTTACGCTGACATCTTGGATGCGGTAGGATAGAAGTCCGATAAAACCCGGGCAAAAGGGAAGCGCGACGCATGGCAAAAACACCGTCGAACACCGAAACAGCCGAAGATGCCGTCGCCGCGGCGAGCGGCAGCATCGACCAAATCCGCGAGATTCTGTTCGGATCGGCGCAACGACAGATCGATACGCGCTTCTCGAAGTCGGACAAGGCGCTGAAGAAAGCCGCCGCGGAGGCTGAAGACCGCCTCGCCGATGTCCGGAATGATCTGTCGGAACGCCTCGGCACGCTCGATTCGACCCTCGAGACGCAAATCAGCCAAGTGCTGGACAAGCTCGACGCGGTACAGGCCGACATCGAGCAGAAGCTTCAGGCCGCCCACCGGGAGCTGTCCGACAACCTCTCAGCGCTTGAAAAGCAATTGCGGCAGGAAATCGCCGATCAGGCGAAGGATCAGCGACGTCGGCTTGCGGACCTTCAGGATGAACTGGAGAGCGCCGTCACCAGGCTCGATGAAGAAAAGACCGGCAACCAAGATTTAGGGTCCTACCTGATGGAGATCGGGCTCCGGTTGCGCGGCGATCAGAGCCTCGATGCAATCCAGGCCTCTATCGGCGCCGGCGCCAACAGCGGCGGTGAACCGAAAGCCTGAGAATGAGACCGCCCGAGGAAGAACTTAAGCATCTACTCCTCGCCCCCGAGCTTGCACTTCTAAAGCGGATACAGCGGCGGTGCGACGCGCTGCAGCTTCGCGTCGGCGACGATCCGGCGCTGAAGGATAGCGTGCGCGGCGTCATTGTCGAAGTGCTGCGCGAATCCGGCGTGCAGGAGCATGACCGCCTCGCCGGCGCGCTTGCCCCGTTGATCGTTTCCAGCATGCGCCAGGAAATCCGCAACTCGCGCGACATGATGGTCGACGCGCTGTATCCCATCACCGGCCAGTTGGTAAAGGCCGCCGTCCGGAACGCGTTCAACGAACTCCTCGAAACCATCAATGCGAAACTCGACGAAGGATTCTCGGTCGATCGGTGGCGTGCCAAGGTCCAGTCGAAGATCACCGGCACGTCGGAAGCGGAAATACTGCTGCAGCGCAATCCGCCCTTCGATATCGAAGAAATCTATGTCATCCATCGTCCCACCGGCCTGTTGATCGACCGGGTGAGCGCGGTCGCCGCAAGCGGCGGCGAGAATGACGACAGCAACGCGGATGGCGTCGACAGCGAACTCGTCAGCGGGCTTCTGACCGCCATCATGGACTTCACCCGCGACGCCTTCAGCGACGAAAAAGGCGGTGATCTGCGGACGCTCACCTTCGGCGAATCCCAACTCTTCCTGCGCACATCGGCAAACATCATTCTCGCCGCCAAAACCACCGGCACGCCGCCTCCCCGGTTCGAGGCCGCCCTGCAACGGGTTTTCCTGTCGGTCCTAGAGCGGTGGAACGAATTCCTCGCCTCGTTCGACGATGACGTGAAGGAAGATCAGAAAGCCGCCTTCAACGACGACCTGGATGAACGGTTCCACGATCTGCTGCGGGCGCGGACGAAGAACTTCCGGGCCGGCGCGACACGGGCCTACGCGGTGATCGCGGCCGTCTTCCTGTTGATCGCCATCTGGCCGGCACTGTCGATCTACGACTACTATCGCGCCCAAGCCATCGAAGCCGACGCCCGCAGCGTCGTCGAGGGTCAAGCCGCCCTGGCCGGCTATCCGATCGACGTGCGATACGACGGTGACGAGCAAAGATTGGTGGTGACCGGCCTGTTGCCCAGCCCCGCGGCGAAAGAGGGCCTGGTCTCCGGCCTTGCCGACCGGCTTCCCGATGTCGAAAACGATCTTCGACTCGCAACGCTGCACCAGGCACGCGGCGATGAAATCGCCCGCAACCTGGGCACGGTGTTGACTGCGGAAGTGGCCAAGCTGAAGGCATCGTTGCAACAGGGAATGATCGACCTGGAAACCCAGACGCAGGCAAATGACGCCGTGTTGGCCGAACGGATATCCAACTCGGTTGCGGGACTGGACGCGAAGTTCGATCGTTTCGAGAAAGCCCTATCGCAGCGCATCGAAAACCAGATCGCAACCGCGCTTATCCCCTCGCCGACCAAGGTGCTGAGCGACTGGGTCCAAACCAATGCGGTTTTCCTGAGCGATGAAACGGAATTTCGCTACCCGGATTGGGCCAAGGCGCTTCTCCGGGAGCTGGCGGCGCTGATAAAGTCGACTCCCGATGATCTTCGGATCCGCGTGGTGGGTTATACCGACGATACCGGGACCGACCGCCTGAACGAGCGTTTGTCCCTGGAACGGGCGGAGAGAGTGGCAGGGATGTTGACGGCGCTCGGCGTCCCGGAAAACCGCCTGATCGCGGTAGGCCGGGCGTCGGAAAAATCAATCGGCGCGGGCGAGAACGCGACCTACAATAGACGGGTCGAGTTCGAGATCGTGACCCTGCCCGAATAGCGGATGCGCCCAGATGGTGAGCAAGAAGATTTGTGTGATCGGCCAGTTCGCGGTCGGAAAGACGTCGCTGGTGCGCCGCTACGTGCTGGATGAATTCTCGCACGATTATCAGGCGACGCTTGGCGTCAACATCTACAAGTACAGCGACACCGTGGACTACCCGCCGGATGGCGAAACGACGCTGAACCAGATCATCTGGGATATCGAAGGCGGCGACACCAACCCTGCCAAGACCGGCACATACATCCAAGGCGCGGCGGGCGCCCTCATCGTCGGCGATATCACGCGGCCCGAAACGATCACCGCCATGGCCGACCATGCGCGACTGTTCCAATCGCTGCGCCCAGGGCGTCCGCTCGCTTTCGCGCTCAACAAAATCGACCTGGTCGACGATCCGGCGGATCCGGAGACCGATAGATGCCTGTTCCAGGAATTCGGCGCAACGGTCGCGCGCACCAGCGCCGCCCACGGCACCGCGGTCCCGGAACTTTTTCGGCACCTTGGGGGGCGAATATTGGAAATCGGCGCGTAATTTGCTTCGTCTCGGGGACAAGGCATTTCAGAAAATGATTTCAAGAGAAGTCTTATCATTATCGATCACCGAAAACGGACCCAGCACGCCGCCGGCAGCACCGGCGTCCGATCTAAGCCGAAGCTCATGACCGCAGACCTTCCCTTCCCCGTCATAGAGACCACGAAAACGTTGTTCGACGCGGGTACGTTGGGTCTTGTCGTGATCGATGCGGGCTTCACCATCGTCGGCCGGCACGGAAAGCTGGTCGACTGGATCGAGCCGCAAGCCAACGCGATGGATTGCCTGCCCTTCCTGGTCGGCCTCGACGAGACCATGAAAGACTTGGCCCGCAGCAAAAAACCACCGTTCCGACTGTCGAACCTGAGCCTGCACGAACCCGACGCCGACGGACCGCGAACCATTTCGATCCAGATATACGGGCAACCGGATCACGATGGCGTTTCGCTGCTGGTGCAGGATTCCTCCGAAATGGCGCGGCTCGAGCAGCAGGTGCTGCAACGGAGCAACGAACTCGCCCTGGCCGAAGAGAAACTGCGGGACGCGAAGGATCTGGCGGAGGCGGCGAACCGGGCCAAGAGCGCCTTCCTCGCCAACATAAGCCACGAGTTGCTGACGCCATTGAGCGTGATTTCCGGCGATGCGGAAATCATCCGCCAAGAGGGCGTGTCGCTCGACGAGACCCGCTCCTACGCGGCGGATATCCAGGAAAGCAGCATCTATCTGATCGACCTCGTGCGCGACCTTCTCGACCTGTCGCGTGCCGAGGTGGGCGGCGCGGACCTCTTGGAGGAAACCTTCGCAGCCGGCGACGCCGTGGCCGACGCGGTCCGCATGGTCAAACAATTGGGCGGCGCCGAGATCGACTTCCAGATCGAGATTCCCGACGACATACCGAATCTTGTCGCGGATCGCCGACGGACCAAGCAAATGTTGATCAACCTGCTCTCCAACGCCGTCAAATACACGCCGGACGGGGGGAAGGTGACGGTGACTGTGACCGGCGGTTCCGAGACCGGACTGGCCCTGTCGGTGCGGGATACGGGCACCGGCATCGACCCGGCCGACCTGGACCGGGTTCTCGAGCCCTTCAACCAAGGCCCTGCGCCGCCGCGCCAAAGCGGACCGAAGGGCGTCGGCCTCGGCCTGCCGCTCACCAAGTCGCTGATCGCCTTGCACGGCGGCACCCTGTCGATCGACAGCGCGCCGGGCGACGGAACGGTCGCGACGCTCCGCTTTCCCGCCGACCGCCTGCGCGGGGATTAACAGGCGTATCGCATGACCGACCGATCGAAAATTCTGCTGGTCGAGGACACGCCCGCCCTGGCGCGGACATACTGCGGGTACCTCCGCAACGAGCCCGTCGACGTGAACCATGTGGAAACAGGACAGGCGGCGCTGGACGCCTTGCGGCAAGGCCTGCCCGACGCGGTGCTGCTCGACCTGAAACTGCCGGACATGGACGGCCTCGAAATTCTCCGAAATCTGCCGCCGGGCTCCCTGACCTGCCCGGTCATCGTGATTACCGCCCATGGTTCCATGAACACGGCGGTCGAAGCGATGCAGGCGGGGGCGTCGGATTTCCTGGTCAAGCCGTTCAGCGCGGAACGACTCAAGGTGACCCTGCGGAACCAGCTCGAGAAGCGGGAACTGACCGAGATCGTCAAGTCGTACAAAGAGAGCGCCAGCCAGCCGGCGTTCGAAGGGTTTCTCGGATCGAGTCTCATTATGCAATCGGTCTACCACGCGATCCAAAGCGCGGCCGCCAGCGACGCCACCGTTTTCGTCACCGGGGAAAGCGGCACCGGCAAGGAAGTCTGTGCGGCGGCCATCCACAATCGAAGCAAGCGCCGCAACGGCCCCTTCGTGCCGATCAACTGCGCCGCCATCCCGGCCGACCTCATCGAGAGCGAGATTTTCGGCCATGTGAAGGGCGCCTTCACCGGCGCCGTCGCCGACCGGAAAGGCGCCGCCGAAACCGCCGATGGCGGGACGCTGTTCCTCGACGAAATCTGCGAGATGGACGTGGCGCTGCAGAGCAAACTGTTGCGTTTCGTCCAAACCGGCAGCTTCGCGAAGGTCGGCAGCAGCGACCCGCAGACCGTGGACATCCGCATCATCTGCGCCACGAACCGCGACCCGCTGGCCGAGGTGCATGCCGGCCGCTTCCGCGAAGACCTGTACTACCGCCTGCACGTCATTCCCTTGACGCTGCCGCCGTTGCACGAACGCGGCGATGACGTGCTGGAGATCGGGCGGCATTTCTTGACCATGTATTCGGATGCAGAAGCGAAAAGCTTCACGGACTTCGATGCCGACGCCGCGGATGCGCTGCGATCGTACGGTTGGCCCGGCAACGTCCGGGAACTGCAGAACGTCATTCACCAAACCGTCGTGATGCATGACGCAGAGACGGTGGGCGCGTCGATGCTGGCCCTGCCGACCGGCAACCCGCCGGCGCGTCGCGGCACGGCAAAGGATACCGCCGGTACGAATGAAACGATGACGCCCCAGGACCCGCCCGACAGTGCGGATTTGGAAGAGCTGGCGAAATCGATCCGGCCGCTCAACGATATCGAGCGGGAGGCCATTACCCGCGCCGTCCGTCTGTGTGGCGGCGATGTCCGCAAGGCGGCGGTCTTCCTCGGCGTCGCACCGGCGACGATCTACCGAAAACTCAAGAAGTGGCAACGCGCAGAAAACTGACGCCAAACCGGAACGGTTCGCATCCCGTGTCTCATTTTGAGACTCAAACCGCCCCATCACGACGCCGCCCTACCTTTTGAAATTCAAACCTCGCCGTTTTCCGCCGTTTTCCGTGCGGACGCGGCCGCGTGGCATTGGCACCATCATTGCTCCCTCCTCCGTACCGGCGTGTTTCCGGGAAACGGACCACTCGATCCGACCGTCAACCACTCCGCTGCGGGAGAGCACAGATATGACCAATCCAGGGATGAGAAAGCTGTTGGCCGCCTTTGCGATTCTCACCGTCGCTGGTGGCTGCGCCGTCTCGACGCCGGAGACCGACCCACGGGGAACGGTCGCGCGCTCGAACGACACGGCGACGACGCCGAAGAAGGACCCGGCTATAGGAAGCCGCGTGGTCAAGGGAATGAATTACTCGAATTCCGGATTTGTCGGCCTCCTGATCCGGTAACGCGACCGCACGAAGGACACCGCACCCGCCGAGAACCGAGGGTGCGCAAAGAACTGCCCAACACGCCGGTCCGCGCGAACCGACCGGCCCCGATAGGAGAGAAAGAGACATGAATTACAGTATCGAAACGATCGAAGGCATCGGCGAGGTACACGGCAAGACGCTCAAGGAAGCCGGGATCGCCAACACGAAAGCATTGCTCGAACGATGCGGCACGCGCGCCGGAAGGGCCAAGACCGCCAAGGAGACCGGCCTGACCGAAGCGCAACTCCTCAAATGGACCAACATGGCCGATTTGATGCGCATCTCCGGCGTTGGCGAGGAGTATTCGGAGTTACTGGAAGCCGCCGGCGTCGACACCATTAAGGAACTGCGCAACCGCAATCCGGAAACGCTGACCGCCATGATGGAACAGACCAATCAAACCAAAAACCTGACGCGCCTGACCCCCAAACAGGCGCAAGTCGAAAAGTGGGTTGCCGAGGCGAAGACGCTTAAGCCCGTCATCTCACACTGAGGTTCGCGGTGCCGGTCGCTGGAGCCCACCGCAGATCCCTCTGCGGAGCTTGTTGTGCCCCAATTCCAGTGGCCGGCATCGTGGACACTAGATTTGAAGACAAACTTATTGCGTGCATTAGAGAATCATGTTCAATGAGAAATAGAATGAAGTTATTCACGACATGGACCTGGATCATCGTGGCGTCGGCCTTTCTGGGCCTTGCCCAGCCCGGCCAAGCACAAAGCAGTTGCAAGGGGCTTTCGAAGGGAAAATGCGGCAGCAGCAGTTCCTGCACCTGGGTGAAAAGCTACAAGACTCAGAAGGGCAGTACCGTCGCCGCCTATTGCCGCGCCAAGGGGTCCAAGGGCGCGGCGGCCAAATCGAAATCGACGAAAACGGAAGCCAAGGCGAACGCGGAATCGAAGAAGAGGAAGGCCGCGGCCAGCAAATCTTCGACGGCGAACAAGCGCGCTTTGGACAAAAAAAGCAAAGCAACGGCCGCGAAGAAGAAAGCGCCGGTACAATCTGCAAAGGAGAAGGCGAAAGCAAAGACCAAGACTGAGAAAACGTCGAGGGCGTCCACCAAGAAATAGCCGCGCGGGACGACCCGACGACAGTGCGAACCTCGGCGATGAGGGCGGTAAACCCACTCGTCAATAAGGCGAATGCATTGTTTCAGAACCACCGGCCGGTCATCACATTCGACCAACGGTGTTGCAATTGCCGGGGGGCGTGAGAGGGAGATGGAAATTAGTCCATCTCCCTTTCGCTTTTGGGCGCGGCCAGCGGACTCCGGCGGACGTGTTACTCCGCCGTCGCCGCGGCGCTCTGCGGCGCGCCGCGCCGGCGGCGGATCCATTGCCCGAGGTCGCCTTGAACCGCGATCATCGACGGTATGACCAACAACACCAGGAATGTGGTGATCATCAACCCGAAGACCAATGTAATCGCCATCGGCACCAAGAACTGCGCCTGAAAGCTACGCTCGAACAACAACGGCGTTAAGCCGCCGATCGTCGTCAGCGACGTCAGGATAACCGCGCGCAGGCGGTCGCAGGTTCCGTTGATCACGGCATTCATAAAATGCTCGCCGCCGCGAATCCGCTCGTCGATGGTGGTCACCAGAATAATCGAGTCGTTGACGACGATACCGGCGAGCCCAACCAGCGCGATCAGACTAAGAATCGACATATCGAAGCCGAGCAGAAGATGCCCGAGCGTCGCCCCGACAAAAGATAAGGGAATGACGGCCATCACGACAAAGGGCCGCACATAACTGCCGAATACCCAGGAAAGGATGATGAAGATCGCGATCATGCCGAAAAACGCGCCGAGCTTCATATCCGACAGGGTTTGCTCCTGCTCTTCCGCCTTGCCTGCGAATGAAACGCTTGCGCTGTGTTTCTTCGCAATCTCGAGTACCCCGTCCCGCTGCAAGGCTTCCAACACGGTGTTGCTGTTGGTCACCGCCGCGTCGATTTCCGCCGTGATGGCCACTTGCCGCTGGCCGTCCTCGCGTTTGATACGGGCGAACCCCTGTTTCTCGCGGAATTGGACGACCTCGCCGAGCGGCACTTCGACACCCCCGACGGGCGACCGCACGTATATGTCGGAGAGAAGACCGGAATCGACGTCCTGCCGCGGGAACCGCACCCGGATCGTTACCTCCTCGTCGCCGCGCGCAAACCGACGCGCCGTCGCGCCGTCGAAGGCGTGACGCACCTGACGGCCGACCGAATCCGTGGTGAAACCAAGCGCCTTGCCCTGCGGCGACAGTTCGAGGATCAGTTCCTGCTTGCCGTAGGTCAGATCATCCTCGATATCGGTCACGCCGGGATACCGGGCCAAAAGCGCCCGCACTTCGTTGGCCCCCGCCTTGAGCGCGACGAGATCGTCACCGGACAAGCGTATGTCGACCGGACGGCCCGGCGGCCCGCCCTGCGCCGGGAGGATCGTCATCGTTTCCAGTCCCGGCATCGGTCGAACCCTCTCGCGCCACAAAGCCATGAACTCGGCCGTCCGGACAGTGCGCTCGTCGGACGGCGTCAGTTCGACGACGATACCGCCCACATTGTCGCCGTCGACGCCGCCACCGCCGTCACGCGGGCCGACCGATGCACCGATGGAGGCCACGTTCATCATTACGGTCTGACCCGCGGTGGCCATGATTTCATCTTCCACCGCGTGCAACGCCCGATCGAGTTCGTCGATCATCTTTTCGGTCTGCGCCCGCGGCGTCCCGGAAACCATCTGCACGTTCGCGTAGATGATGTCGGACTCCGGCGATGGGAAGAACGAGAACTGCACCCGTCCGCCGGCAAGAATGCCGACGCTGACGATCAACGAGGCGATCGCCGTGGCGAAGGCCGCATAACGCCAGCGAACGACGAATTTCAGGAACCGGCGGAATTGGGTCTCACGGAACGAGTCGAAGCGCGAATTGAACCAAACGCGGAACGGCCATTCCTTGCCCGACCCCCAACTGAACGCGCCGCGCAGATGACCCGGCAGCGCCAGGAAACATTCGATCAAACTGGCGACGATGATCGCGATCACGACATAAGGGATCGCCGAGATGATGTCGCCGATGATATCGGTGATAAACAGCAGCGGCGCAAAGGCCGCGATCGTGGTCAGCGAAGACGAGAATACCGGCGCCGCCATCCGCCGCGCGCCGTTCTCGGCCGCCGATATAGGGTCCAGCCCTTTTTTGTGCAGCGCGTCCGCATGCTCACCGACAACGATGGCGTCATCGACCACGATGCCGAGCGCCATGATCATCCCGAACAGGCTGAGCATATTGACCGTTTGCCCGGTGGCCAGCATGACGCCCATGGTCGCCATCAGCGAGACTGGAATGCCCATCGCCACCCAAAAGGCCACCGGCGAATTGAGAAAGATGAACAGGACGGAGACGACCAAGACCAATCCGGTCAGTCCGTTCTCGAGCAACAGGTTGACGCGGCTGCGGATCAAATCGGCCTGAACGTTATACTGCTCGACCTTCAACAACGGCGGCAAGGTCGGCACCACGTCCGCAAGATACGCGTTGACGATGTCGGCCAATTCCAAGGCGTCCGCGTTCAGCGACCGCTGCACCCGCAGTTCGATGGCCCGCTGGCCGTCACGGCGACGTTCGGCCTGGTTCTCGTCGAACTGCTCGGACGTGCGCGCGATATCGTCGACGTGGATCTTCTGACCGGACGGCAGCGACATCACCTCGATGCGGGCGATACCACTCGCCTCCTTTTCGAGGCCGATGCTGCGAATTTGCTTCTGGAACGCGCCGGACGTGTCGCCGGACGGCAAATCCTGCGAGGTCTCGCCGATCCGCCGGGCGATATCTTCCAGCGTCATATCGAGTTCGAGAATCTTGCTTTGCGGCACCTCGACCCAGATCTCCTCGTCCCGGGACCCGAGAAGGGTGACCTTATCGATGCCCCGATCGAGCAAATCGTCCCGCACCCGCTTGGCGACCGCCTTGAGCGCGGCTTCCGAATACGGGCCGGAGATGACGATGCGGCTGATCGGATCGTAGCGGACGACACGCCGGATTTCCGGCCGTTCGCTGTCCTCTGGCAATGTCGTGACTTGTCCGACCGCGGTTTCCACATTGGACAGGGCGAGTTGCATATCCGTGCCGGGCAGGAACTCTACCGCGATACTGGCGAACCCTTCGCGCGCCGTGGACAAGACCTGTTTGATCCCGTCCAGGAACCGCACCTCCGGTTCAATGGCTTGGACGATGTTGGTATCCACGTCTTCGGCGCTGGCGCCGCGCCATTCCACCTGCACGGTCACGAAGTCGATGCCGAAATCGGGGAAGAACTGGGTGTTCATCCGCTGCAACGACACCACGCCGATCAGGACCATAAGAACCATCAGAAGGTTCGCCGCGGTCCGGTGCCGGACGAAAATGCCGATCAGGTCGCGCCGCGCTCCCCGCGCCGGCCCGCCCGATCCCGTCGCGCCGGCCATCAGGGTGTCCTGACCTTCAGGCCCGGTCCGATCTCGGGGAACCGGGTCGTTACGATCGAATCGGCGGCGTCATAATCGCCCCGGATAAGCAAGTCCTTCCCGTCGCGCGCGACGATCCGCACCTGGCGTGGATCGAGGCGTTCATCCGCAATGCGATAGACGGTATCTCCGCCATACACCGCTTCCTCCGGGACCCGCGTTACGTTTTCATACCGCGGACCCGGCACCCGGACTTCCACGAAAGCCCCCGGCCGCAGGTTGGTTCGGACATCGACCCCGTCGATCCTAGCGAACACCTCGACGCCACCGCTCGCGGTCTGCACCTCACTTTCAATCCGGTCGAGCGTGCCATCAAAGTCCTGACCGGCCCACAACACCTTAACCTGAACATCCCGGTAATTGCCGTCCGACAGGAAGCGCGTGAACTCCTGGTTGCCCACATGGAAACGGGCTTCCAAGCTTTCCGCCCGGATCATCTTGGCCACCACGTCACCGACATTCACGAACTTGCCTTTGCCGGTGGTGACGCCGACCAGGAAGCCATCGAAGGGCGCCGCGATGCGGCTGTCCTCTATGTCGCGCGTAACCCGATCGAGATCGACTTCCAACCGGGTGATCGTGTTGCGGCGTTCGATTTCCCGTTGCTTCGCATCGCTCAGACTGAGCTTCGCGTCATCCAGCGCCTTCTCGGACGAATGCCCCGATCCGGCCAACCGATTGCGCCGCTTCACGTCCCGCTCCAGCAGGTCGATGCGCTCGCGATCGCGTTCCAGCATCGCGCGATTGCCTTCTAGATCGGCGGTAATTTCGCGCAGCCGCGCTTCGGAGTTGAAGGGATCGAGCCGCACCAGCAACTCGCCCTGCCGCACCACGCCGCCTTCGATGAAGTTCGGGCCGATCTCCAGGATCGATCCCGACACTTCGGGCCGTATATCGATTTCACGGCCCGCGACGATACGGCCGAAGAACCGCCGCTCCGGCTGGACCGTGACCGATGCCGCCGGAACCGACGCAACGGTCCAAACCCGCTCGACCACCGGCTTGGCGGCCAGTTCCGGCCGGGTCGATATCAGGAAAATCGCCACCATCACGCCAATAGCCAGAATGGCCAACGGCACAAGAATAGTGAAAAGCCGCTTCGACAGGCCGAACCGTTTCAACCCTTCCGCGCGACCAAGCTTGCTCCGTTCGATATCGTCCCCGTGCTTCATGCTTCTTCCTCGTCTGCATACGGGTCGACCTCGGGAAGGCCCAGCATGGCGAGCATCCGCGGGACCATCGTCCCGACAATCAGCCGGATATACTCGGGCGTATAATCCTCCCAGTCCAACCGCGCAAGGATGAGGCCCTTGGTTGCACCGAACGCCATGCATTGCGCGATCATATTCGCGGTCAGCAAGAGCGTTTCCGGCGCGCGACGGTCGTGTCCGGTCGCCGCCGCAACAAGCTCGGCAACCGCATCGTGTACGGGATTGATGCGGTCGCGGATCAACATGGCGAACTCACTCGACGGCTGATGAAATTCGCGCAGCATGATCGGCATCTGCCACCGCAGGGTTTGGCCGCTCGAAACGCCGGTGAGCAGCGAGCGAATGACGAAAGCGGCCATCCGCGCCAGCGCGGCGCGATCACCATCGGCCCGTTTCACGCCATCCCTTAAGGCCTCGATCATGGGGCCGAACAACGGTTCGGTATCCTCGACCAGTTTGACCAGGATGCCGTGATACAGCCCTTCCTTGCCGCCGAAATGATAGTTGATCGACGCGCCGTTGACGCCCGCCTCGCGCGCAAGCTCCCGGATGGATACGCCGTCATAGCCTCGATCCGCGATCAACCGGCCGGCAGCCTCCAGGATACGGGCGCGGCTCTCCTCGCCGCCGGGCCGGCCCGGCCTCCGGGTTTCCGTCTGGGGCGTGATCGCCTTTATGCGAGAATGTGACGCCATAACGCTTTCAAGCGGCTGCCTGTTGTTACAATTCGTAACAGTGCGACAAGATCGTACACAAATAATCAAACGATTGTTTAATAAATAAACAAACCCCCAAAAGTTTCAAGAGGCGGTGTCGGCCAAATTGCCGCACGCGGTCCCCCGCCCTGCCGCCGCCAAGGGCCGAACCGAGCGGCCCCGGCGCAACCGGAAAGGCGCGCCGGACCGCCCAAATCCAGAGCGGTGTTGCCATTCGGCCGAAAATTCGTATTGGTTGACGAAACAATGCACTTGGGAGAACGCGCATGTTCTACGACCCGGATATCAAGAAATCTCACGGCCTGCCCCACGACCCGTTCAAATCGCTTGTCGCCCCCCGCCCCATCGGCTGGATCAGCACCGTCAGCACCGACGGCGACGTGAACCTCGCGCCCTACAGCTTTTTCAACGCGGTCTGCTACAACCCATGCATTGTGATGTTTTCGGCCAGCGGCCTGCCCGACGATCCGCACAAGCATTCCTGGCGCAATGCCGAGGAGACCGGCGAATTCGTCTGCAACATCGTGTCCGAGGACTTGAAAGACCATATGAACACGACCTCGGCGCATGTCCCGCGCGGCGTCGACGAGTTCGAGTTGGCCGGCCTGACGGCCGAGCCGTCGGAGAAGGTCAAACCGCCGCGCGTGAAAGAGTCGCCGGCGCATCTTGAGTGCAAATATCTGCGAACGGTCGAATTCGAAAGCGACGAGCCGCACCACACGCATGGCGTCGTGTTCGGCCATGTGGTCGGCATCCATATCCGCGACGACATCCTGACGGACGGCTTGGTGGACACGCTGAAACTCCGGCCGGTCGCCCGCCTCGGCTATATGCAGTACACGGTCGTCGACAACGTGTTCACCATGGGGCGTCCGGACGTCAAGATTCCAAGCGCCGCCGAATAAGGTCGATCGCCGGGTTGTCGGCGCAAACGGCTCGCGTTTCGGCCAGGGTTCGCCGCCTGCGTTTGACACGGCGTCGGCGAACCCTGTCAAATTGCCCCGCACCGCCAATCAGAGCGTAACGCCCGACCATGACTGATATTCTCGCCTCCGCCCAAACGCTGCAGCCGATGCTCGAACCGCGCGGCATCGCCGTGCTTGGCGCATCGGACAATCCCACCAAGATCGGCGGCGTGCCGCTGCGGTATTTCCGCGAATACGGCTACCAGGGCGGCATTTACGCGGTGAACCCGACCCGAGACACGGTTCAGGGCCTGCCGGCCTACAAGACCGTTACCGATATCGACGGTCCCGTTGATATGGCGATCATGGCGGTGCCGGCCCGGCTCGCGATCGAAACCGCCGAAGCGGCCGCCGAAAAAGGCGTCAAGGCGCTCTGCACGTTCACCTCGGGCTTTGCGGAAGCCGGCGAGGAAGGACAACGCGCGCAGGAACAGCTGGGCGAAATCGCGCGCGATACCGGGATGCGTATCCTGGGGCCGAACTGCCTCGGCTATTTCAACGCGCGCAACCATGTCTATGCGACCTTCAGCACCAGCATCGGCCACGGCCTGCCGAAGGTCGGCAATGTCGGTCTGGTCAGCCAAAGCGGCGCGTTCGGCAGCCATTGTTTCGTGCTGGGACGCGAACGCGGTCTCGGCTACAGCGCCTGCATCACCACCGGCAACGAGGTCGATATCAGCGTCGCCGAGTGCATCGCCTATCTCGCCACCGACGACAATACCGACGTGATCGCCTGCTATATGGAAGGCTGCCAGGACGGCGAGATGTTCAAACAGGCGCTCGCCCTGGCCTATGAAAACAAGAAACCCGTGGTCATCCAGAAGGTCGGCCGCTCCTCCGTCGGCACCGAGGCCGCGGCGTCGCATACCGCGTCGCTAACCGGCGCGGACCAGGTCTTCGATGCGGTCTTCGACCGCTACAACGCCTTCCGCGCGGATACCGCGTCGGAACTGATCGATATCGCCTATATGTGCAGCGGCATATGCCGGTCGGGCACGATTCCGGCCGGCAACAAGGTCGCCATCGCGACGATCTCCGGCGGCGCGGGCGTCATGATGGCCGACGCGGCCGAAGAAGCGGGCCTCGACCTCGCCCCCCTGCCCGACAAGACGCAGGACTATCTCAAGGAACTGGTGCCCTTCGCCGGAACCCGGAATCCGGTCGATTTCACGGCGCAGGTCTACAACGACTACTCGCTCATCACCAAGAACTTCGAAGCGATCCTGGAAGAAGGCGGCTACGACGCGGTGATCGGCTTCTTCAGCTCGCTGCTGTATTCGGACGCGGTGTCGCAGAAGGTGCTCGACTCGCTGATCCCCGTCCGCAAGGCCTACCCCGACCGAGTCCTGGCGCTGTCGGTGATCGGCCCGGACCAGCGCAAGCGCGACTTCGAAGACCAGGGCTTTCTGCTGCTGCACGACCCCTCGTCGGCGATGGAGACGATCTCGGCGGTCCTGCAGATCGGCGCGGGGCTGGCGCGCGGCCCGTACCCACCCGCGGGCGGCCCGAAACCGCCGGTTCTCGAAGCCCGGCCCTACAACGAAGCCGAAGCGAAAGCCGTGCTCAACGCCGCGGGGATCAGGGCGTCACCGGAAAAGATCGCCGCGACCGCGGCCGAGGCGGAAATCGCGGCGGCGGAAATCGGGTATCCCGTGGTGATGAAGGTGGTCTCCGCCGACATCGTCCACAAGTCGGACGTGGGCGGGGTCAAACTCAACCTGTCCTCGACGGAAGCGGTTCGGGCCGCCTACGACGCCATCATGACGGACTGTACCCGCGCACACCCCGACGCGAAAATCGACGGCGTGTTGGTCGCAAAGATGATTTCCGGCGGGGTGGAGGCGATCCTCGGCGTCCAGCGCGATCCCGTCTTCGGCCCGGTCGTGATGTTCGGCCTCGGCGGCATCTTCGCCGAGGTGATGAAAGACGTGACCTTCCGTCTCGCCCCGTTCGGCGAGGAAGAAGCGATGGACATGATCCGGTCGATCAAGGGTTTCCCGCTGCTCGACGGCGCGCGCGGCGCGGCGACATGCGACATCACCGCCCTGGCGAAGACGCTGTCGCGCCTGTCGGTGTTCGCCGACGCCAACCGCGACGTCATCACCAGCATCGACATCAATCCATTGGTCGTGCTGCCGGACGGCGACGGCGTCGCGGCCTTGGACGCGGTGATCCTGACCGAGTGATCCAGCGCGGCACCGCCGGTTTCAGAAACAACCCGGCACGCCGGCCAACGACAAGACGAAGGCCACGGTGGCCCCTTGCGTCGCCCAGCCGACGAGCGCCAAAACCAGCAACACAACGAACAACGCGATTGCAAAGTATCCGATCATGCCGCCGCCCGTCGCGGTACGGGGCGTTCGTCGATCGGCCAATGCAGCGCTGCCGAGCCAACGCCGAGCGCCACGCTGAACCACCACATGGCGTCGTAACTGCCGAGATAGTCATAGACGGCGCCGGCCAGCCAAGCGCCCAGGAAGCCCCCGACCTGATGGCCGAAAAAGACGATGCCGAACAGCATCGACAGGTAGGCCGGCCCGAAAATATACGCGACCAACCCGCTGGTCAGCGGCACCGTGCCGAGCCAGAGGAATCCCATCGCCGCGCCGAACAGAAGGACGGTCGTTTCCGAGACCGGCGTCACGATAAACACCACGAAAATCGCCGCACGCGCGAGGTAGAGCAGGCTGAGAACGGATTTCTTCGGATAGCGTTGCCCGAAGTAACCGCAGAAATAGGTTCCGACGATGTTGCAGACCCCGACCAGCGTCAACGTGGCGGCGGCAAGCCAGGACGGCATACCCTTGTCGCCGAGATAGGCGGGTAGATGCACCGCGACGAAGGCCAGGTGAAACCCGCAGACGAAGAAGCCGGCGGTCAGCAACCAGAACCCTCTATGCCGCCGCGCCTCGTGGAATGCCTCGGCCATGGTTTGGGTGTCGCGGCCGTCCGGTTCGGCATGTTTCCCGGAAATGCCATAAGCAAGCGGCACGATCAGCAGCGCCGTCACCGCCAGGATCAGCAAGCTGGACGACCACCCCAGCCAATCAAGCAGGAGATGCGTGTACGGCAGGGCGAGGAACTGGCCGATGGACCCGCCCATGCTGGCCATGCCGAGCGCCAGGGTCCGCTTTTCCGGCGGCGCGGCGCGGCCGACCGCGCCCAAGACAACGGTGTACCCGGCCCCGCTCAATCCGAGCCCGACCAGCAGCCCGCCGACCAATAGTTGACCGCCTTCGCCCGACACGGTCATGACCGCCAGCCCGGCCGCATAGGCGAGTCCCCCGGCAACCGCCACCCGGCCCGCGCCGTACCGGTCGGCGGCCGCGCCGGCGACCGGCGCCGCGAGTCCCCAGAACAGGTTCATCATCCCCATCCCGAAGGCGAATGTCTCGCGGCCTAGGTTGAGATCGACGCTGATCGGCGCCAGGAACAGGCCGAACGTCTGCCGGATCCCCGCCGTAATCCCCATGATCACGCCACCGCTCAGCACAGCGATCAGCAGGATACGAGGCAGCGCATGGAAAGACGATCGCGGCTGAGTCATGAGGAGTCTCCAAGATGAATCTTCACTTGGCGACACCCTAGGCGAGCGCACATAATCACGGAAACGAATTACTGTGATTTTGTAATCTTATTTGGTGATGTAAAAGACATGCTGCGATCCAATCTCGACGTGGACCTGCTGCAGGCATTCGCTGAAGTGGCGCACACGCGCAGCTTCACCCAAGCAGCGGAACGGCTGAACCGGGTGCAATCGGCGGTCAGCGGCCAGATCAAACGCCTGGAAGCCATCACGGGCGTCCGGCTGTTCGACCGGACCCGCCGGTCGGTGAAGTTGACCAAGGAAGGCGAGATTCTGTTGGATTATGCCCAGAAAATCCTCCGCTTGAACGACGCGGCCTTGTCCGACCTCGGCCAGACGCGGCCGTCCGAGAAGGTCCGTCTCGCCGTCTCGGACCATTCCGCCTGCTTCCTGCCGCAGGCGCTCGTCCGGTTCGCCGCCGCCATGCCGACGGTGCAGCTTGAGATTCGGTGCGAGCGGAGTTGGGATGCGCTCGATGCGCTGGACGCCGGCGACGTCGACCTCGCTTTCGTGACGCAACCGTGTGGCCGCACCGACGGGGCGGTCGTCTATCGCGAACAACTCATCTGGGCGGCGGCAGAAGGTTCGGAGGCGCCGGGGCTCGATCCGCTTCCCCTCGCCATCTTCGGCCCCGGGTGCGTCTACCGGGACGCCGCCTTGCGGGCGCTGGACGCTTGCGGAAAGCCGTGGCGGCTCGCCTATAACAGCCCAAGCCGCGATGGCCTACTGATCGCGGTCAGAGCCGGCCTTGCGGTGACCGTCGCAACCGAAAGCACGCTGGAGAGCGGCCTGGCGGCCATCGGCTCGGAACGCGGGCTGCCCGCGCTCCCCGAGATCGAGTTATCGCTTCATCGTCGGGCCGTCGGCAATGCATCGGCGACGACGCGCCTTGCGGCGATTATCCGCGACACATGGCGGGATGCCCCGACCAACGGTGCGGAGAAACGCCCGCAACCCGCTCGCCGCGGCGGCGTTCCGGATGAAAACAGGCTGCCGAAAACCATGAACCGGAGCGCATGACGGGCAGCGCTCCGGCTTTTAGGTCCGAGGCTAACGTCCGGTCGATCCGCTAGACCGGATCCCAGCTAAAGACATCCGCCGACACTTCCAGCGGATACATATGCGACTTGAAAGCCGGGATCGCCTGCTCGCCGATCATCTCGGGTGTCCAGCCCTCGCCGCGCTGAACCGCGCGCAGCGGCCGCGGCTGGCTGAACAGGAATATCTCGTTGTTGCGCACGCCGAAGATCTGACCGGACACGTTGTCTTCGTCGGCCTTGTGACTGCACAAATAGACCGCCATCGGCGCGATCTTCTCGGGAGTCATCTGCTTCAACTTCTCGACCCGCGCCTCGGCTTCGGGCGAATTCGTCGGGATCGAGCCGATCATCCGGCTCCACGCGAAAGGCGAGATGCAGTTGGACCGCACCCGGTAGCGCGCCATGTCCAACGCAATCGACTTGGACAGTCCCATGATGCCGAGTTTGGCCGCCGAGTAATTGGCCTGCCCCACGTTGCCGACCAAGCCCGAGGTCGACGTCATATGCACGAAGCAGCCGGAACTCTGCTTGCGGAAATGCGGCGCGGCCGCGCGGCTGATGTAGTAGCTGCCGTGCAGATGGACGTCGATGACCGCGTGCCAGTCCTCGTCCTCCATCTTGTGGAAAATGCCGTCGCGCAGGATGCCGGCGTTGTTCACCACGCCGTCGACCTTACCGAAACTGTCGAGCGCGGTTTCCACGATGCGGGCCGCTCCTTTCGGATCGGAAACGCTGTCCGTATTCGCGACGGCCTCGCCGCCGGCGGCGGCGATCTCCTCGACCACCTCCTGCGCCGGGGTCTTGTCCTCGCCCTCGCCGGAGACCGATCCGCCGAAGTCGTTGACCACGACCTTCGCGCCGTGCGCCGCCATCAACATGGCGAAACCGCGCCCAATGCCCCGGCCCGCGCCGGTAACGACGATGACCTTGTCCTGAACCATGCTCATTCTTTTAGTGCTCCCGGTTTGGTATTTCCGATCAAGATTTCTTATCCCTTCCCCGCATGTCCGGATCGCCGTGATCGACCGCCGTTAAGACGGCATGGACCATTTCCGAGATACTCGGCCTGATTGAAATGCGGCAGGATACGCGTGTCACCACGCGCCCGATCCTAGGGCCAAGCGGCCGTCGAGACAACGCCGTCGGAAGCTCCCAAGCGGCGGTTTAGTACGGCACGCTTCCCCGGATGACCGTCCGATGCAGCACGCGCGGGTGCTTGTCCATTTCGAAGTCGCCGGTGGCGCGATGCAAGAGACAGCGGTTGTCCCACATGACGAGTTCGCCCTCTCGCCAGTGATGGGTGTGGACGAAGCGCGGCTGGGTCGCGAAATCGAGCAGCCGGTACAGCAGCTCCCGGCCCTCGGCGACCGGCATCCCTTCGATATGCGAGGTGTGGATGCCGATATAGAGCACCTTCCGGCCGGAATCCGGATGCGTCCGGACGATCGGGTGCGACACCGGCGGCCGCTCGGCCTTTTGTTCCTCGGTCGCCGGCCGGTTGAACGTGTTCTCGCGGCTGGCCTCCCAACTGTGGACCGCCCGACGCCCTTGGATGCGCTCCTTCAGCACCTCCGGCAATTCGTCATACGCGGCCGCCATGTTGGCGAACTGGGTCGAGCCGCCCTTCGGGGGAATCTTCTTGGCGTGCAGCAGCGTCGCGAGCGACGGGACGTCGTGATAGGACTTGTCGGTGTGCCAAAAGAAATTGCCGCTGGTCGCCGGCGTCTTGGTCGGATTGCCGTCCAGATCGAGGTTCGATACCATATGGACCTTGGGCGATTTCACGCCATCCAGCCCCCGCACGACATGCCCCTCGACCTCGCCGAAGCGTTCGGTGAAGGCATACTGCTCGTCCTTCGACAGGTCCTGGTTCGGGAAGACAAGGATATGGTATTCGAGCATGGCGCTCAGGATCGCGTCGCGGGCCGAGTCGTCGAGCGGCTTCGACAGATCGAGCCCGGTCACCGCCGCGCCCATGAAACTCGGCAGCGGCTGAACCGTGGGAAAACCAGCGGTTTGGGCCATCCCTTGCGGCGCGGCACCCTGGCCCACCGTTTCGACGTTCTCCATGCTTCGATCCTCCGGTAAATGCGAACTGATTGTACGGTAGCACACGGAAAGCGGTCAAAGTTTGCCCGGCCCTGGCCCGATCCCCGGCGCTGCAGTAGGCTCGTTACCAACAGCGGAAAGGACACGAGCGATGCCCTCGAACGAGCATGTCGACTTCATGCGCCACGCCCTCGACGAAGGACGCACCGGCGCCGCCGCCGGCAATCCGGCGATCGGGTCTGTCATCGTCCGCGACGGCAAGATCGTCGCCCGTGGGCACAACACCGTGACGAGTACCTATGATCCGACCTGCCATGCGGAAACCGTGGCCATCCGCAACATCTGTCAGGCGGAAAAGGTCACCGAACTACCCGGCACCACGCTCTACACCACGATGGAGCCCTGCCCCATGTGCATGTGGACGATCTGCATGACCAAGATCGACCGCTTGGTCATGGGCGCGCGGCTCGCCGATCTACAGCCGCTCAGCGTGAATTACGGCGATTACTCGGTCGAATCTTTCCTCGACCTGACCGACAACAAGATCGAGGTCGTCACCGGAATCCTGGTCGACGACTGCGCCGCACTGCGCCGGGGCAGTTAGCCTCGCCCGCGTCTCACCGTTTCCCTATTCAAACCTCAGATGGAGAAAGCCCCATGAGCGATATCACCCGCAATCACATCGGTCCCCGGATGAGCCAGTCCGTGGAGCATAACGGCGTCATCTACCTCGCCGGCCAGGTCGGCGACGACCAGAATGCCGACGTCGCGACGCAAACCGCGCAGATCCTGGCGAAGATCGACAAGCTGCTGGCCGAATGCGGCAGCGACAAGTCCAAGCTCCTGTGGGCGCAGCTCTGGGTCACGGACATGCGCAACTTCGCGGCCATGAACGAGGTTTGGGATGCCTGGATCGACCCGGCCAACCCGCCCGTCCGCGCCGGCTTGTGCAGCGCGCTTGCCGCACCCGACTGGAAGGTCGAGATTATGGTGATGGCGGCGAAGTAGAACCCGCGCAGTGCGTCATGCGGGTTCGCGGCGGTAGTGATAGCGGTACAGTTCGGTCGTCAAGCCGAGACCTTGGTAGAGGGCGATGGCCGGGGCGTTCGGCGCCTCGACCTGAAGGCAAACGCCCCAAGCGCCTGCCGCCGCCGCCCACGCGAAAAGCCCGTTCAGCATCCGGCGCGCGTATCCTTTGCCGCGCTGCGCTTCGTCGGTGATGACGGATTCGACGCATAACAGGCCGCCATGCAACGCCCCAAACGCCAAGGCGGCGAGCCGACCGTCGGCGCGTAACCCGGCGAAACCCGACGGAACCATCAGCGAGCGGACGACGCGCGTGAAAAACGCATGCGCGTCGTCGTCGCGTCCCTGTAACGCTTGCATCGCCGCAAGCCAATCGCCGCTCGGATAGGAAAGGATTTCGACAGCGGCGTCCGCCTGGGACTCGACCGTGCGGATATCGGCGTGCAGCGTGATCGTCTCGCCTTCCGCGCTGAATCCCAGTTCCGCCAACCGGGCATCGACCGACGGGTCCAAAAGGGTCGGCACCCGGAATATCACCGGCTGCCCCTGCCCGCCATAGACGGCACGGCACGCCGATAGCGTTTCGTCGATCGCACCGGCCCCCGCAGTCAACGGATTGGCCGAATTCACGCGTCGCCCGAATCCGCCCGAAACGCGCAGCACCCAATCGCCACACCAAACCTGATGCAGCGCGGGCCAAGCATTGTGGCAGCCTTCTTCGGCCTGCCAGGCGAGTTCAGTCGCGTTCATGTCTATTCCTTTCATCGCCTCGGAAATCTAACGGTTTCCTGTGTGCGTTGACAGCGCCCAACCATGCTGCCTACCGTGATCCTTCCCGTCCCGCGGTGCGACACGCAAAAACAAAAATCTCAAGGAGAGGAAAATGGCGCGATCCGGCCGACGCAAAGCCCCGGAAGATTTACGGAGTTATCAATGGTATGGCGTCGACGACCTGCACGGCTTCGGCCACCGGTCGCGCACCAAGCAGATGGGCTTCGCCAAGGAGGATTTCGCCGGCAAGCCGGTGATCGCGATCATCAACACCTGGAGCGAGATCAACCAGTGCCACGCGCATTTCAAGCAGCGCGCCGAAGAGGTGAAGCGCGGCGTCTGGCAGGCCGGCGGCTTCCCGGTCGAACTGCCCGCCATGTCGCTCTCCGAGCCCTTCGTGAAACCGTCGACCATGCTCTACCGCAACATGCTGTCGATGGAGGCCGAGGAACTGCTGCGCAGCCACCCGATGGACGGCGCGGTGCTGATGGGCGGCTGCGACAAGACCACGCCGGCGCTGCTGATGGCGGCGGCCAGCATGAACATTCCGTCGATCTTCGTCCCCGCCGGGCCGATGCTGCGCGGCAACTGGCGCGGCGAGACGCTGGGCAGCGGCACCGACACCTGGAAATACTGGGCGGAACGCCGCGCCGGCAACATCACCGAGGACGACTGGGAGGAGATCGAGGGCGGCATCGCCCGGTCGCCCGGCCACTGCATGACCATGGGCACCGCCTCGACGATGACCTCGGTCGCCGAGGTGATTGGCATGACGCTGCCGGGCGCGGCGTCGATCCCGGCGGCGGATTCGAACCATCCGCGTATGGCGACGGCAAGCGGCCGCCGCATCGTCGACATGGTCTGGGACGACCTGACGCCGCGCGAACTCATGACGATGGACGCGGTCGAAAACGCGATCACCACCGTGATGACACTCGGCGGGTCGACCAACGCGGCGATTCATATCCTCGCCATCGCCGCGCGCAACGGGCATGACGTCACGCTCGACCTGTTGGACGAGTTGTCGCGCAAGACGCCGGTGCTGGCCGACATGCGGCCGTCTGGCCGCTTCCTGATGGAGGATTTCTACTATGCCGGCGGCCTGCGCGGCCTGCTGAACCGGATGCGCGACCTGCTGCATCTCGACTGCCTCACGGCGAACGGCAAGACGCTCGGCGACAATCTCGGCGACGCCGGGGTCTACAACGACGAGGTGATCCGGACGCGCGACAACCCGATGTCCGACGAAGGCGGCTTGGTCGTGCTGCGCGGCAATCTCGCGCCGAACGGCGCGGTGGTCAAACACACCGCCGCCGACCCGAAACTGCACAAGCATGTCGGCCCGGCCGTGGTGTTCAAAAGCCACCGCGACCTGCTGGAACGGATCGACGACCCGGATCTCGACGTAACCGCGGACTCCGTCCTGGTTATGCAGAATGCCGGCCCGGTCGGCGGACCCGGCATGCCGGAATGGGGCATGCTGCCGATCCCGCAGAAGCTGCTGAAGCAAGGCGTGCGCGACATGGTGCGCATTTCGGACGCGCGGATGAGCGGCACGTCCTACGGCACCTGCGTACTGCATGTAGCTCCCGAGTCCTTCGTCGGCGGACCGCTGGGTCTGGTGCAAAACGGCGACATGATCGAGTTGGACATCATGGGACGACGGCTCGACCTGAAGGTCAGCGACGAGGAGCTCGCCAAACGGCGCGAATCGTGGACCCCGCCGAAGCCCCATTATCCAAGAGGATACGGCTGGATGTTCACGCAACATATCCAACAGGCGGATAAAGGCTGCGACTTCGACTTCTTGCGATCGTCGGAGTTGGTCGACGAGCCCGAGGTGCACTAAGCCCGCCTAGGCGGCGGTACGGTTTCCTCCGGTCGACGCGGCGATACGCTTCCCGCGCACCGCCATCAGGCATTCGTGATAAGTGTTCAGAAGATAATGCCGGTCGGCCGGCGTATGCGCGCCGGCCATGGCGCCGCTCGACATGGTACGGTTCTCGACCCGCATCACGTCCAGCATCAACCGGTAGGCGATGGCCTCCGCGGTGCCCTCGCCGATATTGAGTGGCGACAATTCAGACATCGTCTATTTCTCCCACTGCAAACCCGTTATCTGAATGGCCGAGACCGTCCCCTCTCGAGCCCCTCCTCCGTGCTGAAAGCCGCATCCCCTCACCGACGAAATCCGTCGGACGGCGTGCTCGTTTCCCCACGAAACCATGCTTCGCCAGGGCCGTTAACAAGTCGTTAAAGCCCCTAGGATCTTGACTCAAAGAGAAGATTTCAACCGGACCGCGCACGCCCAACAATCGTTCTAGCGGCTTGGGATCAACCGAAGGATTCTATTCCGCCGCCTGGTCCAACCGGTCCGGCCCGACCACGCTGAGCCCGCAGCGCAGCGCCTCCAGGCTGATCACCTGATCCGGCGACACGTTGGCGATGTTCACGTCGGAACCGAAGGCCAGCACAAAGGCTTTCTGCAATTCGAAGGTGCTGTTCACCGTGACGCCCTTGATCCAATAGCCGGTCAATTCGAACAGCACCTTCGAGATGTCGAGGCCGTCGCGCAGTCCCTCCAGCAGGTCCTGGTTGATCTCGTCGCCGTCCATCAACTCCGCCGCCTCGACCAGCACCAGGTCGCACCCGGCCTCGAAGCAGAGGTTGGCTTGTGCGATCAGTTCGGCCGCGTCCTGCTTGTCGTGTTTCGAGCCGACCTCGCCGTGGACTTCCAGGCCGCTGTCGATGGCGATCCGGATCATCCGATGCCGTTCCTGATCGTTCAACGGCACGCAATTGTCGGAGACCTCGATGGCGCGGATGCCGTGCCGCTTCGCCTCCTCGCAATACGGTTTGACCGCGTCCCACCCCTGCGTCGCGAAGACATACTCCAGGAACTGACCGCCGATGAACGGCTTCACGTCGAACTCTTTGTAAAGGTCGAGCTTCTTGCGAAAGGTATCGACATCATAGAGCCGCGCGGTGCCGGCGACGATCTTGCCGAGGTCGATATAAGGCGCCGACAGCTCCAAAGTATCACGCAGATGCTGCATCGGCTGGCCCCAATCCAGCACCATGGTCAGGCCGGTCTTGCGGGGTTTTTCGGTGCTGCGCCCGGCGGGCAGCGGGACCATCTCGAAGGGGCGCTCGGTCATGTCTCGGCTCTCTTGGTTCTTTTGGGGCTGCAACTGATGCGGCAATGATAGCGCGGAACTCCGTCCGGATGACAGCCCGCCCCCGACGCCCTATGGTCGGCGGGTCAACGACAAGAGACGACGCTGGGAAAACGCCGCCATGTGCATCCTCCTCCTCGGTACCGGAATGCCGACCGCTACGCTCAAACGCATGCGCTCCGGTCGATCTCGGGCGAAGACTTGATGGAAGTGCCGTTGAAGGACCCGACGCCGGCCAAAATGAACTGACAGGACAAGCAACGATGACCGATACCACCGCCTCGACCGACGCCGACGTCGGATACCGCGCCGGGCTCGTTTATCCGGCATGGGATTTTCAGGTGACCGCCGAAACCCAAGCCAAGAAGCTCGCCTGCTGCGACATCGACCCGGCGATCTACGGCGACCGGGTGGATATCACGCATTTCGTCCTGGCGACCGTTCTTGCCGCCAAGCGCGCCGGCCTGCCCATCAACGGCCGGGTCCATATGACGCAACGGCTCGACCTAAGCGAGCCGATCATGCTCGGCGAGACCCTGACGGTGCGTGGTGAGGATATCAAGGTCGAGCCGGACCGACGCGGTCATATCGTCACCTCGCGGTTCGAGTTCGTCCGGCCCGACGGGTCGATCCCGCTGCGCGCGGAGCGGTCGTCGCTCGTGCTCGACGCCACCCTTGCGGACAGGGCGCAGCCGTCCGCGGCCAAAGCGAGGCCCGCCACGGACCCGACCGAGGGCCTGACAAAGATCGGCGAGAAACAATTGGTGCCGGAGAAGGTGGCGGCCTATAGCGACGAGGCGGAAAACCTGATCCATTCGGACCCGGAAACCGCACACCGCTTCGGCTTTCGCGCACCCATCGCGGCCGGTTTGATGGCGATCCGGTTCATGATGGAAGCGCTCAGCAAAAACGCGGTACCGCGACAACTCGACCTGCAAATCCGGTTCCGCCGGCCGATGTTCTGGGACGAAAAGCTCGACATCTGGGGCCGCCACGACGATGCGGGCAAGCTCAGCTCCATCGCCATCGTCAACCAGGACGGCAAACTGGCCAACGACGGGGTCGTCAATCACGTCGGGTAGCGATCGCCAACCCCCGCCACCGTGTCATTCCCGCGAAAGCGGGAATCCAGACCCGCCGCTACAGATAGATTCCCGCTTTCGCGGGAATGACGACGGTGTTTGTTTCGTTACAAGCGCATCGCACTCGATGTTCGTGCCCTTACAGCACTACTTCCCGAGATGCTCGGTCAGGAAAGCGTCGATCCCTTTCAGATAGGCCTGCTCGCTTCGGAGGAAGCCCGTGTTGTGCCCTCCGTTGATTTCGAGAAACTGCTTCGGCTCTCGCGCGGCGGCGAACAGGGCGCGCCCGTGCGCGAACGGGACGATCCGATCGTCCGGGCTGTGGATGACAAGGACCGGGGCCGAGACGGACGCCAGCGCCGCCTCGGTGTCGTAGTCGAACCGGGTCAGCCACCGTACCGGCAGGAACCAATAAATCTGCGCCGCCATATCGGGCACCGAGGTAAAGGCCGACTCCAGGATCAACGCCCCGGCGTCCCGCCCTTTCGCCGCATGCGCCGCAACCGCACCGCCGAGCGAACGCCCGAACAGAACGATCCGTTCCGGGGATATCCCGCGCTGGTCGGTTAGGTAGCGCCATGCCGCCTCGGCATCGCGATAGGTTCCCTCCTCCGACGGCTCGCCCTCGCTTTGGCCATAGCCGCGGTAATCGATGATCAGCGTCGACAGACGAAGCCGATTGAACAGGCCAATCGACTCCAACCGATGCGAAATGTTGCCGGCATTCCCATGAAAAAACAGCAACACGCCCCGCGCATCCTGCGCCGGCACGAACCAGGCGTCGAGCGTCAAGTCATCCTCGGTGGGAATCTTTACCGGCTCATACGCCAGCCCGATGGACTCCGGCGTCGCGACGATCGCGCGGGTCGGCGTGTCCGGGTGGTAGATCAAGCAGGATTGCAACAGGAACAGGGTCGCCAACAACAGGACGTAAAAGCCCGCGACGGGCATCAGGACGCGTTTCGCGGATTGGAGGATATCTTTTGCTGACGCCATAACGGTTTCGTTCCGGTCGTTGCCGCACGGCGCGGCGTTGGGTTAGGCCCGCCTTTTACGCTCCGCCCTGCAATCTGCCTTCACCCACAAGCACAGGCAAGGTTCGAAACGGTTACTCGCCGCCGCCCCCGCCGTCTCCGCCGCAGCCACTCTCGCCGCCGCCGCCGTCGCCCCAACCGCGACCGCGTCTGCGCACGGCAAAAATCGCGGCGATCGCCAGCGCGCCGAGATAATAGGGCACGAACTCGAAGTCAGGATCGTTCAAAACGAGGTTCCAAGCCTCTTGCATCGTCTCGCGCATGATCGCGTTCCTCCGGTAGAACCTGACGCTATCCGGACGACCCTAAGATTGATTTAAGGTCGCGAACGTCCGGAAATACCGCGCAAAATGCGGGATTCCCGGCGCGGCACTTTCTCCGAAACGGTATTGGCGTTAAAATGATTGGGTTCCCGACGACATTCCAATTTTCGCGACTGCACTCATCCCCGGAGGACGCCATGCCCTATCAACCGACGATGCTCGGCACCCGTTACATGGTCTCGGCAGGCCATTATCTCGCCACCCAGGCCGGTTACAACATCCTGGAGGACGGCGGCAACGCGGTGGACGCGGGCGTCGCGGCGGGCATCGCCTTGGCGGTCGTGCAGAGCGACATCGTCAATGTTGGCGGCGTCGCGCCGATGATCATCTATCTCGCCGAGAAGAGAGAGGTGGTGACGATCAGCGGCCTTGGCTGGTGGCCCAAGGCGGCCAAGCTCGACGTCTTCCTGCGGGAGCATAACGGCACCGTGCCGCACGGCGTGCGGCGCTCGGTCATGCCGGCGGCGCCCGACGCGTGGATCACTGCGCTCAAACATTTCGGCACCAAAAGCTTCAGCGAGGTCGCCGAAGCCTCGATCCGCTATGCACGCGACGGCTTCAGCATGCACCCGACCTATCAGGGCACCATCGAGAGCGCCAAGGACGGCTATGCGAACTACCCGAGCAACATGGAAATCATGCTGCCCGGCGGCAAGGTGCCGGAGGTCGGCGAGAATTTCATCCAGGCCGACCTCGCGCGTTCGCTGCAATACATGGCGGACGAGGAAGCCTCCGCGTCGTCCAAGGGCCGCGAAGATGGATTGCAGGCGGCGCGCGCGGCCTTCTACGAGGGCGACATCGCGCAAACCATCGCCAAATTCCACCGCGAGGAAGGCGGCTTCATCACCGAAGAGGATATGCGGGAGTTCCGCGTCGCCATCGAACCGCCGGTCAAACACACCTACAACGGCATCGACGTCTATACCTGCGGACCCTGGTGCCAGGGTCCGGTGCTGCTGCAGATGATGGCGCTGCTCGACTCCTACGACCTCAAGGGCATGGGCCACAACTCGGTCGAGTACATCCACACCCTGTCGGAAGCGATCAAACTCGCCTTCGCCGACCGCGAACGCTACTACGGCGACCCCCGCTTCGTCGACGTGCCGATGGATACGCTGCTGTCCGACGATTACAACGCGGAGCGCCGCGGCATGATCCGTCCCGACGAAGCCTGGCCGGGCATGCCGGCGCATGGCGCGGTCGACGGCTTCGACCCGATGGAAGCGAAATTGCTGTCGCCGCCGCAGGCGCCGGAATACGTGCTGCACGACACATCCTATGCCTGCGCCATCGACGAGCACGGCAACGCCTTCTCGATCACGCCGAGCGACAGTTGCGGCGCATCACCGATCATCCCCGGCCTCGGCCTCGTCGCATCGAGCCGCGGTTCGCAAGGATGGGCGGTCGAAGGCCATGCCTCGGCCATCGCGCCGGGCAAGCGCCCGCGCCTGACGCCGAACCCCGCCATGGCCGTCGCCGAAGGCAAGATGACCATGCCCTTCGGCACGCCCGGCGGCGACGTGCAATGCCAGGCGATGCTTCAGGTCTTCAACAACATCCACGAATTCGGCATGGACCCGCAGGAGGCCATCGAAGCCCCGCGCTTCTCGACCTACAGCGCGCCCAGTTCCTTCGAGCCGCACGAGGCGGAGCCCGGCATCCTGCGCATCGAAAACCGCGTCGACGACAGCACCGGCAAGGCGCTCGAAGCGAAGGGCCACAAGGTCGAATGGTGGCCGGAAATCACCCGCAAGGCGGGCGCGGTCTGCACGGTCGTGCACGACCACGAGACCGGCCAACTCGCCGGCGGCGCCGACCCGCGCCGACAGTCCCGCGCCATGGGCTGGTAAGGCACCTTTCACCGACAGCACCGCCACCCCACATCTGTCGATGAATCCTTGAGAAGCGGATCAGAGGGAGTGGCGGGATGAACGGGATCATCGCCAAGGACCCGCCGGCGGATAGGCTGTCCGACCGGCGGGACTGGCACGCGCTGTCATCCGACGACGCGATCACGGCGGTCGAGAGCCGTCCCGACGGGTTATCCGAGGATGAGGCGCGCCGCCGCTTGGCGGAGGCCGGCCCCAATCGATTGCCGCCGCCGAAAAAGCGCGGTCCGATCCTGCGATTTCTGATTCAGTTCAATGATGTGCTGATTTACGTGCTGATCGCCGCCGCCGGCCTGACCGCCCTGCTCGGCCATTGGATCGATACCCAAGTCATTCTCGCCGTCGTCTTGGTCAACGCCATCATCGGCTTTCTGCAAGAAGGCAAGGCCGAGAAAGCCCTCGAAGCGATTCGCGACATGCTCGCGCCGCAAGCAAACGTCATCCGCGACGGCCGGCGTATATCCGTGCCCAGCGACGAGATCGTACCGGGCGATATCGTTCTGCTCGAAGCGGGCGACCGCGTGCCCGCCGACCTCCGGCTGGTCGACGTCAAGGGCCTCAAGGTCGACGAGTCGGTGCTCACCGGCGAATCCGTTCCCGTCGAGAAAGCCGAAAAGACAGTGGCACAGGACGCCCCGCTCGGCGATCGGACGCCCATGGCCTTCAGCGGCACGCTGGTGACCTACGGGCAAGGAAAAGGAGCCGTCGTCGAGACTGGCGCAAGGACCGAGATTGGCCGGATCAGCGGCATGCTGTCCGAAGTCACCACCTTGCAGACGCCGCTCTTGCGGCAAATGGCCGTCTTCGCCAAACGGCTGACCGTCGCGATCCTGAGCGTTGCCGTGCTCGTCCTCGCCTTCGGGTTGCTGGTGCGCGATTTCGGCTTCACCGAGATCTTAATGGCGGTCGTCGGCCTGTCGGTCGCCGCCATCCCGGAAGGTCTGCCGGCCATCCTGACGATCACCCTGGCGATCGGCGTGCAAGGCATGGCCCGCCAGAACGCGATTGTCCGCAGGCTGCCGGCGATCGAAACACTGGGGTCGGTTTCGGTCATCTGCTCCGACAAGACGGGCACGCTGACCCGCAACGAAATGACCGTCGCCTCGATCGCAACGGCAAAGCGGTTCTTCACGGTCAACGGCACCGGGTATGCGCCACGCGGCGGCATCACGCTCGATGGACGCGACACGGACGCCGGGATGTATCCGTTGCTCGACGAGATAGGCCGGGCGGCGCTGTTGTGCAACGACGCAAGCCTGCACGAATCCGACGGCCATTGGAGGATCGAGGGCGACCCGATGGAGGCCGCCTTGCTCGCCGTCGCCGCCAAGGCCGGTCTCGATTATGAGTTCGAGCGCCGGTCCTGGCCGCGCGCCGACGCGATACCGTTCGACTCCGAACACCAGTTCATGGCGAGCCTCAACCACGACCATACGGGAAATTGGGCGGTTTTCGTCAAGGGCGCACCGGAACGCATACTCGGCATGTGCGACCGGCAGCGGGGTGTCGAAGGCAACATAGCGCTCGACACGGACTATTGGCACAGCCAGGCGGAAGAGATCGCGTCGCGGGGCCAGCGCATCCTCGCCGTCGCCACGAAGGCAACGGATGCCTCCCAGTCCAGTTTGCGCTTCGATGATGTCGAAAGCGGCCTGACCTTCCTTGGCCTGTTCGGCCTGATCGATCCACCGCGCGAGGAGGCGATCGCCGCGGTCGCGGAGTGCCAGGCCGCGGGAATTTCCGTCAAGATGATCACCGGCGATCATGGCGGCACGGCCGTGGCGGTGGCCCGTCAGTTGGGCCTGGAAAACCCGGAAAAGCTGCTGACCGGCCGCGACCTAGACATGCTGGATGACGACGACCTGCGCGCGCGGGTCCGGGAAACGGCCATTTTCGCGCGTACCAGCCCGGCCCATAAACTGCGGCTGGTCGCGGCCCTGCAAGCCGACAACGCCGTCGTCGCTATGACCGGCGATGGGGTCAACGACGCGCCGGCGCTCAAACGCGCCGATGTCGGGATCGCGATGGGTCGGAAAGGCAGCGAGGCTGCCAAGGAAGCATCGGAGATGGTGCTGGCGGATGACAATTTCGCGAGCATCGCCGAAGCGGTGCGCGCCGGACGGACCGTCTACGACAATCTGAAAAAGGCCATTCTGTTCATCCTGCCGACGAACGGCAGTCAAGCGCTGGTCCTGATCGCGGCGATCCTGCTTGGCTTCACCCTACCGATCACGCCGGTCCAAATCCTGTGGGTCAACATGGTGACCGCCGTGACCCTCGCCCTGGCGCTCGCCTTCGAGCCCAGCGAACCCGACGTCATGCGCCGCCCGCCGCGCGCCGCCGACGAGCCCATTCTCTCCCGGTTTCTGATCTGGCGAACGGCATTCGTCTCCGTCCTTTTCATGGGCGCGATCTTCAGCAAGTTCATTTACGCCACAGTCCAGGGGGCCAGTATCGAAGAAGCGCGCACCATCGCGGTTAACACACTGGTGGTGCTCGAGATTTTTTATCTGTTCAGCGTTCGTTTCCTGAAAGCCCCGTCGATCACCTTGCGCGGCATCATCGGCACACGGCCGGTCTTGATCGCCGTCGGCATGGTCACGGCGCTACAGTTCCTCTTTACCTACGCACCGTTCATGGAGACCTTCTTCGATGTTCGCCCGCTGAGCCTGGTGCAAGGCCTACAGATCGTAGCGGTCGGCGGCGTCGTGATGCTCGTCCTCGAAGCCGAAAAATGGCTGCACGGACGGGCGACCGGACGGCGCCGGGCAGAACGGACCTGAGACGGCCATGGTCGACAATCGGTCCCAACATTGACGGCGGGTGTCCCTAGCCGTCATGCTGGCTCGCAGAGAACCCAAGGACCCTTCGACAAGCTCAGGGTAGGAACGACGGGGAATGACTCCTCATCCTGAGCCTGTCGACGCATGACCGCCCCCAAACCAACGGAGCATCGCCTATGCCCTACCAACCCACCGTCTTTGGCACCCGCTACATGGTCGCCGCCGGACACTACCTGGCGACGCAGGCCGCCTTCGACATCCTCGAAGCGGGCGGCAACGCGGTGGATGCGGGCGTGGCGGCCAATATCGCGCTTGGCGTGTTGCAGAGCGACATGGTGAACATAGCGGGAGTCGCGCCGATCCTGATCTATCGCGCCAAGGAGCGGGACGTGCTGACGATCACGGGCCTCGGCCCTTGGCCCAAGGCGGCGACCCTCGATCTATTCCTCAACGAACATGGCGGCGAAATTCCGCTCGGCCTGCGCCGCACGGTGGTGCCGGCTGCCCCCGACGCCAACATCATGGCGCTCGACCGGTTCGGCACCCTGTCCTTCGGCGAGGTCGCGGCGGCGGCGATCCGATTTGCGCGCGACGGTTTCGCGATGCATCGGATGATGACGGCCTATATCGAGGCCTACGAGGACAACTACCGGAAATGGCCCGAGAATGCGTCGATCTATTTGCCGAACGGACGCGCGCCGCAGCCGGGCGAGCGTTTCGTGCAGACCGATCTCGCCCGCTCGCTGCAATTCATGGCGGACGAGGAAGCGGCGGCGGCGAAGCATGGCCGGTCGGCGGGGCTGAAGGCCGCACGCGACGCGATCTATTCCGGCGATATCGGCCAGGCGATCCTGCGCTACCACCGGGAAAACGACGGGCTGCTCGCCGAAGAAGACCTCAACAGCTTCCAATCGACCATCGAACCGCCGGTCAAACGCACGTTCAACGGCTGCGGCGAGCCGATCGACATCTACACCTGCGGCCCCTGGTGCCAGGGGCCAGTGATGCAGCAGATGCTCGCCCTGCTCGACGGTTTCGACCTGAAATCGATGGGCCACAACAGCGTCGAGTACATCCATGTGGTCGCCGAGGCGATGAAACTCGCATTGGCCGACCGGGAACGCTATTACGGCGACCCGAATTTCGTGGACGTGCCGCTGGAGCGCCTGTTGTCCGACGCCTACAACGCGGAGCGCCGGTCGATGATCCGCCCGGACACGGCCTGGCCCGAGATGCCGCCCGCCGGCGATTTCGGCAACGATCCCGGCCCCGCCTGGATGACCGCGCAGCATTTGTCGCAGGAAAGCCCGCCGATGCCGGGCGACACCTCCTATGTCTGCGCGGTCGACAAGGACGGCAACGTCTTCTCGTCGAACCCGTCGGACGTGACCTGGGAATCGCCGGTCATCCCGGGCACCGGCCTCTGCCCCTCCTCCCGCGGCTCGCAGTCCTGGGCCGTGCCCGGCCACGCGTCGTCCGTCGCGCCTGGCAAACGGCCGCGCCTGACGCCGAACCCGGCGCTCGCGATGCGCGACGGTAAGCTGGTCATGCCGATCGGCACGCCCGGCGGCGACACGCAATGCCAGGCTGTCCTGCAGGTGCTGCTGAACCGGGAACTGTTCGGCATGGACGCGCAGGAAGCCGCCGAAGCGCCCCGCTTCATCACCCACAGCCAGCCGGACAGCTTCGCGCCGCACACCGCCTATCCCGGCCGCCTGACCATCGAAGGCCGGATCGACGCCAAGACCGGCGACGCGCTGGCCGACAAGGGCCACACGGTGGAACGGCTGGACGACATGACGTGGAAGACCGCTGGCGTCTGCCTGGTCGCGCACGACCTGGAAAGCGGAATCCTAGAAGGCGGCGCCGACCCGCGCCGCCCGTCCCGTGCGATGGGGTGGTGATCATCTATTTGGCCCTTCATCCTTCGTCAGGCTCAGGATGAGGAAGATTGAGAGGCACAGTTCTTAGACACCCTCATGCTGAGCTTGTCGAAGCATGAGGACCACTCTGCGCAACCCGCTAAACCGGTCGTGCGCCGTTCACAGTGACGCGGTTCATGTAGCGTTTGTATCCGGGATAGTCGTTCAGCGCCTTGTGCATGACGCAACGGTTGTCCCAGAAGGCGACCGAGCCCTTCTCCCAGCGAAAGCGGCAGGTGAACTCCGGTCTATGGGAATGCTCGAACAGGAATTCGAGCAGCGGTTTGCTCTCGTCCTCGGTCATGCCCTTGAAACGGTGCGTCCGCACGCGGTTGACGTAGAGCGCCTTGCGGCCACTTTCCGGGTGGGTGATGACCACCGGATGCTCGCACTCGGGCTCCTCTTCCGCGCTCGCATCCTCGCGCAGCTTGCTCGTACGCTCCTGGTTGCGCCCGGCGGATACCGTCGGCGACTGGATGCGGTTGTCGTGCACCCCGGTCAGCCCGCAGAGCAACGCCTTCATCCCGTCGGACAAGCTCTCGTAGGCGTCATACTGGCTGGCGAACATCGTATCGCCGCCGACGGGCGGAACCTCCAGCGCATAGAGGATCGAGCCCATCGGCGGTTCCGGCAGGTGCGTCAGATCGTGATGCCAGCTCTCGCCGACGATCCGCTTGTGTTCCGGGTCCTTGCGGATCGGGAAAATCTCCGGGTGGCCTTCCAACGGCACGTAGCGTGGATGGATGTTGAGCGTGCCGAAACGCCGGCCGAAATCCTTGTGCTGGTCCTCGGCCAGCTCCTGGTCGCGGAAGAACAGCACCTGATGCTCGACGAAGGCGTCATGGATTTCCGAGAAGGCCGCATTGCCGAGCGGTTGCGACAGGTCGACACCCTGGATTTCCGCGCCGCAGCTTCCTGATACGGGTCGAACCTCGATATGCGCGTAGGCCATGGCATTCCTCCGATCTGCTGACGGTCGTTGGGATCGTCATGAGTCTGCCACCAACCAAGGGACACGACAAATTGCCCGAGCCGGGCTCCGAAATCGTTCATGCATGCGTTGATAACTCTTTGTTCACGGTAGGGAACTACCTTGTGCGCCTTCATCGCGCCGATATGATTCCAAGTTGCGACTTGTCGAGATACGACCATGACCGTCAGAGACGTCATCAAGACTGCCGGAGAACGCACGATCGCATCCGTGCGCGGCCGGTTTTTCGACGCCCGGCATCGCAAGGAAGCGATGGGCGCCGTCCAGACCATCGAACGTCACACGGGACAGCGGCTGACCAAAGCGATGCGGCGCAACGCGGACGATTATGCCGTGTCCGTCTTCGGATCGACGCGGTTCGCGCCGTGGTTCTATGTCTACGCCATGATCAGCGGCCGTTTCCAAGAGGGCTGGATTCCCGACAATTACTTCGGACGGATCGTCATCCCCGCCGTGAATGGCGGTCTACGCTTCGTCCCCGACTACAAGACCTTCAGCAACATCGTGCTGAGGACGGAGGCGCTTCCCGACATCGCTTACTATATCGAAGGCGTCTTTTACGACCGGACGATGGCCGCCATCGATGCCCGCCATATCCGGGATCTACTGCCCGCGGGGCAAAACGACGTGTTCGTCAAGCAAGACGATTCCGGACGGGGGAGCGGCGTCCAACGGATATCCTGCGACGCCTTGAATGCCGAGTTTTGCCGGGGCATCGGGAACTGCGTCATTCAATCCCCCATCGAACAGCATGCCTTCTTCGATGAAATCATCACCGGATCCGTCGCGACACTGCGAATCACCACGGTCCGCGAGCCTGACGGATCGTTCCGCCACAGGGCGGCGTATCTACGGCTCGGGCGCAGCGATACGGCCTGGATCCAGGCGGACAACACCGTACAAGCCGCCGTTATAAACGACGATGGCGACCTGGACGCCATCGGCTACACCCAGGACTGGCGTTGCTACACAGCGCATCCGGACACCGGCGTGCCCTTCGAAAACAAACGCATCCCCAAATTTACCAACGCCGTGACGACCTGCGTCGAGCTGCACGCCAAACGGCCGCAATTCGCGATCATCGGTTGGGACGTCGCCATCGACCGGGACGAGAAGATCAAGATCATCGAATGGAATGCCGATCATCCGGGCATCAAATTCTCGGAAGCCACGACCGGTCCCTGTTTTAGGGGGTTGGGTTGGGAAAACATCCGAACCGCCGGCCTCGAAACGCCCTAGGCGATCCGGTACGAAAGCGCCCGAACAACGCGGCAGGATCCGAAGCGTTTGGGCGAAGAACCACATGCCGAGGTCACGGCCCGTGGCGCATCGGCGCGACGCCACTACGCGATATGGACGATCGCCTTTCCGGAAATCTCCCGGTTGAACAGACGTTCCGCCAGGATGCCGATCTCATCGAAACGCCCCTCCGCCGCGATATGCGGGTCGAGTGCGCCATCGGCAACCAGCCCTGCGAGCACGCCCAATCCGTCGCAGGCCGACCGCCGTCCAAATTCGGTAAAGAGATACAGGCCGTACATCCGGGCGCGCCCGACACGGAAAAAGTCGCGCACATCGACCGTCGCCGTCTCCCCCGCCGAAACCCCGAAATTCACCAGGATGCCGCCACGGTCGACCAGTTGCAGGCTGTCCGCCAAGACCTCGCCGCCGACCGAATCCAGAATGCAATGGAAGGGACCATGATCGACGGCGCCCGTGGCGCGCTCGCCGCAGACCACGTGGTCGGCGCCGGCGCCACGCACGAGGTCGCTTTGGGACTCGCGACGGACAAGCGCCGTGACGGTGGCGCCCGACAATTTCGCCAATTGGATGGCGAACAACCCGACGCCGCCGGATGCACCCGTCACCAGAACACGGCGACCGAGCAACTGGCCGCCCTGCTCCAACGCGTAGAGCGCGGTCAACCCAGCCACCGGCAACGCGGCCGCAGCGGCAAAGGACACCCTGTCCGGCAACACCGCCATCATCCGCGTCTCGACCGCCGCGTGATCGGCCCAGGATCCGGCGGGCACGATGCCCACGACGCGGCTACCCTCGGCCGGTCCGGTGCCGTCGGCCGCGGCTTGCGCGATGAAGCCCGCGAGATCCCAGCCAAGATGCGTCCCGGCTGCCTCCCGCCGCGCACGCCGGACCTCGCCCAGGTTGAGAGAAACCGCCTTGACCCGCACCAGGGCCTGGTTCGGCGATAGGACCGGGTCCGCCACGTCGGTCACGGCAAGATGCCCGGGTGCGGTCGGGTCGATCAACGCGGCGCGCATTGGCTCCTCCTCCCGGTTTCCGCCCAGCGATCGGCGAAACCCGCTAGTGCGGCGTGTCGCCGCAAATGGTGACGCGATACCCGAACCGCCGTTGCGGAAAGTAGTCCCACATCGCGTTATGCAGAACGCAGCGGTTATCCCAGAAGGCGATCGAATTCGGCTCCCATTTGAAGCGACATTGCCAAGCGGGTTTCTCGATATGCCGATACAGCATCTCAAGCAGGGCGTCGCTTTCCTCTTTGGTGAGACCGACGATCTCCGACGTGAAGATGCGGTTGACGAACAGCGCCTTCCGCCCGGTCTCCGGATGCGTACGGACAACTGGGTGCTCGGCGCGTGGAAACTCCTTCGAGGCGTCATTGGTTCGGGGCCGATAGTGCTCTCCGTCATGGACCGCCGTCAGCCCATCGAGGAACCCACGCATCGGTTCGGACAACGCCTCGTAGGCCGCGTACATGTTGGCGAACAAGGTATCGCCGCCGCCGTTTTCCGGCACTTCGAGCAGATGCAGGATCGACCCCATCGGCGGTTCGGCATCGCAGGTCACATCGGAGTGCCAGTATTGGCCCGAAACCCGCGTGGAGTTCTCGTCGGCCTTCACGGCGATGACATCCGGGTGCCCTTCCACGGGGTTGCTAGGCTGCGGATGGACATGCAATTTGCCGAAATGCCGGCCGAAATCCTTGTGCTGGTCCAGCGTGATATCCTGATCGCGGAAGAAAACGACGAAATTGTCGAGCAACGCCGCGTGGATTTCCTCGAACTGGCTGTTGCTGACCCCCGCCGCGATATCCACGCCGGTGATCTCGGCCCCGATGGTTGGCGTCAGCTTGCGGATTTCAATGGATTGGAGGCTCATCGCGTTTACTTCCTCTCCGTCATGTCCACGCCAGTCTAACCCGAACCGGCTTCGAAGGCACATGAAGCACCATGATTACCCCTGTCATCCCCGCGAACCAGCGGGATCCATGAGCGCTACAATCTGGATTCCCGCGTTCGCGGGAATGACAAGCCTATGGTCCATCGCCCCCTCCCGCCAAGAAACCAGTCTCTGCCCCTCATTCGCGCCCGCCGCGGCCGATGTTCTATAAAGGGACGAGCAACCAAATCGATCAGCAGCGTTCAGGGAACAACCGCGCCATGCCAGAAAACGACCCCGCATCGCCCCCCTCCATCGGCGGCGATGCCCTCGACGCCATCGTGATTTCGGAGAACGACAATATCGCCGTCTGTCTTCGCGACATCGACGCCAACATCGAGATCTCGATCCGAAGAGGCCAGGAAATGTTCTCTCTTGCGGTGGTCGATCCCATTCCCCGCGGACACAAAGTCGCCGTCCGGCAGATCGCCGAGGGCGACAAGGTTCTGAAATACGGCGAGGTCATCGGACAGGCGTCCAAAAGCATCGGCGTTGGGAATCACGTGCATGTCCACAACGTCGTCGACTGATCCGACCTGAGACTCGACCAGCAAGGAGTATTCCAAGAAATGTTCTTCGGTTACCCACGAAGCGACGGCAGCGTCGGCGTCCGAAACCGCATCGGCATCATCTCGCTGATGGACAACTGCAACGGCCTCGCCCAAAAAATCAATCAGAACGTACGCGGCACGGACCTGGTAACCGACCTGTTCGGCCGTAAACTGATTGGGCGCAACCATGAAATGCGGCTCAAGGCGATTCACGGGATGGCGATGAATCCCAACCTGGCGGGCGTCGTCCTGATCTCGCTGCACAGCACCTCGACCGACACTTTCGCCGGACCGATCGCCGCGGCCGGCAAGGACGTCGAATGCATCGCGTTCCAGGACGAATGCAGCACGTGGCGAACCGTCGAAAAAGGTATCGTCGCGGCGGCCAAGCTGGTCCGGAAACATTCCGCCACGCAGCGCAGCGAGCAGCCGCTGTCCAAGCTCATCTTCGGGGTGGAATGCGGCGGATCGGACTTCAGCAGCGGCATCTCCGGCAACCCGGCGCTCGGACACGCGGCGGACCTGTTGATGGACGCGGGCGGCTCGGTCGTGCTGTCGGAAACCGCCGAGATCATGGGCGCCGAACACCTGCTCGCCGAACGGTCGGTCAACCAGGACGTGGCGGCCAAGATCGTCCAGGCGATCGCCGACATGGAGGAAATGTCCCGGATGGGCGGCGTCGAGGATATCCGCAAGACCAACCCGTCGGCGGACAATATTAAGGGCGGCCTCACCACCTTGGCGGAAAAGGCCTTGGGCGCGGTCAAGAAGGCCGGCACCAAGCCGCTGCAAGGCGTGGTCGACTATTGCGAACCGGTCGTCCCCGAGCCGCCGGGGTTCTATTTCATGAGCACCCCGGCGCCCGCGTGCGAATCCATGACCGGGCTGGCGGCGGGCGGCGCGCAGATCATCGGGTTCAACACGGGCCTGGGCCAGCCGTCCTCGCATCCCTTCTCGCCAACGATCAAGATCACCGGCAATCCGCATGCCGCCGCGCGCGGCTTCGACGATCTGGACGTCGACGTCAGCGAGATCATGTCCGGCAGCATGACGATCGAGGAAGGCGGGCAACTGATCTACGACGAACTGCTGCGGGTCGCGAACGGGCAATACACCTATACCGAACTCTACGAAACCGGGCAGTCGACGATCGGCGTCGCCGGCGCGAGTTTCTGAATACCGGGAGGAAGCGCGTGAGCACCGATACCCTGCTGTTCGAGGTCACGGACCGCGTCGCCGTCATCACCCTGAACCGGCCGGCGCAACGCAACGCCATCAACCAGGACATGGGGGCGAAGCTGATGGACCGCCTGGCCGCGGTGCGCGCGGACCCGGATATCCGCGTCGCGGTCCTGACCGGCGCCGGCGGTACGTTCAGCGCGGGCGCCGACTTGAAGGAACGCGCCTCCGGCGGCGGCCAGCGCAGCCAAGACAATTCGCCGTCCTCGGTCATCGAGGCGAATCCCGACGCGCGGTGGTCGACGATGACATTCGAGAAACCGCTGATCGCCGCGATCGACGGCTATTGCCTCGCGGGCGGCATGGAACTGGCGCTCGCCGCCGACATCAGGGTCTGTTCGACCGAGGCCCAGTTCGGACTGCCGGAGATCACCCACGGGTTCTTTCCCGGCGGCGGCGGCCCGCAGCGCCTGGCGCGCAGCATCCCGCAATCCATGGCGATGGAACTCGTCCTGACCGGCGACCGCATCGACGCCGAGACGGCGCTGCGGGTCGGTATCGTCAGCCGCATGGTGCCCGCCGACGATCTGATGCCGACAGCGCTGAAGATCGCGACGCGCATCGCGGGTCACGCCCCGCTCGCGGTCAAGGCCGCCAAGGAAGTCACCCAAGCGGCGTTGGACGAAACCTTCGACCGGGCGATGCGGCTTGGCGGCGCGTTGCGCTGGGTCGTCGGACAAACCGAGGACGCGAAGGAAGGCCCCCGGGCCTTCGCCGAAAAACGCGCCCCTCGCTATAAGGGCCAGTAGCCATCGACGCGTGTTTCCGCGCGAACCGCCAGCGTCAATATTGGTCGAACACGTATGTATGTCACGAGATCGGTGTCGTCACGACGATGGGTCTTCACGGTCGCCGAAATGCTTCGTCCCTCGACACGCTCGGGATGAGGAGGCTCAGCATGAGGGCTGATCTGGGACCTCGGCCTGACCCTGAGCTTGTCGAACGGTCTTTGCGATGGGAGCCCACGCCAGCAAACGTTGTGACGCGCTAGACGTGCTGGTCGACCAGGATCGGATTGCCGTCCGGGTCGACGATGACGAAACTCGCCGGCCCCGTCGTCGTCTCGTCCGCCTCTTTCTCGAAGGAGACGCCGTCCTCCTTCAGGCGCTTCTGGATATCGCGCACGTCCTCGAAGTCGTCGAGCGGCGTCCCGTCCGGTCCGAAGCCGGGATTGAAGGTCAGGATGTTCTTGTCGAACATGCCTTGAAACAGACCCACGACACAGTCGCCATTCGTGAGAACCACCCAGTTCTCAGTCTCGTCCCCTTCGATCTTGCTGAACCCCAGTTTCGAATAAAAGGCTTTCGAGGCGGCAAGGTCTTTAACGGTCAAACTGATGGAAAATGCGCCAAGGCTCATGGTTCGATTCCTTTTCTTGTGAAACTAGGATGCCCGCCGTTTCAGCAATGACGTATCGACCGGCTCGGCGCGCACGAGCCCGCGCACCGAGTTGCCGAGATAGACCCGGTCGGCCGCTTCCAAATCCGCCGGCGTCAGAATTGCTTCTTCGATCGCGCAATCGGGATCGGCCAACAAGGCGCGGCGTAGCGTGCCGTCCAGCAGGCCGCAGGCGAGCGGCGGCGTCAACAAGCGGCCGTCCCGCTCGATGAAGATGTTGGTGTAGCTGCCTTCGGTCAGTTCGCCCTTCTCGTTCACGAACACCGCTTCGTCGCAACCGGTTTCGCGCATCAGCCGCTCGCGCGTCCGGTCGTAGAACTGCCGCCGCGTCGTCTTGTGGAAGAGGAACCGATTGGCGCTGTCGGTCGGCTCGTCGGCGATGACATACCGCGTTCTTGCGTCAGGCGACGGCGGGTCGACGGCAACATTCGTCACGTCGACGCGGCCATCTTCATCCAGCGTCAACCGCACCCGATGACACGGCCCCTCCAACGCTTCGGCGACGCCATCCAAGATGTTTCGGACCGCATCCAAGTCGCACGCAAATCCGAAATAGGCGGCCGATCGTGACAACCGCTCCAGATGCTCGTCCAGAAGATAATAACCGCCATCGCGATCCCAGCGCATCGTCTCGATCAAGTCGAACTGAGCGTTGCGGCCCGTCATGAAACGCGCCTTCAGCAGGCATTCCGCGAATTCGGCGGGGCCGTCGGAATCGTAGACGATCCCGCTGCCGATACCCAGCTCGCCCCGGCCCGACCCGTCGAGCATGATCGTGCGGATCGCGACATTCAGATCCACGTCGCCGTTCGGCGCAATCATGCCGACCGCGCCGGTGTAGACGCCGCGCGGCTCCGTTTCCAACTCGCGGATGATCTGCATCGCCCGAATCTTCGGCGCGCCGGTCACCGACCCACAGGGGAAAATGCTTCGGATCAACGCCGGCAGGTCGACGTCCGGGCGCAGGCGGGCCGATACGCCCGACGTCATCTGATGCAGGCTGCGAAAGGTCTCGACGCGGAACATGTCATGCACCGTTACCGAGCCGATCTCCGCGAGCCGCCCGAGGTCGTTGCGCATCAAGTCGAGGATCATGAGATTCTCGGCCCGCGATTTCTCGTCAGCGGCCAGCGCCGCCTTCAGGTCCCGGTCTTCGTCCAGGGTCCGTCCGCGCGGCGCGGTTCCTTTCATCGGGCGCATCCAAGCCGCACCGTCCCGCGTCCGCAGGAATAGCTCGGGCGACAAAGACAGGACATGAAAATCCTCCGCCCCGATCAACGCCGCATGGGCCACCCGCTGTTCGCGCCGCAAATCGTTATAGAAAGCAACGGGATCGCCGGAAAACTCGAAGCGGTGCTTGAAGGTCAGATTGATCTGATACACGTCGCCCGCGGCGATGTAATTCTTCACCCGATCGAAACCGGCCAGATAAGCATCCCGGTCGATCGACAGTGTCAGATCGCCGACGGCATAAGACGACGTCCCGGGCTGGAGCGGCGGCCCGTCGACCGTGGAAATCTCCCGACACCGCGAAAAGACGCCCATCCAGATCAGCGGCTGTTCCCGATGCGGCGGCAACAGGGGAAGCAAAGCCGGCTCCAAAGCGTAGCCCAATTCATAGGACAGAAATCCGGCCAGCGCGTATCCATCCGCCGTCGCCGCCGCCATCGCGTCCAACGCCGCCGGCACATCCGCCGGCGCATCGCAGCGGATAACCCGGATCGGGTCGACGAACAGTCGGGCCGGCCGGGCCGGGTCCAGATGATCTTCCAGCAAGACATACGGCGTGGCGGGTATGCCGGTCATTGGACCGCCGCGTCGACCGCCGTCGCATTGTGAAGGGCTTCGAAGGCGCCGATACTGCGCCGCAACCCGAATGACCGCTCGATCTGAGCCCGCGCCTTTTCGCCAAGGTCGCGGCGAAGGCCGGCATCGTCCCGAAGCCGGGCGAGCGCCGACGCCAGCGCGTCCGGGTCGCGCGGCGGGACCACCAATCCGGCGTCACCGATGATCCGGGCCGCGTCGCCCACATCGGTCGCCACGACGGGCAAGCCGCTGGCCATCGCCTCGCCGATCGCGTTGGAGAAACCTTCGCCAAAATGCGACGGGCTGACCAACGCATCCACAGCCGACAGCAGTTTTGGGACGTCATCACGCTCGCCAAGGGGCATGACGCGGGTCTTCCCGGCCAAGGCCTCGGTACCCGCGCCGATGACCAGGCAGTCGACGTCCCGGGTCCGCCGCACGGCGGCGAGCAAGGTCTCGTGGCCTTTCATCCTGTCGAAGCGCGCCACGGTTGCGATCACGAAGGCGTCTTCGGAAAGGCCCAGTTCCTGCCGAACCTGTTTGCCCGCCATGCCGTCCGGCGCGAAAGCGCCGGTATCGAACCCATTGTCGATGACCACGCTATGCCGCGGCCGATAGCCGAGCTTGCGGTGTGCGACTTGGCCGGCCTTCGAATTGAACACCACCCCATCGGCGAACCGGGACAGCAACGCGCAAAGCCGCACGACGATGCGCAGCGACACCGGATAAGCCCCCAGGTCCACATCCGAGCACCGCACGCCCCAATACAACCGCGTTTGCCGACGGCGCCCGGAAAGAAACAACGCCAGCAGGGCAACGAGGTCGGCATGATACATCCAGCTCTGGATGACCGCCGGCTTTTCGCGTCGAATGATCCCGGCCAAGCGAAACAGCGCGACAGGGTTGGGAATCCCCCGACGCAGGCCGAGATCCCGGACCGTTACGCCGGCGCTCAGCAGCCGGTCCCGTTGCGATCCGCCCGGCGACAGGCTCACCACAGTCGGCGACGCACCATCCTGGTGTTGCGCGATACACAGGTTCGCCAGCATGCGCTCCGCGCCGCCGGTATCCAGCCCGGTGATGACATGCATCACCGTCATGCGAATGTCCCTGCGGCGGCGATCCGGCGCATCGAACGCTCGTTTCCCCGCCTCCGTTTTCCAGCCGTTTGGTCTGCTGACACGACGATCCTCTGTTCCCGCTACCGACGGACTGGGCACGCTATCGCTGTCCGCCGGGTCGATCAAAGGCTTTGTGCGCTCTGGTGGCGTTGGATGGCGGATTGCCGCATTCACGGATTTTTCTTTTGTACACTTGTATACATGTGTATCCTTAAGGTCAGACTATATACGGCAGTTTCGAATGACCGACCAAATCGCCGACGAAATGATTGCCCTGAAGAACCGGGACGATCGGCAATACGCCTCGCGCAGCGAAGCCGCGCACAGCCTGCTGCGCACCGCCGTGATGGAAGGCGTGCTGCGGCCCGGCGACCGGCTGCGCGAACTTGACGTGGCAAGCTGGCTGAACATGAGCCGGACGCCCGTGCGCGAATCCTTCCGCCGGCTGGAACGCGACGGCCTGATCACCTTTGCCCCGCATAAGGGCATGACCGTCACGGTCCTGGACCATGGGGCCGTCATGGAGTTGTATCGCATGCGGGAAGTTCTCGAAGGGACCGCGGCCTCGCTCGCCGCGCAGCATGCCACGGAGGCGGAAATCGCCTCGTTGAAGGACCTGGTCGGCATGGAAGCGTCGATCGGGGCCAACGAACAGGGCCTGTCCGACCACAACATCGCCTTCCACAACGCGATCTACGCCGCCGCCCACAACCGCTATCTGCTGCGGTCGTTGAACGGCCTGCGGGATTCGATGGCGCTGCTGGGCGACACCACCTATTCCATTCTGGGCCGGGCAAAAGCCGCCTGCGCGGAGCACAATGCCGTGGTCGACGCCATCGCCCGCCGCGACGCGGACGGCGCCGATGAGGCCATGCGGGCGCATATGCGCGGCGCGCAACACGCCCGGCTTCGGCAGATGCACGGCCAGCCCTGACCCAATTCGAAACCGATGGCCAACCAACCAACACCCTATCGAATGCCGGCCATTCCGGCCGTGTTGACCGAGTCTGATCCACATTGTATACAAAGATATACAATCTGAACCGCAATTGTCCGTAGGACGCAAGGGGCCCACGCGAAAGCCGCGTTGAACGCCCGCAACTGTCGTGTAAGTGTCGGGGGAACCAAAGGAAATGAGCGAAGAATTTGACGTAATCGTTGTGGGCGCCGGCAATGCCGCGATGTGCGCCGCGATGTCGGCCCACGAGAACGGGGCCAAGGTCTGCATCCTGGAGCGCGCCAACGAGGACGAAGCCGGCGGCAACAGCCGTTACACGGCGGGCGCCCTGCGGTTTGCGCATAACGGCCTGCAGGACATCATGACCCTCGTCGATCTGACCGACGAAGAGAAGGAAAACAACGATTTCGGCACCTACACGACGGACCAGTTCTTCGACGACATGTTCCGCGTCACGCAATACCGGACCGATCCGGAACTGTGCGAGATACTGGTAACGAAAAGCCTAGAGACGACCAAGTGGATGCATTCGAAGGGCATCCGCTTCATGCCGATGTACGGCCGACAGGCCTTCAAGGTCGACGGCAAGATGAAGTTCTGGGGCGGTCTCGCGCTGGAGTTCTGGGGCGGCGGCCCCGGCATTTGGGAGATGGAATCGAAGATCGTCGGCGACCTCGGCATCCCCATCAAGTTCGAGCACCGCGCCGTCGAACTGCTGTATGACGACGAAAAGGTCTACGGCGTGAAGGTCAAACATGACGGCAAGGTCTTCGACATGAAGGCCAAGTCCGTGGTGCTGGCCGCCGGCGGTTTCGAATCCAATTCCGACTGGCGCACCCGCTATCTCGGCCCGGGCTGGGATCTGGTGAAGGTGCGCGGCACCCGCCACAACATGGGCGAAGGCATCAAGATGGCGCTCGACATCGGCGCCATGCCCTACGGCAACTGGTCGGGATGCCACGCGGTCGGTTGGGACCTCAACGCGCCGGAATTCGGCGATCTGGCGGTCGGCGACAACTTCCAGAAGCACAGCTACCCGCTCGGCATCATGGTCAACGCCACCGGAAAACGCTTCGTCGACGAAGGCGCGGATTTCCGGAACTATACCTACGCCAAATACGGCAAGGTGATCCTGGAGGAGCCGGGCCAGTTCGCCTGGCAGATCTTCGACCAGAAGGTCACCGGCCTGCTGCGCGACGAATACCGCATCAAGCAGATGACCAAGGTCACCGCCAACACGATCGAGGAGCTGGCGCCGAAGCTGGAAGGCGTCGACGCCGATCAGTTCGTCAAGACCGTGAAGGAATACAACGACGCGGTGATGACCGACGTACGCTTCAATCCCGCCGTGCTGGACGGACGCGGCACCAAGGGCCTGGAGGTTCCCAAGACCAACTGGGCCAACACGCTCGACGAGCCGCCCTACGAAGCCTACGCGATCACCTGCGGCGTGACCTTCACCTTCGGCGGGTTGCGGATCGACAACGACGGCCGCGTGCTCGACACCGACCTGCAGAAAATCCCCGGCCTCTACGCGGCCGGCGAGTTGGTCGGCGGCCTGTTCTACTTCAACTACGCGGGCGGCACCGGCCTCATGAACGGTTCGGTCTTCGGCAAGATCGCCGGCGCGAGCGCCGCGACGGACTGACCCTCCGCTCCTGCCATTTCCTGTCAGCAACCCCGCTTCCGATTTCGGAACGGGGTTGTTGTCTATCACGGCTCGGATACGATCCCGTTATCAGAAACGACGGGGTTTTCATGGAACAACGATTCACGATGGTGTCGCTTGGCGTCAGGGATTTGAACCGCGCCGCGGCATTTTACGAGGACGGCCTGGGTTGGAAGCGGTCGAGCGACAGCAACGAGTCCATCGTCTTCTTCGAGATGGGGGGCGTCCTGCTGGGCCTGTATTCCTGGGACGGCTTAGCCGAAGACGCAAAGGTATCACCGGAAGGCACCGGTTTTTCCGGCATCACGATCGCCCATAACGCACGCAGCACCGAAGAGGTCGACAGGATTCTGGATACCGCGAAGGCCGCCGGCGCAAAAATCCTGAAACCGGCCGAAGATGTCTTCTGGGGCGGCTACTCCGGCTATTTCGCGGATCCCGACGGCCATTTGTGGGAGGTGGCGTACAACCCATTCTGGCCGCTCGATGAGCAGGGCCACCCGCAATTGGCCGATTAACGCGCCTCAGAGATACATCGCCGAGACGATCGCCACCTTGTTCTGCGACGCGGTCGCCTGGTCGCTGTCCCACATCACCTCGATCTGCCGGATGATGTCCTTGTCCTCCTTCGTCATCGGAATGTTACCGATGCGCATACGACACAGAATGTTGATCGTGCCGACAAGGTTCTGAACGAAAGGATCGGTACTCGAAACGGAGCGGAGGGCAAGGACCGCATCGGCCAGCGTCGTGCGGAGCATCCGAAATTGCTCCAATATCGGCTCGCTGGGAAACAACCGTGCGGAGAAGGAAATCATCATGCCTTCATCGAGGATGCGCTGACGCTGAGAGATCGCATCCGCCGCGATCGCCCCGAGCCGCGCCCGCTCGATCGGCGGCAAATGGGCGAGCGCGTCGTCGAAGAACGCCAGGTTGCAAAACTGCAGGGCCGCGACGGTCAACCAGGGATCGGTGGCCTGAAAGTTGCCGAGGCCCAGCCGGATGACACGATTGCTCGCGTCGGAATCGTCCGCCGGTCCATCCCGGTACAGTTTCATATCGGGTTGCGCCGCGATCTTGCCGCGCCAGGCAGCCGAAGTGAGCCAGCTGTATTCGAACCCAAGCGCCGGATGGATCGGCACGCCCGATAGAATCGCCAAGCGATGCAGGCCATACCACGCGTCATGGCCGTTCACGTTCCCGACAAAGGTTTCGACCCGGCGGGCCGGATCCTCGAAGGTCACCGCGGCGGGCGCGCTTTCGGACTGAGCGCCCTTATGATCATGGCGGATGCAGGTACCATGCACGAGCACGTGCAAGGCATTGTGAGCGAGATAGTCCACCCCGGTTGCAACATAGCGCGGATCGATCCAACTCGACTCGTCGAGCCACATGAAGTACTCGCCGGACGCCGCCGCGCGGGAGGCCGCGACGCATTCGACCGCGCTCAGCTTTCGGGTATCGCGCAAGACCTTAACCCGCACGTCCGTTGCCGCCAGCTTGTCCACGAAAGCGACGCGATCCTGTTCGGCCGGTCCGTCATACAGGATAATTTCGATGGATTCATAGCTCTGCCCCACGGCGGCCCGCACGGCGCGCTCGACATGCGCCATCGGACCGGAAACGGCAACACCGATACTAACGAGTGGATCGCTCATATGTCGTACCGCGGCGAAGTGCAAAATCCCGCGAGCAGAATACTGTAAGAAGCATCCGTTGCCATAGCGTCGGGAGCTGTCGTCCTGGATTGGCCCGACGCCCTGTCGATCCTGTATGCTGCCGGTCGACGCGCGGTTTCACCGAATTCGCGCGCCATCGCGATATGCAGTCTTTGCAGAGAAGGAGCGCCCGCGCCATGCAACCGAAGAACATGATGTTCATCATGTCCGACGAACATCAAGGCAATGCAATGGGTTGCCAAGCGCATCCGTTGGTCAAGACGCCGACGATGGACCGGCTCGCGGCGAACGGCACCCTCTTCGACGCGGCCTATGCGTCCTGCGCGATCTGCGTGCCGACCCGCGCCGCCTTCGCCACCGGACGGTATGTCCATGACATCGGCAACTGGTGCAACGCGCATCCATACACCGGGGCGACCACGGGTTGGGGCCATCGATTGCAGCAAAACGGGCACCGAGTCGTTTCGATCGGCAAACTGCACTACCGCAACGAAACCGACGAGACCGGCTTCGACGAGCAGATCGTGCCGATGCATGTGGTGAACGGAATCGGCGATGTGGCCGGCGCCGTGCGCGACGAACTGCCGGTCAAGGGCAACTGCAAGAAACTGTCGGACGAGATCGGCCCCGGTGAGTCGATGTACACCGAATACGACCGCAAGATCGTCGACAACACCGTCGCTTGGCTGCAGAACGAAGCGCCGAAACACCGCGACAAACCGTGGTGCATCTTCGCGTCCTTCGTCTGCCCGCATTTCCCGCTGATCGCGCCGCCGGAATTCTACGAGATGTATCCGGTCGACGGCATCCCCCTGCCCGAGCCGCATCCCGACCGCGGCTACACGCGACATCCGTGGATCGAGGCCGCCGCGAACTGCTCGATCTACGACCAGTTCTTCACGGACGAGACCCGCAAGATCGCCATCGCCTCCTACTACGGCATGATTTCCTTCCTCGACGACAACATCGGCAAGGTGCTGGCGGCGCTCGACGACTGCGGCCTCGCCGACGACACGCGCGTGGTCTACACCAGCGATCACGGCGACAACCTCGGCACGCGCGGTCTGTGGGGCAAATCGAACATGTATCAACCGGCGGCGCATATCCCGATGATCATGGCCGGTCCCGACGTACCGAAAGGCAAGGTCAGCAAAACGCCGGTCACGCATGTAGATTGCTACCAGACGATCCTGGATTGCGTCGGCTTGCCGCCGGACGAGACGGATAAGAACCTGCCGGGGAAATCGATGTTCGACATCGCAATGCAGGACGACGACAAGACCCGCGTCGGCTTCAGCGAGTATCACGCGTCCGGCGCCAAGACCGGCGCCTTCATGCTGCGCCGGGCCAATTTCAAATACATCTACTACGTGGAGATGGACCCGGAACTCTACGACCTGGATGCCGATCCGATGGAACTGAACGACCTGTCGAACGCGCCGGAACATGCGGCGCTGATGGACGAGTTCCAGATGCAATTACGCGCCATCTGCGACCCGGAAGCGGTCGACCGGCGCGCCAAGGCGGACCAAGCGGCGCTTGTCGAAAAACACGGCGGCCGCGCGGCCGTGCTGGACCGCGGCAGCTTCGGCGGCACCCCCGCGCCGGGCTACAAGCCGGAGTTCAGGTCGGGCGCGGAATGACTTGAACGACCGGACCTGAACCACCCCGCCATACAAATACACGGGTTCTAGGCAATCGCCAGAGTCGTTATCGAGTGCATGAATAGAGACGATTCTTTCACATTTCTTAACTAGAAACTGTTTGGATCGGTCACGGTCGGACACCCCCTTTGGCTTCCTAAGAAAACACCACGCGACAGCAAGCAGCGCATTGGGAAGTTTCTCGAAACGACAACGCTCGGGCTCTCTCAGATAGCCATCCTATGAATTCGAACCCGCATTCCACCGTTATCGAGACAACCAAACCGCGACTTTCCGTAGAATTCTGGATCGCGATTTACGCGATCGCCGTTTCGCTGATCCCTCCCGCCTTTGCCTTTATCGACGATAGCGTCGCCGCCGTCTTCCGACACTTCGCGGCGGACGCCTTTATCTACCTCGCCGTCGCCGCCAAGTCGCAATTCGGCCACTACACGTTCGATGGCGTCGAACCCACCAACGGCTTCCACCCGTTATGGCAAATGACGCTCCAACTCGTTTTTCAGGTATTCGATCTCTCCGCCGATAAAGTTCGCCAACTCTATGCAAGTTATTGGCTGTCCGTCATCCTGACGACCGTCGGGAGCGTCCTGACGGTCCAAACCGTATTCCGATGGACGAAATCCTATCCAACGGCTTTGCTGGCCGTGCCGGGCCTGTTCGGGTTGGCGATGCTGCTCTGCGATTGGCCAACCGGCTCCCTGTGGAGCTTCATGAACGGAATGGAGAGCGCATTCAGCTTTCTGTCCATCGGGCTACTGCTGTTCTTCCTGTCCCATAGCACCCGGTTGCCGCTCGTCGGCGACGAGACGGTGGACCGCCGCTCGCTGTTGATGCTGTCGGTCTTGTGCACCGTGATGGTCTTCAGTCGTCTCGACGACATCTTTCTGCCGGCGGTTCTGACCGCCTGGCTGGTGTTGCGGCGGGATGCACCGGTCTCCAAACGGTTTGAGGCTGTTCTCTGGTTCTGTATTCCGTTGGCGGGTACCCTTCTCGCCTACTTCGCATTCAATCTCGCGACTGTTGGTCACGCCATGCCGGTCAGCGCCGCGGCAAAATTCGACCTTAGAACGCCTTTAATCAACATCGGTTTTCTTGGCTCATCCTTGCACGCCCTGGTCCCAAACCTCCTGTACGACCCCTTCGGCGAAAACACCGGCAATGTCGGCATCACCGCCGTCAATTGGCGAAACGCGCAACTGTTGGTGCCGATCGTGGCCGCCCGGCTGCTCCTGTCCCGATTGCATTGGCTCGATCTCGGCAACGGCACCCACTTCCATGTCTGGATGCGGTTGTTGCTGATCTACGTAATGACAAAGGGCATCTACAATTTCTTGTTCGTACCGCTGATTCACCAAGGGAATTGGTACTTTGTGCTTTCAATAACCATCATCAATCTCGCGGGCGCCGTGGCGCTTTTACGCGGGCTCCGGCACGTGCTCGCGCGGCGCGTGGCGTTGAACAAGGCGCTCCTCCCGACGATCGGTGCGATCACGGCGGCGAGCCTCGCGCTGTTCATCCATGACCGGCAGACCACGGCAGAAGCCGACCGGTACATCGCGATGTTCAAGCACGGTCCAGCGATCACCGAAAAACTTAAGTCGACGGTACAGGAACCCCGCATCCTAGAGGCGGATGACGGAATCCTGAATTTCGCGCTCGGCGTGCCGACGAAGAGCGCGTTCAAGTTCGCGATCGATCCCAAGGCCTACACTGCGTTTAGGGAAGGGCGTTTTCTGTCGGAGGCCGCGCGGCGCGGGTACCAGCTCATCGGAAGCCTTTATTACCTGCGCTCGGCAACACCGGAAGACCTTACACCGGAGACCATTCCCGATACGTTGCGCGAAAACTTGTATAGTGCAACGGACTGGGATCTCGACGATTTCGATTTCGAACTCGTACTTCAGGACGAAGCCACCGGGGCGGTGTTCATCCGCTTTACGCCGAAGCGCTGATCCACGCGGCTCTACCCCACCGCATATTCCGCGACCAACCCATCCTTGAACCGCAGGCCGTGACCCGGCGTTTCCGGGGCGGTCATGATGCCGTCGACCGGCGAGGCCCAGTCCTCGAACAGGTCGCCCAGCAGGCCCATCTCCTCGATAATCAGGCCGTTGGGGATCGACGCCATCAGGTGGATCATCAGTTCCGGATAAAGATGCGGCGCGATCTTCATGCCCCAGGTGTCGGCGATGGCGGCGATCTTGCGCAGTTCGGTCAGGCCGCCGCGCACCACGTCGGGCTGCAGGATCGGAATCTTCGGGTTCTCGAAGAAGGGTTTTAGCTCGAAACGGGTGAAGTGGCTCTCGCCGCCGACCACGCGGGTGTCCAGCGCATCGGCGACCCGAAAGTACCCGTCGAAATCGGTCGGTACGACGGGTTCCTCCAGCCAGTAGATACCGTGATCCTGCAGGCGTTTGCCCATCAGGATCGCCGTGTCGGCGGTCCAGGCCATGTTCACGTCGACCATGATGTCCACGTCCTCGCCGACCGCGTCGCGCACCCGCCGCGTGTTCTCCACATCCTCGGCCTCGGTCCAGGTATGGCCGACCTGCATCTTCACGGCCTTGAAGCCTTCCCCGACCAACCGCTTGGCCTTCTCGACCATGCCGTCGCCGCCGAGGCCGCGCCAAACGCCGGACCCGTAGGCCGGCACCTCTTTCCGGCAATGCCCCCAGAGGCGATGCAGCGGGAGCCCCGCCTTCTGCCCGACCAGATCCCATAGCGCCACGTCGACCGCCGACAACGCGAACATCTGCGCGCCGCCGCGACCGTCCGCCTGCCCGGCCATCCATAGATCATGCCAGATACCCTCGACTTCGGTGGCGTCGCGGCCCAACAGACGCGGCGCGATCACCTCTTCCAGGCAGGCCTTGGTCGTGCGAAAGCCGTCGCGCATGTAAAGCTGATAGCCGAGACCGATCAGGCCGGAATCAGTCTCGATCTCGACCGCCAAGATATCCCGGTCTCTGTCATATCCCTTCTGTACCAAAAGCTGCTCGACATAGGGCACGCGCATAAGCGTGACCCGGACATCTTTGATGATCATGGCGAACTGGTCCCTCTGGAGCGGCGATTGCGACCGCCTTCGCTGCGTCAACAACGCGGCATAACCACCTGTGGTTTGATGAAAACCTTCCCGGGATTTGACATCGCCTCAATGCTGCTGTCAAACGAAGGGACACGTCGTTATGGCCGGGCGATCGCCTGGAAATCAGCAATCACGCCGCGGGAGGACACGGGATGGAATTCGAATATTCGGATCGGACGAAGAAGCTCAAATCCGAAATCGAAGCGTTTATGGAGGAGTATGTCTATCCCAACGAATCCACCTATTACGAACAGCTCGACGAGGGCGACACCCGCTGGAAACCGTTGCCGATCCTCGAAGACCTCAAGGCGAAGGCGAAATCCGCCGGCCTGTGGAACCTGTTCCTGCCGGAAAGCGAGAAAGGCGCCGGCCTGACCAACCTGGAATACGCGCCGTTGTGCGAGGTGATGGGCCGGGTCAACTGGGCGCCCGAGGTTTTCAACTGTTCCGCGCCGGATACCGGCAACATGGAAACGATCGAGCGTTACGGCAGCGAGGAGAACAAGAAGGAATGGCTGACGCCGCTGCTGAACGGTGAAATCCGCTCCGCCTTCGCCATGACCGAGCCGAAGGTGGCCTCCTCCGACGCCACCAACATCGAGACCAGCATCACCCGCGACGGCGACGAGTATGTCATCAACGGCCACAAATGGTGGACCTCGGGCATCGGCGACCCGCGCTGCAAGATCCTGATCGTCATGGGCAAGACCGACCCGAATGCCGAGACCTACCGCCAGCAGTCGATGATCCTGGTGCCGCGCGACACGCCGGGCATCACGGTAACGCGCATGCTCAAGGTCATGGGCTTCGACGACGCGCCGCACGGCCATGGCGAGGTGATCTTCGACAACGTGCGTGTGCCCGCCGACAACATGCTGCTCGGCGAAGGCCGTGGCTTCGAGATCGCGCAAGGCCGCCTCGGCCCGGGCCGCATCCATCACTGCATGCGCATCATCGGCGTCGCCGAGCGCGCGCTCGAACTGATGTGCCTGCGCGCGACCGAGCGCAGCACCTGGGGCAAGACCCTCGCCGAACGCGGCGTGACGCAGGAGCGTATCGCCCAGGCCCGCATCGAGATCGAGATGAACCGCCTGCTGGTGCTCAAGGCCGCTTACATGATGGATACCGTCGGCAACAAGGCGGCCCGGCAGGAAATCGCGATGATCAAGGTCGCGGCCCCCAACATGGCGCTCGGCATCATCGACAACGCCATGCAGCTCCACGGCGGCGGATCGATGAGCCAGGAATTCCCGCTGGCCTACATGTTCGCCCGGATGCGCGCGTTGCGCTTCGCGGACGGTCCGGACGAGGTGCACCGCCAGCAGATCGCTCGCCTGGAGCTGCGCCGCCAGACCAACTGGACGCCAAGGCCCAAGGATTCGGACTAGACCGACGCGGTCACGCCGCCGTCGACACGGATGTTCTGCCCGGTGATGTAGCTGGCGGCGTCGGATATCAGGAAGGCGACGGTTTCCGAAATCTCCCGGACATTGCCGTAGCGCCCCATGGGAATCTGCGCCACGCGATGCGCCTTTTCCGGCCGGCTGTCGATGAAACCCGGCAGGACGTTGTTCATGCGGATGCCGTCCGGGGCGAATTTTGTGCTGAATAGTTTGGTGTAGGCGGCCAGCCCGGCCCGGAAGACGCCCGAGGTCGGGAAGTCCGGATCGGGTTCGAACACCGCATAGGTCGAGATGTTGACGATCGAGCCGGATTTCTGCGCCTGCATGGTCGGCAGGACCAGCCGCGCCATGCGGATGACGTTCAGCAGGTAATAGTCCATGCCGAGGTGCCAGTCCTCGTCGCCGATCTCCATGATGTCGCCCTTCGGGCCATGGCCGGTGCAGTTCACCACGCCGTCGATCCGGCCGAACCGTTCCAGCGCAACGGCGACGAATTGTTCGAGATCCTCGAGAACCAAGTTCGATCCGGTAAATCCCAGACCGCCGAGTTCCTTGCCCAGCGCCTCCCCCTTGCCCGAGGACGACATGACCGCCACGTCGTATCCGGTTTCGGCCAGTTTCCTCGCCGCGTCGGCGCCCATGCCGCTGCCGCCCGCGATGATCAGGGCGGCGGGTTTGTCTGCCATTAAAAGTGCTCCTTATTGTGGGGTCCGGAAAACCGCATCTCAAATGACCGCCTTCTCGACGAAAGACCGGTTCTCCGCGATCCGGGCGTAGTCGAACGGTGTCAGATCCAGCGTCCGGTATTCGCCATAGGTGATCAATTCCGAAATGCCCCGCCCCATCGCGGGCGACTGCTGGAAGCCATGGCCCGAGAACCCGTTCACGAAGATGAAATTCGCCACCGCCGTATGCGGCCCGAGGATGGCGTTGTGATCGAAGGTGTTGAAGGCGTAATGCCCCGCCCAGGAGTTGAGCAGCTTGATCGCCTCGAACTGCGGGATGCGCGCGGCGATGGCCGGCCAGGCCTTTTCCTCCCAGATGCCGTGATCCTGCACGAAATCGTCGTAATCGACCGCCGGGTCGTCATCGGGCGGGCAGCCGGCCAGGTAATAGGCCCCGTCGGTCCGCATATGAACGCCCGACGGGTCGATGGTCAGCGGCAGGTCCCGGTCGAGCGGCCGTTCCGCGTCGAAGATGAAGGTGTATCGCTTGCGCGGCTCGACCGGTATTTCGATCCCGGCCATGCGCGACGTCAGGACGGCGCGCGGCCCCGACGCATTCACCACCGTGCCGCAGGACACCGTGTCGCCCGATTTCAAGGTGACGCTCTCGACCCGATCGCCGGCCCCGTTGCGCGTCATCGCGACCACCTCGTTCGTCACGTATTCCGCACCCCGCTCCCGGGCCGATCGCTTCCACCAATCGAACATCGTGTTGCCGTCGAAATACCCCTCGTCAACCAGGTTGTGGCTGCCGCAAACAATGTCGTCGACGGTGTAGAACGGATAGTCGCGCTTGATCTCCTCGGCGGACAGGATCCGGGTGCCCGCGCCGCAGGCCGACTGGACCGCCTGGCTTTCGCGCAGCGCCGCGGCGAACTCCTCGGTGTCGGCGAGATACAGGTAGCCGAAGCTGTGCAGCGCGATATCCGGCACGCGTGGGTCGTCATCCATGAATCGGCGGAAATCCTTGATGAACTCCGCGCCGAACTGCGAGACGCGGACGTTGATCTCGTTCGAGAATTGCTGCCGGATGCAGCTATTGGTGTGCGAGGTCGAGGCGAATTCGTAGGTGGGGTCGCGCTCGACGACGAGGATCGACCCATCGAAATCCGGGTTGCTCGCCAGGAACCACGCAACCGACGAGCCGTACATCGCACCACCGACGATCACCACGTCGTATGACGCGCGCTCCGGCGTGTTCGTGACGGTGGCTTGCGGCAACGGCATCACTCCCGAGGTTGATCCGCCCCAGGATGACAGATGGCGCGCCCCGCCGTCCAGAACGGCGCGTCCTCGCCCTGCCGCTATGGCTTTCGCATCGGGCTATTCTTGGCCTTTGATGAAGCGGGGTCGCATCGATTTCGGAATGCGAAGCGCTCGCTTTGCCGCCGCGGCAAGAGAACGCGGCGACACCATGTCCCGCGATCGCGCCGTGATTGCGCGCGCTCGAAACACCCGTCATTCGATAACGATCTTGTATCTTGTCCCTGCGGCGGACCGTGCATAGGCTGCGCGCCGGCGATACAGTCGCCCAACGGTCGCTATCGCGACCGGACACGCATTTTGGCCAGGGCAGTTTCCATCGTGACATCGAAGACGGAGAAAACGGGGAACCGAGCCGGTCTGTGGCTATTGCTGCAAGCGCTCGCCGCCATCGTATTTTCCGCCGGCATCGTGCTCGTCGCGTGGCTGGATATCGATCTGTTGCCCGGCGATGAGCCCGAGCCCAAGCCGGCCGAGGTCGCGCGATCCGACGCGATCCCCGAGCCCGAAGCGCCGGTGTCGGAGCCTCGCGCCGCCCCCGTGCCCATGGAATCGCTGCCGCCGATCGGATCCGCCATGACGCCGCGGCGCGCCGAACGGCTGCTCGACGAGGTCCAAGGCCAACTCGCCGAGACCGATCCCGTCAGCGCCGCCCTCCTCGCCCTCGAAACCCTGCCGTGGGACAGCGGCGTCGAGACCGACCCGGCCAACCTCCTGGCGGCGCATCGGCTCATCTACGACGCCCATTTCAACCGCAAGGAACGCTTCGTTATGGCGGGGCATGCCGGCTTCGTCCGCACCGCGGCGTTCAGTGTCGACGGCAAGCGCATCGCCACCGCGGCAGCGGACAAGACCGTGCGTCTTTGGCGGGCCGAGGACGGCGGCAAGATCGCCGAACTGCGCGGGCATGACGACATCGTTCGATCCGCCGTGTTCAGCCCGGACGGCAAACTGCTGGCCTCCGCCTCGTTCGACGGGGACGTGCGGCTCTGGGACGCGGTCGACGGCGGGCGGGAGGACACGCTGAGCGGGCATGACGACGAGGTCGCGTCGGTCGCGTTCAGCGCCGACGGAAAGCGACTCGTCAGCGCGTCCTACGACACGACCGCCCGGGTGTGGGATGTGGCGCGCGGATCGACCGTTGCCGTCTTGTCGGGGCATACGCAAAAGGTCGTATCCGCGAGCTTCAGCCCGGACGGACGGCGTGTGCTGACCGCATCGGGCGACGGCACCGCACGCCTTTGGGACGCGGCGACCGGGGAGATGCTGGCGGAACTGCGCGGCCACGAAGCCGGCCTGATCTCCGCCCGCTTCAGCCCGGACGGTGCGCAGATCGTCACCGCCTCCATCGACGAAACCGCGCGGCTCTGGGACGGCGACACCGGCGCGGCGGGACCGGTGCTGCGCGGCCATATCCGGCAGTTGATCTCGGTTCGCTTCAGCCCGGACGGCACGGCGGTCGCGACAACGTCGCGCGACGCCACGGTCCGGCTGTGGCGCACCGACACCGGCGCGGAGACCGCCGTCCTGCGCGGCCATCGGTCCTGGGTCAACGACGCGATGTTCAGCCCCGACGGCAAGACCGTGGCGAGCGTCTCGGTCGATTGGGAGTTGCGGACATGGACCTCGGGCGGCGCGTTGCTGGACGTGATGGCCGGCCATCAGAACGACATCATCGGCGTGGCGTTTTCCGCCGACGGTCGGCATATACTCACCGCGTCAAAGGACGGCACGGCGCGGCTGTGGGACACGCGGGGCGAGGTCAAGACCACCGCGACACCCAACTGGGCCGGCAAGATCGACGAGGCTACCCGAAGCACCGATGGCCGATTCCGCATCCGGCTGGGACCAGGCAACACCGCCGGCATCCTCGACGCAGCGACCGGCGCCGAGCAATTCGTCCTGGCCGGGCATTCCGGCCCCGTAACGGCGGCGGCCTTCAGCCCCGACGGAAAGCGCATTTTGACCGCATCCGACGACGGCACGGCAAGACTCTGGGACGCCGCGACCGGCGACGGAATCGGCGTGATCCGCGGATTGCCAGAGCCCATCGCCCTGGTCGGATTTTCAAAGGACGGCACACACGCGCTGATCGTGACGACCGACCGCACATTGCGGCGTTACCAAGTCTTCGCGACGCTGCGCGACCTCGCCGACCATGCGGCCGCGACCCTGCCGCGGCGGCTGACCTGGATCCAACGGCGGCAATACTGGCTGCCGGTGCTTAGCCCGCATTAGCGACGGACTGAAACGCTAGGCATCAAGGCCGTTTGACCGTCCACTCTTCGGTAATTTCCGTGCCGCCGCTCTCAAGCCGCTCGTCGATGGTGATCGCGTGGCCGCGCACGTCCAGGTCGATCCGCGTGTCCGACGTCCGCGCGCCCTGAACCCGATGCGTCACGACCGTCTTCGGACGAATGGTGACCATGGCCCTACTCCGCCGCTTGTTTCGCCTCGGCCGCCCGAATTTTTTCCAGCACGTCGCCGTAGTCGTTGACCGGGCCGTCCGTGTAGACGTCTTTCAGGCCCAAGTCGGCGCACCAGCGGTGCCGGCGCTCCGTCGCTTCGGCCATCATTGGGTCGATGCCGATTTCACGCAGCGTTTCCCCCACCTGACCCATCTCGTCGGCGCGCCGGGCGGCGTGGATCGCGGTGCGGCCCAGGGTGCGGCCGCAGGTCTCCGTCCAGGTATGCCCCGACAGGCTTTTCTCGACCGAGTCGAGCACGTCCTGCTCGATCCCGAAGTGATGGGCCGCGCGCATGCATTCCAAGTGCAGCGCCGCCATCCCCTTCATCATGATGCTGCGCACCATCTTGGTCGCCGACGCCTGGCCGACCTCCTCCTGCACGAAGGTGAGGTTGAAATCCAACGGCTCGACCAGCGCCATAAAATCGCGCGCGCCGTTCCCGCCCAACAGCATGGGCACGCGATGGGCGCTTGAAGACACGTCGGCCATCACCGACGCCTCGACGAAGCGCGCGCCGCCGGACGCAATCGCCGCCGCGACCCGGCGCTTGTTGCCGGGCGAGATCGAGTTGAAGTCGAGATAGATCTGCTCGGGCTTGAGATGCCTGGCCGCCTCTTCCGCCACCGGGATCGAGGATTTGCAGACTACCGTGGAGAATACGATATCCGCGCCGTCGACCGCATCGGCGATGCTATCCGCCGCGCGCACGCCCATGTCAGCGGCCTTCCGGCGCAACGGCGGTCCCGCCGCGGGGTCATCGAACAGGATGTCGTAGGTCGCAATCTGTTCGACGCGCTCGGCGCGGAGCGATTCCGCCACATGCGATCCCGCCTCGCCGAAACCGATGAATGCAAAACTCGGTGCCATCCTGTGGTACCCTCCCGTGTTTAAGGATTGTCGTTTGGCAATACCCTACACGGACACGACGGCCATCGCGAAACGGCAGGGTCGGACGGACGGGTTACCCGCCGCCATCGTCACGGTCTGATTATCGGGACGTGCGGTGCCGCAGTTTCCGGAAGCAAACCGCTTAGGCGTGGGTCTTCGACAACTTCGATTTGCCGACGAAACGGCACAAACCCGGAACGGATATAGAACAGAAGCGCATCTGGATGATCCATGGTGCAGGTATGCACCCAAAAGCGCCGAATAGGCCGGGACCAGGCGTGCTCGATGGCCTTGTTCATCAGCAGCCGTCCAACGCCGCGTCCAATCACCTGCGTTGTTACGCCGAAGAAGGCCAGTTCACATTCGCTTTCCGTGCGAAAATCGAGTTCAAGCAAGCCCTCGTCTCGACCTTCTAACGTCAGAGCGTAAATCTCAACGTCAGGATGCCGAATGATAGCGTCGAGTTCCGGTGTCTCGAGCATCAACCGAGAGAACCAAAGCCAGTCTACCGCTCCTATGCGCCAATAAAGGTCGCGATACCAATCCACTTCGGGCGCGGCGACACGTCGTATTGAAACATCGGAGGAATACGCTGACGCCCGCCGGGCAGCCGGTGCCAGCATCTCCAGATGGGTCACCACGGTCGCAATCTTGCCAGGCGGTACATCCGTGTAGCCGTCCTTAAGTCGCAACTGACACTTCACCTCTTTCACTAGAAACAGACTAACGGCCGCTGTACCTTGATGCGGACAGCGCCGAACACCAACGCCCTAACACCGATCTAGGCGCGGCCTTCCTTCTCGACCAATCCCCAGGCGATCTTGGCCAGCCGCTCGCATTTGCCCTTGCGTTGCAACGCCGCCGGCGTCGCCGCGTTGCCCTGGACGCCGCGATAGTAGACGCCCTGGATGATCGCGGCGAAACGGAACAGCGACAGCACAAGGTAGAAGGTATAGTCGTCGATTTCGCGGCCCGTCCGCTTGCAGTACTGCGCCACGTAGTCCTCTTCCGAGGGGATACCCACCGCCTCGTAGTCAAGGTCGATGATGTCGCCCCAGCGCGGATCCGCATAGTGATAGGTCAGGCAGTTATACGCCAGGTCCGACAGCGGGTTGCCGAGCGTTCCCAACTCCCAATCGACGACCGCCAGGACGCGCGGCTCGGTCGCGTGATAGATCAGGTTCTCCAGCCGGAAGTCCCCATGCACGATGGTGGTCAGGCTGTCGTCCGGCATGTTGTCGTTGAGCCAAACGGTCAGCTTGTCCATCTCGGGGATTTCTTCGGTCTTGCTGGCCTCGTATTGCTGCGCCCAGCGCCGCACCTGGCGCGCGATATACCCGCCGACGCGGCCGTAATCGGAAAGACCGACGGCCTCGAAATCCACGCCGTGCAGTTTCGCGAGCGCGTCGTTCATCGCCTCGTAGATCGCGCGGCGCTCCTCCGCCGGCAGGTCCGGTAGCGCCACGTCGCGGAACACCCGGCCTTCCAGGAATTCCATGATGTAGAAGGCCTGCCCGATCACCGCGTCGTCCTCGCACAGCGCATAGGCCTTGGCGACCGGCACATCCGTCGCGTTGAGCGCGGAGATAACCTTGAACTCGCGGTCCACCGCATGCGCCGACGGCAGCAATTCGCCCGGCGGTTTCTTGCGCAGAACGTAGCGTTTGCCGTTGCCGTCGGTCAGCAGGAAGGTCGGGTTCGACATGCCGCCCTGGAACTGGCTGACCGTGAGCGGCGGCGCGAAACCGTCGACGTGATCGGACATGTAACGGTTCAACGCGGCCTCGTCGAAGCGATGCGCGTCGAGAACGGGAACGGACTCGTCCGTTGCGGTGGTGGGAACTGGTGTGGTCATCAATCCAGAATTATTTTGGTTATCGGTTTTTTCGGCTACCCTGCTCGGGTGTCAGGTTCGCCGAGTATAGCGAAGACGGGCGAGCATGACAGGCCGGGCGTCGCCTTTAAACGCGGCGCACCGAATGCCCTGCGGCGAGGATGAGGGGATGAGCGACACCGTATTCGCGGATGCCTGCGCGCTGGCGGCGGCGATCCGGCGCGGCGACGTTTCGGCGCGGGAGGCCGTGGACCGCGTGCTGGACCGGATCGCCCGGCTCGACGGCGACCTTTGCGCCTACGCGCTGGTGGATGCGGACGGCGCCCGCGCCGCCGCCGACCGCGCGGATGCGAAACGGGCGGCGGGCGCCGATCTCGGTGCGCTGCACGGCGTCCCCTTCTCGGTGAAGGACCTGATCGACACCGAAGGATTGGAAACGGCGTTCGGCTCTCACCTCATGGCGGGCAACATTCCGGCGCGGGACGCGGCCACCGTCGCGCGGCTGAAATCCACCGGCGCGATCCTGATCGGCAAGACGACGACGCCGGAATTCGCGCATAAGGCCCTAACCACAAGCCCGCGCTATGGCGTCACCCGCAACCCGTGGAATCTCAACCGGTCGCCGGGTGGCTCCACCGGCGGCGGCGCGGTTGCGGCCGCGGCGGGTCTCGCGCCCTTGGCCCTGGCGACCGATGGCGCGGGGTCGGCGCGCATCCCGGCCAGTTGTTGCGGCGTTCTGGGCCTCAAGGCGACGCTCGGACGCATTCCCAACGAAGCGGCGGCCGATCTGTTCGGCAATTTCATCTATCACGGCGCGATCACCCGCACGACCGCCGACCTTGCGGCGATGGTGAACGCGATCAGCGGCCCCGACGCGGGCGACCCCTGGACCACGGCCTGCGCGCCCGTGCCGCTGACCGTTCCCGACGATCCGGTGAAGGCCTTGGCCGGCACGCGCCTGACCTACCTGCCCCTGATGGGCAACCGGAAACTCGATCCCCGGGTGGATACCGCCGTTCGACAAACACTACACCAGCTCGCCACCGCTGGCGCGGATATCGGTGAATGGCGCGAGAGCGATCCGGATGATTGGGGCAACGAACTGGCCCGGGTAATCATCCGTGCGCCGTTACACGTCCGCATGGCGCGTTTCGGACCCGAACAACACGCGCGCATGGACCCGAGCCTGCGGCAGGCGATCGAGGAGAGCGCGGCCCTCGACCCGCGCGACCTGCAGGCCGCACCGTTGGGGCGCGCCGCCCTGTTCCGGCGGGTCGAGGCAATGTTCGCGGAAACCGACCTGTTGATCACGCCCACCGTTTCGGCGCCGCCGCTGTCGGCCGAGCATGAAGCCTGGGAACCGCTGCGCATCGGCGGCAAGGTCGTCGGACCGCTTCGCGCCAACTGGTACAACTACCCCGCCCCGTTCAATCTGACCGGCCATCCGGCGGTCTCCATCCCCTGCGGCTGGGACGACACAGGCCTGCCGATCGGGCTTCAGGCGGTCGCCCGGTGGCATGACGACCAACGCCTGATCGATCTCGCCGCCGCGGTCGAAACCCTCCAGCCCTGGACCGACCGCTGGCCCGACCTGGTTCTGCAAGACCTCTGAAAGCCCCCACCATGGCACCCGACGCCCTTCTGCATCCGGACTTCAAGGATATGCCTTATTGGTGGGAGGCCGCCGCGCCAACGGCCCTGGATAACGCCGACCCGCCGGCCCATGCGGATGTGTTGATCGTCGGCGGCGGCTATGCCGGCCTGAGCGCCGCGCTGGAACTGGCCCGCGCGGGCCGCAGCGTCGTCGTCGCGGAGGCCGCGCTGTTCGGCAACGGGGCCAGCTCGCGGAACGGCGGCGGGGTCAGCGCCGGGGTGAACCTGGGCAAAGGCATTGCAGGCGGGTCGAGCAAGACCGGCGCGCAATCGGAAATCGCGAAACGTCTCGACGCGCTGATGCGGGAAAGCCGCGCCGCCTTCGATTTGGTCGGCACGTTGGTGGAACGCGAGAAGATCGACTGCCATTACGAAAAACGCGGGCGCCTCGTCGGCGCCTATACGCCGAAACACTTTGCCGGCTTCGAGGCGAAGGCCGAAGCGCTCAACCGGCTCTGCGACGCCGGGGCCAAGCTCCTGCCGCGCGACCGGCTGCGCGAGGAGATGGCGAGCGATTTCTATCACGGCGGCATGACGATCGAGCAAGCGGCGAAGATCCACCCGTCGCTTTATCACAAAGGCCTGCTGGACGCCTGCGGCCGCACCGGCGTGCATCTATGCGCGCATACCAAAGTTGAGGACGTTAGCGGCGGCCGCGGCGGGTTCACCGTCACGACCTCCAAGGGGACGGTGCAATGCGCCGAGACGATGATCGCAACGAACGGATACACGGGACCGCTAACACCCGACCTGCGGAAATCGCTGGTGCCCGCGACCTCGCATATCATCGTGACCGAGGAACTGCCCGACGACTTGGCGCAAAGCCTGATCCCCAACGGCCGTACGATCTCGGAGACGCCGCGCGTGCTCTGCTACTACCGCATGACGCCGGACGGCAAACGCATGATGTTCGGCGGCCGCGCCCGTTTCACCGATGTCGACCCGAAACGGCGCGCCAAGCTGATGCACGCCATGATGACCGAACGTTTCCCGCAGCTGAAGGACGTTCGGGTAACGCATTCCTGGACCGGCTTCGTCGCCTTCACCTACGACTATCTGCCGCATCTCGGCCGCTACAAAGACATGCACTACTGCCTCGGCTGCAACGGCAGCGGCGTCGCGATGATGACCTATCTCGGCAACCTGGTGGCGCGGCGCATCCTGCAGAACGACGAATTGGACAGCGCTTTCGTCGGCCTCGACATGCCGAAGGTGCCGGTCCCCGGCTACACCGGCAATCCCTGGTTCCTGCCGATCATCGGCGGCTGGTACCGCTTTCTCGACCGGCTGGACCGGATGCGGGCATAGACTTGTGACCGACCCATTGAACATCCGTATTGTCGACAACGACGACGATCTCGCTGCCTGCTTGGCCCTTCGTCGCGCCGTTTTCATCGACGAACAGGGCGTCTGCGAGGAATTGGAAGTCGATGGGCTCGACGGCGCCTGCAGGCATGTCCTCGCCACGCGCGACAACGCCCCCATCGCCACCGCACGGGTTCGAATTCTGGATGAGGTCGCGAAAATCCAGCGGGTGTGCGTCCTTCCGGCCCATCGCGGCACGGGCATCGGGGCGGCGGTGATGCGATTCATCCTGGCCGAGATCAAGGCGGACCCATCGGTTCATACCGCACAGCTTGGCGCGCAGATCGATGCGTTGGATTTCTACCGTAAACTCGGATTCACGGCGATCGGCGAGGAATACATGGAAGCCGGCATCCGTCACCGGGACATGGAAACGCCGGTATAGCTCAAACGATCACGGCGTCCACGGACCGGCGCAGCGACTTCGGCATGACCGGGCCATAGCCGAACCGGACCACCAGGTTCGGCCGCCGGTCGCCGATGCCCAGCAGCGACTGCAAGGCGGGCCGAACGGCCGGCACCTCGACGGGCTGGTTGAGAAAGGCGTGCTTGAGTCCGTCGACCGTCGCCTGAAGGGCGAACCGCTGGTAGGCGCGACCGGCGTTGAACCAGCCTTCCCTGTCGTTCCGGGCGGCGACGAAGACCACGATCCCCGCCGACGACCGAATCTGCGTGGCGTATTTCTCGTTTTCGGCGTCCTTGTCGAGGAGCCAGTCGAAGAATCGACGGCCGACCCAAGTCGGTATGGTAGGGTTGCCCGACGACGCCGCATACACGCCGTCGCGCGCCGCCGCGGCCTCGTCGGGGTTGAACCGCACCCAATTCCGCAATTCGGCAACGAAAGCAGGATCGTCGAACTGGCGGCTGTTCCCATCGATGACGAGAGCAAGCATCGCTTCCATTTGCTTATCGTCGGTAACGAAGAGGCCTTCCACGCCATAAGACGCGGCGGCCGCCGCCAAACGGCGCATCACGCCGGCCGGGACGGAACGGCCGTCATAGGCGACGCGGCTGCATTGGCGCGCCGGGATCGCCGCGAAAAGGTCGGTTTCGCCGCGCGCCGACGGTCGCATATCCACCCGGCCGTGGCCCTCCGGCGTAAACCGCACCTCGCCGGACAGGCCGCGCGCCCGGGCGGCAAGGGTCAGGTTTTCCGCGGCGCAGCCCAGGCTGGCATAGAGATGATGGTCGTCAGGATCGACGATAGGCGTGCGCCGCGCATGGTCCGGCAACACGACGATATCCTCTTGATGCGCGCGAAACCGCCAGGGCTGGCTGTTATGGCCGTTTGCCGCCAACGTGGCGTATCGGACCAAATCCCGCAGGCCGGGATCCGCCGGTAGCGGCTGCATCATCTCGTCCAGAACGGCCCTGTAGGCAGAGTCGGCATAACCGCATCCGCCGAGCGAAGCGCCTGCAAGCGCTGCGGCCGATGTTCCCAAGAAGGTTCGCCGACGGAGCGTCATCCGATTTCCCCTATGACGCGCCGAGAAGCGCCGTGACGGCGTCGGGCGTTCCGGTGGCGTCGAGCGCCATGACCGCCTCGGCGATGGCGTCAGCCCTGTTCGCGTCATAGACGCCACCGGCATTTTGGCGGAACTTTCCGAGCACGACATCGGCTGGAAGCGGACGTTTCTCCGATCCCAGGTGATACGGCTCGTACCGGGCGATCTCGCGGCCGTCGCGCAGGCGCACCCTTAAACCGCCCGAGAAATACTGCGGGAACAGCGAGTCCGGATCGAGGTCATAGCGAATGCGCTCCCGCAACGCCCGGATTTTCGGATCATCCAAGGCGTCCGCCGTACATTCCGCCAACGTCATCCGCCCCCGCGCCAGCGCCGTCGCGGTCAGATGATAGATGCTGAAGATGCCCGCATGCTCGTTCGGGGGGTGCCGCCGCTCTTCATCGGGCTCGCAAAGCAACGGCACCTGGCGATCGTTGACGAGAACGGTGATCTCGTCCACATCCGCCGGCCGCACGCCGTCCTCCGTGTTCAGGCGGATGGCGCAGTCGACGATGCTGTGCGCGTGATGCACCAAGGGGAACGGCTTGATCGCGACGACCCCGAATTCCCAGTCGCGGCCCAGTCCCTTCGTCATCGCGGCCCAATCGACGTCGGCCTCCGACCCGAACAGCATGGCGAACAGGCCGTGGCCGCCCTCGAAAGGCCGCCGGGTCCCCTTCACGCCTTCGGCCGCCATCGCGGCCGATGTCAGCCCGGCGGCGGCGCTGAGACCCGCGTTGTACCGTTTCCCCCAAGCGCCTTCCTTAATGCCTTCCAACGATCCCGACATCATGGTCAGCGCGATCCCCTGCGCGCCGACCATCGCGTCCCGGTTCGCGCCCAACAGCTTGCATGCGGCCAATGCCGCGCCGAATCCGTTCAACAACCCCGACGGCGCATAACCGCGCTGCATGAACGCCTTACCGCCGACGCCCAGCCCAGTCCGCGCGCCGATCTCCATCGCGATCACATAGGCGGTCAGCAGGTCGCGTCCCGCCGCTCCCTCGCGCGCGCCCAACGCCAGGAGCATCGGCACCGCCCCGCCGGAGATGTGATTAAGGGTCGGGGTAAAGGTGTCGTCATAATCCAGCGTGTTGGCGAGACCGGCGTTGAAGACGGCCGCATCCCGCAGCCCGAGCGTTTCCGATTGCCCGAACGCGACCGATCCGTCGCCACCGTCGAGCCGCCGAAACGCCGCCAGACTCCGGACCGCGAAATCGGTCTGCGACGCGGCCAGCGCCACGCCGATCGTGTCGAGGATATGCAGCTTCGCCTTCTCGACCAGCGACGCCGGAATGTCGTCGAAGCGAAGCGCCGCCGCGAAATCCGCGTAGCGTTCGGATATGGTGGGATCCGTCATCGGAATGCCGTGGTTTCAGGACCGCGGGGCGGCTACATCTTGCGGAACACGCCGCGCCGCAGCGTGGAGATGTGTTTGCGCACGCCCATCCAGCCGGGCGTCGTCGCCTTCGCCTGCCACTCGTCGGATTCGGGGAGTTCCGGCGTCTCAATCTCGTAAATCGCGAGATAACGCAGCATGTCGGTGCCCGCCCGCTCCAATTCGTAGCGTTGCCCGCTGATCACGCCGGGCACGGTGAGCAGGCTCGGGACATGCTCGGAATCGTACAGCGTGTTGAATTCCGCATCGTGCTCCTCCGGCACGTCGATCTGCACGATCAGAATGTAATTGGACATCGATGGACTCCTCCCTCGCGTTGATGGCCGTTGCGGCAGTGTAGACCGTCTTTGCCCGCCGTTCACATGGCGCGCACCGACGATCACGCCTTCAGCGAACGAACCCGCGCAAAAACCCGCGTTAAACAATCAGTAACCATAATCCTGTAAAAACAGCGTCAATAAATGTTGATGCAAGTCTTGCTTGTTTTCGGCATCGCTTGCGCCATATCTGCAGAATAAGGGGCACAGGGGGCCAGACCAACGCGACCGACCGCGGAGGATATGATGGCCACGACGCAGAGACCCGTTACGGTGACGCACGACGCCGCCGCGCCCGAAAACTGGACCAATCCCACGGGGACCGACGGCTTCGAATTCGTCGAATACACGGCGGAGGATACCGCCGCGCTGGGCGCGCTGTTCGAATCCATGGGGTTCGACGCGGTGGCGCGGCATCGGTCCAAGGACGTCACGCTTTACCGCCAGAACGACATCAATTTCATCGTCAACGCCGAACCCGAAAGCTTCGCGCAATCCTTCGCCCGCGTGCACGGACCGTCGGCCTGCGCCATGGGGTTCCGCGTGCGCAACGCGGCCAACGCCTATGAGCATCTGATCGCCGCCGGCGCAACGCCCCATCACGGCCGTGTCGGCCCGATGGAATTGAACATCCCGGCGATCAAGGGGATCGGCGACAGCGTGATCTATCTGGTCGACCGCTACCGCGAACAATCGATCTACGACGTGGACTTCGTGCCGACCGGCGGCGCCGCGCTGCGGACGCCGCACGGCGTCGGGCTGACCTATATCGACCACCTCACCCACAACGTCTTTCAGGGCCGCATGGACCGATGGGCGGATTTCTACGAACGCCTCTTCAACTTCCGGCAGATCCGCTACTTCGATATCGAGGGCAAGCTGACCGGCCTCCACAGCCGCGCGATGACCAGCCCGTGCGGCAAGATCCGCATCCCGATCAACGAATCCGCCGACGATAAGTCGCAGATCGCGGAATACCTCGAAGCCTATAACGGCGAAGGCATCCAACACATCGCGCTCGGCACCGACGACATCCACGCGACCGTCGAAATGCTGCGCGAGCGCGGCATCGCCTTCATGGACCCGCCGCCGGACGACTACTACGCCGCCGTCGACCATCGCCTGCCGGACCACGGCGAGGACCTGGACCGGTTGCAGCGGAACGCGATCCTGATCGATGGCGCGCCGACGCCGGACGGCGGCCGCCTGCTGCAGATCTTCACCCGCACCGTGATCGGGCCCATCTTCTTCGAGATCATCCAGCGGAAAGGCGACGAAGGCTTCGGCGAGGGCAATTTCCAGGCCTTGTTCGAGGCAATGGAACAAGACCAGATTCGCCGCGGCGAGTTATCCGCATGAACGCGGCCGCCAACAAACGCCGCGGGCAGGATGATCCTAGAAAATGGTGTCATTCCCGCGAAAGCGGGAATCCAGGCCATCGCAACGTCACATGGATTCCCGTGTGCACGGGAATGACGGCAGCGATGGAAGACACATGGCGGAATCAAACGAATTCATCCTTCGACAAGCTCAGGATGAGGCCGCATCACAACCTCATGCTGAGCCTGTCGAAGCATGACGTTGTGATGCGGCACTAATCCGATGAACGGGTCCGCTCTCACCGCTGCGACGACCCCGGCCGACGATTTCGTCGTCGAGCAGGGGTGGCACGCCTACAGCAACCAGGAACACGCGCTGTGGCGGCACCTGTATGAGCGGCAGTCTGCCATCCTGCCGGGCCGGGCCTGCGACGCGTTTCTCGACGGGTTGCACCGGCTGGGCGTCGCGGCGGACGGTATCCCCGATTTCGAGCGCCTGTCCGACAGCCTCGAGGACGCGACCGGCTGGCGCGTCGTCGCGGTCGCGGGGCTGGTGCCGGACGACGTGTTCTTCTGGCACCTCGCCAACCGCCGTTTCCCGGTGACGAACTGGATTCGCACGCCGCAGCAGATGGACTACCTGCAAGAGCCGGATGTCTTCCACGACCTGTTCGGCCATGTGCCGATGCTCACCAATCCGGTTTTCGCCGACTACATGCAGGCCTATGGCCGGGGCGGATTGAAGGCGTTGCGGCTCGACGCGCTGCATTACCTCGCCCGGCTGTACTGGTACACGGTGGAGTTCGGCCTGATCAAAACGGCAGACGGGCTGCGCATTTACGGCTCCGGCATCGTGTCGTCGCATACGGAATCGGTCTACTGCCTGGAAGACCCGAAACCGAACCGGATCGGCTTCGACCTGCTGCGCATCATGCAGACCGATTACCGGATCGACGACCTGCAGGAGGTCTATTTCGTGATCGAGTCCTTCGACCAACTATTCGACGCGACCCGCCCGGACTTCACGCCCTACTACAACGACCTCCGGCGTCGGGACGATCTCACGCCGAAGACCGTTCTGGAAACCGATACGCTGATACCGGCCGGGACCTAGGAGACAGGAGATTCCCATGCGCAATTGGATCAACCTGCCGCGAAGCGAAGGCGTCACCTCGCGCCAGGCCCATGTGGACCTGCCCGAGGGAACCTACGAACGGGAGATGGGACGCGAGGGGTTCTTCGGCCCCGCGAGCCATATGTATCACCGCCGGCCGCCGACCGGATGGACCGAGTGGGAAGGACCGCTGCGTCCCCGCGCGTTCGACCTAACCCGGCTCGATACGATGGCCAACAGCCCGTGGAATGCCGCGACGGTGCTCCATAACCCGCATATGCGTTATCGCTATTGGCGCACCAGCGGCGCGATGAACGCCCTGGCGCGCAACGCGGACGGCGACGACCTGTTGTTCATCCACCATGGGTCCGGCGCATTGTTCTGCGACTACGGGCATCTGAGGATCGAAGCCGGCGACTACATCGTTCTGCCGCGCGGTACGCTGTGGCGTACCGAGTTCGAGGACGACGCCGCCGTCCTGCTGATCGAGGCCACCAACGGCGCGTACGGCCTGCCGGACAAGGGACTGGTCGGGCCGCATGCGATATTCGACCCAGCGATGCTCGACACCCCGGTCCTCGACGAGACCTTCCGTGCCCAGCAAACGCCCGACGGGCAGGAAGAGGTCTGGCGGATCGAGATCAAGCGCGCAGACGCGATTTCGACCGTGACATATCCCTACAACCCGTTGGACGCGGTCGGCTGGCACGGCAACCTGGCGCCGGTCCGCATCAACGTGCGGGACATCCGCGCGCTGGTCAGCCCGCGCTACCACCTGCCGCCCTCCGCGCACACCACCTTCGTCGCCGACCGGTTCGTGGTCTGCACCTTCGTGCCGCGGCCGATCGAGTCCGACCCGGACGCGCTGAAGATTCCCTTCTTCCACAACAACGACGACTATGACGAAGTGATCTTCTATCACCGCGGCGACTTCTTCAGCCGCGACGATATCGACCCCGGCATGGTGACCTTCCATCCGGCCGGCTTCACCCACGGCCCGCATCCCGGCGCGTTGCAAGGCATGCTGACGGCCCGCAAGGCCGAGACCGACGAGTATGCGGTGATGGTGGATACGCGCGACGCGTTGACGGTCGGCGACCTGCCGGCAGGAGTGGAGAATTCGGACTACGTCATGTCGTGGCGGCCGCGCTCCGAGAAAGCGGCGGCGGCGGACTAGGCGATGAAGCTCGCCACCCTGAAGGACGGGACACGCGACGGCCGCTTGGTCGTGGTCGATGACGCGCTCGAACGCTGCACCCCGGCGACCGGCATCGCCGCGACCTTGCAGGCGGCGCTCGATGACTGGGCAACGGCCGAACCCGCCTTGCAAACCCTCGCGGAACGGCTGAACGGCGGCGGGATCGGCAACGCGGACCCGTTCAGCGGCGCGATCTGCGACTCCCCCCTGCCCCGCGCCTATCAATTCGCCGACGGCTCCGCCTTCCTCAACCACATGGAACTGGTGCGGAAAGCGCGCGGCGCGGACATGCCGGAGAGCCTGTATACCGACCCGCTGATGTATCAGGGCCTGTCCGACGGATTCCTCGGCCCTTGCGACGACATCGCCTTGGCGGACGAGGCCTGGGGGATCGACTTCGAGGCGGAGATCGCCGTCATCGTGGACGACGTGCCGATGGGCGTGTCGCCGGACCGGGCAAGCGTCCATATCAAGCTGATCATGCTGTGCAACGACGTGAGCCTGCGCGCCCTCGTGCCGGGCGAAATCGGCAAGGGCTTCGGATTCTTTCAGAGCAAACCGGCCAGCGCGTTCTCGCCCGTGGCCGTCACCCCCGCCGCGCTCGGCGACGCCTGGGACAACGCCCGGCTGCACCTGCCGCTGCGGAGTTTCGTGAACGACGCCGAAGTCGGGCATCCCGATGGCGGCACCGACATGACCTTCGGCTTCGACGCGTTGATCGCCCACGCCGCCCGCACCCGGCGGCTGGGGGCGGGGACGATCATCGGGTCCGGCACGGTGTCGAACAAGGACCGCGCCGCCGGCTCCTCCTGCCTCGCGGAACTCCGCATGATCGAAACGCTGGAACATGGCGAGCCGCGCACGCCCTTCCTCAAACACGACGACCGTGTTCGTATCGAGATGCGGGATGCGGGCGGCGCATCGGTCTTCGGCGCGATCGATCAACGCATCGTGACGGCCTAGCCAAAACAATCGCGGCGGAGATAGCGTCGCTCCCACCGCAACACTATGCCCGCCGCGTCCCCTTCAGGCCGATATTCGGCGTCCTGGCGTAGGAGCCGGTAGCCGCTGCGCGATGGCGCGACAGCGGCGGAATCCGTACTAGGTCGCGTCCGCCGGAAGTTTCGGTTGTACCGAACTCTGCTGGCCTTTCGGTTGACCGTCGGCCTTCCAGCCTTCCCACTCCTCGCCGGAACCGAGGAGACAGGTCGGGCCGCCAGGCACCGTCAACAACAAGGTCCAACTTCCCGTCATCGCGGTGAACAATTCGACGAGGCCGCCGTTCCCCGACAGACCGGCCGCCGTCTTCTGTTCCTGATGGCCTTTTTCCAGCGCTTTCACGATTTCCACCCGCTCGCCGCAAACCATTTGAGCCTGCGCCGGCGTCGTGCTCATCGCCGCGAATACGGCCGCTGCCGCCAAAGTCATCGAGCGCATCATCACGCCCTCCTTTCCGCGAGGTCGCACAGACCCCACCGCTAAATTGCCGTCTCTCCCCGTTTGTTTGCGTCTTACAATGACTAGACTTCGAAAATAATTATCTCAAATTTTATTAAGATCGAAGACTTCAATAAAGATCGAAAGACTAGGATAAAAACTATCTAATATATTATCTTATCGATACCTAATCTAAATTTGTCAACATTATGCCGATATCGCCATATTGAGCGCATAGTGTTAAATCATGTTTAATTAAAACTTAGCATTTACTTAAACTTGCCGATGCCGACCCATCTCAAATTCCGTCGATGCAAATTCCCTTCACATTGCAACTAATTAGAGAATTATTCCCCACAATTACACGCCGAAAATTTTCCGACTTTTTTTCCAACTTGATCCTATGCGCGAATGCTGCGGCTTTGACCCATGCCGATGGCGAAGCTAGACTCGCGCTTATGCAACAGTTCCTCGGATCTCCCGTTACCGGCGTCACGGCGTGGCGTCGCGCGGATATCGGCGACGAATGGCTCTATACGTTTACCGACGCCGACATCGCTGAACTTGAGCAGGCCGCGCGGCACGCGCAGCGGAGCGGCAACGGACATCTCGGGTTCACCCGCGGCGATTTTCCGCTGGACGCCCTGGGCGACCGGATTGCCGGACTGTTGGCCGACGTGGAATCCGGCCGCGGGTTCTTCGTCCTACGCGGCCTCCCCCTCCATCGTTACGACCGCGAAACGGCGGAGACCGTCTATTGGGGCCTCGGGCGGCATTTCGGGACGGCGATTTCCCAGAACGCCAAAGGCCAGCGGCTCGTGGAGGTCTGCGATCGGGGCCACGATTACACCGAGATCAATTCCCGTGGCTACACGACCCGCGCCCGGCTGTTGCCGCATGTCGACACGTCCGATATGACCGCCCTCTTGTGCCTGCACCCCGCGAAGGAAGGCGGTCTGAGCACGCTCGCCAGTTCGATGACGATCTATAATGAAGTTCTGGCCCGCCATCCCGAACATCTGGAGCTGTTGTTCCGCGGCTTCCATCACGATCTGCGCGGCGAAGGCGTCACGGGCCGGCTGGACGAGGTGACGAACAACCGTATTCCGGTGTTCAGCTTCTGCGAGGGACAGCTCAGTTGCTGCTTCAACTACAAAGCGATGGAGACCGCGGCGGACAAGATCGGTCAGCCGTTGACCGCGTTGGAACGCGAAGCCCTCGACTTCATCGTCGAAACCGCGGACCGTTCGGACATCCGCTTCGATATGGCCCTCGAGCGGGGCGACATACAGTTGATCAACAACTACGCCGTGCTGCACTCGCGCAGTGACTTTGTCGACTATCCGGAGCCGGAGCGGAAGCGGAACATGCTGCGGCTTTGGGTCAACTTCCACAACGGCCGCCCGCTGGCACCCGCTTTCGCCGACCGCTTCAATACCGGGGCGCGGGGCGGCGTCGCCGTGGGCCCAGGCGGCGGGTACGCCATATAGGGCATGGACCGCCGCCGCGCCGTGCCGGAGAGGCTCAAGGATTGCCGTCATGAAGGATAGGTCGGACCGCTTCGGCGAAGCGCAATCGCCCGGGCGCACCGAAGACCGGCGGCTGATCACCGGCGGCGGCCGCTTCACCGACGATTTCCAGCTTCCAGGCCAAGCTTATGCCGCCTTCCTGCGCGCGCCGGTGGCCCATGCCGACATCCGAGCCATCGATACGGCGGAGGCCGAAACGGCCGATGGCGTTCTGGGCGTCTACACCAGCGCGGATTTGAGGAATCTCGGAACGTTCCCCTGCAGCAAACCGCCGATAGACCGGCCGGGTAACGCCCTGATCGTGCCGCCGCGCCATGTGCTCGCGGTCGACCGAGTGCGTCATGTCGGCGAGCCGATCGCCTGCGTCGTCGCGGAAACATACGCGCAAGCGCTCGACGCCGCGGAAAAGATCGACGTCACGCTGGACACACTCCCGGCGGTCCAACATGTCGAGGCGGCGGTCGCGCCGGGTGCCGTCCAACTCTACCCCGACGCCGACCGCAATATCGCCATCGATTGGAGCTTCGGCGATGCGGATAAAACGGCCGCGGCATTCGACCGCGCCGACCATGTCGCCCGCGTGACCATCGACAACAATCGCCTGGCGGTCTGCGCGATGGAGCCGCGCGCCGCGATCGCGAGCTACGACCGCGCGACAGACAAGTACACGCTTCGCTCCGGATCGCAGGGCGTGATGGGCATGCGCGACACATTGGCCAACGCCATCCTTCGCATCGACTCGGAACATTTGCGCGTGCTGTCCGGCGACGTCGGCGGCGGTTTCGGCATGAAGACCCCGCCCTATCCAGAGTATGCCGCAATCCTGGTCGCGGCCAAGGCGTTGGGCCGGCCCGTGCGCTGGACCGCGACGCGCGGCGAGAGCTTTCTCAGCGACACCCAGGGCCGCGACGGCATCATCCACGGCGAACTGGCGTTGGATCCCGAAGGCCGATTCCTGGGTCTTCGCGCGTCGGTGCTGGCCAACATGGGCGCCTATCTCGCCAACGGCCCGGGGATCGCGACCCGCAACATGGCATGGTGTCTGTCGGGCATGTACGCCCTGCCGGTGGTTCACTTGAATGTCCAATGCATCTTCACGAACACCGCGCCGATCGGCCCGTATCGCGGCGCCGGACGGCCCGAGGCCAGCTACGTGCTGGAACGGCTGGTCGATCGGGCCGCCGCCGACCTCGACTGCGACCCGGTCGAGTTGCGGCGCAAGAACATGATCCCGCCGGACGCGATGCCCTATCAAACGGCCGTCGATCAGGTCTACGACAGCGGCGAGTTCGCCGCCGTGCTGGACGCGGCGCTTCCCATCGCCGACTGGACCGGCTTCGAGAACCGGCAACGACAATCACAGGCCGAAGGTCGCCTTCGCGGGATCGGGATCGCCTGCGTCCTGGAACACGCGGGCGCGAACCGGGCCGAGTCGGCCCGTGTCGACGTCGACGCCGAAGGCCGGGTTACCGTGTACACGGCGGCGCAGAGCCAGGGACAAGGGCATTTCACGAGCTTCGCGCAAGTGGTCGCGGAACAACTCGGCATCCCACCGGGACAGGTCCTGATCCATGAGGGCGACAGCGACATCACGCCGCCTGGGGGCGCGACGACCGGATCACGGGCCCTGACGGTGTGCGGCGGCGCTTTCGTCACGGCCTGCGACGTGCTGGTCGAAACCGGCAAGGCCATGGCCGCGCATATTCTCGAAGCCTCCAAGGCGGATATCGAGTTCGAGGACGGCCAATTCCGCATCGCCGGCACCGACCGCGCGGTCGCCCTGGGCCAAGTCGCGGCCATGGCCGCAGCGCCCGGATGGCCGAGCACCCTGCCCACGGCGTTGACGGCGGCGGTCGATTACGAAGCCGCCGCGCCGACCTATCCCAACGGCTGCCATATCTGCGAAGTGGAGATCGACCCCGAAACCGGGCAGGCCACCCTATGCCGCTACGCCGCGGTCGACGATGTCGGCAGGGTCATCAACCCGACCATCGTCGACGGGCAAGTTCATGGCGCCATCGCGCAGGGCGCGGGCCAGGTCTTGTCAGAGTTGTGCGTCTACGACGACGACGGACAATTGCTGACCGGCAGTTTCATGGATTACGCCCTGCCGCGCGCCGATGACATGCCGTCTTTCGACCTGGCATATCATCCGGTGCCGTGCCGGACGAACGCGCTCGGCGTGAAAGGAGCCGGTGAGTCCGGCACGATCGGCGCCCTGCCCGCGGTCTCGAATGCGGTCATGAACGCGCTTCGGCAGGTCGGCGTGGACTCCTTCGAGATGCCGGCGTCGCCGGAGCGAATCTGGCGCGCTTTGCAAAACGCCACCCGTTAGCAACGCCGTACCCCGCAAATCAACGGTTCGCGCGCCTATCGGCGCGGCGGCCGGCATTCGCCGCCCATCGACGATCAGGCATTCAATTCAAAGAAAATAGGTATATATTCATTTTTCTAGGAAAAAATAAATAAACGTCAATTGAAATTAAGACATTATTTAGGCAAATGCATTATTCCGTAATATCAGACAGGTGTTTCTGATATCAAAGTCTGTGGGAATATTTGGGAAATAGGGTGGGGTCATGAAACGTATCCTCCTCGCAACGGCGCTGGTGCCCTTCATCGGCGGACCCGGCTTCGCGGAATTCGACGCCGGACGCGACGCTTTCATTCGCGGTGACTTCGCTGCGGCGTATCGGGAATTTCTCCCGCCAGCCACCGGCGGTGACGCCAAATCGAGCATCGGGCTCGGCTTGCTGCATGCCCGCGGGCTGGGCGTGCCGAAGGATATGGTGCAAGCCCATTCCTGGTTCGACCGGGCGGCCCGGCACTCGGCGAACGAGCATTTGGTCGTTCGCGTCCTGGCGGAAACCAACCGCGATTTTCTAGCCAAACAGATGTCGACCGAACAACTGGCCGAAGCGAAGTTCAGCGACGCCGAAATCGCTTCCTCCAAAGACGCAGCGATTTCGCTGGTCGGGGGTTTCGCCCCGATCTACCGCAGCAAGACAGTCAAACATCCCAACGCGGTTCGGTCAGCCACCCACCGTCAAGCGCAACGGCCGTTGGCGACCAGCGGCGGTGTTCGTATTCAGCTTGCCGCGCTGCGCGAGGCGAATGACAAGGCGATCATGAGCACCTGGTCCCGGCTGACACGCCGACATGTGCAACTGAGCGGCCTGAAGCCGACCGTCAGCGCCGTCGACCTTGGCTCAAAAGGCGTCTTTAGACGTCTCCGCGCGGGCCCGTTCGAAAGCCGCGCCGACGCGCATAACACCTGTTTGGCGCTGAAGGCGGCAAATCAGACGTGTTTCGTGGTGAAGAACTGAGCCGACGCCCCGACTCACTTACCGCCGGGTAACCGGAAGGCACGCCTGCTTCTTGCTTTTCAGGCCGGCGCACATCGCCCGCGCGTCCTTCAACGTCTCGAACCGACCGGTCTGGACGCGATAGAACGTGCCGCGCCCGGCGATCGCGCGCTCCTCGACGATCAAGGCGCGTCCGGCAAATTCCTGCGGAAAAGCCTTCTGTAGACGGGCCCATTCGGCTTTTGCCCGCGCCTCAGACCGCACCGAGGCCAACTGAACCAGGAAATTCCCCCCGCTCTTGCTCGGCGCGACCGCCGGCTTCTTCGGCGGCGTCAGCGCCGCGGTTTGCGATTCCTTCGGAATCTGAGCCGTCGCCGACGGTTTCGCGGCGGCGGCCGGAGGCGTCACGGTCGGGCCGGTCTGCGGCGGCTCGGGCCGCACCAGCGCCGGCGCCAAGACCCGCAGGTTGGGTACTTTTTTGACCGGTTTGTCGGCGGCGGCTGGCTTCTCGGCCGACGGCATTTTCGGCGCGGTCAAGATCGGCGGCGGCTGAACGTCCGGGACCTTGGGTGATTCCGGAGGCGTTGTGGCCACTACGGATGTCGCCGCGGACTCCGGTGCTTTCTCCGGCGACGCCGCGGCAACCTTGGCGTCCGCCGCGGCTTGCGCCTTGTCAGGCGACGCCGCCGCACTGTCCGTACCGCCGGCCTTCGCGGCATCGCCGCCCGATGGCGGCGCGGCGGATTTGGGCGCTTCCGCCCCCGAAGACGGAGTCGGCGCGGGATCAGGCGCCGTTGCCGCCACCGTCGGCGAATCGACCGCCGTGACGGTCGGCGCCACCGGCGGTTTCGGGGTCTCGACGGCAATGCCCGACACCGCCTTTTCGTCGGCAGCGGCGGGCGCGGGCTCCGGCTCGCTTGTCGCCGCGGCGGTCCCCTTGCCGCCCGTGGTAATCCCCGTATCGCCCGGCTTGCTGCCGGCGTCGCCGAAACCTGGCGCGGCGATCGGCGGCGCCGCAGGGATCGCGGCCGAGCCCGACGGCTCCGCCGGCGGCTGAGAGGGAGTCGCGGGCGTTTCGCCCGATGCGGCATCGCTAGGCGCCCCCGGTTGGGCGCGTTCCTCGGCCGCACCGCTCGGCGGCGCCTGATCCGGGCTTCCAGCGCTCGCGACCGTTTCCGTCGCCGGCGCCTGTTCCGCAACCTGTGGGGTGTCCTTATCGACGAACCAGCCGCCCGCATACAACACGATGGCGACAATGCCGGTCAGCGCCGCCATGATGTAAACGAACCGAAGCAGCCGGGCGTCGCGCGCAGCCTCCCGTTCGGCATTGACGGCGGCGTCGGCGGTCGCGCCGGCGGGTGCATCCGGCGACGGCCCGCTCGATAACGCGCTCGGCATAGCCGCCGGCAAGACCGGGTCAGGCGTATCCGACGCGGCGCTATCGGACCCTCTGTCGTCTTCGGCCTCCTCCACGCGCGGGGTCGCGGCGACGGGCGAATCGATTCCGGAATCGAACGGTTCGGAACGCGAGGTACTCGTTTCCGCGACAACCGCCGATAAATCCAAAGTGGCGTCCGGCGTCGGATCTATCTTCGGCTCGGTGATCGGCGGGTCGCCGGCCTGCATGCCGTCCGGTAACGAGAAGCCGCCCGAAACCGACTCTGTGCCGGCGGCACGCGGGTCGGCGTCATCATCCCGATCCCGGTCGCCCAGCGGCAACCGGCCGAAACCTTCCATCGAATGGCCATTGCCATTGCCGCTACCCGACGCCTCCGCGACATCGGTCGTTTCATCCGGTATCGTCGAACCGACGTCGCCGGTGTCCCGAGACTCAGCGCTTGTCCCGCTAGCTTCGGCGATCGAGTACGGCGTTTCCGCTGGTTCCGCCTCGCCTTTACGGGCAAGCAGCGAACTCGTTAACGACGCCGGTTTACTCTTCTTCGTAGTCAATTGGAATCCTGCCTTTGAACGTGACCGATTTCGGTCGAGTCATTGGCGGCCGTAATGGTGCCGTCGGCACCAACGGGCGTTGCTCGCATATTACGCTCCAACCGGCCTTTAATATACTCCCAAAGCTTCGCGATTTCTTCGGTCGAGCGCGAGGTCTCGGACAACTCCATCACCGTCCGCCCGTCGATCATGCTGGCGGCGAAGTCGACCCGTTGGTGGATGATCGACGGCGCCAGGGTACCGTGCTGCGACAGCGCAATCGCCGCCTCGGACGTGATCCGCGCCCGCGGCGTCGCGCCGTTAACCACGAAGACCAACGGTTTGTTCAAGGCCTCGACGAGTTCGACCGTGCGGCCGACGGACCGCAGATCATGCGGACTGGGCCGCGTCGGGATCAAGACCATGTCCGCCACGCGTATGACGTCGGAAATCGTCGAGGTGATCGCCGGAGGCGTATCCACGATCAGCAGGTCGATCCCCAGATCGCGAAGCTGTTCTATATCCTGCTCAAGGCGTTGCGTGGACGTGTGGACGAACACGGGCGTCGGCTGCTCCCGCTCGTTCCACCAATCAGCCAAGCTTCCTTGAGGATCGGTATCAATCAACGCGACAGACCCGGCCCCCGCCCGTTCTGCTTGTACTGCGATATGCCCCGCCAGAGTGGTCTTGCCAGAACCACCCTTCTGCGAGGCAACTGCCACCACGCGCATTCCCGTCTCCCTGTTTGCCGGATACGCCCCTGTGTGAGGGGCTTCGAATCTCGATTTATTGGATGACCAGAGCATCACACGACTTGATTACAATTCTTAGAGCGACGGAATCACTTTGGGCGCGGGTCCCTGCAACGTAAACCGTTGACCACACCCGAATAACGTATCGCAAGGACGACATGAGAGCAGCGTCAACATGATTGGTCAACACTTAGTGTGCCTTGGTGCTCCTACCCACTCCATTTTGATTTATTAACCCTTACCATACGTTAGCATTTGTGGCGAAAGTATGGTCCTTGTTCGCTCTATCGCAAATCTCTCGGCCAAGCGCCTTAAAGTGCCTCGACCGGACGCCAAATCGCGCGAATTGCACGACTCGCCTTCGAGAGCCCGCCGCGGTTTCGAGACGCGCTTCAGCGCCACCGCCGTAAGAACGGTTGTATACGGATAAAAATTCAACCAAACAAGACGCGGAGCCCTGCAAAACCGGGAAAACCGCCGCCGGACGCCCGCCCCCTCGACGCGCGGCTCACCAACCACATACGAAGTCGCCTCGCTACGAACGAAGCGAGACGCCGAGCCGGACTGCACATGCAGATGTCCCGGCAAAATCACCCCGGATAGGACTGGTTTCCCGAAAAATCCGTATGACGAAATCGGCCGAGACCGATCCCTCGCCCGCAAGGAGTATGGCGTCGGGTCAGAAGTACGGGGCGATCTACGCCTTTTTTACTAAATACTTATCGCATTTTACGGGTTTCCCGACCGCACCCATAATCCCCTGAAAGACAACGGCAAAGCGCCTCTCATCACGTGAGCGGGCGTTGAACATCGCCCGGCAAACCGGGTTTTCCGCCGCCAAGACGACTGAACGGGTGCATCTCGGAGACCGACGATGGAACAGGCATCGGCCAGATCAACTTCGTTTCGATTACTCGGCGCCGTCTTCGGTGTGCTGATCGTCGTTCTCGGCATTTTGGACGTGGTGTCGACCAACCTCGTGCTGGCGGCCGGCGGCAGGGAGCTGAACCCTATCGTCGCCTGGACGATGAAACACCTCGATACGTGGTGGCATATGCCGAAGATTCTGATCCACGTCGTGGCCGGCATGCTCATCTATCACATGCTCTACACGCGGTTCACCGCGGCCTTGGCGCTGATGTTGGTGTTTCTGTACGCCGTCGTCGTCCATCACAATTTTTCGTTGATTCTCTAATTTTTTTCTTCTGAGGGATATTCCCATGCTTCCGCATTTCGCGTTCGGACTGTTAGCGGCCATCGTTGCCGCGGTTATGGCCGCCGGCGTCGCGCGACGTCGATATCGCCATCCGGCTGCCGCCTATGCGATGGCGGCGCTTTTCCTGAACGGACTTCTTTATGTCGCCCTCTTACAGATGGCGTTACTGCATCTGCGGCCGGAGGCCATCGGAGTCGGGAGCCTCAGCCCCGCCCTGCTGTATACCGCCTATTCCGGAGTGGCCGCCGCCATTTCGGTCCTGATTACCGTCCTGCTCGTCATCGGCTTTACCGCCATCGGACGGCCCGCGTCAGGCCAAACGAGCGTGGCCGCCCCCTACGCCCGCGCGGCGATATTCGTGGCGGTCCTCGCGATTATCGCAACGCCGTTCCTGGTCCAGAACCAGCTCGCCATCGGCCGCGCCGCGGCCGCCAACGCGGCGGAGATCGCCGCCTTGCGGACAAGCTACAAGGCCGGTCTCGACCGGCTGGTGAAGCTCGGCGTGGTACACCGGATCGAGGTGGACGATCGGATCGTCACGCATTACGTGTCCGATCCCTTGCTCGAACTGGGCCCGCAGCGTCTCGCCGAATACGCACGCGCCTCGATGATCTACCAAAGCTATGTCTCAGGACAATCGCCGAAACCCGTGGTCCTGCGGGACGCAAAGACCGCCGGTAAGATCGGAACCTACCGCCCCGATGGGGTCTTCGTAATCGAAGCGGATTTCGCAACGCCCTGAAACGGGAAATAATATATTACTTAAAATCAATATATTATACTGTTTTTCTAATTTAATTTATTGATCTATCACACAAAACTTTGAAATACATCATTTATAAAAATATTGACGTCGGGCTATAAGGCATTTCGCCCGACGCTGCTTTACGAAACAAGGCGCTCATTTTCCCTGATTTTCCCACACCGCACGGCCCGCCATTTACCATAAATCACAAGCATTTAAATCAAAACCTTTACCGTTCCTTAAGATTTTCCCGGCACAGTTAATCAACGGTGCATCTGCGCCGGGGAATGCGGATTTCTTTGAGGGGCGTCATGGCATCAATACACTCGGTTGGAGGCACCGCGAAGAGTGCCGGCATGGCAGCGATCGTTGTTCTGGTTGCGAGTTTGTTCTTCAACGCGCCTGCCCGGGCCGCGGACCCGGAAGCCTATGTCCGATCGATTGCCGATAAACTCGAACCGTTGCTCAACAACGGGCATCTGACCGCCGACCATGTCGATGCGTTCCTGAAGGACAATATCCGGAACCAGCTCGATATGCAGCGCATCGGACGCTATGTCTTGCGCAAGCACTGGAAAGAGATCGATCAAGCCGGACAACAGAAATTCATGGACATCTTCCGGTATTTCATCCTGGAAAGCTTCAAGAAGCAGTTGGTCAAGTATTCCAAGGCGGAGATCAAGATCATCCGCTCGGTGGAGCATGAGCCGGCCGGCGTCTCGGTGATCACCCGGGTTCGGGTGCCGTCGAAGTCGCCGGTGAACATGAACTGGCGACTGTTTCGCGACGACGATCAAATCCGCATCTTCGACGTGTCCGTCCAAGGCATCTCGAAACTCGCGGCGACCCGCGCCGAGTACAAGACCGTGCTCGAGACGCATGGTTTCAGCCACTTGATCACCGAAATCTGCAATCGTTTAGAGGGACCAAAGCCGTCGTCGTGCTGACGTCCGGCACAGGCCGGGACTACCGTTACGGCGGGAGTGCGAGGCACCCCCTCCCGGGGCTTTGCGCCCGGCCCTGACAGCCGGGCGATCCGATTGGGTGGAGCGGAACAAATGTCGAACACAATGCGGCGTGGCCACAGTCTGGCCTTCGCCACCATGCCCCGGAAGCGGTGAGCATCGTGGATAGACGGACATATGCCCAATGGATGGAGGTATGGCTCTATCCGGATCGGGCCGGCGGTCATCTGCTGGTGCTTCGATCGCAACCGAATGGCGGGTGCGAGGTCCTTGACCCGCAAAAGGGCTGGAACCAGGTTCATCCCTTCGAGTCCTATGAAGCCGCCTACTACTGGCTACGGCAGGAAACCTACGAACTGGTCGACGGACGCATGACCGTTGGCTAAGGTTGAGAGCCACAAGCATTAAAGGATGCTAAGGAATATAAATAATAAATCTGCAATTATATAATATCGGAGACATTTATAATGCTTGAAATTCTAATATTTATCGGGGCTATTGGGGTTTTAATTTGGTTTCTTTATGCAGGTATTATCAAGAAACGCAATAAAGCCAATGAAGCCTTTGCCGGTATTGACGTCCAACTCAAGAAGCGCCACGACCTCATTCCCAATATCCTGCAGATCGCCAAGCGGTTCATGGCGCATGAGACGGAGCTGCTCAGCGAGATCACCCGCCTGAGGACGGCGGCGCAAGCCGCCGGCGCCGACAAGGCCGGGGAGCGATTCGGGCTGGAATCCGCCCTGCAGGATCAGCTCGGCAAACTGATGATCGCCGTCGAGGCCTATCCCGACCTCAAGTCGGACGAGGCCATGGTCAACGCCCAACGCACCTATGCCGAGGTGGAAGCGCATATCGCGGCGGCCCGCCGATTCTACAATTCCGCCGTCAACGCGTTGAACAACGCGGTTCATATATGGCCGACGAGCATGATCGCCCGGATGATCGGGATCGGCGAAATGCCGCTGTTCGAAGCAACGGCGCAGGAACGATCCGCGGTCGACGCCCGTGACCATCTCTGACGCGGATCGTGCCCGGCGCGCGCCCGCCGGCGACGCCGACGCCGCCATCGCCTTCGAAGAGCGCGAAGCACATGAGGCGGGTTTTGCGGCCTTTTTCGAGGCCCATATCGCGCCGATCCTGGGCAACGTCGAAGACGCGCGCCTGGAAGCGCGCAAGACCTTCAATTTCCGCCTGTTCCTGGCCGTCCTGGCCGCGATCCCCGTGGCGACGGCCGGTATCCTGTTCGGTCCCCGCCTGATTTCGCCGGATTATTTCGATGTGTCCCTTGGCGCGGCGCTCTTCGCCGCCGTCGGGGCCGGAATATGGGTCAACCGCCCCCGAACGACTTTCCTGATCGGCTTCAAACAAGATGTCCTGCGGCCCATCGCGGCGTTCTTCGAGCTGAGCTTCGACGCGAAGGGCCGCAATCTCTGTTCCTCCTTCGGCGATACCGGGATTCTGCACGATCACAACGAGCGAAAGTTCGAGGATGGGTTCTGGGGCGAATATCGGGGGGTCGAACTGGCGTTCGAGGAAGTGAAGCTGGTGAAGGTGACCCGAACGAACAAAGGCACCCGGCGCAAGACGGTCTTCGACGGCGTCGCCGTGATGCTGCGCATGAACAAACGGTTCAAGGGGCACACGATCGTCAAGGAAGACCTGGGCACCGCCTTCAACTGGATCCGCGACAAGACGAACGCGCTGGAAACCGTGAAACTGGAAGACCCGCGCTTCGAAGACCGGTTCGAGGTTTACGCGTCGGATCAAATCGAGGCCCGGTATCTGCTCACCCCGGCCTTTATGGAACGCATGCTGGCCGTCGCCGACGCCTTCGACAAGGCGCGCCTGCGCGCCTGTTTCCGGGACGACCGGCTTTACCTGCTCATCCCCTACGGCAAAAACCTCTTCGAGGCCGCGTCGTTGCACAAGACCGTGCTGGAGACCGACTCGCTCCGCAAGGTTCTGCGGCAAATCCAGGAATTGCGCGGGATTGTGGACGCCCTCAAACTGAACGAACGCCTTGGCCTGTAGGTGTTTCGCTCAACGGGTGCCGGTCGACCGGTGTTCCGTGAGGATTTCCCGTCGAAGCCGGCGATAGTGTTCTTGCTCGCGGTCCCCGAAGACCGGATCCGCCGGGCCGTCCCAGGCATTCTGCAGGTTCTCCCAATCCTCCTCCCGCAACGCCTTCTTCGCGGCGGGAAAAAAGAAGGCGTCCTCGGCCTCGATATGCTGCCGGTAATGCGCCACGAAGTCCCGCGCGGCGCGGCGCAGATCGTCGCGCGGAATCGCCGCGCCTTTCCTCGCATCGAGGAACAGTCTCAAGACCCTCTCCGTTTCCGCCGCCAGCGCGTCATGCTGTCCCGCAAGATCGCCTACCCGTTCGGCGGCGTCGCGGTCCCGCACCTGCAGCACCTTCAGAACGCGGTCCTCAAGCGGATGGTGATACCGGTCTGGAAAGGAGCGGCAATAGTCGAGAATGTCGATCACCGTGTCGTAATCGACCGGGTCGGAGGTCTCGAAATCGGCAAGTTGCCCCTCAAGCACCCGCAAGAGACGGCTGATATTCGAATGGTCCCGTTGCAGGAGCCCCAAGATCGCGGACATGCCCTCCTCCTCTGCACTTGGTGACTGCGGAGCCAGTATCATTGAAATGGCCCGGCAACGCTAACCGTTCAAGATCGAGGCAGCCGCCTTAGAATCACGAACGGCGGCCGCACGGCTCAGCTTTCCGGATCGGGCCGCTTCAATTTCGGACGACTCCACGACGGCTCCCAGGTTGCGAGGTCGTGATCTTGCGGTTCGCGGATCTCGATCCCCTGCTCCAGATCCGACAGCACCTTTTCGTAAAGTTTGAGACCCAGCGGATGGAGCGTCTCCCGCCACAATTCGGCTGCGGTAATGCCGGGCCGCACGAAGCAGTGCTCCTGCGCGGCGATGTCGCCGCCATCCATGACGTCGTTCATCCAATAGACGGTGCCGCCGGCAACCTTCTCGCCCATGTGGATCGTCCAGATGATCGCGTCGCGCCCGCGATGCAGCGGCAGCAGGCTGGGATGATACCCGATTGCCCCCAAGCGCGCTTTTTCCCGCGTCTTCTTGCCGATGAAATCATGACTATGCGCCGCAACGATCAAGTCGACGCCGTCGGGCAGCGTGTCCGCGTTCAACTTGCCGGATTCCAGCCACGGCACGCCGTCCGCCTCGGCCGCCGCCCGCAGCCGGTCGGGCTTCTCGCCATCACCGGCATGCGCCGGCGCGCTGACGCCCGCCATTTCGTGACCGCGTTTAACGCAAAGATCGTAGACCTGCTGCCCAAGTACTTTTTGCCCGGCAATGTAAATACGCATGATGCTCCGCCATCGTTTTCGGTGTCGACAAACTTCCCGGACGAACCCCGCGCATCCGCAACACGGCGGTACGGCAACGCCCACCGCAATTATTAGCGCAGCTTCGCCGAAATGCCGACTCTCTTGCGCGCGGCACGATCGGTTCCGGGTCGCCACACCGTAACAATGCGCCGCTTGTCGACGCCCGCGCGTTCCCGCAAGATAGCCGCGGTATTGAAAATTTCGAGAGATTACACTTATGCGGCGACTCATCTTGATCGGTCTTACGGCCGGCGCGCTGGCGTTCACGGCGGCGCCCGGCAACGCGCAGTTCGGCGACCTGCTCAAGAAAGGGCAGGACGTGTTGGGCGGCTCGAAAACCGGCGACGCCAGCGGCGTCAGCGGACTGACCACCGACGAAATCACCCAAGGCCTGAAGGAAGCCCTGCGCGTCGGATCCGACCGGGTGGTCACGCAAGTCGGCAAGAACGACGGCTATAACGGCGATCCGGCCATCCGCCTGCCGCTCCCCGGCTCGCTCAAATCGGTTCAAAGCGCCCTGAGCGCAGCCGGCATGTCGGGCATGCTCGACGACCTGGAACTGAAGCTGAACCGCGCCGCGGAAGCCGCCGCGCCCAAGGCCAAATCGATTTTCGTCGATGCGATCGCCGCCATGACCGTCGAGGACGCCAAGAAGATCTATAACGGCCCGGACGACGCGGCGACCCGGTATTTCCAAAGCAAGATGACCAAGCCGCTTGCCGCCGAAATGGCGCCGGTGGTCAGCGACAGCCTTTCCGACGTCGGCGCCATCAAGTCCTATGACAGTGTCATGGGCCAATACAAACAAATTCCGTTCGTCCCGGACGCCAAGGCCGATCTCACCGAGTATGTGGTCGAGAAAGGCATGGACGGCATCTTTCACTATCTCGCCAAGGAGGAAGCCGCCATCCGGCAGAACCCCCTCAAGCGCTCGACGGCAGTGTTGAAGAAGGTGTTCGGCGGGACCTAAGGCATCGTCAGCGGCCCGTGAACCGTGGCGGACGCCGGTCGAGCCACGCCGCGATTCCTTCCCTGATATCCTCGGTCGGGACCATTTGCGCGAAGTAACTCGCTTCGACCGCGAGGCCCTCGTCGATGGACAGGTTGATCCCGCGCGTGACACTAACGAGGCAGGCCGCAACCGCCAAGGGGGACTTGGCGGTTATCTTCGCCGCCAGCGCAAACGCCGCGCCGAGCAGGTCGTCGTGCGGCACGACGTCGTTGACCAGTCCGCCGTCGCACGCCGCCGCCGCCGAAATCGGCTCGCCCGTCAGGATCATCCGCAGCGCCCGCTTCCGGCCGATCAGACGCGGCAATCGCTGCGACCCGCCAAACGGCGGCGCGAAACCCAAGGATATCTCCGCCTTGCAGAACTCGGCGCGGTCGCTGGCGATGGCCAGGGGCGCCGCTTCGGTGATCTCCGACCCGCCGCCATGCGCCAGCCCGTTCACCGCGACGATGATCGGCTTCGGGAAGGTTTCGATCCGCGCGGTCATCCGTTGACCACGCCGCACGAAGTCGCGGAGCGCCGCCGCCGGACCGGATCGAACGCTATCGGCAAAGCCGGCGATGTCAGCCCCCGCGCTGAAGGCGCGGTCGCCCGCCCCGGTCAGGATTACGGCGCGAAGGTCGCCGTCGGCTTCGATTTCGTCCAACAACCCCATAAGCCGGTCGATCAGTTCGTAGTTCAAAGCATTGAGTTTTTCGGGCCGGTTCAAGGTCAACAACGCGACCGCGTCGTGTTTCTCGAAAAGCACGGTATCTCGCATGGTGGCACCATCCATCGGATTGTTCAGGCTGGCTGCACGGTCGACGATCGGCTAAGGTTTGTACACTCACTAGTCGGTATACCTTGAGGCATGCCCAATAACGCAACCGCGACGCGCAACCGCCTTATCACGGCGGCCAACGCGCTGTTCTACGGAGACGGTATCCGCAGCGTCAGCATGGACGCGGTCGCGGCAAAGGCGGGCGTCACGAAGCGAACGCTGTACTATCACTTCAAGAGCAAAGACGACCTCGTCGCAGCTTGCCTTACGGCGCAGGATCAACCGACGCTCGCGCGCTTCGTCCGGTGGTTCGACGAGGTCGATGCCCCGTTGCCGGGAAAGATCGCGGGCCTGTTCGATCGCGTGGCGACCGCCACCCAGCACCCGAACTGGAAGGGCTGCGGATTTCTCCGAACGGCCGCCGAACTGGCAAGCACCCCGGGGCATCCCGCGTTGAAAGCCGGCGCGGCCCACAAGAAGCGATTCGAAGCATGGCTCGCCACCGAAATCGCGGCCGAGGGACATCCCGATGCCGACCGGCTGGCGCGGCAGATCGTCATCCTACTTGACGGCGCCGTAACCGTCATGCTGGTGCATCGGGATCCGTCCTACATCGAAGCGGCGGGCGCCGTCGCCGCGGCCCTGGCCGCCAAAGGCACCGGCCAGGATTGAAACGCCCCCCTACCTCGCGTGATGCCGGATGCCCCGGCCAACGCCGTGATGGCCGCGTTTGCCCGCACCGTGCCGAAATCCATCGACCCTGAAGCCTTTTGGAAGCCCGCGATGGCGGAATTTGCCATGCCCCACGCCATGACCGAAACCGCGGTGCAGGCTTCGCTTGTGAAAACTTCGTTGGCCGAATCCACCGCGGAAGCCGCGCTTGTGAAAGCCCCGCTTGTAGAAGCCTCTATGGCCGAACCGGCCATGATGCCGGCCGCGGAACTTGAACCCGCCGCCGACCTCGACGACGCCGTGCCGCACGCCATTGTCGGAAATCGCGTCAGACACGCGGGGGGACGCGGCAGCTGGGGCTACCGCCGCGATGGTCCCCGCCAACAGCACGATCGCAACTGTGGTCGCAACTCTCATATCCGAACACTCCTGATCCGGTGAATGCCGGGATACACTCGGCGCCTTTCTGAGAAGGCCTTGTCTCAGGAGTAATGTAGGGCGACCGCGGCAAAGACTTGATCAAATCACTCTCACGGCTGCTCGACCGGCCCGGCAGGCGACGGCGCTAATCGGCGAACACCGTGAAGATCAGAAGCAAGTCAACCTTTTGCCCGTCCTTCGCGAAGGGCAGGATCAGACGCTCGAAGCTCTGAAACTCCCGATCCTCCACGAACCGCGATACGCCCCGACGCCAGCCCGGCTTGCGGGTCTCGACAACCTCGACGAGGTCGCGATAGGTGTCGGAGTCCTCGAAGCGCTCGACAAACTCGTCGAACCAAAGCCCGGTATGGTCGGCCCGGTAAAACTCAGCAATTTCGGTTCCGGCCAGTCGCACCCGAAAGCGGTACGGCGGGCCTTCGACGTCAACGAGCCGGATCGTCGGCAGATACTTCTTAACGCTGCTGGGTTCGAAATGCTGTCGGCCCGGTAGCCCGCGTTCAGGATGGATCGATTGCCAATAGTCGATCATCGCCCGAACATCGGGGTGATAGGATAGTCCACACATAGCAGAATTCGCTTTTTCGATTTTTGACAAATATCGAGAGCGTTTCCAACCGGCGGTCGATTTTATTACTTGGACTAATCGTCAAGTTTCGCGCTGGCCCTTTATCAGTCGACTCAGCGACCGCGGAAATGGGCATTAAGGCGGGGCGACTCAAGCACCCGCGTCATTCCGACGCAGGGGCGTGTCGCGATGACGGAGACTCGACGTTCAGACCGCCTAAACTGTATAGACTGCGCGCTCCATCCGCTTTTCGACCGACCCGAAGACTCCCCCCAGCAGCATGTCCACCTCCGTCCCGTTGTCGGACAACGGCAGCAGCAACCGTTGATACGCAAGCCACCCTCCGCCCCCAATGGGAACGGTGCGTTGTATGACGTGGGGCCGGTGCGTCGTCACGACATCGGCGTAATCGGTCAGCACATCGCGCTCGAAATACGCGATGCCGGGATCGTCCAAGTAACAACCGGTATAGGCCCGCCGGCACAACCGGTCGACGGTTGTGCCGCATAAGCGCATGCGAAAGCGAAGAGGCGCCCGTTCGACATCGACAAGCATGACGTTGCCGAGAATGCGGGTAATGTCCGCGGGGTCGAGGTCGGCCCGTCCCGGCAGCGCGCCATCCCCGATGCCCCGCCAATACGATCGCAGCGCGGCGATGCCGGGATGCTCGGTGACGCTATGGTCGTCAGGGGTGACTATGCCCCCCATCTCGCTACTCCTTGCCGGTCCATATCCTTACTCTAGGATTAACTAATAAGGGGGTCTATAACCCTTAATAGATAGACCAAAGGTGCGAGACAATCGGTATCGGCGACGGCTTCGAAAAGCATCGCCGAATACCTATCACCCCATTGATTTGCCTTTATTTCTACCCAATCGGTACAGCAACCGCCGTACCCGCCTACGCAACGGAATTCAACTCCGCCAGGAAGCGCACACCGATGTAGAAGCCGGACTTGCGCACGACTTCACATTGGTAGCGAGGACCGTATTTTATCCGTAATTCGAACCGGCTGGGTGCGTTGACGATATCCGCCGGTCGGATCTTCGCCCCTTGGTCGGAGATATCGAAGATCGCGCCATGCATGACGCACTGGCTGTTATTGTAGACGATCTCGGCCTGTTGCAGCGTCCGCCGGCGCGGCGCCCCCCGCCGGTCGGACGATGCCGACGGCGCCTCCGTCGACGCCGCTTCAGCGGTCGGCGCCGGCTTAACGACGAATTTGACGGCCCGCTTCTTACCGGCAATGTATAGTTTTTCGCCCAGCAGGATGACTTGCAACGATTGCAGCATCGCCCGCGGGTCGATCGAACGGGGCAAGAATCCATTCGCGTCCAATTCGACGCAGGCACGCAGTTGATCCTGGGTAGGATTGTCGCCGACGATAACGAGGTTCGCCTCCGGAAATACCCGGCGAAGCAGGCTCAGCCGGCCGTCCCGGAAATCCTCGGTCGCTTGAACCATCGAGATTACCAGTTCGGGTTCCGTCATTTCATCGACCGCCGCCACGCAGGCGTGGACGTCGTGGTGTTCACTCACGATTTCGAAAGACCCCGTTTCCAAGGTCTCCCGAAGCTTCCCGCGGGCGATCTCATCGCCGCCAATCAAACAAACCGGTGCCACCGACATTACTGCAATCCACTCTTTACAATTATTTGATTTCTCGAATTTTTGTCTGGATAACGATACCTAATTACCCTGTAGGACTTTATTATCTAAGTAAACCTTTCGGAAGTCCCTAATAACATTGGCCTAGACCATAAGTAATAAGCTAATTTAGACTTTTGGCCCATCTGCGCGCCCTCACCCGTCCAAACACAGCTCGATCCAGGTCGACGCGTAGTCGGCCGCCTTGTCCGTCATTTGCAGGCTGGCCTGCCCGCCCGTATTGCGTGCGGCGATCCAGCCGTCCTTGATCAGTTCGACCACCTGAAGCCGCGTCGCCGAAGGCGGCAGATTCAGGAGATCACTCAACTTGGCGATATCCATGCAGCAACCCTCGATCTGGCCGAGCACGACCAAATCCAGAATGCCGGCCCCTTGCGCCGATATCCCGGCCTCGCGCTGCGCCAGAAAGTACCGCGTCCGCCGCTTCAAAACGCTGCGGCAGAGCGCAACGTCGGACGCATAAGGCCCTTGCCCGCTCCCCGATTCTTGATGTGCTTGCGCCTGCATCGTCAGCCTCGAACTTTCCCCGGTGTCATGCGCTTTCATTGCGCACTTTATTGATTGCCGAACGGCCCCCTCGTTCAATTCATTGAATTCGTTGCGGCGCCAATCGTGCCGCTGAACGAACCACCCATACTATCGAGGGCGGCGACCAGAACGACCGCCACAAGCGCTATGAGTAAGCCATACTCGATGGCCGATGCGCCATTTTCGTCCCGCATCAGTCGCATCAGAATTGCGTTGACCATGATACCTCTCCCGACGCCACATATGTTGACGGCGCTTGAATTGCCGTCTTGTTGTTGTCTTTCGGGCCTCTTTCCGTCCGGTGTTGGGACCCGGATCTTTCGAGGGAGCCGATTGACGTCTTGGAGGTAGAGTATCAGGACGATGGGCTTGTTCTACGGCGATTTGAACCGATTAAGAATTATCCCTTTCGTGATCTGCTTGCATTACAAAGGGTTAGGGACCCTGCCTCGGGTCCCTAAATTTTAGTTCAATTTCAGATGATTAGCGGAAAATCGCCACCGCCGGAGCAACGCGCTCACGCGGCGTCGCCGGCCTTGCGGTCGTGCACCCCGGCCCGAAGGGCCCAAAGCGCCGCTTGAGTCCGGTTCGATACACCAAGCTTTCGGATCAGCGATTTCATATGGATTTTCACCGTCGCGGCGGTGATGCCGAGCCGGCGCGCCATCTGCTTGTTGGACAGACCGAGCGTCAGGCACTCAAGGATATCCTGCTCCCGCGGCGTCAGATCGCGCAGCCGGCCGGCCTCTTCGAGGCCGGCTCCGGTCCCGTCCATATCGCCACGCAACCAAGCCGTGGCGAGACTGGACGGAAACACCGTCTCGCCCAGCGAAATCAGGTTTAACGAATGAATGAAGGCATCCTTGGAAATCGAACTCAGCAGGTAGCCGTTGGCGCCGACGCGCAAAGAAGCGCCGAGTTCCTCGACCGACAACGCAAAGGACACGAGGACGATCCGCGCTTGGGCGTACTCGGCACGCAATCGATCGACCGCGGCTTCGGATTCCTCGGTCACGCCGGTCGTGACATAAATGATGATTTCCGGCTCGGGATTTCCATCAGGCGGCTCAAGGCACTCCTCGACGCGGTCAAATTCGGCCACCGTTCGAAACGCGGATTCCTTCAGAAATCCGTCCAAACCGCGTCGGAATAAATCACTGCCGCCGACCAAGAATACAGGTGCTTGAGACACGCTCTCCCCCAAGAGGCAAGCACCCCTCCCAACACTATAATTATACCAAATTTCATAGGAATTTGCATCTGTATTTTAATATACATATGTTTTCATTTAACTGTATTTGTATTTTGATAATAAAATAACCATTTGATCTATATATATTTATAAATACCCAAATATATATGCATGGCTGCTTTTCAACCAGAGCATGACCCAAAATGGCCGAAGCGGTCCGCCCTCTCGCCCTGCGATACATCCGCGGGTTGAGCGGCGATCCGTGATCGGACGCCGCCCCTAGCGGCATGTCAGACGAACATCATGAACCACTGGCAGCGACCGTCGCGCGTGCTAAGTTTTACCGAGAGGGTATCGAGCATGCAGCACGCAATGACGGCAAAGCGCTTTCGCGGACCGACCGGGCCGTTCCGCCGGTTTCTATCGGTCGGGTTGGCCCTATTCCTGACGGTATCGATCGGCGCGGGCCTTGCGGCGAAAGAGAAGCCGGTCGACCTGGAACTCCTGCTTGCCGTGGACGTATCCGGCAGCGTCGATGCGGAAGAAGCGCTGCTGCAACGCAACGGCTATCTCGGCGCGCTGCGCAATCCCGAGGTCATCGCCGCCATCAAGTCCGGCATGCTCGGCCGGATCGCCCTCAGCTACGTGGAATGGGCCGGCCTCGGCTACTACAAGGTCATCGTCGATTGGACGGAAATCCACGACGAGGCGAGCGCGGTCGCCTTTGCCGACAAACTGGCCGCCGCCCCCATCGTCACCGCGCATCGCACGTCGGTCAGCGACGCCATCGATCTGTCCGTGCCACGCTTCACTGGAAACGGCTTTGAAGGCACGCGGCGTATTCTGGATGTCTCCGGCGACGGCTCCAACAACTATGGCCGGCTGGTGACCGACGCCCGCGACGATGCCGTGGCCGCCGGCATCACCGTAAACGGCCTGCCGATCGTCACCGACCAGACCAATGCGGTCTACCCGACGATTCCCGATATCGACCTTTTCTATCGGGACTGCGTCATCGGCGGACCCGGCGCCTTCTATGTGGTTGCGAACGGCTTCGAGGATTTCGACCGCGCGGTCCGCAAGAAGCTGATTCTCGAAATCGCCGGCCGGACCCCACCGACGGAATCGCAACGCGCCGCCGCTTCGCCTGATTTTGGCCCTTCGCGGCTTTGGCGTGTCGCCGAACGCGAGTCGCCGCCCTGCAATATCGGCGAGTGGCGCTGGCTCGGCATCATCACCGGCGGTACGGGCGAGTAACCCAACGGCCCGACGCCGGCCGAGCCGACCCGGGAAATGCCTAATTTTTGATCTGCATCAATTCTCGAGTGCGCCACGCTCGATAGGCTCTTCAATGGGACTGTAATGCCTCACAGCTCCCAAATTGCGCCAGCGCCCCGGCATCGGATCGAACAGGCGGCAACCCTGCCGACACTTTGTCGGGGCGCACCGGGCGAGGGTGGAAACGCATACGAACAACCAGACACGAGCGACGACATGACCGACGGCGAAATCGCATATCTTTCGATGGTAATGATCCTATGGTTCTCCTTCATCATCGTGATGGGGTGCCTTTCGATGAGTGAAGAGAAACGCAGAGACTAGGGTTTCGCCGACCCGGTGGCATAGTGTCGTTAAGGGTTGTTGCCTGTCGCCGTTCACGGTCGGCGCACAACCGCGGTTGGCGTGGCCAGGCGGGCCGGCAAAGCGACCCTTAGTTCAGATAGTCCGTTTCCTTGGCGCGCAGTGCCGTCCGGGCATCCTCGATCAGCGCCTCATACCGCCCCTGGCACGCCAGGTCATTGTTCGCGACCAAGCATTGCAGCACGTTCTGCAGCGTGTACTTGAGGTCCTCGACCTGCGCCCGAAGGCCGACGATCTGGCATGTATGCTCGAACCGGCCCGCGCCGTCCTCGTCGGAAACCAAACCACCCCGTTGCGTATGATGGGTCATTTTTATAACACCAATATCAGGTTGTGATCCGATCCTATGTCGACACGGGTCTTGGGGATATGACCGCGGTCACAGAGACGCTGGTTACGCGGCGATTCCCGACACTTACACGGTGGCACCCGGACCCTGCGACAAAACCCTAGATTGTTTATCGCTGCGTGCGCCAATCCAAAGATGTGGATTCCTGTGCCAATCGCGCCGGATCGGCGCAGGCGAGCCGGCCGAAGCGCAATCGCCGCACCGGAGAATCACCGCAGGTGAAGTGTTGGTTTGCTGTAGATTCAATACTTTATCAAAACCCGCCCTTGGAGAAGTTAGCTTTCCAGTAAGCCTTACCCGCTATCATCAAGCCGTTCTGGATGGGACGACTCTTCGTCCAGCGGCGAATGGCCACTGTTGATCCAAGACCCCGCGAAACGACTCACGAACGTGACGCAAACCGACAGGCAGGCTGACTCAGCAGAATGGCTTTCTCATTTGACCAGTTAAAGATCCTGATCGTCGACGACGACGAATTCACGCGCGTGCTGATAAAGGAGGTGTTGCAGATCATCGGCTTCACCGCGCCGAACATCCGCTTGGCCGGCGACGGTCTGGCGGCGTTCAAACATCTCGAAGAAGAGAAAATCCATATCGTCATGTCCGATCTGCGCATGAAACCGATGGATGGCCTGACCTTCGTCCGAAAGCTACGGGATCCCGACAACAGTCCCGATCCCTTCGTTCCGGTCATATTCTGCACCGCCTATACCGACCAGGCCAAGGTCGAACGCGCGCGCGACATGGGCGTCAACGAAGTCATCGCCAAGCCGATCAGTATCGGGAATGTCGAAAGCCGGATCCGCGCCGTCCTCGAACAACCGCGTCCGTTCGTCAACGAAAGCTATTACTTCGGCCCGGACCGCCGCCGCCGTCACGAAGAGCCAATAGATGGCAAGGACCGTCGCCAGCAAAAGAGGGTCCATATCAAAACCGTGCGGGACGATACCTGACGCCGTGCCCGGCCCGGCACCTCGACTTGATGCGAATGCCGCTACGCGGCATCATTACGGTTCCGGTTCTGACCCGCCAAGGGTCCCTCTCCATTCCCACCGATAGGTCGACCGATGCCGCAATCCGCCGTCAATTCAATGAATACGTTCGAAATCGCGCCATCCGGCAAAGCGGTCGGCGCGGAGATTCGGGGAATCGATCTCTCCCAACCGGTTCCGGAAGACGTGCGCAAGGCAATCCATCAAGCCTGGCTCAATCATCTGGTGCTGCTGTTTCGCGGACAGTCGCTGACGCCCCGGCAATATCTGGACGGCGCCCGCATCTTCGGCGAGCCGCAAGTCGGCGCCGCGCGTAAGTATTATGAGAAGGCCGGCGTCACGTCGATTGCCAACTCGCTCGATACGCCGGAAGTCACGATCCTGTCGAACCTCGACGAGGACGGCAATCCGACCGAACGCAACAGCGGCCTCGGCAGTCTCGAGGTGGTCTGGCATTCGGACAATTCCTATATCGACCAGCCGCCGGCCGGCAGTTGTCTCTATTCGATCGAAGTGCCCGCCGAGAGCGGCAACACGTCCTTCAATAACCAATACATGGCCTACGACACCTTGCCCGACGACTTGCGTACGGCGATCCAAGGCAAGAAATCGATCCAGGATTCGACCCGCAACAGCGCCGGCGTGCTGCGCCCCGGCGTTTCCCTGCCGAGGCGCCCGTCGGAAGTACCCGGCCCGCACCATCCGCTGGTCCGCGTCCATCCGGAGACCGGCCGCAAGGCGCTGTATCTCGGTCGTCGGCGGGACTATCCGTCGCAATACATCGTCGGGATGGACGAAGACGAGAGCGAAGCCCTGCTCGACCGGCTCTGGGAACACGCGACACAGGACAAGTTCAAATGGACGCATAAATGGAAGGCGGGCGACTTGCTGGTCTGGGACAACCGCTGCGCGATGCATTACCGCGACCCGGTCGATCCGACCCAGCGCCGGGTCATGTACCGCACCCAGTTTCAGGGCGAGACGCCGATCCCCGGATAATTGCCCGCGCGGCTAACCGTCGACGACCAGGATTTCTTCGTTGTCGAAGTAGTCCGACCGGATCACCGGCGCGCCGTCGGTAATCTCGACTAGGTCTTCCATGTGATAGCCGACCTCGCCGGGCCACCGAACCCGGGTTTCCACCGTCGACATCATGCCCGGCACATACACCGTGTCGTCATGCGGGCTGATCAGCGGATATTCATGCAGTTGCAGGCCGATCCCGTGCCCGTTATGGGCATAGGGGAACGGAACATCGTGCTTCTCGTGCAGCCGCGTCGCGGCTTCGAAAAGCTCTCGACCTGCGTTTCCCGGCCGCAGCATGTCGATGATCGTGTGGTGTATTTCGCGCAGCCGCCCCCACCAGGACCGGTCCACATCGGTCGGTTTGCCGAGCTTCGCGGTCCGACCGACATTGGAATAGTAGCGGCGGTAGTACCCGCCGGTATCCGCTTTGAGAATATCGCCGTCGCGCAATGCGTAATCCGATGGGTCCATATGCGGGAAGCCGGTGTTGGGACCCGCGTTGATATGCGTGAACGCCACCGATTCCGCGCCGGACCGCAGGATCCGGTCGCTTAGGCCGTAGCACATGTCGCGTTCCGTCATGCCGGGCCGCGCGGCTTGGAAGGTTTCCATCAAGGCCTGTTCGGTCCCGCGAAACGCCCGGGTCAGGATGTCGCGTTCCCGCGGCGATTTGATCATCCGCACGCCGGCGAACAGATCCTCGCACGGCGTCACGTCAAGCGCGGGCAGCAGACGCGTCAAGGCGCCGTGATACCGCGCGCCCAGATAGTCCAGCTCGATGCCGACCCGTCCCTGTTCCAGGCCGAGGTCGCACAGAACATCCGCCAGCACCGTGATCGGCGAAGTCACGAACTCCTTATAGGTACGGATATCGGTGATCCAGGATTCCTGCCGGACATATCCTTCTTCCACCGCGCACAGAACGAAGACCGGCGCGCGTTCGCCGTCCCAGACGATCAAAGCGAGGCGATCCCGGATATCGACCTGGGTCGATACGAAGACGTCACTGATGTAATTCACGTTCTCCGGCGACACCGCGACCACCGCGTCGCAATCGCTCTCCACAATCGCGCGGCCCATGCGGCCGAGATCGCCGACCGCGTCCTGCATTCTCTTCATGGCGCTGCTCTCCTCCCGTCCATCGAAGCGATGCCCTTGCCCATCATCGGTTCAACACGGCGACAAGGCAAATCTACTAGTAGATATTCCTTTGGGATGCCGGTCCACGGATGACGCCGCTCAAATTACGTTTTCACGGGCGAGGCGGTCTTCGAACACGGCCTGGAAAGGCTCATTCATGTTAAAACAGGTACGCTTTCCCAATCCGAAACGGTGCGCGGCGCCCCCTCGTGCACTCAGAACGCTCAAGCACCCGCGCCATTGAACATGGTTAACTTGAAAGCCATTCGAATCAAACTTCATTGATTTTCTTATTTAAATCAAAATTACTTGGTTAATTTCATCTAAAAAACTTAACTATATTTTTATCCATAAAGTAATAATCCGTATTATCGAGAAATTATTTAAAATTTTACTCGATTTTTCCAGGTAATGATCATATTTAGGTAATGCTCTTGGGAGGGAGCGCACAAAAGAGTTTTGAGGGGACGGTATGTCAAACGCACCTGTATTTCTGATTGGCGGCACGAACTTGTTTCGCCGCGGATTGATGAGCTTCCTCGGCGACACCGATTTCGCGGTGACCGAGGAATTCGACGCCGTCAATGACTGCATCTCGGCGGCGCAAGACGGCGAGACTCCCGAAGTGGTCATTTTTGCCGCCGCCGGGAACATCGAAGCGTCCGAAACCGCGATCGAAACGCTGACCCGCACCTTCCCGGACGTCCGAATTATGGTCCTGTCGACCGAATTGTCGGTCGACGAACTCGGCGCATGCCTCAAGGCCGGTGCGCGCGGATATCTGCTCAGCAGCATCTCCAAGGAAGCGCTGGTCCATTCGCTCACCTTGGTGGTTCTCGGCGAGACCGTATTCCCGTCGGGTCTTGCAAACGCCTGGGTCAACGGCGGCCTCTCGCAACGCCGGCAAACGGGTCAGGCGCCGGTCCGCGATCTCACCCGCCGGGAGAGCGATATTCTGGAATGCCTGACGACGGGTGCGGCGAACAAGCAGATCGCGCGCGACCTCGGCATCACGGAAGCCACGGTCAAAATCCACATGAAATCGCTGATCCGGAAGATCGGGGTCAGCAATCGAACCCAAGCCGCCTTGTGGGCCATCAATTCCGGCTTCGGACAATCCATGATGGGTGCGGCCGCGTAAGCCGCATTGCCAAACGCACGCAATAGATAGGGAGACGCAAAAATGTCGAAAAGCATCCTTAAGTCACTACTGTTGGACGAAAGCGGCGCAACCGCGATCGAATACGGATTGATCGCGTCGCTTGTATCGGTCGCCGCGATCGGCGCGATGTCGGCGATGGGCACCTCGCTCGAGGAAATGTTCAATCACGTGTCGAACGAACTGAAAGGCGCGGCGGACACAACAACGGGATAAACCCGAGATCGACACCGTGAGGCACGAAGCGGCCCCGTTCATTTCAACGGGGCCGTTTTACGTTGCCGCGACGCCTCGGCTTATCCGTCGAAAAACGGCCGGTCGCCGGTGATCGTGGTTCGATGCATGCGTCGGCGGGTATTCTCTTCGTCGAACGGCATCGCCTTATGCACGGCGCTGCGGTTATCCCAGATGATAAGGTCGCGCGGCCGCCATTCATGCTCGTAAACGAAGGCCGGTTGCGTCGCGAACTCCATGATCTCACGAACAAGCGCCTGGCTTTCCGCTTCATTCTCGCCGTCAAAGGTCCGCGTGAAGATTTCCGAGATGAAAAGCGCCGGACGGCCGTTTTCCGGATGGGTCCGAACCGCCGGATGCAGGACGGGCGGCGTCTTGGCCTTTTGCTCTTCGGTCAGCGGCGCCCGGTTCTTCGAATGCGCGCGTTCGTAGTTCCAAACGTAGTCATGCACGCCATTGCGGGCGGCAAGCCACGTCTTACGAGCCTCGGGTAAGGCGTCGAACGCGGCGAACATGCTGGCAAACGCGGTTTCTCCGCCCTCCTCCGGACATTCCAGACAATAGAACAAGGAGCCCAGACTCGGCTCCGGCAGGTAGGAGAGATCCGAGTGATACCGCTTCGACCCGCCATGCGCGCCGATATGCCGTCCATCCTCGATGATGTTCGAGACGACGAAAATCTCGGGATGGCCCGGCAGACAGAAGTCCGACAGGACGTGTTTTTCAAGCGGGCCGAACTCTCGGCTGAGTGCGATATGCTGCGCTGGCGTCAACGCTTGGTCGCGCAGCACAAGCACCGATCGGTCGGCCAATTCCCGCCGGAGCCGCGCCATCACGGCCGGCGGAACCGGCTTGCTCGCGTCGATGCCCTTCACGAGCGATCCGATATGCGGCGTCAACGCCGTGAAGGTGATCTCTGATTCATCTTTGGACAACGCTTCCGGCATGACGATAGACCCCATGGACTCTTCGCTGGACGACGAACGGTAGGAGCGACGAGTCTAGACCGCCAATCCGGCACGATGCAAACCACCCTCGGCGGTCAACCTCGACGCCATCGATACACAGCGATGCCGCCAAGGACCGACAATCCCGACAACAGCAGGAACACGGCCGCCGGCAACGGCACCGGCGACACGGCGCTCACCACCTCGGCCGCTTGGACGCGCGCGAACGGCGCGGCGAAGACCTGACTGCCGTCGCTGGTCCCGCGCCCCGCCCGGACGTTGAAATTGGCGAAGGTGAATTCGATGAACCCGTCCGCGCTCGTGAAGTTCGGCGTGATCCGAATCCGGCCATCGATCGTCCCATCGATCACCGTCGCCAGGTTCGACGTTATTCCGTCGAACAGGCTGCCGGCCGAGATGAACGGCACGATCGCCGCCGAGGCGACAACCCCGCTGCCCAGCAAGGTTGACCCGTCGAACAGCTCGGCATTCACCGAGATATTCGACTCCGATGCGCTAAACGGCGTCGTCGTCAACGCAAGCACGTCGACACCGCCCGGCACGACCGGCGGCGTGTTGAAAAAGGAGAACTCGACCTCAAGCGCCTGCCCCGGCGTCACCAACAACGCCGCGGCATCGTTGCGCCAGCCCGAAAAGGACAACAGGGTCAAAAGAAGGAGAAAGACCGAAATACACCGCGAAACGGCGCGCGGGCGTGCGAAACCCAAGCAAACGCCGTTCGTCACAGACCGTCGCATGATATCCACCAATGCTTCCCACACCAAAAGCGGTAACACTTTAGGTATAGGTCATTGGTCTAATCAAGAAGAATATGGTTAAGAGCGATGATTCTAAATGGAAATCCACCGCGTGGCGACGATGCTACGCCCCGACCACCGGCAGCAAGACATGCGACGGCCGAACCGCATCATGGAAAACCGTTTGATGCGCCGTGGCCAAAGTCGCCTCGAAATAGTCGTCGCCGCCGGTGTTGTGGTTGCGGTCGAAGTTCGGGAAATCGCTGCTTTGGATGTCGACGCGGATACGATGCCCCGGCAGGAAACAGTTCCCCGTCGGGTTCAGCGTGATGGTGTATTCATAGACCTCGCCCGGCGTAATTAAATCCGTGCGGTCGGCGCCGTTGCGATGCCGTGCGCGGATCAGCCCGTAACACAGTTCCTGGACGAAACCATCGGGATGGACGTCGATCAGCTTGGCGACGAAATCCGTATCCGGCGCCGACGAAGCCGCGTGCAAGACGACCGATACCGGCCCCACCACCTCCAGCGGTTCCGACAACGGCGGCGAGGTGTAGCGTAGAATATCGCGCCGCCCGTCGAGCGGCCGTTGGTCCTTCGGCAACTGCTGGCCGCTCTTGGTATAGATGGTCATGACCGGATCACGGGGATCGTAGTCGTATTGGTCGGCGGGCTCGTCGGACGGCAGCTCCGGCGATAGCGTCCCGTCCCCAGCGACGCTGTCGGCATGTCCGCCGCTGTGGAAGTACCAAGGCGTCGGCCGCATATCCTTGGGCGGCCATTGATCGTCATGCCGCCATTGGTTGCGGCCCATGACGAAAATCTGCGCGGGCGCCCAGTCGTCCGCGGCGGTGCGCTCTCCCTTCAGCCACTTCGCGAACCAGGCGTCGGCCATCTCGTAATAGTCCCACGCGGCCGACGGTCCGAAATCCAACTCGCCGACCTGGCGGCCCAACGCCAAGGTGGTATGGCCCCACGGCCCGACGATCAGCCGCTGGTTCTCGCGCGCGAATTCGGTCTTGCCGTTGGCGCGCATGCCGGTGAACTGTTTGATCGTGCCGACCTGCTGGTCGTACCAGCCGGTGCCGCTCAGGGCCGGAACGTCGACCTCCTTGTGATGCGATTCATGGGCGAAATGGTCAATCACCGTTTCGCGCAACAGGCGGTGCCAGTATTCGTGCATCCCGGGCATCGCGCTCTCGGGAATCTCGGACAAGGGCAAGTACCAGAGCCATTTGCTGCGGTCCCGCTCCTCCCACAGCGCGTCGGCCTCGTCGGGCGTCTTCGGCGCGCCGGGGACCTGCAGACGCCGCGCCATGTCCGGGCTGATCGTGTTGATCGTCCACGTCATCCGGCGACCCAGGCGCACCACGCCGCTCATGTGCCGGTCGAGATGGTTCGCGACCACGCCTTGCGCGAACATGCAGGTCAGGTGCGGCGGCCGCGTCGGCGCCATTTCCCACTGCGTCATGCCGCAGTAGGAGTTGCCGAACGTCCCGACCTTGCCCGTCGCCCCCGGCAGCGTGGCGCACCACTCAACCGTATCGTGCCCGTCGTTGATGCAGGGGTTGAGCGGGTTGCTGCCCATATGCAGCAATGGCTCGCCATCGGAATCGTAGCGCCCCCGCAGGTCCTGAAACACCACGATATAGCCGCGCGCCGCCATCTCGGCAGCGATCTCGTCGTGCATCTTACGCTCGGTCTTGCCGTAGGGCGTGCGGCACAACAGGACCGGAAAGCGGCCGTCATCCCGCGGCCGATGCACATCCGCCCGCAGCGTCACGCCGTCGCGCATCCGCGCCGGCACATTCCGTTCCGTCTCGACAGCGAATGTCGTCAAGCCGCCCTCCTCCGATGTCCGAATTGCAACAAAGAAGGGATGAGTATGCGACGAATCGCCGATCCGGGGAAATCGGCGACTGGCCCCCGTCATGTCTGGTCCGGACGCCATGCCGCGCCAGAACGAGGACGCCCCCATTGCGAACACACGGGAGTGAGAACAATGGGGGCGCCGGGGTGCATGTTTACGATGTCAGGGCGGATGAAAACCGAGGGAGCAGCTTGGAACCACCCAACCCTGTTGAGTTGCCTCATATTGCGATGTGATGTGTCGTTACGCCTCCGTCATGGGCAGCCTTCCTTTCCAGTCGACGATGTCATGCACCGACAATCGTCGATTCCGGCGCGCGCAGATATCCCCGTTTGAGGGGGAAAACCCGGCGGTGCAAAAAAAATCCCAGCCACGCCGCCAATGTCAGGAATCGTCTCGGAAATCGGCCGCGGCGGACTCGGTAAACGGCAACCCGGACGACAAAACCAGCCGCACCAGATCGGCCTGACGGTTCACATCGGTCTTGCCGAATACCTGCTTCAGATATGTCCGCGCGGAACTCAGCGTAACCCCCATATCGTCCGCGGCCTCTTCGAGACGCAACCCGGCAACCAACCCCTGCACCAGTTTCGCCTCCGATCGGGTGAGACCGAACAGGCTGCGCAACGCGGGCAGCGACGGCCGGCCCTGGCTTTCGGGATCCGTCAGGAACAGAAGCACCGATGGCTGTTCGGCGTTGTCCAGCGCCGTCACAATCGCGGACAACGGCCGCAGCAACGATTTGCGCGTGAGCGCAAGCATCGCTTCGGGAACCGACGCGTCGGTCAGGACGGTGTCGATATGTCGCCGCAGCGCTTTCGAATCTGTCTTCGTCGCCGCCCGGCATGTCCCGTCCGGAGACACGGTTATACCGTCCCCCGCGGAGAGCATTTCGCCGGCCCGCGCATTCGCGAATACGAGCTTTCCGGCAGCATCGAGGACCATAACGCCGATCGGCAACTTCTCCAGCGCCGCGAGCCCGACATCCGCGCCGCCCGATGCGGTTGAACCGGACCGCCGGTCACGCCGGCACGCCAAACCGTCGGTGATGCCCTGCACCAAATCGGCGGTCGAGCAGGGTTTCGTGTAGAAGCGGAAAATGCCCGCCTCGTTGACCGCCTGGACCGCGACCTGCAGATCCTCCGCGCCCGTAAGCATCAAGCAAACGATATCCGAATCGGCCGCTGCGAGTGCTTTCGCGAGTTGAACGCCGGACATACCCGGCATCTGCATATCCAACACCGCCAGATCAATCCTCGTGTCGTCGAGCCGTCTCAACGCGTCTTCCGGACTATCCACGAAATCCATATCCCAATCCCTCGCGCCCTCTCGCAAGTCGCGACGCAGCGCGTTGAGGACCCGGACTTCGTCGTCCACGAAAAGAATTCTCGGTCTAGCGCTCATGGGCGGGCTCGGCAGCCAATGAAAGGAATAAATTCATTGTCCGGAAGATCGGCCAATATCCGTGCCTCCCCATTCGAGGATATCGGCATGTCGGCCGAAGCATAGAATGAGGCGGTCATCCCCACGAATTTATAGGTAGTGCCTTTAATAATTTTTAAAACTAAAGGTTTTATTTTTCTTTAATGGGATAATATCAAAATTAAAATATACCATTAAAACTCAATACCTGCAAAACGATCCATGTATATAGGAAAACATACTAAATATTTTTAATTAAAAATGGAAACAAACAAAATATTATTTGTCGACGACGAACCAAATGTACTTCAGGGTATTCGAAGAATGCTGCGCAATCGCCGCAATGACTGGGACATGTCTTTCGCCACCAGCGGCGCGAAAGCTCTGCAGACGCTGGCATCGACACCGATCGACATCGTGGTCTCCGACATGAAAATGCCGGAAATGGACGGCGCGACCTTCTTGTCGGAAGTACAGAAGCGTCACCCCGAGACGATTCGCATCATACTGTCGGGCTTCGCGGAGTCCGAGGCCGTAATCCGGACAATCGGTCCTTCCCACCAGTATCTGGCGAAGCCATGCGACCCGGACACCCTTTGCGGCGCCATCGAACGGGCGATCGACCACTGCGCCTTCATCAGATGCGACGCCGTACGTAAACTCGTGACCGGGTTACGCGAAGTGCCGGTCCTCCCGGCCACGCTTTCCACGCTGGTCAATGAAATCGAGGCGCCGGACTCTTCGGTCTCCGCCGTCGCAAAGACGATCGCCAACGACGCCGCGATGACGGCGCAAATCCTGAAACTCGTCAATTCCGCCTATTTCGGGCTGCCGCGGCAGGTCGCGACGCCGCTGCAGGCCGTACAGTTGCTCGGCCTCGAAACGATCAAGGCGCTAGCGCTTGTCGCAAACATCTTCAACAAGTTTGAAGGCGACGAAGCGGCGCTCGAGAAAATCGACCAGACGAACCGCCGCTCGCTCAAGATCGGCGCCTTGGCAAAATCCATCGCCGAAGCCGAAGGGTTCGAAAAACCGATTGTTCAACAGGCTTGCTGCGCCGGCGTGCTGTCGCATATCGGCGTGCTGCCGCTGGTGACGGCCTGGTCCGACCGATGGTCGAATGTGGTGTCCGCCGTCGACAACGACGGTTTGTGCATCACGGACGCAGAAGAATCGGAACTGAATACCAACCACGCCGAAATCGGCGGGTACCTCCTCGCCATTTGGGGATTCAATGCCGAGATTTTCGATGCCGTCCGGTATCACCACACGCCGGCCGACGCCCTGCCGCATGCCCCTAATGCGATCACCGCCGTACACATCGCCCAATACTTGGTGCGTAAAGACCGCGACTCCTACTGCAACGGATGCGGCCTGGACCAGGATTACATCGCCGGGTTGGGTTTGTCGGACCGGCTGCCCGAGTGGCAGACGGCCTATGAGAAACTCGAACATCGGGATCTCGGACGATGAAAGACCGCGTCCTCCTCGTCGATGATGAAAAGAACGTCCTGTCGAGTCTGCGACGGCAGCTCCGTGGCAAGTTCGATATTGCAACCGCTGTGGGCGGGGGTGAGGCTATCTCGTTGATCGAGGCCGAGGAACCGTTCGCCGTCGTAGTGACCGACATGCGGATGCCGGAGATGGACGGCGTGACCTTTTTGAAAAAGGCCAAGGAGCTGTCGCCGGAAACCGTTCGCATGATGTTGACCGGAAACGCCGATCAGGAAACGGCGATACAGGCGGTCAACGAAGGAGACGTGTTCCGGTTCTTCAACAAGCCCTGCGCGCCGGAGGTGTTGGAAGCGGGCATCAACGCGGCGCTGGAGCAACACCGCCTGATCACCGCCGAGCGCGACCTGCTGCAAAAAACCCTATCGGGCAGCATCAAGGTCCTCGTCGACGTGGTTCGCCTGGTCGACCAGGACATCTTCACCAACCCCGATCTGTTGCGCAGCTTGGCCCGGGATGTGGCGACCGAGCTCAACGTGCCAAACGCCTGGCGCATCGAAATGGCCGCTACGGTGGCGCAGATCGGCAGGCTGACGGCCCCGCCCGATCTCATGGTGAAACTGCGGCGGACGGAGACGTTAACGGAAACCGAGCAGGAAATCGTCGACCGCTGCCCGGAAACCAGCCGCGATCTTATCGGACACATCCCACGGCTCGAGGCGATCGGCGAGATCGCCTATTACCAGAACAAGAATTTCGACGGCAGCGGATTTCCCGACGACGACGTTCGCGGCGAGGACATTCCGGCAGGCGCCCGTATTCTGCACGTGCTCATCGACCTGCTGGAGTCGAGTGGCGGACGCGCACCGGGTGCCGAGGCCATGGCGGCGCTGATGAAAAGACCGGGCCGGTACGACCCAAAAGTACTGGAAGCGGTTGCCAAACTCATCGCCGCGGACCTGACATCGATACAGACGCCGGTCGATTGGGTGCGCACCTCGGTGAAGGTGCAGATGCTCGCGGACGGCGACCAACTCGCCGAAGACATCGAAGCCGACGACGGCACGGTCCTGCTGGCGGCGGGCCAAACGGTAAACCGACCTCAGATCAAGAAGCTCGCCAACCTGGCGAAAATGAAACGAGTCTGCGAACCGGTCCATGTCTTCCGGCCGGTGCCGGATGCCGAACAAATCCAAGCAACAGGATAGGTCCGAATTGAATAAACCCAGGGTACTGTTGGTGGATGACGACGCAAGCCATCTGACCGCCTGCAAACGGCAGTTCCGCGACAGATTCGATGTGGAACTCGCACGAAACGCGACAGAGGCGTTGTCGAAGCTGGACACGCTCGGCCCTTTCGAGGTCATCGTCAGCGATCAGCGGATGCCCGGCATGTCCGGCCTCCGTCTCCTTCAGGAAGTCACCCGACGCGGGCTCCCGGTCGTCCGGATCATGCTGACCGGTCACGCCAACCAGGAAACCGCGATCGCCGCGGTGAATGACGGTCAGATCTTCCGGTTCCATACAAAGCCGTGCCGACTGGATACGTTGTCGCAATCGATCACGGCGGCCGCCGAGAAGTACCAAAGCATCGCGGCACAAACGCCGCCGCATGCCCATCTCCAGAAGGACTTGCGGCACGCGCTGGATCGCGGCGAGTTCCACTTGGTGTATCAGCCGCAAGTCCTGGCCGCGACGACGGAAATGACCGGTGTCGAGGCCTTGATTCGCTGGATACACCCGGAACACGGAACGGTCTCTCCCGAGGTTTTCGTCCCCCTGCTGGAGCGTTCCGGCATGATCGACAGGGTCGGCGAGTGGGTGCTGCGAAAAGCGTGCGAAGACGCCGTTACCCTGGATGCGAGCGGCGTATCCGGCCTTCATATGGCCGTGAACGTGTCGCCGGTCCAACTCCGTGAAGATCATTTCACCGATACCGTCGAACGCGTTCTAGCCGAAACGGGATTGCCCGCCGAACGCCTCGAAATCGAACTGACGGAGAGCATTCCCGTCGACGCATCGGACGCAATACTGGACCACATGAACGATCTGCGGTCGATCGGCGTTCGATTGGCGATCGATGACTTCGGAGCCGGCTATTCCGCCTTGTCGTATTTGAATAAGTTTCCCGTGCAGAAACTCAAACTGGACAAGTCATTCGTCCAAAACATCGATGGAACCGCGGACGAAACCGTGGTGACCCAAACCGTCGTGAACCTCGCGCACCGGCTGGATATGACGGTCATCGCGGAAGGCGTCGAGACCGCCGATCAGTTCGACATCGTCTCTGCCCTTGGCTGCGACATCTGCCAGGGATACCTGTTCAGCGCCCCCATGGCGGCGCCCGCATTGCCGGACTGGAACAGCAATAAACGCCTTAAAATTGCAGTATAGACAAGAAATTAAATCTATTTTCAACATAATCCTGATAAGGAATTGGGCATAATTATCTGACTCTATTCATTTTTATGACCACGTCCTCAAACGGGGATACTCGCGACGATCGTATGGGCGCATTGTGCGCTCCAAACTGAATTGATTAGGGAATTTCGCATGATGACTTCAAATCGATTGCATCGGCGTATACGCCGAACGTTGGCCGGCACGGTCTGCGCCGTCGGTCTCATCGCGGCGAACGGCCTGTCGGCGCAAACCGCGAGCGCGAAGACGGACACATTGGTTTTCGGCGTCGTCCCGCAACAATCCGCAAGCCGGCTCGCCCAGGTCTGGGTGCCGTTCCTGAGACATGTGAGCAAGAAGGCCGGTGTGGCAATCGCCTTCGCCACGGCAAAGGACATCCCGACATTCGAAGCCTGTCTGGAGCGGTCGACCTATGACTTGGCGTATATGAACCCGTATCACTATACGGAGTTCCATGATGCGCCGGGATATGTCGCCTTTGCGCGCCAGTCGGGAAAACAGCTAAAAGGGCTGGTCGTCGCGCGCAAGGACAGTGACGTGACGACCCTGCATGACCTGGCGGGCCAGACGGTTGCGTTCCCTTCCCCGGCCGCGTTCGGCGCCAGCGTCATTCCGCGGGCGGAAATGCGATCCGCCGGCATCGCCATTCAGCCGCGCTACGTGAAGTCGCATGATTCCGTGTACAGGGCGGTTGCCGCCGGCCTGATGCCTGCCGGTGGCGGCGTCGGCCGCACCTTCAGCAATATCGGCAAGGCGATCCGTGACCAGCTCAAGGTCATCTACGAGACCAAGGAATACACGCCGCACGCCTTCGCCGCACACCCGCGGGTGCCGCGCCAAATCGTCGAAGCGGTCAGGACGGCGATGACCGGAATCAAGCAAAGCAACCCCGCGCTCCTCAAACCGCTCGGCATGAAAGGGTTCGAACCCGCCGAGGATAAGGACTGGAACGACGTGCGGTCGTTGAACCTCACCAAAAAGCAAACGGAAATCTCGTCGAAGGCGGCGGTTCGGTGTCGTTCCGACTAAAGACGATCCTTGGCATTGCTGCGATCGAGGTCGCCTTGCTCGCGATCTTGATCGTCAGCGGCCTATACTACCTGAAGTCCTCCAACGAACAGCAATTGTTGGAGCGCGGTCGCACGACCGCGCAGCTTCTTGCCACCATGACGAGCGACGCCGTTCTCGCGACTGATCTGGCCACGCTCGACGCCTTGGTGGCGCAAAGCCTGCGAAACAAAGGGATCGTGTATGTCCGCGTCCGGCACAAGTCGGGGGTGGTCATGTCGGAGGGCGGCGATCTGGATGCCCTTGAGGCTGAGTTCTCCGAAGACGAAAGTGTCGAAAAAGCGCAGAGTGACGGCCGTCTCGACGTATCCTTCCCGATTTTCGTCGCCAACGACACATACGGCCGCATCGAAATCGGCCTATCGACGTCGATCATCGATGCGGTGGTCGGAAAGGCATCGAGCTGGATGCTGACGATCGCGGCCGTGGAAATCGCCTTGGTCGGCGTATTCGGCTTGATACTGGGCACCGTTCTAACCGGCCAATTGGCCCGCCTTCGCAAAGCCGCCGGCAAGGTGGCCAGCGGCGAGTTCGGCTACCAGTTGAAGGTTCGCGGCAAGGACGAATTGGCGGACACCACCAAGAGCTTCAACCGGATGTCGCTCGCGCTCGCGGACTTCGCGCAACAGGCGCGCGAAGCGCAGCGGCTGGCCGAAGAAGGCCGGGACTACGCTCAGACGGTCCTGCACGACGCAATGAACAGCATGCCGCAGGGGGTGCTGATCGTCGACCCGGACGAAACCGTGTCGTTTGCGAACAACGCGTTCAAACGGACATATCCCGCAACGGTCGGCGCCCTCGCCGACCGCCCAGCCTTCCAGGCAGTCGCCCCCATCGTGGCGGCGGCGGTGCAACCGGCAGACGACACGAATGCCGACGCCATCGCGGATGACCGTATCGCATTGATCCGCGACGCCGCGGACAAGCGGTCTTGGGAAAGCACGCTGGCGGACGGTACGCGCTTGATGACCTCACAGCGGCGCATGTCGGGCGGCGGCACCGTCATCGTGGAAACCGACGTCACCGAACTGTATGACGTGGTCGCCCGCAACCAGCAACTCGAGATCGAATTGGTGGAGAGCCAGAAGCGGGAGGCGATGGGCACGCTCGCCGGCGGCGTCGCCCACGAAATCAATACGCCGATCCAATACGTCAGCAACAATCTACGGTTCCTCAGCGATTCCTTTGGCGACATCGTCAGCGGGTTCACGGATTACGTCGGCGCTATCGGCACGGACGACGACGCGCTGAAAAAGTCACTCAAGGAAATGGATTGGGAATTCCTCGTCGAGGAAATCCCGTCCGCGCTCGCCGAAGCGACCGAGGGCGTGGACAGCGTCAGCAAGATCGTCCTGTCGATGAAGGAAGTGTCCTATCCCGAAACCGATGACAAGGTCGTTTCGGATATCGCGAAAATCCTCGATTCGACGCTGACGGTTTCCCGGAACCAGTGGAAATATTGCGCGACGGTTGAACTGGATATCGATGAGAACCTGCCCGAGATTCCATGTTTCCCCGGCGAATTGAGTCAGGTGTTCATCAATCTCATCGTGAACGCCGCACATGCCATCGAAGAGAGGCACGGCGACGCGCAAGGCACGATTCGCATCTCCATTCATCCGGTCGACGATTCTTTGGAAATCCGAATCTCGGACGACGGCGCGGGAATCGCGCCCGAGAACCTGAAGCGTATCTTCGACATGTTCTTCACAACCAAGGCCCCGGGAAAGGGAACCGGCCAGGGCCTATCGATCTGCAATTCGATCGTAACGAAACGCCATGGCGGCACGCTGACCGTCGCGTCCGAACCCGGCGAAGGCACCACGTTCACAATCACCCTCCCCCGGACCAATCCCGCCGAGACGCCCACGGCCGAAGACGCCACCGCCCAATAGGCCTATGCCGCATCGGCGCATCACGAACCGGCGCATGACGGACCGGCGCAAAAACGAAGGCATGTATTTGGTGTATCCTGCAAAGCGGCAGCAGCAGGAAACGAACGCATGACCGATCGGCCTAACATTCTCCTCATCACCTCCGACCAGCAACGCGGCGACTGTTTCGGGTTCGAAGGGCGCGCGGTCAAGACGCCGCATCTGGACCGCATGGCGAGAAACGGGACCCGGTTCGGCGCCTGCATCACGCCGTCCGCCTTTTGCCAGCCCGCACGCGCCTCCATACTGACCGGATTGCTGCCCTATACTCACGGCGTCGCCGACAACGGCATCAACCTGGACCCGGCCACCGGCGAGGCGGGGTTCGGCGGCACGCTCGGCAAGGCCGGCTACGCCACCGCCTTTTTCGGCAAGGCGCATTTTTCGACCAAGACGACCTACAGCCCGACCGACACGCCGGAATGCAACACCGGCTCCCGGCGCTACGCCGATGATTGGTGCGGGCCGTATATGGGCTTCGATCATGTCGAGTTGGTCGTGCACGGGCATCTCAACAAGGCGCGCGAGAACAAACGCCCGCCGACCGGCCAGCATTACGAACGCTTCTTCTTCAGCCGCGGCCAGGACGGCGAAGCGCTGGACCGTTGGGCGACCGAATTGCCGCCGGTCACCGGCGCCGCACAGACATGGCATTCCGCCCTGCCCGCCGCCTGGCACAGCAGCAGTTGGATCGGCGACCGCAGCATCGAGTGGCTGCGCGGCCGCGACCAAACCGACCCCTTCTGCATGTGGGTGTCGTTTCCCGACCCGCACCACGCCTTCGACTGCCCGGAACCGTGGAGCCGCCTGCACCACCCGGACGAGGTGGAGATTCCCGAGCATCGCACGCTCGACCTGGAGCGGCGTCCCTGGTGGCACAAGGCCTCGCTCGACGGCAAGCCGATCGTCGACGATCCGGAAATCCAGCGCTATCGCATGAAGGGCCAGAAAGTCCCGCCGCAGACCGACGTGCAACTCCGCGACATGACGGCCAACTACTACGGCATGATCTCGATGATCGATCATCAGGTCGGGCGCATTCTCGACGCCTTGGACGCCTGCGGCGACCGCGACAACACCATCGTCATCTTCACCACCGACCATGGCGACCTGTTGGGCGACCATGGCCTCTATCTGAAAGGACCGACGCTGTATGAAGGCGTGTTGCGCGTCGGCATGATCGTCGACGGCCCCGGCATACCGGCAGGCAAGGTCGTGACCGATCCGGTCTCTACCTTGGATCTGGCGCCGACCTTCTACGATTTCGCCGACGTCCGGCGTCCCGGTTCGTTGCAGGGCCAAAGCCTTCGCCCGCTGATCGACGGCAACGGGTCGGCGAGCCGGGAGGCCGCGCTGAGTGAGTGGTATGTCCACAAGTCACGCTACGGATTCGACCTGGACCTGCGCACGGTGCGGACCGCCGCCCACAAATGCACCTTCGAAATGCTGACGGGCGCCGGCGAACTGTACAATCTGGTCAACGACCCGAGCGAGATGGAGAACCGGTTCGACGATCCGGCCTATGCGGCCGTCAGGCGCCGGCTTGAGGAGATCATGCATGCCCGGCCGGGCGCGCGGATGGAGACATTCCCGCCTCAGATCGGCATGGCGTAACGGCCGCGGCGCATCATCCTTTCGCCGGCAGGTCCGAGACAGGCAACACCTGAAAGCCGGACTTTCCGACCTCCAACCGATGCGTCTCGACGATGTCCAAAACCGCCACGGGCTTGCTGTAGATATCGACCAAGCTGCGAAAGACGACCGCGCCGGATTTGCAGCCCACGGTCAGGGCGCTTTCCGAGATGTCGAGGATCAATCCTGCCTCGGTTGATGGCCGCTTGTCGCGATCCAACGCCACGCGCCCCACCCAGTAGGACTGATCTCCCAGGCGGACCTCGGGCAAGAAGAAGCTATTTTCCATCGGATAATAGGATACCGCCCGGACATAACGGTCCAGGGCGTCCGCCGGCAGCTCAAAGGGAAACAGCCCGCCGTAGGGTATGTCCTTCTTCGAGAAATAGGTCGCCTTCGCGGACTCTTGCGGTATCCGCTGGATCTTGCCGGTCTTGATTTGCTCCAGAAGCTGGGGAAAGACGCGTATCCCTTCCTTGATACACCGGCCCACCAAGGAAACGGCGGCTTCCCGACCGGTCAGGTCGAACAGGGACTGCACGACGATGTCACCCGTATCGACGCCCCGACTGACGAACATCCAGGTAACGCCATAGGATTGCGCGCCTTCGAGAATGGCCCAGGAACACACGTTCACGCCGCCGTAACGCGGCAAGGGGCCATTGTGGAAGTTGACGATGCCGGTCGTCGGCGTGGCCAGCAGGCCTTCCCGAATGATCTTGAAACTATTGATGTTGAAAATCACGTCCGGTTCGATGGCGCGAATTTCCGCCACCAACGCCGGATCGTTGATATCGCCGGTGTCCCGGCATGGAATGCCGAGTTCGTCGCAAACCACGGAGATTCGGGATACGGGGGTTTCCTCAAGGGAATCGCAAACGACCAACGCGATGGTTCCGATATCGGCCTCGATCGCCATCTTCAGGCAATCGATGGCCATTTTCCCGTTGCCGATGATGACGTAACGCTTCATGGAACAATTCTTCGGGTTTTAAAGCGCGGGGACTGTACCATGCGATTCCCTCGATTCCACACTCTCGTTAGGCGGTATACCAAAGAGCAAATAACACCATAAGACGTGGAATGGGACTACGCGGCGATCGGCGCCTCGCCCTTGGTCTGGGCCCGGTGCATCATGCGCCGCCATAAATCGCGTGGGTGAAACGCCGCGCCGTACATCCCTGCCGCGCCAATCGGTCGAGATGCCCGGCAACGACCGCGGGCCATTGCGCCCACCAATCCAGAAGCCGCTCTTGCATCGCGAACAGCGCTGCCGTGTCCTGCCGCAACGCCTCGACCTTCCGTCGGGCTTCATCCCACGACCCGGCATACAGGAACGGCGCATCGAAAGGGTCGACAAAGGTCCGGCGAAGCTCTTCCGTCTTCCCGACAACGACCGGAATTGCGCCATACATCGCCGCCTCGGTGTTGCGGAAGCAATCCAGGCTCTTGTTGCCGCGCGGGCAGAGCACGAAGACCGACTCGTTCAGGACGGCGCAATAGTCGCGCGGTCCCAGCGCGCTGCGGATGCTCTCGTTGAAGCTATCGGTAACACGCCGGAAATGCGGCTCCATCGACGCGAACGCATCGAGGGGCGCCGCCCGGTGCGGCTTGCTCGGCCCGGCATGGCCGACAAAGCTCCAGAGGTATCGCCGCCGATCCGGTGGCGCAATCCAGAACCCGGGTGGAACGACCTTGCCCCGCGTGCACCCCAGCGGAATTGGATAAACATGCGCCGGCATCCCCCCCTTGTTGTAATTCCGCAATACAAGAGAAGCGTATTTATAGGATTTAATAGGGTTTGTACAAAATTCATCTGAAAGATGAATAATGACGCAGAGCTTATCCTTGAATTTCTTTAAATATTCGTAGAGTTGTTTTTCGTTTTTATTATAGCGACTGTAAACGATAATCGCCTTGTCGCAGACATGCGAGAAAAGCGCCTGCCCCTCGGCGTCGGTGTCCACGACATCGCGGGTATCGACCGAGGCCAACAGCCATCGAAGATAGTCTTCCTCGGAGATGCCATGATCGCCCATGACCGCGCGCGTGCGGCATTGCCAGACGATCGTCCAGGGGGCGGCCGACGCGGCGCTGTTATTCCGGGACCGATAGAGCAACGCGTCGAGCATCGTTTGGCATACACACTGGGACAACCTACGCCGACCGGGACCGCGCCCTGACCGGAATCACGCAATGTTACCCTTTCGCGGCACCGCCGCAAGCCGCGGGAGGACCCGTTACCGCACGACGAGGCACGGGCAATGCGCGACCTGCATCACCTTGTGCGACACGCTGCCCAGCAGCAGACCGCCGAGATTGCCAAGTCCGCGGCTTCCCATGACGATAAGATCCACGCCGTGATCCTTCGCGCAGTCGACGACGTTTTCGGTGGCGTCCCCGATCCGGATGATGCGTTCCACTCGGGATTGCGGCAGACAGCTGACCTTGGCCGCGGCCTGCGCCAACACCTGTTCCGCTTCGGCCTGAAGCAAATCCTCCGACGTGATCTCTATATGCTCGATGCGTTCGAGATCCTTGAGCGATTCGCGGGACCCCAACACGCTGTGCGGCCGTGTCACATGCAAAAGCGTTAGACTGGCCCCGCACTTATCCGCGAGGTCATCCGCATAGGCGACGGCGTCCAGCGCCGACTCCGACCCGTCGACCGCAACCAGAATGTTCCGTGGCGGCATCCTCCCCTCCTTTTTCATTGATCCTCCGTTTTGGGTAGCGGCGGCCGGCGGTTACCGCATTGATCCACGTCACACTCCATCCGGCTTGCGTCGATTGACACACGTCAAGGCCAGGCCGAACGTAGCGGCCGAAGGTGGCCGGCGAGACCACCCAGCGCATGAGCGTCCCGACACGTGGGGTGGACGTGGCCAGTATGCGGGAGATCGACACGGTGGAAATTCTGCTGAGCGTCGGCGGGGTCGGCCTATTCCTCCTCGGCATGATCATCCTGACCGAGGGATTGCGGAACCTCGTCGGAAGTTCGCTGCGCCGGCTGGTCTCGCGCTACACACGGACGCCAGCGCGCGGGGCGGCGGTCGGCGCGCTCACGACCGCAACGATCCAGTCGTCCAGCGCGACGACGGTCACGGCCGTCGGCTTCGTCGGCGCGGGCATCCTGACCTTCCCCCAGGGCCTCGGCATCATCTTCGGCGCGAATATCGGGACAACGGCGACCGGCTGGATGGTCGCCATCCTCGGGTTCAAGCTTCAGCTCGGCCAGATCGCCATGGTCTTCGTGTTCGCCGGCGTCCTGCTACGGCTGTTCGGCCGCAAGAAACTCCGCGACATCGGCTGGGCCCTCGCCGGATTCGGCGTGCTGTTCGTGGGGATCGGCGCGATGCAACAAGGCATGGCCCAGTTCGAAGGGGTCGTCACGCCACAGCATTTCCCGGACGACACGCTGATCGGCCGCTTGCAATTGGTCGGCATCGGCGCGCTGATAACGCTGGTGACGCAATCGTCGAGCGTCGGCGTCGCCGCGGCGCTGGTGGCGTTGAATGCCGGCACAATCTCTTTTCCGCAGGCGGCAGCGCTGGTCATCGGCATGGATATCGGCACGACCTTTACCGCCGCGCTGGCCACGGTCGGCGGATCGGTCGCCATGCGCCGAACAGGATTTGCCCATGTGATCTTCAACGTCATGATCGGCACGATGGCGTTCTTCCTGCTCGACCCCTTCAGCGCAATCGTCGTACCGTTGATCATGGCCGACGGCGTCGCCAACAGTCATATCGCGCTCGTCGCGTTTCATACCACCTTCAATGCCGTCGGCGTGCTTCTGATCCTGCCGGCCGCAAACCCTTTCGCCAAGCTGGTCATCCGGCTGGTCCCGGAACGCGGCGAACCGTTGCTGCAGCGGCTGGACACCCGGTTGTTGCGCGAACCGGCGGCGGCGGTGGACGCGGCCGCCGCGACGATCGGGGACATCGCGATACGGCTGACCGGTATCCTTGCCGAACTGCTCGACCCGGCAAAGCGGGAGAAGCTCGACGAGGGGCAACTCATCGGCGTCAAGGACGCGCTCGCCGTTACGCAAGGATTCGTGGAACAGATCCGGACCGAGCCGGCCGAGGATGTCGTCTACCGGCGGCATCTGGCGTCCATGCATGCGCTCGACCATCTGCATCGTCTGGCGCGGCGCTGTTCGCAGGAAAGGCGGATCGCAGCCCTGAACACCGAACCGCGGCTTCGACGCCTTTCCGCGTTACTACGGGACAGCGCCGCCGCCTTCGTAAGCGCCCGCGGCCAAGCGGACCACGAACCCCGCTTCGACCGCCTGCGATCGATCTTCCGGTCCCAGCGGCGGCGATACCGCGACCGGATGGTCCGGGTCGCCGCACAACGTCAGATTTCCGCCTATACCGCGCTGCAACGGCTCGACGGCGTTCGCTGGCTTCACCGCACGACCTACCATGTATGGCGTATCCTGCACCATCTGCGCCGCGCCGAGGCCGAGACGCCCACACAGCCGGAGGATGACGAAAGACTCGTGGATGTCGAAGAGGATTGAGAGGTCCCGCTGCCCAGCCTCGGCAACCGCATCCGTTCGGAGGCCCGGACGACGACGTGCCCCCACAATCCGCGCCGCATTTCTATCGTTTGCTCAAAGTCTTGTAATGTATCGTTTCGGATTTCGCTCCGAGAGCAATCGTGCGTGGAATTGTCCTTGATTGAATTCATATCGACCTGGTGGGACGGGACCTTGCAACGTGACCACGTTGTATTGGGTCTGCGGTGGTATTGGTGGTCTCTCGCCGGAAAGACACTCGCGGGATTCTGTCTCATCCTTGCGGCGCTCGATCTCGCCGGAAGAGAACGGCTTTCGAAACTCAGCAGTTGGCTCAGGGCGCAGGCCGAAGCCTCGACCCTGAGACGGATCTATTTGCATTGGAGGATCGCCCGCAGCGTCAAATTCTACTACGACACGCACTTTGCCGGCCTGCCGACGGAAGACGCACTCGAGAGAATGGACGCGGATGCGCAATACGTCGCTTTGGTCGAAAGAATGGAAAGTAACTTCGATCAAATCGAATGGAAGAGATTGATACCGTGGTCCGTTTGTCTGGCGATAGTATTTATACTGTCCCACTATATCGATAGTTCATTGGCGTTAATAATTGGCGTTATTGCCGTGAATATTCCAACTACCTGGTCATACATTGGATCTGTACTTCTTAAGCCGCTCATACCCATTACGGTTGTCTTGAGGCAACGCATGTCGTTCCGCGTCGTCTATTGGGCCATCGCCGCCACATGGCTTTTCGAGGTCGTCGATCTTGGCCGCGGGTTGCCGGCGTAAGAACCCTCAAGCGGCTCGTGGATATCGAGCGCCGACAAGCCTATTTGCGCTCACCTCCAACCTGCACGACGGGGCGACCGATAAGGAATCGACGCATAGACGTGCTCAAAATACATCAACAGCGTCGCATTGACATATTCGACACACAATATATAGTTGCATTAGATCGCATTGAAAACTCGGTAGAGGGGACTAACCGATGTGCCTTGCAATCAACAAATATGCTTTTTTCACGCCGTACATGAAGTCACGGCTCTTTAGGCCGATCTTCGTTCTTGCATCAATCGTCGCCGTAAGCGCCTGCAGCGGTGACGTCACTCGAGAATATCGCGTCGACACGGGCATCCATCCGGAAGAGCAGGACGAGAATGTCCGCTTCCGAACAACCTATTATTTTCGCGTTTTCGACGTATGCACAGCCGACGAATTCGGTAAGTCCTTCGGTGATAACGATCCGGGTGACCCATCGGCTTCGGCAAAGGCGCAAGCGACGAAAATGACAACCAAATTGGAGGCAATGACAACCGTTCAGAAAGAGCGGCAGAAGGCGCAATACGGCGACGATATATTCTCCAAAAAGCGGTTGGGCAGATACGAAATCAGAAACGATTCGCTCTACCGCTTCCGCATGACGGGAAAGGCCAGCGCCCTGTTCAAGGACGTGCATTTCGAGGCCGGCACCCTTCGCGCCGAGCAGATCGATCCCTTCGGAACGAAGATCAGGTACGACTCCAAAGGCCGAAGTTTCTCTGTCAGCCCGGGAGAGGATCGGCGAACCCGGCAACGGGAAGCGTCGTTCGAGGCAATCGAAAAACTTGCTGCGACCAGGGCCAACTTGGCAAAGGCCGGGCTTACGCAAGACCAAATCAAAGTCCTCGATAGCAAGATGGTCGAAGCGATAACCAACCAGATCCCGCCGCCGACCGAGGGCGGCGTCATCTGCCCTACCGGGCAGGACGGTAGACGCGGCTTTCAGATCCTCGGCCCCGAGGGGTTCCGCACCTTCGACCAGGACGAGCGTCTGATCCTGGCGATGACGTCCAACTCGAAGCCGCTCATCGGCCTGTTGCAAGAGATCACCAGCCGGATGCAGCGCAGCAAGGAGGAGTCGGCCACCCTGCTGTTGCCGCTCGCGCGAGAGCGCTCGAGAATCCTCGACGGGCAACGGCTCACGGCGACCACCACCCTAGAGCTCGCCAAAAGCGCCGCTGCGGAAAGCTCATCGGAGAACTTCGCGTCCGAGGACTTTGCGCCAAAGACATTCGTCGAGGTCCTTCGCTCGGCGTTTAACAGAGGCGTGAAGCGCGGCGCAACATCACCGAAGACGGATAGTAAATCCATCGATTCCAATCAAACCAAAAAGACTCTCGACTCGACGAAACCAGAGACCGATCGGGAGGGCGTCGAAGCGCCGGCAAGATAAAGAGGTTGTAGGGCAAGGAGGGAAAGATGATGCGCCCCGCCAACGCAATGCGAATTTGTTGGAGAAGCTTCGGTGCGGCGGTCCTTCTGGCCATGTCCGGCTGCGCCATGCCCGACCTTTCCGGCGGCGCCGCGATGCGGGTCGAGGTCGAGGTCTACAAGGGCCCGCTATCGAAGGAGCCGAGGGCACAATGGGCGGACCTGATCGGAATTTTCGAAGAAGCGGAGACCGCCCTGATCGGCATCAACCACGTCACCGAGACATTTGCCGTAAACCTGGGTTACGTCGACCTCAAGAGCCACCTTGTCGATCCCGAGAAAAATGCATTGGCCGATCCCAATCAGAAAATCGTAGATGATCGAACGCCTAGCGAGATTCACGTCGGGACATTCTACAAAGCTTACCGAAAAAAATATCGGCAATGGTGCGAGAAGGAAGATCCGGGAGGCTGGATCAGCCAGATTGATTTCTTTGACTGCCACATGCTCGCCAGTCTTTTTGCCGACGCCAAAGACCTCTTCCACGAGGTGCAAAGAATCCGTTGCCTGGCGGATGCCGTGAACCGGCAAGTGGTTCCGGTGACACCCCATTCAGGGACCGTGCTGCGAAACCGGTGCGTCGATCCAAACACCCAACCGACCACGCCGATTGAACTGACAGCCGATTCGGAGAAGAACGTCAGAACCGTTCTGGTGGAGATTACGCGCGTGGCGGCGCACTTCCGCGCCAAGAGCTTCCGTATGGCGGAAGCCATGGTTGCGGGACAAACGCCGGATCTGAAAGTTCGAATAGCGATGACAAACCTGATCGCGCATGTATCGGACCTCGGCAACCAAATGCAATCGCAAGCGGATGCCCTCCTGAAGCAGCTCGACGGTCACGATCGCCGCGAGCTCGCCCTCAGCGCGTACCTCCGCGATGCCGAGCCAACGGACTTCATCCAACTCTATGATTGGCACGATGCAACGGCCCACGCCAACATACTGTCCCGTCCATTGATACCCGGCACACAGGTCAGTCAGGTCAAAGCGTATGAAAGGCTGTTCGCCGATCACCACTGGGCCAAGATCAACACGGTCCATGCCAGCGGACGGGGCGAAGTCAGCATGGCGCTGATCAAGGACGACATCGGCAACTGGAACTTGAAGAGTTTCGACAACGATCCGGAGGAACTTCTCAAGTCTTATCGGGACGTCGCGACGGCAACTCTCGAACAAGCCAAAGAACTGGCTGCCGGCGGACAAGGCAAGGGCGTTGATCTGCTGGTCGACCTTGCCGGCAAAGTTGCATTCGGGGAGCCCGCGACCGAGCCGGCCAATATCGGCGGAGTGAGTCTGGAGTCTCTCCACCAATCGACCGACAAGAAGCTCACGGAGGTCGCCGCCGAGTTCGCTAAAGCGGACGAGGCGAAAGAGCAAGCATACAAAGACGCGAAAGATGCGATGCCGACAGGCTCCGAAAAGCCTTCGGCCGAGCAAAAAGCGGCCCTCCAGAAAGCACGCAAGGACCTGATCGAGCATCGAAGCGCCGCGCTGGCGCGCTTTGGCGAGGTTCTCGAGACCTACGGCGAGATGATCGACCTGCTGACCGAGGCCGCAGCCGACGGGCGGTCGCATCGCCCATAACGCCGTTATCCCAGCAAAGAGCGGCTTTCCAGCGAGGATGGGAGTGTCGGCCGCAATCGCGGCCGTGTTCAGCACGGCGCCGCGCGGGATACCCGTGGCGTCCCGGCGCGAAAACCATGTTGCGTTTGTATGAAGTCACGATTGACACAATCAAGCGAATCATACTCTAACCAAAATATTATCGTTTTAAGGGAATTATTTTTATAAAAACCTCTTTTACGAGAAATTTAGTTTGACGAATTTCACAAGCTTTTTCGCCACGATTGAGTCCTTTCTGCGAGGGAAAACCCGTCTGCCCGTTTCAAAATTTGGAATGAACGCGGCCATGACCCCTTGTCTCTTCGCGCTCGTTTTTTCGCTGCTGCCGCTGCAGGCGGCCCACGCCGCCATCATCACGTACAACTTCGGCGGCGTTCTCGTGGAAGACTTCGGAACGGCATCGAGCGGAACCGCGTTTTCCGGCAGTTTCTCTTACGACGATACGCAAGCGGATCAGGCGAACCTCCTGCCGACCCTCGGGCTTTATGATTTTCTCTCGTTCGACGTCACCGTCGGCGCCGACATGATATCGCTGACCGACAGCGGGCCGGACGATCGTCTCGTGGTCGATAACGGCACCGGCGCCAGCGATAGCCTAAGCGTCGCGAGTTTCTCCGTGACCGGCGTCGTCGGCGGCCTGATCCCGGAAGCCGTGAGCTTCCAACTGGTCGATAACACGGGGACCGCCTTCTCGGATGATTCCCTGCCGGGCGGCGACCTGCTGCTGTCCAGCTTCACCGCCAGCACGTTCATTCTGGGCTTGAACGGCCCCGTCGCGGGCGGGCAGGTCCAGCGCCTCTCGCCCGTGCCGCTCCCCGCGGCGCTTCCGCTGTTCTTCAGCGCCTTGGCCGGGATGGCCTTCCTATGCCGGCGGCGGGCCGCGCCATGCCGATGAGGATGCCATCCCCACAGTGTCGGGCGCGTTCCGCGTCTCAGGAGTGTGCGAAGAATGGTGACCCCAGCGGGATTCGAACCCGCGTTGCCGGCGTGAAAGGCCGGTGTCCTAGGCCTCTAGACGATGGGGTCACGGTGCCTGTTGCGCGGGTGGTTTACTGGTCCCGCCGCCGCAGGTCAAGCGGCTTTGCACCATCCCGGTCCGGGACGTCCGGCTCCCGGACGCCGCTCCCCGACCATCGGCGTCATGCCGGGCCTTGTCGCGCCGGCGGCAAATCCTGCCCGGCGCGGCCGGCTTGGCCGACAGATTCTGCCTGCCGCCCGCTGACGCGCAGTCGCACCATGGAAAATATTATTTTATTTCAATTGCTTATTCCGTCCCCCATGACGGCCGAGCTGGCATCGGGTTTGCACTCTGCTGGGCATACCAATCCGTTGCCCCCATGGGCGTTCGCCGCAGGTGTCCCTCCCCATCCGCCGAACGCCCACCGGGCCGGCAACACCGCCGGAGAGAGTGCATGACTTTTTCGACCATGTTCGCCGCCCCGATCGCCGCGATTCGAAGCCAGAGCCAGGCTTTCCAGGTGATCAGCGAGAACATCGCCAATTCCGTCACGCCCGGCTTCAAGGCGGCCGACACGCGCTTCCGGGAGGTGCTGACGCAGACCGCGGGAAGCGACTTCGCCAGCCTGGGCGGCGTTCGGCCGACCATCACGCATTTCATCGCCAAACAAGGCCTTTTGGAGCAGACGGGCAACGACCTTAACCTCGCGATCAACGGCAACGGGTTCTTCATCAGCAATACCGAGCAAAACGGATCGGGTGAATACCAGTTGAGCCGCGCCGGCGAGTTCAACATCACCAGCGTGCTCAACGGCGCAACCGAAGAAGCCTACCTGACCGATATCAGCGGCAATTTCGTGCTCGGCTGGCCCGCCGACACATCCGGCGCTTTCGCCACGACCGACAACGTTTCCAGCCTCGAGGCGATCCGCGTGGACCCGGGGTCGACGCAGTTCGATCCGATCGCCACGACGGCAGCGTCCCTGCAGGCGATCTTGCCCGCGAATGCGCCGACAGGCGCGGTGCGCAGCACCTCGATCCCGGTGGTGGATACCACCGGCGCGGTGAACAGCGTGGACCTGCAATTCACGAAGAACGCCGCGCCCAACAGCTGGGATTTGACGGTCACCAGCCCCACCGGCACGGTGACGTCCGGGGCGGCGGCGACATTGACTTTCACTCCCGCCGGCATTCTGGTGTCGCCCACCACGCAGTCGATCGGCCTGGACTTCGGCGCGGGCGGCGCAACGACCGTTGCGGTCGACATGACCGCCATCAACGAATTCGGCGGCGACTTCACGGTCCTGAACACGACGCAGAACGGCATCGAAGCCGGGACGCTGCGGTCGGTCTCCTTCGACGAGGACGGCATCCTGCAAGGCCTGTTCTCGAACGGCCAGACACGGGCGCTTTACAAACTGCCGCTGGCCAGCGTCCCCAATCCGAACGAGTTGGCGCTGCGCAGCGGCACGCATTTCGCGCTGAGCGACGGCGCCGGCGATCTGACCCTGTTCGAGGCGGACCTGACCAATTTCGGCAGCTTCTCGCCGGCCGCGCTGGAACAGTCGACCACCGACATCGCGACCGAGTTCAACAAGATGATCATTACGCAGCAGAGTTATTCGACGGCGGTCCAGGCCTACACCACGATCGAGGAGATGGCCCAGGTCGCGACCCAATTGAAACAGTGATTTCGTGCGGGCGGGTGCATCCCGCACCTGCCTCCTCCCCAACTCCGGCGGGTTTCACGACCCGCCGGTTTTTTTTGGATATGCGGCCGGCCTAACCTTGAACGGCCCCGTCGTCGATGATGAACTGGACCGATTCGCGGCCCTGCCACCGGTCGATCTTGATCTGCCCCGCCAGATGCATCGGCAAGCCGGTCGATTTCAGCAACGCATCGCCGAGCGGTTCGCCGACCGCGCGGAACGCGATCGCCTTGAGCCGGCCGCGCCCTTCGCCTCCCAGGAAACAGCGCACATGGTTGGTCCCAACCACATCGGCGTTCAGAATACGGGCGGACGGCAGGGCGAAACGCGGCCGTGCGTTGCCGGCGCCGAACGGCGCCAGCCGTTCCATCGACTGCACCAGGTCGATGCTGGCCCCCGCCGCATCCAGCGCCCCGTCGAGGCGCAGGTTCGGCGTCAGGCCGTCCGGCCCGGCGTCACGGGCGATGCGCTCGGCCAGGAACGCGCGGAAGGCGTCTTCCTTATCCTGGGCCACGGTGAAACCCGCCGCCATCTTGTGCCCGCCCCCGTTGACCAGCAGCTCCGACTGGCGCGCCGCAATGACGGCCGCGCCCAGGTCGACGCCGCGCACCGATCGGCCGGATCCCTTGCCGACCCCGTCCTCCATCGCCACCACGCAGGCGGGACGGTTGTAACGCTCGCGCAGGCGTCCGGCGACGATACCGATGACGCCGGGATGCCAGTCCGCCGACGACGCATAGACCAAGCCGTCGGTCATTCCCCCTCGCTCGACCTGTTCGATCGCCTGCTCCAGGCATACGGTCTCGATCGCCCGGCGCTCCTGGTTGTAGCCGTCGAGCCGGATGGCGTAGGCCTGGGCCTCTTCCACATTGGATGTGCTCAACAACGCCGCGCCGAGCCAGGACTCGCCGACCCGTCCGCCCGCGTTGACCCGCGGGCCGAGCAGGAACCCCGCGTGATACGCTTCCATCGCCTCGTTGACGCCCGCCACATCGGCAAGGGCCGCGATCCCCGCATTGCCCCGCCGTCCCATCACCTTCAATCCCTGGGTCACCAGCGTGCGGTTGAGGCCGTTCAGCGGCACCACGTCGCAAACGGTGCCGAGCGCCACCAGATCGAGCCATTGCAGCAGGTTCGGTTCCCGGCGGTCGCCGCCGTACCACCCCGCTTCGCGCAGCGTCCGGTTCACCGCGACGACCAGCAGAAAGGCCACGCCGACCGCGGCGAGCGCGCCATGCGGGCTGTCGTCGTCCAGGCGGTTGGGATTGACCACGGCCGCGGCCACCGGCAGCCGGGGCTCGGCCACGTGATGATCGACCACCACCACATCGAGCCCTTCCTGCGCCGCGCCTTCGAGCGGTTCGAACGCGGTGATGCCGCAGTCGACCGTGATCACGACCGCCGCGCCGCGTTTCCGCAACTCCAGCAGGCCCGGCAGGTTCGGCCCATAGCCTTCGCGCATGCGATCGGGGATATAGATTTCGGTCCGCGCGCCGGCGGCGTTGAAGAATCGCTGCAACAGCGCCGAAGAGGTCGCGCCATCCACGTCGTAGTCGCCGAAAATACCGATGACTTCACCGTCGCGCACCGCCGCGGCCAGGCGGTCGGCCGCCGCGTTCATGTCGTTGAGATGCGACGGGTCGGGCAAGTGATGCTTGAGGACCGGATTGAGGAAGTCTTCCGCGCTATCGACGTCGATCCCACGGGCCGCCATCAATCGACCGACGATTTCCGGCAGCCCGAAGCGCTGCGCCAACGCAAGGCCGGTGCGCTCGTCAACCTCGGGCAGTTCCCATCGGTTGCCGCGCAGGGATTTTTCGACGCCGAGAAATGCCGGCGCCATCGGCGTCACCCTTTCGGTCCTGCCCACGTTTTCCGGTCGAAGTTATGCGTTGCGGAGATCTGCCGGACCGTGCCGGTCTTGGACCGCATGACCATCGAATGCGTTTCCGCGCCGCCGGCATAGGTGCGGACGCCCTTCAGCATCGTGCCGTCCGTGACGCCTGTCGCCGCGAACATGACGTCGCCCTTGGCGAGGTCAAGCAGGTCGTATTTGCGGTCGAAATCCTCAATGCCGCAGTTCACGGCGCGCTGGCGCTCGTCGTCGTTGCGGAACAGCAGTCGGCCCTGGAATTGCCCGCCGATACAGCGCAGCGCCGCCGCCGCCAGCACGCCCTCGGGCGCGCCGCCGCTGCCGATGTAGATGTCGATGCCGCTGCCGGGCTGCGCCGTTGCGATCACGCCGGATACGTCGCCGTCCGAGATGAGCTGGATGCGGGCGCCGGCGTCGCGCACCGCCTTGATCAACGCCGCATGACGCGGCCGGTCGAGGATACAGACGACGATATCGTTGATGCTCTTGCCCTTGGCCTCGGCCACCGCCGCCAGATTCTCGGCAGGCGTTTTGTCCAGATCGACCACGCCTTGCGGCAAGCCGCCGCCGACGCCGATCTTGTCCATATAAACGTCGGGCGAATTCAAGAAGTTGCCTTTCTCCGCCAAGGCGATCACGGCCATCGCATTGTTGCCGCCCTTGGCGGTGATCGTCGTGCCTTCCAGCGGATCGAGCGCGATATCCATCGCGGGACCGCTGCCCTGGCCGACTTCCTCGCCGATATACAGCATGGGCGCTTCGTCGCGCTCGCCCTCGCCGATCACCACGGTTCCCTGGATGCCGAGCGCGTTGAGCGCTTCGCGCATGGCGTCGACCGCCGCCTGGTCCGCCGACTTTTCGTCGCCGCGCCCCATCCATTTCGAGGCCGCCAGCGCCGCCGCTTCGGTCACCCGAACCGCTTCCAGCGCAAGATTTCGCTCCGTGATCGCCGATGTCGCCATAGTCGCTTCCTACCCCAATTCCAGCCAGTCCGTTATTTGGTTCCGCCCTTCGTCATGAAGGCTTACGGTCGTTCTATTCTTATCACACAGGGCCGTTCATGCACCGCATCCAATAGGGCTATGGCGTCGACCGCCCCCATCATCGCGGATTCCCGCGTCTCATGGGTGGTCAGGACCACGGGCACCGCCTCGGTCGCCGACCGCGCCCGCTGGATGACCGCCTCCATGGAAATCTCGTGGTCGCGCAGGATGGCCGCCACGTCGGCGAAGACCCCCGGTTTATCGTAGACCATCAATCTTACATAATAAGGACCGACATGCCGCTCCATCGGCGCCGAGACGATCTCGGTCAGCCGAGAGACCGGTACGCCGAAGGTCGGGGTGCGGCGCTCACACGCGATATCGACGATATCGCCCACGACCGCCGACGCGGTCGGCCCGGCGCCCGCGCCACGCCCTTCCAGCATCGTCGTCCCGGCAAAGTCGCTTTCCGATTCGACCGCATTCAAGACGCCTTCCACCGACGCGATCGGCGCGTCCAGCGGCACCATCGCCGGATGGACCCGCTGCTGCAGGCCGTCGTCGGTAACCTCCGCCGTGCCCAACAGCTTGATCCGGTACCCGAGCTCCTCGGCATGGGCGATGTCTTCCGCGGTGATATGACGGATGCCTTCCACATGCACGCCGTCGAAATCCACCTTGCTGCCGAAGGCGAGGCTGGCGAGGATCGCGAGCTTGTGGGCCGTATCGACCCCATCGATGTCGAAACTCGGGTCCGCCTCGGCGAATCCGAGCTCCTGCGCCTCGGCCAGCACATCGTCGAACCCGCGGCCGGTCTCGCGCATCGTCGTCAGGATATAGTTGCAGGTGCCGTTAAGAATGCCGTGCAAGCGGCTGATCCGGTTCCCCGAAAGCCCCTCGCGCATGGCCCGGATGATGGGGATGGCCCCGGCGACCGCCGCCTCATAGGCGAGCGTGACGCCGGCCTTCTCCGCAGCCTCCGCCAACACCGTTCCGTGCAACGCGATCAGCGCTTTGTTGGCGGTGACCACATGGCGGCCCGCGGCGATCGCGGCGTCGGTGACGTCTCGGGCCTTGCCGTCGCTGCCGCCGATCAACTCGACAACCACGTCCGCGTCGGCCTGTGCCGCCATCGCGGCCGCGTCGTCGAACCATTGGTATGAGGACAGGTCGACGCCCCGGTCGCGCGACCGATCCCGGGCGGATACCGCGGTCACGCGGAGCGACCGGCCGCATCGCGCGGCCAGCAGTTCGTCCTGCCGGGCCAGCAGGTCCAGCGTGCCCACGCCGACCGTGCCGAGTCCGGCAATCGCGAGTTTCAGCGGATCGGTCATCGGGCCACCGCCCGCCGCTGCGCCGTTTCGAGGTGCCGGTCCGTCTTCGCGAAGAACGCCTTGATATTGCGCACCGCCTGGCGAATACGCTGCGGATTTTCCACCAAGGCCAAGCGGCAGTGATCGTCGCCGTGCTCGCCGAAGCCAACGCCCGGCGAGACGGCCACGCTCGCCTCTTCCAAGAGAAGCTTGGAGAATTCGAGCGACCCGATGCCCGAAAACTGCGGCGGCACCGGCGCCCACGCGAACATCGTCGCCTGCGGGCTGGGGACGTCCCATCCGGCGGCGGCCAATCCGTCGATCAAGACGTCGCGGCGCTCGCGGTAGACCTGCCGAATCTCGTCGACGCAATCCTGCGGCCCGTTGAGCGCAGCGGTGGCCGCCACCTGGATCGGCGTGAAAGCGCCATAGTCCAGATAGGACTTCACCCGCGCCAACGCCTCGATGAGCTGCGCGTTGCCGGCGGCAAACCCCATCCGCCATCCGGGCATCGAATAGGTCTTGCTGAGCGAGGTGAACTCGACGGCAATCTCGCGCGCGTGCGGCACCTGCAGGATCGACGGCGGCGGATTGTCGTCGTCATAGTAGATTTCCGCATAGGCCAAGTCGGACAGGATATAGATGCCGTGGAAACGGCAGAAATCGACGACCTCGCCGAAGAAATCCAGGTCGACCACCTCGGCGGTCGGGTTCGACGGGAAATTCAGCACCACGGCCATCGGTTTCGGAATCGAATGGACCACGGCCCGGTCGAGCGCGGCCATGAACTCGACCCGCGCCTCTGGACTGGCCGCATAGGCCGGCAGATGGCGCACCGCCGCGCCCGCGATGATGAAACCGAAGGCATGGATCGGATAGCTCGGATTGGGCGACAGGATGACATCGCCGGGGCTGGTAATCGCCTGCGCCAAATTCGCAAGGCCTTCCTTCGAGCCGAGCGTCGCGACGACCTCGGTCTCCGGGTCGACGGTCACGCCGAACCGGCGTTCGTAATAGGCCGAGAGCGCGCGGCGCAGACCGGGAATGCCCTTGCTGTTGGAATAGCGGTGCGTCCGCGGATTACGAACCGATTCGACGAGCTTTTCGACGATATGCTCGGGCGTCGGCGAATCCGGATTGCCCATGCCGAAATCGATGATGTCCTTGCCCGCCGCCCGCGCCGCAGCCTTCATCGCGTTGACTTCGGTGAACACGTAGGGCGGTAGACGCTTGATGCGATAAAAGGTTTCGTCCATCCCCAAAAACCTGTCAATTCAGAACGTTGCGGGAAACCGTCCCGCAGCAACACGGCGGCAGATGCGTCACCCGGCGTCATAAACAAAGGGCCCCGCGGAAGCGGGTAAAGCCGTCGCGCCTATGTAACGGGAAGGCATCGCGGAGTCGATAGCTAGTTGCGCCGCCAACGCCCTGAAATCACCGGATACAGAAGGCCGGTCACCGCCCGGGCGACCGGCCGGGACCGATCAACCCCGGTCGTAATATTCCAGGTAGATTTCGGTCCGGCGATTGCCCGCCGCACCGTTGGGCGTCGTTTCGGAATAGATCGGGTTGCGGTCGCCTTCGGCCGTGACCTTCATCCGGTCGCGCGGAATGCCGGCGCGCACCATTTGCGAGGCGACGGCATTCGCCCGGTCGAGCGAGACCTTATAGTTCACCACCTGCTGCCGTTCGCTATATCGCTCCTGCGGCCCGACGCTAGAATGACCGATGACACGCAGCGTCCCTCCGGTCCGACGCGCCATATCCACCACTTGCTGGATCACGCGCCGATCCGTCTCGGACAGGTTGGAAGAGCCGCTCAGGAAGTAGATCGTGGCGACCTGAACCGTCTTCAGTACGCCTTGATCGAGCGGCGTCGTGGGCGACGGGGCGGTCTGCTGACGCGGTTCCACCGCCGCCGTCCGCGGTCCGGTCCGGCTGACCGGCGCATTTTGTGCCGACCGCGGAACAGGCGGGCTTATCCTGGCCACCTGTTCGGGAACGACGCGCGGCACGGATCCGGGCGCCGCGACTGCCGTGCCGGCGGCGGCGCGACCCGGCGGGGCAACGCGGGGTAAGGTTGGCGCCGGAGAGACCGACGGCGCGGCAGGCGCAGCGGCCGCGACCCGGTCATTCGCGCGGGATGCATCGGGCTGGCGGGCGAACGGCACGGCGACCGGTGCCGGCGGCGGTGCGGTCCGCGCGCGGAGCTGCTGATCGGAATATTGCGCGTTCTGCGTATCCGCGATCAGCCCTTCCCGCACCGCGTTGCGATCGCGCGCGGCGCGTTTCGATCCCTGCTCCCGGGGCCGTTCCGGAACCGACGACAGACTCGGATAGGCGCCGGACCGCGCAGCGTCGTTCTGCGCTAATTCGCCGCGCGAACGGGCGGAATTCGTTTTCGAGCGGACCTTTGCGCGCTGATGTTTCTCGGTCGCGGTGGCCGTCTCCCGCTCGTCCTCGTCGTCGCCGAACCAATTGAACGGGTTCATCGCCGAACCGGCCGCACTCAAGCCATCGGCCGTCGCCTCGCCGATGTCTTCCATCGTGCTGCACGCGCCGAACAGCAGGATCAGGCCAACACACCCGAGCCGGGTCAACGCCTTACCGGCATCGACGCGGGTTTCCGCCTCCACAAGGCGCGAATCCCCAGATTTCATCACTCCAGTACCTCCGCCGTTGGGCTTTGTTTGGACAGCCCGGTGCACCCCATGCATCTTACGACAATTATGGCATGACGACCTGCGCCCAATGGTGTAAGACCTCCATGCTGCAACGCAGCACCGCCTCGGGGCGCACAGTGCCTTAAAATAATTAACCTTTAGATCGTCATACTTATGTTTTGCGGTCACTAAGTATAGGGAATGTAATATGGCCGATCAATCTGATATCGAGCCGAATATCCCCGATCCGGTTGAATATTCGCGCAACATGGTGCGAATAGCGGAACAAAGTCAACAGCTCGTCGCCGACTTTCTTGCGCGCAACTCGGCGTCGGGGGTGACGCCGCAGGCCAGCATGGCCGACCCGATGAATATCGGCGCGGCGTTCTTCGAGATGACCCGGCAGATGATGCTGGACCCGACCAAGATGGTCGAAGCCCAATTCGCGCTATGGCAGGACTACATGTCCTTGTGGGAGAACACGGCCCGGCGCTTCTGGGGGCAGGAAACCGACCCGATGGTCGCCCCGGCGAAAGACGATTGGCGTTTCCGCGATGACGCATGGACCGAGAATCATCTGTTCGACTACATCAAGCAATCTTACCTGCTGAGCGCCCGTTGGATCCAGAACACGGTTGGCGAGGTCGAAGGCCTGGACGACAAAACGGCCAAGAAAGTGGATTTCTACACCCGGCAGTTCGTCGATGCGCTGGCGCCCACGAATTTCGTGATGACCAATCCGGAAGTCCTGCGCGAGACGATCGAAAGCGGCGGCGAGAACCTGCTGAACGGGCTGCAGAACCTGTTGGAGGACCTGGAGGCCGGCGAAGGCGAGCTCAAGATCAAGATGGTCGATTCCGACGCCTTCGAGGTGGGAAAGAACATCGCGGTCACACCCGGCAAGGTGGTCTACCAAAACGACCTGCTGCAGTTGCTGCAGTTCGAACCGACGACCAAGACGGTCTGCAAAACGCCGCTTCTGATCATGCCGCCCTGGATCAACAAGTACTACATCCTCGATCTGCGGGAGAAGAACTCCTTCATCAAATGGGCGGTTTCCCAAGGCATAACCGTCTTCTGTATCTCCTGGGTCAATCCGGACGAGAAACTCGCGAACAAGAGTTTCGAGGACTATATCACCGAGGGGCCGCTGGATTGCCTTGCCGCCGTCGAGAAGGCGACCGGCGAAAAGGACATCAACGTCATCGGCTACTGCCTCGGCGGAACGCTGCTGGCCAGCACCCTGGCCCATATGGCGGCGCGCAAGAAGAACCCGCAGAAGGTCAAGGCGGCCACCTTCTTCACCAGCATGGTCGACTTCACCGAAGCCGGCGAACTATCGGTCTTCATCGACGAAGAACAGCTCGCCTCGCTCGAAGAGCGCATGAACGAGCGCGGCTACCTGGACGGCAGCGAGATGGCGGCAACCTTCAACATGCTGCGCGCCAACGACCTGATCTGGTCCTTCGTCATCAACAACTACCTCAAGGGCAAGGACCCCTTCCCCTTCGACCTGCTGTATTGGAATTCGGATTCGACGCGCATGCCGGCGGCGATGCACAGCTACTACCTGCGCAAGATGTATCTGGAGAACAAGCTGGTCCTGCCGGGCGCGCTCAAGATGCTCGGCACGAAGATCGACCTCACGAAGATCAAGACGCCGACCTTCATCCTCTCGACGCGCGAGGATCACATCGCGCCGTGGAAATCGACCTATGCGGCCACCCAGCTTTACAAGGGACCCGTGAAATTCTGCCTCGCCGCGTCCGGACATATCGCCGGGGTCGTCAATCATCCAGACAGCGGAAAATACGGCCACTGGACCAACAGCAAGCTGCCCGAAGATCCCGAGGAATGGCTCGCCGGCGCGAAGGAGCACCCCGGCTCCTGGTGGCCCACCTGGGCCAAATGGCTGAAGAAGCATGCCGGCGATCAGGTGCCGGCCCGCAAGCCGGGCGACGGCAAGCTCACGGTGATCGAGGACGCGCCGGGCAGCTACGTCAAGGCGCGGCTGGCCTGACGGCGCCACGAAATCGACAACCAGCCATAAGAAAAGCCCCCGCCGGAATAGTCGGGGGCTTTTCTGTGTTTGGCCTTACGGGTGTATTGCTTGGCCGATGGCTCTATTCGCCGGGCGAACCGGCTGAGCGATGCGGCAAAGACATTGCGCCGCTTCGCTCCCTTGCGCCTCCGTTTCATGGGAAGGCCTCCATTCCGTTTAAAGACTTTCAAGCCCAGGCGCCACATTGTCCGATGGGGCACCGGACGCGCCTTGTCACCTATTTATGGTGTTAAAATCAAGTTTTAAGCGTTAACGGTTCGATTCATCGCGCCTTATCGCTTCGATTTAATAGGCTTTGAAACAGATTGTTTACGGTGAGACGCCAAGAAAATAACGATACATCAATTGGTTATGCGATGAAATTTTTGTTACTGGACCACGTGGTCCAAAACATCTATATACTCTCCCAACGCTACAAAAACGATTGCATGGATCAGGTGCCCCGATGGCCCGCCCGAGAGAATTCAACGTCGATCACGCGCTCGACCAGGCGCTCCAGGTTTTCTGGAGCAAGGGGTACGAAGCCGCATCGATGCGCGACCTCATCGGCGCGATGGGCATCAGCAAGAGCAGCTTCTACGACACCTTCGGCAGCAAGCACGAACTCTTCCTGTCGGCGATCGACCGGTATAACGCGACGGTCAGCGCCTGCGGCCTGGAAGCGATGATCCAGGAATCCCCCTCGCCGAAGCTGGGGATCGAGACCGTGCTGCGGAGCGTGATCGAGGCAATCGTGCAAAAAGGCGAGAAGCGCGGTTGTTTCCTCAGCAATTGCGCCGTCGAAGTCGCCTGCCATGACGACGACGCCGCGCATCGCGTCGCCGAAGGATTGGCGAATACCGAGGAGACCTTCTACCGCGCCGTCAAACGCGGCCAAAAGGCGGGAGAGATCGGTGCCGACAAGGAAGCCCGCGCCATCGCGCGCTACCTGACCGGAACGTTGAACGGGATACTGATCATGGGCAAGGCCAATCCCGACCGCAAGACCCTGCAGGACGTGGCGCGCGTCGCCCTGAGCGTATTGAATTAAAATTTTGAACATTTTGGACCGATTGGTCCGGACAAGTCACCTTGTGACGACGGAAATGACCGAAAGCGACGAAAGGAGACAAGGAATGGCACAGAAACACCGGCACCCAAGGCAACGCTCCAATGCCTGCGACAGTCAGGAATGGCGTGATTCACAGGTGCTTTTCCTGCTGACCTGCTACGACATCTGGAGCGCGACGCCGTGCCGGCATTGCGCCGAGGTGCTCGCCGCCGACGGAACCGCGTGAGGCCTCGCCGCACCAAGCAAACGAAGCACCACAAGGTTTTGATAATTTTGGACCATTTGGTCCTTAAATAGCCAAAGATAGGACCCCTCATCATGTATATTTCCTCCCTCGACAGCGCGTCCGGCGCGACGATCAACGACCGAGATTTACTCGCACCCGCCAAGCTCGGCCCCTATGCTCTCGACAATCGCGTCGTCATGGCGCCGTTGACCCGCAACCGGGCCGGCGCGGGCAACGTGCCCCAGGCAATGAACGTGGAGTACTACGCTCAACGCGCGACCGCCGGCCTGATCATCACCGAGGCGACCCAGATTTCGCCCGAGGGCGTCGGCTATCCGGGCACGCCGGGCATCCATTCCGACGAGCAGATCACGGGCTGGCGCCGCGTCACCGATGCGGTGCACGCCGCCGGCGGCCGCATCGTCCTGCAGCTTTGGCATGTCGGCCGGATCTCGCATCCGTCGCTGCAGCCGGGCGGCGCGTTGCCCGTCGCCCCCTCGGCCATCCGGCCCGACGGGGATGCCTTCACCGCCGATGGCCTGCAGCCTTTCGTAACGCCCCGCGCGCTGGAAACGCATGAGATTCCCGGCATCGTCGAGGACTACCGGCAGGCCGCCGAGAATGCGAAGAAGGCCGGGTTCGACGGGATCGAGGTGCACGCGGCGAACGGCTATCTGCTGGATCAGTTCCTACGGGACGGCGCGAACCACCGGACCGACGCATACGGCGGCCCGGTGGAGAACCGGGCGCGGCTATTGCTCGATGTGATGGACGCCGTCACGACCGTCTGGAACGCCGATCAAGTGGGGGTCCGCCTGTCACCGGCCAATAGCTTCAACGACATGGCGGATTCCGATCCGGACGCGACCTTCGGCTATGTCGCGCGGCAGTTGAACGCCTACGGCCTCGCTTACCTGCATGTGGTGGAAACCGACATGGCCGGTGTGGAGACGCCTCTGACCTTCGACAAGCGGAAGCTGCGCAACGCCTTCCGCGGCACGTATATCGCCAACGGCGGGTACGATAAGGCGCGCGCCACCGACGCCATCGCCAACGGGGACGCCGATTTCGTCGCCTTCGGAATCCCCTTCATCGCCAACCCGGATCTGGTCGAACGGTTCGCCCTCGACGCGCCGCTCACCGAGCCGGATCAAGCCACCTTCTACGGCGGCGACGAGCGAGGCTACATCGACTACCCGTTTCTCGACGAAGCCGCCTCGGCCTTCGCTGCCTAGCCGGCGCGCTTCGCTCCCGGCGGAACCGGCCCTTCCCCCTCGGGCCGGTTCCGCACTCCTACCCGATAACCCGAAGGACATGACACCATGATCGACCTGCATTACTGGACCACGCCGAACGGCTACAAGCCGCTCATCTTCCTCGAGGAGGCCGAACTGGACTACACGCTGAAACCGGTCAACATCGGCGCGGACGAACAGTTCGAGCCGGACTTCCTCGAAATCGCCCCGAACAACCGCATCCCCGCCATCGTCGATCACGCGCCGCATGGCCAGGAGGAGCCCTTGCCGGTGTTCGAATCCGGCGCGATCCTGCATTACCTGGCGGAGAAGACCGGCAAGTTCCTGCCCACCGAGCCCGCGCAACGGGCGGACGTCCAACAATGGCTGTTCTGGCAGATGGGCGGTCTCGGTCCCATGGCCGGGCAGAACCATCATTTCAGCAGTTATGCACCGGAAAAGATCCCCTATGCGATCAAGCGCTATGTGGACGAGACGGCGCGGCTCTACGGCGTTCTGGACACGCGGCTGGCGGACCGCGATTTCGTCGCCGGCGACTACTCGATCGCCGACATGGCGATCTACCCCTGGATCGTGCCGCACAAGATGCAGGGCCAGGACCTGAAGGACTTCCCCAATGTAAAACGTTGGTTCGCCGCCATGTGGGCGCGCCCGGCCGTGAAACGGGCATACGCAAAGGGCAAGGCGGCAGCCGCGGCGCATACCGCCCGTGAAAAGGGCAGCATCGCCGCCTGACAAACCCGCCCAACGTCGCCGCAAGCCCGTTGCGTTCGGATAGAATACGGCGGGTTTTCGTTTTCCGACTTTACCGGTTCGCGATATCGAGCATCGCGCCGCCCATCACCTGGACGCCGAGACCGAAGTCATCCATCTCCATCGCTTCGTCGGCGTTGTGGCTGCCGTGTTGGTTGCGCACCAGGACCATCGCCGCCGGAATGCCCGCCCGCGCGAAGATCGACGCATCATGGCCGACCGTCGGCATGTCATGCGCCGGGATATCGAGAGCGGTCGCCGTTTGATGCAGGTGGCTCCGCAAGCCGTCGTCGATCGGCGTCGGATCGGAGCCGACGCACTCGCCCAGTTCGAAACGCACGTTGCGGCGCGCGCCGATTTCCGCCACCAAGGTTTCCGTCCGCGCCCGCGCCCGGTCGAGCACATCCTTCGAAGTGCCGCCGAAATTGATCGTGAAGCGGCATTCGCCGGGCACTTTCGTCATCGCGTGCTCCTCCGCGTCGGTGAAGAGCTTGCCGACGGTGAAGACCGTGTCGGGATTCCCTTCGGCTTCCAGATCCTGCCAGAAATCGTCGAGCGCCCGAACGAGTTCGACCGTGGCGAGCACCGCATCCTGCCGGTTTTCGCGCGGCACGGCGGCGGAATGCGCATACGCGCCGAGGCAGCGCGCGTAGGGAAAACGCATGTTGCCGCGGATCACCGTCGGGATCGCGACGGGCTTCGCCCGGTCGATCAGGATCGGTCCTTGCTCGATATGCAGTTCCAGGAAGGCCGCCGTGTTCGCTGCCGTGACCGACGGCGCCGTGCCCGACCGCAAGGCGGCCGTATCCATCCCGAGGGCCGCCATGTGGTCGGCCAGGCTCATCCCGGTGTCGCCGCGCACCAGCCGATCGATCTCCGCCCCATCCAGGCTTCCGGTCGCGAGGCGGCTGCCGATATAAGCGATGCCGTACCAAACGCTCTCCTCGCCGCGCAGGCCGACGCAACGGATGTCCCGCGCGGGCGTGACGCCCAAATCGACAAGCGCCGCCAGGACGGTCAACGCGGCGACCGCACCGGCGGCCCCGTCGTAGTTGCCCCCCTTCGGCACGGAATCGAGATGCGACCCGCTGAGCACGGCGGGCGCATTGCGGTCTGCGCCGGGCAGGGTCGCGTAGACGTTGCCGGCGAAATCATGTTCGACATCCAGCCCGAGATCGTGCGCGGCGGCGGCGATCAATTCGATGCCAAGTTGGTCCTCGGGGCTATAGGCGGCGCGCGTCACACCCTCGCCGTCCTTGGTTCGCCGCTCCAACGCGTCGAAGAGTTGCTCGGCAAACGGCAACCGCTTTTCTATAGCGGCGGCAAGGTCACGCTTATCCATCGGCTTCTCCGTCATTGGGCAACGCGTCCCGCAGCAGGGTGCCGAAGACGATCATCTCCGGGCTCGTTTTCTTGAACATGTCAAGCGCCGGGATGATCGCATCGACCTGTTCCGGCGTCGGGCGCGGCAGGTCGTCCGGCACCTTAGGCAGCCGCGCCACCACGTCCGGGGCCGCAGCGGTAATACGGCGGGCGATGGTATCGCAGGCTTTCTTGACGGCGGGGTCGGTGAACAGCGGATGAAGCAGCGTCGCCGCATGGGCGAGATAGGCCGGCCAGGTCGCCATATAGCGGTAAAGCCCGGCCACCATGACCTGACCGCCCGGCCCTTGCGCCCCGAGCCGCATCAGCACGGCGGCGCGGTTCGGCTCCATGCCGTCGAGGTCGAGCATGGGCGGCGGCGGCGGCGGCATGGCCGGCGGCGTCCAATCGGTCTTTCCCTCCCCTTGCCCGCCGCCGTCGGACCCGGTCAGCAGCAGCCGCAGACTGTCGGAGAACAGCAGGTTGATCGGGCTGACGCGGACATAGGTGCCGTAGATCTGACCCAGCGTCTCGGCCGCGGCCTCGTCCACGCCCATCAGCCGCAGCGCGGAATCGCCGAGCGTCGGCATCGGCGGTACGCCCTCGACCTTCGTCAGACGCCAGGCCGTCTCCGGGATGTCGCCGGACAGGAACCCGGGCCGCAACGCCGACCAGACCCATTCCAGACAGCCCGGCATCGTCGCGACATGCCGCTGCAGCGTGGACACATAGGGAACGGCGCAATACACCCGCATCTCCCCGTAGATGCGGGCGAGGTCGCCGGTCGCGTCGGCTTCGGGTATTTCAGCGAGCAGGGACATGGACGGCCTTGCGTGTCGTGCGGCGGAATCGACAGCATAGCCGATTTCGTCCCGGCGCGTCGTAGCCCGTTATCCCGTTACTTTCCGCGTACTGGCGGCGGCTCCAGCATATCCTCGAAGAACCAGGCGGCCAATTCGTTTCGACCGGCCACCCCGGCCTTGCGGTAGACGCTGGACGCTTGTTGGCGCACCGTTTTCTCCCGCGTTTCCCGGAGTCCGGCGATCTCGCGAAAGGACAACCCCTTCAACATCCCGATGACGACATCCTGCTCACTCGCCGTCAGCCGCCAGGCGTCGAACTGCTTCTGCATGACGGCGCGGTACTGGCTGGCGAGTTCCGGCGACTTGGCGTCGAGCTGGGCGAGCCGGCCGCGCGCCTTGTCGAGCTGCCCTTGCAACGCCCCGAGCGCTCGTTGCCGCGCGCGGTGCCCGTGAATGAATATCCCCAGCACGATCGCGCTGAAGGCGAACCGCGACAGGTCATCGCCCATTTCACCCATTGTTTCGCCGTCCACGAATTCCGAGATGATTTCGGCGGCGCTGATGCCGAAGACAAACAGCACGAATACGGCAAACACCGTTCGCCGGTACGGCCCCTGCGCTATCGCATCGAACATGGCGGTGTTCCTTGAATTTATTTTTAATCAAAACAATAGATTCTAATCGTTGGCCCAAAATTGACCTTATGCCGGATGCCCCAAGCCGGATATCCGGCATTTGTCCGATAGACCGTAGGCTCAAAGTCAATCAATCATAGCGGGCTCGATCACCATCATCGCGATGGTCTGAACTTACAACGCGACCGCTTGTTTACCGTCCATCTTTCGATCGGAGAATCCATATGTCGTGTGCCCTGTCCCGGCGGCGGTTTCTTGCGGGCAGCATAGCGATGCTGGGCGCCAGCTATTCTCGGCCTGTCTGGTCAAATGCCGCGCCGTCCCCTCTGCCGATCCCGACGCTTATCGACGGCACCAGCGGAGAGCCGGTTGATCTGAAGATCCGCAGCGGCACGTGGTCCTTCAAGCCCGGGGTCGAGACCCCGACGCTGGGGTTTAACCAACAGTATCTCGGGCCGACGATACGGACGCGCCGGAACAGCGACCTCAACCTGCATTACGAAAACACGCTGACGGAAGGCGTGGCCGTTCATGGTCACGGGCTGCACGTTCCGGGTAACGTCGACGGCGGACCGCAATTGGAAATCGCGCCGGGAGACCGGTGGCAGCCCGCTCTATCCATCGTGCAACCGGCGGCCACCTGTTGGTACCACTCCCATACGCATGGCAAGACCGGTCAACAGGTCTATCGCGGATTGGCCGGCATGATCATCATTGACGATGAGATGAACGATTCAATTGCGCTCCCGCGTCGCTACGGCATCGACGATCTGCCGGTCATCATTCAGGACCGGACCTTCGACGCACGGGGCCGTTTGGTGTATTCGCTCGATGACGCGAGCGAAGACGGCTGGCTCGGTGAAACCGTGGTCATCAACGGGGCAATCGCACCCGTCGCCAACGTTCCCGCCGGAAAGATACGGTTGCGGCTCCTGAATGGCGCGAATGCGCGGTTCTACATCGTCGCCTTCGCCGATGGCCGTTCCTTCCACAAGATTGCCAGCGACGGCGGGCTCTTGACCGCCCCGGTGCCGTTGACGGCGATGGAAATGTCGCCCGGTGAGCGTTGCGAAATCATCGTCGACTTGTCCGACGGCAACGCCGCCGAACTGCTGACCTTGTTCGAAGATGAATTCGACGAGGACGAGGAAGGCGCCGTCGGCGATTTGCGCGATCTGTTGCGCCGATCGAAGAAACCCCTGCCAGCGCCATCCTTGACCCTGAAAGTCGATCGCGCGCTGTCGGCGCATACGGCGCCGTTACCCGAAACGCTAGCCACCATAAACCGCCCCAAGCAAAACGAGATAACGCGCACGCGCGACTTCCTCCTCGCCATGGACGAGGGCGGCGGCAAGGGTCATGGTGCGCATGGCGGCCACGGCGCGATGGATATGACCATTAACGGCGCGGCGATGGACATGAACGTCATCAACGAACGGGTCGAACGCGGTGTCTGGGAGCGTTGGCGTATCCGCTCCAATCAGGGCGCGCACCCGTTTCATGTGCACGGCTGTTCCTTCCTGATCGAACGAATGGAAGGCGCGGCCGCCCCGCCCGATCAGCAAGGCTGGAAAGACACGGTGGTGCTGGACGACGACGACTGGTCCGAAATCATCGTTCGTTTCGATCATCCGGCGACCGAGGCACATCCCTACATGTATCACTGCCACATCCTGGAACATGAGGATCGCGGCATGATGGGGCAGTTCACCGTGAGCTGAGTCCGGAATGCCGCCCGAGGGGCATCCCGGACTCATGTTGCCGCGGCTCAGCCGGTCAGTCCCTCGCCCTCATCCAGGCCCAGCATGATGTTCATGTTCTGCACCGCCGACCCCGACGCGCCCTTGCCGAGATTGTCCAACAGGCCAACCAACACCGCCTGGCCGTCCCTCTCGTTGCCGAAGACATGAAGACGCAGCTCGTTGGTGTCGTTCAGGACCTCCGGCTCCAGCTTGGACATCGTCGCCGTGGCGTCGAGCGGCGTCACCGTGATGAAGCGGCCGCCCGCATAGTGATCGGCCAACGCCTGATGGAGCTGTTCGATCGAGGGCTTGCCCGGCAACGCCCAAAGCTGCAGCGGAATCTGCACGATCATGCCCTGGCTGTACCGCGCGACGCTGGGCACGAAGAGCGGCGGATGCGCCAGCCCGCCCCAACGTTGGATTTCCGGCACATGCTTATGGCCGAGCCCCAGCGCATAGACCCGGAACGGCGCCTCGGTATAGTCATCGGCCGCCTTATCCTCGAAGGCCGCGATCAATCCCTTGCCACCGCCGGAATACCCGGACACGGCGTTGATCGTCACCGGCCAGTCCGCCGGCAACAGACCCGCCGATACGATCGGGTGCAGCAAGGCGATCGACGCAACCGCATAGCATCCCGGATTGGCGACCCGTGCGGCGTCGGCGATCTTGGCGCGCTGCGCCACATCGTATTCCGGCATGCCGAAGACCCAGCCTTCCGCCGTGCGGTGCGCCGTACTGGCGTCGATGACCTTCACCGCCGGATTGTCGATCATGGCGACCGCCTCGCGCGCCGCGTCGTCCGGCAGGCACAGGACCACCAGGTCGGCCTTGTTCAGGAGTTCCCGGCGGGCTTCGGTATTGCGTCGCTCGGCATGCGGCAAGCTCAGCAAATCGATATCGGAGCGCGTGGCGAGACGCGCCCGGATCTGCAAGCCGGTGGTGCCGTGTTCGCCGTCGATGAATACCGTTGCGGTCATGGGATATCTCCTTCACTCAAACAAATCGCACATAAAACAAATCGGGCGCCCCGCTGGGGACGCCCGACGATCGAACTGTCCTTGGAACCGGGGTTAGCGTTTGGAGAACTGGAAGCTACGTCGGGCCTTGGCCTTGCCGTATTTCTTCCGCTCCACCACACGCGCATCGCGGGTCAGGAAGCCGCCCTTCTTCAAGGTCGGCCGCAGGGCCGGCTCGAACAACGCGAGTGCCTGGCTGATGCCGTGACGCACCGCGCCGGCCTGACCGGACAAACCGCCGCCCTTCACCGTGCAAAACACGTCGAACTGGTTATCGCGCGCCGCCGCGACGAAAGGCTGGTTGATCACCATCCGCAGCACCGGACGCGCGAAATAGGTTTCGACCGACCGTTTGTTGACGATCACCTCGCCCTTGCCCGGCTTGATCCAAACCCGCGCGACGGCGTCTTTCCGCTTGCCGGTCGCATAAGATCGCCCTTGGGCATCGATCTGCGGCTCGGTCGGCGAGCCCGGCTCGCTGACCGGCGTCACCGGCGCCGTGGCGGTCGCCGGTGCATCGGCTGCGGCCATCGCCTCGCCAAGCTGGGACAGGTCGGTCACCGTCGTCGGCTTATCTTCGGCCGGTGCCGCTGCTGCGGCCTCTGGCGCGGCGTCAGCCGCCGAGGCCTCTTCGGTCTCTGGTTTCTTTTCGTCCGCCATCGTCAGGCGCTCCGTTTGTTTTTCGCGTTCATCGCCGCGATGTCGAGAGGCTCGGGGTTCTGCGCCGCATGCGGATGCTCGGTGCCGGCGTAGACCTTGAGGTTACCGATCTGCTTCCGCGCGAGCTTGTTCCGCGGCAGCATGCGCTGCACCGCCTTGAGAACGACATCCTGCGGCTTGTTGCCGTCGAGAATCTGTCCTGCGGTGCGCGACTTGATGCCGCCGGGATAGCCCGTGTGCCGATAGTAGACCTTATCGGTCCGCTTCTTGCCCGTCAGCGCCACTTTCTCGGCGTTGATGACAATCACGTGGTCGCCGCAGTCGACATGCGGCGTGAAGGTCGGCTTATGCTTGCCGCGCAGGATATTGGCGATCACCGCGGCCATACGGCCCAGCACGACGCCGTCGGCGTCGACGATGATCCACTTCTTGTCTACGTCGGCAGGCTTCAGTGAAAAGGTTTTCATGACTCTCTCGTCCCGCGATCCCATCGCGTTTCTGAATGGCGGCGGAGTATCGCAGACGCGAAACACAAGTCAACGAAAATGTTTCGGCTTTTTATGTTCTATATCAATGGGATATATATGCGGTATTATAATACCGTTTTGTAAATCGCTGAAAGATTGCCAGGAATTAGGCACGCCCCAACCAATTGATTCTGAACAATATCCGCCGGCATCGGAAGATCAGCCGGCCACCGACGCCATCGGCCGGTCCGCGACCCCCAACTCCTCGAGGCGCGCATCCCGCGCCTCCCGCAGCATGCCGAGGACCCGGCCATGGCCGTCGATCTCCCGCGCGCGCGTCATGAAGAACAGACTGACGAGCGAATGGCTCACCTGCTCGACCGCCGCGAATCCGTCATTGTAGTTGTAGACGACCTTGGCGGCCTCTTCGAAGGACATGTCCGCGTCCGTCAGGTACCGGGCGAGCCACAGCACGGTCCGACGGCCGTCGGCGTCCGAAACCATGCACCCGTCCCCGGCCGGATCCTCGGCCAGCGCGCCCAGGACGCAATAGCGATCACCCCGGCCATCTTCTTCGAAGTATTTTCCGGAAATCCAGTTTCGCCGATCCTGCAAACGCGCGTGCGCCTGTTCCAACCGGCCAGCAATCGGATCGCGGAAGGCAAGTCCGTCATACGGCATCGTCGCTTCCATCTTTAATAAGCGAAACGCTCTTTACCCTAACCTACAACTAGGAAAAAAGCGGAAGACATTCCGATAACAATAAGGCAAAAAAATAGGAGGTGCGAAGGCTTAAGCCATCCATCCAAGTGACTCGGAGAAAAATCAGCTTGTCGAACCCGATGCAATGGCCTGCACGCAAGGTCGCCTACCTTCTTGCCTGCACTGGGTTGGTGCTCGCTGCATTGGTGCGATTGGCCCTCCTGGAGGAGAATCTCCCTGTCGCTTTAAACGTCGATGAGCGGACCGGCCTGCGCGTTCTGGGCCGCTTCCACGATGGGTCGTATAATCCTGACTTTTTTCACTACCCCACGTTCTACTACTATCTGACTTTCTTTTTTTCCAAGATAACGGGTGGGTTCGAGTACATAATCGCCAACGGGCGTCGATTAAACATCGCCTATTCAATAGGCTTGGCGGTGTTTGCAGGGCTATTGGCAGCACGGCTGAACCGGTCACCTCTAGTTTGGGTTAGCGCAGCTCTGTTCTGTGCCTTCAGCCCAATCATTATCACCAACAGCCAATACATCATTACAGAACCGCTGTATTCGCTGTTGATCATGGCCTCGCTTTTGAACTTTGCCGTCTATGCGACAAACGGGTCCTTAAAACACTGGCTTGCCGCATGGGTAATCTGCGGAATCGCAGTTTCAACGAAATACACGGTTGGCATCCTCGTTATCGCCTACTGCCTTCATGGCCTGTTGCTGACGCCTCCGCCGACACAGAATCGCGGACGCCTCCTCGCCGGAATTGGGCGCCTCGTTCCGAGATGGTTTGTGCTGGGCCTCCTTGCCACTGCAGGCGCCGCCGCCATCGGCGTATTCTTCTTTTGGCCGCAGGAAACACTGATACGACTCATTTCAATCGAGGGCGGTGGCTTGGCAAATGTTGACGCCGCCGATATCGCGTTTCTGGACGCAATGCGAGCAAGGGTTGGGGCGCTCGCACTCGTCGCATTTGCATGCACTCTGGCTGTGTTCTTTTCGCAAGGTGTGAGCCGGCGCTTTCAAGATAATCGGCTCTATACCGGTCCTGCGATCGCTCTTCTCGTATTTTCCGCCACGTCACCATTCATCCTCCTTAATCCCATACAATTTTTGTACGATTTTGGCGCAGAGGCGAAAGCAACGCTTATGGCGTCGCCCCATTCGATGTGGACTTATTATTTCGACGTCTATTTCAATTGGGAATCGCTCGTGGTGCTAGGCCTTTGCGGTATCGGAATCGCATCAGGCGTTTGGCGGAACCCGGCTGCGCGGCCTGCGCTGTTCTTTCTTGCATTGTATATTTTTACGATCGGATCAGCGCATCGCGGGTTCGTTCGATACCTTATGCCGGCGTTGCCCATTGTCGCGGTATTCGCCGGCGTTGGCCTAGCTTTTCTGTACAAACAACTTTCCAAGTGGTCGATTCCGGCGCTGACCGTCATGATGGTTATGATTTTCGGCGCTTGGGGAATAGAAAACGCGATGCGCCTCGGTCCCATAATCAATGCGGCGGATGAAAAAGACGAGATGCACGCATCCTACACCGCACTGAAAAGAATGGGTGTCGATCGCGTCGTGCTCATCGGATACGGCCCGGATTTCGAGCTGCAACGCGAAGGCGTTATCGTCCAACGCATGCCGGCGATACACAACTCGGTTCCAAAACATAGCGGCGATTTTCTACTCGTGGATAGCAGGCGAAAGAAACTGTTGGAAAATGCGCTGAGCAGTTATGATTTTTCGCTCGTCTGGCATGACAGTCGAAATTACGGCCAATTCCTGTATCGGCGGAATTAGCGGCCAGCCACGTTTATATCCGCCCACTTATGGAGAAGTATCCGACTATCGGCGCAGGCGATATCGAGTACCGATGCAAAATAGGCGACAGAGAAAAATGAGCACCAGTGCGAATTTCAACCCTCAATCGGACGAACCCATTCTCCTCCGGTCGGACGAGGGTGGCGTGTGCACGCTGACGCTAAACCGCTCGACGACCCGAAATGCGTTGTCGACGGCAATGATGCAGGAGTTGCAGACCGCGTTGGACAGTATCGCCGCCGACCCGTCGGTGCGCATCGTCGTCCTGGCCGCCGCCGGCCCCGCCTTCTGCGCCGGGCATGACCTGCGCGAATTGCGCGCCAACCCGACCACCGATTTCTACCGGACGATGTTCGAGACCTGCTCGGCGCTGATGCTGACAATCACGCGGCTGCCGCAGCCGGTGATCGCCAAGGTGCAGGGCATGGCCAGCGCCGCGGGCTGTCAGTTGGTCGCGACCGCCGACCTGGCGCTCGCGTCGGAAAACGCCGCCTTCGCAACGCCCGGCGTCAACATCGGATTGTTCTGCTCGACGCCGATGGTGGCGGTCAGCCGCAAGATCGGCCGCAAGGCGATGATGGAGATGCTGCTGACCGGCGACTCGGTCGATGCGGCCGAAGCGCAGCGAACCGGCCTGATCAACCGGGCCGTGCCAGCGGACCGGCTTGACGACGAGGTCGCCGCGCTCGCCGCGAAGATCGCGTCCAAATCCGCGCATACCCTCAAGGTCGGCAAGAAGGCCTTCTACAAGCAGATCGAGATGGGTCTGGAAGACGCCTATGCCTATTGCGGCGGGGTGATGACCGAGAACATGACCGCCGCGGACGCGGAAGAAGGCATCGACGCCTTCCTGGAGAAACGCGCACCGGTTTGGCGCGACGAATGACCACGACGGACCTGCCCGCATGACCACGCCCCTCGCCTACGACGACGACTATATCCGCGGTGTCCTGCGGCGGACGCGCGTGATCGCCATGCCCGGCGCCAGCACCAGTTGGAACCGGCCGAGCTATTTCGTGATGAAATACCTGCAACGCAAGGGCTACCGCGTCATTCCGGTCAACCCGCGCGCGGCCGGCCAGGAAATCCTCGGCGAGCCGGTGGTCGCCAGCCTCGGCGAGATCGGATCGCCGGTCGACATGGTCGATATCTTCCGCAACTCGGAAGCGGCCGGGCCGATCACCGACGAGGCCATCGCGATCGGCGCGAAGGCGGTCTGGATGCAGATCGGCGTCCGCAACGACGACGCCGCCGCGCGCGCCGCCGAGGCGGGCCTCGACGTGGTGATGGACCGCTGCCCGAAGATCGAATTCTCGCGCCTCTGCGGCGAGTTGAGTTGGCTCGGCATGAACTCCGGCGTGATCAGCTCGAGACGCCGCCGGATTTAGCGGCCGTTCCGGCGCGCCCGGCGCTATCGAAACCATCGTCGATCCTACCGAGCGAATTGTGACAAGGATCAGAGTGGTTTCATTCCACCTTGCCCTTCATTCCCGCGAAAGCTGGAATCCAGACGTCAGCGCCCGTGGAGCCCCGATTTCACGGAATGACGACGCCTTCGGGGACACCTCATGCTGAGCTTGTCGAAGCATGCCTCTCCGGGCGTTGTCCGTGGCACAGCCGCAATCTATCCCGCCATCCTTCGACAGGCTCGGGATGAGGACCAGTTTTAGTCCACCTACGCCACACTCACGCCGAACCGGTCGAAGCATGCCGCCGTCAGCGCATACGCCTGTTTCGTGTCCTGCTAATCCGATAGACTTCGCCTCTCTCAGTCATCACAGCGGACGGCCCGCCATGCCACAGCCCATTCCCCCGAAGCCCGGCGTCGAAACCCTTGCCGTTCACGCCGGCGGATCGCCGGATCCGCATACCGGCGCGCGCCAGACGCCGATCTATCAGACGACGTCCTACGTGTTCGACGATGCCGACCATGCGGCGTCGCTGTTCAACCTGCAGCTTCCCGGCTTCATCTATTCCCGGCTGACCAACCCGACAGTCGCGGTATTGGAGGAGCGCGTCGCGGCGCTGGAAGGTGGCCGCGGCGGCACGGCGACCGCGTCGGGACACGCCGCCCAAATCCTCGCACTGTTCCCCTTGATGCACCCCGGCGACGAGGTCGTCGCGTCGAACAAGCTGTACGGCGGGTCGCTGAACCAGATGGGCCACAGTTACAAGAAATTCGGATGGAAGGCGGTCTTCGTCGACCCGGACGATCCGGCCAATTTCGCCGACGCGATCACCGACCGGACCAAGGCGATCTTCATCGAGAGCCTGGCCAATCCCGGCGGCATCGTCGTCGATATCGCGGCCGTCGCCGAGGTGGCCCGGCAAGCCGGCGCTCCTCTACTAGTAGATAACACCATGGCGACCCCCTACCTGTGCCGGCCCATCGAGCACGGCGCGGACATCGTGATCCACTCGACCACGAAGTTCCTCGCCGGCAACGGCACCGCGGTCGGTGGCATGGTGGTCGATTCCGGCACCTTCGACTGGTTCCAGAACGACAAGTTCCCGAGCCTGTCGCAGCCCGCGCCGGAGTATCATGGCCTCACCTTCGCGGAGACCTTCGGCGACACCGCCTTCACGATCTATGGCCACGCGATCGGGCTGCGCGACCTCGGGGCGTGCCAGTCGCCGATGAACGCCTGGCTGACGCTACTGGGCATCGAAACGCTGCCGCTGCGTATGGAGCGCCACTGCGCGAACGCGATGGCCGTGGCCCGGTTCCTGGAGGGCCATCCGGCGGTGTCCTGGGTGTCCTATGCAGGCTTGGAGTCGGACCCGTATCACGCGCTGCAGCAGCGCTACATGCCGGCTGGCGCCGGATCGGTCTTCACCTTCGGCGTCAACGGCGGCTACCAGACCGGGGTGCGGTTGGTGGAAGCGGTCGACCTGTTCAGCCATCTCGCCAACATCGGCGATACCCGGTCGCTGATCATCCATCCGGCGTCGACCACGCACCGACAGTTGACCGAGGAACAGCAGGTCGCCTGCGGCGCAGGCCCAGATGTCATTCGCCTGTCGATCGGGATCGAGACAGTCGACGACATCATCGGGGACCTGGATCAAGCGCTGAACGCGGCGACCGCGGCCAACGCCGCCGAATAGCCCGCGCGGATCAGACCCCGAAGCCTTCGCCGGGTTTCTTGTATTCGGCCCGGGGCGGGCTGAAGATGTCGAGGATCTTGGCGCCGCTCGCTCCGGCGCGGATGCCGTGTTCGACCCCGCCCGGCGTGCACCAGAAATCGCCCTTGGCGACCGGGATTTCCTCACCGTCCTGGATGCGGACGCAATCGCCCTCCAGGCACAAGCCCCATTGTTCCTCCGGGTGACTGTGAAGCTGGCCTTCGCAATTCGCGTCGAGTTCCGCCACCGACAGCATCACCTGATCGCCAACGAAGATGCGGGTCGCGATACCCTCACCCAGTTTGCGAGCAATGCCCTGTTCCATATTCTCCAAATTGAAGAAGTTTTGTTTCGTCATTCCGCCTTTTCCTCCGTTCGAGCCCCAAACCGCCACCGCCGCGGTAGGGTTTACTTTCCCGTTTCCATCGCAATATCGTGCATTGCGTCCCGTCCGCTGGAAAGCGAAAATATCGGCGGATGGGCAAGCGACGATGAAGATGCTGCAAGGATCGCCCACGATGAGATCACCGGTGACCGGCGCCCGGCCGCGCCTTAAAGGCTCGCTCTCAGCGGTTCTCCTGCTGGCTGGCGCCCTCGCGCTTGCCGGCTGCGAAACCACGCAGGACACGGCCGCCTTGCCGGCGTCGAAACCGGCCAGCGATTCCGAGTTGAGCGACAAAGCCTTCCAACAGGCAATGGAAAAGGGCTGGAACGGGCAGCAATGCCGCGAGTATCAGCGCACCGTGACGATCGACGGCAAGACCGAGACCGCCTACGGCACGGCCTGCCGCCAACCGGACGGGACATGGAAAACGCAAGGCGACCTGAAATCCGAGGACGGCGGCGCGGCGACAACGACGGCGACGAAAGACAGCTATCCGTATAAAGGGTACCCGACCCGGCATTATGGCCACTACGGCCATCACCGGCGGCATTATTCGCCCTTCTTCTTCGGGTTCGGCTACGGCGGCCATGGCGGCAGTATCGGCTACGGCGTCGGATTCTGACGCCTCGCCTCCGTGCGGCCACTGCGCGCAATGCGCTTCCGTCGTTGCCCGGCGGCACCCGCAGAATCCCATCTCCGCCATGGTTTCGGGCGCAAAAATTCGTACAATCCGGCGCGGGCCTCACCGCACTACGGCTGAACGAGCGGCCGGCCCCGTGCCGGTCCGGACGAATGGGATATGTCGAACGCAGCGAGCAATGAAATCGGGCTGAACGCGGTCATCGTGGCCGTGACGGACGGCGCGCCGCGCGTGCTGACCGTCGAGCGGGCCGCCATGACGGCCCCCGCCCTGCCCGCACCGCTGGACAAATGGGCGGACAGTCATTTCGCGCTGCCGTTCGGCCCTTTCGAACCGGGCGCGCACCGCACCCTCGATTTGGGCGTCCGAAGTTGGGTCGAGGAGCAGACGGGCCTGAACCTCGGCTATGTCGAACAGCTTTATACCTTCGCCGACCGTCACCGCGATCCGCGGGAACTCGCGGGCGGGCCGCGCATCGTCTCCATCGGCTACCTCGCCCTGGTCCGCGAGGCGCAGCCGCACGGCGAAGGCCCGGCGGAGTGGATCAACGGCTACGCCTTCTTCCCGTGGGAAGACTGGCGCGACGGCAAGCCGGCGATGATCGACGCGATCCTCCGGCCGCAACTCGCGCGATGGATCGATTTGGCCGGGAATGCCGGAGAACGGGCGCGCCGCGTGGAACGGATCTCGATCGCCTTCGGGTCGGAAGACGCGGGATGGGATTTCGAACGGGTTTTGGAACGTTACGAACTGCTCTACGAGGCGGGCCTGGTCACGGAATCGGTGCGCGACCACGCCATCGGCGCGTTGCAGAAAGTCGCCGACAAACCGGACGGCGATCCGATCCCGCAAGACGACGACCGTTTGGCCGCGCTCGCGGCGACCGGCCGCCCGCTTGAACTCGATCACCGGCGCATTCTGGCCACGGCGCTCGGCCGGCTGCGCGGCAAGCTGAAATACCGGCCGGTCGTGTTCGAGTTGCTGCCGGACCGGTTCACCCTGCTGCAACTGCAACAGGTCGTCGAAGCCTTGTCCGGCGTCGGCCTGCACAAGCAGAATTTCCGGCGCCTGGTCATCAACAACAAGCTGGTCGAACCGACCGACGACCGGGTCACACAGTCGCGGGGCCGCCCGGCCAAGCTCTTCCGGTTCCGGCGCGACGTCCTGCGCGAGCGCCCGGCCCCCGGCGTCGGCATTCCGGCCCGCCGCGTCAGCGGATAGCCCCATTCGGGCCAATCCGCGCCACTCCCCCGGCAAATCGCATTCAGTCGCGACCGGGCGGGAAACCGGCCTGTTCATCGCTTATAAATTGATACGTGACATTTTCTTGACTTAAGAAATGCTCTGTGCGAGCATTAATCTTGTAAATGCTCATATTGAGCATATATAAAACCTGCCCAATAACGCTCCTCCGTGCCCCCGAAAAGGATTTCGGTCATGAGTTCAACCGCAGTACTCGATCACACCGCACTTGAGTATACGGCCGAGGTCGCCGAGGCGACCGCGCCGCTCTATGAGAAGGTTGCCCGGGTCATCCCGGAGATCGAATGGCCCTTCCACGCCCCTTATGTGGACGCCATCAATCGGCTGAAGAAGGAGCGTAACGCGATCGTTCTGGCGCATAACTACCAGACGCCGGAAATCTTCCATTGCGTGTCGGACGTGGTCGGCGATTCGCTGGCCCTCGCCCGCGAGGCGGTCACGGTCGACGCCGATGTGATCGTTCTGGCCGGCGTGCATTTCATGGCCGAAACCGCGAAGCTGTTGAACCCGGAAAAGACGGTCATCATTCCCGACGAGTCGGCCGGCTGCTCGTTGGCGGACTCGATCACGGGCGCGGACGTGCGGCTGCTGCGCGAGAAGTATCCAGGCGTGCCGATCGTCACCTATGTGAACACCACCGCCGAGGTGAAGGCCGAGTGCGATATCTGCGTCACCTCCGGCAACGCCCTCAAGATCGTCGAAGCGTTGGATACCGACAAGGTCATCTTCCTACCCGACGAATACCTCGCCCGTTACGTCGCCAGCCAGACCGACGTGGAAGTGATCGCCTGGAAAGGGCATTGCGAGGTGCACGAGCGGTTCACCGGCGCGGAGATCAACGACTACCGCAAGAATTTCGAGGACGTGGTCGTCATCGCCCACCCCGAATGCCCGCCCGATGTGCTGGACGCCGTCGATTTCGTGGGCTCGACCGCGGGCATGATCGACTTTGTCGAGACCAAACGGCCGAAGCGGGTCCTCATGGTGACCGAGTGCTCGATGAGCGACAACGTCGCGGTGGAGTGCCCGGACGTCGAGTTCGTCCGCCCGTGCAACCTGTGCCCGCATATGAAGCAGATCACCCTACCGAAGATACTGGACTCGTTGCAGACCCTGGAGCCGCGCGTGGAAATCGATCCGGCGGTCGCCGATCGCGCACGGCGCGCCGTCGAACGGATGTTGGAGTTGAGCTAATGACCGAGATCAAACTCGTAAAACCCTTCCCCGGCGCGGCGGCGGAGCCGTCGCACCTGCCCTTGCACCGCATCCAATACGAAAGCGTCGTGCGCGCCGCGCTGGAGGAAGATCTCGGCCGCGCCGGCGATCTGACCACCGACGGCGTGGTCTCTTCCGACAGCGTCGCCAACGCGGCCCTCGCCGCCCGCAGCGACGGCGTGGTCGCAGGCCTGGACGTCGCCATCGCCGCCTTTCGGATGCTGGACGACAGCGTGCGCGTCTCCGTCGAACGCCCGGATGGCGCCGCCGTCGCGGCGGGCAGCCGGCTCGCCCGGGTCGAAGGCCCGGCCCGCGCGATCCTCACCGGCGAACGGGTCGCCTTGAACTTCCTCGGCCGCCTGTGCGGCGTCGCCACCGCCACCGCCCGCATGGTCGACGCGATCCAGGGACATAAGGCGCATATCATTTGCACGCGGAAAACAACGCCGGGTCTGCGCACGTTGGAGAAATACGCCGTGCGCGTCGGCGGCGGCATGAACCATCGCTTCGGCCTGGATGACGCCGTGTTGATCAAAGACAATCACGTCGCCCTCGCCGGCGGCATCGCCGAGGCGGTCGACCGCGTCCGCCAACGCGCCGGTCATATGGTCAAGATTCAGGTCGAGGTCGATACGCTGGAACAGTTGGACACGCTGATCCCGCTCGGCGTCGACGCCGTCTTGCTCGACAACATGGACCACGCCACGATGCGCCAAGCGGTCGATAAGGTCGCGGGCCGCATGCTCGTCGAAGCGTCCGGCGGCATCACGCCCGAGACCGTCGCCGCGGTCGCGGCCACCGGCGTCGACCTGATTTCGTCCGGCGCCCTGACCCACAGCGTCAAGGCGCTCGATATCGGACTCGACATCGATATCGCCTAACCACGGCCCCTGCCGCGCATCCTAGGAATAGAATCCGAAATCCGTCCATCCGACGGCGGGGCATCCTTTAATCTCAATATATCAATTAATTAGTGGACATTTGTGGCGCCGCGACGGCAAGGCTGACCACATCGCGACGGCGAACTATCTTGCTCTCGCCACAATCTAAGCGCATCATATTCGCAATCAGAAGAGCGAAAACGCCCGTCGGACCTCAATGCCGGGGCAAGGGGTGGATGCTCTGGGCTGGTTCGACGGCATCGGGGACTTAAGGAGAAACCCATGTATGTCGATACCATCCTGAAGAAGAAAGGCAATGCCGTCGTCGCCGTCGAGCCGACGGATTCGATCTCGAAAGCCGCTCAGGTACTGCACGACAAACGGATCGGCGCGGCGCTGGTCCGGCACGCCGCCGGCGAGATCGTCGGAATCATCTCGGAGCGGGATATCGTGCGCGGCATCTCCCGCCACCAGGACGCCTGCCTGTCGATGCGGGTCGACGAGTTGATGACCAGCCCGGTCATCACCTGCACGTCAAGTGACAGCATCGATGCGGTCATGGAACTGATGACCGACCGCCGCATCCGCCACCTGCCGGTGGTCGACAACGGCACGCTCAGCGGCGTGATCTCGATCGGCGATGTCGTGAAACAGCGTATTTCGGAAATCGAGAATGAGTCTGAAGCGCTAAAGCAATATATCGCGGCTGGCTGAAATTCGGTCAATCAAAGCGGCACCGACCGAGATTGCCGGCCGTCCATCCCGTTTGGACGGTCGGCAATCGCTCGTCTTTTGCGGTGTGTCCGTGTGAAACGCGCACCGGCGCTGGTTGTATTGGACTCTGAGACAATTTAGTCTCTTCCCACACGCAAATTCCGATCAGCAGATTTCACCATGTCTCATTGCCTACGCGCCCTCGTTGCGGAGAACCCCGTCGCGCGCATGATCTGCGAGCGCCATCCGGCGATGTTCATGGTCGGACTGCAAGTCCCAAGACTCTCGCTTCTGCCCTTTTCATACAAAGTGGAGTCCGCCATGACGTCCGCGCTTCCTTCCGGCGAAGCCGTCGACGAGAGGTTGCTACCGGAATGGGCAATCGAAATCGGAAAAGAGTTTTCACGCCATGGCGTTGTCGCCTTCATTGCGACTGAAATTTCCAGCAATCTCGGGGGACAGGCCTGTTGCGTGTGGAGGGACGGTGAGGAAATCGTCGGTCCGTTCCAGGACATCGAACTGGATATACCGATGAGCGACGATCCGCTCGAATGGGCCGAATACAACGCCTTCAAGAGTGAAGGCGGATACTTTGAAGGCGTTCCGTTTCGGCCCCATCGTTCGGGGTTGGAGGAGTACTACGTGAATGCCGCGCTCGAATGCCTTGGCGTCAATCAAGCAATGGAGAGCGACCTGGACGCATTCGACCAATGTGGTCTGGGCCGATGCCGCAGTTCAGACGATTGGGAGATCGTGAAGATGATCGACAATTATTGGGAAATGGACTACCGCGAAGCAGATGCGGAAGAATCTCGAATCTGGCAGAGCATGCAAGACGAAGATGAATGAGCAATGCCACCCGCCCGTTTGACCATCTCCTCCAACGAAACCATCGTCGAAGCGCTAGGCTAGTGCGACATCAGCACCGGGATCGTGGCGTTGGATAGGATGTGGTCCGTCGCCCCGCCGAAGATCATCTGACGCACCCGGCTTTGCGTGTAAGCGCCCTTTACCAGTAGATCGGCCCCCAGGTCGGCCGCTTCCTCCAGGAAGGCCCGGCCGGGATTGCGGTTGAGCGCGGGGCAGTCCTTATGGACCGCGGGAATGCCATTCCGCTGCAGTTGGCGCGCAACTTCCGCCGTGCTCGGCCCGGCCACCCCGAAGCCGTCGATGGCGATCACGGTGACTTTCTGCGCCCGCACCAGGAACGGCATGGAAAAGGCGATGGTCCGCGCGGTCTCCGTGCTGCCGTTCCAAGCGATGACGATGGTGTCGCCGAGTTTTTCCGGCGGCGCCGGCGGCGCGATCAGGATCGGCCGGCCGCCTTCGAACAAGGCGGCTTCCAGGATGCTCATCGCCGCGATGTTCGCCCCTTTCACCGGGCGCGAAACCACGGTGATGTCGAAGACCCGGCTGCGCGTACCGACGATTTCGGAGTTGGGCGATTCTTCCTCGACCCAGGCCGCCACGGGCCCGTCCGCCGGGTTGGCGCTGGGGTCGATCAGCGAGACGCCCTTCCCTTCCATAAAGCTGTTGAATTGGCTGTGGACGCGTTCGCGGCGGTCGCGATCCTGTCGCTCGACGCTCTCGACAAGTTCCGGCGTCGTCACGACCAACCCTTCGCCCGCGACGACCATGGCGCCGGCGGAGGTCGGCTGGTAGTAAAGCCCTTCGACGTAACTGCCGAACATGCGCGCGGTCAGCAACGCGGTTTCAAGCATCGAGGGCAAGCCGTCGCTTTCCTCGATCGGTATCAAAATTGTTTTCATTGTCATCTGGTTCAGCCTCCCAGCCCCGGTATGGAGCAACCATTCGGACGCATGGCGGATCGCCCGTCTGAACGCCGAAACGGTAGCCCAGAACCGCGCCGAAACCAAGCGTTCGGACATGCAATAAGTGGTAAATTTGCCCGCCCAAACGGGCTATTATCCGGACGACCTACTCCGCAGGCGCAGATGCCGGCTTGTCCTGCTCATCCGACGGCAACGCCAGGATCAGCAGCACCACCAGGATACCCGCTGCCCCGAGCCCGCCGAACAGCCAGGACATGCCGCCGGTGGCTTCGCGGACGAAGGCGATCGCCTGAATCGCAAGCGGACCGCACAGGAAGGACAGAACGAATTTACTGCCGAAGGCGATGCCATGGTGTTTCTCCGGCGCGTAGCGTGCCAGCATCATGTTTTCCGCCGGTTGCGCGGCCACATTCGCCATCAGCGCCAAGGCGGCGATGCCGACCAGCCCGACCCCGGCAATCGCCGCCGTCGCCGAGACGAAGATCATCTGGCAGAACCAACACAACAGATAGACCTTCTTGAGCGCCAAGCGGTCGGCCAGATAGCCCCCGACCAGTTGCATCAGCCCGCCCGTCACGAAGACGAAGGACGTCAACAACCCCGCGATCATCGGGTCGCCGCCGACGATGCTGCCGAGTTCCTCGGAGAACATCTTCGGCAGTCCGTTCTGCATCACGTTGTAGGTCACCGAGCCGACGAACATCGCGCCGACCAGCCCCACGAACACACGCACCGTGTCGCCCCGGCTCTGCGGGCGCTGCGGCGCTTTCTGGGGCGGCGCGGCGGACATCTTGCCGGTCATGACGCAATACAGCATCGCCAACCCGGTCAACAAACAGACGACCCCCGGCACGATGAAGGCCGCCCGCCAACCGAACCCCGCGATCAGCGTCCCGGCCACGATCCCCGCGCCGGCGGTCCCGAAACTGCCGAAAATACCGTTCACCGCCAGGATTTTACCGGTGTTGTTTTCGGCGTTGCGGATCAGCCAGGGAATGCCCACCGGGTGATAGATCGCCGCAAACACGCCCAGCGCCGACAGCGCCAACATCATCGCGGTCGGCCCTTCGATCAGTCCACAGACGATCGACGCCGCCCCCATGCCGATGAAGAAGATGGTCATCATCACGCGCGCGGTGAACCGATCGCCCAACCGCCCGGCCGGCAGCGCCATGACGCCGACGAGCAGCGCGCCCCAAGTCCAGAGCCGCAGCAATTCCTCGTAGGACAGGTTCCAATCCCGCTCGAGCTGCAGGACGATCACGGCGTAGAACGCCGTAAAGAGATGAATGTAGAAATGCCCGATGTTGGCGAACAGTAAGGAAAGACGCGCCGATCCGCTCGTCATCGCTCGATCTCCCGCAAGCCGTCCTCATCGATTTATCGACGGCGGCCCCGACACGTGTATGGCCCCCAAGGGGGCAACCGTCGCCAATCTGCCAGCACGATCCCGGTGCGGCAAGCAACGGCGCGGCACGGCCGTTATGCAAATATGTTGAGCGGAACAGGAGCGCGCCGAAAAGCCCGCCCTGCCGCTATCGGGTCTCCGCCGCGATCCACGCCAGAAATTCATCGCTCCCGCCGGTCAGCGGCAGCGAGACCACGCACGGGCAATCGTAACTGTGCAGTTCCTTGATTTTTTCGGTCAGCGTCGGAACAAGGTCTTCACGCGTCTTCGCGATCACGACCGCCTCGCTATCTTCCTGCACGGCTCCTTCCCACCGGTAGACCGATGTCATCGTGTCGAACACATTGGCGCAGGCGGCGAGCCTGCTCTCCACCAAGGCGCGCGCGAGACGGCGCGCCTCGCCGCCATCGGACGCCGTGATATAGACGAAACAGCCTTTCATTGTCCGGATTACCTCCAAATTACCCGCCGACGTCTTGGCGCACTCCGCTTTCTATCCTACCATCGCGGGAAGCAAGATCGCAGAAGCGGCACATAATAAAAGCTACGGTAACGCCATCAGGGGAGCTGGGGATGGTTGAGGCGAAGACTCGCGAAAATTCCGAGAAGACGGTCAAGAGCGCGTCGAAGCGAAGGGCGGCGACACGGCCTTCCGCGGCGCAAACCGCGTGGCTCCGTCGCGGGTTGTCGCAACCTGGCGGCAAGCTGCCGCTGTTCGACCAAACCGGTCGGCGCATCAACGAACGGACGATCCGCAGTTGCCTGGATCAAGGCTGGGCCGAGCCATGGTTCGAGAACCCGATCAAGCCCGACTGGCTGGTCTGCAAACTGACCGACCAGGGACGGAAAGCGGTCGAATAACCCGGTTTTCCCGCGAATTTCAACCACGACCGCATCACCGAAAGTTGAAGCGACGGTCTTTTATGTGATTCGCCCCTGCGGCGGGACGCCGCTGTAATTGGATTCCGGTTTCAATCATCAAGGACCTGCCTTGGTGCCTAGCCGCAATTCAATAATCAGGAGGCTTCCATGCTAAAGAAAACCGTCACCACGTTAAGTGTAGCCGCCCTCGCCGCTACCGCCGTCGCGCTGCCGACCGCCGTGTCCGCCGCCGATGCGCCCGCGTCGATCCAGCTCGCCGCGTGTAAGGCCTGCAAACCGTGCAAGGCGAAAGCGGCGTGCAAACCCTGCAGCCCGTGCAAAGCGAAAGCCGCATGCAGCCCCTGCAAGGCAAAGGCTGCTTGCAATCCGTGCAAGCCGAAGAAGTAAAACCCCACGCAACGATTCGCGACAAAAGGGGCGCCCGGTCTGGCCGCGGCGCCTCTTTCATGTTCGGAACCAGCCCCAGATGGGCGGACCGGCCTAGATCGGCGTCAAGGGCGCCTGCAACCGGGTTCCCGGTACGATGATGCCGCCGCGGTCGCCGATATCGATGCTGCCATACCGTTCCGCAAAGGTCGGCGGCATCGACGGTCCATCCGGCGGGCAAACCCAAAGCCGCAGAAGATACCGGCGCCGTTCGGGTTCGGGCCAATCCTCGTAGTCTTCGCGCGCATGGAAGACATGGTGGTTACACAAGAACTGCATGTCGCCGGCGCCGAACGCCATCCGCATGAAAACCGACGGGTCGTTCATGATCTCATCGATCAGGTCGAGCAGTTCCAGCTGCGCCCGGGTGAATCGCGGCACCGCGTCGAAGCGCTGCACCGAGCGGATATAGGTGCCGGAATAATGGCTGAACAGCCGGCCCTCGTGCCATTGGAAGATCGGCATGATCCACCACGGATCCTTACCTTCCGGCACTTCGCCGCGCCGATCGCGATAGATCGGCTCGAACATCAAGGGCGCCAGGTCGGGCCGGCGTTTCCAGATTTCGTTATGAACGGTGATGGAACTGACGATCTTGCTCGCCCCGCCGGCCATCGCCGGGCGCAAACAGAACAACCCCACGATATCCACCGAGTCCGTATGGAATTCCAGCTTCCCCGGCGCCCGGTACCCCCGCTGGTTGTCATTGTGATGATGGTCATGCCCCACGTCGCAGACATGACCCAAGACATGACCTTCGCCGTTCTGCGACCGCAGCGACCCCAGATGCGCGCCGATGCCGAAGAAGATCCGCGCCGCCTCTTCCATTGAGTAGGATTCAACCGGCAACCCTCGGATCAGCGTGAAGGCGCGGCCATCCATCACCTCGGCGCGCAACGCCAGAAGCTTGGGCCCGAGCGTCGGAAGCGGGAAGTCGGCCTTGGCGATATCGATGATGCGGGGGCAGTTCCGTTCGCTGACCCGCAGCGCCGCCTCGATCTCGGCCACATCCCCGGCCGTCAGCGATGAAACCCAATCGGATCGGGACGTTATATCCGGCCCGTACCACGCCGCCGGCGAGTCGATCGGGCCGTCGGTCCCTTGAATGCTTGTGGATAGATTCAGGGAAGATATGTCCGTGGGCATCGTACTCTCTCCCGCTCATCGCCGCGGCCGCTACGGCACGAGAACAACGCGGCCGGAAACTCTACCGTTCTTTAGATCGTACAACGTCGCATCGGCCTGATCCAGCGGCCGCGTTTCGACCGCCACCGAACCGAACCGTCCCGACCGGGCCAGATCCATCAACGCATGAAATTCGGGCAGCGACCCGACATAGGAGCCGCGCACCGTAATCTCGCGGAGGGGGAAATGCGGCACCGGCAACTCGAAGCTGCCGCCGAACAAGCCGACGATCACGAGGGTACCGCCCTTTCCGAGGATGTCGAAGCCGAAACGGGCCGATTCCGCCGATCCGACGAAATCGACAACGGCGGTAGCGCCACCGGTCGCTTTCACGAACTCCCGCGCGGCATCCGGCGCATTGGGATCGAGAACGTCCCGCGCCCCCGCCGCCAGCGCGGCATCCCGGCTGGCGTCCGCGATATCCGCCGCAATGCCCGCGACACCGGTGACGGTTTCGGCAAGCCGCACCGCCGCCAAGCCGACCCCGCCGGCGCCGACGATCACCAGCGGGTCGCCTCGCCCGAGCGTTCCGAGTTTCTTCAGCGCACTAAAAGCGGTGAGGCCCGAGCACGCGTAGGTGCACGCCTCGGCAACCGGCATCGGCGCAAACGGAACCAAATAACGCGGATGCGGCACGAGGACGTGATCGCCGTAGCCGCCATCGACATTGACGCCGAGGTTGCGCGGCCTGCTGCAGAGTTGCTCGTTGCCCGAGCCGCATGTCTCGCAGGCCCCGCATCCGATCCACGGATAGACCACGCACCCTTCGCCAACGGAAAGCGCATCGCCGACACCATCGCCAAGGGCGGCCACCACGCCGGCGATTTCGTGCCCCGGCGCCAACGGTAACGGCACGCCGCGGGACAGATCCATTCGCCCCGCCGAGCCGAGGTCGAAAAATCCCTCGCGGATATGAACGTCGCTATGACAGACGCCACAGGCGCCAACCTTCACCAGGACTTCCGTGCCGGTCGGCGTCGGCGTCTCGACCTCGGTGTTCGCCAACGGTTCGCCGAATGCGGTTATCTTGAAACTTCGCATGCGATTCGCGGAGCCTTTTTCGCCACGAGACCTAATTCGCCGACCGAATCGAGAGTGCCACAGGCGACCTCTTCTGTCGAACGCCGCGCCTGCAATGGCACCGTGCATCACAATGCGGCTTACAACTATCCAACCCCCGGAAAAACTTCTATAGTAGTAGATAGCGGTTGTGTCCGATGGGACAAAATTGGTCGGTCCAACCGCCAACAAGAAGAAACGCGACGATAGCGAACAGCGGCTGCGACGCGCCCATGGGCACGCTTCAGCCAGTACAGGGCGGCGATTCACACACAATCGCTTCTGATTGGTCGGGCACACAAACGGCACGGAGAGGCCGTCTGTTCGTCTATTGGACTTAAAAGAACAAAAACAGAACTATAAACAAGGAGACTAGGGAGATGAAGAAACCCAACGTCACGTTTGGGTCCACGCTTCTGCTTGGTACCGCTTTGGCGTTCGGCGGGGTTTCCGTGGCGATGGCTGCGGAAAAGCCGGTGAGCGGCGGCGTGCTAAGCTTTGTCGTGGGCAGCAAGATTCCGTCTTACGACGGTCACCAAGAAACCACCTTCGGCATGATCCATCCGATCCGGCCATTCTATAGCCTGCTTGTCCGGGTCAACCCGGAAAACCCACAATCGCCGACCGACATCATCTGCGATGTCTGCGAAGGCAAATGGATCACAAGCAACGGCGGCAAGACCTATACGTTCAAACTGAAAAAGAATGTCACCTTCCACGATGGAACGCCGCTGACCTCGGCCGACATCAAGGCGACATTCGATAAGATCATCTTTCCGCCGAAGGGCGTTCCAAGTTCGCGCAAGGCTTGGTACACGCAGGTCGCGGCCGTTAAGGCGCCGGACAAATACACGGTGGTCTTCGATCTGAAGCGGCCCTTACCGGCCCTTATCCCGGCCTTCGCCTCGCCCTTCAATTTCGTGTATTCGAAGAAGGATCTCGATACGCACGGCTACGCGTGGCACAAGAAAAACATCAACGGCACCGGCGCGTTTTCCTTCGTCCAACACCAACCCGGCGCGTTCGTCGAAGGCAAGAAATTCGCCGACTTCCATGTAAAGGGCCTGCCGTATCTGGACGGATATAAGGCGATTTCGGCCCCGAAGATGTCGGTTCGCCTACAGGCGATCCGCGGTGATCGCGCCGCCATCGAGTTCCGCGGTTTCCCGCCGAAGGCGCGCGACGACCTCGTCAAAGCGCTCGGCGACAAGATCAAGGTACAGGAAAGCGACTGGAACGTTTTGATGGGCGCATCGCCCAACCAGAAGATCAAGCGGTTCCAGGATCCGCGCGTCCGGCAAGCGCTAAGCTATGCCTTCGATCGTTGGGGCGGATCCAAATTCCTGTCCCGGATCGCCCTGATCAAGACCGTGGGCGGCATCACCTTCCCGAAACACCCGCTTGCCCCGTCGAAGGAATGGATGGAGCAAAATCTTCCCGGATTTAATCCTGACGTGGAGGCCAACCGGGAAAAGGCGAAGGCGCTCCTGAAGGACGCCGGCCATCCCAACGTCAAGGTGACGCTGTGGAACCGCGCCGTCGATCAGCCTTACAAGATCGTCGGCACCTGGTTCATCGACCAGTGGCGCAAGGTCGGCGCACAAGCGGATCAAAAGGTCGTTCCGTCCGGTCCCTGGTATGCCGGCCTCCGCAAGACGCGCGATTTCGACGTGGCCGTCGCGTTCAACGCGCAAACGGTCATCAATCCGACGATCGACGTGTCGAAATGGATCCGCGATGCCGGAAACAACTACACGAATCACAAGGACGACAAGGCGACCGAACTGTATCTGGAGATGCTTTACGAAAACGATCCGAAGAAACAGTTCGAGAAAATGCGGAGATACGAGATGCGCGTTCTCGCGGATCAGGCGCATTTTCTGCCCGCGTTCTGGTGGTACAAAATCAACCCACACCGCGCCTACGTGAAGGGTTGGAAAATAGCCCCCAGCCACTATCTGAACCAGGCGCTGGACAGCGTTTGGATCGATCCAAAACTCAGATAGCTCGTTTTTCGACCAAGTTGACCTGCCCTCTCCTCGGAGAGGGCATTTTTTTGCCTCCATCCCATGATACCACCGGTCGAGCCGCATTTTGGCGATTTTCGCGGTCACGGGCCGTGCCGATGGATCATTGGACAAGATAGTTTGCCGGCGGGGTGTATGTACCCTTGTTCGGAAGGCCTTTAACCTCTTATAGTAACCTCAGGTTTTTGTTCTTATGACCATACTTGGACTGGGAGTAAGGACGAAAATGGACAACTTGGTCACGCTTTACCAACCACTATAACAACGAAAAACGAGACAATCTTAAAGGAGAATAGGGAATGAGAAAGCCCGATCGTAGATTGGGGGCTGCTCTTCTACTGGGAACTGCTCTGTCATTTGGCGCAGGTGGCGTCGCGGTTGCAGCAGAGAAGCCGGTAAAAGGCGGCGTCTTGAGTTTTGTCGTGGGTAGTAAGATTCCGTCCTATGACGGGCATCAGGAAACGACATTCGGCATGATCCATCCGATCCGGCCGTTCTACAGCCTGCTGCTTCGCATCAATCCGGAAAATCCGCAGTCCACGACCGATTTTGTCTGCGACTTGTGCGAAGATTTCACTAGGCAAGCCGATGGCATGGCCTACACCTTCAACATCCGCAAAAACGTAAAATTCCACGACGGAACGCCGTTGACGGCGGCCGACGTCAAGGCGTCGCTCGACAAGATCGTGTTCCCGCCGCAGGGCGTTCCCAGCTCGCGCAAGGCTTGGTACACGCAAATTGCGTCGATCGAAACGCCGTCGGAGCATCAGCTTGTCATCAAGATGAAGCGCCCGCTGGCGGCCATGCTGCCGGCCCTGGCGTCCCCGTTCAACTTCATCTACTCGAAGAAGGACTTGGATACGCACGGTTACTCTTGGCATAAGAAGAATGTCAACGGCACCGGCGCCTTCCAGTTCGTGCAACATCAGCCCGGCGCGTTCGTCGAAGGCAAGCGATTCGACGACTACTTCGTCGAAGGCCTGCCGCACCTGGACGGGTTTAAGGCGATTTCGGCACCGAAGATGTCGGTCCGCCTGCAAGCCATCCGTGGCAACCGCGCCGCGATCGAGTTCCGCGGCTTCCCGCCGAAGGCGCGCGATGACCTCGTCAGAGCGCTTGGCGATAAGATCAAAGTCCAGGAAAGCAACTGGAACGTTCTCTTCGGCGCCGGCGCCAACCAAAAGAAGAAACGCTTCCAGGATCCGCGCGTCCGTCAGGCGCTCGGCTACGCGATGGACCGCTGGGGCGGCTCCAAATACCTGGCGCGGATCGCCGTCGTGAAGGGTGTCGGCGGTATCGTCTTCCCCGGCCACGAGCTCGAAGGGTCCAAGGAATTCCTGGAAAGCATGCCCGGATACGGCCGCGACGTGAAAGCCAATCGGGAGAAGGCGCGCGCGCTTCTTAAAGAAGCGGGCCATCCGAACCTGAAGGTGACCTTGTGGAACCGCGCCGTCGACCAACCGTATAAGGTCGTTGGCACGTGGTTCATCGATCAGTGGCGTAAAGTGGGCATGAACGCGGACCAGAAGGTGGTTCCGTCCGGCCCGTGGTACGCCGGTCTGCGCAAGACGCGTGACACCGATGTCAACGTCGACATCAACGCGCAGAGCGTGATCAACCCGACGATCGACGTGTCCAAGTGGATTCGCGACGCGGGCAACAACTACTCGAACCACACCGACGACAAGGCGACCGAGCTGTATCTCGACATGCTGCAGGAACCGGATCCGAAGAAGCAGTTTGACAAGATGCGCGCCTACGAGAAGCACATCCTGTTGGATATGGCGCACTTCACGCCAGGCTTCTGGTGGTACAAGATCAACCCGCACCGCACGTATGTGAAGGGCTGGCAGATCGCACCGAGTCACTACCTGAACCAAGCGCTGGATCAGGTATGGATCGATCCGAAACTCCAGTAAGGGTTTCGATGTAAGACGAAGGACCGCCCTCTCCCCAGAGAGGGCGGTTTTCGTTTGCGGTTATGGTGTTATCGCCGCGTCCTATGCGATGGATAAGTTGCCCGAGGCGGCATCGAGCAACGCCTTCGGAAGATTGATTTCGACGCTTGTGCCAACGCCGACGGTGCTGTCGATCGACAACGTGCCGCCATGCATCTTGACGAAGGAATCGGTAATCGCGAGCCCCAATCCAGTGCCCTCATGGGTTAGGTAAGCTTGGTCCGAACGGCCTTGCACGAAGGCCTCGGTCAAATAGCTGATTTCGGTTTCGGGAATCCCGATCCCGGTGTCGGATACGGTGAACCGCAAATCCGCGCCATCCGCCGCCGCCACGACCCGCACCTCGCCGCCCTGTTCGGTATATTTCAGCGAATTCGAGAGCAGATTCAACAGCACCTGCTTGATCGCCCGCTCGTCGGCGAAGACCGGCAGAAGGTCTTCGGGAATCTCCTTGATCAGCTTGATGCCCGCGCTTGCCGCCCGCTCGCGAATGATCTGAAGGCAACTGTCCACGACATCGGCCAACAGAAAGGACGACCGCGATAACGTGAATCGGCCGGCTTCGATCTTCGATAGATCGAGGACGTCGTTCACCAGTTCGAGCAGGTGCTGGCCGCTATTATGAATTGCGGCCGCGTATTCCACATACTTCTCGGAGCCCAGCGGACCGAGTATCTGCTGGTGCATCGAGTCGGAGAATCCGAGGATGGCGTTGAGCGGCGTGCGGATTTCATGGCTCATATTGGCGAGGAACTCGGATTTCGCGCGGCTCGCCTCTTCGGCGCGCTCGCTCTGCAAACGCAGCTGCGCCTCGCTTTCGCGCAGCGCCATTTCGGTGCGAACCTTGTCGGTGATATTCGTTCCGGTGCCTCGATACCCCTTGAACTGTCCCGTCTCGTCGAAGACCGGCTTGCCGCTGATCGAAAGATAATGATATCCGCCGTTGCCGTCCGGCCGCGGATGGCGGAAATCCTGGAACGGCTGATGCGCCTCCAGCGTGGCGATGTGGTTCTCCCAATCGGTGACGGTCGTCGTGCCGCCCAGCACCGTATCGTTTTTTGCCAGAAGCTCGCGCCGTGTCTGGCCCAGCAAATGCTCCGGACGCACGCCGCTGGCTTCATAGAACCGCTCGGAGAAGTAGCTGAATCGCAGGTTCTCATCCATTTCCCAAAACCAGTCGGTCGCCGCTTCCGCGAAGTCCCGGAACCGTTTCTCGCTTTTCGCCAGCGCCTCCTCGGTTTCCTTTTGCGTGGAAATATCGATCAAGTATCCACTGAGCACGCACGGACCATCTCCATCTCGATGGACCGTCACGATATCGCGCACCCACACGATGCGGCCGTCTTTCGCGATCATGCGGTATTCGAAATCATGGTCCTGTGACTGCGCGGTCAATGCCTTGCAGTAGTCCACGGCCCACTCGCGGTCCTTTGCATACACCGTGTCGGCCCAAAACCCGGCGGCGTACCATGCGTCCTGCGGATATCCGAACAGCTTCTCGACCTGCGGCGAGACATAGGTGAAACGCCAGTCGGCAATGTCCATTTCCCACGCGATGACGTCGGTCGTCGATACGAGCCGGCGGCTGCGTTCCTCGCTCTTGTTCAGTTGTTCGCGCAGATGCTCTCGGTCCTGATCCGCGCCGACCCGTTGGCACACCAAGCGGAAGAAGGCGCGAAGGACCTCGTCCGACTCCCGCGGCCGGCTATCGCACACGAAAGCGTGCCCAAGCGGCTTGCCGCTCCCGTCGAACAATAACTGCGCGTAATAAAAGCCTGCGTCGATGCCGGCGACCGCCGGATCGGCGGGAAACTGTTTGGCGAGGTTGCCCGTTACCTCGCAGTGACCGTCCGCCCCTGTTCGGTACAACGCCACGCAGGCGGAATCCTCGACCGCGAACCGAACAAGCGGTTGATCGGCGCCGTTCACCGTATAAGCAGCCAACTCGGCGGATTTGCCATCGGGCAACCGCAACGCGATCCCGGCGCCGCGACACTGCGACCCTGTGGCCAATGCCTTCACCGCCGCTTCGAAGAACGATGTCCCCGACCGGTTTTCGGCCGATAGCAAGGTGATCGCCAGATCAACTGAGCGATAGTCCATTAGAAAATCTCGAACGATTCGATCGGCATAACGCACCCTCAACGTACGGTAGATATGTTGAGAACCCCTTAACCCGACCGGCTCACGGCACCTCCCGCCATTTGAGCCGAAGGAACACGCTCAAAACGTGTCCTTTGCGAGTTCAACACCGTCATAAGTAGGGGAAAATCATCGCGACATGCGCAGAAATTGCTGAAACCATTGCAAATCTTGCGGGCCTCGGGCTACATACTGATGAAGAGACCGACAACTTGGCCGTCCGTTTCGTTCTTGAGAGCATGCGGCTGGTTACCGGCAATTTCGGACCCGCAAATCAGCCGAAAATCAAACTATGGCGCTTAATTTTTCCCAACTTCGCGTTCTCGTTGTCGACGATAACGAATTCATGCATGAAATCCTGCGCGAACTCTTGCGTGCACTCGATTTTTCATCGGACAAACTAAAATTCACGACGGATGGCGAACAGGCACTCGAGATCCTGCAGCATTTTCCGATAGATTTGGTTGTGTGCGACCTCAACATGAACCCCATGAACGGCAAGGAATTCACGAGCCGCGTTCGACAGGACAAGAACAGCCCCAACCCCTTCATTCCGATCGTGATCTGCACCGGCCATGCCGAGGCCAATCATATCCTCGATGCGCGGGATTGCGGCGCGAACGAAATCCTGCGCAAACCCGTAAGCGCGCAATCGATCTATAACCGGGTCCGCGCAATCATCGAATCGCCGCGCCCTTACGTGCACGCGGCGAACTTCGTCGGTCCCGACCGCCGTCGACAGAATATCCCGTTTCCTGGCGTCGACCGGCGTGTGTCCACCGCCGTCATCGGATGAAGCAGCATAGCCGGCTCGTAGACGGCGACGGGTCTCACAACCGAGTAAACGGAAAGTCCGCCTTAACACGATGTTAAGGCGCTGATCGATATCGTCATCCCACTCGATTGGCCTTTTTGAACCGGCAGCGGCGGGCACGCGGATGAGAACGGAACCTCTGGATCAGCGAATCATCGCGGATGATTGCCAAAACCGACGTATCGCAAGATACGGCGCTTTCATGGCGTTCGTGTTCTCACTCATGCTCCAGGCCTGTGGCGGCGGCGAGACGCATCGGCCCGCTGTTTCCGCCCCCGGCAAAGACTATGCAAGCAGGCCGCCAGTCCAACGGTCTCTCCCTCCCGCCTATCCGCGACAACAACGTGGCGATCTATACGACATTATCGGGACGGCCTCCTGGTACGGCGGCAAATTTCACGGCCGGCGAACCGCCAACGGCGAAGTCTACGATAAGAATCAACTCACCGCAGCGCACCCGACGCTGCCCTTCGACACGTGGGTCGACGTCACAAATCTTCGCAACGGCCGAACCATCACGCTGCGGATCAACGATCGGGGGCCATTCATCAAAGGCCGCGTCATCGACGTCTCACAGCATGCCGCGCAGCAATTGGGCTTCGTGAACGACGGCATCACCCGGGTCGGTATCCGAATCCGCCGCCCCGGTCGCGGTTAGATACACGGCTCCCCTACGCTCGATTGCGAACGCGCTTGGGACACGGCCGTTGAATCTTGGCGTCCGGATCGAATTCCGACCTGTCGATATACGCAAGCGTCTTGCCATAGATATGGAGCGATAAGGATGTCTTTTCGCCATCGTTCCGAACACTGTGTATGTCGTCCGGCAAGAAAGCGATGACCTCACCGGGACCGACCGAAACCTCGTTGTGGACGGCAAGCTCCGCATAGCCGGTCTTGGCGCCGTCATCCTGCCGCAGCCAGTTCACGTTGACCTCATCGCCATCGAGGCCGACCACGACGCCCCACGTCTGATGATCGTGCGGCGCCACGCCCCGGCCGGGAAGCCAGGCAATCGCCTCGATCAATAGCGTATGATCCGCTTCCTCATGCAATACGGTGATGCCGAAACCTTGGTCCGAGTCACAATCGTAGAAGGCCTCCCGAATCCAACCGGGTGACGTCGCGATCCGTTTGGCCAAGGGAATGACCCGTTGAATGATCTTCTTGTCATCGTCGGTTTCGGCGACAATGGCGCGCACATCGTCGACGAAGGTCGCGACGGCGTATTCGGCTTCGGCGATGGTCACGGCGTTCAATCTCCCTGTTGCGGACCGGGCATGACTTTATTCGTTAACGATTTTGTTGCGTCTCGCTATCGCTGACAAGCGCCGACGGCTCCGGTTTTCCGAAATTGTTCAATCGGCCGTAGTAGCCGCCCGACCGTTGGCGCCAATCCACCGCATTGCCGGACAACACCATGATACGCCCCAGGTCGACAGCGCCCAGGAAACACTGCGCCATGATATGGCCGCCGGCGCGTTCGCCATGGTCCTCGCAACGGACCTCATGATGGGAGATCACGGTGCGCAAATAGCTCTTGGCCGCGCTGCCCGCGCGTGTGGCCATCTCCGGCGCATCGATTCCCCAAAGACGGACCGGTTTGCCGGCAACGACGATCGAATCGCCGTCGATGATGATCGGACGCCCCTCCAGCGTCTCCGCCTGCACTGTCGCCCAAGGCAGACATACCGCAAGCAGAATCCCTAACCCCCGTATCATGTCGGAATGCTATGCAATTCATCCAATCAAGTCATTGTTCTTGTTTGTAACTTTTAGAAAAATGCCGGCGAAATACGAGCTAGTTACGGCTGCTACCCACGGGTGCTATGCACAAAGCGCGGTCAGCGCCTGCACGTCGTCCAGGGTATCGAGTTTCCAAATCAAGTCGCAAAGCGCGCTGGCACGGTCAGCGCCGATGACCGGCGATGCATTGGCCAGGAACTTCGCCTCGATCGCCGCGTCCGTCATCGGGTTCTCCACCGTTCCAATCGCGTGCTCGACGAAGGTTTCGTGCGAGTCGCCAGACGTCGTGATGACCGTCGCGCGGGCCTGATCCTTCTGCAGCGTCTCGTCGGTCACCACGCTGACCTTGCGCCGCAGCGCGATCGCATCCTCCGACGTCGCCCTGGAATCGCTGAATTGCGCGATTCCGGCGGCGCGGTCGATGAAGGAGACCGCGGCGGTGTGCTTCAGACTGAACTTGGACTTCAGGCCCGTCCGCGGCTCCTCGACGCCGGTAATCGTCACGGCGTGCGGATGCACATACAATTCGACCGACGCCACGTCGCCGGCATCGACGCCCGACGTTGTACCCAATTCCACCATCGCATCGATCGTCGGATGCAAGACGATACCGCAGGCATAGGGTTTATGGCCGTTACGCGTGATTTCCCACCTTTCTCCCAACCCCTCGAGAATGCGGTCCTGATCGGTTTCCGTGCTGTAGATTCGGCAGAAACCTCTCTTGCCTTCAAGGATCTCCCCACTGCTGTCGAAATCGCGTTCCGCCAACAACGCGGCCAAGACGCCGTTATGGCCGGCCTTGCCCGCATGAAAAGACTTGCACATGGTGCCGCGGTTTTGCTGCATGCCGGCCGCCTGCGTGGTCGCGATTCCCAGGGCGTGGACCGTGCGTTGCGGGGTCAGGCCCAACAGCCGCGCCGACGCGGCGCCGGCCGCGATGGAACCGAGCGTCCCGGTCAAGTGCCAGCCGCCATTGTGATGTCCCGGCGCCGCTTGCCCCGCGCGGACGCCCGCCTCGAATCCCGCGGCATAGGCCGCGATCAGCGTCGCGCCATCGACCGCCTGACGATCCGCCAACGCAAACAACGCCGACAGGATCGGCGAACTGGCATGAAGGACGACGCCACCCATGTGCGTATCGTCGAAATCCAGCATATGACCCATCTGTCCGTTGGCGATCGGCGCGTCGAGGACGCCGAGCTTCATGGAACGGCCGAAAACCGTGGCCTGCGGCTTGCCGCTGACTTCCTCAAGCACGGACAGCAGTTTGGTGATGGTCGGATGATCGCTACCGGATAGGGCGCAGCCGATCCAGTCGAGAACGCCCCGGCGGGCTGCCCGCACCGCATCATCCGGCAAATCCTCCAACCGGAGGCGCGACAGGAAAGCGCATAAATCCGCAGTGATACACAGATCGAGATCGGCGGCACCATAGTCGGCCATTGTTATGTCCTCTTATTGTTCGCGACTGGTGAGGAGGAAACTATACATCGGCCACCGCCACTGCGCACCGGCAACTATCCGACGCCGCCGCACCTGTCCTAGAATGCGCGGCCTAGGAGAGCGAGCATGCGGACTGTCGGAACATTCGATTACATCGTCGTCGGCGCCGGATCGGCGGGGTGCGTCCTGGCCAACCGGCTAAGCGAAAATCCCGATACGTCGGTGCTGCTGTTGGAGGCGGGCGGCAACGACAATTACATCTGGATCCATATCCCGGTCGGCTATCTCTACTGCATGGGGAATCCGCGGACCGATTGGGGATTCGAGACCGAGGCGGAATCGGGGTTGAACGGGCGGTCCCTCGCCTATCCGCGCGGCAAGGTGCTGGGCGGCTGTTCCTCGATCAACGGCATGATCTACATGCGCGGCCAATCGCTCGACTACGATCAATGGCGGCAATTGGGCAATGTCGGCTGGGGCTGGGACGACGTCCTGCCTTACTTCAAGAAGAGCGAGGACCATTATGCCGGCGCCGACGCCATTCACGGCAGCGGCGGCGAATGGCGTGTCGAGGAACAGCGGCTGTCCTGGGAAATCCTGGATGCCTTCCGCGAGGCCTGCGCCCTGGAGGGCATCCCGAAGATTCGCGACTTCAACGGCGGCGACAATTTCGGCTGCGCCTACTTCCAGGTCAATCAGCGACGCGGCTGGCGCTGGAATACGGCGAAGGGATTCCTGAAGCCCGCGCGCAAACGGCCCAACCTCGACGTCATGACCCATGCCCAGGCGAACCGGCTGCTGCTGGATGGAAATCGCGCGACCGGCATTCGCTTCGACCGCCGGGGCGCCGCGTGCGAAGCCCATGCGCGGCGCGAGGTCATCCTCGCCGCCGGCGCGATCGGATCGCCGCAGCTGTTGCAGCTTTCTGGGATCGGGCCGGGAAAGATCATCGCGGCGCAGGGGATCGACACGGTCCACGACCTACCCGGTGTCGGGGAGAACCTGCAGGACCATCTGCAAATCCGCTGTGCCTACAAGGTCCACGGCGTCCGCACACTGAACGAGCGTGCGAACAGCTTCACGGGCAAGATCGGCATTGCGATGGAGTATCTGCTGAACCGGTCGGGCCCGATGTCGATGGCGCCGAGCCAGCTTGGCGCCTTCGCGAAGTCCGACCCGGCACTGGAAATGCCGGATCTGGAATACCACGTCCAGCCGCTGACGCTGGAGAAGTTCGGCGATCCGCTGCACCCCTTCCCCGCCTTTACCGCCAGCGTCTGCAATCTACGGCCGGAAAGCCGGGGTACCGTACACCTGAAGTCCCCCGACCCACGGGCGCAACCGGCGATCCAGCCGAACTACCTGTCCGCGGAGCATGACCGCCGCACCGCCGCGGCAGCGGTCCGCCTGACCCGGCGCATCGTCGCGCAGGCGCCTCTGGCGAAATTCAGCCCTGTAGAATTCAAACCGGGCCCGGGTTACGAGACCGATGACGATCTCGCCCGGGGCGCCGGCGACATCTCCACGACGATCTTCCACCCGGTCGGCACGGCAAAAATGGGCCAGGACGCCATGGCCGTCGTCGACAACCGGCTGCGTGTTCGCGGCATGGACCGTTTGCGCGTGGTCGACGCCTCGGTCATGCCGACCATCACGTCCGGCAACACCAACGCCCCCGTTATCATGATCGCGGAGAAAGCGTCGGAGATGATCAAACAGGACGCCGCAGCCTAACCTCGTGTTCGGCCCGACTTCGCCCAAGCGCCATTGCGCAACGTTCCCGCAGCCGATGCTCAGGCGGACGCGCAAGGACTTGCGGCTCCGTGTCAGTCGGACCGCGGAAGAATCACTTCCTCGCCGACGGCGAGGCCGGTTACCGCGACATAATCGGAATCCCGAACCCCGAGCGTCACCGGTGTCCGCGCAGGCCAAAACCGTCCCGGCCGGTCGACGAACGCGCGGCCGTCCTCGATGTATACCGCGGCGCGCGGCACCGCCGCCGCGGCGGAAACCGCCGGCAATTCGATGACCGCCTCCAGGCGCTGATCCAACAGCAACGGGCGTTGTACAGCGTCCTTCTCGATGCCGCACCACACGGGCCGTACCTGGCTGGCGGCGCGCAGCCGGGCGTCTTCCACGCCGATCTTTCGGCTTTGCAGGCGCTGCCCGACCCGCGACAGCGTGCAATGCCCCACCGCAGCACGATCCTCGCTATCCCGCAACCGCACGGCTAACCCGACCTGGAGCAGATCGGCGTCCATTTGCTCAACCTCCACGCGGATCTCCAATGCGCCCAGATCGGCGATTTCGAGTATCGGCGTCTGGGTGGCGTCCGGAAACACGATGTCCCCGGGGTTGCCGCGCCGTGCGACAACGGTCCCGGCCGTCGGTGCGACCAATCGGGTATGCATGTATTGCGATTCGGCGCGCTGCAAGGTCGCCCGGGCAGCGCGGACACCTTCGTGAGCCGCCTCTATTTCGGTCTTACGGCCGCCGGCATGCGCCAGGCGCGCCTCCGCCCTTGCCTGGTCCAGCCGCGCTTCGGCGTCCCGCAGCCACAAGACCGCTTCGTCGTATGCGCTGCGCGAAACGATCCGCCGGTCAAACAGTTTCGACTTCCGCTGCCATTCCGTCCGGGCCTTGGCGACCTCTTCTTCGACCGCCCGAACGGCGGCGTCATGCGCAGCCCGTTCTTCCGGCCGCATCCCTTCGATCACGGTGGCGAGTTCCGCCTCGGCACGGCGCACGTCGGCTTCGGCGCGTTGCAGCTCGGCCTGCAGCGCCGGATTTTCGATGACCGCGACCAGCTTTCCCTGCTCGACAAGGTCTCCGTCCTGCACCAGGACCTGGACCAACCGGCCATCGACCAGCGAGCGCACCTTGCTGACCCCTTGCGCGGCATCGACTTTCGCCCGCGCGACGATTTCCGGATGGATTTTCCGGGCCTGAACGACGGCCATCTCTTGATTCCCGCCCTCCAGAAAAACCAGGAGAAGCGACACAACCACCAGTATCGCGGCTCCGGCAAGCCAAACCCATTTCCTACGCATGTTTGTCCTCGTCGGCGGTGATCCGCCCATCTTCGATCCGCAGTATGCGGTCCGCATGCGGCTCAAGCCGCGGGTCGTGCGTCACGAGAAGAACGCCGCGTTCCGGCCCGACGGTCTGCTTGAGCAACGCCACGACCTTCTGTCCTGTCTTGGTATCGAGCGCCGCGGTCGGCTCGTCGCCGATAATCAAGGCCGGGTTTCCGGCCAAGGCCCGGGCAATCGCCACCCGCTGTTGCTGCCCGCCCGACAGCATTGCCGGCCGATGTTGAAGGCGGTCGCCAAGGCCGACGGCCTGCAAGGTTTTCTCCGCCTCGGCATAGGCATCCGCCGCAGCGACGCCTTTCAACCGCAACACCTCAGCGACATTTTCCAACGCCGTCAGGGCCGGAAACAGGTTGTAGTGCTGAAAAATAAAGCCGAGCCTATGGCGGCGAATCCCGGGCGCCTTGGCAATCGACCTGCCGGTGATGTTGGTGCCGAACAACTCGACGCGGCCCGCGCTGACATCGACCAAGCCCGCCATCATCATCAAGAGGGTCGTCTTGCCCGAGCCCGACGGCCCCATCAGCAGCGTTAACTCGTTGGCCCGGACGGACACCGTGACGGCATCGACCACCGTATTCTGCACCGGCGGGTCGCCGTAGACCTTGGTAAGCTGGTCTGCGCGCGCCAACACCGGAAACGCCGTTTCCGTTTCCATCAGAAGACCTCGGTTCCGCGAATACGCAGGACGGCCCGGACGCTGTGCGCGGCGGCCACGACGCACATGACGGCAATCGCAACCAAGCCGAAGGTGAGAACGGGTTCCGACAAATCCATCTCGACATCGCTGCGCTCCATGAGGACACCGATGCCGTAGGCAATACCGGTTCCCAGGATCGCCCCCGCCAAACCGATCACCAAAACCTGCCACGCGACGAAGCTGACCAGTTCGCGGCCGTTGGCGCCGATGACACGCAGCATCGCCAATTCCTTGAAATGCTGCTGCGTGAGGGCGTAGAGCGTTTGACCGACGATCACGATACCGACCACGAGTCCCAGCAACGCCGTGAGGCCGAGCATGCTGCCCGCCCCGGATTCCTTGATCCAATATTGCTCGGTGCGCCCTGCCCAGTCGGCGGCTGTAAGCGCCTGTAGATCGGGATGCCGCTCGACCCATGCAATAACGTCCGGCGCGCAAGACGGGTTCGTCAAGGCAAGCGTCCACTGCGACACCTGCCCTTCCGACATGTTCAAAATGACGCGGGCATTGTCCAATGACGTGAACAGGTACGGCATGACCATGATGGAGCGTATGCCGCCCGTGACGCCGACCACGTGCGCATTCCGGCCGTTAACCTCGAACGTGGCCCCAAGCGGGGTTGGCGGGAGGCCAAGCTTCTTCGCATCGCTGCGATCGACGGTGACACCCAACGGATGTGTCAAATCTCCTGGCAATCCGGCGACGAACCGCCAGGGAAAATACGGTGGCGCGCCTTGCGGGTTCGCGCCGACAAGAACGACGGCCTCGTAGCTGCCGTCTTGCCGTCGGGCGAATGTCATCGCGTGGATCAGACCGCGTGCGTCGCGCACGCAGGGATGCGCCATGATAAGCGGCCCCACCGCCGCGGACATCGTTTCCGCATTGTCGATCACCTTTGTGCCCCGCGCCATCACCCACACGTCGCCGTCAAAGTGGTTGATCACACGGGACGCGGACACCTTCATCCCTTCATAGACGCCGATTTGCGCCAGCAACAACGCCGTGGCGATGGCGACGCCGAGGACCGAGGCAAACAACCTGCCACGATCGAAAATCAGGGATTGCAACGCGATACGGCGCATGGGCGTTCCATGGACTCACAGCCTTCGGCGCGCTCCTAGGAGGGAAACACGCAAGCCTAGGGAAACGCCGACGCCGGAGTGTGCCGGTGAAAACCAGCGGCGTTCATTGATCTGGGTCACCGGGCTGGCTGCATCCGGTTGGTCCGTCCGGAGGGCTGCGCAGTTTCCAGCGATCGGCAATGATGCAAACGTGGGAAAAGCGAAAAGGCCGCCCACGCGAGCGGCCTTACCCCTTAAAATCGTTGGTCGGAGCGGCAGGATTTGAACCTACGACCCCTTCACCCCCAGTGAAGTGCGCTACCAGGCTGCGCTACGCTCCGACACGATAGGCCCGCGCTTTCCGCAGGCGGCGGCACTCTAGCGCCGGGGGCCGCCCGACGCAATCGACGATTAGTCGCTGCCCTGCCCCGGCAGCATGCCGCGCAAGGCCGTCAGCTCCTCAAGGATCGATTCCAGTTCGCGGCGCGTTTCCGTGCTCAGTTTGCGCGCCACGGGTTCCGCGATTGCCGACGCGACGATCTGCGATGGCTGCCGTTCCGGCGGCGCGGACGCACCGGGCGCTGGCGTCGGTTCGGCGGTGACGACGGCCCCGCCTTGTGACACCGTCGCTTCCTGCACCGGCGTCTCTTCCGAGTCGGCCGACACGTCCTGCGCGTCCTCCGCCGCCTTCAGCACCGCTTTCACGCCGCTTTGCCGCAACAGCCGCTGCACGCCGCGAATGGTGTAACCTTCGGTATAGAGGAGGTCGCGTATACGCCGCAGCAGCGCGAGATCTTCCGGCCGGTAATACCGCCGTCCCCCGCCGCGCTTCAGCGGCTTCACCTGGCTGAACTTGGTTTCCCAAAAGCGCAGCACATGCTGCGGCACATCAAGCTCGTCCGACACTTCGCTGATCGTGCGGAAGGCGGATGCCGATTTCGCCGTCTGTCCTCGCCGTGAGCCGGATTCCGACACTTGGTCCATCCTCAGGACCCAACATTCCCTTCGATTTTATCGAGACTCCGGTTGATCCGGTTCTTCAGTACGTGACTGGGACGAAACACGAGAACCCGGCGCGGAAGAATAGGAACTTCCTCTCCGGTCTTTGGATTGCGGCCGATGCGCTGACCTTTCTGGCGAACGAAAAAACTGCCAAAGGACGAGATCTTAACCATTTCGCCTTTTGTCAGAGCACCGCAAATCTCCCCCAGCACCGTTTCGACCAAGTCCGCGGACTCATTTCGCGAGAGGCCTACCTCCTGGTAGACCGCCTCCGTCAGTTGGGCCCGGGTTAAAGTTCTACCCGCCATTGATCTCCCCCTGTGAAACGTGCGGTGACTACCGTACCCGCCCATTAGGTGAACAGTCAATTCCAAAGGCTTGGCGTCATTGAATTATATGGGACCAGTGCGAAACCCTGAAATCACCAGCGCAGCAATGCCGATCCCCAGGTAAAGCCGCCGCCCATCGCGGTTAAGGAGATAAGCTGACCTTTTTGCAACCGGCCGTCGGTATCGGCTGCGGTCAGCGCCAGCGGAATTGTCGCGGCAGACGTGTTGGCTTGCTTGTCGACGGTGACGACGACTTGCTCAGGTTTGAGGGCCAGGCGTTTCGCCATGCTGTCCATAATGCGGATATTGGCTTGATGCGGCACGACCCAATCAAGATCGGCGGCGGTCAGATGATTCGTTTCAAGCGATGTTTCGACCGCTTCCGCCATCCGCGTCACGGCGTGGCGGAATACCTCGCGGCCTTCCATCCGAAGATGCCCCGCAACGCCGGTCGTCGACGGGCCGCCGTCGACATAGAGCATCTTGTATCCCGTGCCGTCCGAGAAGATATGCGTCGACAAGATGCCACGGTCGGTATTGTCGCCCTTGCCATCCTCGGCGCGCAGGACGACCGCGCCCGCGCCGTCGCCGAACAGGACACAGGTCGAGCGGTCTTTCCAATCCAGGATCCGGCTGAACGTTTCGGCGCCAACGACCACCGCCGTACCCGCCTGTCCCAGCCGCAGCATGTTGTCCGCCATCGACAGGGCATAGATGAAGCCGCTGCAGACCGCCTGAAGGTCGAATGCCGCGCCGCGGTTCATGCCGAGTTCGGCCTGCACCCGCGTTGCTGTCGCCGGAAAGGTATGGTCGGGCGTCGCGGTCGCAACGATAAGAACGTCGATATCGTCAACCGCGCAGCCGGCGCGGTCGAGCGCGTTCCGGCAGGCGTTCAGCGCCAAATCCGATGTGGTCTGGCCCTCCGCCGCGATACGGCGTTCGCAGATTCCGGTCCGCTGCCGAATCCATTCGTCGGAGGTTTCCAGCTCTTTCGGGAGATCGGCATTGGTGACGATGCGGTCGGGAAGATAGGCCCCGCAGCCCAGAACAACGGATCGCCGCATTTACAAGGCCGCCGCGCTGCGGTCAGGCTCTTGGCTTCCCTTGAGCCGTTCGAAGTCGTCGCTGATCTTGGATTGGAAGCCATGCACGACCATGTCCGCGGCGACGCCCACCGCGCTTGCGAACCCAACAGTATCGGTGCCGCCATGACTTTTCACCACGATGCCGTTCAACCCCAGCAGCATGGCGCCGTTATGGCTACGCGGGTCCATGGTCGATCGCAGATTGCTGATTGCCCGACGCGCCAGCAGATAACCCAGCCGGGAAATCAAGCTGCTCGCAAAGGCCCGCTTCAACAAGTTGGTGTAAAAGTGAATTGTCCCCTCCGCCGTCTTCAACGCGACATTGCCCGTAAACCCATCGGTGACGATGACATCGACCTTTCCGGATGCGATATCATCCCCTTCCACAAATCCCTTAAAGGCAATCGGAAGGTCCGAATCGCGTAAGATCGCCGCCGCCTCGCGCACCTCTTCATTGCCTTTCAAGTCCTCGACGCCGACATTCAGCAAGCCGATCGTCGGTTGCTGCAATCCCAAGACCGTCCGGGCGAAGACTTCGCCCATCACGGCAAATTGCACGAGATTGTTGGCGTCGCACTGAACGTTGGCGCCCAAATCCAGCATGACGCTTTCGCCGGAAATCGTCGGGAACACGGAAGCGATCGCCGGCCGGTCGATCCCCGGCAATGTCTTGAGAACGAATTTCGCGATCGCCATCAAGGCGCCGGTATTGCCCGCCGACACGACGCAGTGCGCCTCGCCGTCACGGACCGCATCGATCGCCAACCGCATGCTGGAATCGCGCCCGGACTTGATCGCGGCGGACGGTTTGTCCTCGCTCCGGATTTGCTTTTCGGTATGACGGATCGTCGTGACATCGGCAAGCGACGCGTGCTCCGCAAGCAGCGGCGCAAGCTTGGCCTCGTCACCGAACATCAGGAATTGGGCGCTGGGCATACGCTTCTTGGCGACAGCTGCCCCCTCGACAACCACTTTAGGGGCCCGATCACCACCCATGGCGTCAAGCGCAATCACCACGTGGTCTGACACGATCGAAATAGCCCCTCTTACCCCGAACCGAAGTCCCTAGACGCCCTCCGCTTCGATAACCTCGCGGCCGTCATAATACCCGCAAGCTTGGCACAGATGATGCGGCCGTTTCAATTCACCACAATTCGGGCACTCGACATAACTGGATGTCTTGAGCGCATCATGGGACCGGCGCATATCACGGCGCGACTTCGATACTTTCTTCTTAGGAACGGCCATCAGGGCCTCTCTTCAAACTGTGCGTATTTCGGCGGAAAATAAGCTGCCTAAATAGCCAATATATGCATCCACGGCAAGCTGATTGACGCATTCAAAGCTTCTTTTTGCGCAATTCGGACAGGACGGAAAATGGGCTATCCGGCGGCGATTCCTCTTTATTTTCCGACCCCTTAGACCATATTGGCGGTTCCGCCCCGGGTTTGCGGGGATACGGGTCCAGCGCCAACGCCAGATGCTGAGCCGCCAGCTCGCCTAGATCGATCTGATCCCCATCGAGGGCCTCGGAGTCGGCGCCTTCGGCGGCGAAATCGTCGGCAACCGCCGCATCGTCCCCGGGCACGAACTCGACCTCGATCTCCTCGCTGACATCGCTGCTGAAGATCTGCAGGCTGACCACGCAGCGTTGGCTCACGCGGGCGCGCACCCGACCGATTACCCGAATCGGTATGCCGCTCGCCCCGCGCGTCACCTTGAAATCGGCGATCAGTTGCTCCACCTCCGGCAGATCGAAGCGCCGCGCGAGATGGTCGCGCTCTTCATCACTGGCCGTGAATTTCACGACGGAACCGCCGGCCTGGATATCGTCCAGCGCCAACGGCCGCGACAATTCCGGTTCTACGCCCCGATCAGCCGGCATCGTCGGCTCCCGGCGCCACCGAGGGCGCGATACCGGTCGGCGGCGGCCCGAATGCGACGGCGCCGGCCTTCAAACGGTCGATCGGCTGATCGGCGAGCCGGGCGGCCTCGCGGCGAACATATCCCGCAACGGCGGACAATTGACCGTCGGACGGCTCCCCCTCGGCGAAGAGATTGCGTCGCAATGCCGCGGCCAATGCCGCGTCGTCGCCCAACAGCGCCTTCTCGTAACCTTCGAGCCGGCCGAAATAGCCCTCCATAATGCGTTTGACCTTCTTGCCCACGGACAGGTCGCCTGTTCCCATCTCCCGCAGATTGCGGTCCATGTCGTCGACCACCACATCCGATATCGCCTGCGCCAGAGAGCGCGTCGCGCCGTCCTGCTTCAACCGGTTCATCAGCAAAAAGCTATGCAGCGCAATCAGATCGAACCGGCCGGTTACCGTGTCCGGAACGCCGCATTCCGTATAGAACCCCGGCTGCCGCGCCTGCTCGACGACGGCGACGTAAAGCTGCCGCGCCGCATCCATCTGCGGATCCTTGCGAAACCATTTCGTTGGATTGAGCCTCATAAATAATCCCTATGCCGCCCTGCAAACAGGGACATATCGTTCCTCGGCCATGTGTTGCACCCGTAGCGAACCTATATTAGTAGAATGATCCCGATTGCAATGGCGTTGAGCGCGCGCCGCGAAATTTGGCACTTTTTGCGATGGTGAAACAGATGCGTCGTTTCTTGCTGGTTCTGGGGCTAATGACCACGTTGGCGGCGTGCAGCGGTCATCAGGAAGTACGCGGGAACTTCCTGACCGAGACGCAGATATCGAACATCACCATCGGCGAGACCAGCCGCCAGGACGTGATCCGGCAACTCGGGCCGCCTTCGACCGAAGGGACGTTCGATTCGCAGGTCTGGTATTATATCGGCCGGCAGACCAGACGGGTCGCCTTCTTCAAGCCGGACGTTACCGATCAGAAAGTCGTCGCCGTCTATTTCGACGACAACGGCATCGTCGAGATGGTTCAGCAATACGACAAGGACGATTCCCGGGATGTCGACGTGGTCACGCGCGAAACGCCGACCTCCGGCCACTCGATCGGTTTCTTCGAACAGGTCCTCGGTAACCTCGGCGTAATGGGAGGCGGCGGACTCTAACGGAGCCTCGCTATTCGGTCACACACCGGATCCGGCCCCTCCGCCCAAAGCGCAGGCTAAGCGGCGCGGATGTCGCTGAGGAACGTCTGAACCATTTTCCGCAAGCTGTCGGACTGCTCGGACAGGGCTTCGGTGGAGGTCTGCACATCGCCGCTGGCGCTGCCGACGCGGGCGGCCGCGTCGGTCACGCCCTGAATGTTGCGGCTGACCTCGTCGCTGCCCGTCGACGCTTCCTGAACGTTGCGCGCAATCTCCTGGGTCGCGGCGCTTTGCTGCTCCACCGCGCTGGAAATCGACGTGGCGACCTTGTTCATGTTCTCGATGGTGTGGACGATCTCCTCGATCGCGCCCACCGAACTCTGTGTCTGCGACTGAACCGCCTGAATCTGCTGCCCGATTTCCTCGGTTGCGGAGGCGGTCTGATTGGCCAACGCCTTAACCTCGCTGGCGACGACGGCAAAGCCTTTGCCGGCATCCCCGGCGCGGGCCGCCTCGATCGTGGCGTTCAGCGCAAGAAGATTGGTCTTCTCCGCAATATCGGTGATCAGTTCGACGACCTCGCCGATACGCTCCGACGAGCCGGCCAGGCTTTCGATGGCCGCGTGCGTCGTATGCGCCTTGTTCGTGGCGCTCTCCATGATGTTGCTCGATTCCGCGACCTGCTTTCCGATTTCGCGGATCGATGCAGCCAGCTCCTCGGCCGACGCGGCGACCATCTGCACGTTGCTGTTCGCCTGCTCGGCCGCCGCGGCCGCCGCCGAAGACTGGTTCGAGGACTCCTCGGCGATGGACGACATATTGTTGGACGTTCCAAGCAGCTGCGATGTTGCCGACACGACGGTGTCGAGCACGCCGCTGACGCTTTGGTCGAAGGCTTGGTTCAATTCCTCGATGCGCCGCGCCCGTTCTTCGCGGGCGGCCTGTTCGCCTTCCTGCTCTTTCGCGAGTTGATCCGCCTTGACCATGTTCTCCCGGAACACCAGAACCGCCCGCGCCATATTGCCGATCTCGTCCTTGTAGTCCGTCGCCGGTATCTCGATGTCCATCTCCCTGTCGGCCAAACGACGCATCGCCTGCGTCAACGACTGCACCGGGCGGGTAATGCCGCGACCGATCAGAAAGGCCGCCGCAATTGCAAAGATAACGGCAACGGCCGAAACGATAACGGCGCTCGACACGGCCGTCTTCACCGCCGCTTCCGACTGCTTGCCGATCAGGACCTCGCTGTCGACGACCTTTTGCTTGAACATGTCGATCGCCTTGATGACATCCGGACCGATCGTGTCCAGCGTGTTCGTTATGATGTTGTTGCGGTCGCTGGTCGCATTGAAAATCTCGATAAGCGCGCCTTGATACTTCTCCGCCGCCTCGATCGCTTTCTCGCCGAGTTGATGATGCTCGGGCTCCTCGAAATTCGTCATCATGATCAAGGAAGACTCGCTGAACGCATCCAGCGCTTCGGACGCGCGCTCGAAGGCTTTTTCGTCATTCTTGACGAGATACCGGTTGGCGTAGAGTTGCCCCATCAGCACGTCACGCAGCGCCAGGCCGGCGAAATAAGCCGCGTTCACATTGCCGCCTTCGTAAGCACCCCCCATGATGTCGATCAGCGACTTCTCGACCTCGGGGCCGACGGTCGCCATGGTCGCCATCAAGGCGTTCCGCTTGCTTTCCAAAACCGTGACGTTTTCGAACGCCGCCGCATAGGCTTTGACTTTCGTCTGAACGTCCTCGATCACCTTGCGCCGCGCCGGGTCGTTTTCCTGTTTCAACGCCGCCTCGGAAAGCCGGATCGTCTCCTTCGCATTCGTCCGGACGCGATCGATGCTCTCGTCGGTGCCGCTGATGATGAAATCCTTCACGCCAAGACTGGTCGTGAGCATGTTGGCCTGAACCTGCCCAACCTCGTTGGCAGAGAACGCCAAACGGCGAAACTCGACGAAGTTACCGTTGATCGAAAAAAGCGACGCAACCACAACGGACGCAACCAGAATTAGCAATGCGACAGCGCTACCAAAACCGCCGCTGATCTTTTTGCCGATCGAAAGATTGTTCAAAAACGACATCATTGTTCCCCCGAACAAGAAGTTCACGTCTCATTCGAGCACCATCCTGGTGCCTAAACGGCTGAATGATTATGCGAATTGCGCTATAAGTGACGGAAATCTTTAAAGAAATTCTTACCTAAACGCCGATTCTTCACACTCAAAGAAGGAAACGAAACTCGAAATACTCGCAATGTTCGCAATAATTATAAGATATGCTATTTTTTGATTTCACCGATCGCTTAGATCATTCTCATAGATTGCTTATATTAATTTCACACTCCCTAAGGTTGTCATAGTCGCGTCATCCTTGTTTTTCAAAGGCCGGTTCACAATTCCCGCTGTCTCGGTGATGCCGGCTCTCTCGCATCGAAAGCGGGCATGAAAAAACCCTCCGGGCATACCGCCCGGAGGGTTCCTTTCGACGACGATATCGAACGATCTAATGCGCCAGCATCGCCAGCATCAACAGCGCTACGATGTTGGTGATCTTGATCATCGGGTTGACGGCGGGGCCAGCGGTGTCCTTGTACGGATCGCCGACCGTATCACCGGTCACCGCCGCCTTATGCGCTTCGGAGTTCTTGCCGCCGAGATTACCGTCCTCGATGTATTTCTTGGCGTTGTCCCAGGCGCCGCCGCCGGCGGTCATCGAGATCGCGACGAACAACCCGGTCACGATCACGCCGAGGAGCATCGCCCCGACCGACGCCAGGGCCGCCGACTTGCCGGCAATGGCGAGCACGATGAAGTAGAGAACAACCGGCGAAAGCACCGGCAGCATCGACGGAACGATCATTTCCTTGATCGCCGCCTTGGTCAGCATGTCGACGCAGCGGCCGTATTCCGGTTTGCCGGTGCCTTCCATGATGCCAGGGATTTCCTTGAACTGGCGGCGAACCTCGTTCACCACCGATCCGGCGGCGCGGCCGACCGCGGTCATACCCAGCGCCCCGAAGAGATAAGGCAACAGACCGCCGACGAAGAGACCGACCACGACATACGGATTGGACAGCGAGAAGTCCACGCTCACGCCCGCGAAATACGGGTAGCTGTCGACATTCGCGGCGAAATACGCGAGGTCCTGGGTATACGCGGCGAACAGCACCAACGCGCCGAGGCCGGCGGAGCCGATCGCATAGCCCTTGGTGACGGCCTTGGTCGTGTTGCCGACGGCATCCAGGGCGTCGGTCGTCTTGCGGACGGCATCGTCGAGTTCCGCCATTTCCGCAATCCCGCCCGCGTTATCCGTTACCGGGCCGTAGGCGTCCAACGCGACCACGATACCGGCCAGCGCCAACATGGCGGTGACGGCAATCGCAATCCCGAACAGGCCCGCCAGCAGATAGGTGCCGATGATCGCGGCGCAGATCAGGATCGCCGGGATCGCCGTGGCCTCCATCGAGATGGCCAGACCTTGGATGACGTTGGTGCCGTGACCGGTCGTGGAGGCCTGCGCCACCGACCGCACCGGACGGTATTCCGTGCCGGTGTAATATTCGGTCACCCAAATGATCAATCCGGTCAGGACCAAGCCGATCACGCCGCAGAAGAACAGGTCCCTGCCGACGAACGTCGTGTCGCCGACGGTGAATTCGGTGCTCATGCCGAGGACCATCTCGGTCACCGGCCAAAGGGCGGCCGCCGACAGGACGGCGCTGGCCACGAAGCCCTTGTAAAGCGCGGCCATGATGTTCTCGCTCGAGCCGAGGCGAACGAAGAAGGTCGACACGACGGAGGTGACGATACAGACCGCACCGATCATCAACGGATACAGCATCATGGCGGGCGCAATGTCGCTGCTGAAGAAGATCGAGGCCAACACCATGGTGGCCACGACCGTGACCACGTAGGTCTCGAACAGGTCCGCCGCCATACCGGCGCAGTCGCCGACGTTATCGCCAACGTTGTCCGCGATCACGGCCGGGTTGCGGGGATCGTCCTCCGGGATACCCGCTTCGACCTTGCCCACGAGATCGGCCCCGACATCCGCGCCCTTGGTGAAGATGCCGCCGCCAAGCCGCGCGAAGATCGAGATCAACGATGCGCCGAAACCGAGTGCGACGAGCGGATCGATAATGTCACGCCCCGTGGCGCCCAGATTCAGCAGCAAAACGTAGTAGACCGAGACCGACAGCAACGCCAGCCCCGCCACAAGCATGCCCGTCACCGTGCCCGCCTTGAAGGACACGTTGAGCCCCTCCGCCAGACTGGACCGCGCCGCTTCCGTCGTCCGCACATTGGCGCGAACCGAGATATGCATGCCGATGTATCCGGTCACACCGGAAAGGATCGCACCGATCAGATAGCCGACGGCAACCTGCCAACCCAACAGGAAGAAAAGAATAACGGCAATGGCAATGCCGACCAGCCCAATCGCCGAATACTGACGGTTTAGATACGCGCTGGCGCCTTCTTGGATGGCGCCGGCGATTTCCTGCATGCGCTCATTACCGGCGCTTGCGCCTAGGACGGCCCGGCTTGCGAAAATGCCGTACAACACGGCAAGCAACCCACAAACAATTACGAAAACGAGCATCTCTCGATCCTGTTTTTGTTCTGGAGGAACCTGAGATATCTGCTAAGCGGATCCCGTCTATCCCCCGCAATACACTTTATAAACAACGGGCCGCGTCGAAGCGGCGGGACCATGCCAGAACGATACGGAGTTGGCAACCGCCCTTCGGCAGTGCCAAAGCGGTAAAAGGTCGGAAGCGATAGCCGTTCCCCGTTCCAAGCGCGGGAGGTTTCTCCGAAGACGCAATCTCTGCGCCGAGAAACTGCTATTTCTTCATTGTTTCAGTTAGTTCCCATAGATCAACGACGGTTGCACAAGGACGTATCTCGCCGTCGTTCCGGGTCCCGGTGCGGTTGAGCCATACGGCGCTCATTCCCGATGCCTGGGCGCCGGTGACGTCGGACGACAGAGAATCGCCGACATGGACCACCCGATGGGATTCGAGTCCAAACCCGCGCAGCGCCCCGTCGAAAATCCGGGTATCCGGCTTCGAAAAACCGCAAGCCTGGGCAAAAGCCGTGACACCGAAGTATGAAGCAAGCCGGAATCGCCTGACTGGCGGCCAGTTCGTCGCGGCTCTCAACGAGGTCGCGAACGGATAACCGGTTGGCCGTCGTTTCATCGATCAGAGGCCGGACCGTTTCGAAGACCTTTCCCAAGGCCGCGAGCATGACGCGTTCGAAGTTCCAAAGCGTGCCATCACCGTCAAATGTAATCGCCTCGATATCCTGGACCTCAACACGCATTGCCGTTCGGCCCCGACGCGCCGCTAATTCGCCCCGGCGCTGCGCTGGAAGGCCGCCTGAATAAGCACCTTGCGAATTTTACCGCCGCCGACGACCCGATCGCCCGCGACCCTCAGCCGGTTTCTGATGGCGTCCGTATTGATTTTTTCGCCGGGCGATTGATACGAATAATAGTCGTAGAGATCCTTGATAAAGGCATCCTTGAGGCGCGGCATGTAGGGCTTTGCATCCTCTTGTGCGTCTTCGTCCATCATCTCGAGCGATACTTTCAGGATCACATGTTTCTCGATGCGCCGATTTCTGATGATCGGGATCGCCAGATTGTCCATATCGAGATAAACGGGGTCGTCGGTGCGCGTCGCCTCGGGTGGCTCCGCCGACGCCTGATCCTGCCCGGCCTCGCCGGCCGCCATGCTTGTGTCGTCCTGCTGCAGGAAAAAGAACGCCGCCGCGCCGCCCCCCGCCAGCAGCAGGATCACCACGACGATGATGATGATTTTTTTCATGGCCCCGGCGCGCCGATCGTAAAAAATTCCCCCCCGCCGTTCCCTAGGGTCACGGTGGCGGGCCGTCCCCACAGATATACCCACAATGGCGAATCCTCGCCATCAGATTATCGGTGGCTGTATCCGGATTGCCGAAAGCTGAGATCCTCGCCCCCGCGCCCCCGAACTCGCACGCCTGTGCCCGGTTCGATCACGCCGACGAGCGTCAGCGCAACGCCGGTCTCCGACGCAATCGCCTCCAAACGGTCCCGCGCCCCGGGCGGCGCGGTGAACACCAACTCATAGTCGTCACCCCCGGTCAAAATCGTTTCCAGGCATGTTGGGTCGCGCGCCAGAACCGCCCGGGCCGCCTCGGACAGCGGGACTTTTTCGGCATCGATCACCGCCGCTACCCTCGACCCTTCGGCGATATGGCCAAGGTCGGCGACCAACCCGTCCGATACGTCGGTGGCCGCACTAGCGACCCCGCACAGCGCCTGCCCTGCGCCGAGGCGCGGCTGCGGCAGCCGGTAGCGCGTCGCGAGCGCCTCCGCCAAAGACGGATCCAAGCCGTCAATCCGGCCGCGCAGCCCCCGAAGGCCAAGCGCCCCATCGCCGATCGTGCCGGTCACATAGATCAAATCACCCGCCTTCGCGGTCGTGCGGCGCAGTGCGGCGCCCGACGCCACCTCACCGAACGCCGTGATGCTAAGCGTAACCGGCCCGGCTGTGGAGACACTGTCGCCGCCTGCCAGCGCAATGCCGAACTCCCGCTGATCCGCTTCGAGCCCGGACACGAAATCCGCCAGCCAACCATCGTCGATCTTGTCGGGAAACGCGACGTTCAAGGTATACGCGCAGGGCCGCGCGCCCATCGACGCCAGATCCGACAGATTCACCCGCAGCAGCTTGCGGGCCACCAGGGCCGCGGGCTCGTCACCGACGAAATGCACCGTTTCGACGATGGTATCGGTCGTGACGACAAGATCGGAACCCGGCGTCGGCGCGAACACCGCGGCGTCGTCGCGAAGCCCCAATGCCCCGGAGAAACCCGCGGTCAGGGGCGCGAAAAACGTCGCGATTCTTGCGAATTCACCCGTCCGGCGCGGCATCGTGGACAGCCCCGGCCGCCCCACCATCCTGAGCGACCTGCCGCGCGATTCGATCGAGAACGGCATTCACGAGGGCCGGCTCCCGGTCATTGAAAAAGGCATCCGCGACCGCGACATACTCGCTGATGGTAAGGGCGGCGTCGATGTCGTCACGCTGGGACAGTTCATAAGCGCCGGCCCGCAGGATCGCCCGCATGACGACCTCAAGCCGGGCGACGCTTCGGTTCTTGTCCAGCGCCACCTCGATCAACGCATCGACCGCAGCCGTACCCGCCGTCGCCCCTTGGACGATATCGGCGAACATCGCCTCGTCGATCTCGCCGGGCACCTCGACCGGTACGCCGACCGCGTCGCGGCGTAGCCGGAAACTCTCGAATTCGGCGATCACCGTGTCCGGCGCGCCGCCGTTCAATTCCATCTGGTACAACGCCTGAACGGCGGCGACCCTGGCGCCACGCCGCAGGCTGCCGACCGAGGCTTTAGCATCGCCGGTCATCTCGGATACAGCCCGAGCCGGTTCTTGATGCCGATCATCTCCAGGCAGGCGCTGGCCGCCGCAGCCCCCTTGTTCCCCTCATCGATCCCAGCGCGCGCCCAGGCCTGATCGCGGTTTTCGCAGGTCAGAATGCCGTAGCCGAGCGCGAGGGAGTAGCGGGTCGACAAATCCATCAGCGCGCGTGCGCTCTCACCGCATACATAGTCGTAATGCGTGGTCTCACCGCGAATGACGCAACCGAGCGTCACATAGCCGTCGAAACGGCGGCGTTCCGGCGAAAATTCCATGCTGCGCACCGCGCTTTGCACCGCCGCGGGGATTTCGAAGGCCCCGGGAACCGAAAACCGCTCGTGGGTGGCGCCGGCCGCGTCCAACGCCGCAACCGCGCCCTTCAGCATCTCATCGGCCAAGTCGCCGTAGAAACGCGCCTCGATCACCATGATATGCGGCGGCGGATAGGTCATGCTCTAACTATCCTAACACGTAAGCGGGATGGGACGCTGTTCGACGACCTTGAGGCCGTAGCCGTCCAATCCGACGATGGTCTTTTCCGTGTTCGACAGCAGAATCATCTCGGAAATGCCTAGGTCCAGCAGAATCTGCGCGCCGATACCGTAGTCGCGCAGCGCCCCCGGCGGCGGAACCTTCTCGCCCCGGTCGCGCGCGGCGCGGAAATTGACCTGCTCCGACAACGAGGTCGAGCGCGGTTCCCGGATGAGGACGACGACACCCCGCTCCTGTTCGCCGATCAGCTCCATTGCCGCATGTAGGACGCCGGCCTTGCCGTTGTCCAATCCGCCGAGGACGTCGTCCAGCAGATTGATCGCGTGCATCCGAACCAACACCGGTCCGCCGTCCGCGACATCGCCCTTCACCAGCGCGATATGCTCGGCATAGGAGACTTGGTTGCCGTAGACATTGAGCCTGAAATCGCCACCGAACCGGCTGGTCAACGTCGTTTCCGCGATCCGCTCGATGATGCGGTCGTGCCGCAGGCGATAGGCGATCAGGTCGGCGATCGCCCCGATCTTAAGCCCGTGATATTGCGCGAAAGGGATGAGATCGTTGAGCCGGGACATGGTCCCGTCTTCGTTCATGATCTCGCAAATGACGCCGGACGGGTTCAGGCCGGCGAGCCGCGCGATGTCGACCGATGCCTCGGTATGCCCTGTCCGGACAAGCACCCCGCCGTCCCGCGCCATCAGCGGAAAAACATGCCCCGGCGTGCCGATATCGTCGGCGCTGCGCTCCGGATCGATCGCCACCGCCACCGTCCGCGCCCGGTCCGGCGCCGAAATACCGGTCGTGACCCCGTCCTTCGCCTCAATCGAGGTGGTAAAGGCGGTTTGATGCCGGCTCTGATTGCGCTGGCCCATCAATTTCAGGCCGAGTTCGTCGCAGCGTTTCGTGGTCAAGGCCAGGCAGATCAGGCCACGGCCGTGGGTCGCCATGAAATTGATCGAATCCGGCGTCGCCATTTGCGCCGGAATCACCAGATCGCCTTCGTTCTCGCGTTCCTCGTCATCGACCAGAATGAACATCCGGCCGTTCCGGGCATCGTCGATGATGTCTTCGATGGGCGACAGAAAGGACAGGTCCTCGACGGCGCGCGCGACCGCTTCCTTGCTTACCGTAGGCAACGTTTCTTGTTTCGACGCCACTCTCTGGCTCCGTTTATCGTTGGGGCAGCAGTCGGGCAACATATCGGGCGATCAAATCAACCTCAAGGTTGACCCGATCACCCGGCGCAAGTGTCCCGAACGTCGTTTTTTCCGCCGTGTGCGGTATGATGTTAACGCCGAACCGCGCATCTTCAACCTCGTTCACCGTCAGGGAAACGCCGTCCAGGGCGACCGATCCCTTGGGCGCAATATACCCGGCAAACCCTTTGGGAATGGTCACGACGAAACGGAGGCTCTCGCCATCCGGCCGGACCTCGGCCACCGTCGCCACCGCATCCACATGCCCGGTGACCAGATGCCCGCCCAGACTGTCGCCGAGGCAGAGCGACTGTTCCAGGTTGATGCGTGTGCTCTCCCCCCAATCGCCCAGGGTCGTTTTCGACAGTGTCTCGCCGGAAACATCCGCGGCAAACCAGGACTCGCCCTTTTCGACGACCGTCAGGCACGCGCCGGAACAGGCGATTGACGCCCCCATTTCGATCGAATTGAGATCGTAGGCGGTTTCGATGACGAGCCGAACATCGTCGTCCTTGCGGTCGACGCGTTGAATCCGGCCCAAATCCGTTACTAATCCTGTAAACATGCCGCTAACCTAGTGCCGGCGCACCAATGTTTCCAGCATATCCGCGCCGACAACCTCGGTTCCCTCGCGGTCGAAGCGCGCCATGTCGGCCAAGGCGTCGACGCCATACGGCTCGACAGCGGGAATGCCGTCGCCGCCGATGATGCCGGCACTGCGGAACCAGGCGACCCGATCGACCAGCCCGGCCCGCAGCAGCACCGCGGCCAGCGTCGCGCCGCCCTCGACCAGCAGCCGGGTAATACCGCGCTCCCCAAGGTGCCTGAGCATGTCGTGCGGGTCCGGGTATCCGTTCCTTGCCGCCGGCAGGCCAATGATCTCGACGCCCAGGTCGCGGACGGCATCGGCCCGTCGGTCATCGGCGTCGTCGCGGGCGATGATCCAGGTCGGCACCGATTTCGCGGTCCGAAACAGTTTAGCGGTCAACGGCAGGCGCAGCCCGGCATCGACCACGATGCGGACCGGCGACCGCCCTTCCAACCCGGGCAAGCGGCAGGTCAGGTCCGGATCGTCCGCGACCGCCGTCCCGACGCCCACCATGATCGCGTCATACGACGCCCGCAACTGATGCGACCGGGCACGGGCTTGCGGCCCGGTGATCCACTGGCTCTTGCCGCTATGCGTCGCAATCCGGCCGTCCAGCGTCGTGGCGGTCTTCACACAGACCATGGGGCGGCCATCGCGCAGTCGGCTGAGAAAACCGGCGTTCAACGCCTCCGCCTCCAGGCGACACAGGCCACAGTCGACGGCGATGCCGGCATCGGCGAGTTGACGCAGGCCCGCCCCGGCGACGCGCGGGTCGGGGTCCTCCGTGGCCGCCACCACGCGAGCCACCCCGGCCGCGATCAGGGCATCGGTGCAGGGCGGCGTCTTGCCGTGATGACAGCAGGGTTCGAGCGAAACATAGGCCGTCGCCCCCTTGGCCGCGGCCCCGGCGCGGCGCAGCGCCTCCGTCTCCGCATGCGGCCGTCCGCCGGGCTGTGTCCATCCGCGGCCGACGATCCGTCCTACCCCATCTTCTTGCCGTACCAACACGCAGCCGACGGCGGGATTGGGCCACACCGTACCCAAGCCCCGGCGCGCGAGGCCGAGGGCGATCCGCATATACCGTTGGTCCTGCGCTTTAGTGATCGTCTTCAACACCCAGTTCGTCGGTGATGAATTCTTCGAAGTCCTTGGCCTCGCGGAAATTCCGGTAGACCGAGGCAAACCGGACATAGGCGACCTGATCCAGCGAATGCAGCGCTTCCATGACCAGCTTGCCGACGGCTTCGACCTTCACCTCGGTCTCGCCCATGCTTTCGAGCCGGCGGACGATACTGTTGACCACCTGCTCCAGGCGATCGGGTTCGACCGGGCGTTTGCGCAGCGCGATCATCATCGACCGCACGAGCTTGTCGCGATCGAAGGGTTCGCGCTGGCCGGTCCGCTTCATCACCGTCAATTCGCGAAGCTGCACGCGCTCGAAGGTCGTGAACCGCGCCCCGCAATTCGGACAGAACCGCCGGCGGCGGATCGCCGAATTGTCTTCGGTGGGCCGGGAATCTTTCACCTGCGTGTCATTATGACCGCAAAACGGACACCGCATTCTCTTTATTACCTCCCCGGTTCACGGGTTTCAGACACCGTCGGAATAGACTGGGAACCGCCGGCACAAATCCTCGACCTGCGCCCGGACGGCTGCCTCGACGGCACCGTTATTCTCGCCGTTGGCGGCCAAGCCGTTCAGGACCTCGACGATCATCGCGCCCACGGCGGCGAACTCAGCCTGCCCGAAGCCGCGCGTCGTGCCGGCCGGCGTGCCGAGGCGGACACCGGACGTGACCGTCGGTTTTTCGGGGTCGAACGGGATACCGTTCTTGTTGCAGGTCAGGCCCGCGCGCTCAAGGCTCTGCTCGGCGATATTACCCGTCAACCCCTTGGGCCGCAGGTCGACCAGCACAATATGCGTGTCGGTACCGCCCGATACGATGTCGAGCCCGCCTTCCGACAGCGTCGAGGCCAAAGTCTTTGCATTGTCCACAACGGCTTGCGCGTAGGCCTTGAACGCCGGCCGCAACGCCTCGCCGAAAGCGACCGCCTTGCCGGCGATCATATGCATCAGCGGTCCGCCCTGCGTTCCGGGGAAAATCGCCGAATTGATCTTTTTTCCGAGATCGGGGTCGTTGGACAGGATCATGCCACCCCGCGCGCCGCGCAACGTCTTGTGGGTCGTCGTGGTCACGACATGCGCATGCGGCAGCGGACTGGGATGGACGCCCGCCGCGACAAGCCCTGCGAAATGGGCCATGTCGACCATGAAATACGCCCCGACCGCGTCCGCGATCTCCCGGAAGCGGGCAAAGTCGATGACCCGCGGATAGGCCGATCCGCCGGCCACGATGATGCTCGGTTTATGCTCCTGCGCCAGACTCTCGACCTCGTCGAAGTCGATCAGCGCGTCCTGCCGGCGCACGCCGTATTGCACCGCGTTGAACCACTTGCCGGACTGGTTAGGCGGCGCGCCGTGTGTCAGGTGACCGCCCGCGGCCAGCGACATCCCCATCAAGGTGTCGCCGGGCTTGATCAGCGCCGTGTACACCGCGCCATTCGCCTGCGCGCCGGCATGCGGCTGCACATTCACGAATTCGCAACCGAACAGTTTCTTGGCCCGGTCGATCGCTAGCTGTTCGGCGACGTCGGCGAACTCGCAACCGCCATAGTAGCGTCGGCCGGGATAACCCTCGGCGTATTTGTTGGTGAGAACCGAGCCCGTCGCCTGCAAGACCGCCTTGCTGACGATGTTCTCGGACGCGATGAGTTCGATCTGATTCTGCTGGCGGCCAAGCTCGCCTTGCAAGGCCGCGTAAAGATCGGGATCGGCCTGCTGCAAGTCCGCGGTGAAGAAATCTTCAAATCCCTCGACGTTCGAGGCCCTCTGCTGCGACATGTTTCTACTGTTCTCTCGCTAGTTAGCTGGTTTCGCCGTCGGCCGGCTACGACATCTTGTCGACACGCCGTTGGTGCCGGCCGCCCTCAAACTCGGTTTCCAGAAATGTCTTGAGACAATCGACCGCCGTCTCCGGCCCGGTCGTCCGGGCCCCGACGGCGAGCACATTGGCATCGTTATGCTGGCGCGCAAGCCGCGCGTGCGTCGTGTCATGGCAGAGCGCCGCGCGCACGTGCTTATGGCGGTTCGCGGCAATCGAAATGCCGATCCCGGTACCGCATACCAAGACGCCCCGCGCCGCCGTTCCGTCCGCGAGCGCGGCCGCCAGCTTGTCGGCAAAATCGGGATAGTCGACGGAGTCCGCGCCGTCGGTACCGAGGTCGACGACCTCATACCCCAAGCCGCCGAGGGTCTCTTTCAGGGTCGTTTTCAGCTCGACGCCCGCATGATCGGCGGCGACGGCAATACGCTCGGGCGCCATGGCGCGATAACTCCCGAAAATGTCGGATCCTGTGAGGACGGCCACAACGGCCGATCGGGGCATCGAATACCATATGTCGACCCGCCGCACCACCCTGACACAAGGTGTCGGGCCCGTTAACGATTGGCCAATTCCCCTTGTCGTCGAATCCAAGTCTTCGCAAAAGTTCGGAAGAAAAAGAAAGCAAAGAATCGCCGATTCCGGGAAAATCTTTCGCTTTATGCGCGTTATCTTGTGTTAACGAAGATTAAAATCGGCAGATTTTGTGTTAACTTTTAGAAATAATATTAACTTTTATTCCGATTGGTTAGTCCTGAAGAATTTTAATATTAACTATTTCCAAATGGAATTTGACAATTATATGAGTATTATGTAGTAACCATTCACTACTTGATCCATACAAGGGCTGGCGATACATGACGAAAAACACAGAGGAAACGACGCCCTCTTCCGATGAGATCCTGCGCATGACCACGGAAGTTGTCGCGGCATACCTCGGTAACAACACCATGCCGGCCGGACAGATCCCGGATGTCATCAATACGGTTTATGGATCGCTGCGGAAGCTGGACGGGAGCGCCGCAAATGGCCGCGCCCGCCCGCCGAAAGCGCCGGTGCCGATCCGCAAATCGGTGACGCCGGATTACATCGTATGCCTGGAAGACGGCAAGAAGCTGAAGATGCTGAAACGCCATCTTCGCACCGTCTACGGCATGAGCCCTGAAGAATACCGTGCCAAGTGGGGCCTGCCCTCGGACTATCCGATGGTTGCGCCAAACTACTCGCGGCAACGCTCGGCGTTCGCTAAAAAGATCGGGCTGGGCCGCTCTTCTGGTAGGAGCAGACGAAAAAACGCCGCGTAAAAACAGCGGCATGTTGGCACAAAACTGGCCGGCTCCAAGGAGCCGGCCTTGTTTTTTTACCCATCCACGCCGCTAGTCCGTGGCGGATTTGTCCATGACATACTGCAACTTGCGGACAGCAGCCTCGCGCAACGCCTTCTCGCCGCGCCGCGGGTCGCCGACCATCGACACTTCGCGCCCGCTTTTCACATCGACGGCGGTCACCTTCACGTAACGGCCGACCGCGATCATCTCGATAATCACACCTTCGTCGTCCGACGGCATCGGCACCCCTTTCCCTGAACCACTTGTAAAGTAAAGCGAACCACCCGACGCGCCAAGGGTAATGGCCATTCCGCGTCAGGAGCGCCGGCGATCTGCCCTGTCCCAAAGCGCGGCACGGGGATATACATGCAGTCCCCACCCAATTCGCGCCGACCGCGCGGCTGCACCGGAACCCGACGAAGATGGATCGACCGCACGTCCCCCCCGCCGCGATCCTCTGGCTCATGGGCCTTACCCTGGCCTGGGGCAGCGGTTGGCCGATCATGAAGTACGCCGTGTCAGAACTGCCGGTCTTTACCTTCCGGGCGCTCACGGGCAGCGCGGCGGCGGTCTGCGTGCTGCTGCTCTCGGCCGCGCTCGGCCATTCGATCAAGTTGGCGCGGACGGAATGGAAAGCAGCGATCATCGCGGGTTTGTTCAACGTCACCGGCTGGTTTTACTTCACCGCCGTCGGCCTGACGCTGTTGCCGGCGGGCCGCAGCGCCGTCTTGGCCTATACGATGCCGGTCTGGGCCGTGATCGCCGGCCGCATCATGGTCAACGACCCCATTACGATGCGCAAGGTGCTGGGCCTGCTGCTCGGCATGGGGGCGGTCGCCATACTGATCGGCGAAGACATCGTGAAGTTCGGCGAAGCGCCGATCGGCGCTTTGGTTGTGCTGGGCGCCGCCATCAGTTGGGCGATCGGCACCATCGTCCAGAAACGCAACTGGAAAACGCCGATCCTGACATTGATCGGCTGGCAACTCGTCTTCGGCACCATTCCCATGGCGATCCCCGCCATCCTGTTCGACAGCGATCCTTTTGCGGACCTCACGCTGCGGGGCGTTCTGGCCCTGACCTATGTCGTCCTAATCGCCTGTCTGTTCGGCTATTGGGCCTGGTTCAGCGTGGTCCGGCTGGTGCCGACCTCCGTCGCATCGATCGCCGTGCTGACCGTGCCATTGGTGGGCGTCACGTCGAGCACGCTGATGCTGGGCGAAAGCGTCGGCCTCGCCGAACTGGCGGCCCTTATCCTCATTACAGGGGCGCTGGCCACGATCCTGCTCAAGCCGATCGGGCGATCCCCATGAAGTTGTCGTAAAGGGTCCGCGCGGCCGCATTCAATCCGGGCAGATGGCGCGCCGTCTCCTCGCCCAAGCGATCCAACGCGCCGTCGCCCATCACATCGTCCAGCGCCGCCGCGTATTCGGGGATGCAGCCCCAATCCGTGACCGTGTCCCCGGTAATCTCGACATGGAACTGCAAGCCGTAGGCGCGCGCGCCCACGCGGATGGCCTGGATCGGGCAGATGTCCGACTCCGCCAGCGTGACGGCCCCTTCCGGCAACCGCTGCACGACGGCGCCATGCCATTGAAAGCAGTCGCCCCGGGCCGGCAAGCCGTCGAAGAGCGGATCGCGTTGTCCGGCTTCCGTCAGTGTAATGGGCAGCACGCCCACCTCGGGCGCGTCCCCCGGCGCCACCGCGCCGCCCGTCGCATCGGCCAGGAGTTGGTGCCCCAGGCATATGCCGAGAAACGGCTTGCCGCTGTCGACCCAGTTCCGGATCGCCGCCTTTTCGGCCACCAACCAAGGGAATTGGTCTTCCTGCCAAACATCCATCGGCCCGCCCATCACCCAAAGCGCATCGTAATCGGCAAAGGACGGGATCGGCTCGCCCGCATCCACGGCGACGGCATCCCACGGGATACCGTCGGCGGCGAGGAAGTCGCGAAAGATGCCCGGATGTTCCACCGCGACATGCTGGAAAACGAGAACGCGCATGGCGTGAGCCTATCGGCCGCGCCGCCGTCCACGCAATCAAAAGCCGCCGCGATGTTTCGCCGCGGCGGCTATGATCGAAAGCGTATGGGGGGGGGCCGGCTAGTCGCCGGTGCCCGTCAGGGCGTCCGGAACCGGCATGGCGGGGGCGCTGTGGGCGCCCGGGCTGCCCCAGAAGCGCTCCAGACGCTGCAGCACGGCGATGGCGGTCTGCAGGTCCTCGCTGTTCAGGGTGTCCGAGCCCATCCGGTCCGCGTGCCGCTTGAACATCTCGTCGAGGTTGTTCCAGAGGCTCAACCCCTTGTCCGACGCCCGAACCCGCACCGAGCGCTTGTCGTGGGTCGAGCGTTCCTGCACCAGATAGTCGTTCTCGACCATCTTGCGGACGTTGTAAGACACGTTGGAGCCGAGGTAATAGCCCCGGTTCGTGAGCTCGCCGACGGTCAACTCATCCTGGCCGATATTGTAAAGGATCAGCGCCTGGATGTTGTTGATGTCCTGAACGCCAAGGCGATCGAGTTCGCCCTTGACGACTTCCAGGAACTGCCGATGCAGCCGTTCAATTAAATGGATCGAATTGAGATAGTCGTTGAACACGTCCGGTCTCACGGTAAATTTTCGCCACAGCGTCGCCCACTTAGGTATGACACACTCAATAAGTGCTAAATGCGCGACACTAGAACCGGTTCTAATCAAATATTACTAACAAACCCTTAAACTTAAGCGTCTATGTCAGGCGCTTCCGCGCAGCATATTAACGATACCGGAAAAATCCTTGTCTTCGCCGCCGGACCGGCAATACAAGGCGTACAGCGCCGCTGCGGCCGCGCCGAGCGGGGTCGAGACGCCCGTATCGTGCGCCGCCCCCTGGCTTAATTTTAAATCCTTAACCATCATCGCGGCGGTAAATCCGGCCTGATAGTCGTTATTTGCCGGCGATGTCGGCACCGGGCCCGGCACCGGACAGTAGGTCGTCAGCGACCAGCATTGGCCGGAGGCGGTGCTCGATATGTCGAACAGCTTCTGCGCGTCGAGGCCCAGCTTCTCGGCCAGCAGGAACGCCTCGCAGACCGACACCATCTGGATTCCCAGCATCATGTTGTTGCACATCTTGGCGGCCTGCCCGTTGCCGGCCCCACCGGCGTGGATGACGTTCTTGCCCATGGCGTCGAGGATCGGCTTGGCCCGCGCGTAAGCGTCGTCGCTGCCGCCGACCATGATCGTCAACGTGCCGGCCTCCGCGCCGCCGACGCCGCCGGAAACCGGCCCGTCGATCATCTCGTGGCCCGCCGCCAACGCCGCCGCATTGACCGTACGGCTGGTTTCCACGTCGGCGGTGGTGCAATCGATCATCAAGGTGCCCTTGGCCGCGCTTTCGATCACCTTGCCGTCTTCCATGTACACAGCGCGCACATGCGGTCCCGCCGGCAGCATGGTGATGACCATCTCGACATCGGCCGCCGCCTCCGCCGTCGAACCGGCCGCCGTCGCCCCCGCCTCGACCAAAGCGTCGACCGAGGCCGGAACCAGATCGTAGACCTTGAGGCTATGCCCCGCCTTCACCAGGTTGCGCGCCATGGGCCCGCCCATGTTGCCGAGGCCGATGAAACCGATGCTGCTCATGATGTCTCTCCCTGATGGACGCGCGGGGTCAGTCCTCGAACGTTAACGCGTCGTCGCCGAACGGCGCAAAATATTCGTCGACCTGGGCGTCGCTCACCTCGTCGAGCGTCGCGTGCCGCCAGACGGGTTTCTGATCCTTGTCAACGACCAGCGCACGCACCCCTTCGAAGAAGTCCCGCCCCGCCATGAAATGCTGGCTCAGCCGGTACTCCATCCGCATGCAGTCGTCGAAGTCCAGCGCCGCGCCCTCGCGGATCTGCCGAAACGCAACCTTCTGGCTCAGCGGCGACTTGCCGCGCATCGCCGCCAGCGCCTTGCCGGCCCACGGGCTGTCTTCCGCCGCGAGCGCCGTTTCGATCTCCTCTACCGAATTTCCCGAAAAACAGCGGTCGATGGCATCGCGATGCTCCTCCAGCGACGCCGGCCCTGGATCCATCTTCAGCCGGTCCAGCACTGCCTCCACCGGCTCGGCGCGCAAGGCCGCCACCAGCGCATCATGCTGCGCGCGCGGAACGAACGCATCCGCGATCCCCGCATAGACGCAATCCGTCGGCCGCAAGCGGTCGCCGGTCAGCGCGATATACATCCCGGTCGCCCCCGGCATGCGCGGCAGGAAATAGGACCCGCCGACATCGGGAAACAGGCCGATCCCAGTTTCCGGCATGGCCAGCATCGTCGCCTCGCAGGCGACCCGATGGCGCGCATGCACCGACACGCCGACGCCCCCGCCCATGGTGATGCCGTCCATCAACGCGACATAAGGCTTCGGGTAATGATGGATCGTCCGATTCAGCCGATATTCCTCGCGGAAGAAATCGGCGGTGAACCCTGTGCCCCGGTTGTCGTAGAGCGCGCGGATATCGCCGCCGGCGCAAAACGCCTTGTCCCCGACGCCGCGCACGACCACCGCGCGCACCGCGTCATCCGACGCCCATTCGATCAATTTGGGATGGAATGCGCACACCATGCCCAACGTCAGCGCATTCAACGCCGCCGGCCGGTTCAAGGTGACGGTCGCGACGCCGTCCTCGACCGCGAACAGGATTTCCGCGTCGTCCGTCATTCCTGGAGCAACGCCCGGGAGATTATCACGCGCATGACCTCGTTGGTGCCTTCGAGGATTTGATGCACCCGCAGGTCGCGCACGATGCGCTCGATCGGGTACTCGCGGATATAACCGTAGCCGCCGTGAAGCTGCAACGCCTCGTTCGCCACCTGGAAGCCGACATCCGTGGCAAAGCGTTTCGCCATGGCGCAGGAAACGGTCGCGTCCGGATCGCCCGCGTCGAGCGCGCAGGCGGCGCGATGCACCATCAGCCGGGCCGCCTCCAACTCGGTCGCCATATCCGCCAGCCGGAACTGAAGCGCCTGGAAATCGGCCAATCGCTGCCCGAACTGCTGGCGGTCCAGCATATACGCGCGGGCGGCGTCGAGGCAGGCGCGCGCGCCGCCGAGCGAACAGGCGGCGATGTTGATGCGCCCTCCGTCCAGCCCCGCCATGGCGATCTTGAACCCCTCGCCTTCCGCGCCGATGCGGTTCGCGACCGGGACGCGGCAATCCTGGAAGACCACCGCGGCGGTCGGCTGGCTGTTCCAACCCATCTTCTTCTCGCGCTTACCGAAGCTAAGGCCGGGCGTGCCCTTCTCCACGACGAGGCAGGAGATTCCCCCCGGCCCGTCGTCGCCGGTGCGGACCATGCAGACGTAGACGTCGCTGGTCGACCCGCCGGAGATGAACGCCTTGGTCCCGTTGAGCACATAGTCGTCTCCGTCACGCACCGCCTTGGTTTGCAACGACGCGGCATCCGACCCCGCGCCCGGCTCCGTCAAGCAGTAGCTTGCGAAATGCTCCATCGTCATCAGCTTGGGCAGCCAACGCGACCGCTGTTGCTCATCGCCGAAGCGGTCGATCATCCAACTCGCCATGTTGTGGATCGAGACATAAGCGGCGGTCGACGGACAGGCCGACGACAATTCCTCGAAGATGATCGCCGCATCGTGCCGGCTGAGCTCGGTGCCGCCATGCTTCTGCTGGACGTAGATGCCCGCGAAGCCGAGCGCCGCCCCCTTGCGCAACGCATCGACCGGAAAGATCGAGCCATCGTCCCATTCGGCGGCATGCGGTTTCATCTCGGCCTCGGCAAAGCCGCGCGCCAGATCCTGAAAGGCGATTTGATCGTCGCTGAGGGTGAAATCCATCGTTACTTTTGCCCAAGAGTCCGGCGGCGCGCGCCGAGCGGCAGTCTACCGGGCTGCACCGCGCCGTCAACGGATCGCATGATGCGCGGCACTCAATCGGATCGCTTGCGGTATTTCCCGATGAACGCCCTTTCGGCAATCGCCCCGCTCGTATGTTCGGGCAACATGGGCCCAATCGCGATTTCTACGAAGGCATCCGCGAGCAGCGCCTTGATGTCGAACCCGGTGTCGATCCAACCGACGTCCGTGGGCACCACCGCGCGATCCAAGTTGCAGACGTAAAGATGGCCGTCGGGCTTCAATGCTCGCGCAATACGGGCGATATCGTCCGCCACTTTTGGGCTGTGCTGCAGGGACCAGATGGCGATGACGGCGTCGACCCGTAGCCCATGGTCGATCTGCGCATCGACCGCACTCCAGGAACAGGTGGCAAAGCGCGCATTGCCGACATAGCCCGGCGCCAGTTGCCGCATCGACGTACTGATATCGACACCGATCACCGAACAGCCATACCGCTCGATCAGTTCCTTGGCGATACGGCCGATCCCGCAGCCATAGTCGACGATCAAGGACGAGGCGTCCGGTTTCAGGTATTCGCCGATGCTCTCGGCGAGATACGGTGTTTCCACACGCCACCGTTCTTCGGTCGTTGAATCTTCGGCCGTCAGAACGATCCGTTTTGCCTCTTCGATGGACCTCACTTCGAAAATGTCCGGGTTGTAGCTGACCGTCACAGGATTATCGGACATCGGCATTTCCCCCGCTTGAAGGCGTCGCGATCGACAACGCCCCTCGCCCGGCAGCCTATCCCGCATCGCTGCTCGGGGGAAGCATGCGTCAAGGATCCATAGTTTCCGTAGCACCCTCGTCCGGCGGCCGTTCGGGCGGCACGCCGGCCGGGTCCCGGCCGAAACCCGACTGCTGTTGCTCGCGCAGCATCTTTTTCAGCGTCGCCTCCACCTCTTGAACGGTCAGCGGCGCCACCTCACAGAATTCCACCTCATGCCCGACCGGCAGAAGATGCCTGTAGCCGCCGCCAAAGCACATATCGGCGAAATCCGGGTCCGCATGAGGATCGATAATCCCGACCTCAAACCTGGGATCGTCCTTGTAGAGCTGCTCGATCAAAGCCCATCGTTCGCGCCGCGTCAGAGCCTTCAGGGATGTCACCCTGCGGCCGATGAACCGCTCGGTTCCCAGGGCAATCATCTTTTCGAGATCGGCATCGACTTCCTGGACAGTCAAAGGCCCGGTCTCTTCGAAAAAACCGTTGCTGAGGATGTCCTCTTTTTCCTGGATCGTCAGCGGCGCATCGGGATCGACCTCGCCGGCAAACGGACCATGGACGTCCATGAACTGATTCAGTCCCTCCAAGTACAACTCCGGCTGTTCTTCGATGGCCGTGGGATCTATAAACCCGAGGTTCAGCCATGCCCGCGCGTGCAGCGCGGTCTCGAACACCGGCAGCCAATTCTCTTTTCGGTTCACGTAAAATTCGGTCAGTATTTCGGTTTTTTCGGCCGGGGTTAGGTCCTCGATCGTCCGCGGCGCCACAGCGGCCGTAACGGCGGCAGGCGGTGGGGCCGGCGTCGGCTGTACGGCCGGCGCGGGCGGCGCTTTCGCAACCGGTCGCGCCGGTTTCCGCTGCGGCACAGGAACAGGCGATCTCTTTTCGACCGGAACCGGCTTCGGCGTCTCCGGTTCGATCGATGGCGTCGGCTTCTCCAAGATCGGCGGCTCTTCAGTTTTCGGCACCGCGACGTGCGGCAGATCCGGCAACGGCTCGCTCGGCGCCGGCGTCGGTGTCTCCACCGCGGGCGGTGGGGTCGCCTTGGGCGGCGCAAGCGGCACCGCGGGAAGTTGTTGCCTGACCGCAGGCGGCGTCGGTTGCACCGGCGGCGGCGCGGCGAGCGTCAAGACGGTCGGCGGTTTTAGCGGCATGGGTTCGGGCCGGATCGGCATCGCGTTGAGATAGATCGTAATGCCCAGCGCATGAACCACCGCCGCAGCCAGAACCGCAAGCTGCAAATGCCAAGCACGGATGTCGTCGATCGGCTTCATCGGTTGACGGTCAGGCGCAGCGTCACCACGCCCGCGATACGAAGCCGTTCCATGACGGCGATGACACGGTCGGCGTCGACATCACGATCCGCTCGGAGCCAAACGACCGGCGGCGGATCGGCGCTCAACCGTTCCCGCAATCGGGGTACCAGCGCCGTCGGCGATACCTCCTCGCCGTCCACGGCGAGTCGTCCGTCCGCGGCGACGAAGATGGTCAAACCCTGCTGCGTCGGGGCGGAGTCGGCCGCGTCGGGCGGCGTGACGGAAAACGGCGCGGAGGCGTTGAAATTCGCCAACAACATGAAAAAGATCAATAACATGAAGACGATGTTGATCAGCGGCAACATCGTCTCCGGCGCTTCCTTTTTATTGGGCCGTCGAAGTCTCATTTCTCCGGCGCCCTCTCGCGCATCAGCGATACCGACGACACCGGCAGAACGGAAAGTCGCTCGAGAACCGTCACCACGCGCTGCAAGGTCACCCCCCGCGAGGGCTGCACCGCCACCGGGCGGGTCGGATCCTTTTCAGGCATCGACGCGATGCCGCCGATCAAGGCGTCCAACGGCACGGCTTCCCCGTCAAGCGTGACGCCTCCCTCCGCCGCGAGGTTGACGATAATCGCGGGCGGACCAGGCGCCCGGGACTGTCCTTGGACCGGCGGCTCCAGATGGATCGATTCCCATCGCGGCGCGGCGGCGGCCAGCATGTAGAACACCAGCAGGATAAACACGACATCGATCAACGGCGTGAGACTGATCAGGCTCCGCTTGCCGGCGCCGCTCTCAATCTGAATATGCCGGCTGCGTCTGTTCGATTGCATCGTCGACCTGGTTTTCTGAATCACGCGAAAGACCGACCGTGAATATCTTCGTTGCGGCGTCTTCCATATCCGCGGCCAAGCGATCGACCCGGCGTTCGAGCCAGGTCGCGACCGCAATTGTCGGGATCGCAACGGTCAGCCCTGCGGCGGTCGTCAGCAGCGCTTCCCAAATGCCGCGGGAGAGGATTGCCGGATTGACCTGGTTGCCGGCGCCCTCCAACTGCTGGAACGCATCGATCATCCCCAGGACCGTTCCGAACAGGCCGAGCAGCGGACTCAGAGTACCGATCACTTCGAGGCTGCGCAGGAAGCCGCGCAACCGAACCAGATGAAGATTGGCGACCCGGACCACCTCCTCCCGAACCGTTTCTTCCGGAACGCCAGGATGGGACTTGCCGCGGATCGCCGCTTCCATAACGCGCGCGATGGGGTTGCGCGCGCGCGCCAGGACGGCCAGCGCTCGCGGCGCGTCACCGTTCCGGTGGTGCAGATATGCTGGTTCGACAAAACGCCGGTCGCCGATCCTTATCCCCCAGAACTGGTAGAGCTTCACAAAGGCGACCGCCATGGCGAAGACGGACATGGCCAACAAGACGGCAACGACCGGCCCGCCGGCCTCCAGGAAAGCCCGGATTTGATCGTCCAATCCATCGATCATCGGTATGTGGTCCGGTCAGACATCGCAGCGTTTCTCCTCTCCCCCATCGTTCCTGACAGGAATCCAAGATCAGTCATCGTCGCCGTCATCAGCGAAGGTGAAACAGAGCGGGTAAGGCCGCTCATCCTCGGGAACGCATTCCGTTTCGGACATTTGGTCGGCGGCATGCGGAAGCACATAGCCTTCGAGTTTCCCACTCTCATTGTAGACCGGCTCGGGGGTGTTATCGTCTTCGGTGGCGGCGGCATTGCCGATCACGAAGAACAGCGCGATGACTGCAACGGCGTAACGCATGATGATCTCCTATACGTTTCGGAGACAGTAGTCATGCGCGACGAAACGCCGGTGAAAGGCTAGGCTAACAACCGGTGAAAACGGCGAAAAACAGGATTAAAAGATCATTTTTCGCGTGAGCGAGCCCAACGGCTGGCGGCCACACCAGGAAACCAAGCTGCGTCGACACGCGGGGGGACGCGATCGCCTTAGGCTTGGTCTGCGTCCCACGATTTTATGACCGTGAATCCGACATCTTGGTCCCGAAGACGAACCCAGACTCGCCGGAAGCCTTCGGGAGCTTGGTAGTTATCGACGACCGAGGCCACAGCCTCCACCAACGCGTCAACAACGCCGTCACGGGTTTTCCGGATTGCGACGAGTCTGACGCCAGGAACCTCCCAGCCATAGAAGATGTCCCGCCCGTATCCCGTTCCTTCGCTCGGGTAACCTTTCACGAAGAAATAGTCGGTGACCGCCGCCACGATCGCATCTCGGCGCGCCGCATCTTGATCAGTGGCGCGCCCGGCCGAGTTGCTCCCGATCACCACAATGCCCTTTCGCTCGGTGGCCCCGGGCTCCTTCTTCGGTTTGCCCGCGTCCATCTCGACGATTTCAACACCCCACATCTTCACGACCGAAATCGACTCGTCCTGCTTTTCAAGACGAAACCGGGCGCGTCGCTGGAGTCTGTTCATCCCGAGATTGCCAGATGCAATGTATTCGGCCGACACGTCCACTTCGCTGCCGTGAATGCGGTCCACCGTGACCTGATTGATTTCCCGCATGACGGTACCATAGAACCAGAGGTGAACATTGTCGGTCTTTTCGTTGGGATACCCGTACATGTAGTAGTAGTCGAAGATTGCCTGTTCGATCGTTTCGCGGTCCCTCTCAAAATCGATCGTCGCGACCGCTTGCTCCTTTCCCGACCTGTCACCCCTCTCCCCTATGACGACGTTGTGACCGGCGTCGAATCCCATATCGAGGGCAGGATCGCCCAAATCAGTGAATTCCGCCGGCGTCGTTGAGGTTGCAACATTCTCCTGCCCAACGGGCTCTTTCGTCGCCTCAACCCTCGGCATCGCAACCGACCCGGACCGCGCCGGGCGGGCCGGCGGGAACGGAACGGCCGCCAGTTGTTTTTGCGCCTTGGCGCGTTCCGCGGCCTTGGCGATTTCGTCCTGTTTCGCCCGGCGGACGATCTCCGCCACCTGTTTCCGCACTGCTTCCTGCGCCTCCCGCAGAAGCGCCTCGGCCTGTTCGCGGGCGATCTCGACCGCATGCTGCTGGACGACTCCCTCGGCGTGCTGCCGCGCCGTCTCCGCGGCTTGATTCCGCGCCGCTTCCACCGCGCGTTCGAGGGTCAATGCCGCAGCCCGGTTGCGCTCGGCCTGCAAGGCCGCCTCGCGGTCGGTCTTTGCCGCCAAGGCCCGCGCGTTTTCCGCCACCCTGGCGTTCAACGCCGCTTGGCGGGTATCCGCGCCATCATCGTAAAGCGAAACTGCCCCCGCGCCGATCACAACCCCGGCCAAGGCCGCCAGCGCCGACATACCATATCGACCCGTCCTTACCGCCGGTGCGCGAAGAGGAACGGCAGACGTCGCAACCGCCGGCGGCTCAACGGTCGCCAGGGTTTCCATCGTGACCGGCGCAACATCATCCCGGTTGATCGCCTCGAACAACGCGCGCGTCGCCGCGCCGGGCTCGACCGCGAGTTCCTTTTCAAGAATGTCCGCGCAGTCGCGGTATTGCCGCAAGGCGCTGGCCCGGTCACCGCGTTCGTAGAGAAGGCGCATCAGATGCTGATGCCCGCTCTCACGAACCGGGTCCAACCGGATCAAGCGACGGGTCAACTCGATCGCACCGCCGGGATCATCCTCCGCGGCCGCGTCGATCGCCTGCTCTAGCGCATCGCATAATTGCGTATGGCATTCGGCCCGGGTAACGGCGAGCCATTCGTCGAATGCCGGGTCCGGAACGGTCAGGCCATCGAGGAATGGCCCGGCGTAGAGATCGACCGCCGCCATCGGCCGCCCGGCAAGCGCATCCCGAAACCGGGCGACATCGATCTCGACGGCATCGCCGCGCAACGTGACCTGTTCCCCGTTGCTGTCGAGGATCGGCGGGCCGCCATTCCCGGCCAACTTTCGAATCGACAGAAGCGCGTGGTTTAGGCTCTGCCGCGCGTGACGATCGTCGCGATCGCTCCACAGCAACGCCATCAACCGCTCGCGGGGTTGCGGCCGGTCTGCATTCACCGCGAGATAGGCGAGCAAGGCGGCGGTTTTCCGGGTCGGCAGCGATAACGCCTTTCCGGACGCGTCAACGACGGAAAAGTCACCCAAGAGTCTTAGACGAAGAACCATGGACCGCACCTGCCAAACCAATCGAGTGCGAATACGGCGATGAAGGCTAGCTCCGCGGGCGCTACGCCGACCGCAGCGTCTCGACCGTTCCTACGGTAGACCTCCACCCCACGAATTACATGCCCAAATAGTATAGCGGCGCGACAGCGCCTATTCCAAGCGGAAGCGGAAAACGCCACGCAAGAGTCATGAAACCGCCAAGCCCGAGCGTCGGCGGACCAACCTATCGATGCTGGCCGCTCAACGCTCCAACCCCTCGCCCTCGAACGCGGCCAACCGTTCGGCAAGCGTGTCGGATACCGGGACCGGGCGATGCGTGGTTCGGCTGGCGTTCACCCAGACGATCTCGCCAGTGGCCCGCAGGTCTTCCGCCCCCGCCGGATGAATCTCCAGGGTGAACGTCATCGACGAACGCCCCAGCCGGGTGGCGCGCGCATGCACCTCGATGTCCTCGTCGAAGACGATCGGTTTTCGATACTCGACCAAGGCGCGGACCGTGTGAAACTCCTGATCCGTTCGGTCCGCCGGGGTCTCGTAGGCCTCGTCGAGGGCGCGGATATACTCGTGGATCGCCGTGTCGAAATAGGTCAGGTAATGGGCGTTGAAGACGATTTTCTGACCGTCGATTTCGGAGTAACGCACTCGAAAGGGCCAAGCGAAGCGAAAGTCGGCGCGCGCCATCGATCAACCGCCCCGACGCGGTTGGCGCAAACCGGTTCCGATCGCGACAAGCATGGCGACGCGGATACCCGACGCATCGGCGAATTTGGAAATCGCCGCGGCGGCTGCGGCCAATTTTGGGGGCATGAACGATCTGGTTCCTGGGGAGTCCTGTAGTCTCGCGCGGCACACTACCATACCGTCGCGTATAGGCGAAAACGAAGGCTGGCGTTACCATCGCATTCGGCGTTATTGTAGCGGCCTTCATGGCGCTTACTTGAAGCTCAGCTTGCCGGCGCCGTTAAAAAATCGGCTAAAGCGAGCGGCGCTGAGTATCCCGCCGCGGCTTTGGTCCCGGCGGGTGTTTTTTTGCCCGCCCTTGGGTCAACAGGAGGGCATAGACAATGGCCGGAAACAGCACCAACCCTGAAACCATCGCCTTGCACGCAGGCTATCGCGCCGACGAAAGCACCGGGTCGGTCGCCGTACCGATTTATCAGACGACGTCCTACCAGTTCCGCGACACGGAGCATGCCTCCAACCTGTTCGCGCTTAAGGAACTGGGCAATATCTATACCCGCATCATGAACCCGACCTGCGACGTGCTGGAACAGCGGGTGACGGCGCTCGAAGGCGGCGCCGCCGCCCTCGCCGTTAGTTCGGGTCAAGCCGCATCGGCCATCTCCGTGCAGAATATAGCGTCCGCCGGCGACAACATCGTCAGCGCCACGGACCTCTACGGCGGCACCTGGAACCTGTTCAACAACACCTTCAAGACGATGGGGATCGAGGTGCGTTTCGTCGATCCGGCCGATCCGGAAAACTTCCGCCGCGCCACCGACGACAAGACCCGCGCCTATTATGCGGAGACGCTGCCGAACCCGAAGCTCACCGTCTTTCCGATCAAGGAGGTCGCCGACATCGGCCGTGAGTTGGGCGTGCCGCTGATCATGGACAACACGGCGGCGCCGATCCTGTGCCGGCCGTTCGATCATGGCGCCGCGGTCATCGTCTATTCGACCACGAAATACATCGGCGGCCACGGCACTTCGATCGGCGGGCTAATCGTCGACGGCGGCAATTTCGACTGGGAGAAGCATGCGGACCGCTTCCCGATGTTGAACCAGCCCGACCCGTCCTATCACGGCGCGGTCTGGACCGAGGCGGTCAAACCGCTCGGCCCGATCGCCTACATCATCAAGGCGCGCGTCACGCTGCTGCGCGACCTGGGATCGGCGATGAGCCCATTCAACGCCTTCCAGTTCGTGCAGGGGTTGGAGACGCTGCCGCTGCGCATCCGCGAACACAGCCGCAACGCCCAGGCTGTCGCCGAGTTTCTCGGCGGGCACCCCGCGGTGTCGAAGGTGATCTATGCCGGGACGCATGAGGACGCGGAACAGAAACGCCGCGCCGACGCCTATCTCAGCGGCGGCTACGGCGGGCTTGTCGGCTTCGAACTCAAGGGCGGCCGCGAAGCCGGACGCGCCTTCATCGACGCGCTGGAGATGTTCTACCACGTCGCCAATATCGGCGACGCGCGCTCGCTGGCCATCCACCCAGCGACCACGACGCATTCCCAGCTCTCGCCCGAAGACCAGCTCGCCACCGGCGTCAACGACGGCTATGTCCGGTTGTCCATCGGCATCGAGCATATCGACGACATCCTCAAGGACCTCGACCAGGCCCTCGAGGCGGCGGGCGGCGCAAAGGACGCCGCATAGAGCGACCATCGGCGCGAGGACGGTTTCTACTGCCCGACGACACGACCGTCAGCAGAAGATGCCGTCCTTGTCGCCGAACAGAATGCAGGTCACGATCATGTCGACGGCACGGCCGTCTTCCGCCAACGGCAGATAAATCCGTTCGACGGTGACGAAGTCTTTCTCGTACACCAAACCCGGCAACCCGCGACGCCAACTGGGAGTCCCGGTCATGACCACGTCCAACAGGTCCTGATAGGTCCTGGACTCCGTGAATTTCGGAAACAGCTCGTCGAAATACCGTCCGGTTTGCTCCTCGCCGAAGAAATCGAGGAGGACCGTACCCATGAGCCGAACCTTGAAACGCGGCGGACGGCCTTCAACGTCGAGCAGCCGCAAGTTCGGCAGAAGAGTCGGGATATCGACCGGATCGAAATGCTGACGGCCCGGCAACCCCTTCGCTGGATGAATCGACTGCCAATACGCGACCATGTCGCGAATTTTTTCGTGGCAATCTTCGAAATCGATCCAGGTCGGATGCGGACCGGAGTCCCGGTCACCTTGTCTATCGTCTTTACACATTGTGATGCGCCACCTCGTGCCGAGGAAGCGTAATTTAAATTCATTCGAGTCAAATGTTCTGTAACGGCCATCACTCCCGGCCGTCGTTTTTTCGATTACCCACGACGATCCTTTTCCTCCCGCGCGCCCGGGCGTAAGATCGACGCAATCTCGGGAGGTTGCCCATGTCGAAAGCGAAACTGACCCCATTCCCAACAGGGAAGGACCCGTCCGCCGCCGCCATCGTGGATGGCGGACCCGGGCTGTATCCGACGGTTCGGATGCGGCGCAACCGGCGCGACGACGCCACGCGACGCCTCGTAGCGGAGAACAAACTGACGCCGGACGACTTCATCCTGCCGCTGTTCATCGTCGACGGCGATGCCGTGCGCCAGCCGGTGGACTCGATGCCCGGCGTCGACCGGCTGTCTGTCGACCTCTTGCCGCAAGCCGCAGAGCAAGCGGCCGAGGCGGGCATCCCGGCGGTCGCCCTCTTCCCGTATACCGACCCGGCGCTGAAAACCGACGATGGCCGGGAATGCTACAACCCGAATAACTTGGTCTGCCGCGGCATCCGCGCCATCAAGGCCGCCGTGCCCGAGGTCATGATCGTCTGCGACGTGGCGCTCGATCCTTACACCACGCACGGTCATGACGGCCTGATGGACGGCGAGACGATCCTCAACGACGAATCGGTGGAGATTCTAGTCCGTCAGGCGATGGTTCAGGCCGAGGCCGGCTGCGATACCGTGGCGCCGTCGGACATGATGGACGGACGCATCGGCGCGGTCCGGCAGTCGCTCGACGCGAACGGGTTCGACGCCGTGCGGATCATGGCCTATTCGGCGAAATACGCGTCGGCCTACTACGGTCCGTTCCGGGACGCGGTCGGCAGCAAAGCCGCGCTGCTCGGCGACAAGCGGACCTACCAGATGGATCCGGCGAACAGCGACGAGGCATTGCGCGAAGTCTGGCACGACATCCAGGAAGGCGCCGATATGGTTATGGTCAAGCCGGGCATGCCGTATCTCGACATTCTGCGCCGGGTTAAGGACGCTTACGCGATGCCGACGCTGGTCTATCAGGTGAGCGGCGAATACGCGATGCTGAAGGCGGCGGCGCAGAACGGCTGGCTGGACAACGACCGGGTCGTTCTGGAATCGCTGATGGCGTTCAAACGCGCCGGCGCGGACGGCATTCTCACCTACGCGGCCCTCGAAGCGGCGGCGCTGCTCAAGAAAGGCTAACGGCCCGGAACTCCCGAGCGTGATGGATTGTTGATCTCGGCAGTCGGCCTTGATATTAATCGTTCATCGTCGATTTACGATTGATTCGAGCGGAAATGGCATCTGTCACCGTCCACGCCCCACAGGCGCACTCCAGGGCAAAAGGGAAAACCCAGAGTCTCGCAAAGCTCGCCAAGGCGCTCGGGCACCCGGCCCGGCTCGAAATCGTCGCAATGCTGCATGAAAAGCAGTCCTGCATCGGCTGCGACATCGTGGACGAAATCGGGTTGGCTCAGTCTACGACGTCGGAGCATCTACGGATCCTGAAGGCCGCCGGGATCATTACCGGTGAGATCGATCCGCCGCGCGTCTGCTATTCGCTCAAGGCGGATGCGTTGGAACCGCTGAACATGTTTCTTCGCGACGTGACCAAGACGCCGGCAACCGAGCGAAGGGGTCGCCCTCAAAGCAAGGGACCGTCTTAGCCATGCAGGAGAACGATCTTTCACGCCGCCTGGCCGCGGAGTTTCTCGGCACCGCCATGCTGCTTGCCACCGTCGTCGGCTCGGGAATCATGGCCGAGCGGCTCGCCGGCGGGAATGTCGCGGTCGCCCTGCTCGGCAACACGATCCCGACCGGCGCGATCCTGATCGTTCTGATCACCGCGCTCGGGCCCGTGTCGGGCGCGCATTTCAACCCGGCGGTGACGTTGGCGTTCCTGATTCGCCGTGAAATACGGGTGCCGGCGGCGCTCCTCTATCTTCTGTTCCAGATCGGCGGCGCGATACTGGGCACGCTGGCCGCGCATGCGATGTTCGAGGAGGCGATCTGGCAACTCTCAGCCAACACTCGCACCGGCCCGGCGCAATGGCTATCCGAAGCGGTCGCCACATTCGGCCTTGTCGGCGCCATTTTCGCCGCCCTGCGCTGGCGGCCCGACGGCGTCGCCTGGATGGTCGGGCTGTACATCACCGCGGCCTATTGGTTCACCGCTTCCACCAGCTTTGCCAACCCGGCGGTGACCGTCGCCCGGGCGTTGACCGATACATTCTCCGGAATTCGGCCGATCGACGCGCCCGCGTTCATCGTCGCGCAATGCGTCGGCGCCGTCGTGGCGACGCTCGCGCTGGGATGGCTGCTGCATCCGAAAGGCTATCCCGAGGCCGGAGCCGGCCGGCAAAAGGCCGCGACGGCGCCCGAGTAACGGCGCGCCGGCAGGCATCGCTCAGCCGAGCAGCCAGTCCCGGACGGTCGCGATCTGCCCGCCATCCATCAACGCGGGCGCGTGGCCGCATCCCGCGATCTCGACAACATCCGCCTTCGGACCGCGCCGCGCCATCTCTTCGGCGACGTCGGCCGACAACAGGTCGGAGTCGACGCCGCGCAGGACCAGGACCGGGCATTCGATGCGGTCCCAAATGGCCCATAAATCGACATCGTCGATCGCCATCGACCGGAAGGCGTCGCCGATCTTCGGATCGCATGCCAGTTCATATCCGCCGCCGTCCCGCGGAAAGGAACCGTGCTCCGCAAGATGGCTCCATTGCGCGTCCGTCAACGCGCCGAACGGCGCATGGACCGCGCGGAGATAAGCCTCCACCCCGTCCCGGTCGTCGAATTCCTGCGTCGACCCGACATAATCGGCGATCCGCTGCAATGCGGCTTTCGGCAGCCACGGTCCGATATCGTTCAAGACCAAGCGCCGGATCGGCGATCCCGGCATCGACGCCGTCAGCATGCCCATCATCCCGCCCATGGAGGTGCCGAGCCAATCGATGGTCTCCGCCCCTGACCGCGCCAACAGCGCCATCGCATCCGACACGTATTGCCGGTTGTTGTAGTCCTCGGCATGGGACAGCCGCGCGCTCTTGCCGCGTCCGGCGACATCCGGGCACAGCGTCCGGTAGCGGTCTTCGAGCGACGCCGCAAGATAGTCGAAGTCCCGGCCGTTCCGCGTCAGTCCATGGACGCAGAACAGCACCCATTCCGCCGACGGCACGCCCCAATCGGTATAGGCCATGCGATGAAATCCATGCGGACCAATGCATTGGATCGAATTGCTGACAAAACCCATGAAACAATCCTATTCGATGGTTACGAAATGATCCGGCGAGATTCCGTTGAACCGCGTCACCAGGGCGTTCGAATACGCGCCCAACTGGCCGATCTCGATCCAATCGCCTTCGCGGATATCGTCCGGCAGCGAAAACGCGGACGGCAATACATCGGTCGAATCGCAGGTCGGCCCGAATACGGTGAAATCCCGCATCGTGCCGCTAAAACCGCCGTCCGAGCGGATCGCCCGCACCGGATAGGACAATTGCCCGGTCACCGTCTCGGACAGGCTGTGGTAGCGCCCATCGTTGATGTAGATCGACGACTCCTTGCGAAGCTGGACCTGCACCACCAGGGAGCAGCCGCCGGCGACAAGCGCCCGGCCCGGCTGGCACATCAGGGCACAATCCCCCGGCAGGTCGATCGCCGCCACGCTTTCCCGTACCGCCGCGAGATAATCCGGCAGCGCAGGAGGCTGTTCGCCGATATAGGCGGCCGGGAACCCGCCGCCCACGTCGAGATAGTCCAACGCGACATCCGCCGCCGCGGCGATCCTGCCCGCAGACAGAACGCCGTCCCTGAATGCCGACGGGCTCAGACATTGCGAGCCGACATGGAACGCCAACCCGGTGCGGCACCTGGCGTCCCGCACCTGTCGCAACAGCACCGCCGCCTCGTCCGGCGATGCGCCGAATTTCCGGGACAACTCGTAGCGGGCGACGCCGCCGGGCGTGGCGAACCGCACCAAGATCACAAGGCCGTCGCCGCCATTCGTTTCGTACAAGATCTTGGCAAGTTCATCCGGATGGTCCACGACGAAATGCCGTATCCCGTAAACCGTATGCGCGGTGAGAATCGCGTCCCGCGTTTTAACCGGGTGCATGTAGTATGCGGTCGCGTCGGATCCGAGGCCGCGCACCGCGGCGATCTCCGGAATCGACGCCGCATCGAAGTGTTTGATTCCGGCTTCGAAAAGCGTGTGAAGAATGAATGGATGCGGATTGCATTTCACGGCATAAAGCGTGCGGCCGGGAAACCGGGTCAGGAATTGCCGCGCGGCTTTGCGCAATTCCTCGGGATGCAGGCAATACACGGGGTTTCCGGGCTGCAGCACGGAAACCATGGCATCGGTGGATTTGAAACGGCGGAGGCTCATGCGGGCGGACAATGACACAGCGGACCGGACGGTCCAAGCGGATATCGGATAGACCGGACAGCCATGGCCCGCATCCTCAAACATGTCCTGCGCGCCGGCGCGCTCACCGTGATCGCCCTCGGGTTCCTGTCCGTGGTGTTCGTGACCTGGCTTCGCACCTCCCTGCCCCAGACCGACGGCACGCTGACGCTGCTGGGGCTCGACGGCCCGGTCGAGGTGATCCGGGACGGCAACGGCGTCCCGCACATCTTTGCGGATCGGGTCAACGACGCCTATTTCGCGCTCGGCTTTGCCCATGCCCAGGACCGGCTCTGGCAGATGGAAATGACCCGCCGGATCGGCGCCGGCCGTTTATCCGAGATATTCGGCCGCCGGACGTTGAGGATCGACCGGTTCATCCGATTTCTCGGGCTCCATCGCGCCGCGCAAGCGCAGCTCACCCTGATGAATGCGGACGAGCGCGCGGTGCTCGACGCCTACGCGGCCGGCGTCAATGCCTATCTGACCAACCGCAAGGGCGCGCTACCCCCGGAATTCATTGTCTTCGGCCACGAGCCGGAGCGATGGCGTCCGGCTGACAGCCTCGTTTGGGCCCGGATCATGGCGGTGCGGCTGTCCGGCAATTGGCGCAGCGAGTTGCTCCGGCTGCGTCTCGCGGAGACCTTGACACAAACGCAGATCGAACAACTCTGGCCGACCGATGACGACAACGAGCCGGTAACGCTGGCGACGATCCCCAACACCGACGCCGCGCTGCTCGACCGCCTCGCGCGGGCGCTGCCCGACGAACTCGCGCCGGTCGACGCGTCGAACGCCTGGGTCATCGGCGGGGCGCATACCGAGACCGGTAAGCCGATCCTCGCGAACGATCCGCATCTCGGTTTCGGGGCGCCGATCCTCTGGTATCTCGCCCGTATCGAAACGCCGACGCTGTCGCTCACCGGCGCGACGGTTCCCGGCGTCCCGTTGCATCCGCTGGGAAATAACGGGAAGATCGCCTGGGGTATGTCGACCACGGGCGCGGATGTCGAAGACCTCTACGTCGAAACGCTCGATCCCGAAAATCCGAGCCAGTATCTCACGCCGAACGGCCCCAAGGCTTTCACCACGCGGATCGAGAAGATTTACGTCGCGAACGACGAGCCAGTCACCCTCACCATTCGGGAGACACGCCACGGGCCGGTCGTTTCCGACGTTTTGGACGAAGCCGATCTCGCGGCGGCGGATTCGGAAACGCCGGCATCGGTCATCGCCCTGGCAAGTCCGACGACGCGGATCGACGACGAAACCGCGCGGGCCCTGTTTCTCATGAACCGGGCCGGCAATTGGCGGGAGTTCCTCGCCGCCACGCGCTTGTTTCATGCGCCGGTGCAGAATCTATTCTATGCCGACACGGCCGGCGATATCGGGCTCGTCACGCCGGGGCGTATTCCCCTTCGGTCCGATCATGACGGCACGCGCCCCGTACCCGGCCAGGAGGCGCGATTCGACTGGCGCGCCTTCATTCCGTTCGACGACCTGCCGAAACGGCACAATCCCGCCGACGGCGTAATCATCAACGCGAACAACCGGCTCGTCGGCGCCGAGTATCCGCACCAAATCAGCCGCCATTGGGAAGCGGCCTACCGCGCGGCCCGGATCGCCGAGCTGCTCGGCGGAAAGAAGGCGCATACGGTGGCGGAGAGCGCGGCAATGCAAATGGACACCCTATCGCCCGCCGCGCGCCGCCTCGTTCCGCTTCTGCTGACCGCGCCGGCCAAATCGGACCGCGCCAAGGCGGCGAAAGAGCGGCTTCGCGGCTGGGATTTTCGCATGCAGCGCGACCGCGCCGAGCCGCTGATCTACGCCGCATGGCTACGCGCCTTGGAACGCGCCATCCTGGAAGACGAATTGGGCGACCGGGTCGACGACTACGCCCGTTCGCGCACGCGTTTCGTCGTCGCCGCTATCACAAAGCATCAGGCATGGTGCGACGACATCAGGACACCGGGAACGGAGACGTGCGAAACGCAGATCGCCGCCGCCTTGGAGACCGCCGTCGCCGACATCGCGGAAACACAAGGCCCCGATATCGCCGGTTGGCGTTGGGGTGCGGCGCATAAGGCGCAGTTCCGACACCGTGTCTTCAGCCAGGTGCCGGGCGTACGGGCCTTGGCCGATCTTGTCGTGGAAACCGACGGCGGCGACCATACGCTGAACCGGGGACAGACACGCCAGAACGGCGCCGCGCCCTTTTCGCACGTTCACGGGTCGGGGTACCGGGCGGTATACGACCTTGCCGATCTGGACCGCAGCCGATACGTCATCGCGACCGGCCAGTCCGGCAATCCCCTTTCCCCGTATTATCGCGACATGCTTGAACGCTGGCGCGCCGGCGGCTTTATCACAATCGCCGGCGATCGCGATGCGCTGCGGCGCGACGCCGCCGGCATTCTCACACTGGCCCCAAGGCGCGCGCCCTAGCCGGCCGCCTGGTATAGTCTCGGCGGACCATCGAACAACACGGAAACGGCCCCGATGACCGTCACGATCGACAATATCCGCGCGGCGGCCGACACGATCAGGCACGCGGTCGTGCGAACGCCGACGGTACGATCCGGCCCATTGTCGGAAATGGTCGGCGCGGACGTATTCCTGAAGCTGGAGACCCTGCAATTCACCGGATCGTTCAAGGACCGGGGAGCCTTGATCAAGCTGTCGAGCCTGGATCGCGAGCAGGCGAAGAACGGCGTCATCGCCGTCTCGGCCGGAAATCACGCCCAAGGCGTGGCCTACCATGCAAATCGCCTCGGCATCCCAGCGACCATCATCATGCCGACCTCGACGCCCTTCACGAAAATCAACCGGACCGAAGCGTTTGGCGCCCGCGTCCTGCTGCATGGCGATTCGGTAAGCGCCTGCATGCCGCACGCCGAGGAACTGATGCGAGCCGAGGATTTGACCTTCGTCCACCCCTTCGACGATCCGCAAATCATCGCGGGTCAGGGGACGGTCGGCCTGGAAGTTCTGGAGGACGTACCGGACCTGGATGTACTGATCGCGCCGATCGGCGGCGGCGGTCTGATCTCCGGCATCGCCACGGCGTTCCGGGCGACGGGCAAGTCGATCGAGATTGTCGGCGTCGAGGCCGCGCTATATCCCTCGATGTCGCAAGCGCTCAAGGGCGGCGATGCGCCGGCCGGCGGCGAAACCATCGCCGAGGGCATCGCGATCAAGCAGCCCGGCAAACTGACCCTCCCCATCGTCCGGGACCATGTGGACCGGGTCGTCACCGTCGACGAGATGGAACTGGAGGACGCGGTGCAGACCATGGTCGTCACCGCCAAGACGCTGGTCGAAGGCGCCGGCGCCGCGCCGCTCGCCGCATTGGTCGCGGAACGGCGCAGATACCGAGGAAAGAAGGTCGTCCTGGCGGTCAGCGGCGCGAACATCGATTCGCGCATCCTGTCGTCGGTGCTGATGCGCGGGCTCGTTCGCGGCGGTCAGATGGTCCGGCTTCGCGTGTTGATCAGCGACGCACCCGGAACGCTGGCGAAGATGACGGCGCAGATCGGCGACGCCGGCGGAAACATCGTCGAGATCGTACATCAGCGCATGTTCTTCGACGTGCCGGTAAAACAAGCGGAGGCCGACGTGATCGTCGAGACCCGCGATGCCCCGCATGTCGAAGAAATCATCGACCGGCTCGAAGCGGCGGGCTTCCCGACCACTCGACTGAGCGACACCGCCCAACCCGTCTAGAGCTTAGGTGAAGCTGCCGTAGCCGCCCCGGTAGAATAGCAGCGGGTTCGCCTCCGCCTGGCAGTCCAGATAGGCGACACGGCCCAGAATGATCAAATGATCGCCGCCGTCATAGGCGGCATAAGGTTCGCACCCGATGGTCGCGACGCACCCTTGGATGATCGGGCAACTCTGTTGCCAAAATTCACAATCCAAACCGTCGAAGTCATCGCTTTTCCCGGAAAAACGCCGGGAAACCGCTTCCTGGTCGCGGGCCAACACGTTAATGACGAACGGGTTCGACTGCTCGAAAGTACTGAAAACCGAGGCTTTCCGGTCCAAACTGAACTGCACCAACGGCGGGTCGAGCGACACGGACGTAAAGGAATTCACCGTAACGCCGACCGCGGCTCCATTGCCGTTGGATGTCGTAACGACGGCGACACCGGTCGCGTAATGCCCGCATGTATCGCGGAACCGCGTCTTGTCGATCGCGGGTTCGTTCTTGTCCATCGCAGGCAGTGTCCTTTCGTCCTTCTGGGCCTCAATTCAAACAGAGATAGCTCAAGTGCCGCAAATGGGCGACCCCTCGCTACCTTTAGGCGTGGCGATTCACCGCCCGCTACTCGGCTGAACCATCCTGAAAGTACGGGAAAACGGCGGTTAACGGCAAATTCACTACCACGAAAGAACCGGCCGATTAAGCCGATGTTAATCAGTTCCCTTTACCCATTTATCCAGGTCATCTTCGGGTCCGACAACGAAAAAAATCATATGTTCTTGATCATCGGAAGCCTTGTGGTCACCGCCTGCGTGATCGGAAGTTATGTCGCGATGGGCGGCAAACTCGGCGTTTTATGGCAACCGTTCGAACTCGTCATCATCGGCGGGTCCGGAGTCGGCGCCTATATCATCGCCAATTCCAAGCCCGTGCTCGGGAAGACGATGGGAGGACTGAAGTCTGTCCTGAAAGGCCCCAAATACAACAAAGAAGACTATCTAGAGCTGCTTTCCCTGCAGTACCAGATCTTCAAGCTGGCCAAAACCAAGGGCATGCTGGCGCTTGAAGCGCATGTCGAGAATCCGGAAGACAGCGATCTATTCGCCCAATACCCAAAATTCATGGCGAACCATCACGCGGTGGAATTCCTATGCGATTACCTTCGCCTGATGACACTCGGCACCGACAATCCGCATGAACTCGAAGCGCTGATGGACACGGAACTGGAAACCCATCATCTCGAGGATCACAAGGTCAGTCACGCTATGCAGACCCTGGCCGAAGCCTTTCCCGGCCTCGGCATCGTCGCCGCCGTGATGGGCATCATCAAGACCATGGGCTCGATCACCGAGCCGCCCGAAGTCCTCGGCGGCTTGATCGCCGCCGCTCTGGTCGGAACCTTCCTCGGCATTCTGTTGTGTTACGGCTACTTCGGCCCGATAGCGACAGCCCTCAAGGGCAACCAGGAAGACGACAGCATGTATTTCAGTTGCATCAAGGCGGGGCTGCTCTCGCATCTGCAGGGCTACGCACCCGCCGTTTCGGTCGAGTTCGCCCGTAAGGTGCTCCTGAGCCACACCCGGCCGAGCTTTGTGGAACTCGAAGAAGCCACCCAGAACCTTCCCTCCGCGTCTTAGCGGCGGTCAGCCGGCATAGAATGTCATGGCGGACACCTTAGAGGGCGCAGATCAAGGACCCATCATCCTTCGCAAGAAGGTCATGCTGCCGGCGGAAGCTCATGGCGGGGCGTGGAAAGTCGCTTACGCGGACTTCGTCACCGCGATGATGGCCTTCTTCCTGCTGCTCTGGTTGCTCAACGTGACGACCGAAGATACGAAGCAGGGCATCTCGGATTTCTTCGAGCCGATCGGCGTGTCGGACGAACAGACCGGCAGCGGTGGCGTGATGAAGGGACTTGCCATGGCGGTCGAAGGCGCGCTGCGGTCGGCCGGATCGCCGCCGCGGATTACGGTCGCCATTCCAACCTTCGGCAGCCGGGACACCGGCGCATCGGACGGCCGACACAAAATGCCGGAATCGAAAGGCGGCGGCTACCTCAACAGCAACCATGAACGCCAAGTCGACGAGGAGAACCGCAGGGAGTTCAAAAAGGTCATCTCGGCCATCAATCAGGCGCTCCAGGATATCCCGGAACTCGCGCAAATGCAGGACAGCCTGCTCGTCGAACAAACGCCGGACGGCTTGCGGATTCAGCTTCTCGACCGCTTGAAGCTGAAGATGTTCAAGAATAATGGCGCCGAGATCTCGAACCGCGGCCGCCACCTGCTGGCCATCATCGGGTCGATCATATCGAAACTGCCGAATCGCATCGCCATTACCGGACACACGGACCTGGAAACGCAATCAGCGACATCGAAGTGGCAAGTATCCGGCGACCGCGCCGACAACGCACGCGCGACTCTGGTTAGCTTCGGGGTCGCCGCCGAGCGGTTTTCACGAATTGTCGGCAAGGGCGATACGACGCCGGTGCATCCGAGCTTCCCGAAAGCGAAGCGCAATAACAGGATCAGCGTTCTTCTCCTGAACAAGCCCGTCGGCAAGGCCGCGGCGGCAACCGGCAATACGGCCGTCGCGGCGGATCGGTAGGCGACATGGCACTCAAGCAAGATCGCGAAATCATTGTCGTCAAAAAGAAGATCAAGCCGGAAGCGCATGGCGGCAGCGCGTGGAAAGTGGCCTATGCGGACTTCGTCACGGCCATGATGGCCTTCTTCCTGCTGCTCTGGCTGTTGAACGCCACCACCGAAGACCAGAAACAAGGGCTGTCGAACTACTTCGAACCGGTCGGCGCGACCAGCGGATCTACCGGCAGCGGTGGCGTGTTCGGCGGTATCTCGGCGACCGATCCCGGCCCGATCGAAGCGCCCGGACAGACGACCTCGAAGGCGGTGAATGTCCGCAGCCAGGTCGTCACGGTGAATGAAGACGATATCTCGCACGGGGATCCGTCGGAAACGACGAAAACCCCAAACCAGGAAGAGCTGCCGAACAACAGCGACGAATTTCGCCAGTTGACCGCGGCGAAAATCGCGATCCAGCGGTCCATGGAACAAATCCCGGAACTGCTCAACTTGTTCCAGTCGGTGGCCCTGGACGTCACGTCGGAGGGTTTGCGTATCCGCCTGATGGACCGGAAAAGGCAGCCGCTCTTCGACCAAGGCGGGATCGCGCTCAATTCAGACGGCAAGAAACTGATCAAGGTTATCCACGAGGTCATCTCCCGCTTGCCGAACAAGATTCAAGTGTCGGGTCATACATCGCGGAACGACGCGACCGTTACCGAAGGGCTCACTAATTGGAACATTTCCATTCAACGCGCCTATGCCGGCCAGGAAGCGCTGACCGCGCTCGGCACGCCCGATAAGCGGTTCGCGGCGGTGCGCGGCAATGCGGAACGCGCGCCGTTGGAAAAGAAGTCCCCCGACGCGGTCGAGAACCGGCGCATCGAAGTAACGCTCCTGCGGCTAAAGCCGGAAGTCGCCGAGGAGGACCTCATCCCGCCCTCCCTGCTGAATGCGAATTCGCCCTTGTAGGGGACGTTTCGGGTTCCAATGTGGCATAATAGGCGTCTCTGACAGCAACGGGGGCCACGGTGCCAGCGAACCTACCCGATCGAATCGACCCAGTCCTGGAATGGACCGAAAAGCCGCCGAACCCGCTCGACCGGCCGGATTTCTACGATGGCCTCCTGTGGCGTCGTAGTCTGGCGTTCTGTATCGACGCCGCGCTTATGTTTTCCATCGCTGCCGTATTCTTCGTCTTCAATATCCTGACATTCTTCATCTTTACCGCCCTCCTCGCCGTCTTCTGGATCGCGCCGATGTTCATCGTCTATGACATGGCGACGATCGGCAGCAACGCCTCGGCCACCTTCGGCATGCGCTGGCTGGGATTGGAAATGCGCAGTTGGGACGGCGGCAAGCCCTCCTACCTGCACGTCCTGATCTCATCGGCGCTGTTTTGGTTCCTGGTCCCGCTTACCGGGGGCTTGATTCTGCTCGTCGGCGTGTTCAGCAACCGGCGGCGTCAGGTTCACGACATCCTGTCCGGCACCGTCGTGATCAACACAACGACCGCCAGCAACCCCACGGTCATCGACGTCTAGCGTTGCCCGTCACGGTGTCAAACAGGCCTTACGCCGCCTTCTGATAGACGAAGAGCGGCGCCAGATACCGCCCCTCCGAGGTTTTCTCGGTCAGTCGGTAATAGGAATTCTCCGGAATCTCATCGAAGGCATGAAACTCGATGCCGAATCCCAGCCCCTGCCCGCTCATCGTTTCGAGATTTTCCAACTGAATCATCGATTGGAAGTACAGGAACACGCCGTCCTTTTTCAGCATCGCGGGAACCCGTTCCAGGAACGGCAGCATGGGCGGCATCAGCGTGTCGAAATAGATTCCGTCGAATGGCGGCAGCCCGTCCAACGCCTTCTGCCAGGTCGAATGAACCAGATTGACGCCTTTCTTATCCTTGGCCCATTGCCGCGCCTTTTCGATCACCTGTTCATGCGCCTCGATGATCGTGTGGGTCGTGACGCCCTGCCGCTGGATCGCGGTATCGATGATCGCCATGCCGAACCCGACATTCAACACGTCGCCCTGGTTGTGGCAGACGATCTCCGCCGACCGTTCCATAATCGGGCGCTCCCATTCCATCATCACCTCGAACCCATCCGGCAAGGTGATCTCGGAATCCGAAAACGTCAGATCGGTGTTCAGATAGTCCTGTTCGGTCATGTATTCGTGATCCGGCGCCATCGCCATGACATTGCGATGCAACGCCAACGCGGCGCGCAAGTCGCCCGGATGCTGCATCGTCGCGCCGACATTTTGCAGCGCATAAGGCATTTCGGTGCTGAAGATGTCGGCTTGCGCCGCCATCGCGCGCGCTTCCGCCGAGCGGCCGAGCGCGGTCAATATCTCCGCCAGCGTCGAGTAGCACCCGAACAGAACCGGCACGGAGTCGACCGCCGTCCGGTATGTCGCCAGCACGGCGTCCAATGCATCGGTCGTCGGTAACCGCATGCCGGGCTCGAACCGCGGGATGCGATGCGCGTCGAGCGCGGCCGTCAATTGTACATGCGTTTCCGCAACATCGGGCTTTCGGTCGATGATGTTCCGGAACATGGACATCGACTGGTCCAAATCGCCGAGCCCCGCCAACGCGGCGCCCAGGTTGAATTCGGCCATATCCGATTCGGGATTCAGCGCCAGCGCCTGGCGCAGGACGATAACGGCCTCGTCGAAGGCTTCGCGTTCGAGATATTCGTTGCCTTCGCGCGTCAGCCGGATGGATTCCTCCAACCCCGGGCCGCGCCCGTCACTCATCCGAATTTCCATGGCGTCCTCGCTCGCATGCCGACAATTCGCCCGGTCGAACCCCACCGACCGCCACCTAGTCCCTTACACCATCGGTGATGACCGAGCCAGCTTGGCAAGCCGCCCCTCCCCACCCTTTTAAGTGAATTGCGTCCGGCGCGATCCTCTAGCATCATAGGCGTGTCGGGCTTCGCAACGCACAAACGGACGGTCAGAAACAACGATGACGCTGCAACGGCTTCCAGACCGTATGCTTACCTTCTACCGGTCGGGGCCGATGCCCTGTCCCTACCTGCCCGGCCGCATCGAACAACAGCTTTTCACCGAGTTGACCGGCGCCGCCGCACAGGACGCGTTCGAGCAATTGTCCCTCGGCGGATTCCGGCGCAGTCACCATATCGCCTACCGGCCCGCCTGCCGCGGTTGTTCGGCTTGCGTCCCCGTCCGGGTCGATGCACGCAACTTCGACTACACCAAAAGCTGGCGACGCGTGACACGGACCAACGCGGACCTGACGGCGGCCAGCGCCGGCAAGCAGATCACCGACGAGCAATACCAATTGTTCCGGAAATACGTGAACCATCGTCACGGCGACGGCGACATGGCGCGGATGAATCGGCGCGAATACGCCGCGATGATCGTGACCAGCCCCGTCGAGACCGATCTGATCGAGTTCCGCGACGACGCCGGCCGGTTGGTCGCCGCTTGCCTGATGGACCGGATGGAGACCGGCCTCTCGGCCGTCTACAGCTTCTTCGACCCCAGCCTGACGCGGCGCAGTCTCGGCAGCTATATGGTGCTCTGGATGATCGACGAAGCGCGTGCCCGCGGCATGGACCACGTCTATCTGGGCTTCTGGATCAAGGACAGCCCGAAGATGGCGTACAAGGGCCGTTTCCGCCCGCTCGAAGCCTTCGGCCCCAACGGTTGGCAGCGCCTCGACTAACGCTGGACCAATTCGATTGACGCCGCGCATAGGACGCCAAAGCAACACTGGAACCGGCGAAACGCCCGCATGGCCTGCCATCGGTTGAGGAGTCTAGTCCTGTATGCCATCCTGTTCCGATTGCGCCGGGTCATGGAATTGCCGCACACGCTTGGCTTCGGCCTGCGCCACGGTCCGAATTAAGGATATGCCGCGGCCAAGCAACATCCTCCGGTCTCTAGCAATAAGAACGCAGGAGAAAGTGCAGGATCCGATGAAACGATTTATCCCGGTTTTGGCGTTGATCGCCGGTCTCATCGCCGGACCGCTTGCCAGTCCGGCGGCGGCTGCCTGCGGCAAGGTCACGATTTCCGACATGAATTGGCCGTCCGCCACCCTTATGGCGCATGTGGACCGCCTGATCCTGACCTATGGCTACGGCTGCGCCGCTGAGTTGGTGCCCGGCGACACGATGCCGACCGGCACGTCGATGATCGAAAAGGGCGAGCCCGATATCGCGCCCGAGCTGTGGAGCAACTCCTTTACCGAAGCCCTGCAACAAGGCGTTGCCGAGCAACGCCTTCGGATCGCCGGGAAATCGCTGTCGGACGGCGGCGTGGAAGGGTTCTGGGTTCCCCAATACATGGTCGACCGGGATCCCGCGCTCGCCACGCTCGACGGCATCAAGCGCAACGCGAAACTGTTCAAACACCCGGAGGATCCCGAAAAATCCGCGATCTACGGCTGCCCGTCCGGCTGGAACTGCCAGATTTCGACCGGCCACCTGTTCGAGGCGCTGAAACTGGCGGACGCCGGCTTCGACCTGATCGACCCGGGTTCGGCAGCCGGTCTGGCGGGATCCATCGCCAAGGCCTACGAGCGCGGCCGGCCCTGGTTCGGGTACTACTGGGCGCCGACGCCGATCTTGGGGAAATACAAGATGGTGAAAGTGGATTTCGGCGTGGGTCTGGATCAGGCGCATTGGGATTCCTGCATCAGCCAATCCGTATGCGAAAACCCGAAACCCAGCATGCACCCGACCGCGCGGGTGATCACCGTGACCACCGAGGATTTCGCAAAGCGGGCGCCGGCGGCATACAAGTATCTGACGAAACGATCCTTCACCAACGACGCCATGAACGGATTTCTGGTCTGGATCGACGACAATCAAGCGGACGGAGAGACCGCCGCGGTGCATTTCGTCAAGAATTACGAGGCGATCTGGACGCGTTGGGTTCCCGCGGATATCGCCGGCAAGGTTCGGATCGCCGTTGCCGGCTATTAGACCGGCGATGCAGAGTCCCCGCCGGGGCGGTAGGATACGCCTTCATCCCGACTAGCCGCCGACGAGGACGGAAGCGATGGCCGAACAATCGTGGTTTTTCGAGTTCCCGGAAATGGACCGGGCGGACGTGGTCGCCTTGCGCCGGTTTCTCGATGGCGCCTACCGCGATTTTTCCCGATCCTACGGCGACGCCATCGAAACAGTCTTCAACCCTCTGCTGTTCTTCATGGTCTGGTTCGAGAAGCTCCTGCTCGGCATGCCTTGGCTTCTGGTGCTCGCGGCCCTTACCGGACTCGCGTACTGGGCCAGCCGGTCGGCCAAACTGACCTTGGCCGTGACCGCGGCCTTCCTGCTGATCGGCTATTTCGGCATGTGGGACGATACCATGCGGACGCTCAGCATCATCACGGTGGCGACGCTGCTGTCGATTGTGCTCGGCGTTCCCGTCGGCATCATGATGGCGCGGTCCGACCGCATGCAGAACGTGGTCACGCCCGTGCTGGACATCATGCAAACGATGCCGGCCTTCGTCTATCTGATCCCCGTGGTCATGCTGCTGGGCATCGGCAAGGTGCCCGGCCTCATTGCCGTCGTCGTCTACGCCATCCCGCCCCTGATCCGGCTGACAAACCTGGGTATCCGGCTGGTCGACCGCGATGTGCAAGAAGCCGCCGTCGCCTTCGGCGCCACCCCGCTGCAGCGGCTGCTCGGCGTTCAGTTGCCGCTGGCCATGCCGACGATCATGGCGGGCGTCAACCAGACCATCATGATGGCGTTGGGGATGGTGGTCATCGCGTCGATGATCGGCGTGCAAGGGCTGGGACAACCGGTCCTGAAATCGATCACCAACCAATATTTCACCATGGGGCTGCTCAACGGCCTCGCCATCGTCGCCATCGCGATCACCTTCGACCGGGTGTCGCAGGCCTACGCGAAGCGGAGCCAGCGTCACCTGCAAGGCCTGCAGGGTGACTGAACCGCTGATCCGCATCGAAGATCTCTACAAGGTCTTCGGCCCGTCGCCCGAGACCGTGATGCCGATGGTCCGCGAGGGCCGGCCGAAGGACGATATCCTCGCCGAGACCGGCCACACGGTCGGCTTGCGGGATATCAATCTCGACATCGACCGCGGGTCGATCTTCGTCATCATGGGCCTGTCCGGGTCCGGCAAGTCCACGTTGATCCGCCATCTCAATCGATTGATCGACCCCACCGAAGGCGCGGTCACCGTCGGCGGCGTCGACGTGACGCGCCTGACGCCGCCGGAATTGCGAGACCTGCGGCGTTACAAGATGTCCATGGTGTTCCAGCGGTTCGGCCTGCTGCCGCACCGTACGGTCCTGCAGAACGTCGCGTTCGGACTTACGATCCAGCAGGTCGAGACGGCGGGCCGGAACGAAAAGGCCCGGAAATGGCTGCGGACCGTCGGCCTGGAGGGGTACGAGGACCAGTATCCGGCGCAGCTATCCGGCGGCGAACAGCAACGCGTCGGCTTGGCGCGGGCGCTCTGCACGGATCCCGAAATCCTGTTGATGGACGAGGCCTTCTCCGCCCTCGACCCGTTGATCCGGTCCGATTTGCAGAAACAACTTCTAGAGCTGCATCGCAGGCTGCGGAAAACCATCGTGTTCATCACGCACGACCTGGACGAAGCGCTTCGGCTCGGCGACCGGATCGCCATCCTCAAGGACGGCGCGCTGTCGCAAGTCGGGCGGCCGGAGGAAATTCTCCTCTCGCCCGCCGACAGTTACGTCGAAGCCTTCGTCCGCGACGTGAACCGCGCCCGCGCCCTGACCGTCGGCGCGGTCATGAAAGCACCGGTCCGCCGGCTCACGGCGACCACCATCGGCGGCGCCCTGGCCCAGATGCGCGATTGGCCCGGCACCTTCGGTTATCTATTCCAGGACAATCGCTACCGGGGCGTGGTGACCCAAGACGCGCTGAAAGACGCAGACAGCGGCAGCGATACATCCGACCACGCCCTGACCGGCCTCGCCGTGCGCGGCCCGACGTTGACCCCGGACATCTCCCTTCAAGACGCGCTTCCTGTCGTGCTGGAGTCTGCCTTTCCCGTGCCCGTCCTCTCGCGGGACGGCGGTTACACCGGAATCCTGTCGGCGAAGGACGTGGCCGGTATACTCGCCGGTGCGGACAGCACCGCCATGGGCAACGGACACGCGACGGAAAGGCGCTGAGATGACCGACCGACGCGCGACCCTTCAGGCGTTTTTCACGTCGATGCACGGCGCGATACGGGCCCGCACCGCCGCTTCCGATTCCGCCGCCATAGCCGCCGGGAAGATCTTTGCCGGTCTCGAACGACCGGAACCGGCCGCCCCTCGCCCCGCCGACCGGGTGCCGGCATGCCGCTACATCGATGACGCCCTGTCCGACGCAACGCGGACCGATCATCCGGCCGCCGACCATGCCCGGGCGCTTGCCGCCCTCGTCCCCGATCTGACCTGGTACACCCGCCCCGGATCGGACACCGCTGACGACAGCTTCGCAACGAGCCATGCGAATGCGACGATCGTCGGCAACGGCGGCCTTGCGAGATGCCCGAACGTCCGGATCGGCGTCAGCCTTCTCGCGCCAAACGTGCAATACCCGGACCATCGGCATCCGCCGGAAGAAATCTATGTCGCGCTCTCCCTCGGCGACTGGCGCCAAGACAAGGGGCCTTGGCACGAGCCCGGTCCCGGCGGCATCGTCTATAATCCGCCAAGTATCCTTCATGCGATGCGCGCGGGGTCCATGCCGCTCCTGGCGACCTGGTGTTTATGGAACGGCTGAACGACGACAAATCACCGCTTACAATGAAGCCGAATCGCTATATACCAACGGTTGATTAAGTCATAGACATGCGGGTAAGGGGACAAATCCATGATCGACGCAACACTATTGCCGGGCGACGGCATCGGCCCTGAAATCACCGACGCCGTGGTCGACATCCTCGACCACGTCGGCGCTCCCTTCAAATGGGATTCCCAACTCGCCGGACTTGCCGCCATCGACCGCGACGGCGATCCGCTGCCGCAGGAAACGCTCGACAGCATCAAGCGGACCGGGCTTGCCTTGAAAGGGCCGCTGACGACCCCCATCGGCGGCGGGTTCAAATCGATCAACGTGCGCCTGCGCCAGGAATTCGAACTCTACGCCAATGTCCGGCCGGCAAAGACGCTTGTCCCCGGCGGCCGTTTCGAGGGCGTCGACCTGGTGATCATGCGCGAGAACTTGGAGGGTCTGTACGCCGTCGAGGAACGCTTCGAGGCGCGCGGCGATGATCCGAAAGCGGTCGCCTATTCCTCAGGCTACAACACCCGGGTGGAATGCCGCCGCATCGCCGAGTTCGCCTTCGACTATGCCGTGCGGCATAACCGCAAGCGCGTCACCATCGTCCACAAGGCGAACATCCTGAAGGCGCTCAGCGGGCTGTTCCTGGAGGAATCGCAAGCGGTGGCGAAGGAATACGAGGGCCGTGTCGAGTCCGACGAGCGCATCGTCGACGCCTGCGCCATGCAACTCGCCATGCATCCCGAACAGTTCGACGTCCTGGTCACCACCAACCTGTTCGGCGATATCCTGTCCGATCTCGCCGCCGGCATCACCGGCGGTCTCGGCCTGGCGCCCGGCGCCAATATCGGCGAAGACGCCGCGATCTTCGAAGCGGTGCACGGCTCCGCCCCGGACATCGCCGGCCAAGGCAAGGCAAACCCTTGCGCCCTTCTCATGGCGTCGGCGCTGATGCTCGACCACGTCGGCAAAACCGATCTGGCGACAAAACTGCGCGACGCGATCCAGGCCACGCTGCTGGGACCGAAGGACAAGCTGACCGGCGATCTCGGCGGCGCGGGCTCCACGCGCGACATCACCGAGGCGATCAAGGACAACCTGTCCACGTAACGGAGAATCGCCTACCGGAAGCGGTTGTTCTTCGAAAAGCCGCGCGGCACGACCCGGCCCGCCTGGGCGCGTTTGCCGACCCAGTTTGCCAACTTTGTCTCGGTCCGCGTGCGATCGCCGATCTGCCAGGACAGGCCCTCCTTCATCGTGAAGGAGGTCACGTCCGCCAACCCGCCCTTGTTGTAACGCTGCAGGATGACGCCGCGGCCCCGCGTCATCTCCGGCAGTTCGTCCGCCGGGAAGATCAACAGTTTACGGTTGTCGCCGACGACCGCCACATGGTCGCCCTTGAACGGCGCGCAGGCGGTCGCCTCGGCGCTGCCGCCGAGATTGAGCACCTGTTTCCCGCCGCGAGTCTGGGCGACCACGTCCTTCTCGGCGACGACGAAGCCGCGCCCGTCGCTCGACGCGACAATGCGCTTCTGCTCCGGGTCGTGCACGTTGAGCGCGACGACATTGTGTTCGTTGCCCAGGTCGATCATCAGACTCAAGGGCTCGCCGAATCCACGCCCGCCCGGCAGCTTGTCCACGCCGATCGTGTAAAAACGGCCGTTGGTGGCGAACAGGATCAGCTTGTCCGTGGTCTGCGCATGGAAGGCGAAACGGTGGCGGTCGCCCTCCTTGTATTTCACGTCGCCGAATTTTTCGAGATGCCCGCGCGCCGCGCGAATCCAACCTTTTTCGGAACACAGTACCGTCACCGGCTCGCGCTCGATCATCGCTTCCAGCGGGATCACCACGGCGGACGGCGCGTCGCCCAACTCGGTGCGGCGGCGGCCGAGTTCCGTGTCCGGCCCGAAGGCCTTCTTCATCTCGGTGATTTCGCCTGCCACCCGCTTCCAGCGCAGCTTCTGATCCTTGAGCAGCTTCTTCAGGCCCTTGCGTTCCTCGGTCAGGGCGTCGTGCTCGTTCTGGATTTCCATCTCTTCGAGCTTGCGCAAATGCCGCAAACGCATGTTGAGGATGGCTTCCGCCTGCACCTCGGTCAGCTTGAACGCCTTGATCAACTCGGCCTTGGGGTCGTCTTCCTCGCGGATGATCCGGATCACCTCGTCGAGGTTGAGATAGGCGATGAGCAACCCGCCCAGCACTTCAAGGCGATGCTCGATCTTCTCCAGCCGGTGCTTGCTGCGCCGGATCAGCACGTCGTGCCGATGATCCAGGAAGGCCTGCAGGACCTCGCGCAGATTCATCACCCGCGGCGTCACGCCCTGGTCCAAGACGTTCATGTTCAAGGAAAAGCGCGATTCCAGATCGGTCTGCCGGAACAGGCTTTCCATCAGGTGTTCCGGGTCGACATTGCGGCTCTTCGGTTCGAGGACCAGGCGGACCTCGGTCGTGGATTCGTCGTGCACGTCGCCCAGCATGGTGAGCTTACGGGCGTGCATCAGTTCGGCGATCTTCTCGATCAGCTTCGCCTTCTGAACCTGATACGGCATGCCGGTGACGATCACCCGATAACCGCCGCCCTTGACCTTCTCCACCTCGTAACTGGCGCGCACCCGGAAACTGCCGCGCCCGGTCTTGTAGGCGTCGACGATGGCGTCGCGGTTTTCGCAGAGCACGCCGCCGGTCGGGAAATCCGGTCCGGGGATCAGGTCGACCAGCTTGGCGACCGTCGCCTTCGGGAATTTGATGAGGTGCAGCAGTCCGTTGCAGATTTCAGCCACGTTGTGCGGCGGGATGCTGGTCGCCATGCCGACCGCGATCCCCGCCGCCCCATTGGCCAACAGGTTCGGAAAATTCGCGGGCAGAACGACAGGCTCGTCGCCCTCGCCGTCATAGGTGCCGCGGAAGTCGACCGCGTCCTCGTCGATGCCTTCGAGCAGCCGTTTCGCCACGTCGGTCATGCGCGCCTCGGTGTAGCGCATCGCCGCCGCGTTATCGCCATCGATATTGCCGAAGTTACCCTGGCCGTCCACCAGCGGGTAGCGCACCGCGAAATCCTGCGCCAACCGAACCATCGCGTCATAGATCGCCGCGTCGCCGTGCGGGTGGTATTTGCCCATTACGTCGCCGACGATGCGCGCGCATTTCTTGAACCCGGACTCGGGATTCAGCCGCAACTCCCGCATCGCATGCAGCAGCCGCCGGTGCACCGGCTTCAGGCCGTCGCGCACGTCCGGCAGCGACCGCGCCATGATCGTCGACAGCGCATAGGACAGATACCGCTCGCCCAGCGCGTCGGCCAATGGGACCGGACGAATCTCGCCCGTGGATTTCGCTTTCGCCATGTGTCCGTTCAAAACCCCCGCTCGTGAGACACGAGATATTGATAGCATGCGCGGTCACAGACGCAAGGGGTTGTGGTTACGCACCGTCGCGGTCCGGCTCGGTCGCATCCGTCGCGGCGGCGAACTGCCGCAGCCGGTCTTCCGTATCCGCTGCAACCTACCTTGACCGCCGATCCGGACCGGCGGTGGATGCTGTCGCGTAGACGCGCCGGGTCAGGCCCGCTTGACCGGCTCGCCGTGGTCGGGGGTGAGACACTGATCGTGGGTGTAATCGGACAGCACCTCGATCACACGGCAATCGCCGACCTGCCCGTGGCGGCAACCATGGACCATCCGCTCCAATTCGCTTTTCAGGGCGTTCAGCCGAGCGATCCGCGCCTCCACCGCCGCCAAATGTTCGCTGGCGATGCGGTCGACATCGGCGCAGGGACGTTCGGGATCGTCGCTCAACGCCAGCATTTCCCGGATCTGGTCGAGCGGGAACCCGAGTTCCCGCGCGTGGCGGATGAACCCCAATCGGGCGATATGCGCCGGGCCGTAGCGGCGCTGGTTCCCGGCGGTTCGCAGCGGCGCCGGCATCAGGCCGACCTGTTCGTAGTAGCGGACCGTCTGGACCTTGCAGCCGGTTTCCCGGGCCAAAACCCCGATCGACAGCGCCTTGTCATCCATGCCGCTTTTCCTCTTGAACCTACAGTCACTGTAGATATTAGGATCGCCTCACCATAAGGCAAGATTTCCCGAAACCACGCTGCCGAGGCCCCCACATGGCGGGATGCTGTGACAACAACGAGTCTTTCAACGGCACATCGCCAGCCTATCGCCGCGTCCTCTGGATCGTCATCGCGATCAATGCGGTGATGTTCGTCGTCGAGATGACGGCAGGCGCCGCCGCCGGCTCCAAGGCGTTGCAAGCCGACGCCCTCGATTTTCTGGGCGATACGCTGACCTACGCGATCAGCCTCTACGTCATCGGCAAGCCGATACATATGCGGGCGACGGCCGCGCTGATGAAAGGCGGGTCGCTCGCCCTGATGGGCGTCGGCGTCCTGGGGTGGACGATCTATCACACCTTCGTTCTGGGCGTTCCCAATGCGACGGTGATGAGCGGCGTGGCCTTCCTCGCCTTCGCGGCCAATGTGGTGTGCGCGTTGCTGCTGCTGAAGTTCCGGGACGGCGATTCGAACGTGCGGTCGGTCTGGCTGTGCAGCCGCAACGACGCAATCGGCAACATCGCCGTCATCGCCGCCGCCGGCGCGGTGATGCTGACGGGCAGCGCCTGGCCCGACCTGATCGTCGCCGCTGCCATGGCCGCGCTGTTCCTTCAGTCGTCGATCAAGATCATCCGCCAGGCGACCACGGAGTTGCGCCTAGAGCGCGCCGATATCGACCTCGGTGTTGTTGAGGATGCCCCGGATCGGTGACAAGCCGCGGACATCGCGGATCATGTTGACGCCCATCGCTCCCTGCTCGACGGCATCCGCCAAGGCGACATGCCGATGCGGCAGTTTGTCGAACCAGTGTTTCGGAAACCGCCGTTTGGTTGCGTCCTGAAAGGCGCAGTTCAAATGCGCCGCGGCAAAGGATTTTAGGCACAGCCCAGAGATTCCGAATGGGTTCCGCCCGGCGAAGCGGTGCAGGTACCAGTTTATCCAGCCGAAGTCATAGGCCGCGGGGTAGCCGATAAAGGTCGGCCGCGTGAACCTGTTCCTCAGGTCGCGCAGATGATCGGCATACGCAACCATCGCCTCAGCGGGATTTTGCAGGTCGGTGCGACACGCGGCCCACGCGTCGGGCTGCCCTTCCCACCATTCCATGGTTTCCGGATCGCCCGCCGCGCCGGGCAGGGTTTCGAGATTGGCGGAAAAGACCCCGACGAGTTCCTTGTCCGGCGTGAAGGCGGCGGACCCGAAACTCAGCATCGAATTCCGGCCGGGAATTCGGCCATCCGCTTCGATATCGACGGAGACGAAGAGTTCGCGGGTGTTGCGCCCGCGACGCTGACTATCGGACATTATCGTCGAACCGTATCCAAAGCCGGATTAGTAAAGACCGGGCGACCGCTCCAGAGCAGCCAGGAACAGCAACGCGCCGATCGTCACCACCACGAGCGCACCCAGCATGCCCACGCTGCGCAGGATCAATGGTTGCGCCGCGCCATGGGCATCGGTCGTATGAATGATCGTGCGCCGCGCCCCGATCGCCAACAGGCCCACGACCGATACCGTGATCGCCACCCCGACCGCCATGGCCAGCGATCCGAGGATTCCGATGACGTAAAGGCCGTTGGCCATCGTGAACAACAACAGGATGATCGCGCCGGTGCAGGGCCGAATGCCGGCGGCAACCGCCGCGATGATCATGTCCCGCCCTTGTCGGTACCAAGGGCCTTCGCCAGCCAGCGCGCCAGCCGCAGACGATGCATCGCCATGATGATGATCGTGGTCGTGGTCATGATGATGGTGATGGTGATGGTCATGGTCGCCGTCACCCGGCCCATGCGCATGGCTGCAGTCCTTACCGCGGAACGCGCCCCAGGCCATGTAGAGGCCCAACAGGATCACCAGCGCATAGCTGACCAGTTCGATGGTCACCGCATAACCGAGAACCTGGATGCGCCCGAACCCCAACGCGAACACCAGGATGAAGACAATCAGGATCGCCGAGACCGCCTGCGTCAGCGCGATCAGGCCGCTCATGATGATGCCGTGCGATACCGAGCCGTTGCGCGCCAGAAAATAGCTGGTGACGATGAACTTGCCATGCCCCGGCCCGGCGGCGTGAAAGACGCCGTATAGAAACGCCACGCCGATCACGACGAGAGCCGGCAGGAGCGAGTCCGACGCCTCGATCTCGCGCAGTTTGGCCTGCAGATCGTTGTTGAGGTCGCGCTGCACCTCGGCGATCTTGAGAAGGACCGCGCGAAAGGACCGTTCGAGCCCGCTAAGCGGCGGCGCCGGCACCTGGGTTTCCGCGGCACGCGGCGCGAAGGGATTAGGCGCGTCCGACGCCGACGCCGACGCCGAGCCGGCGTTCATGCCAAACAACCCCAACACCATGAGAAATGCAATCGCAGCGTTGCGGATCATCTCAGCTCGTCGCGCACATCACGTCGACCTTTTTCGGAATAACCAAGCCGAAATAGATCGGGTTCTCTTTATCGTCGCCAAGCATGTAATGGCACGCTTGGCCGCCATCGCCGATAAAGCGTACCGGGTCGTTTGCGTTGTGAACGACCGAGACAAAGAAGGTCGCGTCATAGACCCCGAAACTCAGCTCGATGCTTCGCGGATCGATCGGTTCGTCGAATGGGACGGTGAAGAAATAGCTGACCCGGCCGTTCTCGGCCTTCGCCTCGAAATCCGTGACGCTGGACACCGGCAACGGCTTTCCCCCGATCCGGATATGCGTGAAATACTGCAGTTCTTTCAAGGCCTCGAAGGCGTTGGCGCGCAACGCCGCCGTCTCGTGCTTGTTGAAGGATTTCGACTTGTCCTTATCGAAATCCTCGAACAACAGGAAGCTGAAAATGTCGTCGAATGTCCATTGGAACCGCAAACCGGTGATCTTGCCGTTCTCGAACTGCACGTAGGAGACGTTGTCGATGAACACATGTGGATGCGCGTTCGCCGGGGGCCCGGCGACGGCCGACGCGAAGACGACGGCCAGTGTCAGCGCCACGCTTTGATATGCCCTGCGAAACCGATGTTTCATGATCGATGGCACCCTATCGTCTCCACCGGAAAGTGCAAGCTTCGACGCGATGGGTTAACAATTGATGTATGCCGCACCGCGACAAAACAAGACTTTACGTAATCATCGAGCGGGCGCATCGCAACAGCGCGGCGGATCAACTCGCAACCGTCCGGGAACCCCCGCCCGACCGCATACCCCTGGTCCGACGACACGTCCCGAAAACGACATCGAGGGACGCCATCGCGCGCATGACGACGACCTTCAAGACGGCCAAGGTGTGATCATCTGCCGCGCGATGCAGCGCGCGCGAGCCGGCTGGCGAGACGTTCACGGGCGTCGGGAAGCTGCCGACGGTGCGGCGCGAAGAGATGCCGGTCGAGGAAGTATCCGGTGAGCCGAAGTCCCGCGGCGACCTGATCGACCGTTTCCGGGCCGCCGTCCGACAGGAATCCCGGCAAGGGCAGCAGCTTGTCGCGATAAGCTTGTCCCGCCGCGCGCGATACCGCCCGGCCGGTCTTCGGCGATACATATACCAGGTCGTCGACCTGCCCCGTCGCCGCGCAGGCCGACAGGTCGAGGCCGAAGCCCAGTTCCCCCAAGAGCGCAAATTCCCAACGGGCGTAGGCCGCTCCCCAATCGTCTTCATCCAGGGCCGCAATCAAATTCCGTAATCCCGTGTAGATATTGGCGTCGGGCTCGCGCTCGGGCACCGCGAAATCGACGATGGCCGTCGCCGCGCTGAGCGCCGCCAACCGGCCCGGATCGTCGAGCCATTGCGCGCCAACGCTGTGTAGCAGTTCCACGGTGAACGCGCCGAGATGTTCCTCCAGCCGGGCGCGCCAAGTCACCGCGACGAAATTGCCCTGCTGCAAGACGCCACGCTGCCGGCGCCCGGCGCCGCCGCGCACAAGCCCGGCGTGCCGGCCATGTTCGGCGGTCAGCAGCGACAGGATCGCCGCCGTCTCGCCATGCTTGCGGGCGGATAGGACAATACCGTGATCGGACCATTCCATGACGCCGCGACTTTACCGCAAAATTTTCGGGTGCGCCGGGAAATGGCCACGTCACGCGTTGTGATCGAGACCCCACATCTGGAAATGCTCGCGGCTGTCGATCCACTTTTCCCGAACCTTCACACGCAGGAAGAGATGAACCTTGCAACCGAACAGCCTCCCGAGTTCTTCGCGGGCGTCCGCGCCGATCTGTTTGATCAGCCGCCCGCCCTTCCCCAGGATGATCGGGCGTTGGCTGTCCCGCTGCACATAGACCACCTGATCGATCCGAACGCTGCCGTCCTTGAACGGTTCCCAGGACTCGGTCTCGACCGCAACCGCGTAGGGCACTTCCTGATGGGTCTTGAGGAAGAGCTTTTCGCGCGTCACCTCGGCAGCGAGCAGCCGTTGCGGCAGATCGGAAATCTGATCCTCCGGATAATGCCAAATGCCGGGCGGGACCTTTTGCGAAAAGAAGTCATGCAGGTCGGAGACCCCGTCGCCGTTAAGGGCCGATACCATGAAGGTTTCGGAAAAGACCCCCGACTCGTTCAACGCCGCACTGAGCGCCAGCAACGTCTCGCGCTTTACCTTGTCGATCTTGTTGAGGACGAGGATCGCCGTGCGGTTTTCCTTCTTCAGGCCGTCGACGATCCGTTTCGCGTTATCGTCGAAACCGCGCGCCGCGTCTACTAGTAGGCATACCTCATCGGCTTCCGCCGCCCCCTGCCACGCAGCCGCCACCATGGCGCGGTCGAGCCGGCGACGCGGCGCGAAGATACCGGGCGTGTCGACGAAAACGATTTGGCTGGCCCCGTGAATCGAGATACCGAGGACCCGCGACCGGGTGGTCTGCACTTTCGGTGAAACGATGGTCACCTTCGCGCCGACCATGCGGTTGATCAACGTGGATTTCCCGGCATTCGGCGCGCCGAGCACCGCGACGAATCCGAAGCGGCTCTCTTCGGGAGCCGGAGTCGTCATCCGGTCACCATGGCCATGAGTCGGCTGGCCGCCATTTGTTCCGCCGCGCGCTTGGACGCGCCGGTCCCTTCGGCAACCGGCTTTCCCTCGACCGAAACCGACACGGTGAACTGCGGCGCATGATCCGGGCCTTCCCGGGCGACGATGTTGTAGTCCGGCAGCGGCAACCCCCGCCCCTGCGCCCATTCTTGCAGCGCCGTCTTGGCGTCCTGCGGCGGGGCGATGGCCGCGGCGAGACGCCCGGACCAATGCCGTTCGATGAAGGGCCGGACACTGTCCAAGCCGCCGTCGCTGTAGATCGCCGCGATGACCGCCTCACACACATCGGACAGAATGGCGTCGTTTTCGCGGCCACCGGACTCCGCCTCGCTGCGGCTCAGGCGGATATGCGGCCCCAAACCGATGTCCCGGGCTACGTCCGCCAGTGTTTCCTGCCGGACAAGCGCCGCCAGCCGGCGCGCCAACGCGCCCTCTTCCTCGTCCGGAAAGGCCGCCAACAGCATATCCGCTACGACGAGGCCGAGAACACGGTCGCCGAGGAATTCCAATCGTTCATAGCCCCGCTCCCGCCGCGGGGTGACACTGCGATGGGTCAACGCCTCGTCCAAAAGCCGGGGGTTGGAAAAGGTATATTCGAGCGCTGCCGCAACGTTGTCGGTCATATCACTGAGTGTACGCCGCGAGACCGACCGCCGAAACCCGTCCCGAAAGGCGGCGCGCAGCCATCGCGATCAATCGATGCCGTCGAACAGCCGCCCATAGCGCACGGCGAACGGCCATTTCCAAACTTCCCAGATCCGCGCGCTGCCATCCGTCGAGAAGAACAGGAACTGCGCCCGGCCGACGAAATTTTGGATCGGCACGTATCCCACATTGCCCAACGCCCGGCTGTCCAACGAGTTGTCGCGATTGTCCCCCATCACGAAGTAATGGCCCTTGGGCACCGTGTACTCGCGCGTGTTGTCCATCGAGCCGAAATCGCCATCCGCCTCGATCACGCGGTATGAGGCGCCGTTCGGCAGCGTTTCGAGATACTGCGGCACCCGGCGGAGCCCGCCGAGGGGACTCCGCAGGCTGAAGTCCTCGATACGCTGCCGTTGCACCGGCGTGCCGTTGATATGCAAGTGCCCTTTGATGACTTGGATACGGTCGCCCGGCAATCCGACGACCCGCTTGATATAGTCCGTGCTGTTATCGGTCGGCAGCTTGAAGACGGCCACGTCGCCCCGGGTCGGCGGCGTCTCCATCACCCGCCCCTTGAACAAGGGCGGACCAAACGGCAGCGAATAGCGGCTGTAGCCGTAGGAGAATTTTGAAACGAAAAGATAGTCGCCGACCAGCAAGGTCGGAATCATCGATCCGGACGGAATGTTGAACGGTTCGTAGGCAACGGTCCGCACCACCAGCGCGATCAGAACCGCATAGACGATCGTCCGCAGCGTTTCCAGCAGGCCGCTGCCCGCCTTGCGCACAGGCGCCGCCGCGCCGTCGGACTGCACCGTGGACTTGCCGCCGCCGGGCCCGTCGCCAGCATTATTGGATGCCATTCAATCCCGCCATCATGCCGAGTATCGGCGTGATATGGTCAGTCCTGCCGCCCGCTGTCAAGGGATGGGAAAAGCGACGCCGCGCCCTATCGCGAATTTCTCCAAAACGCCAACTTGCCAAGCCAAGCCGACGACGTGTCGGGGCGCTCCTGCCCCGATCGCCAGCCCTCGGCCGCCGCGCGCGCGACGGCATTTGCCGCCGACGGATCGGAAAACGGACCTTGGGGCCGACAGCACATGGGATCGCAGAACGGCATAACGTAGTAGCCATCCTCCGTTACCGCGCCGCCATCCCAATCCTCGGCATGCTGCCCTCGATGGCAATACACGACCGTCGGGTCGAGAAGATGATCATCCGGATTCCTCATATCCCGGAGATATCACCGATAACGCGACATCGGAAGCGAAAGGGTCGACTTTTCCCTAATCCGGCACGCCGCCGCGCTCACCAAACCTCGGTAGACCGTTGGTGGTGGCGACTTGGTACAACCGCTACCTCTCTTGTGCAGATGACTCACGGTATCGCTCCATGCGAACGGTATCATGAGATGCAAGGGATCGAGAGTGGCATAATCCGAGCATCCGGCCGCCTTCAGACGATTTACGACGTGCTGCGGCATTGGGCGGATCATACGCCAACGGCGCCGGCCCTTCTGGCGGCGGACCGTCCGGCTACCGACTACCGCACGCTCATCCGCGCGGTCGATCAAATCGGGACTGGATTGGCGGCCTGCGGTGTCCGCCGGTGCGACCGGATCGCGATTGCCGAGCCGGGCGGCACGGACGTTGCGATCGCCGCCATCGGCGTCTGGTCTCACGCAGCGGCGGTGCCGCTCAACCCG
>JANQKC010000034.1 GCA_028281325.1 Alphaproteobacteria bacterium
TCTGAAAGAGGCGGTCCGCTCGTCGCATTAGCGTGTCCTGTTAAGCATAGATCCCGATGGAGTTGCCGTCCGGATCGAGGCAATACGCGAATTGCCCGCATTCGATGGTGATGATGTCCGACAGCACCTTACCCCCGGCGGCCTTGACCCGTTCCAGCGCGGCTTCCACCGTGTCAGGGCTGGCCATATGGATGGTGGGTCCGGCGCCATCGCCAGCCGGCTTCCCTTCATAGAGATGCCCGGCGACGCCGTTTTCGTTCGAGGTCTGGAATATGGCCATGGGCTGCGGGCCCGATTCGTCCTTCTTCAGCGCAGTATTGAAGACCTTGTCGTAGAAGACAATCGCGCGGTCCAGGTCCGTCACCGGGATTTCGGTCCAGACGGTGAAGTTCTCGGGAGTGAAACTCATTGTCGTATCTCCAATGCTGTGTCGTGGTTTTTGTCGAGAGCGCGACACTCGCACAGGGCTCCTGACAGCATCCTGTCAGGAGACGAGCCATCGGCGGATTTTTTGGGTCAAGCCGAGATGCCAGTATAGGATCAGGCACACAACGACGCAGGATCTCGACGCCATGCACTACTGCGACTCCGCGCCCGGCCACCCGGACCATGGGCCGTATCACGATACCGAATACGGATTCCCGGCGCGCGACGAGGCGATCCTGTTCGAGCGGTTGGTCCTGGAGATCAACCAGGCGGGGCTTTCCTGGCTGACGATCCTGCGGAAACGCCCGGCGTTCACCGAAGCCTATGACCGCTTCGACGTGGATACCGTCGCGGGGTATGGCGAGGACCAGCGCGCCCGTCTGCTGGCGGACGCGGGTATCATCCGCAACAAGTTGAAGGTCAACGCGGCGATTGAGAATGCCCGGCGCATTCGGGATCTGCGCGAAAGCCATGGCGGATTTGCCGACTGGCTCGACGCGCACCACCCACTGCCGAAGGAAGATTGGGTGAAGCTGTTCAAGAAGACATTTTTGTTCACCGGCGGCGAGATCACCGACGAATTCCTGATGAGTCTGGGGTATCTCCCGGGAGCGCATCGGCCCGACTGCCCCATACAGCGGCTGATCATTGACGCGAACCCGCCATGGATGCAGGTCGATTCGGAGTTTTGGGCATAAAAGCGGCGGCCATGTGCCCATCGATTAGGCAAAGAAAAAGGGCCAGATTTGAAATCTCGCCCCGGCGCAATGCAACCCAGTTTATAAGCTCTAGAACCGTTGTTTCCTGAGGGATTTTTCGGTCCCGGTGATTATTTCATTTCCCTCCCCAAACTCGGGCCGGGCCGTCGCTTAATCGCGACTGGCTATCCGAGTTGGCGTCAGTGTATGCAATGTTTTGTGCAATGTCATGTAAAATTCATCATTGATCCGGACATTTTCGGTCTTTTTCCGCGGGCAAACGCACATATTGCTGCTGCGGCGGCGAGAGGCGGCGCGCTTGCAGATGGTTTCGATTCATTTTTTGAAGGTGCTAGTTAGCCTCGCTGATACGTTGCAAATGCGGCCAATTGCCATACCCGTGGCGATTGAAAGGCTGGTTCCACCGGATCGAAAGGGTAATATGCCGCCATGTATAGGCTTGCCTTGGCTGCGATGGCGCTTTTGGCCGGATCGGCATCGATGTCGCTGGCGGAAACGGTCATTCGGATACCGCGGGCGGATTGCGCGCGCCTTGTCGAGCATCGGCTTATGCCGGATGTCGCGTTCAAGCCGGGTGTCGATGTGCGCGGCAAGCGGGTCGCGCCGGCCGATCTTCCGGGCAGCAGTTTGCGGATAGAACCGCCCAAACAGGTCGAGATCGAGATTTCCTTCAATCCGCTGCGGGGCGGGGCGGGGAATCGCTTCGGGAGTTCTGAGTTGATCGTCGGCCGCGTGCAATTCAACCTGGAAACCGGCGATGCGACCTTCAACGGACAGCCGCTGACCGATCCGGAAGCGGCGGAACTGGCGCGCAAATGCCAACGCATCATGCAGGGCAAGCAATTCCGCTAGACCGCCGCAGGCGGCAATGGACACGCGCCTGCGCTTTCCCTACATTGGCGCACCTTTGAGCCCTGCGTTTTGCGGGGGGCTCAGGCGCATCGACACATCGACCGATCAAGTGGCCATGACAACCGATACCAGCAACGCCGTCCGCCGTTCCCGATACTTCCTGCCGACCCTGAAGGAAACGCCGTCGGAGGCGCAGATCGTGTCACACCAGCTCATGCTGCGCGCGGGGATGGTTCGCCAAGCCTCGGCGGGCATTTATAGCTGGCTGCCGATGGGCTTTCGCGTGATGAAGAAGATCGAACAGATCGTGCGCGAGGAGCAGAACCGCTCGGGCGCGCAGGAAATGCTGATGCCCACAATCCAATCGGCGGATATCTGGAAAGAATCCGGACGCTACGACGATTATGGCCGAGAAATGCTGCGCATCACCGACCGCCATGATCGCGAGATGCTGTTTGGCCCGACGAATGAAGAGCTTATCACGCAGATCTTCGCAAACGACGTGAAGACGTATCGCGACCTGCCGAAGAACCTATATCACATCCAGTGGAAGTTCCGCGACGAGGTTCGTCCGCGTTTCGGGGTGATGCGCGGCCGCGAGTTCTACATGAAGGATGCCTATTCCTTCGATCTCGATGCCGAGGCCGGTCGCGTCGCCTACAACAAGATGTTCGTCTCCTATCTACGGACCTTCGCGCGCATGGGGTTGCAGGCCATCCCGATGCAGGCCGACACCGGTCCGATCGGTGGCGACATGAGCCATGAATTCCTGATCCTGGCGGAAACCGGTGAGAGCGAGGTGTATTGCCACCGCGCGTATCAGGACATGGACGTGATGACGGTCGATGTCGACTATGAAGACCATGCGGCGCTTGCCGAGACGGTCGACCGCTGGACCGAACACTACGCGGTGACCGACGAGATGCATGACGCCGCCTCCTGCCCGGTCGATCCGGTCGACCTGACCGAGGCGCGCGGCATCGAGGTCGGGCATATCTTCTTCTTCGGCACCAAATATTCGGAAAAGATGGGCGCGCGGGTGGCCGGCCCGGACGGCGAGGAGGTTGATGTCGAGATGGGGTCCTACGGCATCGGCGTGTCGCGCCTGGTCGGCGGGATCATCGAAGCGAGCCATGACGAGAACGGCATCGTCTGGCCGGAGGCGGTGGCGCCCTTCAACACCGGGCTGATTAACCTGCGGCAGGGCGACGACGCTTGCGACGCGGCCTGCGAGGATGTTTTTGCCAAGTTGAACGAGGCCGGCACCGAGGTGATGTATGACGACCGCAGCGAGCGCGCCGGCGTGAAATTCGCCGATATGGAGCTGATCGGCCTGCCGTGGCAGTTGGTCATCGGCCCGCGCGGCTTGAAGAATGGCGTCGTCGAATTGAAGAACCGCGCGTCCGGCGAAAAAGAGGAAGTCTCGCTGGAGTCCGCGTTGGCGCGGTTGACCGGCTGACGCCGGCCGCCATGTATGGGGACAGCGGCACACATGACGGACGTCACGATCCTTCTTCCTTCTTGCAATAATTGAGGACCGGTACAGTTGATCAGCGCAATCGAGCGGCTTATCGCCTTCCGGTATCTGCGCGCCCGCCGCCAGGAAGGGTTCATTTCCGTCGTCGCGTGGTTTTCGCTTCTCGGCATCATGTTGGGCGTCGCCACCCTGATCATCGTTATGTCGGTGATGAACGGGTTCCGCGCCGAGTTGTTGGGCCGGGTTCTCGGCCTGAACGGGCATATCGAGGTGACCGGACAGTTCGGCGCGGTGAAGGATTACGACAAGCCGACCGCCGTGCTGAAGGGCCTGGAGGGCGTCGTGAGCGTCACGCCGCTTGTCGAGGGACAGGTGATGGCCACGGCCAACGGCGTGGCTGCCGGCGCCCTCGTGCGGGGCATCAGGGCCGAGGATTTTCTCGGCAGGCCATTGCTCGCGGACAGTCTGCTCCAAGGATCGCTGGAAACGTTCGATAAAGGCGGTGGCCTCATCGTCGGCAGCCGTTTCGCGCGCCGCTACGGCCTGCGCGTCGGCGACAAGGTCAAATTGATCTCGCCGAGCGGCACGAGCACGCCCTTCGGCACGCTGCCCCGGACCAAGTCCTATCCCGTGGCGGGCATCTTCGAAGTCGGCATGTCGGAATACGATGCCACCTTCGTCTTCATGCCGCTCGGCGCCGCGCAAGTATTCTTTAAAAGGGAAGGGGCGGTATCGAAGCTGGAAGTCATGATGACGGACCCGGACCGGGTGCGCCAAGCGTCGTTCGCGATGGCCGACGCGCTGGGGCCGCAGTTCCGGGTACGCGACTGGCAGCAGGCCAACAGCAGTTTTTTCACGGCGCTGAAAGTCGAGCGTAACGTGATGTTCCTGATCCTGACGCTGATTATTCTCGTGGCGGCGTTCAACATCATCTCGAGCCAGGTGATGTTGGTTCAGGACAAGGGCAAGGGCATCGCCATCCTGCGCACCATGGGGGCCACGCGGGGGCTGGTGCTGCGGATATTCTTCATCACCGGCGCCAGCGTCGGCGTCATCGGCACGATCATGGGCGCCGTTCTCGGCATCGCGTTCGCGAAGAATATCGAAGCCATTCGCCAGGGTATTCAGAAACTCGTCGGGACCGACCTGTTTCAGGCCGAGATCTATTTCCTGTCCCAATTGCCGGCGAAGATCGACAACACCGAGGTGACGATGGTCATCCTGATGGCGTTGTTACTGTCCTTCCTGGCGTCGATCTATCCGGCCTGGAAGGCGGCCCGGCTCGATCCGGTCGAGGTGCTGCGCTATGAGTGAGGCGGCGTTGCAACTGACGCAGGTCGTCCGGACCTACCGGCAGGCCGAAGAATCGCTGCAGGTCCTGCGCGGGGCGACGCTGTCGATCCAACAGGGTGAGCTGGTGGCGCTGGTCGGCCCGTCCGGCGCCGGCAAGTCGACGCTGCTGCATGTCGCCGGGTTGCTCGAACACGCGGACGGCGGCGAGGTAACGATCGACGGCCGTCCCTGCGCGGCCATGTCCGATGCGGACCGCACGGCGGTGCGGCGCAAGGATATCGGCTTCGTCTATCAGTTCCATCACCTGATGCCCGAATTCAACGCGCTGGAAAACGTCATGATCCCTCAGATGCTGGCTGGCAGCGCAAAGCGCGAGGCGCGCGACCGGGCGCGGTCGCTGCTGGAACTGGTCGGCCTGACGGAACGCGCGACCCATCGGCCGGCGCGTCTGTCGGGCGGCGAGCAGCAGCGCGTCGCGATCGCGCGCGCGCTCGCCAATCGGCCGCTGGTGCTGCTCGCGGACGAGCCGACCGGCAACCTGGATCACAACACCGCGGACGAGGTCTTCGCCTTGTTCACCGAGTTCGTGCGCGAAGGCAACTTGGCCGCGTTGGTCGCGACCCACAATATGGAGATTGCGGACCGGATGGATCGCATCCTTCGCCTCGAAGACGGTATCCTGCGCGAAGGGATAGGCTAAACCGTCCCTTCGGATTTCCGATTCGCCGGATTTCGACGGGTTGATCGCTCGCGACAGTGCGGCGGCAAGCCGGATTTCGTAGGCTTGCAAGGGATGGCTGGCGAACCACGCCGGCTGCATGGAATGATCGCGGCATGAGCCAAGAAAAACCCTCCGACTTCGTCCATCTGCGCGTCCATTCGTCCTATTCGCTGGCCGAAGGGGCGATCCGCGTGCCGCAACTGGCGGCGTTGTGTAAAGAGCACGGCATGCCGGCGGTCGGCTTGACCGATACCAACAACATGTTCGGCGCATTGGAACTGTCGCTGGCGCTGCGGTCCTCGGGCGTGCAGCCGGTGGTCGGGTGCCAGATCGCGATCGGCCGGCCGGACGGAGAAGGGCGGAACGGCATCGCCCAACAGCCGGATCAATTGGTCCTGCTGGTCCAGAACGAGACGGGCTACACCAATCTTTTGTCGTTGGCGAGCAAGGCGCATCTGGCCACGGACTCGAACGAACACCCGCACGTGGAATTGTCGGACCTCAAGGCGGCGAACGATGGACTTATCGCGTTGACCGCGGGCCCCGCCGGGACGGTCGGGCGTTTGCTGTTGGCCGGGCAGAATGAGGCGGCGGAGGCGTTTCTCGTCGAGCTGTCGGAAATCTTCAGCGGCCGCCTGTATGTCGAGGTCATGCGCCACAACCAGGATGAGGAGGACCGTATCGAGGCCGACCTCATCGATCTCGCCTACCGGCATGATTTGCCGTTGGTCGCGACCAACGAGGTCTTCTTTGCGTCCGAGGACATGTATGCGGCGCATGACGCGCTGATCTGCATCGCGCAAGGCACGGTCGTGTCGCGCCAGGACCGGCGGCGGCTGACGCCGCAGCATTACTTCAAGAGCGCCGCGCAGATGCGGGACCTGTTCAAGGATTTGCCGGAAGCGATCGAGAACACCGTCGTGATCGCGCAGCGCTGTGCCTACATCCCCGACACCCGCGACCCGATCCTGCCGCCGTATCCGCATCTCGACGGCCGCACCGAAGAAGACGCGCTGCGCGACATGTCGAAGGAAGGCCTGCAAAAACGGCTGGAGGCGCACGTGTTCACCGCGGACATGGACGCGGCCGCGAAGGAAGAAACGGCGAAGCCGTATTGGGAACAGCTCGACTACGAGCTTGGCGTCATCAACCAGATGGGCTTTCCCGGCTACTTCCTGATCGTCGCCGATTTCATCCAATGGGCGAAGGAGCGCGATATTCCGGTCGGGCCCGGTCGCGGGTCGGGCGCGGGGTCCGTGGTGGCGTGGGCGTTGACGATCACCGATTTGGATCCGTTGCGCTGGGGACTGCTGTTCGAGCGTTTCCTGAACCCCGAACGCGTGTCCATGCCCGACTTCGACGTCGACTTCTGCAAGGACGGTCGGGACGACGTGATTCACTATGTCCAGGGCCAGTACGGCGACGACAAAGTGGCGCAGATCATCACCTTCGGAAAGTTGGAAGCGCGGGCCGTGTTGCGGGACGTCGGCCGCGTGCTGGAAATGCCGTACTCCCAGGTCGACCGCCTTTGCAAACTCGTGCCGAACAATCCCGCGAATCCGGTCAGCTTGCAGCAGGCGATCGACGGCGAGCCGTTGCTGCAGGACATGATCAAGCAGGACGAGACCGTGGAGCGCCTGATCGACGTGGCGCTGCGGCTCGAAGGGTTGTACCGCCACGCCTCAACCCATGCCGCTGGCGTGGTGATCGGCGATCGGCCGTTGGATCAACTGGTGCCGCTCTACCGCGACCCGCGATCGGAAATGCCGGTCACGCAGTTCAATATGAAGTTCGTCGAGAAGGCCGGCTTGGTGAAGTTCGACTTCCTCGGCTTGAAGACGCTGACGGTTTTGGCGCGTGCGGTCGATCTATTGAAAGACCGCGGCATCGAGGTGGACCTGTCGCAGATTCCGATCGACGATGCCGCGACTTACGAAATGCTGTGCAGCGGCGATACGACGGGCGTGTTTCAGTTGGAAAGTTCGGGCATGCGCGACGTGATCAAGAAGCTCAGGCCGGACCGTTTCGAAGACATCATCGCGCTCGTGTCGCTGTACCGGCCGGGGCCGATGGACAACATCCCGAGCTACATCAACCGCAAGCATGGGTTGGAAGAGCCCGATTACATGCATCCGCGCATCGAGGGAATCCTGAAGGAGACCCACGGCATCATGATCTACCAGGAACAGGTCATGCAGATTGCGCAGGAATTGTCGGGCTACACCCTCGGCGGGGCCGACCTGCTGCGCCGCGCGATGGGTAAGAAGATCCAGGCGGAGATGGACGCGCAGAAGAAGGCCTTCATCGACGGCGCGGTCGAGCGCGACGTGGACGAGGCGCTGGCGGGCAAGATCTTCGAGCAAGTCAACAAATTCGCTGGCTACGGGTTCAACAAGTCGCACGCGGCGGCCTATGCGCTCGTCGCCTATCAAACCGCCTACTTGAAGACGAATTATCCGGTCGAGTTCATGGCCGCGTCGATGACGCTGGACATGGGCAACGCCGAAAAGCTGAACAGTTACCGCAGCGAGTTGGGCCGGCTTGATATCGACCTGTTGCCGCCCGACATCAACCGGTCGGAGGCCAATTTCGCGGTTGAGAAGACGGCCGACGGAAAATACGCCGTCCGGTTCGCCTTGGCGGCGCTGAAGAATGTCGGCGAAGCGGCGATGGACGTGTTGGTCGAGGAACGGGACGCCAACGGTCCTTTCAAGGACATCACCGAGTTCGCGAACCGCCTTGACGGACGGGTCATGAACAAGCGGCAGTTGGAGAACTTGGCGCGCGCCGGGGCTTTCGACACGCTCAACCCGAACCGGCGGCAGGTGCATCACGCGGTCGAGACGCTGATCCGTCATTCCAGCGCGGCGCAGAACGACCGGGAGAGCCAGCAGGTCAGCCTGTTCGGCGACGCCCTACAGGCGACGCAGATCGCATTGCCGGACGTGGACGATTGGCCGACGCAGGAACGCTTGCAGGAAGAGTTCGAGGCCATCGGCTTCTACCTGTCGGCGCATCCGCTCGAATCCTACAAGAAGAGTTGCCAGCGGATCGGCGCGGTCGACTGGGCGGATGTCATGGCGGGCCGGGTGCGCGGGGACGCCGCGGTGAAGCTGGCCGGAATTGTCGGGGCGCGGCGCATCATCAACGGCCGGCGCGGCAAACTGGCCTTCGTGCAGATGTCCGACGCGACCGGCGCCTACGAGATCACGGTGTTTTCGGAGCTTCTGGCGGCGAGCCGGGATTTGCTGGAAGGTGGCGTGCCGCTGTTGGTGACGGCGGGCATCCAGAAGCACGAAGACAATTTCCGCGTTACGGCCATGAACATCGAACCGTTGGACGAGGCGGCGGCTAACGCGGCGGCGGGGTTGCGCATCTTCCTGCGCGAGATGGACCCGGTCGAGGCGCTGGCCGGGGTCTTCAAGGACCATGGCACGAAGGGCAAGGGGCAGGTGACTTTGGTTCTAGATACCGACGACCAGGAGATCGAGATGCTGCTGGATACGAGGTATCGCATCACGCCCGCCATGCGAAATGCGGTCAAATCCATCTCCGGCGTGGTCGACGTGCACGATATTTGAGGCCCTGAAGCGGCCGAAATCCGCGGTTTCGGCAACGGTTTGGCCTGCAAATCAAGAAGAATATGAGATAAAATATTGAAATTAATTGATAAATTTATTCGCATCTGGGCTGCGGCGTCCGCTCGGCCGTTTTGGTGCGGCCGCTGACGAAAGCGCGGAAAATCCCGGAAAACTGAGGCTTTACCCTTGTCACGGACAGCGCTTGGCGGTATACCCCGGCGCAACTTAATCCCACACGCGGGTGTGCGGAGGTCTCCGATCAGGGGGACGTTCGCTCCGGTGCCGGAAAATCCGGTGAAGCCCGCGGAGGACCAACCGGAAAAGGATACGAACATGGCGATGCCATCCTTCACGATGCGCCAGCTCTTGGAAGCCGGCGTCCATTTCGGACATACCACCCGCCGTTGGAATCCGAAGATGCGACCGTACATATTCGGCGAACGGAACAACGTTCACATCATCGATCTGGAACAGACGGTGCCGTTGCTGCACCGGGCCTTGGAAGCGGTGCGCGATGTGGCCGCGGGCGGCGGGCGCATCCTGTTCGTCGGCACCAAGCGCCAGGCGGCCGACGTGTTGGCCGAATCCGCGGCGCGTTGCGGTCAGTACTATGTAAACCATCGCTGGCTCGGCGGCATGCTGACGAATTGGAAGACCATTTCCAATTCGATCAAGCGGCTGAAAGTCTTGGAAGATCAACTTTCGCAAGAGACGGTCGGCTTGACCAAGAAAGAACTGCTCGGGCTGCAACGCGAGCGTGACAAGCTGGACCGGTCGCTGGGCGGCATCAAGGAAATGGCCGGGTTGCCGGATATCCTGTTCGTCATCGACACCAATAAGGAGTCGATCGCGATCCACGAGGCGACCAAGCTGAACATTCCGGTGATCGCCGTGGTCGACAGCAATTGCGACCCGGAAGGCGTGACCCACCCGATCCCGGGCAATGACGATGCGATGCGCGCGATCAATCTGTATTGCGACCTGGTTTCGGGCGCGGTGATCGACGGCTTGCAGAAGGAATTCATCGGAACCGAAGCCGAAGCGCCGAACGATATCGCCGCGGTGGCGCCTGAAGCGGCCGCAGCGGCGGAAGCACCGGCAGCGGAAACGCCCGCTGAGGCCCCGGCCGAAGCACCGGCGGAGGAGAAACCGGCCGAGGCCGCGCCCGCGGCGGAAACGTCGGCCGAGCCGAAGGCGGAAGAGCCGGCTGTAGAAGACAAGAAATCCGCCTGACGACGGCGGAACCCGATCAAGGAAGAGGATCGATCATGACTCAGATTACCGCTGCGCTCGTCAAGGAGCTGCGCGACAAGACCGGCGCCGGAATGATGGACTGCAAGAAGGCGCTCGCCGAAGTCGACGGCAGCATGGACGATGCGGTCGATTGGCTGCGCAAGAATGGGTTGGCGGCGGCCGCCAAGAAATCCGGCCGTGTCGCGTCGGAAGGCCTGGTGGCGGTCTCGGCGACGGGTGGCAGCGGCGCGGTCGTCGAGGTGAACGCAGAAACCGATTTCGTCTCGCGGAACGAGTCGTTCCAGGACTTCGTCGAGCAGGTGGCCAAGATCGCGGTCGAGACCAAGGGCGACGAAGGCGCGATCAGGACGGCCGACTACCCCGGCACGGGGCGTAATGTCGAAGAAGAACTGACCCATAACATCGCGACCATCGGCGAGAATATGGCGCTGCGCCGCAGCGGCTATCTTGCGGTCAGCCCGGGGATCGTGGCGTCCTACATGCACGGGGCGTTGAAACCAGGTATGGGCAAGATCGGGGTGCTGGTCGCCCTCGAATCGAACGCGGATTCCGCCGTGTTGGAACCGCTCGGCAAGCAGTTGGCCATGCATATCGCGGCCGCCCGTCCCGAGTGGTTGTCCACCGACGGCGTTTCCCAGGAAGCCGTGGAACGGGAACGGAAAGTTTTGGCCGAGCAGGCCGCCGGTTCGGGCAAGCCGCCGGAAATCGTCGAGAAGATGGTTGAAGGCCGGCTGCGCAAATATTATCAGGAAGTCGTTCTCCTGGAGCAGACCTTTGTGATCGATAACGAAACCAAGATCGCGAAGGTGGTCGAGAATGCGTCCAAGGACGCCGGATCGCCGATTAAGATTACCGGCTTCCTCCGCTATGAGTTGGGCGAAGGGATCGATAAGGACGAGGCCGATTTCGCGGCGGAGGTCGCTTCGCTGACCGGTGACTAGAAGGACGACGATTCTGACTAGGTTGCCGGGTGGCTGAATAGGAACAAAGAGAAAGTCTGCGCGATGGCTTCGGGCACGAAATTGGCAAAATCGAACGAAGCATCCGCGCCGTCCTATGCCCGCGTCCTCTTAAAACTGTCCGGCGAAGCGTTGATGGGGGATCGGGAATACGGTCTCGACCCCGAAATGGTGGCCCGCGTCGCGGAAGAGGTGAAGGTCGTTGCCGATCTCGGCGCCGAAATCTGCCTCGTTATCGGCGGCGGCAACATCTTCCGCGGTGTTTCCGGCGCGGCCAACGGCATGGAGCGCGCCACCGCCGACTATATGGGCATGCTGGCCACGGTCATGAACGCGCTGGCGATGCAGAGCGCGTTGGAAAGCGTCGGCGCGCAGACGCGGGTGCTTTCGGCCATTCCGATGCAATCGATCTGCGAGCCGTATATCCGGCGCCGCGCCGTTCGGCATATGGAGAAGGGGCGGATCGTAATCTTCGCCGCCGGGACCGGGAACCCGTTCTTCACGACGGACACGGCGGCCGCGTTGCGCGCGTCGGAGATGGGATGCGACGCGTTGCTGAAGGCGACCAAGGTCGACGGCGTCTATAGCGCGGACCCGATGAAGGATTCGAATGCGGAACGTTACGATACGCTTTCCTATCTCGAAGTGCTGTCGCGCGACCTGAAGGTGATGGACGCGTCCGCAATATCGCTGGCGCGCGAGAATGACATCCCGATCATCGTGTTTTCAATTCGCGATTCTGGGGCCTTCGCAAATGTGATAAAAGGCGAGGGGACCTACACAATTATCGGCAAGGGAGCGTAAGTCATGGCTGATTTCGATATGGCTGACTTGCAGCGCCGCATGGATGGGGCGATTCAGGCGCTGGGACGGGAATTCGGCGGGCTCAGGACCGGCCGGGCGTCGACAAGTCTGTTGGAGCCCATCACGGTCGAGGCCTACGGCAGCCAGATGCCGATGAATCAGGTCGGCAACATCGCGGCGCCGGAACCCCGTTTGTTGACCGTTCAGGTTTGGGATCAAGGCATGGTCAAGTCCGTCGAAAAGGCGATCCGGGACTCCGATCTGGGACTCAACCCGCAGACCGACGGAAACCTCGTGCGTGTGCCGATCCCCGATCTCAGCGAGGAACGGCGCATCGAGCTGAAGAAGGTCGCCGCGAAATACGCCGAACAGGCCCGCGTGGCGGTGCGCAACGTGCGCCGCGACGGCATGGACCAGTTGAAGAAAATGGAAAAAGACGGCGATATCTCCAAGGATCAGCATCGCGATCTTGCCGCCGAGATTCAGGAAGCCACCGATGGCCACATCAAAGAGATCGATGGGTCGTTGGAGGGCAAGGAAAAGGAGATCATGCAGGTCTAGTCGATGGATCCGCTTCTCTCCACATCCGACACCCCGGCGCCGCCCGTCCATGTGGCGATCATCATGGACGGTAACGGTCGTTGGGCGAAGCAGCGCAACCTGCCACGGACGGCCGGGCACAAACAGGGGGCCGAATCCGTCCGCAAAGCCGTGCGCGCCGCGGCCCAGGGGGGGATTTCCTATCTAACGCTGTTCGGCTTCTCGTCCGAGAATTGGAGCCGGCCCGACACGGAAATTCAAGACCTTATGGGGTTGCTGCGCCTGTATCTCCGGGCTGAGACCGCCGAGCTTCACAAGAACAACGTACGGGTTAAGATCATCGGCGACCGCCGGAAGCTGCCGGACGATATCGTCAAGTTGATCGAGCATTCGGAAAACACCACGGCGAACAATACCGGGCTTACCGCCATCCTCGCGTTGAGCTATGGCGGCCGGCAGGACATCACCCAGGCGATGCAGTCCTTGGCGCGGGAAGTCGCGGCCGGACGTCTTGCCCCGGAGGATATCGAAGAAAAGTCGATCGATCGGGCCTTGGCGACAGCGGGCATTCCCGATCCGGATTTGTTGATCCGGACCAGCGGGGAACAGCGCATCAGTAACTTCCTGATCTGGCAGCTTGCCTACACCGAGTTCGTCTTTCTGGATACCTTGTGGCCCGACTTCGACGAGCGATGCCTCGCGGAAGCCGTTGAGGAATTCCAGCGTCGCGATCGACGATACGGCGCGACCGTTGGCTCCTCCTAAATCCAACAATCTGTTGCAGCGCTTCGTTTCGGCGGCGGTCATTCTGCCGATTTGCATTGCGGTCGTTTGGTATGGCGGCTGGGCTTTCGCCGTCCTGTTGGCGGTGATCAGCGCCGCAATGTGCTGGGAATGGGCCGGGGTGTGCGGCGCGGATAACCGCGCGATCCAAGGAACGATGGTCGCAGCGGCGGTTGCCGCGCCGATGGGCCTCCAGATTTACGGATTTCCGGCGGTTGCCGGGGCGGTCGCGGTGGGATCGGCAGTGGTGTTGATCCTGGCAATGGCGAAACGCGCGCCCAACCGGTGGATTCTGATTGCAGGCTTGCCGTATGTGGTTTTCGGCATCGTGTCGTCCGGATGGCTGCGCGGCGACGATTCGACGGGGCTCTGGACGGTGCTGTGGCTGGTCGCCGTCGTCGTCGCGACGGATGTCGGGGCTTACTTCACGGGGCGTGCTGTCGGCGGGCCGAAACTGGCCCCGTCCGTCAGTCCCAATAAGACGTGGAGTGGTCTTTTGGGCGGAATGGCTTGCGCGGGCGCGGCCGGCTGGGCTATGGGAAACACGGTTGCCGATGGCGGGACGCTTCTACTCGTAGGCGTAAGCATGCTATTGGCGGTTGTTGCGCAATTTGGCGACTTGATCGAATCAAAACTGAAGCGCCACTTTGACGTCAAAGACGCCAGTCATTTGATACCGGGGCATGGCGGCTTCCTGGATCGCTTCGACGGCTACTTAACGGTAATGCCGGCCGCAGCGCTCATCACGGTGTCGGTGGGGGAGAGCCCGATAACATGGCAGTAGTCAGCGGACAGTCCGCCGCGATGACCGATACCGGCACGCGAAGCGTCACGATCCTCGGGTCCACGGGGTCGGTCGGATGCCAGACGATCGATCTGATCGCGCGCGAGCCGGCGCGGTACACGGTCGAAGCGTTGACCGCAAATACGAATGTCGAGACGCTGGCCGAACAGGCCCGCGCGTTGCAACCGCGTTTCGTCGCGATTGGCGACGAAGATAAGTATGCCGACCTGAAAAACGCTCTGTCCGGTGAATCGATTGAGATCGCCGCCGGGTACGATGCGATCGTGGCGGCGGCGGAACGGCCGGCCGATTGGGTCATGGCCGCGATTGTCGGGTTCGCCGGACTTAAGCCGACGCTGGCCGCCGTGCGTCGCGGGGCGGTGGTCGCCTTCGCGAACAAGGAATGTCTCGTCTGCGCCGGCGAATTGATGATGCAGGAGATCGAGCGCCGCGGCGCGACGCTGCTGCCCGTCGATTCCGAACATAACGCGATTTTCCAAGTCTTCGACTTCGAGCGGCGCGGCGGGATCGAGAAACTCGTTCTGACCGCCTCGGGCGGGCCGTTCCGGGAGTGGGACATCTCGCGGATGGGGCAGGCGAGCCCGTCCGAGGCCGTCGCGCATCCCAACTGGGATATGGGCGCCAAGATTTCGGTCGATTCCGCGACGATGATGAATAAAGGGCTGGAGGTCATCGAAGCGCATTACCTGTTCGGCATGTCCGAGGAGAATATCGAGGTCCTGGTCCATCCGCAGTCCGTGATCCACAGCATGGTGACGTATATGGACGGCTCGGTGCTCGCCCAGCTGGGCACCCCCGACATGCGGACGCCGATCGCCTATACCCTGGCCTGGCCTGGCCGGATGACGACGCCGTCGGAACGGTTGGACCTTGCGACGGTTTCGACTCTCACGTTCGAACCACCTGATTCTGAACGATTCCCGGCCCTGCGGCTTGCCCGCGAGGCCTTGAAGATCGGTGGAAAGGCGCCAACTATATTGAACGCTGCGAACGAAGTGGCTGTGGCGAGCTTTCTCTCCGGTGGGATCGGATTTCTCGACATTGCTGCGGTTGTTGAAGAAACCCTGGAGCAAACCCCGAACGGGGCTCTCGGGTCGCTGGAAGACGTTCACGGCACCGACGAGATCGCGCGTCGGACGGCAATGAACATCGTTGCCGCCCGCGCATAGCCGGCTTTCGGGTCGCCAACCAACACAGTAGGGCCATGGATTTTTTTCTGATCTACATTCCCGCCTTTCTCGTCTTGTTGACGATATTGGTCTTCGTTCACGAATACGGCCATTACTGGGTGGCGCGGCGCTGCGGCGTCCGGGTCGAGGTGTTCTCGATCGGCTTCGGGCCCGAGATCTTCGGCTGGACCGATAAAGCCAACACGCGATGGAAAATCAGCGCGGTGCCGCTCGGCGGCTACGTCAAGATGTTCGGCGAGGGCGAATACAGCGGCGGCGGCGACAGCGGCCACGCGATGTCCGCCGAGGAGGAAGCGGTTTCGTTCCCGCATAAATCATTGGCGCAGCGCGCGGCGATCGTCTTCGCGGGACCGGCGGCCAATTACATTTTCGCGATCATCGTGCTGGCGACCCTGTTCATGACGCTGGGACAGCCGCAGACTCCGGCGACGGTTGTTAGCGTCAACAGCGGCAGCGCCGCCGCCGAGGCGGGCATCCAGATCGGCGACGAGTTCCTGATGGTCAACGGACGGGAGGTCGAGCGCTTCCGGGATGTTCAACGCGTTGTGTCGCTTCGGCCGGGCGTTCCGATGGAAATCGTCGTGCTGCGCGACGGTCAGGAAGTGAAACTGACGGCGACGCCGAAGGAAAGCGAAACGAAGGATGTGTCGGGCAATACACATAAAATTGGGTTGCTCGGCGTCACCGGCACGGGAATGCAACTTGTAGAGCGGGGGCCGTTCGAAGCGGTTTGGGAGGCGGGGAAGGAATCGATCGAGCTTACCGTTGATACCTTAACGGCGGTCGGCCAAATCATCACCGGCAAGCGCGATCTTCGGGAACTGGGCGGACCGGTCCGGATCGGGCAGATTTCCGGTGATACGGTTCGCCATGGAATCATTCCCTTCATCTCGCTTATGGCGCTCCTGTCGATCAATCTCGGGCTCATCAATCTCTTTCCTATCCCGATGCTCGATGGCGGTCATTTGATGTTTTACGCCATCGAAGCGGTCCGCGGAAAGCCGCTCGGCGAACGGGCGCAAGAATACGGTTTTCGGATTGGGCTGGTCTTGGTCCTGGGCCTTATGCTATTCGTCACCATAAATGATCTGGTTAATCTTCCAGTATTCGAATTCGTTAAGAATTTGATGACCTGATTTTTTGACCTGACCAGGTCAATACAGGGAGCGTTACTTAGTTGGTGAGCGGGCTCAGGATCGCCGTTATTTGCGGCGTGTTTCTATGCGTTGCCTTGATGCGCGGCCCGGCGCTTGCCCAGGGCAGCGGCGTCCCGACGATCGTTCCGCCGGCGCCGGTCACCGGCGCGCCGGGAAGCATTCAGCCGACGCCGCAACCGCCGTCGGTCGGCGTACCACAAGTCTCCCCGTCCGCCGGAACGATTTCCGAGGTTGCGGTCGAGGGCACGCAGCGTATCGACCCGAACACCGTTCGCACCTACATGACGCTCAAGGAAGGCGACCTCTTTGACAGCGGCAAGGTCAACGGATCGCTCAAGGCATTGTACGCCACGGGATTGTTCGCCGATGTCACGATCAGTCGCGAAGGGGACCGTCTGGTCGTTCGGGTCGTCGAGAATCCGATCATCAACCGCATCGCGTTCGAAGGGAATGATGAACTCGACGACGAGCAGTTGTCGCCGGAAGTGCAGCTTCGGCCGCGCGTGGTGTTTACGCGCACGAAAGTTCAGCAAGACGTCAAGCGGATCATCGACCTGTACCGTCGAAGCGGCTATTTCGCCGCGGTCGTCGAGCCGAAGGTCATCCAACTCGCACAGAACCGCGTCAATCTCGTTTTTGAAATCCAGGAAGGCCCCGAATCCGGCATCCGGAAGATTTCGTTCGTCGGCAACCGTGTTTTTTCCGACAGCGATCTGCGCGAGATTATCCTGACGAAGGAGAGCCGCTGGTGGCGCATCCTGACGACGGCGGATAAATACGATCCGGACCGGCTGACCTTCGACCGCGAGTTATTGCGGCGCTACTATCTCGAGAACGGATACGCGGATTTCCGTGTGGTTTCGGCGGTTGCGGAACTTGCGCCGGACCGAAGCGATTTCTTCGTCACCTTCACGGTGGAAGAGGGCAATCGATACAAATTCGGCGAGGTCGATGTGACCTCCAAGATCAAGGACATCAAACCGGAAGATCTGCGTCCGCTCATCAAGTTCAAGGCCGGTGACTGGTACAGCTCGCAGCAGGTCGATGACACGGTCTTGGAAATCACGAACGTGGCCGGCAATTTCGGGTATGCCTTCGTGGAAGTGCGGCCCCGGGTGCGGCGGGATCGCGACAACCTCACCATTGACGTGACCTTCGAGGTCTTGGAAGGACCGCGTGTCTTCGTCGAGCGGATCGACATTCGCGGCAATACGCGAACGCTGGACCGGGTGATTCGGCGCGAGTTCCGTCTTGTCGAGGGCGACGCCTTCAACGCCGCCAAGATGCGGCGCTCGCAGCAGCGGATAAGAAATCTCGGGTATTTCTCCAAGGTCGACGTGAACAAGGTCCGCGGCGCCAGTTCGGATCGCACGATCATTCAAGTGGATGTCGAGGAGCAGCCGACCGGCGAACTGAGTTTGGGCGCAGGATTTTCGACCCAGGACGGCGTCGTCGGCGAAGTCGGCATTCGCGAACGGAATCTGCTCGGTCGCGGCCAGGACTTGAAGTTCAGTGTTCGCCTGTCCCAGCGGACACAGCAATTCGATGTCGGGTTCACTGAACCGTATTTTCTGGATCGAAACCTGTCGGCGGGTTTCGATCTCTTCAACATCCGGTCGAGCCGGGACGACGAGAGTTCATTCCGCGAAGATAAGACCGGCGGCCGCGCGCGTTTCGCCTACGAGATCAGCGAAAACTGGTCGCAGGGGCTGCGCTACGCCTTGGAATTCATCGATATCAACAACGTCGACGACGATGCGTCGCAGATCATCAAGGATCAGGAAGAAGCGGTCTTCAAATCGTCGGTCGGCCAGACGATCACCTACGATACGCGCGATAGCCGCCTATCCCCGACCAAGGGTTTCGTCTCGCGGTTTGCGACCGACGTTGCCGGTTTGGGCGGCGACGTTCGGAATGTGGCGGCGACGCTCCGGTCGCAATACTACATTCCGGTGACCAAGAAATGGATCGGCGTTCTGAGCGCCGATGTCGGGCATGTCGAAGGTTTGGGCCAAACGACACGCATTACCGACCGGTTCTTCCTCGGCAACGACCGGATGCGCGGCTTCGAGGTGGGGGGAATCGGTCCGAGGGACCGGATCACCGACGACTCGCTCGGCGCGGATACCTATGCGATCGGCTCCGCGGAAATCACCTTCCCGGTCGGCCTGCCGGAGGAATTCGGCGTTCGCGGGGCCCTCTTCACCGATGTCGGCACCGCCTTCGGGGCGGATGGCTCTTCCGACTTGATCGAGGACAGCAAGGAAGTCCGGCTATCCACCGGCTTCGGCATTGCCTGGAGATCGCCGCTCGGACCGGTGCGCCTTGACATTGCCTATCCGTTCCTGAAATCGGATTTCGATAAGACCCAACTCCTCAGCTTCAGCTTCGGCGCCCGGTTCTAGTGCCATGAGAGCCGGCTCGCGCTTCACGGCACTTTTCGCGGCGATGGCCCTGCTATGGGCGATTGGGCCGATGACCGACGTTTCCGCGCAACAGGCCGCCGATGAGAACAAGCCCGACGCCGCGCTGCCGCAGGCGGTGGTTGGCGTGATCGATTTTCAACGGGTTGTCAAAGAATCCACCGCTGGCCGCAGCGTCCGCGAACAGATGGACACGCGGCGAACCAAACTGCAGACCGAAATCCAGTCGATCCGCGAGGAACTTGAAGCCGCCCGGGCGGCGTTGTCGACGCGGGAGCCGGGGTTGACCGAGGCGGAGTTCAGCGCGAAGCGCCAGGCGATGCGGAAACGCGTCGGCGAACTGCAAGGGATCGTGCAAAGCCGCAAGCGGGAACTGGACGCCATGTTCAATGACGGCATGGGCCAGATCGATATCGCGCTTATTGCGATTTTGAAGGAATTGGCCGAAGAACGCGGGATCAACCTCATTCTGAACGCGGGCCGGGGGCGGGGCCTTGTCCTGTTCGCCGAAAACAGGATCGTTATTACCGACGAGGCCTTGCGGCGATTGAATGCTAGACTTCCAACGGTCGAGTTGACCGACGCGGAGGGTCAGAAATAGATTGGCCCGCCGCTGCATCGCTTGATTGCCGGGCAGGAACGGCGGATATAAAGGCGCAGTAGAGGGTTAAGTCGGGAGGAAAGGATGGACGACAGCGTGCCAGGCGCGGCAGCGGCTACGGGCGAGCAATTGCCGGACGTTGATATCGATAAGATCATGGCGGCGCTGCCGCATCGTTATCCTTTTCTGATGATTGACCGCATCGTCGAGATGGTCGCGAACGAAAGCGCGACCGGCATCAAATGCGTCACGGTGAACGAACCGCATTTTCAGGGGCATTTCCCCGGAAAACCCATCATGCCCGGAGTCCTGATGATCGAGGCGATGGCGCAGACCGCCGCGGTTTTGGTCCTTGAATCGGGTAAGCTCGATCCGGAGGGCAAGCTGGTCTACTTCATGTCCATCAGCGAGGCGAGGTTCCGCCGTCCGGTGGTGCCGGGCGACATATTGCGGATCGAAGTGAAAAAGATTCGCAACCGCGGCAACGTCTGGAAATTCGAAGGAAAGGCCAAGGTCGATCAACGCATCGTCGCGGAGGCGACGTATTCGGCCATGCTAGTGGAAAAGGTCTGAATGGCTACGACGATCCATCCGACGGCGATTGTCGAGCCTGGCGCGGCGCTGGGAGAGAATGTCGACATCGGGCCGTATTGCTGTATCGGCAAGGCCGTGACGCTTGGCGACGGGTCGACGGTAAAGTCGCATGCTGTGTTGGCGGGGCGGACCACGATCGGCGATCACGCCGAAATCTATCCGTTCGTGTCGATCGGGCAGCCGCCGCAGGATCTGAAGTATGACGGCGAACCGTCGACCCTCGTAATCGGGAGCCATTGCCGGATTCGGGAGTATGTCACCATGAATCCCGGGACCGAGGGCGGTGGTATGGTCACGTCGGTCGGCGATCATTGTCTATTCATGGTGGGATCGCATGTGGCGCACGATTGTCAGGTCGGAAACCACGTCATCATGGCGAACAACGCGACGCTCGCCGGGCACGTGGTGATCGGCGATTACGTCATCGTCGGCGGCAACTCGGCCATTCATCAGTTCGCGCGCATCGGCGAACACGCCATGATCGGTGGCATGACGGGCGTGGAGAACGACGTTATCCCATATGGCTCGGTCATGGGCGAGCGCGGCCGCCTGTCCGGGTTGAACATCATCGGACTCAAACGCCGCGGGTTCACGCGGGAACAGGTCCATAATCTGCGATCGGTCTACAAATTCCTGTTCAGCGATGTCGAGGGCGGGACGGTGTTGGAGCGACTGGACGACGTGGCGGCGCGCCATAGTTCGGATGCGGAGATCATGGATATCGTCCGTTTCATCCGATCCGACTCCTCGCGCGGCTTGACGCAGCCGAAAAACGGCAATGGCGGATAAGCTTGGGATTATCGCAGGGAGCGGCGACCTGCCGCGCATGTTGATCGAAGCATGCCGCGAATCCGGCCGGGAATGCCATGTCATCGCGTTGGAGGGACATGCGGATCCGGAGGTGGTCGACGGCGTGCCGCACGATTGGTTGCGCCTGGGCGCCGCCGGGAAGGCCATAGAGATCGGTCGCGCGCTGAAGGTCCGGGACGTGGTCTTGGCCGGCGGTATCGAGCGGCCTTCGCTGTCGAGCCTCCGCCCCGATTGGCGGACCTTGCAGTTCATCATGCGGTTGGGTCGCAAAAGCCTCGGCGATGACGGTATTCTGCGTCTCATCATCGCCGAATTCGAAGCCGAAGGGTTTCGCGTCATAGGGCCGGACACCGTGCTGAAGGATCTAACGCCCGAAGCGGGCCAACTGGGCCGGCACGCCCCGGATACGGGAGCGCAGGCCGACATCGACCGCGGCCGGGACGTGTTGCGCAGCCTCAGCGCAGTCGACGTCGGCCAAGCGGTCGTCGTGCAACAAGGATTGGTGCTCGGCGTCGAGGCGATCGAAGGGACCGACGCGCTGTTGGCGCGATGCGGGCCGCTTCGGCGCGAGGGCGATGGCGGCGTTTTGATAAAACTCTCCAAACGGGGACAGGAGCGCCGGGCGGATATGCCCACGATCGGCCCGGATACCGTATCCGCCGCGGTCGCCGCCGGTCTTCGCGGTATCGCGATCGAAGCGAACGCGACGCTGGTACTGGACCGGCAGCGGACGGTCGACCTCGCCGACGAGCATGGGCTTTTCCTGGTCGCGGTTAGCGTCGAATGACCGACGGTTTCCTGCGCGTCTTCATCGTTGCCGGCGAACCATCGGGCGATCAAATCGGCGGCAAACTCATGGCGGCGCTGCGGGAGGCGACGGAGGACCGTGTGCGCTTCGCCGGGGTCGGCGGCGAGGCGATGGAGGCTCAGGGGCTCGGCAGCTTGTTCCCGATGGAGGAACTGTCGCTCATGGGCTTGATGGAGGTGGTGCCGCATATTCCCCGCCTGTTGACGCGAATCCGCCAGACGGCCGCGGCGATCGATTCGATGGAGCCTGATGTGGTCGTGACGATCGATTCACCGAGCTTCGCCTATGCGGTGATCAAACGCGTCCGGCGATCGACCGCCCCGAAAGTGCATTATGTCGCGCCCACCGTTTGGGCGTGGCGCCCCTGGCGGGTGAAGAAGATCAAGCGCCATTTCGACATGATGTTGGCGCTGCTGCCCTTCGAACCGCCGTTTTTCGAGAAAGCCGGCATGCCGTGCCGCTTCGTGGGGCATCCGGTCGTCGAGTACCAGGCGAGCGATGGCGACGGGGCGGCGTTTCGCGCCCGTCACGGCATCGCCGACGACGATACGGTGGTCTGCGTCCTGCTGGGCAGCCGGCGGGGCGAGGTGACGCGCCATGCGAAACCGTTCGCCGGCGCGGTCGAGTTGTTGTCCCGGAGGCATCCGTCGTTGCGCGTGGTGACGCCGACCGTGCCCGGCGTTTCCGGTCTGGTTCAGGGCCTCACGGCGGATTGGGCGGCGCCGGTGACCGTCGTGCAGGACAGCGCCGAGAAATACGCCGCCATGGCGGCCAGCAACGCGGCCATCGCCGCATCGGGCACCGTCGCGTTGGAAGTGGCCTTGGCCCGGCTGCCGGCGGTTGTCGCGTACCGCATTTCGATGATCACGGCGGCGATCCTGCGCCCGTTGCTCAATGTGAGATACGTGAATCTGATAAACCTCATCCTCGACCGCGAAGTCGTGCCGGAACGGCTGCAGTTTCAGTGCACGGCCGCGATACTGGCGGAAGAGGTGGAGAAGCTTCTCGGTTCGTCCGGGCAGGAGCAGATCGCGGCGGTCGACGAGGCGTTGCAGCAGCTTGGCGGCGGTCGTGTTCCGCCGAGCCGCCGCGCCGCCGACGCGATCCTGGCGGTCGTGGCGGAGCGCCGGCAAGCCGCCCGCTAGATCGTTATGAATTTAGTTTTGATCATATCCGGCGTTCCGGAAGTAGTTTGAGCATTCTTGCGGTGTAACGGTGTTTAGGATTCGCCCGATTTC
>JANQKC010000002.1 GCA_028281325.1 Alphaproteobacteria bacterium
TAACGCCTTCCAGGAGCGGCGTGGCCACCGCCGGCGCGCCCGACTCTCGCGGTCGCGCGCCGACGGACCAAACTGTCAGGGGATTACCATCGCAATACACATAGGTTTCCCGAATCACGGCCAAAAGCGGCAAACGCCCGCTAGACGCCGAAACCGAATCATCGCTCATGGAGGTTCCAAACGAACATCTAGATGAGCCAAAATTCTAGTCTAATTTGATCCTGCTATTCAAAAATTATCGCTGAGATACATAAACACGGGACGTTAGCGAAGCGGTATCCGCCTCGGCGTCGCCGGCACCCAGCCCGTGAGCGTTCGGAAGGCCAGCGAGATGGACGCGACGACGAGGGCGACGGGGACATAGCTCAACGCCGGCAACAGACCGTATGCGGCGATCGCGAAGATCACGCCGTCTATCGTCTCGAAAGACAGGCCTCTGGTCGGATCGTAGAGCCCGAAGAAGGCATCCAACTGAACGGAAATCAGCAACCCCAACACATAGGCCGGCGCCCCGACAGCGCCTCCCAACAACAGCAAGCGAAAACCCTGGTGCCGGGTATGACGCCAGGAATGCCTGAGCCGGTATCGCTCGTCCACGGCGGCGGCGGGAAAGACGAAACTGAACCGGAACATCAGATAAGGAATACCCACGTAGAAAACCAAAACAATGAGTACGACCCCGACCGACAGGACCGCATCGGCGTCGGGCGGATGCAAGGTCATCCCCCGCTCGACAGCGATTTCAGTCGCTCGGAGCGGTAGGTGATAAATCGACGTGACGATCGCAGCGGACAGGAAAAAGATGACGTGCCGACGATTCGGCTGCGGCAACACGGACGGACGCCCCGCGTCCGGACCGAGAAGGGTCAGCCGGTGCCACGCCACGCCGAAAACCGCATAGGGAATAAGGTCTATGTAGAACGCCGATAGGTCGAGGATGACCGATTCAAGGCCCGACAGCAGATCCCAGAACAACCCCAACACAAAGCTCAACAGAAGCGGCAATGCGACGGCTTTGAGGAACAACGCCGGGTATCCGAAAACCGCGGTGAGGGTTTCCTTGATGGAACTCAGAACCGGCAGTGTCTGAACGGCGGTTTCGGGAGGGGACTCGGTCATGGCGGTATCCGCGCAGCGTGATTCGGCATCACCTCAACACCAATCTCGATTGCATTGAGACTGCATCAAGCGCCGTCACGATTGTCGGTGAAGAGTACACGGAAATCGCGGGCATGCCGATCAAGGCTCCGCGAGCCGCGGCTGCTACGCCCTTTCCGTCTCCAAAGCCAAGCGGCGCTGCTCTCCGGACAGGAAGACCATCATCACGCCGGCCAGCAGCATCAGCGCCGCGGCCGTCAGCAAACACCCGGTGATGCCCCAGAGCTGATAGGACAGGCCGGACAACAGGCTGCCGACAAGGCGTCCGCCGGCATTGGCCATGTAGTAGAATCCAACGTTCAACGCGACCTTGTCCGCGTCGGTGAAGGCGAGAATCAGATACGAGTGCACCGAAGAGTTGATCGCGAAGACGATCCCGAACGCGGCGAGCCCGGCAACGATGGTGACCGGTGGATCGACGCCCGCCTCGATCGCCAGCGCGATGCCGACCGGCACGGCGGTCAGCAGGAAAGCGAAAATCTGGGCCGCCCGCGTTTCCGACGACCGGCCGTCCGCCGAACGTTTGACGACACCGGGGGCCGCCGCTTGCGCGACGCCGTAGCCGATCACCCAGGCGGCCAGGAAACCGCCGACCTGCGTGAAGCTCCAGCCCAGCACGTCGTAGAGGAAGATCGGCACGCCGACGACGAACCACACGTCGCGCGCCCCAAACAGAAAGAAGCGGGCGGCGGACAGCAGGTTGATCGCCCGGCTCTTGGAGAGGATCCGGGTGAACTTCACCTTGGCCTTGGCCTTGCCGAGCTCGCCCGGCAGAAAGGCGATGGCCGCAGCCAGGATGACCGCGAGCCCGGCGGCCATGGCCCAGAGCGCCGCCTCGAACCCGAGCGCCGCCAGCAGAACGCCGCCGAGGAAGAACCCCGCGCCCTTGAGCGCATTCTTCGACCCGGTCAACACCGCGACCCATTTGAACAGCGCCGAATGCGACCCTTCCGGCACGACCAGCTTGATCGCGCTTTTGGAACTCATCTTGGTCAGGTCCTTGGCGATGCCCGACAGGCCTTGCGCTGCGACCACATAGGCGACCGACGCCGCACGCTCCCACGCCGGGTCGAGCAGCGACAGCATATAGAGCGCGACGATCTGCAGCGCGATTCCGGCATACAGCGTGACCTTCAACCCGATTCGCGAACCGATCCAACCGCCGAGCAGGTTCGTCACGACGCCGAAGAACTCGTACAGCACGAACAGCAAGGCCAGTTCCAGCGGGGTGTAGCCCAGCGTATGGAAATGCAGCAGAACGAGCATCCGAAGCGCGCCGTCGGTCAGCGTGAACCCCCAGTAGGAGGCCGTGACGATGGCGTAATTTCGAATGTCGACCATAACTTAACGTCCGTCCTTAATCCGCCGCCTCGACGCCGTGCGTCATTGTCGCCGCCACCTTGTCCGCCAGCTCGGTCATCCGGCAGACATAGCCGTATTCGTTATCATACCAAGCGAACAGCTTCACCTGCGTCCCGTCGACCACCATGGTCGAGAGCGCATCGACGATCGACGACCGCGTATCGTTGACGAAATCGACCGAGACAAGCGGGCGCTCCTCATAGCCGAGAACCCCGGCGAGCGGCCCGTCCGCCGCCGCCTTGCAGAGCGCGTTCACCTCGTCGACGGTGGTCTCGCGCGCGACCTCGAACACGCAATCGGTCACCGACGCATTCAGCAGCGGCACCCGGATGGCGATCCCATTCAACTTACCCTGCAGTTCCGGATAGATCAGGCCGATGGCGGTGGCCGATCCGGTCGTCGTCGGGATCAATGACATCAGGGCCGAGCGCGCGCGGCGCAAATCCTTGTGCGGTGCGTCCACCACGGTCTGCGTATTGGTCACGTCATGCACCGTCGTGATCGCGCCATGCCGGATGCCCAGGCCTTCGTGAATCACCTTCACCACCGGGGCCAGGCAATTGGTCGTGCAGGACGCGGCCGTCAGCAGATCATGCTGTGCCGGATCATAGAGGTGATCGTTCACGCCCATGACGATGTTCAGGGCGGCCGGGTCCTTCACCGGCGCGGCGACGATCACCTTTCGGACGCCGCCATCGTAATAGGGCTGCAGCGCCTCGGGGGTCTTGAACCTCCCGCTGCACTCCAGAACCAGATCGACACCGTGATCGGCCCAAGGCGCCGCGCCGGGCGTATCGTGCCGCGAGACGGTGATGCGGGTGTCCGCAATACGGACCGCGCCCTCCTCCGCCGCGACCGGCACTGGCCAGGTGCCGTGCACGCTGTCGAAGGTCAGCAGGTGCGCCGCAGTCTCGGCGTCGCCCTTCACCTCGTTGATATGGACGATTTCGATGTGCCCGTTCCCCCACAGGCCGCTGGGCCGCGTCAGGCTTTCCGGGTTGGCCGGATCGAATCCCCACGCCGCGCGCAGGGCGAGCCGCCCCATGCGCCCGAAGCCGTTAATACCGACCCGCACCGTCATCGTATTCGTCCCCTTCGTTCGTCCCAGTATCGGCGCAAGGCGTTACAACTCGATGACAAGCCCGCCATTGCCAGCGTCTCCAGGCCCATTTGCGGCAGGATCATCCGCTTCGCGTCGAATTCCGGCGATGACGCGGACGCCCAATCCGGCGGAAAGAATACGAGTGTGAACCGCGCCAACCTCAGTCCGGCGTATCGAACCGGGTTTCGACCATTTCTTCATACGGGATCGCGCGGGCGATGAAGCCGCCGGAGAGCAGGCCCGCCCGCAACCGTTCGAGCCCCGTCTTGCTGATCGCCGGATTTCGGCTCCACAGCCCGGCTTTTCGATAGCGTTCGATCGATTGCGCGAGGTGACCGGCCGGAACGTCGGAAAAATACGGGGCGACGACCCGGCCAACCTCGTCCGCCGTCTCTTCCTGTATCCACCGCAACGTGGCCGCCTGCGCCCTGTACATCGCGGCCACCTCCTCCTGATGCGCGTCGATGAAACTCCGATTGGCGCTGAACGTCGTATAGCAACACGCGCCCCGGTGGGCGGTTTCGTACCATATGTGCCCGCCGGCGCTCTCCACGAGGGCTTGCGCGTATGGCTCCGGCACCTGCACCAGATCGAACTCGCCCTTCTGAAACCGATCCATGATCTCCGTGACGGGAAGATCGCCGGTTCGATCGATCGAGTCCGGATCGATGTTCTCCCGACGCAAATCTTCCTGCAGGCAGAGCCATGGGGTGGGCGCTTCCAGGAAACTGGCGAAACGGATGCCGACGAGATCGGCAATCTCGAAATCCGTCTTCGGGGTCCGGCCGACCAATTGAAAGGGATCCTTGCCCACGACTTCGCAAAAAGAGACGAGATCGCTCGCCGGGTCCTCGTCATGGTTCCGCATCACCCGCATGGGGCCGCCCCAGGTGACCGCCTCCGCCCCGCCGAGAATGGCGCCGCTGCCGTCGCCAGGGGCCGACATGGGCGTCAGCGTCACGTCGACATTTTCCCGCTCATAGGCCGAGATGCCGAATGCCGCGTAAAAGGGGGCATAAAACAGGGCGCGGAAGTTTTCGAATAGCGTAATACTCATATGTCGATTTCCAGTCTCGTTTGGACTGTCCCCAGCATTGCGGTTTCGGAACGACGCTGCACCGCCACACGCGCTGCAAACGGCAGAACAGACAATTATCAATCTGCCACTAAACATCGCGGCCATCAAAACGCCGCCGCCGGGTCGCGCCGCCGATACGGGTCCATTTGTCGGCTGCGGATTGTTTCGGCTACGGTACGGAAAGACAAGAATCCGGATGGCGCAGGCACCGATGGCGCGCATTTTTGCCGACACGCCAGTTCTGCGCGATGATGGGCGTTAACTGACTCGCGGTCTATCTGCGGCTTAAACCTATTGGGAGAAAACAATGATGAAACGTCTCGCGGTATTTGCCGTGGCCTTGGGAGGCCTCGGCACGGTCGGTCTTTCGACACCGGCCCTCAGCGCCGATCAATACACCATGGCCGTCGGCTCGCTGGGCGGCACGTTCGGCCGTCTGGGCGCGGGCCTGGCGGAAGTCTTCAATCAAAACAACGACGACCAGAAGATCAGCGTCGTCCCCGGCGGCGGCAAGGCCAATCCCGCCCGGATCGGGTCCGGCGGCGCGGATATCGGCTTCTCGTTCGGCAACCTGGTCAACAACGCGATCAAGGGCGAGTTTCCTTATGCGCCTAAAGAGTTCCCGAACCTGCGCATGATCGGCGCCTTCTACGAGTCCTGCTATCACCAGTACGCGGCCAAGGAACGGTTCGACGCCGGGATCAAGACCATCGACGACCTCGTCGCCTCGAAAGAACCGCTGGGCATCAGCGTGGGCAAAAAAGGCACCAGCACCGAGTTCGTGTCGAGCGTCATGCTGAAGCATCTGGGCACGAGCTATAAGGAACTCGAAGACCGAGGCTTCAAGGTGGTCTACGCCGGGGTCGGCGCGAGTTCCCGGCAAATCCGCTCGCGGAGCATCGATTTCTACAACCACAACTCCGGCATCCCGAACGCGGCCGGCATCCAGGCGCATTTGGCGCGCGACCTGACATTCCTGCAAATGAGCGACGGCGTGCGCGGCGCGCTGATCAAGGCCGGCTTCAACGACTGCGTCATTCCCGGCGGCCTCTACAAGGGCGCGCCCAACGACGTCAAGTCGGTCGGCACCAGCGGCATCGTGATCGGCACCGACAAGACGCCGGACAAGCTGGTCTACGCCTTCATGAAGACCGCTTGGGAAAAGCGCGAAACGCTGCATGAAGTGCATAAGATCTTCACGCGTTGGAACTTGGAGAAATCCTCCAAGGATCTCGGCGTCCCGTTCCATCCCGCCGCCATCAAGTTCTACAAAGAACAAGGCGTGATGAAGTAAGGCGTTATTGACGTTCAGGGTATCGGTATTCCCCGCGTGGCGGCCGCTCGCGCCGCGCGGGGATTATCGTGACGAGGGGAGAACCGGACATGAGCAACGCGGCGCCAAAGGCCCTGCAAAAGGACGCCGAGACGCAAAGCCACATGCAGGTGCCGGAAGACCGGAACCTGATCGATTGGCTGATTTCGATCATCGCCGTCGGCATGGCGGTCTGGCACATCCATATCGCCTTCACCGGCGGGTACGAATCGACCTTCCAGCGCACCGTCACCTACCTGTTCGGGATGTCGCTCGTCTTCCTCGTCTTCCGGGATCGCCACGAGAAAGGGTGGCGGCTCGCGGTCTCGGTGATCCTCTTCTTCGCCACCGTCGCCGCCCTGTCCTATCCGATCCTCAATCTCGACTACTTCCTCGGCCGGCTGTTCCTGGTCGACCCGATCCGGACCGAGGACTTCATCTTCGGCACCATCGCCTTGTTGGTGACCTGGGAAGCGTCGCGGCGGACGATCAACAACGCCCTGCCCGCGATTTCCGCCTTCTTCGTCGCCTACACCTATTTCGGCCCCTATTTTCCCGGCGCGCTGGCGCACAAGGGCGCGACCTGGGAACGCATCATCGATCATCAATTCATGACGACCGACGGCCTCTATACTTTGCCCGTCGGCGTGTTCTCCGTCTTCATCTTCCTGTTCGTCCTGTTCGGCTCCTTCCTGGACCGCATGGGCGCGGCGGATTTCTACGTGAAACTGTCGATCGCCGCCGCCGGACGGCTGCGCGGCGGCCCCGCCAAGGCGGCGATCTTCGCCAGCGGCATGACCGGGTCGATCACCGGCAGCGTCAACGCGAATGTCGCGACCACCGGCCCCTTCACCATCCCGCTGATGAAACGGACCGGCTTCAAGCCCGAGACGGCCGCCGGCATCGAAACCGCCGCGTCGACGGGCGGACAGATCATGCCGCCGATCATGGGCGTCTCCGCCTTCCTGATCGTCGAGTTCACCGGCATCTCCTATTGGGAGATCGTCAAGGTCTCGATCCTGCCGGCGGTGCTGTATTTCGCGTCGGTCTACGCCATGGTGCATCTGGAGGCGCGCAAGGGCGGCGTCCGCGGCATGCCGGCGGACCAGCTTCCGCCGGTGTGGCCGATCCTCAAGGACGGTTGGTACTACCTGCTGCCGCCGCTGATCATCATGGCGCTGATCATGGCCGGACGTCCCGTGCCGCAGGCGGGTCTGGTCGGCATCGCATCGGTCGTGGTGATCGCCTTCATCAAAGGCACGATCAACCTGTTCGCCACCGCGCCGAACAACAAGCCGTCCGCCGGCGACATCTTCGGGGCGATCAAATACGGCATCTGGAATGTCTTCTACGCGATGGAGCTTGGTGCCCGGCGGTCCCTGCCGATTCTGGCCGCGGTCGGATCGGTCGGCATCATCATGGGCGTGTTGTACCAGACCGGCCTTGGGCTGAAGTTTTCGTCGCTGGTCATCACGCTGTCCTTCGGCAACCTGTTCCTCGGCATCGTCATGGTGGGCCTCGCCTCCTTCGTGCTCGGCATGGGGCTGCCGACCAGCGCCGCCTATATCGTGCTGTCGGTGATGGCGGTTCCGGCCCTGTTGGAACTGGGCGAGCCGTTCGCGCTGAGCCTGTTGGCGGCGCATCTGATCGTGTTCTGGTTCAGCCTGGACAGCAGCTTCACGCCGCCGGTTTGCGTACCCGCCTACACCGCCGCCGGGATCGCCGACGCCAAGCCGAACAAGGCCGCCTGGGCCGCCTTCCGCACCGCGAAGGGAATGTATGTGATTCCCATGCTGTTCGCCTTCAGCCCGCTGCTCTTGCTGAATCAGCCGTTCAATCTCGGCGAAACCTTCCTCACCGCCTTCATCGGGTTCATGGGCATGGCGGCGATGATGGTCGGGTTCCTCTACGTCAGGATCGGCTGGCCGGAGCGGTGTCTGTGGGGCGTCGCGACCTTCTGCCTGTTCTGGCCGAATACGATCACCCATATCGCCGGGCTCATCCTGTTCGTCGTGCTGTTCATCTCGCAGCGACAGCGCTACGTCAAAGAGCACGGCGAAGCGCCAAGCCGTGCCTGACCTGTTCGGCAAGAAGATCGCGGTGGTCGGCTGCGGGGCGATCGGTGGCTCGGTCAGCGCCGACCTGACCGAGGCCGGCCTGAACGTCACCGTCATCGACCAATGGCCGGAACAGGTGGAAACCGTCCGCAGCACGGGGCTGACCGTCACCATGCCCGACCGCGAGGTGCACGCGGTGCTGGACGCCATCCATCTGCACGAACTGGCCTCGCGGGTACCGTCCTACGACCTGGTATTCCTGGCGGTGAAGTCCTACGACACACGCTGGCTGACCGAATTGATCGCGCCCTATCTGAAGGACGACGGCGTCTTGGTCGGCCTGCAGAACGGCATGAACGACGACGCCATCGCCGCCATCGTCGGGCGGGAGCGCACCGTCGCCTCGGTCGTCGAACTGTCGGCGGAAATCTTCGAGCCGGGCATCCTGCAACGGGACACGTCGCGCGACGGCACCTGGTTCGCGGTCGGCGAGTTGGACGGGGCGGTGACGCCCCGGCTGAAGGAGATCAAGGCGGTGATGGACCATGTCGCCAGGATCGAGATCAGCGAGAAGATCCAGGACGCGAAATGGACCAAGCTGATCACCAACACCATGGTGATGGGGCCGTTCGGCCTGTTCGGCATCACCAACTGGAAGGCCAAGGATCTGCCCGGCATGCTCGACATCTGCGTCGCGCTCGGGCGCGAGTCCATGGCGGTCGGCGAAGCGCTCGGCTACGAGATGCAGCCGGTGTTCGGCCTGACGGCGGAGGAGATCGCGGGCGGCGGCGACGCGGCGCTGCTGACCGCGATGCAGACCCTGATGCGGCATATCGGCCAACACGGCACCACCGCGCCGATCCACGACCACAAGAAGGGCCGCAAGAGCGAGATGGACCTGATCACCGGCCTAGTCACGCGCGGCGGCCAGGAACACGGCATCCGGACGCCCTGCAACAACGCCGTCCTGAAGATCGACCGGCAGATCAACGAAGGCGAAACGCCGATGCAGGTGGAGAATCTCGACCTGCTGAAGGACCTGATCCACCGCGCCCACAACCAGTGACGCGCGGCTAGCCGCAGGCCGCTACCCCGCGCGCCTCCATTTCACCCAGCCATGCATAACCCGGCCGTCGGGCCAGGCGCGCGATAGTTTCAGGATCAGATGGCCATCGTCGGTCATCTCCAAATCGCGCTCCTGGTCGCCGCCGACCCAGCCCGGGTTCAGCGCATAGGCGACCCGGGTCGAGAGACGGCTGTTCTCCACGGTCCATTTCCCGGCATAGGACAGATACGTGTCGAAGGCCCGCGCCTTCTCGGCCTCCGGCGCGTCCGCATGCCAAGCCGGGTTGCCCGACAGGTCCGGCCGCCCGCCCCAGCAAACGACGGCGTTCATCCAGCCGTCCGGCGCGAAGATCATGAAGCCTTGCGGATCGTCGCCGTAGCGTTCGAGCGCCTGCTTGGCGTCCTCCTCGCTGTCGGTGCCCCGGTCCACCATGACCCAGGACCCCAGGATATCGTCGCCGGTCACCATGCGTTTCACTCCGGTTGATTGTCCGCCAAGTGTTTTTGCGCCGCCGGACTGCTGAGGAACTTCTCCACGATCGCGCCGGTCCACGGCCGCCCCTGCCGCGTGGTCAGCCCGGCCCCGTTGAGATGCGCCGCGATCGCGTCATGCGGCATCTCCCCGGACGGATCGGCGACGCACACTTCGGCGGCGATGCGGCGGAGAAAGGCGTCGATATCGGGGCGCGGCGGCGTCATCCTTCGACTATACAACAGAAGCGGGTTTGTTCGTCGAACGGAGCGTCGCGCGCTATCGGCCGGGCGACAAAGTTGCTAAGAGAGACGCATCATCACGCAAGAGGATCGCGCCGCCATGTTCAAGGTCGGAGACACCGTCCGCAACGTTTCCCGGAACGTCGTCGGCACCGTCGTCGAGGTCGACGGCGACACCGTCTATATCGAGCAGGAGAACGGCGCGGAGGTGGACTTCGAGGCATCGGCCCTCGTGCTCGAAGACCAATTCCAGGCCCGGCACGACACCTCGGTCCAAGACGACGCCAGCGCCCGCGTGAACGATCCGGTCTACGACGCCGTCCTCGCCAACCTCTACCCCGCGGTGATCGAGATCGGCCAGCGCGCCCATGCCAATGCCGAACGCATCGCCGGGGTCGCGCCGAGAGTCTGGGACGATCTGAGTTCGCTCCAGAAACTCAACGCGATCTCGGAGGCCACGAATGTCCCGGTAAAGGCCTGGATCGACGCCAACCAGCCCGGCGCCAACCCGCCGTTGAGCAAGCTGCAGCTCTCGGTGTTGGGGGACCGGGGATAGGCGGTAAAAGCGCCGTCTAGGATCGAGCAGGCATCTTCATGCTTCGACAAGCTCAGCATGAGGGAGAGTGCACGGGATCATCCTCACCCTGAGCTTGTCGAAGGGTTTGCGCGTCGATGATCTCTGGAATCGCCACCCTTGCAAGCTACGTATCGGCGGGCGACACTCGCGTCAATCAAAACAGCAGGAGCCGTCATGGCCGAGCCGATCACGTTACAGGTCTATTCCGACTACGTATGACCGTGGTGTTACCTCGTTACCGGGCGTATCGAGAAACTCCAGGAGGAATTCGACATCGAGGTCGAGTTGGTGCATTTCCCGCTGCACCCGGACACGCCGCAGGAGGGAAAGACCCTGCAGCAGCTTTTCCCCGGCCGCAGCGAGGCGCAGTTCGAGGAGATGTATCAGCGCATGAAGGGCCTGTGCGAGGCGGAGGGCCTGCCCTACGGCAAGCGCACGCACACCTATAACAGCCGGCTGGCGCAGGAACTCGGCAAGTGGGCCGACACGCAGGACGGCGGCGCGGCACTGCACGACGCGCTCTACCGCGCCTATTTCGTGGACGCGCGCAACATCGGCGATGTCGACGTGCTGCTCGACCTGGTCGAGAAGGCCGGCCTGCCGGTCGAGGAAGCCCGGACCGTGCTGACCGACCGCACCTTCAAGGACGCGATCGACGCGGACTGGTCGCGCTCGCACCAAGTCGGCGTCACCGGCGTGCCCACCTTCGTCGCCGGCGGCTACGGCGTGGTCGGCGCGCAGCCCTACGAGGCGCTGGCACAGCTGATCCGGCATGTGGAGAAGGAAGCGGCGAAGGGTTAGGTCTCGGGCGGTTGCGTCCGCGTTCGCATCCTTCGACAGGCTCAGGATGAGGGTGGTGATAGGCTCAGGATGAGAGTAGTTGCATTCCGTTCTTCCCGTCATTCCCGCGCGCGCGGGAATCCAAACGCCGGTGCACATGGATCCCCGTTTGCACGAGGATGCCAGTGCTTTGTTGCGACCGCCTCATGCTGAGCCTGTCGAAGCATCCGGCGGGCGCAAAGACCCTTCGACAAGCTCAGGGTGAGGATGGTTGCATTCCGTTCTTCCCGTCATTCCCGCGCACGCGGGAATCCAAACGCCGGTGCACATGGATCCCCGTTTCCACGGGGCTGACGGTGCTTTGTTGCGACCGCCTCATGCTGAGCCTGTCGAAGCATTCGGCGGGCGCAAAGACCCTTCGACAGGCTCAGCAACTGTGTTTATGTCTCGTTTAGTTTGTATGGTTGCTGATCTCTGATGATGGCGTTGAGCTGGACGATCATCTTTCGGAGTA
>JANQKC010000028.1 GCA_028281325.1 Alphaproteobacteria bacterium
CGCGATGCTGGACGTGCAGCTCATCGCCGATCAAACCTATTTCGTCGCCGAGGTTTGGGGCGAAATCGTCGGATGCGGCGGCTGGGGCGCACGGGCGCATGCGCTTCGGGTGCGCAGCGTCCTGGACGACCGGCTCATGGAATTGCGTCACCCATCCACCAGCTACGCGGCCATACGATCGGTCTTCGTCAAACCCGGCTGGAACGGCCTCGGCATCGGCCGCCGCTTGGTGCGCAACGCCGAAGCGAATGCGCGTCTAGCCGGATTCGACGCCTTCGAAATCGCCGCGACGCTAACCGGTATCCCGCTTTACCGGAAATTGGGATATCGACAGACCGCCGCGTATCACCTGCCGCTCGACGCCGACAGCAGTTTTCCGTTCGTCCTGATGCATAAGGAAGACGCCGACCGAATTCAGTGATCGGCCGGCGCATTGACAACTCCGGTGTCCGACGACGACGCGAGACGCATCGCCGCGTACCCGAACGACGTAAGGCCGGCGAAACGCCGGCCTTACGCGATCAGTGCGGGGTCTTCCGAATCGTTACTTGGGCAGGACGACCGTATCGATGACATGGATCACGCCGTTCGACGCGGCAACGTCGGCGGAGATCACCTTCGCGTTGTCGACCTTGACGCCCTTGGTCGCGTCGACCGAGAGCTTACCGCCCTGCACGGTCTTGACCATCTGGCTTTTGCCCGCGATGTCGCCGGACATGATCTTGCCGGGAACCACGTGATAGGTCAGCACGGCGACGAGCTTTTCCTTGTTCTCGGGCTTGAGCAGGTCTTCCACGGTGCCCGCCGGCAACTTGGCGAACGCCTCGTCGGTCGGCGCGAACACGGTGAAGGGGCCATCGCCCTTCAATGTTTCCACGAGACCCGCGGCCTTCACCGCGGTGACCAGGGTGTTGAACTGTCCCGCCGAAACGGCGGTGTCGACGATGTCGGCAGCCTTGGCCGCGACCGCGCCGAACAGCATCGGGGTCGCCGCGACGGCGACGACGAGAAAACGACGAATTTTATCCACGATAAGCCTCCACAGGGGGTTTAAGTTCCGATGAACAACACCACCCTCTACGGCAGCCCTCATGGAGCGGATCAACAGATACCGAGAGAATCTTCGATGCAACGACCGCACACCGGAAATGCCCTCGCCTGCGCAACGGGTTACGCCTTCCCTAAATTCCTTGTAAGGATCGCGGCCGTCCTGACGACCCTGTCGGCAGGGATACCGGCGGCCTTCGCCGACGAGGCGGCATTGTGGCAGGCGCTCCGCTCCCCCGGGCATGTCGCCATCATGCGCCACGCCCTGGCGCCAGGCGGCGGCGACCCCGATAACTTCGATCTGCGGGATTGTTCCACCCAACGGAACCTGTCGGACGGCGGCCGCGACCAGGCGAAACGGATCGGCAACCGGCTCCGCGAGAACGGCGTAGCGGCGGCAAAGGTCTACTCCAGCCAGTGGTGCCGCTGCCTGGAGACCGCAAGATTGCTCGGCTTCGGCAAGATCACCGAGCTGCCGGCGCTGAATTCCTTCTTCTCCGCGATGAGCGAAGGCAACGCGCAAACCGCCGCCCTGCAGCAATGGATCAAGGATCAACAGCTCACCACGCCGACGGTCCTGGTCACCCATCAGGTCAACATCACCGCCCTGACCGACATCTTCCCGGCCTCCGGCGAGTTGATCGTCCTCCGTCGCGCCAGCGACGGGAGCCTCACCGTGGTCGGCAGCGTGGAGACCGATTGATCATTCGGGTTTTACCGGCTCGGCGTTAGCGGAATGGCGACCCCGGTAGGACACGAACCCCCAACCTGCGGATTGGAACTCCTCTTCCTTCGAGCACAAAGAACCGCAGATATCCCAGATTCGCGGGGTCTTCGGGCACTAAGTAGGCGACAGGTTCTCGGTCATCAAATTCCGATACGCGGCACCGGTCCGCGTCGTCCTTTCTGCATTCGAATATGGCAATTGCGTGTTGCGGTTTGAATGCCGCTATCGGAGGTAAACGGACATAACGGCCGGGTGCCGGGATACCCACTTCTAGTCAGACGCAGCTACAAGGCGGCGATTGCGGCGATGATGCATCCGAGCCAAACTGTCGACGCGGGCCCGGTGGTTCGGCTGGGTTTGAACACGCCTGCAGGGGTATCGCGATTACGGAAACGTTCGATTACATCATCATTGGCGCCGGATCGGCCGGCTGTGTCGTCGCGAACCGGCTTTCGGCCGATCCGACCCTACGCGTCTGCCTGCTGGAGGCCGGGCCGTCGGACTGGAATCCGCTCATCCACATGCCGGTTGGCTTCATGAAGCTGATGACCAACCCGACGTACAATTGGCTTTACGAAACGGAACCGTCGGATGCCATCGGCGGTCGCCGGGTGGCGATTCCCCGTGGGAAGGCGTTGGGTGGATCGTCCTCGATCAACGGCTGCATTTTCAATCGCGGCACGGCGGAGGATTTCGATCACTGGGCTCAGCGCGGCAATCGAGGGTGGAGTTATCAGGACGTGCTGCCGCACTTCATGAGCCTGGAGAGCTATAGCGGCGATAATCCGGAAGGTCTCAGGGGTCATGACGGCCCCCTCAAAGTGACGCCGACCGACTGGCGCCATCCGCTGGTCGAGGCGTTCATGTCGGGTGCGGAGACCATGGGAATTCCGCGCAATCCGGACTACAACGGCCAGCGCCAAGAAGGGGTGTCCTACACCCAACGGACCATCGTCGATGGACGCAGGCAAAGCGCCTCAAAGGCTTTTCTCACGCCGGCCCGGAAACGCCCGAACCTGGACATCCGCACGAGCGCTCATGTGACGGGCCTCCTTTTCAACGGGAAACGCTGCACCGGCGTCCAATATGCGAAGGGCGGTCGCGGGGGAACACAGGTTCGGCTGACGGCGGCGCGAGAGGTCATTCTCTCGGGCGGCGTGGTCAATTCACCGCAGCTCCTGCAGTTGGCGGGCATCGGCGACCCGGAACATTTATCGTCCTTGGGTATCGAGACCCGCCACGCCTTACCGGGCGTCGGCAAGAACCTTCGGGATCACTACACGCCCCGCTACACGGCACGGGTCAAGAATTCGGACACGCTCAACGAGCGGGTACATGGTCTCCATCTTGTGGCCGAGGCGGTCAAATGGGCGTTGAAACGGCCGTCGGTGCTCGGGATCGCGTCGACGGTGTGTTACGTCTTCACCCGGTCGCATCCGTCCGTGGAGGTCAACGACCTGCAGATCACGTTCATGCCGGCGAGTTACAAGGACGGCGTCCAGAGCACGCTGGACGATCGGCCCGGCATGACAATCGCGGCCTGGCAGCAAAGGCCCGACAGCCTTGGCACCATCATGATTCGCTCGTCTGATCCTTTCGACAAACCCGTGATCGACGCCAACTACCTTGGCGAGGAAAGCGACCGACGCGTTCTTCTGGCGGGCCTCAAACTGGCGCGCCGGCTGCTGCGTACCGATCCGATGGCGCCGTATTTCGACGGTGAGGTCTATCCCGGTGACGATGTGGTTACCGATGACGAGTTGCTGGACACCGCCCGTCAGCGGGGCACGACCTGCTTCCACATGATGGGGACCTGCCGAATGGGGCCTGACGTAGACCCGACCGCCGTCGTCGACCCCGAACTCAGGGTCTATGGCCTGGACGGTCTCCGTGTCGTCGATGCGTCGATAATGCCGACAATGCCATCGGCCAACACCAATGCCGCCTCTTTGATGATCGGCGAAAAAGGGGCGGCAATGATCCGGGCAACATAGCCCTTTTGCCGTCCTGTTCGCCTCGGATCGGGAGCGGACCCCCATCTCAGCATCTCGAATACCCGCTAGCGGGGGAAGAGCAAGCATCACTCCGGGCCGCGGGCCTGCGGTTCGGAGAACAGCTTTCGCCGCCACGAAGACCGGTCGACCGCACCAGGAGAGAGTTTTCCCTGGTGGGCACAGAAATGGGCGCACCGACTGCAGATTGATGGAGGGAAACCAATGCAAGATATCGGACATTTGGCGACCCCGGGAGGACTCGAACCTCCAACCTGCGGATTAGAAGTCCGCCGCTCTATCCAGTTGAGCTACGGGGCCCGCGCAACGCGGGCTATCCTTAGCAGGAATCGCCCGTCCGGTCGCCATGCATTCGTCGTCCGGTATACGCGTCAGTGCGTCCAGGGCTCCCGGCGCGAATAGGCGAAATTGTCGGCATAGGCCTTGGGCTTGATGCGTCGCTGTTTCGGCTCGCGCACCGTGTAGGTGTAGCCGTTCTTGCGGGCATGCGCGATGGCGTCTTCCTTCGAGTCGAAGGTCAGCCGCACCTGCCGGCTGGTATCCGCCGAGCCGTTCCAGCCGATGATCGGGTCCGGCCGCGACGGGTCGGTCGGTTCGAAGACCATGACCCAGTCCTTTATCTTCCGCCGGCCGGACTGCATCGCGGTCTTCGCCGGTTGAAAAATGCGAACATGCTTGCTCATGACTGTCCCTACTGCCCTACTTTGCCCCCGCCTCGCCGCGCACCTCGACGCCGGCCCAGCCTTCGATATGCTTGATCAGCGAGACCGACACCGCGTCGCCGGTGCCCTGGCTGACGGCGTAGGTCAGGAACTGCCTGACCGTGTTGCCGATCCACGTGGGCACACCCTGCGCGGCCGCCTCCTCCATACACAGCTTCACGTCCTTGTGCAACAAGCGCTGCTTGAAGCCCTTGGTGAAATCCCGCGGCAGGACATATGTCGGATAGCGGATTTCGCTGGCGTCGCTGCGGCCACTGCTCGCGTTGATGGTGTCGAGCATGACCGCCGGGTCGATCCCCGCCTTGACGCCCATGACCAGGGCCTCGGCGCAGGCGATGTTGGCCGTCGCCGACAGATAGTTGTTGGCGACCTTCATGGTCTGGCCCAGGCCGGGCGCCGCGCCGAGGAAGAAGGGGTTTTCGCCGATCGCCGCGAAGGCCGGCATCAACGCCGCCGCGACCGATTTGTCGCCGGACTGCATGAGCGACAGTGTCCCCGCTTCGGCGCCGGACACACCGCCGCTGACGGGACTGTCGAGACAGGCGATTCCTTTTTCCGACAGCGCCGCAGCCACCGCCCGCGCCGTCACCGCGCCGGTGGTCGACAGGTCGACATAGCGCTCGATCTTGCCGCCTGCGATCAACCCGTCGTCGGCCAACGCGACCTGCCGCACCACATCGGGAACCGGCAGGCAGACCATCACGTTCTCGACCGCGTCGGCGACCGCCTTCGGACTGTCGGCGGCAACCGCGCCCTTGTCGAGGAAGGGCTGCATCGCTTCCGCGCGCACGTCGAACACGGTCAGCGGGAAGCCCGCATCGACCAACCGCATCGCCATCGGCCCGCCCATGTCGCCAAGACCGATGAATCCGATCGCCGGCCTGGCATTCGCATCGCCGCCCTCGATCGCCGTGGGAGCCGCCGGACCGGGCTTCACCTCCACCCCGGCCCAGTCCTCGATCATCGTGATCAGGCTGATCGACGGATCGTTGCCGCGGCCCTGCCCGACCGCATGGGTCAGGAACTGCCGAACCGCGCCGCCGACCCAGGTCGGCACGCCCTGTACTTCCGCTTCATCGTTGAACAGCGTGATGTCCTTGAGGCTCAGCTCAGTGCGCATGCTGCGGAAGTCACGCGGCATGACGAAGGTCGGATATTTATCCTCGGTCGCGTTGTTCCGGCCGCTGCTGACGTTGATCACGTCCAGCATGGTCTGCGGATCCAGTCCCGATTTCGTCCCCATGACGAGCGCCTCGGCGGTGGACAGATTGCTGGTCGCCGACAGAAAGTTGTTCGCAACTTTCACCGTCTGGCCCATACCCGCGCCCGACCCGATGTAGAAACTCTTCTTGCCGATCACTTCGAGGATCGGCTGCACCGCCGCGTAGACGTCCTTCGGCCCCGACACCATCAGCGACAGCGTTCCCGCGGTCGCGCCGCGGTCGCCGCCGCTGACCGGCGAATCCAGGTACTGCACGCCCTTCCCGTTCAACCCGGCGGCCACCTTGCGCGCAACAACCGGACCGGTCGTAGAGAGGTCGATACAAGTCGTCAGCGCCGTGCCTTCGATCAAACCCCCGGCTCCCAACGCGACATGCTCCACCACCGGCGGGGTCGGCAGGCAGATCAGCACCGTTTCCGCCGCCGACGCGATTTCCGCCGGGCTATCCATCGGCTCGCCGCCGGCTTCGACGACGGGCGCCAGCGCCTCCGGCCGCGTATCGAGAACCAGCAACCGATATCCCGCGGCCAGCAGGTTCTTCGCCATGGGGCCGCCCATCATGCCGAGGCCGATAAAGCCCAGCGTCTTGTCCGTCATTCGATCTCCTCCTCTTCGTTACGGGCTTCCACCTCTTCCTGCGCGTCGAAGAACTCCTTCGCCGTCCGGAAACCCTGAAGCCCGACCGGGAACCCGGCATAGACCGTGGTGTGCAGCAGCACCTCCATGATCTCGTCCTTGGTGACGCCGTTGTTCAGCGCGCCCAGGATATGGTGTTGCAACTCGTCGGGCTTGCCGAGCGTCGCGAGCAACGCAATGCTCAGCATGCTCCTGATATTACGCGGAAGACCCGGCCGGGCCCAAACCTTGCCCCAGCCCACCTCGGTGGTGAGCTGCTGGATCGGCTTCATGAACGGGTCCTCGGCGGCCCGGCTGAGCGACGCCTCCACATGCGCCTCGCCCAGCACCTGCTTCCGCAAATCGACACCGGAATCGAAATCCTCGTTCCGCTCGAACTTGTTCTCTGACATGGATTGATCCTTTCGTTGTAAATTTTTCAGTGGAATCAACGATCACGCCGTCCGCATCGAGCGTTCTTTCGCTGAAACAAATGAAACAATTCTCCCGGAATCGGGACATACCCCAGAAACGCGACGCCCTTAGAGTGGTAATCAACGGAATGCCCCACGGGCACATGCCGGCCCCAGACGCCAAGGAGTAGACGCGATGTTGAATGAGATTACCTGCATCGGCCGCCGGTTCGTCAATCGCCTGACCGCGCGCCGCACCTCCCACGCCTTGCATTCGCTGGACAACCGCATGCTGAAGGATATCGGCCTTCATCGCTCGCACATCACGATGATCGCCAACGGCGTGGACGGCCCCTACCGCCGCGCCGCCTAAGCTGCTCCTGCAGCTTTACATCCGGGCCGACCCGCCCGTTGCTTGTTCGATCTCCCGGATCGAATGAAGCACACCTTCCAAGCCACTCCAAAGCGTCCCGACATCTTCGGGGCGCTTCTTTTTCATCGGCTTCATCGGCGGAGACCGGATGGCGTTCAGCTTATCGCGGCATCGAAGAAGCGGTCGATGTCGGCTTCGTTATTGTAGAAATGCAGCGACAGACGGACATAGCCGTCCTTGTAACTGACGATCACCTTCTTTTCCTGCAGCCGCGCGACAAGCGCTTCATGATCGACGCCGAGATCGAGGCTGACGATGCCGGCCCGGTTCTTCCAGTCGCGCGGCGTGCGCACGGTGAGCCCGCGCGCATCGGCCTGCGCGATCACATAGTCGGTCAAATACCGGACCCGGGCCTCGATGTTCTCCAGCCCGATCGACTCCACGAACTCGGCGGACCGCCGCTGCACCCAGACGCCGAGGAAGTTCGGATTGCCGTATTCGAAACGGTGACCGTCCGCCGCCAGGACCGGGTCGTCCTGGAACCGGTCGTTCGACGTGAAACTGAACTTGGCCGCGTAAGGCGGTGATATCTCTCCGATCAGGTCTTTCCGCATATACATGAACCCAGCCCCGGCGAGACCGAACTGCGCCTTGTGGCCGCCGGCAATCACGACATCCGCGCCAAGCGACGCGACCGGGTCGGCCAGGATGCCGACCGCCTGGATGCCGTCGACCACCAGCAGCGCATCATGCGCATGGCAGAACCCGGCGAGCGTCGGAATGTCCTGCCGGAAGCCATTGCCATAGGACACCCAGGCCGCGGCCACGACGCGCGTCTTTTCATCCACATACGGCTCGTAGGCGGATACCGGTACGGTGCCGTCGTCCGCCGGCGGGACCATGCGAACCTCGACGCCGCGGCGTTCCAGATAGCGCCACGGAAAGGTGTTGTTCTCGTGCTCGAACTCGCTGATCACCACATTGTCGCCGGGTTCGAACCCGATGCCGTTGGCGACGATGTTGACCCCTTCCGAGGTGTTCTTGATCAGCGACAGGCAGTCCGCCGGCGCGCCGAACACGCGGGCGACCGTCTCGCGCGTCTCTTCGATCGGCGCCATCGAGAATGCCGTCTCGCCGGCATTCCGGTAGATATCGCCGATCCATTCCCGCATCGCCGTTTCGACACGGCGCGGCAGCAGCGCCTTGTTCGCCAGGGCCAAATAGGCATAGGCCTCGGTCGTCGGAAACTCGCCGCGCAAAGCGGCCCAGTCCGGCTCGTTGCCGGCCTGTCGATCCGTCCGTTCCCTATCCACCGTCTGCGTCACCTTTGCCTCCCCGCCGTATCACCGATCAATCGGATGAACGTCCGGCAATCCTGCCGAAATGACAAGCCCGTATACCGTTCGTCCGGCCCGCACGCCGGCTTCGCCGGCCAATGAGCGCTTGCCAATCCCGTTGGGATTTCCTAGGTATCCGGGATTCGGGGAGTAGCTCAGCCTGGTAGAGTGCGTGCTTTGGGAGCACGATGTCGCTGGTTCGAATCCAGTCTCCCCGACCAGGTTTTCCGGTGCTATTCATCTGGGGACGGCGGCGGGTGGCGAGCAGAAACGCACCTTTCCCACGCCACCGCCGACCGACCGCCTACATCTTTTTCTTCGCGCCCTTGAGTTCGGCCACGAGCGGCTGCCACTCCTCGATCAGACCACGGTAATAGGTCGTCGCCTCGGGCCCGGAGAAATACTTGGTCGGCAGTCCCGCCTTCTTGAGCAACCGACCGTAAGCCTTATGCGCGGTCATCTTGGCGCAGGCAGCGTCGAACTTCTGCATCACGGCGTCCGGCGTCGCCTTCGGGGCCATAATCAACATCGGGGTGAAGACCTGGGTGAAGGCCACGCCTTCTTCCTTCATCGTCGGCACCGTCTTGTTGTTCGGGTCGCGTTCCGGGAAGAGCAGGCCCAGCGCCCGCACCTGCCCCTCGAAGCCGTTGATCAGATGGATGCCGATCACGCTGAAATCGACCTGCTTGCCGATCAGCAAACCGCGCGCCGGCGCGCCGCCCTTTGCCGGCACGTCCTGCGCCTGGATGTTGTTGCGTTTCACAAAGGCGAGCCCGGCAATGCCCCACGTGCTGGTGCGGCCCGGTGTCGAGAAACGCATCTTGCCCGGGTTCTTCTGGGCTTCTTCGACCAACTGCTTTGCGGTCTTGATCGGGCTGTCCTGATGCACGAAGACGGCAGGCAACAGACGGCCGACCATGCACGCGATCTTGAAGTCCTTGAACGGACCGACTGGCGACCGGCGGAACTCCGTCGAGAAATAGAAAGACCCGCCGGAGGCCAGATACAGCGTATGGCCATCCGGTTTCGCATCCGCGACGAATTTCGCGGCTGGGACGCCCGAGCCGCCGGGCTTGTTGACCACGATAAGCGGCTGCAGGTTGAGGAATTCGGGTGCAACGCTCGCCAGGGCGCGCGCGTAGGAATCCGTGCCGCCGCCCGCGCCGAAGCCGACGACAAGCGTTATCGGCTTGCGCGGATAGTCGGCCGCATCGACGGTGGCCGACGCCCCTACCGAAAGGATCGCCGTCATACCGATCAAAAACGTATTGAGGGTCTTCATGATGTCTCCCTTTCTGTATTGGTTTCCCTGCAAAAACATCCCCGGTGAATTCTGGATCACTCTCTTCAGGGCGCACGGCGCCTACGCTGTCGGCTGGCCGCCCTGTCGGGGGTTTTTCCCATTTTGAGAGATTCAGTGTATCATCATCCCGAATTCCGTGTATTTATGGTCTTGCCGCGCGGCATGGTGTGCCACGCGTTCCCGGCGCATGTTGGACTGCGCGCGCTAGATCAGACGCCGTGGTCATCCGACGCCATCGGCGCCCATCACAGCTTTCACGGGCAATAAAGCAGCGCATGATTTGTTTTTGACGGGAAAAATGTTTTTATTTTTCTACTTTTCGATGTATAAATATCCCGGCATTTAGGTCCTGGTATGAAAGGCAGATTCACGTCCATGGATTATCCGACTGATTCTTAGTCTGTTAGCGGCTGTCGCTATCGTTTCGACAAGAAAAATGAAAAGTGGTATCGGCTAGATAAATGAATGGAATGGAAGTTTTCGACCGACATGCGGTTGAATTTTCTCGATGCGGCAGGCGAGTTGAAGATAAGCAGAAAATTCTGCACAGGGCGACAGGATGGCAGTAAACTAACGCATAGGAACGCCATGATTGGGAAACCGAAAGAAGCCCATATCTCTATAAAGTCCGGCGATGACGAGTGGTATTGCAGTTCTTATTCGCCCGACTTGATCGCAGAACACGAATGCGCCGGCCCCACCGTGATATTCAAGGCATATCGGCATTGGCGCGAACAGCGGGACGGCGACATCCCGATCGACGGTCGCTACAACCCGCACATATTCCTGGATCAGGACGAACAGCGGCAACTGTTGCATGTGGAGACGAAGCGGGCGAACCCACAAAACTACTTGATCGTGTCGCACAGCGCAGAGGCGCAAACGACGGTTCACTGCGCGCTGCAGAGTTTGTTGAACCCACTGCATCGGCGAATTCTGCAATTCGATCTTCTCGAATGCAAAGAGACCCGTAAACCCCTGTACCAAGGGATCAATCAACTGTTCGACGGAGTCGAAGCGACCTACCGGCGCGTCTTGTTGCCGGTCAGGGACATAAACGGCCTCGTCACCAAGGTTTACAGCGTCTATGATCTTATCGGGTCCTTCAACATGACGCCGCTCGATCTGGAGTCGATATAGATGGATTTGACGACCGAGGTCTGTGCCGAGGCGAGCCACACACGCGAACGGATCACGATCGATCGCCTGATGCGGACCGAAATCGCCTTCGAAGAGGCCTCGGGCAAGCGGTCGCCGCTTAAGTCACTGTATCTCGCCTGGCTCAGCAATCCCAAAAACGACCCTGACACGAACGCGCTCGAGCGGCCCTACCTCCATTCGACGGTGCGCCGGTCGTCCAGCTTTCCCTGGATCGATGTTACCAGCGAATGCCCGCTGGACTATGTCATGCACGATCATAAGGGGGTCACGTTCGGCGACCAGTCCGGAAACCGGGTGGCGGAATGCCCGGTGTGGACCCACGCTCGCTGGTGCGCGATCGAATACGAGCAATGTAAATATGAAGAGTGCCCGGTCGCCCATTATATCGACCAGACCATCCGCGGGGTTTACCGGGAGTATCTGCGTCTGTTGGTCCCGATCCTCAGCGAGACGACCGGGGTGCAGAAGATCTTTTACTCCTACCGCGTCCTCACGCCGCCTCAGGCTGCTCCCTGATTTCGTGGCTTACCTGGCGCAGGATGTCAGACCGGCTCATATACATCATCTGGACGTCTAAATGCCGCCTGTAGGGCGGAAAGTAGCCGTGGAGCAGTGGAATCGAATTGGAAAAAGCCGCGCCCAAACGTCCGAACTGGGTGCGGCGATCGGTATTGAGGAAAAACGCCACATACCATTCCAATGAAAAATGGCGCAACGCGACCGCCCGCCCGATCCGCGAAAACAATTCGGTCAATCCCTTTCCGCGCCAATCCTTGCGGATCCAGAACCCGCCCCCGATTCCGACCCGCCCCGCGATGAACAACTCCGCCGCCTCCGGATACAGATCAACGGAACGATGATCCAGCGTTGGCGTGAGGTCCGCGAAGATACTGTGGGTCCGCACCAGCTCGATCAGATTGCGGGTTTCGATCCATCTCTGTGCGTGACAGGCAACGGTCTCGGATCCGTGCTGCAGTCGAAGCCAGAAGAAATTCCCCGGCCTAACGTCGGTGATTGATGGATCATGCGTGGCCGGCACACCATGCGTGTGCGCTTGCGCCTGCAGGAAATCATGGAATGCCCACGGATCGGTGTCGATCCCCAAGCGCAGCCCCAATGCATCGGCGCGGGCGCGCGTCATGTCGACATAGCTTTGAATTGCCGAAAGATCCTTATCCGTAAGCCAAGGCATAACCGACTCTCCCTCTTAATTTTATTCTTTAGGAGGATATTCTCGAAAAGCTTGTACCGCGTTGCCACAATTACTTACGGTCATCGAACCTACCTCTCCCGGATTTCCGCTATACGATCGGTTGGGGAGGTGTTGGGATCATTTTGGACGTAAACACGCCCTTCACGTAACCCAGCTGCAATGCAACAGAGAAATCGTGAGTAATTTCCGCAATCTAAGAAGGCACCCTAAAGTGTCGAATGATGGCCGAATTTGGATTTGTTGGGACTAATGCTACACTCCGCGCATGATCAACGCGGAACCGTCAGCAAAATATCGATCCTCGCGATCACCGATGGTTCCCCGCAGAAAACGAAAATGCTCTTTCAATAGGGAGATACCATGAAACTCAGGAAATTAGCCCTAGCGTCGACGGCTGCGCTCGCTGCCTTCACTTTCGGCTTCGGCGCAGCAAGCGCCGCGGATTTTCCCCGCAAACCCGTGACCGTTATCGTCGGCTACGGCGCCGGCGGCGGCACGGATTCCTACGCACGCGCGCTGGCGAGCGTTGCACCGGAATTCCTCAACCTGCAGCCGCTCGTCGTCGTCAACAAGCCCGGCGGCTCGGGCGTTCCCGCAGCGAAGTTCGTCGCGGACTCCAAGCCGGACGGACACACCATTCATTTGGCATCGAGCGGCGCGCTCTACTTCTCGACGCAATTCCGCAAGGCGCCGGTCGATCCGTTCGACGACTTCAAGATAATCTGCATGGTCGGCCGCTTGCTGCCCGCGGTCTTCGTTCATCAGGACAGCCCGATTAAAACCGCGAAGCAGCTTGTCGAGGAGGCACGCGCAAACCCGGGCAAGATGCGCTTCGCCACGCCGGGTCGCACCACGACCTGGGGCATCGCGGCGCTGGCCTTCGCCGACGTGAACGACATCAAAGCGCAGGACGTTCCCGCCAAGGGCGGCGGGCCGGCGCGCGGCCTGGTGATCGGCAAACAGGTCGACTACGGAATCTTCGGCATCCATCTGCGGAGCGGCTTCGAAGACCAGATTCGTCCGTTGGGCCTTCTGTTCCCCGAGCGCGATCCGAACAACAAGGACGTCGCCACGATGACGGAGTTGGGCGTCGACTTCACCCAGGTCTTCACGCCGATGATCCTGATGGCGCCGAAGGGTATTTCGGACGAGCGCCTTGCCGCTCTGGATACGGCCTGCAAGAACATGACCTCGCACAAGGCATTCGTGCGCCTCATGGGTAAGGCCGGTTTGCCTGCCAAGTACATGAGCGGTCCCGACACTCTCAAATACTACAAAGAGTTGACCGTCACCTGGCAGCCTATCGTCGACCAAATCAAAGCGGCGATGAAAAAGAAGTAGCCAACAGTAACGGCAAATGGCGCGGGGCGGATCGGGTGAATCCGCCCCGCACATTCTTTCCCATAGGACGACGATGACGGCACGAAGAGACTTAATTTCGGCGGCGGTGATGCTTGTCACGACGCTGATATTTTTTTGGGCGGCATTCGAGATCGAGGACGACCCGTTCGGTGTCGGCATGCAGCCGAACGTGTTCCCGCTGGCGGTCTTGAGTATTCTTACCGCCCTCATCCTGATCATGCTTGCCGGGGCCGCAATACAGGCCCGCCATGAAAAGGCGCAAGCCGAAAAATCGAACGAACTTAAGATCTTCTTCCTCTGGGTCATACCGATGGCCGCGATCGCGTTCATCTATCTGGGGCTCATCAACCTGTTCCAGTATCTGCTGCCCACAATGCTTGCCTTATCCGCATGTCTGGCGATTTTCGGCAATCGGGGCATCAAATGGCTGGTCGTCATCCCAGTGGTCGCCGCCATTCTCTACTACGTCATTTTCTTTGGCATATTCCGACTGTTGGAGCCGACGGGCATGCTCCTGGAATATGACAACTTCTATCTCTTCGGCCCGATGCAAAAATTCTTAAGGGTCTGAGGGGCAGCGCGACATGGATCACCCAATTTTCGAGGGCATCGCCACGCTGTTCAGCAGCGGATGGGCCGTCTTCTACGCCATCCTCGGCACCACGATCGGGCTGCTTGCGGGCGCGACGCCCGGACTGACGGCATCCGCCGCCATCTCGATGATCATCCCGCTCTCGTTCTATCTGGATCCGCTATCGGCTCTCGTCTTCGTCTACACGATCGGCAAGGCGGCCAGTTTCGGCGGTTCCATTCCGGCCATTCTGTTCAACACGCCCGGCACCCCGCAGGCGTCGGCCACGCAGATCGAAGGCTATCCCCTGACCCGGCAAGGCAAGCAGGGCAAGGCGCTGAAGATGGCCGTCACCGCCTCCGCGGCCGGCGATTTCTTCTCCGAATGCCTGCTGATCTTCGGTGCAGCCTTCATCGCGATCTACACGGCGCGCATGGGACCGCCGGAAATCTTCGCGGTCTATTGCACCGCCTTCGTGATCATCGGCAGCGTCATAGGAAACTCCATCATACGCGGATTGATCAGCACCATGCTCGGCATCCTGTTGTCGATTATCGGCCTCGACCCGATCAGTTCGATGCCGCGTCTGACCTTCGAGGTGAATTACCTGGAAACGGGCATCGGTCTCGTGCCCGTCCTGCTGGGCGTCTTCGTGGTTTCGGAAATCTTCATCCAGATCGCGGACCGCGGCGCGCTTGGCGCGGAGCGAATGCTCTCCAAAAAGTCCGACGTGCCCGAAGACAACCGCGTCACCTGGCGCGACTTGAGACGCAGCCTGCCGGTCATGGCGAAGTCGACCGGCATGGGCACAATCATCGGCATGTTGCCGGGCGTCGGCGCATCGGCGGCGTGTTTCGTCGCCTACGCCGAGGCCAAACGGTCCCGCAAACCCGAGGACAAGTGGGGCGAAGGCGAAATCAAGGGCGTCGCCGCGGCCGAAGCGGCCAACAACTCGGTCTCCGGGGCAAACATCATTCCGCTGCTCACGCTCGGTATTCCCGGCAGCGTGTCGGCCGCCCTGCTTGGCGGCGTCTTCCTGATCCACGGCATGAATATCGGGCCGAAGATTTTCGAGACCGACACCAGCACGATCTATGGCCTGTTCGCAGCCGGCCTGCTCTGCATCGTCACCTATTTCATCATGGGCTATTGGGGCAGCGACATCATCGGCCGGATCATCGCCAAGGTGCCGGTGCGGGTCATCTATCCCTTCATCTTCATCACGTCGATCGTCGCGGTCTACGCGCTGCGCAATACGCTGTTCGACGTCATGGTGATGTGCTTGTTCGGCTTTGTCGGTTACTTCTTCAAGAAGTTCGATTACAGCCTGCCGGCGTTCATCATCGCCTTTATTCTCGGGCCGGGCGCCGAGCGCGCCCTGCGCCAAGCGCTCCTGCTCTCCGAAGACGGGCCGATGATATTCCTGGAGCGGCCGCTCGCCATCTTCTTCATCTTGCTTGCCGTGGTGGTGATCAGCGTCCGCATTTATCAGACGATCAAGCAAAAGCCCCAGGGCGCGCCTGGATGATCCGAACGGTGCGGGCTCGACACTGCCGTGATGCGCTGCATGGCGCGTCGCGCGGTTCGGCCGCGACGCACCGAGACAGTAACGGTGAGCAAGCCTCTTCAGTCGACATGTCGTCCGGGCGTTGCAGGCGCTAATCGTCCCCGCCTGCAAAATCGTCGCGCCAATACAATGGCAACGTGTGGTAGGGTCGAAAAAACTCCGCCACACTGACGTTGCGACGGTCGCCGCGGTGTCGGGCCGGCCCCGGTCGCCGCAATGGCGACACGATCGCAGCCACGGCAACAGGCAAAACGATAAGAGGCTCACATGCGCATCGGCGTTGCCTTCCCAACGACCGAGATCGGAACCGACCCAGCCGTCATCCGCGACTTTGCCCAGGCGGTGGAAGACCTCGGCTTCGATCACATCACCGCGATCGACCATGTCCTGCAAGCGGCGACACCCGAAGCCAACGACTGGCGCAGTTACTATACGCGGGACAATGCCTTCCACGAGCCGTTCGTCCTCTTCGGCTTTATCGCGGCCGTCACGCGCAGGCTGGAACTTTCGACGGCGATCCTGATCCTGCCGCAACGCCCGGCGATCCTCGTCGCCAAACAGGCAGCGGAACTGGACGTGCTGAGTGCCGGCCGGCTGCGGCTCGGTGTCGGAATCGGGTGGAACGCCTTGGAGTTCGACGCTCTGGGACAGAATTTCCGAAACCGGGCGCGGCGCATCGAGGAACAGGTCGCCCTGATGCGCGCGCTCTGGACCAATGAGACGATCACTTTTGACGGCGAATGGCATACGGTCGACGAGTCCGGCCTGAACCCCTTACCAATCCAGCAGCCGATACCGGTTTGGTTCGGCGCGTTCGAAGCACCGGCCATCAAACGCGCGGGGCGGCTTGGCGACGGCTGGTTTCTCAACCCCCGAGTCGCACCCGGCGCGGAAGCCAAGAACCAGATCGCCGTTTTCCGAAAAGCCGCGGAGGATACGGGACGCGACCCGTCCGCGCTCGGCATTGACGCGACTCTCCACATCGGCGGTGGCGGCCCAGACGACTGGGTGCAACAGGCGGCCGACTGGCAAACGCAAGGCGTCTCCCATGTCACGCTTAGAACCATGTATGCCGGACTTACCACGCCGGACGACCACATCGACGCGCTTAAAAGGTTCAAGGCAGCCTATGAATAGGCGACACTTCAAGTGCATGGGTAAAGGCTTTGTGCGGGTACCGGGTATTCAGATACCCCGTCGCCCACGGCGGCGTCTGATACGGTCCCACGGTCATGCAACCCGTACGGTTGGTCCGGGTGTCCGACAGCGCGTTTTCCCATGACAACCGGATTTTCACGGGGGCTTAAATGGAGTTCAGGTATCTCCTTGTTGCCAGATTCACGCTTTTCAATCTGATGTTCGTGAGCATCCTGCTCGCGGTCTATATCGAAGGATGGCTCGATGCGATGTTGGTGCCCAACACGATCGAGCTCATCGCCGTCATCGTCGCGGTGTTCATCTACGGGCTGGCCGTATGCGGCGTAAAGATTTGGCAAACCACCGTTGAATTGAACGATATCAAGACCGGCAATCCGCCGGGCGATTCACGCGCCGCCCGATACATCAAAAGTATCTATGAGAACGATCAAGATGGCCGCGCGATCTTGATGTCCGCGCTCCGCGCCAAACTCGTCAATCGGATCACCATCGTCCGGCACATCGCGAATTCATTGGTTTTTCTAGGTCTGATCGGCACCGTCATCGGCTTCATCATCGCCTTGTCGGCGGTCGATCCGAACGCGACCGCCAGCGCCGACACGGTCGCCCCCGTGATCGGCCGCCTGATCGGCGGCATGTCGATCGCACTCTACACCACCTTGGTCGGCGCGATCCTGCATCTTTGGCTTATCGTCAACCATCGAATTCTCTCGACCGGAACCGTCAATCTTTACTCGGCCATCGTCGATCTCGGAGAGAACCGTGGACGAAATTGACGATTTTGAAGACGATACCTCCGGTACCGTCTTTCGTGACGTCATTCTGCTTGCGCTGATCGGGTTCGTCGCGATGGTCATCATGCTGTTGCCGCATATCAAGACCACGACCGAGGAAGCGCAAGACCACAAGGCGCCGGGCAACGTCATTGTCGAAATGCACTGGCCGACTGATTTGCCCTACGACGTCGACCTATGGGTCCAGGCGCCCGGACAGCAACCGGTCGGGTTCTGGAACCAGGGCGGCCGAGTTTTCAACCTGCTGCGGGACGATCTCGGCGGCGAAGGCGATGCGACAAAGGAGAATTATGAGATCTCATACAGCCGCGGCATCGCCGCTGGCGAATATGTGGTCAACGTCCATATGTACGGGCATATACCGTCGGGTGTCACGATCCCGGTAACCGTCGTGGTCAGCGTCCGGCAAAAATTCGATAGCACCCGGCAGATCCTGAAAACCGTCGTCAATCTATACAGACGCAATCAGGAGGAAACGGCATACAGTTTCCGTCTCACCAAGGAGGGCGACCTGATCGACGGCAGCGTCAGCACGCTTCGACGCCCCCTCATAACAGGACCAATACGATGAATGAGGTACTGTACATCTTCATTGTGACGATCAGTCTCGCCGCCGCCTTGGCGACAATCGCGATCTGGGCGCCCCGCGCGCCCAAGACCCGATTCGTCGCCTTGCTGGCGACGACACTGTTCATTCCCCTCGGCTATCTCCAAATCGTCGAATTGCTGAGCAAGCCGAAGCCGATGAGTTTCGAACTCTTCAAACGCGACGTGCAGCTTGCGCATATTCTCGGGGCGAGCATGGATGAAGGCAGAGCGATTTACCTATGGCTTCGATTGCAAGACGAAATCGAACCGCGGTATTACAAGCTTCCCTGGAAACGCGAGGTCGCGGAAAAACTCGAAGACGTGATCGATAACGCTATCCGGAAGAATGCAACGGCCGTTCTAAAGAACCCCTTCTTTCGAAAATCCGACGAAGAACTGGGCGATTTGAATGCCTATGTGATTCCGCCACCTCTACCGCCGCAAAAACTTCCGCAGCTGCCGCCGCAGATATTCAACCCGCGACGACAGGACATCTGAGAAAGCCCGGCATTCACGTACACAATTATCCATTGAAATTTTTGATTAAAATTTCATCCCGGTGAGAAATAGCGGTCGGATTTCATCAATTCGAGCGGCTTAGCGAGACCCTAGGCAGCCCTGCGAAGGATGCAGCGCGGTATACGGAGTTTGGGATACACTATTGTCCTAACAGGAAAATTCTGCGACCTTGCGTGGGCTCGAATATGCCAACCCCGCTCCGGGCGTGAGCATTCCGCAAGCCGACCGACCGGAAAATTCGAGCGCGCTGCAAATGTTCGGCATGAGCCGGCACGGCGAACAAATCTAGGTTACAACAACCTGTCTTCGTTAGGATGATCGTTCTCGAGCATGACGCGAAAGAGTTGTTGGCCATCCAAGGGGTGCCTGTTCCCGGCGGGATTCAGCTTACCCAAGTCCCCAAATACGACCCGGAACAGGAGAACGAGCGAGCGGGCCCGTGGCTCGTCAAACCGCAAGTCGAATCGCTGGATCGCCTGCCGATAGCCGATATCGCCGTCGCCGCTACCCGCAAGGAAGTCGCCGAGGCATCCGCCGCCTTGCTGGGAACCGAGATCAATGGACATCGCGTCAACTCGGTTCGCGTTGAACGCCAGATTCTGGCCGACACGACCTGCGTCCTGAGTTTTTCCTGCGACCCGATCGTCCCGGGCGTCCGCGTGGCCCTTGCGGCGAGCGATGACGCCACCCTTCCGGACATTCGACAGGAAGACGTGGCGGCTCCCGATCCAAGCGCCGTGGTCGCCTGCGTCAACCGTCTTTCGGCGACCTTGCCGGAAAACCTGCGCGATCCCGTTGCCGCGGCGGCAGCCCAACTCGCGCCGCTCTATTTTGGCTATGAAGCGCTGCAAATCGAGATCAACCCACTCGTCGTGCTGCCCGATCGGTCGTGGCTCGCCGGTGACGTGAAGATGATCATCGACGAATGCGCGCTATTCCGCCATCCGGAACTGATCTCGATGCTTGAGCGTCGGGACTTCGCTTACGATGCGGTGCGGCGCAAGCGGACGTTTGGGATCGACTATCTGGTTCTCGACGCAGCCGGCGATATCGGGACGTTCACGACCGGCCAGGGCCTGGGCGCGCTTCTTATCGACGAAATGCGGCAGCGCGGGCTCAAGCCCTATAACTTCCTCGAAGCGGACGCGGCAGCCTTGATCGACACCCCAGCCTCCACCGTCGAAGCCTTCCACTTGCTCGGGGCCGCCAAGGGCCTCAAGGCCATTCTCGTTACCGTGTTCGAAGACAGCACCGACCTGACGGAGTTGGCGGCCGTCCTGGCCCAGTCGTTGGCGCAAACGCCGGACGTGACCTGCCCGATCGTCATGCGGATGACGGGCCCCCATGCCGACCCGGCGGCCGCCCTCCTGCGCGACGCTGGCCCGAAAATCGAGTTCGAGGCCACGACCGATAGCGCCTTCGCGCGGCTGGCCGGCATCACCGGCGTCGGGGCCGAGCCGTGTTAGATTTCCGCCTCCCTTCGGCAACGCCCGTGCTGGTGCAAAGCCTGTCGCAGCATCACAGCCGGCATCAGGTCGAAACAATCCGGGCATATGGCACGAATGTCGTCGGCATCGTTTCCACGGAAGACGCGCCGGACCGCGAAAACGGCATACCGGTCTTTCGAAGCTGTACCGAGGCCGTCTCGGCAACCCATGCCGCTGCGTGCGTCACGGCGGCGCCGCCGGAATCCACGGCGGATGCCGTCCTGGAAGCGGCCGAAGCCGGCATTCGCGTCGTAGTGTCGCTGGCCAGGAATGTTCCCGTTCATGACACGGTCCGCGTGCTGCGGCGGATCCGGGAGCTGGGCACCACCTGGATCGGATCGGCCAGCTCGGGACTGGCAATTCCCTCGGAACGCCTGAAACTCGGCTGGATCCCCGACTACTGCCTTCGTCCCGGCAATGTCGCACTGGTCAGCACGAACAACGCCCTCGCCGAGGATGTCGGCCACCGGATGATCGCGGCCGGGCTTGGCCAGTCGATCTGGATCGATGTCGGGAACGCGCCGGTCAAGGGCACGCGGCTGCCCGACCTTGTGCCTTTTCTGCAACGAGACAACGCCACCGCCCGCGTGGTGCTTATCGGCAGCGCCGGCGGATCGGACGAATTGGAATTCGCCGAGGCGATCAAATCGGAAGGGCTAACCAAGCCGGTCGCGGCGCTTGTACCCGGCGTGTCCCTGCCCGACACGTATACGGCAACCCACGTGGAATCCCTTGCCGGCGGCACCGCGATGTCGGCGTCCCGAAAACGGGCCGCGCTGGAAGCGGCCGGCGCGAGTGTATACAATTCCGTCGGTGATCTCGTTATAGCTCTTCAAGCCACCCCGTAGGAATCGAACTCGCGCAGGAGTGTTACGCATTGCTGGATTTCAGCCTGACCAGCGATCAACGGCAAATGGTCGAAACCGTTGAACGCATTCGAAAAGATGTCATCGAACCGAACGCCATGCGGTGGATGGACGGCACCTTCCCCTACGACAATATGCATGTGTTGGCGGAAGCCGGCGTCCTGGGCATGGCCGTTCCAGAGGAATACGGCGGCATGGGCGCGTCGATCCTGGATACGGTGCTGGTGCTCGAGGAAATCGCGAAGGGCTGCTACGTCACGGCCATGGCGGTGCTGGGCGAGGTCGGCGTGCAATGCCGGATCATCTCCACCTACGCGCCCGATCCGTTCAAGGAGAAATGGCTACCGAAAATCGCCAGCGGCGAATGCATCCTTTCCGTCTGCATGACCGAGCCGAATGTCGGCACCGATTTGGGCAACATGACGACGAATGCGGTGCTGCATAATGACCGCGTGGTGATCAACGGGACCAAGACCTTGATCAGCCGTATCGAGGAAGCCGATGTCTATGTCGTCTTCACCCGTGTGAACGATATCCCGGGCAGCCAGGGGATCGGCTGCGTCTTGCTGGAGAAAGGCGACGGAATCCCGGGCATTTCGACCACCGGCACCTATCACACCATGGGCGGCGAGCATCTGGCCGAGGTCCAGTTCGACAATGTCGAGGTGGCGCCCGAGAACCTGATCCTGAAGGAAAACTCGCTGCGCACGCTGATGAGCGCCTTCAACACGCAGCGCTGCCTGAACCCGGCAATCTGCCTCGGCATGGCGGAAGCGTCGCTGGAACACTCGGTGCGCTATCTGCGCGAGCGCGACGCCTTCGGCCACCCCATCGGGGACTTTCAGGGGATGCGCTGGAAGGCGGCCGACATGGCGATCCAGATCGAGGCCGGCCGCGGCCTGCTCTACCGCGCGGCGGCGACCGCCGATCCCTTCCCCGACCCGACCCTGGCCGCGATGGCGAAGGTCTTCGTCAACGAGATGTCCATCGCCGTCTGCAGCGAAGCCGTTCAGGTCCACGGCGGCTATGGGTTCCTGGACGAGTTCCCGGTCTCGCGGAATTACCGCGGCGTGCGCTACGGCACCCTTGGCGGCGGCACGACCGAAACCCTCCGCAATCTGGTGGGCCGAGCGCTGGTTGAGAAAATGGACCTCGAAAGCGGCATCGCCGGGCTAGACTTCTACTAGCCCGGCCCAGCGCCGTCCCGGACGCCTATTTCGCGAGACGGAGGTTACTGAGCTGCGTGCCGATGGCGATAAAGGCAGCCGTTAGTTCCTCTTCGCCGGGCGAATTAAAGTAATTTCCCGGCGATGTCGCGCAATCCTCGTAAGTATCGCGTATTGCTTGGTTCGACGACCCTTCCGTATCGAAGGTAATCGTGTAGATGATAATTCCCTCGTCCTTCATAAGGTCGCAGGTCTCAAGCATCCGATCATTGATTTCGGCCCGAACGGCGGAGTCGGACGTGACACCCAGGCGCCCCCACTGCCGCATGCCATAGGCCGAGTAATGATTAGAAACGATGTTGTTCTGACCGTCTGTCATCATCACAACCGCCTTGTCCGACAACGGTTCGCTGTTCGCCAATAAATCCGCGATATAGTCCTTGGGCAGATTCGTTGGATCGTCACCGTCCCAGAGACCCCGCCAACGCGGTGATATTGTTCGCCAACCCCACACCAGACCAGCGTTGCCCATCGTCCCGCCGTGGCGCCAATAGGTCATGGCATTAAGAACGCCCTCAATGTCTGTCTTGGACTTGATCAGCGGTTGGATAGGGTCGGCACAGTTTGTATTCGGCCCCCTAGCGCCGGACTCATTCGTTTCAACGACCGGCGGCCAATCCCTGCTGGTAGCATTTTTCGGCCAACGGGATGGATAAAATCTGGCAACCGACGGGGGATCGTCATTTCTATCCCGAATCCCGCCTATGCGCGCCTCAACACACCCCTTCCAAGTTGTCGGATGAAAGCTGTCATGCCACTTCGAATGATTATAACTTCCATCCATGTAACCAATTGGCGTGCCAACCGGATAGGGCGTGTCGTTATTCTCGTGTTCCGGGTTTCCGAACGAATCTAGTTGCGGAACGAAAGGCTCCAACCAACTCGTGTGCTGAACACCGATATTGACTGCGGCAGTGTACGGAACGATCGACATATAGAAGTCATCGATTTCGTCGCGGCCAGCATAAAGAATATCAACCAGTTGGAGAGACGCATCCCTCAAGTCTTCGATCTTCGACTGCGACGAACCCGGAGCGGTGTGACGCATCGAACCCGTGTTATCGAGAACCATCGCCAGCTCCATACCCTTGATCTGGCGTTGCACTTCGGCCGAGGAGCCCACGTTCATGTCATCCACGCCCAAAACCTGCATCAACGTCGTGCCAACGTTTGCCGACGCATCCAGTTTGATCGTCTGATCGACCGTGTTGATCGTCGCCGTCGGGCCCGTAAGCGTCGCCCCCATGTATCCGGACGGAAAGTTCGCATCGAAGAAGTCTTGGATCGCCGCGTCGCGTTTGGCTTCATCGAACATGACGCGGCCGCCGGCCAGCGCGGCAGCGTCCAACGCATAGTTCAAGCGCGTCTTCACCAGATATCCGCGCGCCGTGTCGACGGCCAATCCCGTAAAGGCCACGAGCGGTAGCGCGGCGGCGGCAACGAAGGTCGCGAGGCTGCCCCGCCTGTCGCGAACGAGGTTGGAAAAAACATTCCGGGCAAAACCAATCATGCGCATCATTTCCATCAGGCCCATGTTGTTGCATCCGCAATTACTTTGATTATTACTTCACTATATCAAGTAAAAATTGCCGTCTACTAAATTCAGCACCTATATTATGTTAATTATTTTTTAATAATATTTAAATAATATAATTCTTCATGGCGCAAGAAAAATGTAATTAAATATTCAAAGACATAATATTAGTAAAAAATTAACAAATCACAGTAAATATAAATAATTAATAACCAGTTAACTATATTTTTTATTTCATTATTAACTATAATATTCTTTTTTATTTGACTTCCGCAATAAAATGCTATTGAACTACGCGTATCGACTAAACGCAATTTTGCGAATCACACGGGAGTATGTCGATGTTTGGCAACATTATGAAGCTTCTCAAGGACGAGTCCGGCGCGACCGCCATTGAATATGGTCTGATCGCCGCGCTCGTATCGGTTGCGGCCATCGCCGCTCTGACGGCGATGGGTACATCGCTGGAAACCATGTTCAATCGCGTGTCAGGCGAACTAGAAAACGCCGTGACTCAGGGCGGCGGTTAATCCGCTCTAAGCCATTGGCTCCGGTGCGTCCTGCCCACCCCAACCGGAGCCTGCTGTGACATCCCGGAGCGGCTTATTGAAAAAGCCGCTCCGGAGCTGTCCATGGCTCGACCTTCATCGTCGAGACAACCTTATCGAGGCGATAAGCCATGTCTGGCAATCTATGGATGGGTGGCCCTTCAGAGTCGGCTCTTGTTGAGCCTGCCCTAGTTCCCACGACCACTGCCGTCATTGAAATTGCCGGCGTCGGGGTTCCCCTGACGGCCCAGGCGACGATCCTGCTGATGTTGGCGGGGATCGTGACCTGGGCTGCCATCAGCGATCTGCTGCGCGGAACGATCCCGAATGCCGCCAACACGGCAATGTTCGTCTTGTGGGTTGCGTGGGTGATCAGCGGCGCCGAGGCATCCATCGGTTATTCCTTTCTGATCGGCGCCGGCGTCTTTGCATTGGGCGCCGTCTTGTTTCAACTCGGCCAGATGGGCGGCGGCGACGTAAAAATGCTGACTGCCCTCGCCATCTGGGCGGGTCCGTCGGAATTCCTCGTCTTTCTCATTCAAGTCGCGTTCGCCGGCGGCATCCTCACCATCGTGTGGCTCACCCATATGCGATTCGTCGCGCCGGCGATCGGCCGGATGCCGGCAAACGTTACCGAACGGTTCGTTCCCTATGGCGTGGCGATCGCCGCGGGTGCGTATCTCATGATCGCCAGGTTATGGAGTTGATGATCCGGAGGGGGGATCGAAAATGAATGTTCGAATGATATTGCTGGTCGGTTTTGCGTTATTCTCCGCAGCCGCCACCTTCTTCCTCGCGAAAACATGGATCGATTCGCAGCGCGACGCCATCCGGCGTCAAGCTGAGTCGTTGAAGCCGACCACGACCGAATCCGTCAATGTCCTCGTCGCGAAGGCCGACTTGCCGTCCGGCTTGATCGTGAAGCCCGATCACCTGGAATGGAAACCGTGGCCCGAGAAAGGCGTCGGCAAGAACTTCCTGATGGAAGGGCGCGACAAGATGGAGGACGTCATCGACTCCGTTGTCCGAGGCGGCATCATAACCGGCGAGCCGATCGTCAAAGGGCGTGTTATCAAGCCGGACGACCGCGGCTTCTTGGCCGCCGTACTCAAACCCGGCATGAAGGCCGTTTCGATCAAAGTAAAAGTCGATAACAGCGTATCCGGTTTCATCAAGCCGGGTGATCATGTCGATCTGCTGTTGTCGCATCGGGTGGTCCCCTCAAACACCGAACCGCCGAGAGAACACGACATCGCCGAGACGATCCTAAGTGATTTGCGCGTGATCGCGGTCGATCAGGTCAGCAACGATCAGAACGGCAAGGCGTCGGTCGCGAAGACGATCACGCTGGAGGTCACCCGTAAGCAGGTCGAAATCGTCACGGTCGCAAAACAGATTGGAGCATTGTCCTTATCGCTTAGAAGTTTGGCCCGCCCCGATGCGAAGGCAAATCAAGTCACCAAACGCGTCAATCGGCGAAGCCGCACCTGGGATAGCGAGGCAAGCCGCGTTCTGCCATCCGTCGGTGGCCCCAGGAATCAAATTGAGGTCATTCGCGGCGTTGAACAGCAGAACATATCGATCCCGCTCTTCGGCGGACAGAACGGCGGCCTCACGGTCATTCGCCAAGGCCTAGGCACGTCCACAACGGCCGGAACCAATGCCGGCGCAGCCGCCGCAGGAGCACTTGCACGATGAAACGCCTTACCCAAATTGCGGCTCTCCTGTTCGCTTTACAGGCATTCGCCGGACACGCCGTGGCCGAACCGAACACCGCGCAAGTCTTGAGTCCCGCCAATACGGTACTCGACATGCAGGCGAACAAGGGACAGCTCATTCGCTTGTCCCGCGCGGCATCCGCCGTGTTCGTCGCCGATACGCGAATCGCGGACGTCACGGTGCGGTCCCCGCGCCTCATCTATCTCTTCGGCAAGGTTCCCGGAGAAACGACGCTCTATGCGGTGGACGGCCGCGACCAAATCGTTGTCGCTCAGCGCGTGGTCGTTGCCCCCAATATCGACCGCGTCAAAGACTTGTTCCGAAAACTGCAGCCGAATGCGCCCGTCAGCGTCTCCGCTGTCGGCGAACGTCTTGTTCTTTCCGGAACCGTGAGCAGCACGGCAACCGCCGAGGAATTCGCGCGAATTGCGGAAGCGACCGTCGCAGACCCGACATTCGTTGTAAATCGCATTCGGGTTTCGGAACCGACACAGGTCAACATCCGCGTGAAAATCGCCGAGGTCAGCCGCGACATCAACAAGAAGCTCGGCTTTAACTGGGAGTTGATCGGACAGGCAACCGGTGAATTGGCGCTCGGTTTTGCCGTCGGCTCCGATATCGTCCGAGAAGCGGGCGCCTTCATTTTTCCGGCCGACCCTCAAGATCGAATTGTTTCGTCCTTTAACAAGCCGGGAACGATTTCAGCCGATACCGTTATCGAACTGCTCGACGATGAAGGTCTGATCACCCTCCTTGCCGAACCGAATCTGACCGCCATGTCCGGCGAAACCGCAAGCTTTCTCGCCGGCGGCGAGTTCCCAATCCCAGTGGCGCAAGACGACGGCGTTACGACAATTCAATTTCGCCAGTTCGGTGTCGGACTATCCTTCACGCCGACGATCCTTGGCGAGCGGCGCGTCAACTTGCGTGTTCGCCCGGAAGTCAGCCAACTGAACGCCGCCGGCTCGATCCAGGCGAACGGCTTCAACATTCCATCGCTGACAACGCGTCGAGCGGAAACCACAGTGGAACTCGGCAGCGGGCAAAGCTTCGCGATTGCCGGTCTTCTCCAGAACACGACCAACCAGAACCTGTCCGACGTCCCGGGCGTCAAGGAAATCCCCGTTCTGGGTGCTCTCTTCCGGTCCGATGCCTTCCGGCGGCAGGAGAGCGAATTGATGATCGTTGTCACGCCATACATCGTTCGGCCGACATCGGCGCGCCTGCCCCTACCCACCGACAATTACGTGCCGCCAAAGGACTTGGAACGTTTCCTCCTCGGCCGTAGTCACGTCGCCCAACCCGCAAGTAAACCTGTGGCACCGCTCGACCGGAACGGAAAACCGGGATTAGCAGGCCCCGCCGGTTTCGTCTTGCAGTAGGAGGAATTGAGATGCGAGGCATCATTCAGAAAATCTCGATCTTGGCATCGGTGACATTGCTGTCGGCATGCAACTTCCAGCTCAACCAGCATGTCATGGAAGCCAAGAACAGCTTTGAGTACCGTCAAGGGAATCGGGTGGACATGGTTCAATTCAGCCATGACGTTACCTTCCCGGGCGGTAAGAGCATTCCGACGGATCCCGAATTCGACCGTTTCGATGCGTTCATGAACTCCATACAAATGGGCTACGGCGATCAGATTACGCTGCGCGGCAGCGCGCCTGAGCGACGCGAGGTCCTCACCGCCTACATCCAACGTCTTGGCTTGCCGGTCACGATCAAGACCGTGCCGGGCAGCAAGAAGGAAATGGTTGCGAACAAGGTCAGCGTGCAGGTCGAAAGATCCGTCGTAACCCCGCCGTCCTGCCCGAATTGGAGCAACTTCGACGGCAACGAACAGCGAAATACGCCGGGATCCAATTACGGATGCGCGGTCGACGCCAGTCTCGGTTACACGATCGCCAATCCACGTGACTTGATCGAAGGACAGGCGCCGGGGCCCGCTCTCGGCAAGCCGGTTATCGATGCGCAGCGCCGCTATCAGGACCGACAAGTCACCCGCCCCGCAGCAACAGGTACGGGAGGCCTCTAATGTCCGCTGCCACGGCAAAATCGAACGCGCCGCTGTTGGGCGGCGGCAACGGGGAAGCGCTGGTCTTCACGGACAACCCGGAAATCTGCGACACCGTCGCACGGATCATCGATACCGGTGCGGTTCAACGCGTTACCGTGTTGGAAGGCGGGATCGCCGCGGCCCTGGAAGCGCCTATTCCGGACGCCCCGGTGACGATCGTCGACATCTCATCGTCTCCGGATCCCGTAACCGACATCGCCATGTTGTCGGAAGTCGCCCACGGACGAATCGTCGGGATGGGCCCGGTCAACGACGTCTCGTTTTACCGCACCCTGATCGCCGCCGGCGCATCGGATTATCTTGTGGTTCCGCCGACCGACGACATGTTGATCGACGCCCTGACCCCGCCGAAGATCGAGGTCGAAGCGGAAGAGACCGAAGATTGCCGGATCATCTCCGTCGTCGGCGCCCGGGGCGGTGTCGGGTCGACAACCGTCTCGGTCAACATGGCCTGGCATCTTGCGCATAACTTCGGCCAACGGACCGGATTGGTCGATCTCGACCTCCATTTCGGCACCTGCGCCCTGTCGCTGGACCTGCTGCCGGGCCGAGGGTTGCGCGACGCGCTGGACAACCCTGAACGGATCGATCCGCTGTTCATCGCCAGCGCCATGGTGAACGAGAGCGAGAATCTCTTCATCCTTGGCGGCGAAGAGCCGCTCGAAGCGAAATCCGAATTGAACGCCTACGCAATCGATCCGTTGATCGCTGCGTTGCGGGCGAATTTTTCCGCCTTGGTGTTCGACATGCCGAAGTCGGTCGCGATTTCGCATCCGGCTCTCATCCAGGAATCGATGGGTGTCCTGCTGGTGACCGACTTCTCGCTCGCGGGCATGCGCGACGTATTGCGCCTGAAGTCATTCGTGAAAGACTTCTGCCCGGATACGAAGACGGAAATCGCCGCCATCGCCGCAAAGGACAAACGCGGATCGTTGACCCAGCGCGATTTCGAAAAGGGTATCGAGGGCAAGGTCGACTACGTCATTCCCTTCGATGCAAAACTCGCAACGGAGGCCGCCAACGGCGGAAAAGCGATCTCCGCCCTGTCCGGCGGCGGCAAGGCGATCGGCAAGACGATCGCGGCAATCACCGAATCACTTGGCGGCGAACTCGAAAAAGCCGAGCCCAAGAAGAAGGCCTGGTGGAAGAAATGAGTGAACAGCCGGTCCTAAAGTTTCCGGACGGAGAAGGATGGAAGGACGGCCTCGCCGTTTCGCTTGAACGATTGCGTCCGATCATCGAGACGCATATCGACAAGCAAATGGTCGCCAAGCTGTCGCGCGGCGCGTTGGCGCAGCAAATTCGCATGATCGTGTCGAAGAACGCCCCCGGCGTCGGGTTGGACCTGAACCTTCTGCAAGAGCGGGACCTGGTCACCACCCTCGTCACCGCCCTCGCGGGCCCGGCGCCCGAAGCGCAGCGGCAGCCGGTCCAGGCCCCCCCACCCCGGCCGAACGGAAATGCGGCCGTGCCGCAGAACGGGACGCCCACCGCACCGCCGGCAGCCGGCGTAACCTCGCTCGAGCAAAGCCACGGGGCGAACGCCGCGGACGACCAACTGGACGATCCGGCGGCGAACATCAGCGCCGCCAGCATGACTAGCGTGCGCGAGGCCGCGGACGCGATCCGTCCGCTCATGATGGAACGGATCGACGCCGCGGCCGCCGCCAGTCTGCCGCGCGATGAACTGATGTCCCAGATCAGCGGTTTGGTCGGCGAACTGTTGCTCGAAAACAAGATCCGCCTCAACCAGATCGAACAGCGGAGCCTCGTCACCGCTCTCGTCAACGACATGATGGGGCTCGGCCCGCTGGAGCCCTTGCTCGGCGATACGGATATCACCGAAGTCATGGTCAACGGTCCGAATCAGATCTACGTGGAACGCAGCGGCAAGCTGGAACTCACGGACGTGACGTTCCGCGATCATTCGCATCTGATGAACATCTGCACGCGGATCGTCAGTTGGATCGGCCGCCGCGTCGACGAATCCAGTCCGATGTGCGACGCCCGTCTGAAAGACGGCAGTCGTGTGAACATCATCATCCCGCCGCTGGCCATCGACGGCGCATCGATCTCCATTCGTAAGTTCGCCGAGAAGAAGATTACGCTGGAGAAGATGGTCGATTTCGGCAGCATGTCGCCGCAGATGATGAAACTGCTGCAGATCGCCTCGCGCTGTAAGCTGAATATTCTGATTTCCGGCGGCACCGGTTCCGGCAAGACGACCCTGCTCAATGCGCTGAGCCGCATGATCGACGGCGGCGAACGCGTCGTCACCATCGAGGACGCCGCCGAGCTGCAATTGCAGCAGCCGCATGTCGTCCGATTGGAAACACGCCCCGCCAACCTGGAAGGACAAGGCGAAGTCACCATCCGCGATTTGGTCAAGAACTCGCTGCGTATGCGTCCCGACCGCATCATTCTCGGTGAGTGTCGTGGCGCCGAAGCGATCGACATGCTTCAAGCCATGAACACCGGTCATGAAGGATCGATGAGCACGGTCCACGCCAACAATCCGCGCGAAGCCCTCACTCGTCTCGAGAACATGATCAGCATGGCCGGATTCAACCTGCCGGCCAAGGCAATGCGCATGCAGGTGGCCTCGGCCATCGACCTGATCTGCCAGGTGTCGCGTATGCGGGACGGCGGCCGGCGCATCACGCATGTCGCGGAAGTCGTCGGTGTCGAAGGCGACATCATCACCATGCAGGACCTGTATCTCTACAAATACAAGGGCGAAGATTCCGGCGGCAAACTGGTCGGAAACTACGAGTCGACCGGTCTCCGGCCGAAGTTCATGGAAAAAGCCAGCTATTTCGGGCTCGACAAGGCTCTTTTGGAGGTCATGTAATGGCCGAATTGCTTGGTGGATTTGGGTTCCTTGAAATCGCCATTTTGGCGGGCGCATTGCTTATTGCCGGCATGCTCGTCGCGATCGTCTTCGTCGTCACCGACGGACGCCGCCGCAATGAAGAGCGACGGCTGGCGAATACGCGCAACCGTGCCTTGGGCACCGGCGTCATCGAGGCCTCGGAGGAACAAGCCAGTGCCGTGCGGCGCGAAACGGAAACGGGCCTCGATGTCCTCGCCAAGCGGTTCCTCCCGAAGCCGGACCAACTGCGTCTTCGCCTTCGCCGGACCGGCCGCGACATCTCTATCGGCAAGTTCGGACTGACAATCTTTATCGTTGGCGTTGTGGTCGGATTGGCGTGCTGGCAAATCTTCGGGTTTCAGCCGGCCCTTTCCATTCTCATCGGTATCGGTGTCGGAATCTGGTTGCCGCATATGAGCATCGGCTTCATGATCTCGCGGCGTCAGGAAAAATTCACCACCCGGTTCCCGGAAGGGCTCGACGTCATCGTCCGCGGCCTGCGTGCGGGATTGCCCATCGCCGAGTCGATCGTGAACGCGCGGTCCGAGGTCCCCGAGCCGGTCCGCACGATTTTCAGCAACATCTCGGACTCCGTGAATCTCGGCCAAAACCTCGAAGAGGCTATCGCCGACTCCGCAAAGAACCTCGACACGCCGGAGCTTAAGTTCTTCGCGGTCAGCCTGTCGGTGCAACGGGAAACGGGCGGCAACCTCGCCGAAACACTCTCCAACCTCGCCGAAATTCTACGACGCCGACGGCAGATGAAACTCAAGGTCAAGGCGATGTCGTCCGAGGCGCGGGCCAGCGCTTACATCATCGGATCGCTGCCCTTCATCATGTTCGGCCTGATCTTCTTCGTAAACACGAGTTACGCCATGGAGCTTTTCACCGACCCGCGCGGCATGATCATGGTCGGCGTCGGCGGAGCCATGATGTCGCTTGGCGTTTTCATCATGATCAAGATGGTGAATTTCGAGATATGACTTTGCAAGACTACATGCCGTTCGGACTGCAGATCGAAGAGCTCATCGCCTTCGGCGCCGCGGTGTTCGTGGCGATCAGCGTCGTCACGGTATGGCGAACTCTGCTTGAAAAAGCGCCTGCCCAGCGCCGCATCAAGGCGATCAGCGAACGGCGGGCCCAGCTTCGCACCGATCTAGGCGCGGCGAAGCGGCGGCCCAGGGTCGAGACGCTCAACGTCGCCCGCCGGACGCTGCGCTACTTCAAATTAATGACCGGTAAACCCGTCGAAGCCGCCAGCGCCAAACTGGTCCGCGCCGGTTTGCGGTCGCGCGACGCCGTCACATTGTTCCTGTTCGCTAAGTTATGCCTGCCGGCCGCTCTCGGAATTGGCGCGGTTGTGTCGATCTACGTCCTGGAAATGTTCAACCTCGGCCCGCAAGGCCGCCTGTTCGCGTCTGCCGGAACCGTTCTTTTCGCCTTCTATCTGCCGGATATTTTTATCAAGAACCTGATCGACAAACGCATGCATTTGTTGACGCGTGCGATGCCGGACATGCTGGATCTGCTGGTGATTTGCGCCGAAGCCGGCTTGGCCCTGGACAACGCCCTCGTCCGGGTGGCGCGGGAAATCCGCATGAACAGCCCTGAAATGGCGGATGAAATGGAGCTGACCTCGGCGGAGCTCGGCTTCATGTCGGAACGGCGGATCGCGCTGGAGAACCTATACAAACGAACGAATCTTCCGGCGATGCAGGCGCTGGCCAACACGCTCATTCAGAGTGAACGCTACGGTACGCCGCTCGCCCAATCGCTGCGGGTCTTGTCACGGGAGTTGCGCGACGAACGGTTGATGAAAGCCGAGGAAAAAGCCGCCCGCCTGCCCGCGACACTGACCGTGCCCATGATGATCTTCATCATGCCGACACTTTTCATCGTGCTGATTGGCCCGGGTATCCTCCGGGCAATCGACGGCCTTGGCAGTATATTGAAATGACCTTACCGCGACCGCAACGCATAGCCCGCGCGGACGGACCGAACCCGCAAGACCGGGTCGGACATCGACCGGAGCGCGGCGTAGTAGCTCATGTTCCGTTCGACGCCGCGGCTGTCCATGTCCATACGCGCGAACTTCTCGGCATTCGCGGTATCGCCGCCCAGCCCATACGCCAACGCAAGATTTTGCCGATCGCGGGCGGTCGCTCCGGGGCGCAACGCCAGAGGCCTGAGGATTTCGACGGCGCCGTTGTAATGGCCGGCAAACGCGAGGGACAAGCCCAGATTGTTGCGGAGATTGACATCATCCGGCGCAATCTCCAGGCCCGCATAATAGAACTCCTGCGCCTTCGCGTGATCGGCCATCGAATCATGCGCCACGCCAAGGCCACTATACGCGCGATAGTCCTTTGCATCGGCCGCAATCGCTTTTTGGAATTGCTCGATCGCCAAATCGAGTTGATCTTGCGCGATCAGCGAATTCCCCAGGCCGCGCAACGCCCGCGAGTTGTTGGGATCGATCACCAACGCCTTGCGGAAGGCGACGGCGGCATCCTTCACCAAACTCGCGGCGACGAGCGATTCACCCAACCCGAGGAGCGGTTCGATCTGCTTGGGTTCCGCTTGATGGGCGCGACGGAAGAATTCGACCGCGGCACTAACATCCCCGCGCCGACGGCTTGCCTCGCCGGCACGCATCATGGCGCCGGCAACCGTCTTGCCGTTGACCTCTTCGGCGACGTCCTTAGACGCTTCTTCGTTACCAGCGCACCCGGAGAGAAGCGCTGCAAACAAAGCCGCAGTGATAATGCGGCGTTTATTTACAATAATCACTGTCATCATGCGGGAAATCTACAACATTAGGTAAGATTTACCATGAAAAAAACGCGCCATGTGAAGAATTTTTTCAGTAAAGTCCGCCGTAATGACGATGGATCCGCTGCTATTGAGTTTGGTTTCACTGCGCCATTGTTGATTCTTACCATCGTGGGGATCATGGAATTCTCTATGATCTTGTTTCTCAATGCAGTGCTGGAAGGCAGCCTTCGCGACGCGGCACGGTTCGGCATAACGGGCTTCACGCCAACCGGCGTAAACCGCGAAGACGTCATTGTAGATAAGGTGAAATCCGCAACGATGGGCTTGGTGCCGATCACAGCAAGCAATATCACCACACTCGCCTATTCCGACTTCAGTGAGGTCGGGCAGCCTGAACCCTTTATCGACGATGCGCCAGCAAATGGCGTGTATGACCCTGGCGAAGAGTACACAGACGTGAATGGCAACGGCCAGTGGGACGCCGACATGGGCGCGCCCGGCCTCGGCGGCGCATGCGACGTCGTCGTTTACCGGGTTGAGACCCAGTGGTCGCTGATGTTGGGTCTTCTGGCGTCATCCGTCGGACAAAACATCGACCTGACCGCCAGCACGGCGGTTCGAAACGAACCTTACGGCAACGCACCATGCGGTTCCCCCGGCGGCGGTGGCAGCTCCTGACGACCTTGCCACAACACCGCACCAACAGTTCCGTTCCATTGGAATGATTTAAGGAGCCCAGACGATGCAGCTTCTATCTTGGCTACGGGCCTTGAACAAACCGCTCCGCAACGACCGTGGCGGCGTGATGATCGAGTTCGGCTTCGCCATGCCCGTCTTGGTGCTGCTGATGCTCGGCGGCGTCGAGCTTGGCCGCTACGTCCTGTTGCATCAAAAGCTCGACCGTACGGCGATGACGGTGTCCGATCTTGTCGCCCGGGTCCAGAGCATCACCACCGCCGAAATCGACACCGTCTTCACGGCGGCTAACCTCGTTATGGAGCCGTTTTCATTCGGTGCAAACGGCGTCGTCGTAATCTCCTCGGTTTATGACGACAGCAGCACGCCCAAAGTCCGGTGGCAACGACAAGGCGGCGGCACGCTGTCCGTAACGAGCAGCGTTGGAACGCAGGGCGGCAATGCGACCATCAGCGACAACAATTTGGTTGAACCCGGGGTCGGCATCATTATCGGCGAGACCTATTACCAATACACACCGTGGTTCATCGATCTAATCCCAAGTACGACATTGCGGCACACTGCGGTCTTCCGGCCGCGACTTTCCGGCGAAGTCACCTGCGGAGATTGTACTTAAGAACGCGCCTGCCCGCTTGTTAAGCGCAATACCTGCCTGACCGGAATGACGCCTTTCAATCTTGAGAGGCGTCATTTCTTTGCGCCGACGGGGTAAGTAAAGAGGCCTAGTGAGGTCAAATTTATCATAAAATTCGTCGCCAATTTTACTAAATCGGCTCAGCATATATTATCAATCCGTTAATAAAATAGTGCCAGAATTTTGATACCATTATTATTCGAAGAAGAACTTGTCTACTTTACTTACGGATTTTGCGGTAACTTCAGGTCTGTACATCGATGCTTCGCAAGTTGGCATTTTTCGCGGTTCTCCTCACCCTTGCGCTCCCTGCCTCGCTCGGCGGCGCGGAAAACAGTGACGAGGCGAACTGCGGCGAGCGCAAGATCGTTTTGAAGTATCTCTCCAACAAGTTCTCGGAACAGCCCATCGCCATGGGGCTGGCGGCGAATGGCGGCTTGATCGAGGTTCTGACCTCCCGCAAAGGTCTTACCTTCACGATCATCGTCACCATGCCCGAAGGCGACACCTGCATGGTCGCGGCCGGCGAAGGCTGGGAAAACCTTCCCGACACGCTGCCGCAACCGCAAATCTGATCAACGAAACACGCGATGGATGACCCGATCGCCCGGCTTGATCCCAAACCGGCTTGCGGTCCCGCCATTGAGTTCGAGAACCGCCCGGACCGGACCGTTGGAGCCGATGAGTTCCGTCGATTGCGGCACCGTCCGTTCCGCGATATGCGTGATCCGTCCATCGGCCGCGATAAAAAGCATATCCAATGGAATGAAGGTGTTCTTCATCCACATGGAAACGGGCGCAACGCTGGAATACACGAACAGCATACCGGCATCCTGGGCCAAGGTGCGGCGATACATTAATCCGGTCGCCTGCTGGTCATTCGTGATCGCCAACTCGACGCGAAAGTCATGGCTGCCCTCCGACGTCCGGATCGACAACGGCTCCAAATCGCGATCGGAACCGGTCGCACCGGTGACCGGCGCGAGCAGTACGCCGGCAAAGAGCAGTATGAAGAGAGACCGCCAAAACATGATCGGCGTTATAGTGATTTTTCGAGCCTGAAACGAGGATTCATTCCGCCATCGCGTGATCGGCCACAGCCTTTACATCGTCTCGAACACGGCCGGTGTTCGGCGCATCGCGAAGCGTCGTGAACCATCGGTCCGGCGGATTTCGCGCCAGCCGATGCCGCCAATCCACCGATCGTAGGAGCGCGGTACCGGCCGCCGGCAGGACATCCGGCATGTCCAGACCGTTCAGAATGGCCCATACGCCCGCCCAGCACCGGGCCAACGACCACGGGTTATAGCCGCCGCCGCCGAGCACCAACAGCGGCCCCGGCCTGCGCGCGAGGCGTTCGACGACATTCCACAAGGCATTGTTGGACAGCGCCAACTTGCTCAACGGGTCATCCGACAAAGCATCCGCCCCGCATTGCAGAAGCAAGACCGACGGGTCGAAAGCATCGACAAGCGGCAGAACGGCATGATCCAGCAGATAGGCCATCTCGTCGTCATTGAACCCGGCCGGCACCGGCAGGTTCCGCGCGGCACCGCCGGCGCGGTCCGTAACCCGTCCGGTGCCCGGCCAACGCCCCGCCTCATGCACGGAAATCGTCAGAACGCGGGCGTCGTCGTGAAACGCGTCCTGCACGCCATCCCCATGATGGGCATCGACATCGATATAGCCAATTCGGTCATGCCCGTCGTCCAACAGCGCATAAATGGCCAGGACGGGATCGTTGAAGTAACAGAACCCGCTCGCCCCGCCCGCCCGGCCGTGATGCGTGCCCCCCGCCGGACTGAAGACCGCATCGGTGTCGCGCAGCAAGGCGGCGGCGTGAATCGACCCGCCGCTCGCGGTCGCCGGCCGGCGGAACATTTCCGGGAAAATGGGATTGCCGTTGATCCCGATATTGTAGCGTTGGCGCGTATCGTCGTCGACGGCCTGCAGTCGCTCGGCCTGCATCACGGCGGCGATGTAATCCGGGTCATGAAACCGGGCGAGTTGATCCGCCGTCGCCCGCGGGCTGTCGACATACTGCGCCGGCGGCAACCACGCCAACGCCCGCAAAAGGTCGGTGGTCAGTGAAACCCGTGGGATGCGAAGCGGATGCCATGATCCGTAGCTCGAATTCCGATAAATCTCGGACCCGATATACAAGGGCGCCGGCATCGCGGCGTTAGACGCGTGGCGGCACGGAGGGCGCCGTGCCGGCCGTGGCGCGGCGCTGTTTCTCCCACAGGGTGGCATATTCGCCGCCCAAAGCCTGAAGCGCATCATGCGTCCCGCGCTCCACAATGCGGCCGCCCTGCAACACGAGAATCTCATCCGCATCGACGACCGTGGACAACCGGTGGGCGATAACCAGTGTCGTCCGCTCGGCGGATACTTCGTCCAGGCTCTGCTGAATCTCCTGTTCGGTATGGCTGTCCAAGGCGGATGTCGCTTCATCGAACAGCAGGATGCGGGGCTGTTTCAAGATCGCCCGCGCGATCGCGACACGCTGTTTCTCGCCGCCGGACAGTTTCAAACCGCGCTCGCCGACCATCGATTGGTAGCCGTCCGGCAGAGCCGCAATGAAATCATGGATCCGCGCCAGTTTGGCCGCGTTCTCGACATCCGACGGCGTGGCGTCCGGCCGGCCATATGCGATGTTGTAGTAAACGGTATCGTTGAACAGCACGGTGTCCTGCGGCACGATCCCGATCGCCGCGCGCAGGCTCTCCTGGGCGACCTCCTGGATATTCTGGCCGTCGACCAGGACCCGCCCCTCACCGACATCGTAGAAGCGGTACAGAATGCGGCTGATCGTGGATTTCCCGGCGCCGCTGGGGCCGACGATAGCGACCGTCTTACCCGGCGGAACGGTGAAACTGACATCCCTGAGGATCGGGCGGCGCGGATCGTAGCCGAAGTCCACATGCTCGAACCGCACCTCACCGCCGGAGACGCGAATGTCGGGCGCATTTGGCGCGTCAACGACCTCCTGTTCGACGTCGAGCAGCTTGAACATGTCGTCCATGTCGATCAACGACTGCCGGATATTGCGATACACGAAGCCCAAAAAGTTCAACGGCAGATACAATTGGATCAGATAGGTATTCACGAGCACGAAGTCGCCGATCGTCATCGAACCGTCGACCACGCCGTTGCCGGCCATGACCATCACGAGCACAAGACCGGCGGATATGATGAATCCTTGCCCGACATTCAGCGCCGATAAGCTCACGGTGTTCTGCACGGCGGCGCGCTCATAGGCCTGCATCGCTTCGTCGTATCGCCGCGATTCGTGCGCTTCGTTGCCGAAATACTTGACGGTCTCGTAGTTGAGCAGGCTGTCGATCGCCCTGGAATTGGCTTCGGTATCGCGATTGTTCATCTGTCGCCGATACTTGATGCGCCATTCCGTCACGAGCAGCGTGAAAACGATGTAGGTCACGATCGTGACGAAGGTGACGAGCGCGAACCAGATGTTGAACAGCCCCCAAAGAACGCCGCAGACGAGCAGAATCTCCAGCAACGTGGGCAGGATATTGAACAACATGAAACCGAGGAGGAACTCGATACCCTTGATCCCGCGCTCGATGACGCGCGATAGACCGCCGGTTCGCCGCTCCAGATGAAAGCGTAGGCTCAATGCATGAATATGGCGGAAGGTACGAAGCGCCGCGCGCCGCATCGCCCGCTGGGCCACCTTCGCGAACAATGCCTCGCGCAGCTCCGAAAAGGCCACGGACAGGACCCGAACCGCGCCGTACCCCAGCAACAACGCCAGCGGCAGCAGGATGACGTCATCCGCGCCTTGGCGGGTCAGTGCGTCGATCGAATCGCGATACAGAAGCGGAACATAGACGGTCGCCACCTTTGCGCAGGCAAGCGCCAGAAGCGCGCCCACCACGCGCAGCCGCATTTCTGTCTGACCCGGCGGCCAGAGATAAGGCAACAGGGTTAAAACGCCGTGCTTTCGCGGCCGCCCCGACGTCAATTCAGGCCTAGCAGGTGTGGTAGCGGTCACCGATTTATTCAACTATTTTGCAGTTGGTGTATCAAAAAAACTACTTAGACATCAATATACTCGTCGAAATCCAACTTCTTGCTTTAGGATACGTTAACCAGTTGCGAATTACTTTAAACAAGGCGTGCGAAAAGGCTGCCGCGGTATCTCCGCGCGCGCCGGGTAGGGTGGCATTCGACGGTTTCGGTTAGATCAGATGGATGAAACTAGACGCCTGCGCCAACGCGTCAAGGAGCTTGAGGAACAGGTTGCCGACCTTTCCGCGGCTCGATCCGACGCACTCAGAGAGTTGGCGCTCTATCGAAAAGCCGTAGAGACGAGCCGAGACGGCATCGTCTTGTACGACGCCGACGCCTGTCTCGTATTCTGCAACGAACGGTATAGGGAGCTGTTCAGCGAGAGTGCGGATTTCCTGAAACCGGGAACCCATATGAACGATATCTCCCGCGCCATCGCGGCGAGCGGACAGGTGGTCGATGCCAGGGATCGGCCTGATGAATGGGCCTCGGGGCGGCTCAAACTCCATCAAGATGCAAGCGACGAGCCGCTGCACCTGCAGCTGTCCGATGGCACGTGGCTGCGCGGCCGCAACTATCGCACCGGCGATGGCGGCATGTTGGGAATCCGTACCGACATCACCGACCTGATGCAGCGGGAAGACGAGCTGCGCGCCGCAAGCGACGAATCGCAAAACCGGCTTCAGGCCTTTTTCGATAACTCTCCCATTGCGCTTTACATCAAAGACAAGGACTCGCGATTCCTGGCCGCCAACAAAGCGTTCGAGTCGATCTACGGCGTCGCGGCAGCGGCTCTGGTCGGGCAGCGTACCGAAGACGTCATGCCCTGGTTCTCCACGGTCGTCGAGGATAAGCTTGACCCAAAGGTCCTTGAAGGCGGTGAGCTACAATCGCAGGAACATGTGATCCCGGGACCGGACGGTCCGGTCGGGCTGGCCTTCACCACGAAATTTCCGATCCGCGATGCGCAAGGGCAGATATCGGCGATCGGATGCGTCGGCATCGACATTACGAAATTCAAAGCCGTCGAAGCGGCGCTCGAAGACAAGACGCGCGTCCTCGAAACCACGCTGCGCGCCATTGACCAGGGCTTCGCGATGTTCGACTCCGACTTACGGATCATCACCTGCAATCAGCGGTTTTTCGATCTGCATCACTATCCGGGCAAACTCCCGAAGGACGGACTTCCCTTGCGCGACGTGCTGGTCGAATACGCCAAGACGGGCATCTACGGCACCGAAGACCCCGGACGCCGTATCGACGAGCGGCTCGCCTATCTAACCCCCGAAAACCGGCCGGAGCGCGAAGAGCGCATACAACCGGACGGACGAATCGTCGACGTTCGCCGTAACCCCGTCCCGTCCGGCGGATATGTGGTGACATACACCGATATCACCGACATCAAACAAGCGGAGAAGAAATCCGAAGCGTCCCGGCGGCTGTTGCACGAGACACTGCACTCGCTGCCGGCCAGCATCGCCTTCTACGATAGCAACGAGAGACTGGTCTTCTGCAACCAAGCGACGTTGAACCTTTATCCGTGGCAGACCGCGCTCCACACGCCGGGGCATACCTTCGAGGAGCAGATTCGCGATTCCGTCACCAGCGGGATGGTTCCCGATGCAGTCGATCAGGAAGACGCTTGGATCGAGGAGCGCCTTCATCAGTATCGCCAGTCCACGCAAAACGTCGAAACCCAGTATTCCGGCAATCGCTGGATTCTCTCCTCCTACCGCAAGGTGATCGACGGCGGCACCGTGGCGATTCGGCATGACATCAGTAAGCGCAAAGAAGCCGAGCGCGCCTTACGGGACAGCGAGGAAAACTATCGAAGCCTGATCGAGAATTCCATCGTCGGCATCAACATCACCCGCTATGGGCAACTCTTGTTCATCAATCAGGCCTTGGCCGAAATATTCGGGTATGACAGCGCCGACGACCTTATGAAGATCGGCAGCGTCGTTCACCTCGTCGCCCCCCATGAACGAGAACGGATCGCCCAATACGGCCGCGACCGAATGGCCGGGCGCGCCGCCCCGACGCTCTTCGAATACGAGGCGCGCCGCAAGGATGGCAGTCAGATCTGGTTGCAACGGTCGGCCCGTGTGGTGAACTGGCGCGGCGTGCGGGCGGTCCAAGGAACGCTGGTGGACGTCACGGAGCGTAAGAATGCGGAAGAGCGGTTGCGCAATGCGGTGACCGTCGCCGAGGCGGCGAACCGGGCCAAATCCGAATTCCTAGCGAAAATGAGTCATGAACTACGGACGCCCTTGAACGCGATCATCGGGTTTTCGGAAGTCCTGTCGCGCGAAACCTTCGGCCCGCTGGGGCACGAGAAGTACAAGAGCTATGTCGGCGACATCACCACAAGCGGCCGTCACCTGCTGGATATGATCACCGATATCTTGGATATGTCGAAGATCGAGGCCGGGCGGCAGGATATCCGACCGGAAGACGTCGACCTGAAAAAGGCGGTCCATGAATCGGCCAAGGTCGTTCGCGGCCAGCTTGAACGGCAACGCCTGACGCTTTCCATCGATATCGCGCGCAAAATCCCATCGGTCTTCGCCGACCCACGCGCACTGCGCCAGATCATGCTGAACCTCCTGTCGAATGCGATCAAATTCACCGAGCCGTTGGGCCAAGTCACCGTATCGGCCCGCATGGGCGACAGCGGCAACGTGCTGCTCTCCGTGTCGGATACGGGCGTCGGCATCAAGGAAAAGGATCTCGACAAGGTTCTACAGCCGTTCGGCCAGGTCGGCAGCGCGCAGACCTCCGTTCAACCGGGCACCGGCCTCGGGTTGCCGATCGTCAAATCGCTGGTGGAGTTGCATGGCGGATGGTTCGACCTGAGCAGCCAACAAGGCAAAGGGACGACCGCCACGGTATCCTTCCCTGGCCGCGACGCCGGCGAAAAGACGGTCAATACCGCCTAAACGAAGTATACGATCAGGAAACCGCCCAGCAGGATAAGAACCCAAAGCGCGGCCCCGCCGATCGGCCACGTCCGGGCCAACACGCCATCCGGCCCGTGATAATGGAATACGACGACCAGCAGATGGTTGAGGCCCCGGGCCGCCACTTTCCCATAGCGTCCTTGCAACGCCGACACGCGGCGCCAAACCGCCCGGACAGCCCTTGGCGCCAACCGGCGGTACACCCAATCGGAATCCAGAGTCACCGATTTCATCTGAACCGGATAGATGCCGAAACGGATCAGCACCGCGAACGCGAGCGCCGAGAACAGCAGAAGTTGAAGCTGCGTAATGACATGCGTCGCCGTGTACGGCGCGTAATGCACGGGGAACGGCAAAATGGCGTAAAGCGAGCCCGGGAACACGCCGATCCCGACACAGAGGAGCGCCGTGACCGCCATCGCGAGCAGCATGTTGACGGGTGCTTCCTTGACGCGGATACCGCTGTCATGCGCGAAGAAGGCAAAATACGGAACTTTGATCCCCAAGTAATGCAACGCACCCGCGGATGTGAACATCAGGACGCCCCAGACGACCCAGTGCCCGCCATCCGCGGATGCCGTAATGATCATCGATTTGCTGATGAATCCGCTGAATAGCGGAAATGCCGAAATCGACGCCGCGCCGATAACACAGAATCCGGCTGTCCACGGCATCGACTTGTATAACCCGCCGAGCTCCGATCCCTTGACCGTGCCGGCACGCAACAGCACCGCCCCCATCGACATAAACAGCAACGCCTTGTACAGGATGTGGCAGAAGGCATGCGCAGCGGCGCCGTTGAGCGCTAACTCCGTGCCGATGCCGACCCCGACCACCATGTATCCAAGCTGACTGATCAGGCTGTACGCAAGCACGCGCCGCAAGTCGTTCTCGATCACCGCGTAGAAGATCGGAAATGCGGCCATCGTCGCGCCGATCCAAATCAGCATCTCCGTCCCGGCGAAGCTCCGCGCCAAGGCGTAGACCGCGAGTTTCGTCGTAAACGCGCTGAGGAACACCGTTCCCGTCACCGTCGCTTCGGGATAGGAGTCCTGCAGCCAGCTATGCAGGATCGGAAAGGCGCATTTCACACCAAAGGCCAGGAAGATCAGCGTCGGTCCCAGCTCGCCCAACGTGAGTTGGACGAACGCGATGCTGCCGCTTTGGTGTTGATGAATAACGATTCCGGCGAGCAGGACCACGCCGGACCCGACTTGAACGATCAGATAGCGCAAGCCGGTCCAGTAGGACTTTTCCTCGCGACGCGCCCAGATCAGGAAGACCGATGTGATCGCGGTCAACTCCCAGTAAACGAACAGCGTAATCAGGTCGCCGGCGAAGACCGCGCCGATCGCCGCACCGGCATAGGCCATACCCGCGACATGCTGCACCGTATCGCGAACATGCAGGGCGTAGATCGCCGACAGCAACGCCGCGAGATGGAAGATGTAAGCGAATACAAGGCTCAGCGGATCGACCCGCAGCGTCGTCAGCGTAACGCCGAACATCTCCACCGCGCCCTGCGCGCCCGGGTCCAGCGTCAATGTTTGCCAGAATCCCAGCAACGGCAGCAGCAGCATGAACCCGCGTTGCCAAACGCCGCGCAGCAGCGGCAACAGCGCCGCCCCCGCGATCAGGATCAGGCCCGGCGAAAGCATGTCAGTCATCGTAATAGTCTTCCGGCCGGGTCAGAATCCTGCCCAGCAGCTTGGCCGCAAGCACGAGTACGACGCAGGCGACGAAACCAAACAACCCGTAGACGCCGAACCACCCTTCGGCCTCGAAATGGACATGCTTATGATAGAAGGCATCGGCGACGAAGACCGCCGCGCACAGCAGGCCGAGTGTCCAGAAAACCTTCCGGATGTTGCTCGCCTCACCCACTCCGTGTTTCCGCCCGCCGCCCATCACCCGGTCCCTCCTCCGATCGGCGCCAGCAACCTGTAAAGATCGTCGGCAAAGAAGAACAACGCCAAACAGCCGAAAGCGGTCAGGCACAGCGGCACGACACAGAAAAACGGCGCTTCCCGGATGCCGCCGCCATCGTCACTTCCCGCGAAGAATCCACGCGCGACGATCGGCATCAAATACGCGACGTTCAACAAAGACGACATCATGAAGACCGCAACGAAGACCACATGCCCCGCATCCATCGCGCCGAGCGCCAGCAGATACTTGCTCCACGCCCCGCCGAAAGGCGGCAGCCCAATGACACTGAGCGCGCCGATACCGAAAGCCGCGACCGTCACCGGCATGCGCCGGCCGATGCCGTCCATGTCGCTGATCTCCGTCTTGCCGCTGGCGACGTAGATCGCGCCGGCGCAGAAGAACAGCGTAATCTTGCCGAAGGCGTGCATTGCGATATGCATCGCGCCACCGACGATGCTCAAAGGCATCAGCAGCGCGGCGCCGAGCACGACATAGGCCAGTTGGCTCACCGTGGAATAAGCCAGCCGCGCCTTGAGGTTGTCCTTCGTCAACGCGACGATCGACGCCAGAACCAGCGAGGCGCCGGCGATATACATCAACCAATCGGCATAGCCGCTTTCGCGCAGGAAATCCGCGCCGAAGATGTAGACGATCACCTTCAAAACGGTGAAGACGCCCGCCTTCACCACCGCGACCGCATGCAACAAGGCGCTCACCGGGGTCGGCGCGACCATCGCGGCCGGCAACCAACGGTGAATCGGCATCAACGCCGCTTTACCGATGCCGTACATGTAGAGAAACAACAGCAGACCGATGAACGGTCCTTCGATCTTGCCGTCCAGGATGCCGCCGATGGTGAAGTCCAACGTGCCCGCCGCCGCCCAGGTCCATATGATGGCCGCAAGTTGAAAGAAGATCGACGTCCCGAGCAGTATGCCGAGATAGGTCCTTCCCGACCGGACCGCTTGTTCGTCACCGCTATGGGTCACCAGCGGATAGGTCGATAGCGTCAGGATTTCGTAAAACACGAACAGCGTCAGCATGTTGCCCGCCATCGCAACGCCCATGGCGCTGGCGATGGCGATCGCGAAACAAGCGTAGAACCGGGTCTGGTGTCTCTCCTTCTTGGCGCGCATATAGCCGATCGAATAGATGGAATTGAGGATCCAGAGCCCCGACGCGATGCACGCGAACATCATCCCGAGCGGTTCCAGCGTCAGCCGGATCTCCAACCCCGGCAGCATGGTGAAAAGGCTGATATCCGGCCGCCCGCCGGTATAGACCGTCGGCGCCAGCGACAGAACGACCGCAAACAACGCGGCCGCGGTCAGCAAGGTTATGGCTTCCCGTTGATTGGGCCGGCCTTCCGACATCAGGATCAACACCGTTCCGACCGACGGCACGGCAAGCGCCCAGACCATCAGTGCCGGCGCGCTCATACCCCGCCGTCCATCAAGCTCTTGGCGGCCTGCTGGGCAACACCGACACTAACCCGCGTGTCCAACCCGAAATACACGTTCGCGCCGGCCAGCACCCACATCGGCACCACCATGACCGACGGCGCTTCAGCGGCCGTGGCGGCGGAATCCGACGGCGGACGAAAATACGCGACCTCGATGACCCGCCAAACGTAGATGATCGCCAACAACGACGACAACAGCACCAACACCGCGGCCCACCACCAATCCCGTTCGAACGCCGCCAGGATCAGATACCATTTCGAAACGAAGCCGGCCGTCGCTGGAACGCCGATCAGACTCAGCCCGCCGACCACGAAAGCGCCCATCGTCCACGGCATCGTCTTGCCGATTCCGTGCATCGCCTCCAAACGGACCGAGCCGAGCCGGTAAAAGACGCATCCCATCGCCATGAACAACGCGCCCTTCATCAGCGCGTGGTTGAACAGATGCAAGATCCCGGCGGTCAGCCCGACCGTGGTCGCGATCCCGATGCCGAGCACCATATAGCCGATCTGCGCGACACTGGAATAGGCCAGCATGCGCTTGATATCCGGCTGGAAGATCGCCACCGCCGATCCCACGAACATCGCCAGGATCGCCAGGGGCATCAAGGCGTCCCCCAACCCCATCGTTTGAATGGCGAAGGGCGTGCCGAAGATCGTGAAGTAGACGCGCAGCAGCAGGTAAACCGATACCTTCGTCGCGGTCGCCGCCAAAAAGACGGACACCACAGACGGCGCATAGGCATAAGCGTTGGGCAACCAGATATGCAGCGGGAACAACGCCGCCTTCATGGCCAACCCAACGGCCATAAAGGCGAAGGCGACGCGGACCGTCCGGCTGTCGGTCACGGTCGAAACGCGCTCGGCGAGGTCCGCCATGTTCAGGGTGCCGGTCGTTTGATACAGCAAACCGACGCCGATCAGATAGAAGGTCGCCCCGATCGTCCCAAAAATCAGATAGCGGTAGGCTGCCGTCAGCGCCTGCCGGTCGCGGCCGAGGCTGATGAGCACGTAGGACGACAGCGAGGAGATTTCGAGGAAGACGAAGACGTTGAAGGCGTCCCCGGTGATCGTGACGCCAAGCAGACCGGCCAGGCACAGCAAATAGGCCGTGTAGAACAGATACCGGCGCTGCGGCTCGATCTCATATGCGACGCTCGGCCGGGCATAGGTGATCACGATCGCCCCAATGGCGGCAACGATCAGCAGGACATAGGCGTTGACGCTATCGATGCGGTATTCGATGCCCCAGGGCGGCTCCCAGCCGCCGAAGGCGAAGGAAATCGGCCCATTCTCCAGCACCGCCATCAGCAACAGGATCGACATCGCGAACGAAGCCCAGGACGCCAACAACGCGATGGCGTAACTGACGTCCTCGCGCCGCAGCAACACGCAGAGCGGCCCAGCCAGAAGCGGCACGACGACCTGAAGCGCGGGCAGGTTCGATGTGATCACGATCGCAATTTCCGCTCGTCTCGTTCGTCCTTCTCTTCGAGCTCGTCTTCCTCGATCGAGCCGTAGGCTTCTTGGATACGGACGACCAGGGCGAGGCCCAGCGCCGTCGTGGCCACGCCAACGACGATCGCCGTCAGGATCAGCACATGCGGCAACGGGTTGGAATAGACCGTCACCCCTTCGGCGAGGATCGGCGCGGTCCCACCCTCGACCTTGCCCATCGTGATGTAGAGCAGAAAAACCGACGCCTGAAACACGTTCAATCCGACCAGTTTCTTGATCAGGTTGCCGCGCGCGACGACGACATAGAGACCCGCCATCATCAGGAACACGACGATCCAATAGTTATAGAGACCGGGTTCAATCATTCCCGGTCCTATTCCGCATCCAATTCGTCATCGCCGCCGCGCCGGGCAAAAAGGTTGAACAGCGTGACCATGACCGACGCCACGGTAATGCCGACGCCAAGCTCAACAATGAAGATGCCGATATGTTGTCCGGCCGACGGCGTCGACGCGAGCGGCGAATAATCGAGGTATGGCGCGCCCCACAGCATGGAAACGACACCGGTCCCCCCGAAGATCAAAACACCCAAGGCAATCCCGACCCGCAACACATCGTCCGGCAAGATCTCGCGCGCCTTGTCGACACCGTAGATCAGAGCGTACAGGACGAAAGCCGAGGCGAAGATTACGCCCGCCTGGAACCCCCCGCCGGGGCCGAAATCCCCGTGGAACTGAACGTAGAGACCGAACAAGAGGATGAACGGGATCAACAGCTTGCCGACGACGCGGATGACGAAATGATGGCTCACTCGCGACCCTCCGCCCGGCGTCGCCGACGCCGCCTGTCGCCCAGCAACAACATGACGCCGACACCGGCGGTGAAGATCACCACGACCTCGCCCAGCGTGTCATACCCCCGGTAGCTCGCCAGTACCGCCGTCACCACGTTCGGCACGGTCGTCTTCGCTTGGGCGTCGGCAACGTAGGTCGGCGCCACATGCTGCTGAATCGGCGCATTCGGATCGCCGTAATGCGGCATGTCCAGCGTCCCGTATATCAACGCTGCGCCGGTCACCAGGACCACGAGCAGCGGCAGGATCCCGTGCCGGCTGGCCACTTTCTCTTCGGTCTTGGTCAGGGACAACGCCGCCAGCATCAGCACCAACGAGATGCCCGCCCCGACCGCAGCCTCGGTGAACGCGACATCGACGGCGTCCAGCACCACGAACATCGACGCCGCCAAGAGACTGTAAATGCCGCCGAGCATGACCACGGCAAACAGATTGTGCAGCCGCACGATCATGAAGATCGTCGCCGTCATGAACCCGAGCAGCAGGATGTCGACTAGGGCTTCGATGGCGACTCCTCCTCGTCCACCAAGGCCGGCTTGATCCCCTGGGAATACATCGCGTTCGCCAACGCGTTCGTCGCCGTCGGGCTGGTGAAGAAAATGAAGGCCAGGATCAGCAACAACTTCACCGTCACCAGCGAAAACCCGGCGTAGAACGAAAACCCGATCAACATGAAAGCCGCGGCGACGGTATCGACCACCCCCGCGCTATGAACCCGGGTGTAAACGTCCGGCAGCCGCAACAGCCCCAACGCGCCAACAATCGCAAAAAAGCACCCGATGAGGATGAACGCCCAGCCGACGATATCGACGGCCCAATCCATCATCGTGTCTCTTCGCGAACGGGATCGTCCGTCGCCCGTCCCATATCCGCATATCGGATGAACTTCAGAATGGCGATCGTACCGACGAAATTGATCAAGGCGTAAAGCAGGGCGATATCCAAAAACTCGGGCCGCCCCGCGAGGAACCCCAGCACCGCGATCAGCAGGACGGTTTTCGTCCCGAAACTGTTCACCGCAAGCACCCGATCATAGACGGTGGGCCCGAGAAAGGCCCGAACCAGGGCGAGCGCCATAGCGATCACAACGGCGATTGTCGCGACGGCAAAGATCACGCCGGTCCCTCCACTTTCGTGACGCGCCGATCCATTTCCCCGGTCAACACCCCATCGGCTGCCTCTTGCGTCAGGGCATGGACCAGGAGTTGACCGTCAAACACGCGGATCGTGAAGGTGCCCGGCGTCAGCGTAATCGAATTGGCATAGATGACCTGGCCCAACTCCGACTTCTGCGTCGACGTCACCTGCAGCATGCGAGGGCTTATCGGCAGCCTGGGCGATAGGATCACCTTGGTCACGTCGACTGCGGCGATCCAGATTTCCTTGAACAACCAAATCCAATACGGCACCGCGCTCCACGTCAGGTGGATGGGAAACGCTTCATGGTCCAACACGTCCATTCGGACGGTGATGAAAACGATCGCAAGGCACGACAGAACACCGAGCGTCACGACGAAAGCTTGGTAATGGCCGGAGAGCAGTAACCAGGTAACGAACAGGATGACCGCCAACGAGAGCGCGCGGCCGACATGGTCGACCGGCCTCGGCGATTGCCGCCCTTCTTGGTTCCCTTGCGCCGCCGCATCGGGTTGCGAGGAAGTCTTCGCCATCCTCTTTCCCAGTCCCCAAACTCAACCGCGCCACCCAGTCGACACGGTCGCGATTCCGCGCAGTATGCCGAACAGATATCGGCCCGCCAAGCCTGATCCAAGGCCCTTTCCGGCCATGCTGCCCCCTTGTGGGCCGGCTCGCCGATCCAGATCGCAAGCGCCCCGTGGCGGGATTCTACGGGCGTCGGCGGACCGAGCGGGTTGGAACCCATTTTTCGACGGTCCGTCCGTCCGCCGTGCGGACCGTCGTCTCGGTCTTTTCCTTGATCTTGAACGTCTTTTGCATCGCGGCGAAGGGGATTTCCTCCCCCTCGCCTTCCACGACCGCCGCCTTGTACGCCGGTTGCTCCAGTATCATCGCGTTCAAACGATCAACCGCATGGCCGCTGAAACGACGCCATATCCGCTCCAAGAAATCGTCGACTTCCGGCGGCGGCACGACGAAGGCGATCGACGGACGCCCCTCCTCGAACAGGCGAAAGATATTGGGCTCGATCGGCCCCAGCTCATGGACGACGAATGTCGCCGGCATCAGCTTGCGACCATACTGCTCCTGCGCGTAGTAGCCTTGCGCCAAGTACAACAGCCGTTGAAGCTTGTGCGGCTGCAGATAGGAGTCCTCGGCGCTGGCCCGATTGAGAAACCAAAACGCGATGTCGATCGTTGATTCGACGGCACTGGATGCCATATTACCCCCCACGTCCAACACAACACGTTATACAGCAACGGGCATGGTTAAACACCGGCTCGTGTCATCGAACGCCGCGTTCCGTGCGGCCCCGCAACCCCAATTGCCAGTCAACGGCTGTCGAACTATGGTCATGACCGTTCGGGACTTGCCCATATCACCCAAGCAACAAGGAAAACGCACAAATGGAAATGACCGGGGAGTATCGAATTCCGGCCTCGCGCGAAGCGGTGTGGCAAGCATTGAACGACCCCGACGTCCTGAAACAGTGTATTCCGGGGTGCGACGAAATCGAAAAGACGTCCGACACGGAATTCTCGGCAAAGGTGACAGCCAAGGTCGGCCCGGTAAAAGCGAAGTTCAGCGGCGACGTGAAGCTCTCGGACATGGACCCGCCGAACGGCTACACGATTTCCGGCGAAGGCACCGGCGGGGCGGCCGGCTTTGCCAAAGGCGGCGCAAAAGTCGCTTTGACGGAAGACGGTAACGAGACGATCCTCACCTATGACGTCAACGCGACGGTCGGCGGCAAGCTTGCTCAGATCGGCAGCCGCCTGATCGACTCGACCTCCAAGAAAATGGCGAACGAGTTTTTCGGAAAACTCGCGGAGGTCGTCGGCGAACCCTCGTCGGACACCGCATCGGCGCCAACGGCGGATGCAAGCGACGGGGACACAGCCGCCGCGCCGGCGCCCGCAGCACCGACCCCGGCGGACCGGCCGGTGACGACCGAGCCAAAGAAGGGGTTACCGCCGATGGTTTGGGTCGGCGGGGTGATCGTGCTGGTGCTGATCGCCCTTTGGGCCTTTCAGCAATAACGCGGGTCCACTACGCCTTGACCAAAAGGCTGACGGACTCCACACTCATACATAACGCTAAGGAAAGACGTCCGCCGCTACCGGCGGACGAGGTTCGCGGGTAACCGCCCGCACCCTCGGAGGCTAGGGAGTTACCAACTATGTCTTACACCGTTTCCATGACGGTGAACGGCAAGGCTGTCAGCGGCGATGTCGAAGGGCGCACCTTGCTTGTTCAATTTCTCCGCGAACACCTGCGGCTGACGGGCACGCATGTCGGATGCGACACCAGCCAATGCGGCGCGTGCTGCGTGCACGTGAACGGCACATCGATCAAAAGCTGCACCATGCTCGCCGTTCAGGCGGACGGCGTGGAGGTCACGACGATCGAAGGTCTCGCCAACGGCGACGAGCTTCATCCGATGCAGGCAGCCTTTCGCGAGAACCACGGCCTGCAATGCGGCTTCTGCACGCCCGGCATGGTCATGAGCGCGATCGACCTGGTTCAAGAAAACCCCGAGCCCTCGGAAAAAGAGATTCGCGAATGGCTGGAAGGAAACCTGTGCCGCTGCACGGGCTACCATAACATCGTGAAATCGATCGAAGCTGGCGCAAAGGCAATGCGCGGCGGCTGACGACGGCCGCCGGCGGGAGGAAACACCAATGACCGCCACTGGTATTGGCGCCGCGGTAAAGCGGGTCGAGGATTTCCGCTTTCTGACGGGGCAAGGCAACTACACCGACGACATCGACCGACCGAATCAAACCTACGCTTGGATTCTGCGGAGCCCGCACGCCCACGCGAAGATCACGTCGCTGGATATCGGCGCCGCGGAGAGCGCGCCCGGCGTCGTCGCCGTCTTCACCGGCAAGGACATGGAGGCCGAGGGCGTTGGCAGCTTGCCCTGCGGCTGGCAGGTCAACAACAAGGATGACTCGCCGATGGCAGAGCCAGCGCATCCGCCGCTGGTGATCGACCGGGTGCGCCACGTCGGCGATCAGGTCGCCGTCGTCATCGCAGAGACACGGGATGAGGCGCGGCAAGCGGCGGAAATGATCGTCGTCGACTACGAATTGCTGCCTGTCGTCATGGACATGGCCGCCGCCATCGAAGGCGGACCGCAGGTCCATGACGATGTTGCCAATAACCTTTGCTACGACTGGCATATCGGCGACAAGGACGCGACCGACGCCGCCTTTGCCGATGCCGCGCATGTCGCCAGCATCGACATCGTCAACAACCGGTTGATCCCGAACGCCATGGAGCCGCGCGCGGCCATCGGCGACTACGACACGGCGACCGGCGATCACACGCTCTACACGACGAGCCAGAACCCGCATGTGATCCGGCTGCTGATGGGCGCCTTCGTCCTGAACATTCCCGAACACAAGCTGCGCGTGGTCGCGCCGGATGTGGGCGGCGGATTCGGGTCGAAAATCTATCACTACGCCGAAGAGGCCATCGTCACCTGGGCCGCCGGGAAAATCCGCCGTCCGATCAAATGGACCGCCGAGCGCTCGGAATCCTTCATGTCCGATTGCCACGGCCGCGATCACGTGACCAAGGCCGAGTTGGCCATGGACGCGGACGGGAAGTTCCTCGCCCTGCGGGTCGGCACGCTGGCGAATATGGGCGCCTATCTGTCCACCTTCGCGCCCTGCGTCCCGACCTATCTATACGCGACCTTATTGGCGGGCGTGTACACGACCCCGCAGGTCTATTGCGAGGTGAAGGCGGTCTTCACGAATACGGTGCCGGTCGACGCCTACCGCGGCGCGGGCCGGCCAGAGGCGTCCTTCCTACTGGAACGGATCGTCGATCGCGCTGCCCGCGAGACGGGACTGAGCCAGGTCGAAATCCGGCAGCGCAACTTCATCCCGGCCGACGCCTTCCCCTACCAGACACCGGTCGCGCTGCAATATGACAGCGGCGATTACGGCAGCACCCTCGACCAGGCCGTCACGACGGCGGAGATCGACGGGTTCGAAGCCCGTAAAGCGGAAGCGGCGAAACGCGGCAAGCTGCGGGGAATCGGCTACTCGACCTATATCGAAGCATGCGGGATCGCCCCGTCCGCGGTGGTCGGATCGCTCGGCGCACGCGCCGGCCTTTTCGAATCCGCCGAGGTGCGGGTCCATCCGACCGGCTCGGTCACCGTCTTCACCGGCTCGCACAGCCATGGCCAGGGCCATGAAACGACCTTCTCGCAGCTCATCTCCGACACGCTCGGCATTCCGATGGAAAGCGTCGAGATCGTGCACGGCGATACCGGGAAAGTCGCCTTCGGCATGGGCACATACGGTTCGCGCTCGCTCGCCGTCGGCGGCGAAGCGATCATGCGGGCGACCAACCGGATCATCGACAAGGCGACCAAGATCGCGGCCCATATCATGGAAGCGCCGGAAGCCGATATCGAGTTCAAGGACGGCAAGTTCACGGTCGCGGGCACGGACAAGGAAATGGCCTTCGGCGAAATCGCGCTGGCGGCCTATGTCCCGCATAACTTCCCGCACGAAACGCTGGAACCGGGCCTGGACGAGACTGCCTTCTACGACCCGGCAAACTTCACTTATCCGGGCGGCTGCCACATCTGCGAGGTCGAGGTCGACCCGGAAACCGGCGTGGTCGAGGTGGTCAGCTTCTCGGCGGTCGACGATGTGGGCCGGGTGGTCAACCCGATGATCGTGGAAGGCCAAGTTCACGGCGGTGTCGCCCAAGGCATCGGTCAGGCGTTGCTGGAAGGATGCCGCTACGACGAGAACGGCCAACTCGTCACCGGATCTTACATGGACTACACCCTGCCGCGGGCGGGCGACCTGCCCTCCTTCAACGTCGGCACGCATGCTACGCTGTGTGCGCATAACTCGCTCGGCGTGAAGGGATGCGGCGAGGTCGGCGCCATCGGGTCGCCGCCGGCGGTGATCAATGCGGTCGTCGACGCCTTATGGGACCTCGGCGTAAAGGATATGTCGATGCCCGCCACGCCCGAAAAAGTCTGGCAAGCCATTCAGAACGCGCAATAGACGTTCGCCGAGGATTGGGAGAACACGAGTATGTACGATTTCAACTATCACCGCGCCGAATCGGTCGCGGACGCCGCGGAAAAGATCAAGGCGGCGGAAGACGGCAAGCTCGTCGCCGGCGGCATGACCTTGATACCGACCTTGAAGCAGCGGCTGGCCAGCCCTTCCGATCTCGTCGATCTTTCGGGCGTGGGCGATCTCGCCGGCATTTCCGTCGACGGCAATACGGTCACCATCGGCGCGATGACCACCCATGGGGCGGTCGCGGCCTCGGACGACGTCAAGCAGGCCATTCCCGCCCTGGCGGCGCTGGCGGACAATATCGGCGACGCCCAGGTCCGGCATCGCGGCACGATCGGCGGTTCCATCGCCAATAACGATCCGGCAGCGGACTATCCTGCCGGCTGTATCGCGCTCGGTGCGACCATCGTCACCAATACGCGGGAGCTTTCCGCCGAGGATTTCTTCGTCGGCATGTTCGAGACCGCGTTGGAGGAAGACGAAGTCATCACGGCGGTGCGATTCCCGGTGGCGAAACGCGCCGCCTACATGAAATTTCCGAACCCGGCGTCACGCTATGCGCTTGTCGGCGTCTTCGTCGCCGAGACGGACGGCGGCGTGCGGGTCGCCGTCACCGGCGCGGGACAGGACGGCGTCTTCCGCGTCGCGGAGATGGAAACGGCGCTCTCCGGCAACTTCACAGCCGACGCGATCGAGGGAATTTCGGTCCCGGACGACGATTTGAACACGGATATTCATGCAAGTGCGGAGTATCGCGCGCATCTCATTACGGTGATGGCAAAAAGGGCGGTTGCCGCGGCCGGATGAGCCGGATTTTCACCGGGTTGGCAGGGGGCCGGGGCCGTTATAGGCTCCGGCCTTCTTATTTGATGAAGCAGAGATGACGGAACCGGAAAAGCACCCTGCGGCTCCCCCGACGAAAGGCCGTTGGAAAAGATGGTTGGCTTTTTCCTCGGCGGGCGTCGGCCTATTCATCTTTCTGGCCGCCGCCGGCGTCGCGCTCGCGTGGGCCAACCGCACCGACGTGGCGGAATGGGTTATCGCCGCCTACCTCAAGGACAAGAAAACGACGTCGGTGTCGGTAACAGTCGAGAGCCTGGAGCCCGACCACATACACATTCGAGATTTCCGCCTGGAAAGAGACCAGATCATCGCCGTTTCGTCGGTTCGGGTGACTTACGCACTCAATGATTGGATCGCCGGAAACATCGAGTCCGTCCGCGTCACGGGGCTCCGCGTGGAAGCCGACGACCGCCTCGTGAAGATCGACAACATCCAAGGCGCCGGCGCGTTTTCCGCCACCCTGGCAGGCGTCCGATCCCTCCAAGCCGGCTTCGATCTCATCCGTATCCAGACCGGCAACCAGATCTTCGAACCCAGCCGGATCGATATTGAATACGAAAACGGACTCCTATCGCTCGACTCTGCGGTGGCCGCGCCATACGGCTTCCTCACGGCGATCGGCAACGGTCCGCTCGACCCCGACGGCGACCCCTTCGAACTCCATGTCGCGGGAAGCGTGGACGCCGCATTCGCCTCGAACCTGATCGCCCCGAAACGCATCGAAACCGATGGCTACGTGTCGCTGGCGGTCAACGCGGTGGTCCAGAACCCGCTTTTCCTTTTGGAAAAACACCCGTCGGGCCGGCCGGTCATCCCCGCCGACCTTACGGTCAACGGGCAGATCCGGCTGGGCCTCGAAAAACTCGCGATCGATGGGACGGATATCCCGATGGCCAAACCGGATGTCCTGAGCTTCGATTTCGCCGATCTCGAAACAACCCCCGACGGCTCCAACGGCTCCTTCAAGGTCTCGCTCGACGCGGCGACACGGGATACGCCACAGATCGGATTTACCACGGCGCAGGTAACGCTGAATGGCGCTTATGTCCTGGCCAACGACACATTGTCGCTCAACGTGACGGCCGGACCGGCCGCAAAAATACGCGACGCAAGACTGTCGAAGGGATTGCCGGTGCCGGGCAGCCTGAACCTCGAATTCATCGGCGATACGAATACGCTCGTCTTCGATCTCGGCAAAGGCTTGGGGCGGCACCGTGTTAATGCCGAGCTGGCATGGCCCGACGGCACCGTTTCCATGCAATCGGAAGGACACCCGAGCGACCGCGCCGACCCGGTCATCTTCACGCTCCGTGGCGCGTTCGACGCAACGCCCTTGCTGACAATGCTGCAAGACGCCAAGGGCATCAAGGGGGATGCCAACATCTTCCTGGCGGGCCGGGTGACCCAACCGCTGCTGATGACCGATGCGATGACCGACGGGGCCGATTCTTGGCCCGGGGACGTGCGGCTCGACGGGGCGGTCAAGCTGGACACGGTCGGTCTGGCGATTCCCGGCACCGCGAACGACCAGAAAGCCGAGGATAGCATTGAGATCACCCTCAGAGGGTTCAATGGCAGCAGCGGCCATCAGCGCGGGAAGGTCTCGGTGGCGGCAAAGCTGGACGAGCGCAGCCTCGGCGGCGCCACAGTCGGCGAGGCGCGGCTTTCCCTCAACGGACGGCTGACATCCGGCGCACGCGGTCACCAGTTTATCCCCAGTTTCGACAGCACCCTGACCGTGGCGACGCTGCGCACCGAAGGCGGACTGGTTCTGCCGTCGGGCCTGTCCTTCCAACTCACCGGGGACAAGAATCACGTGACCGTCCCGACCGACCTGTCCGGGATTTATCACAGCCTGACCTTTGCGCATTTGGACGCCGACGGGCATATCCGCGTGAAAGGCGAGAAGAAACCCCTCCGGCTGACCGTTCCCCAGGTCATCAGCCGTCAACGGGAGAACGAGCAATACCAGCTCTACGCCACCGGCGCCGTGATCGACCTGCCCAAGTCACAGTTGTCCGCGCATGGCATCAATGCATCGGTCGAAGCCGGCGCCGCCGGGATAAAGTTCGGGATCGAAGCCGGCGACATCCGGCATGCGGCACAGCCGCCCCTGACGACGCCCATGTCTTTCTCCGCGAAAGGTCAAACAGACGAAAACACCCTGCGCATGACGCTCCAGGCGCAGCAACGCTATAGCCCGCTTAAGGCGCTCGCCACGGTGCGACATAACTTGGAAACCGAAACCGGCCGGATCGACTTTCGCGTGCCGAAGTTCGAGGTCGGAACACGCAAGTATACGATTGCCGACATCTTTCCCCCCGCCGCCGACATGCTCAAGATGGCCAAGGGCGCCAGTTCGGCCAAAGGACATCTGCTGTGGGACAAGGATGTGGTGTCGGGACAAATGGCCCTTCAATTGGAAAAACTGAGCCTTCATGCCGCCGACATGAAACTCGACGACCTCGAAGGCACCGTCAATTTCATCGAACTCGTCCCCTTGTCGATGCCGCCGCGCCAACGCATCAACGGGTCGGTGACCGTCGGCGACCTCGGCCCGTTGCCGGTCCAGCTTGAATTCCAGCTTCGCGAGGACGGCGCCATTGCCATCCAGGATTTGGATGTCGGCTTTGCCGGCGGCCGTATGCGCACCCGCGGCCTGGTCAAGCCGGGCGATGCGTTGGACGCCGACGGCATGATCTACGTCCAATCGGTCGACCTGGCCCAGGTCTTTCAGCTTATCGGACTGGAGGGACTGGAAGGCACCGGCCGGATCACCGGCAAAGTGCCGGTGCGGTTGCTCGGCCAAGACCTCACGATCGGCAAAGGGACGCTCGATGCGGAAGGTCCCGGACAACTGAGATACACCGGCACGGCGCTGCAGCAACAACTGTCGAACCGCGAGGATACGGTCGGCACCGTCGCGCAAGTTTTATCCGATTTCCGTTACAAGACGCTGAGCATGGAATTGACCAAGGAGGCGAGCGGCACCGGCGCGATCATGCTGCGCATGGACGGGGCCAATCCGGCGGTCTATGACGGCTATCCCTTCGCCTTCAACATTCGCATCGAGAGCGATTTCCACAAACTCGGCCGTATCGCCCTCGGCGGCGTGGAAGCGGTGACCGGCGCGATCCGGCGCCCCGAGCGCGCGCCGGGACAGGAATGAGCATGACCATCCGCTGGCGAATCCGGTCCGCTCGCGGTATGCTGCTGGCCTTGCGGCGTGCTGCGATGTAGGCCGCCTAACGGGTCAGCGAGGCTCCGGCATCATGAAGCACGTTTGTTGGGCGGTTGGCATCGGTATCGCGATCGCGGCCTGCACGCCGAAGGTCGCGGTGGAAGCGCCAAAGGAACCCATCACCATCAATCTCAACATCAAGCTCGATGCCGACGTGCGGTTGCGCGTCGAGGAGAAAGCCAAAGACGATGTCAAAAGCAATCCCATCTTTTGATCGCGGACCGCTGATCGCGGCGCTCTTTCTCGCCCTCGCCGCGCTGTTGTTCACCCTGCCGGCGGCGGCGCAAGCGCGTCCGCTGGACGCACCGCGCGCCGCGGGCCAGGTCGGCGAACGTTTCGACGGCTACGCCATGGTGCGCAGCGACAGCGCTCCCGCGTCGGTCAAGGCGCTCGTCACGCAAACGAATGCCGAACGCCGGGCGCTCTATGAAAAGCGCGCCAAGGAAAGCGGCGCGACGGCGGCGGATATCGGCAAGATTTATGCCCAGCAAATCCTGAATTCCGCGCCGAAGGGCACCTGGTTCCTGACCCAGGGCGGAAAATGGATCCAGCGCTAACGCGTCGGCCGGACACCGCCCTATGACAAAGCCGATCCCCGACACCGTCGACGCGGCACTGGAACTGCTCTCCGACGGCGCTTATGTCGCGGACCGGAGCCTCGCCACCGTCCTCTTCCTCTCGCTGAAGCTGAACCGGCCGTTGTTCCTCGAAGGCGAAGCCGGCGTCGGCAAGACCGAAATCGCCCGCGTCCTGTCCGAGACGCTAGGACGCCGCTTGATCCGGCTGCAATGTTATGAGGGGCTGGACGTGTCCTCGGCCGTCTACGAATGGAACTACGCCCGCCAGATGGTCGAAATCCGCCTGTCGGAAGCCCTCGGCGACCGGGACCGCGACCGCCTGGAAGCCGACATCTTCGACCAACGCTTCCTGATCCATAGGCCCTTGCTTCAAGCGTTGGAACCCAGCCCCGACGGGCCGCCGGTCCTGCTGATCGACGAGTTGGACCGCACCGACGAGCCCTTCGAAGCCTTTCTGCTCGAAGTGCTGGCGGACTTCCAGATCACCATTCCCGAGATCGGCACGGTGAAGGCCGAGGAACCGCCGCTCGTGATCATCACATCGAACCGGACGCGCGAAATCCACGACGCGATCAAGCGACGGTGCTTCTACTACTGGGTCGACTATCCCGATGCCGACCGCGAGCGTGAAATCCTGCGAATCAAGGCGCCGGACGCGCCGGACGACCTGTCCGCGCAGATCGTGGCATTCATCCAGAAATTGCGCGGTGAAGATCTGTTCAAGCTGCCCGGCGTCGCGGAAACCATCGATTGGGCGCATGCACTGACACAGCTCGACTGCATGACCCTGGACCCGGATACGATCAACAACACGCTGGGCACGCTGCTCAAGTACCAGGACGACATCGCCAAGATCCAAGGCAGCGAAGCCAGCCGTCTTCTCAGCGAGGTCCAGACCGAACTCGCCGTCGCCGGTGCTGCGGAATGACGGCGACATTGCCGGACGATACGGCCATCGCCGCGTCGGGCGGTCGCATTCCCGACAACATCATGCATTTCGCCCGGGCACTTCGGGCCGCCGGGCTTCCAGTCGGCCCCGGCACGGTGCTGGAAGCGATCCGCGCGGTCTCGGCCGTCGGCTTGAACAGCAGAACGGATTTCTATTGGGCGCTGCACGCCGTCTTCGTCAACCGACGCGACCAGCGCGATCTCTTCGATCAGGCCTTCCACATCTTCTGGCGCAACCCGAAGATCCTGGAACGGATGATGGCCTTGATGCTGCCGCAGATGGATATGGAGGCCGACGCAAGTACCGGGGAGACCCTGGCCCCCCGTATTGCCGAAGCCCTCGCAAAGGGCGGCGAAGACCGCGCCACGCCCCGCGAAGAGGAAGAACTGGAATTCGACGCCGCGATGACATGGAGTCAGCAGGAAATCCTGCGCATCAAGGACTTCGAGAAGATGACCAACGAGGAGATGGCCCAGGCGCGCGCCGCCATCCGGCGTCTGCGGCTGCCGATCATGGAAGCGCCGACGCGACGCTTCCGACCCGACCCACGGGGCGCGCGGGCGGATATGCGGGCGACGCTGCGCGCGGCCCTGCGGTCCGGCGGCGACACCATTCCGCTCAAGTACAAGCAGCGCCTGATGCGGCGGCCGCCGCTGATCGTGCTGTGCGACATCTCCGGCTCGATGGAGCGGTATTCGCGCATGCTGCTTCATTTCCTACATGCGATCACCAACGACCGGGACCGGGTCCATACCTTTCTGTTCGGGACGCGCCTGAACAACGTCACGCGCTACCTGCGCTACAAGGATATCGATGTGGCCTTGGCCAAGATCGCGGAGGGCGTGGAGGACTGGTCGGGCGGCACCCGCATCGGCCATTGCCTGCTCGATTTCAACCGGCACTGGTCGCGGCGGGTGCTCGGACAGGGCGCGGTCGTCCTGTTGATCACCGACGGGCTGGACCGGGACGCTGGGGTCGGCCTGACGGCGGAAATCGACCGGCTACACCGATCCTGCCGTCGGCTGATCTGGACCAACCCCCTGCTCCGGTACGACGGGTTTGAGCCGAAATCGCTTGGAATTCGCGCGATTCTGCCGCATGTCGACGATTTTCGCCCGGTCCACAACCTTGAAAGCCTGATACAGTTGGCCGACATTCTTAGTGAACCGGCAACCCGCCGGCACCCCGGCGTTTCGAAATGGCTGGAGGCAGCAGCATGACAACAGATAGCCCTACCTCGGACATACCGACCGACGACGCGATCCTGCGCCAGGCGGTTGACTGGCGCGGATCCGGTAAATCGGTCGCCATTGCGACGGTGGTCAACACCTGGGGCTCCTCTCCGCGCCCGATCGGCAGCCAACTCGTGGTCAACCAGGACCGGGACTTCATCGGCTCCGTCTCCGGCGGCTGTATCGAGGGCGCGGTGATCGAAGAAGCCTTCAAGGTGATGAAGTCCGGCGCGCCGTCCCTGCTGGAATTCGGCGTGAGCGACGAAATGGCCTGGGAAGTCGGTCTTGCCTGCGGCGGCACGGTCGAGGTCTTCGTGGAGCGGCTGGACCCATGAAGTCGCAAATCCTCGACGCCATGCTGCAGGCGCAGACCGACAAGAAGGCGGTCGTGCTGGTGACGAAAATCTCGACCGGCGACCAGACCCTCTTAATCGACGGCGAGCCGTCCGGCGCGTTGACGTTGGACAGCACGCTCGAAGCGGCCGTGGAAAAAGCGCAGTCCGACGACCGCAGCCTGAGCGTCGACTCCAAAGGCGAGCGCTATTTCGTGCATGTCTTCAGTCCGCCACGCCGCTTGATCGTCGTCGGCGCGGTCCACATCGCGCAATCGCTGGTCCCGATGGCGGCCATCGCCGGATACGCGGTCACGGTGGTCGACCCGCGCGGCGCGTTCGCCACCGGCCTGCGCTTTCCCGGCGTGACCTTGTTGACCGAATGGCCCGACGACGCCTTGACCGAACTCGCCCCGGACCGCCGCACCGCGGTCGTCACGCTGACGCATGACCCTAAGCTGGACGATCCGGCCCTCGCCATCGCCTTGCGGTCCGACGCCTTCTACATCGGCTCGCTCGGCAGCCGGCGCACCCATGCGCGCCGTCTCGACCGGCTTCGCGAGCTTGGCTTCAGCGATGCAGACTTCCGGCGGATTCACGGCCCGATCGGCCTCGATATCGGGGCCGTGTCGCCAGCGGAAATAGCCGTCTCGATCCTTGGGGAGATCACGCAAATCCTGCACCGGCCCGTGGCCGAAAAGGCGGCATGAGGTTTGGCGACACGCCCCTAGACGAGGCGGACGGCGCCGTGCTCGCGCACAGCGTCCGCGCCGACGGCATCGCCTTCAAGAAGGGCCGCACGTTATCGGCCGAGGACGTCGCGGCGTTGTCCGCCGCCGGCATCGGATCGGTCATCGCGGCGCGCTTGGATCCGGGCGACGTTGCCGAAGACGACGCGGCGACCCGTATCGCCGCCGCGCTGCAGGGCGACCACCTGACCGCGAGCGCCGCCTTCACGGGCCGGGTGAACCTGATCGCGACCGAGCGGGGGCTGGCCGTGATCGACGAGGTGATCAACACCCTGAACCGGATCGACGAAGCCATCACCGTCGCAACCGTGCCGGCCTGGGACCTGGTGACCCCGCGCCAGATCGTCGCAACGATCAAAATCATTCCCTTCGCCGTCGCCGAAGACTTCGTCGCGCAGTGCGAAACGCTGGCCCGCGCCGTCCATCAGCCGGTTCGGGTCGCCCCGTTGTCGGCAAAGACCGTCGGGCTGATCCAGACCCAATTGCCCGGCACGAAAGCCACAATGCTGGACAAGACGACGGCGGTCCTGTCGGCGCGGCTCGAACGGCTCGACAGCAGCCTCGCCGGCGAGCTGCGCTGCGATCACGCGCCGGCGCCGCTGCAGGCCGCGATCGAGACCCACCTGGCCAACGGCTGCGACATGGTGTTGGTCGCCGGCGCATCGGCCATCACCGACCGCCGCGACGTCATTCCCAGCGCGGTCGTCGGCGCGGGCGGCGCGATCGACCATTTCGGCATGCCGGTCGATCCGGGTAACCTGCTCATGCTGGGACGGATCAGCGCGACACCGGTGGTCGGCCTACCCGGCTGCGCCCGCTCCCCGAAATTCAACGGTATCGACTGGGTGCTGCAGCGTCTCTGCGCCGATATCCCGCTCGCCCCGGCGGACATCATGGCCATGGGCATCGGCGGCCTGCTGAAGGAGATGCCGGGACGGCCGCAGCCCCGAACCGGAGAGGACAGCGACAAGACCGCGCCGCATGCCCCGCGCATCGCCAGCGTCATCCTCGCCGCGGGCCAATCCCGCCGGATGGGGGAAACCAACAAGCTGTTGGCCATGGTCGACGGCAAGCCGATGGTCCGTTGGGCGATCGAAGCGGCCCTCGCCTCCGCCGCGACGCCGGTCTTCATCGTGCTCGGCCATCAAGCGGACCTTGTGCGGCAAGCCCTTGCCGACGTGGACGTCACCTTTGTCGATAACCCGGAATTCGCCGACGGCATCAGCGCCTCGGTGAAACGCGGGGTCGCCGCGCTGCCCACCGGCATCGACGGCGCCGTGGTCATCCTCGGCGATATGCCGAAGGTCGGCGGCGCGCTGATCGACCGTCTGGTCGCGGCCTACAATCCGGTCGAGGGCCGCGCGCTTTGTATTCCCACGTGGCGGGGCAAACGGGGCAATCCGGTCCTGATCGGCAAGCAGTTCTTCGCGGAAGTACAGGACTTGGCCGGCGATGTCGGCGCGCGCCCGTTGATCAGCCAATATCCGGAATTGATCTGTGAAGTCGATATGGATGACGACGCGGCCCTGGTCGACATCGACACACCCGAAGCGCTCGGCGCGCTCGGCGATTAGTCTCGCGCTATCCGGCGAAACGGCGGTTCAGGAATTCCAGGATCACCCGGTCGATGCCGAAATCGTAGAGGTCAGTATGGCCGCCGCCGGGCACGAAATGCGCTTCCTTGGGCTCGACCGCCGCGCCGAAAAGTTGGCGCGCCAACCGCACCGGGATCAAGGTGTCGGCATCGCCATGCAGAATGAGAAGCGGCGCGTCGATCTTTGCGATGCGGCTGATGGAATCGAACCGGTCCAACAAGATCCACTTCGCCGGCGTGTACCAATAGTGGATTTGGGCCACGTCGGTGATCCGGTTATACGGCGCTTCCAGCACCACCGCGCCAACCGGGTTCTCGGACGCGACTTTCGTCACGACACCGGACCCGAGCGACTCACCATACAAGACGATTCGGTCCGCGCCGATGCCTTGCGCCAACGTATAGCGATAAGCGGCGCGCCCGTCTTCATAGACGCCGTTCTCGCTGGGCTTGCCTCCCGTCCCCGCATTGTAGCGGTAGCTGACCAGGAGGACGCCATACCCTGCGTCGATGAAATGGCGCGCCTTGAACGCCCGGTCGCCGATATGTCCCGCCTTGCCGTGCATGTAGACGATTGTCGGCCGGTCGTCCTGGGATGGCGCCCGCCACCATCCGTGCAGCTCCAAGCCGTCGCTGGTGGGAATCTTTACCGTCTGCATTTCGGGGACGCCGAAATTCGTCGGATCCGGCGTGACCGCGTTCCGGCTGAACATCAGCGACCGCTGGGCAGCGAACAGCAACAGCAAGACGCCAATATAACCGCCGACGATCCAACCGATAATTCCTGGCATTCAGGGCAATCCTCGCCTCGATGACATGTCTCCCCCTCGCTGCTGGGCGGAGCCGACCACAGACTTCGACTATGTATTTTGGACAATCAACGATCTGAACCGGTTACGTCTCTAGGTTGTAATAGTGTGAAGGTGTTAAGGAATCGTATTCTCTGCGAGCCGTATATTGACCTAAATATTTTCATGTTCAAGCCTTCCGTCGCCCCTATCCGTCCCCTAATACCGTTCCCGAAGCAACCGCAAATCGGACACCGCATGCCCCGACTGATCCACCTTCTGCCGATATCGGCGATCCTGCTTGCCGTTACAACACCGTTACCGGCGGAAGTGCCGACCACAACAAGGGTCACCGCCATACCCTTGGACCCGGACGACCGGCATCGCAGCCGCGTTGGCGACCTGGTGTGGCGCGGCGGTATCGACATACAGCACAGCGATCCGCGATTCGGCGGCCTGTCGGGGTTGCATGTCAGCGCCGACGGAAAGCGCCTGATCGCGGTCAGCGACCGCGGCTACCGGATCACCGCAACCTTGGGATATGCGCATCGGGCGCTGACCGACATGACGGACATCCAGATCGCCCGGCTGCGCCGCTCCAACGGCGGCCCGGCGAAGGGCGGCTGGCACGACGCGGAGAGCCTGTCGCCGGATGGGCATGGCGGCTTCCTCGTCAGTTTCGAACGACGCCACCGCATCGTCCATTTTGCGGCGGAGAGCGGCGCCGTTCTCAGCGGAACGCCAACCCAAGTGAACCTGCCGCCATCGGTTGCCGCGCAGCCGTCCAACGGCGGGATCGAGGCGTTGACCCGTCTCTGCGACGGACGCTTCCTCGCCATTTCGGAAAAGGCAAATCACGAAGGTCAGGAGAACACACGCCGCATGTGGATCGGCAGAAACGGCCAATGGCGCGGCGCCGCCTATCCCGCATATCAAGCGTTCTCGCCGACCGGTGCCGCCACCTTGCCCGATTGCAGCGTGTTGGTGGTCGAGCGCAGCTTCAATGTCGTGGAGGGGGTACGAGCGCGGGTCGTGCGCCTGACGCCGGCGGCCTTCGATCCCGAGACCAAGGCCACGACCCAGGAACTCGCCTATCTCGCGCCGCCGCTATCGGTCGACAACATGGAGGGGATCGCCGCGCGCACAGGCGACGACGGCGAAACGCTGGTCTACCTCGTCTCGGACAATAATTATTCGGGGTATCAGCGGACGCTGCTGATGATGTTCGCGCTGATGCCGGACACCGACCCGGGCGTTAAGACCCGTCGAGACCCAGAGTCTTCTCGTTGAGCAGGCCGGTCGCGAAGATGAGGCGGTAGGCCGCCAACCGGGAATCGTAATCCGCTCCGATCAGGTTGATCTGCGCATTGAACACCTCGCCCTCGGCGTCGAGCACGTTCAACGCCGTCTCCTTGCCCGCCTCTCGCAACTGGCGGCGGGCGCGCAACACTTCGTCGGCGATCCGCACGGCGTTTTCCAGAAGGCCGACCCGCTCCTGCTGCGTCAGCAGGTTTTCCCAGGCGATCCGGACTTCCTCGTCGACCTTGCGCAAGGTGAACCGTTGCGTACTCTTGCTCGCCTCGTAGGTCCGGTTCGCCGCGTCGACGCGCGCGCGCGACTTGAAACCGGAGAAGAACTCCCACCGACTGCGGACGAACAACGACAGGATTTCACGGCTGCCTTCGGTGCCGCTCGTGTTGTCTTCGTATTCCGCCGACCCGACCAGATCGAGCGACGGATAAAACTCCGATTTTTCAACGTCCCGGCGCGCGTTATTCGCCTGCGCCGTGAACTCGCTGATCTTGGCGTTGGGATTGCTCGCACGGCCCGCCGCCAGCGAATCGTTCAAACTCGTCGGCACGAGCGACTGCGGCGGCTTCACGTCTTCCATCGCCCCGATATTCGGCGCTTGATCGAACACCTGCTGATAGGTCGCCGCGGCCGCGCGCAGCCTACCTTCGAAGGCGACACGGCGTTCCCGCGCGATCTGCAACCGCGATTTCGCCTGCAGCACGTCGACGGTAATGCCCGCGCCACGCTTTACGCGTTCGTCTTCGAGACGAAGCTGGTTCTGGATGTTCCGTTCATTGAGCTGCGCAACCTCGATCAAGCGCTTCTCTCGGAAGACGTTAAGATACGCGTTGATGCCTTCGAGCAGAACCGCTTGGGTCGTCGCGTCGACGGTCGCCGCCAACACCCGCGTGTTGAATTCCGCCGCCTTGACCCGCGCGCTGTCACCGAACCCGTTGAACAGGTTCTGCGTGACGGACATTTTGACCTTGTCGCGCCGATCTTCCAGATCGTCCCCGTTCGCGCGCGGCTCGTTGTTATCGACGAACTCGGGACCGGTTTCGCCCAGGAACTCGGCGCGCGGCAGGAATTCCGCAAAGGCTTCGGTCTCGCGCTCCTTGCCCGCTTGTTCGAGTTTGCGGGCGGCTTCGATTTGGGGATGTGTCGTCAGAAGACGGGATAGTTCGGAATTCAGAGATTCCGCCCACGCACCCTGACCGCCCCATCCGGCGACAATCAGTGCGCCACTCCACAGCATCGCCGTGGCAATCCGTGCTCCGCCCGAACGTGAAATTCTTATATCACCCTCCTCGCCGAAAGGTTAACAACACTCATAAAGGCGTTTTCGGAAGGGGTCAATTTTTCTGAGCGCAAGACCAGACGCCAAGAGGGTTCTAGCGTTCGCGAAAGGCTTCGTGTCGCAATTTGAGCACAGGTTGGACCAGGTAGTTCATCACCGACCGCGTGCCCGTATGGATGTCGACGACCGCCTGCATGCCCGGCGTGATGGGAAACTCGCCGCTCGTCGATCCGAGGTAGGTCTTGTCCGTTCGAATCACGACTTCGTAATAGGGCTGACCGCTGTTGGGGTCGGCGTTGGTGTCCGCGGCAATGCGTTCGACCACGCCGTCGAGCGATCCATAGCGCACGAAATCGTAGGTCGAAATCTTAACGACCGCCTTCTGACCCTCCTGAACGTAGCCGCGGTCGACGGGACTGAGCCGCGCCTCGACCACCAACTCGTCGCCGACCGGCACGATTTCCATGATCGGTTCGCCGGGACGAACAACGCCGCCGATCGTGTTGAACCGCATGTTCTTGACGATGCCGTCGGTGGGGCTGCGGATCTCGGTCCGCCGCACGCGGTCCGACGCCTCGGTCAAGCCTTCGCGGCTGCGGGCGATCTGCAGCTCCACGCGGTTCAACTCCTCGATGGCGCGGCGGCGGAACGCCTCGGTCTCTTCGGTCACGCGCGCGGCCGACTCCGCCAACGCCGATTTCGAGCGCGGGATCGCCTGCCCCAGCACCTTGGCCTCGCCATTCAGGTTTTCGATCTCGCGGCGGATCTCGAGATGTTCCATGCGCGGCGTCAGGCCGCTTTCCAGCAACTGGTCGGACAGCTTCAACCGTTCGCGTTCGAGTTTGAGATTCGCCAGCACCGCCCGACGCCGCGCCTCCAATTCCTTGACCTCGAGTTCCCGCTGCCGGCTTTGCTGCAAGATCACGCCGAGCTTGCTTTTCAGGCCAAGTTTCCGCGCTTCGAAGGTATCCCGCTCGGCGGCCACCAGATCCGGCCGGCGCGCGGCGATATCGGCGGGGAATACAAGCGTCGAGTCATCGTTTTCCGCCTTCAGCCGCGCCCGCGACAACAACAAGGAATCAAGCTGAACCTGCAACTCTTCGCGGGTCGTTCCGGCCCCGCCGACGTTGAGTTGTATCAGGACCTGGTCCTGGGCGACGCGCGCGCCTTCCGCGACGTCGAGGCGTTGGATGATCCCGCCTTCCAGATGCTGCACCACCTTGACCTGGGCGATCGGAATGACTTCGCCGGACGCCACGGCGACTTCGTCGAGTTGCGCGAAAACGGCCCAGGCGATGAAGCCGGCGATCAACGCCATAACGGCAAAGGCCAGATGACGGAACGCCGGGCTTCGGTTGCCTTGCCGCAACGCATCCAACGGCGCCGGACGCTCTGCCGCCGCACGCTGCTCGTCGGTCGTCTGGGCCTGCTCGCTCATGCGCGTTGCCCCGCGCGCACTTCGGTCGGCCGGGGCTGCAGCCGTTGCAATACCTCGCGCGCCGGTCCTGCCATCGCGACCCGGCCGCCATCCAGCACCAGGATGGTATCGCAGGCGCTCAACAGCGCCGGGCTATGCGTCGCGACGACCACCGTGCTCTCGCGCGACGTCTCGCGCAAGACGCCGGCGAGGTGACGCTCTGCGTCATTGTCCAAATCGCTGGTCGGCTCGTCGAGCAGCAGGACGGACGGCTCACCGAGGAATGCCCGCGCCAGCGCCAGACGCTGGCGTTGCCCGCCGGACAGACGCGCCCCGGCCTCGCCGATATCCGTGCCGTACCCATCCGGCAGGTCGATGATGAAATCGTGGACCAGCGCCCGCTCCGCCGCGGCGACGATCGCCTCGTCGGAGGCGTCCGGATGGGAGATACAGATGTTGTCGCGGATCGTGCCGCTGAACAGCGTGCAGTCCTGCGGCAGATACGCGACCCAGCGCGCCAGCTCGCTGCGGCTGAACTGCAGGATGTCGGCGCCGTCCAAAAGGACCCGCCCTTCCTGCGGCACGTACAAGCCGGCGATGAGTTTCAGGAACGTGCTCTTGCCGCAGCCGTTGCGCCCGATCACGCCGTGCAGGCCGCCCGGCCCGATCTTGCCGTCGAGGCCGTCGATCACGGTCGGGCCGGACGCGTCGTAGGCGAAGCGCGTTTCTTCCAGTCGTAACGCGCCCTTGGGCCGTTTCAGGGCCACCGCCGTCTCGGACCGCTCGCCCGCCAGCGCGAACACGCCATCCAGCCGGGCAACGGCGAGGCGAAGCTGCGTCAGCATGCGCCATTGCCCCACCAACTGGCTGAGCGGCGCGACCGCGCGGCCGCCCAACATGTTCGCGGCGATCAAGGCGCCGATCGTCATCTTCTGATCGAGAATGGCCAGCGCGCCGACCGCGGTGATCGCCACCGTGGTCATCAGCGTCATCACATGACCCAAGACCTGATGGCCGTCGGTCGTCCTGCCGCGTTCCTTCGCGTGCACGATGCTGGCCGCATGCTTGCTCTCCCATTTCGGCTGCATCGCATCGGCCAGCGCCAAGGATTTCACGGTGGCGCGCGACGTCAGCAATTCGTTCAACAGTTCATCGCGCGACAGGGACGAGCCACGTTCGCGTTTCGTCGTCTCGCGGGCGACCCTGCCCGAGCGCCAGGCCAGCAACAGGAACGCCGGAATGAACAAACCGATCACCCAGGCCACCGGCGGCGCCAGGATAAAGATCAGAATCAGGAACAGAACGGCGAAGGGCACGTCGATCGCCAGGGCGGCGGACGGCCCGGCCAAGGCGTTCCGCACGACCTCGACGTCGCGGAACAACGCCTGCCAATAGGCGGCGGGCCGACCTTCGAGCACGCGAAGCGGCAGCCCCAGGATCTTGTCGAACAAGGCCCGGCCGACCGAGATGTCGATGTTGACGGCGATCGCCTGGAAAATCCGGCTTCGCGCTTGCCGCAGGATGAAATCGAACAGCATCACCACCGCCATGCCCAGCACGAGCCCCTGCAACGTGGTCAAACCCGCATGGAAGACCACCCGATCGTAAACCTGAAGCACGAAAACCGGCGCCGCCAGGGCGAGCAGGTTGACGAAGAAGGAGACGAACAGGATGTCCCGCAACGCGCCGCGGGCATCCCGCAGCGACTCCCATAACCAGCGATGTTTCGAGCCGTCCTCGACGGCTGGTTTGGTGGCAGGCATATAGGCAGCCAACGGTCCTTGTGGCGAAATCAGCCGGTATCGTAGCGGCGCTTTGGTAAACAGCAGCTTAATACTTTATTCAGCACCTGTGGGAGAGATTGCCCCAGCCACCGCCGGAATGCCAGAAAACTCAACGGTTGCGCCCGGCGGGAGATATCGGCCAAAAGGAGACGGCGGGTATGCGTGAGGAATGCTTCGAGTGACGGAGTCCACGGCGGACAGAAACCAGTCGGCGCGGAAGACCTGGCGGGGGCGGATCGTGCCGACGGCCGGCGTCATGGTCGCGTTGTCGCTGCTGCTCGCCGCCACGACGATCCGCATCGCCGACCCGGCCTGGCTTCAGACCGCCCGCGTCGTGACCTTCGACCTGTATCAGCGCCTGTCGCCGCGCCCGATTTCCGAAAGCCCGGTCGTCATCGTCGACATCGACGAGAAGAGTCTTGCCGCCTTGGGCCAGTGGCCATGGCCGCGCTCCCTCATCGCCGACCTGATCGACAAACTGGGTGCGAATGGCGTGAAAGTGATCGGGTTCGATGCCTTCTTCCCGGAATACGACCGTATGTCGCCGGCCATCGTCGCGGAGACGCTGGAAAGCCTCGACGCGGAGTCCCGAAAGGCCCTGCTGGCGCTGCCCAGCAACGAATCGGTTATGGCCGAGGCCATGGGCAGGACCAAGACCGTGGTCGGCCAAGTCGCCCTGCACACGCCGCCGCCGGAAAACCAGCAGGGCACGAAGATTCGAACGCCGTTCCGCGCCGAGATGGGCGGCGATCCGCGCCCCTTCCTCGCGCGCTACAGGAGCTTGGTCGCCAACGTCCCCGAACTCGAAGCGGCCGCCGCGGGTCATGGGTTCTTTTCCATCGGGGCGGAACTGGACGGCAAGGTTCGGCGGGTGCCCCTGCTCGCCATCGCCGGCGAGGAAATCCGTCCCGCGCTGACGGTCGAGATGCTGCGCGCAGTCTTCGGTAACAACACCCTGATCAGCCGACGCGACGCCGCCGGCATGACCGCCGTGCAGATACAGATCCGGCCCGAATTCGGCGGCGGCGGTTTCATTCTGCCGACCGACGCGCAAGGGCGGATCTGGGTCCATTTCGCCAAACCGGACGTCTACAACACCGCTGGCAACACCGGGCGGCTCTACGTCTCCGCATCGGATGTCCTGACCGGGCAAGCCCCGAAATTGCGGCTCGACGGCAAGTTCGCCATCGTCGGCGCATCGGCGGCGGGATTGGTCGATATCCGCGAGACGCCGGTTGCGAACCGGATGCCCGGCGTGGAAGTGCATGCGAATCTCTTGGAATCGATCTTCGCTGCCGAAGCCGCGTATTCGCAGTCCATACAGCAACGGGTCGCGGCACTCTCCAAGAACGGTCTCGACGGCACGGCGGCCATGCGCCAGGCCATGGCCGAGATCGACAAGGCCAGCTTCTTCCTGCGCTATCCCAACTACGCGAACAGCGCGGAGATGTTCCTAGCGATCGTCGCGGGCATCATCCTGATGATCCTGGTGCCACGGCTGGGACCGCTGTGGACGCTTGTCGGGCTGTTCGTCGCCGGCGGCACGCTCGCCGGACTCTCCTGGTATCTCTATAAGACGCATCTGTTGTTGTTCGACGTGACCTATCCAGGCGCCACCGTCGTGGCGCTCTACGCCGTCCTCACCTACAGCAACTACGCGCGGGAGACGGCGGAGAAGCGGCGCGTGCGCAGCGCCTTCGGTCAATACCTCTCGCCCGCGCTGGTCGAACAGCTCGCCGAGCATCCGGAACGGCTGACCCTCGGCGGCGAGACGAAGCCCATGACCATATTGTTCTGCGACGTGCGCGGCTTCACGTCGATCTCCGAAACCTACAAGACCGACCCGCAAGGCCTGACGGAGTTGATCAACCGGCTGTTGACGCCGCTCAGCGACGCGATCCTGTCGCGCCACGGGACGATCGACAAATACATGGGCGACTGCATCATGGCCTTCTGGAACGCGCCGATGGCGGTGCCGGACCATGAACGGCAGGCCTGCGCGGCCGCGCTCGCGATGCTGTCCGAACTCGACGCCTTGAACGCGGCCCGCAAGGCGGAGGCCGATACGGCCGGCACGGAATTCCAACCGCTGGCCGTCGGGATCGGGCTGAATACCGGCGATTGCGTGGTCGGCAATATGGGCTCGGCGCAACGCTTCGATTACTCGGTGCTCGGCGACGCGGTGAACCTGTCCGCCCGCCTTGAGGGACAATCGCGCGACTACGGCGTCTCGATCGTGGTCGGCGAGGACACCGCCGCGAAGACCGCCGACGATTTCGCGCTGCTCGAACTCGACCGGATCGCGGTCAAGGGAAAAACCGAAGCGGTGACGATCTACGGCCTGTTGGGCGACAAAGACTACCGCGACACGGACGATTTCCAAGCGCTGGTCCGCGCCAACGGCGCGATGCTGGACGCCTACCGGGCGCAGGATTGGGACAGGGCCGAAACCCTCGCCAACGAATGCCGCATCCTCAACGAGTCAACGACCGGCCTCTACGCACTCTATAAGGCGCGCATCGCAGCCTATCGCCAGGATCCGCCGGCGGCGGGTTGGAACGGGGTCTATGTGGCGACGACGAAATAGACTTCACGGCCTATAGCGGCCGGTGCTCGGTCCCCTCGCCCCACGTGACGAACATCAGACGCCCCGGCTCGACGACCTCCGTCCGGTGCCATGCGCCGGCGGGAATGACCACACCCGGCGCATCCGACCGCAGTGGGACGCGTTGTTCCCCGCCCTCCCGTTCGATGATCACGTCGAGCTTACCTGCCAGAAGGTAGAGAATCTCCTCGCCTTTCGGATGCCTCTCCCAGTGCGGCGTGTCCTTTCCGACATCGGACACGATCATCAGATACCCGTCCAATCGCCGCTTCCCCTGGCCGAGGTCGGCCCAAAACGCGTCGGTCACCTCGATCCGCTCGGCCGCGCCGGCGGGTCCGAGGGTCACGTAAGTCTTCCGAAGGTCGAAGGTCGTCCCGTCCGTCATTCCGTCATCCTTTTCCAATCAGCATACCCGAGTCCACACGGTAGCCAGTTAAAGGTATCGAATACCACCGCCGATTTGACGACACGGCACCGGCACGGTTTAGTCAGGCCCAGGATAACCGCGGCGCAAACGGCCGCCGAACCCGGCCCCCGGACGGGATTGCGCCACCCCCGGCGCGACCGCTAAGGCTCACACATCAAGTGGAGGAAACGTGACGGAAAAACTACCGCTGGACGGCATTCGCGTGGTCGAACTGGGTACCAGCGTTGCCGCGCCCTATGGCACCTGGGTCTTGGGCATGCTGGGCGCGGAGGTGATCAAGGTGGAGCGGCCCGAGGTCGGCGACGATTGCCGGCAATGGGGGCCGCCCTCCGTGCAGGACGGCATGCGGTCCTTCTTCCTGGTCTTGAACACCAACAAGAAATCCGTCGTCGTCGACTTCAAGAACAAGGCGGAAGTCGACCGCCTGCGCGACTACATCGCCGAGAATGTCGACGTGGTCGTCCAGAACCTCCGCCCCGGCCTGGTCGAGAAGCTGGGCCTGTCCGCCGACGACCTGATGCCCCTGAACCCGCGCCTGATCTACTGCCACAGCGGCGCGTTCGGCAATGTCGGCCCGTACAAGGACCGCCCCGGTTACGACCCGCTGATGCAGGCCTGCGGCGGCGTGATGAGCGTCAACGGCGAGGAAGGACGGCCGCCGGCGCGGGTCGGCACCTCGATCATCGACATGGGCACCGGCATGTGGGCCGTCATCGGCGTGCTGACCGCGCTCAACCAGCGGCATGAAACCGGCAAGGGCTGCCGCGTCGACGCGTCGCTCTACGAAACCGCGCTCGGCTGGATGAACTACCACGCCGCCGGGTACTACGGCACCGGGAAGCCGGCCAAACGGGTCGGCTCGAAAGCGCCCGGCATCGCGCCTTATCAGGCCTATGAATGCGCTGACGGCTATCTCGTCATCGCCGGCGCCAACGACCGGCTGTTCGCCAAGATGTGCGGCGCGCTCGGCCATCCCGAATGGACCGACGACCCGCGCTTCGGCTCCAACCTGACCCGCTGGGACAACCTCGACGCATTGAACGAGAACATGGAAGCGGTGCTGAAGACCGAACCCCGCAAGGTCTGGCAAGAGAAGCTGGACGCGGTCGGCGTGCCCAACGCCCCCACGCAGAGCATCGACGAGGTTCTGGTCGATCCGCAAACGCTGGCGCTCGGCATTTTGCAGGAAACCGACGACAAGGTCTTCAAGCTGCTCGGCCTGCCGTTGCAGTTCGACCACAAGCGGCCGCCGCAACCGAACGGCGCGCCGCAACTCGGCGAGCACACCAAGGAAATTTTCGGAGACTGACATCCCCATGCGCACCGATTACGAAACGCTCAAGCTCGACCGGGTCGAGGACCATATCCTCGTCGTCACGCTGAACCGTCCGGAGCGGGCGAACGCCATGAACACGCAGATGGGGCTCGACCTCCGCGACCTCTGGCGCGACCTGTATGTGGACCAGGAAGACGTGCGCTGCGTCATCATGACCGGGTCCGGCGAGAAGGCCTTCTGCGCCGGCGGCGACCTCAAGGACCGCGACGGCATGACCGACGAACAATGGCAGCACCAGCACGCCATCTTCGAGCAGGCCGTGCTGACGATGATGGACGTCCCGCCGCCGATCATCGGCGCGATCAACGGCGTCGCCTATGGGGGCGGCACCGAGTTCGTCCTGCTCTGCGATTTCGCCTACGGGGCGAGCCATGCCCGCTTCGCCCTGACCGAGGTGACGCTCGGCATCATGCCCGGCGCGGCGGCGACGCAGATGCTGCCGCGCGCGGTCGGCATCCGTCGGGCCAAGGAGTTCCTGATGTGCGGCGCGCCCTGCTCGGCCGAGGAAGCGCTCGACTGGGGCATCCTGAACAAGGTCTGCGAACCCGAAAAGCTTATGGCGGAAGCGCTGACGACCGCGCGGCGCATCGCCGCCAACGCGCCGATCTCCATCCGACAGGCGAAGAAGTCGTTGAACATGTCGATGCAGATTGACGCGCGGAACGGCTACATGTTCGAAATCGAGGCCTATAACCGCATGGTGCCGACCGAGGACCGCGTGGAAGGCATCCGCGCCTTCAACGAGAAGCGCAAGCCGGTCTACCGGGGAAAATAACGCAGCCCAAGTGCCTAGGGCTATTCGATGGCCTTCAGGAACGGCGCATCCGCCTCGGGGTCGAGGAAATCCCGCAGTTCTTGTGAGACCGGCGCGCCGGCCGCCACCAGCAAGCGGGCGACATCGGGCTGCGTCCTGGGTACGCCCGCCTTGTCTTCCTTCCACCCGTGCACCGCCCAGCCGAGCGGCGAGCCGTCATGCTCGGTATCGGGCGCGCGGATATCCGCGCAGGCGTCGATCAGCGCCTCGGCCAACCGGGTCAGGCCGTGCATCGCCGTCCAATGCAGCGCCGTCGCGCCGAACAGCCCTCGCAACGTTACATCGGCCCCGGCTTCGATAAGGCGCAAGCCGACATCTTCGACCAACAGGCTTGCCGCGGCGATCAAGGGCGTATCGCCATGCATCTCATGCCGCGCATTGACATCCGCCCCCGCCGCCAACAGCACCTCCGCCAGCGGCAAGGCGGCCGCCGCGTCAAGCGGCCCTTCGAAGACCATATCGCAGACATACTGCAGCGGCACCGACGGATTCTTGCCGTCGGGGCCCCACCGAATCACCGCATCGGCAAGCGTCGGATCAGCGTCGAGACAGGCGCGCAGGGCTTCGACGTCGCCGTCCTCGATGGCCTGCTGGACAGGCGGCGTCATGGCATGTGGTCCTTCTTTCGGTCCAGATTTACGCAAGTATAAAGCCCCGCTTTCGCGGGAAAGACATTGAATCGACGTAGCGCGTTTCCCAAGTCATTCCCGCGAAGGCGGGAATCCAGCGATGTCCGGATATCGGTCACGCCACGCGGGGTTGGATGTCTCGATCAACTCGATCTTCCACGCGCGCCGCCATTTCTTCATGGCTTTTTCCCGCGCGATTGCTAGCTCCATGGCTTCATGGACCTCGTAGTACACCAGTGTTTTCACACCATACCGATTGGTAAAGCCTCGGGTCTCCCCTTCCCGATGCTGCCAAACACGTTTCACGAGATCAGACGTCACGCCGATGTACAAAGTGCCCTTTCGCTTGCTCGCGAGTATGTAGACGTAACCGAGCTTATCCATTGCGCACCCAGCGCCTCTTGGATTCCCGCTTTCGCGGGAAAGACGGCGAATGGTAACCCAAACTCCATTGCCATTCCCGCGAAAGCAGGAATCTATTTGCGTCGCCTGTGGGGCCGCGCTAATCAGCGATCTTCAAGCCTCCCCCGAAACATACAGCCGACCTCTATTTTGCGCGAACTCCTCACCCCCACCGTGCTGATCCCGCTGCTCGCCATGCTCGCGGTGCAGACATTGACGTCGATGGCCGATCTGACCGTGCCGGTGCTCGCGCCGGAGGCGGCGGCCGATATCGGCGTGGCGGCGACGCTGATCGGGACATGGATCGCCGCCTTGTACGGCGCGGCCATGCTGAGCGGGCTGGCCGCCGGGTCGCTGGTGCCGCGCTACGGCGCCGTGCGGGTCGGCCAAGGGGCGCTGGTCCTCTCCGCCATCGGGCTCGGGTTGTTCGTCCTGGCGCACCCGCTGCTTGCCCTGGCCAGCGCGCTGTGCCTGGGCGCCGCCTACGGGACCGTCAATCCCGCGAGTTCCGACGTGCTGGCGCGGCATTCGCCGGTACGCTGGCGCGCCTTCGTCTTTTCCGTCAAACAGTCCGGCGTGACCCTGGGCGGCGCGCTGGCCGGCGCGATCACCCCCGCCCTCGCCGCACAGTTCGGCTGGCAAACCGCCGGGTTGATCCTGGCCGGCGTCCTGCTGGCGCTCGCCCTGACGATCCAACCGACGCGCGCCCGGATCGACGATAACCGCGATCCAAGCCGTTTGGCGGCCAAGGTCTCGATCGTCGCGCCGATCCGCCTGATCCTGTCGGATCGCCTGTTGCGCTGGCTGACCGTCGCCGCCGTGCTGTATTCGGGCGTGCAGGTCTGCCTGTTCTCCTTCCTGGTGGTCTATCTCGCGGGATCCATCGGCATGCCGCTGACCGTTGCCGGGCTGGCTTATGCGGCTTTCCAGGGCGGCGGCATCGCCGGCCGCATCTTCTGGGGCATGATCGCCGGCGGCGCGATCTCGTCGCGGTGGCTGCTGATCCTGCTGGGCCTCGCCACCGCCGCCTGCCTGGCGGTTGTCGGCCTGTTCGTGCAGGACTGGCCGACCGCCGCCGTCTTCGCGGTCGCGGTGGTCCTCGGCGGCTGCGCGCTTGGATGGAACGGCCTGTATCTCTCCGAAATCGCCCGACTCGCCCCCGACGGCCGCGTCGGAGAGGCGACGGGCGGGGCGCAGTTCTTTTTCTTCGCCGGGGCGATGGCGGTGCCGCCCGCCTTCGGTTTGCTGGTCGATCTGTCCAGCGGGTACGATATTCCCTTCGTCGTGATCGCCGTCATGTCCGTCTGCGCCAGCATCGCCGTCGCGCTTGCCAACGATCCGGCCTCCGAAACGCGACAAGAATAATGCGTGACCTACTTCGCAGCGACGCCAAGATCGCGCTGCCGACCATGTTCGCGGGGCAGTCGATCATCGCGATGGCCGCCTACGCCATCCCGGTGGTCGCGCCGGCCGCCGCGCCCGACATCGGCATTTCGACGGTCTTTGTCGGCGGGTTCACGTCTCTCGTCTATCTGGTCGCCATGATCGGCGGTCTGTACACCGGCGCAATGGTGATCCGTTTCGGCACGGTCCGAATCATGCAGATCCTGTTGCTGTTTACCGCGGCCGGCACCGCCGCCTTCAACCTGGGTACGATCGCCACGGCAGTGTTCTGCGCGCTCGCCGTCGGCGTGGCGGTCGGACCGATGAACCCGGCGGGATCGCACGTGCTGGCCCGCACCACGCCGCCGCGCTGGCGCGCCTTCGTCTTCTCGGCCAAACAATGCTCAACCCCGATGGGCGGCGTGCTGGCCGGCGTCGCGATGCCCGCCCTTCTGCTCGCCTATGACTGGAAAGTTGCGGTCGGCACGATCGCGGTCGCCGCCGTCGTGGTAACGATCCTGATCCAACCGACACGCGCCCGGTTGGATGTGGACCGGGATCGCACGCGCCCGGTCAGCGCCGGAAGCTTCCTGAAGCCGCTGCGCATCGCGGTCAGCCGGGCCGACCTGCGCGCGCTCGCCGTCATGGGTTTCATCTATGCCGGGGGGCAGGTGACACTCGCATCCTATCTCGTCGTCTTTCTCACCGAGCAGGTCGCGCTCTCCATCGCGAGCGCCGGGTTGCTCTACGCGATCTTCAGCGGCTGCGGCATCCCGATCCGACTGTTCTGGGGGGTCATCGCCGAGCGCGTGTTGAGTTCGCGGACGATCCTGATCCTGACTGGATTCTGCATGGCGATCGGATTCGTGTTGACCGCTTGGTTCGACGCAGCCTGGCCCTTCGCCGCGCTGAGCGCGGTTACCGTCTTGTTGGGATTGAGCGCCAACGGCTGGGTCGGCCTGTTCTTCTCCGAGATCGTCCGCCTCGTACCCGACGATCAGGCCGGCGAAGCCAGCGGCGGCGGCCAGTTCTTCACCTATGCCGGCATCATGACCATGCCGCTGATCTTCGGCGGCATGGTCGCGGGCACCGGGGAATACACGTGGTCCTTCTATCTCCTGGCCGGGCTCTGCTTCATCGGCGCGGTGCAGCTTCTGCTGACGCGCCCGCGCCCGCGCCCACGTAAGCGCTAGGTCCCGACGCGCAACGTGCTGGTCAACCCGCGCAGGGTCGCGATGACGCTCAGCGGTGTCAGCAGGCCGGTGGCAGGGTTGTCGGGGGTCGGGATGCCCTCGATCACCATGGTGAAGCGCGTCGAAGTCGCGTCGACGGTGATCGTGTGCTTGTTGCGCGGCTGATCCGGATCGGCCCAAATCTCGATCGTCGTTTCGTCCGGCCCGATGCCCGCCATGCTGAGCGCGGCGGCCACGTTGACGTTCGCCGGGAACCCCACCGCCGCGTCGCGCGCCGATCCCTCGAATATCTTCAAGGGTGCCGTCAGATTGCTGACATCGATGCCGTGTTCGGCGAGATAGGGCGCGTCCTTAACGCTTTTCGGCGGCTTTTCGGTTTTCATCGTGACCGAGTTGATGCCGCCTTCCGCCGCGCCCCGCACCGCGTCGAACCCGACCAGCGCGCCGGTCGGCACGATGATGCGGGCGCCGGTCTCCACCGCGCGCTTTTCGAGATGCGGGCGCGACAACAGGGCCGCGCAGGACAGCGGCATGAAGATCTTGCCCGCCTCAATCGCCGACTCCGCGATGTCGTCGAACACCGCCGCCGGCGCGCATTCGATGATCACGTCGGCGAGCGCCGCCAAATCGCCCAACCCGACCACCGGCGGCGGAGCCTTGAAATCAGACATGCGCTCGGCCGCCGCGTCGCGATTGTTGGCCGACACGGCGGTCAAGGTCAGGCCGGGAATGCCGTCGTCCAGCGCGCGGGCCACCTTCAACCCAATCGCACCCAAACCCCCAAGTGCCACGCGATAGCCCGCTCCGTTGGCGTTCATCCCATTCTCCTGATTGAATTACAGTTTATGATACCGATATGAGAGTAATAACATTACCCGCGAAAAGGCTGAGATTCCATGCTAACGCCGATCCGCAACTCCTGTCTTGCCGCCGCGATGTTGGCAATCGTCGCGCTGCCGGCGAACGCCGCCGACCAGAAGGACGATCCGTCGCGCCTTGCCGCGGAAGGGTTGGACAAAATGGTGCGCGCGCTCGAATCCCTGATACGGTCGATTCCGCAGTATGAGACGCCCGAGATCACCGAGGACGGCGACATCATCATCCGCCGCAAGAAGGGCACCGGGCCGAAGCAGCTGCCCGAGCCGGATGCCGACGAACCGCCGCGTGGCAAGACGATCTGACCCGAAGGCCGTAAACCGATATGGCAGCACGCGCTTGGCAACGGATGCTGAGCGGGCGGCGGCTCGATCTGCTCGACCCCTCCCCGCTCGACGTCGAAATCGAGGATATCGCGCACGGCCTGTCGCGGGTCGCCCGATGGAACGGTCAAACCGCCGGACGGTCCGCCTTCTCGGTCGCGCAGCATTCGCTCCTGGTCGACGAACTCTGCGGGTTCATCGATCCCAAGCTGGCCCCGCAATGGCGGCTGGCGGCGCTGCTGCACGACGCGCCGGAATACGTCATCGGCGATTTGATCTCGCCATTCAAGGCGGCGGTCGGGCTGGACTACAAATCGCTCGAACACAGACTTCTGGCGGCCATCCATATCCGATTCGGGCTGCCCGCGACTCTACCGGCGAAAGTCTCCAAGCTGATCAAACGCGCCGACCGCATGTCCGCTTTCCTGGAGGCCGTACAGCTCGCCGGGTTCACCGAGGCCGAGGCGCGGCGCTTCTTCGGCCGGCACCGGCAACTTCCCAAAATTCAATTGACCCCCGTCCCGGCGGTGACCGTGAAGGCGCGCTTCGTGCAACGCTTCAAAAGCCTGTCGCCCGATAACGCCTAGAACAAACCCTTCCGGATCAGGTTCAATCCGATCGCCACGAGGGCGAGAAGCAAGATGCGCTCGAAGGTCTCCTGCGAGACGCGGTCACGAATCCATTTACCGGCTGCCATTCCCGCCAGGACCGGCACCAAACCCAAGGCCGACAGGCCGACCTCACGCCACCCCAGCACATCGTTAAGGATCAGACTGACATAGAGCGGCGTCGTCCCGCACAGGGCGATCAACGCCAACAGGCTAATCAGCAGATCCTTTGGGAGGCGCAACGCGGCGGAATACACAATCGTCAACGCCAACATCCCCGCGACACCGCCGAAGATACCGCAGACGGCACCGGCGATTGGGTTGAGCCAACGCTGGGTCTTCACCGGAATCGTAACGCGCCCGACGAGAAGCTGCACCGCGCAAATCACGATAACGACACATCCCATCACCAGGGACATCGCTTGCGGGTCGGCATTGGCGAGCACCTGTGCGCCGCCGTACACAAAAACGCAAAGGCAGAGTAGAAACGGCCAGAAGCGCCGGAACGCCTCGCGGTACAACCCGCCCTGAAATCCCTGCCAGAGATTCGAGACGACCACCGGGACGATCAGGATCGCCACCGCGAGCGCGGGATCGAGCACCATCGCGACGGTCGGCACGGCCACCATCGGCAACCCCGCGCCGATCACGCCCTTGACGGTGCCGGCTACCAGAAAGGCGCAGAAGATTGCCGCCAACGCGAAGGTGGAGAGCCCAACGTCGATCACAGCGACAGCCGAGATACATGCGGATTCACACCATGATTCCTTTTCGGATCATGTTCGCGCCGATCAGGATCAACATGATCAAAACCGCCTTGCGGAAGAGTTCCGGCGAGACCTTCTTGCGGACCCATTGCCCGCCGACGACACCGATCAGGATCATCACCGACGCCGCGGTCGAACCGATCAGTTCTTCCACGCCGAGATTGCCGCTGACCGCCAAACCGCCGAAAAACGGGATGCCCGCGATCAGGTAGAACAGGGCGATCGCCCCGACGAACTGATCCTTGGTGACCCGCAAGGCCACCAGATAGATCACCATGAAGGGACCGAGAAAGCTCGACAGTCCGCCCAGCATGCCGGAACTCAGCCCGACAACCGGCGTAAGCCATCGCTCGAAACCATGCGGCACCGACAGCCGCAGCGGAAAAAGCTGGCTTACCGACACAAAAATGACCAGCACGCCGACAACCGCGGTCAGGGTGCCCGCATCCATCCGCGTCAGGAAGGAGACGCCGATCGCGACCCCCAGGATGGCCAGCGGATACGCCGCCCAAAACCGCAAAAACGCGCCTTTCAGATAGCCGCTCTGGATCGCCTGCCACAGATTCACGGCAAAGGTCGGCACGACCATATACGCCATCGCGGTGACCGGCCCCAACGTGCCCGCCAGCAGCGGCAGGCTGACCAGTGGCAGCCCGATGCCCAGGACGCCCTTCACGGCGCCGGTCAATACATACACGAACGCCACATAGAGCAGCGTCTCAAGGGTCGGCTCGAAGCTCATTCGGAATTGGGTCGGTATGATGTCGCAGGAATGGTCCTACCGCGACGGCGGTGAAACGCCAAAATACACTGGAGACGCTATTCCGGGAACTCTATATATAATTTCGGTTTTCAGCTCACGCCGGTCCCGATCTTCGGGATCTTTCACTTTAGGAACGGATAAAGAACCATGACAGACGCAACCTGGCACTCCGTTGCAGCAAAGGACGACGTCGCGCCCGACGAACCCATCAAGGTCGAGGTCGGCGATACGGAAATCGCGCTGTACAACGTCGATGGCGAGATTTTCGCGACCAGCAACATCTGCACCCACGCCTTCGCGTCGATGGTGCACGGTTTCCAGGAAGGCGAGGAGATCGAGTGCCCGTTGCATGACGGCCGCTTCAACATCAAGACCGGCGAGGCCCTGTGCCCGCCCGTGACCGAACCGCTTCAAACCTTCGAGGTAAAGGTCGAAGACGGCAAAGTTCTGGTCAAAGCCTAGCCGACGACGCGCATCGCTGGAGATCCTGCTGCATGCCCGTTTCTGAAACATATGTTGTCGTCGGCGCCGGCCATGCCGGCGGGCGGGCGGTGGAGGCCATGCGAAACGCCGGATTCACGGGTAAAATCATCCTGATCGGCGATGAACCGCACCTGCCCTATGAACGCCCGCCCCTGTCCAAGGAACTGCTTCAAGGGAAACCCGAAGCACACACGCCGGTGCGCGACGACGCCTTCTATGCCGAGAACGATATCGATTGCCGGCTCGGCCGGCGGGCGACCGCGCTCGATCCCGCCAGGAAGACCGTCACGCTCGACGACGGCAGCCATATCGCCTTTGACAAGCTGCTGCTGACCACGGGCGGCGCGGTGCGGCGGCTGCCGGTCCCCGGCGCAGACCTGGCGAATATCCACTATCTCCGCACCCTGGACGACAGCCGCGCGATCGACGCCGGCCTCGCCGACGGTAAACGCATCGTCGTGGTCGGCGGCGGCTTCATCGGGCTGGAGGTCGCGGCCAGCGCCCGGCAACGGGGATGCGCGGTCACCGTGCTGGAAATGGCCGACCGCCTGATGGGCCGGGCGGTCCTGTCGGAGATATCCGAAGCGTTCCGCCGCCTCCACGCCGAACACGGGGTCGATATCCGGCTGAACACCGGGGTCGCTTCCTTCGACGGCGACGGATCGGTGACCCACGCGGTGACCGGCGATGACGAAAAGTTACCGACGGACATGGCGGTCATCGGGGTCGGCATCGTCCCCGAGACCGCGCTTGCCGTCGACGCCGGCCTGACGGTCGAGAACGGCATCGTCGTCGACGAATTCGGCCGAACCTCCGCCCCCGACATCTACGCGGCGGGCGACGTCACCAATCACCTCAATCCCTTATACAGCCGCCGCATCCGGCTGGAATCCTGGCAGAACGCGCAGAACCAGGCGATTGCCGCGGCCAAGACGATGTGCGGCGAGGCGCAAGCCTATAGCGAGGTGCCGTGGATGTGGTCCGACCAGTTCGACGCCAATCTGCAGGTCGCCGGCCTGCCGGAAATCTGGGACCGCGTCGTCTTCCGCGGCGATACCGGGGCTGCCGACTTCATCGGCTTCCAGATGGCCGGCGACCGGGTGGTCGGGGCGATGAGCGTCAACCGCCCGCGCGACATGCGAATCGCCCGCCGCTTGATCGGCGGCGACAAACCGCTCGACGACGCGGCGCTGGCGGACGAGGCCGTCTCGATGCGCGACCTGATGCGATAGGCCGGAAAACGCGCGCGGCACGCGACCGGCGGGTTCCATCGCGCATGCGGATCACGAAAAATCGTCGTCTCGGCAGCAGGATCTCGCTTCGTATTCACGCCTCAGACGCTCGAACCGCAGCCGCCGCCCACAACTCTCCCATTCGTCATAGCGGCATTGCATCTTGCGGCAGTCAAACTCGCAGAGGGCGATATCATTCGGCACGGGCTCGACGAGAGGCTTTTCGGGCGTGGGAATCCGGTTCCTGAACCAAGACCTCAGGCTATCGAGCTTCGATGCTCTTTTTCCGCCATTGGGCACGTCACAGCCTCCTCCGCCTCAAACAGTATCAAGGACACGGCCAGACAAAGTTGATCCATATCAAATGACCCCCTCCCGGGGTCGAGCGGGTTTTCGCCGAAGATGTCGCGAATGCGCGTCGTCTTCGTTAACGAGCGTCCACCGCTTTGCATATCCCGCGATGGCGTGCGATTTTGCCGGCAATAAGCCCAAGCTGCGGAGTAATGGAATTGTCCGAGATTCTCACCTATGCGCTGACCGATGATATCGCCACCCTGACGATGGACGACGGCAAGGCCAATGCGATGGCGCCCGCCATGAGCGCCGCGCTGAACGACGCCCTCGACCGGGCGGCAGGCGAAGCCAAGGCGGTGGTGATCCGCGGCCGGAGCGGCGTGTTTTGCGGCGGCTTCGACCTCAACATTATCCGGGGCGACGACGAACCCTTGAAAGCACAGATGCGCGAGGCCGGCATGACGTTGTTGAAGCGGCTCTACCTGTCGCCGCAACCCATCATCTTTGCGGTTACCGGGCACGCGATCGCCATGGGCGCCCTCTTGCTCCTGGCGGGCGACGCCCGCATCGGCGTCGCCGGCGATTTCCGCATCGGGCTGAACGAGACGGCAATCGGTCTCGCCATGCCCGCATCGGGGGTGGAGATCGCGCGCGACCGGTTGGCGCCCACGGTCTTCCAGCGGGCCGTGATCAACGCCGAACTCTTTGCGCCCGACGGCGCGGCGTCGGTCGGGTTCCTCGATCAGGCGGTCGCTCCGGCAGATTTCGACGCCGCAGTCGCGAAGGCCGCGAAAACACTGGCGGAACTGGATGCCGCGACCTTCGCCGAGGTCAAGCGGCGCGTGCGCCAAGCGACGCTCGACCGCATCGGCGTTTTGGAGGGATAGACCCCCATCGCTGCCGGAACCTCGTTCATGAGTAACCAAAAATTGCCACGCTTTGATGCCTATCTAAGCTCTGTGAATGATCAGATACGGAGGCGGTTCTTATGTTTCGAAGATCTTTGATTGCGAAAACCTTCGCCATTGCCCTTTTCACCGCCGCGGCCACGCCCGCCATGGCGACAAATGCGCCGAGCGAGATTACCGGCTTCAACAAGATCAAGGTGGAGTTCACCAAGAACGCGACGAAATGCGGGTTCGAGAGCCTGGAGCCGTTCGAACGGAACCTTCGCAAGTATCTCGCGGAGATCGGTGTTCTTCCCAACAGCAACAGCATCGTCGAGATCAACCTCGAAGTCGGCGGCATCAACTACGGCGCGTTCGAGTCGCAATGCGCGGTCGACGTCAGCCTTGATTTCCGAACGACGTTGAGCGCCACCAACATCAATACGGACAATACGACCGTTCGCCGAGCCGTCGACCGGCTGGGAACCTTCCCGGTGAGCCTGTACAAGGTCGGCGCCTTCGCCGTCAGCACCACGCTCTACACCGTGTATGACGGCCGCAACATCACGCAGGCCGAGGCCGAGGTCATCAAAATCATCGAACGGCTGGTCAAGCGCTTCGAGGATGCGCGTAAGAACTAGACGCCTTACGGGAACAAGGCGGACGGGACGACGACCGGCTCCTCGAGCGCCGCGCTCTGTGTTTTCGGAAACACCCCGATTTCCTATAAGATCGGGTAACCATGTGTCAGAAAACGACGATCTTTTCGCCATATGGCGATGACACAGCAGGCTGATGACCGAGGCGCGCGCATGACCTGGACATTCGGAATCGAGACCGGCGGGACTTTCACCGATCTTTTTCTGGTCGGACCTGACGGGCAGGTCTTCGCCGACAAGATCCCCTCGACCCCGTCCGCCCCGGAGCGGGCCGCGGTACAGGCCTTCGAGCGTGGCCTTACGCTGGCAGATGCATCGCCCGAAGAGGTTACGCGGCTGCTGCACGGGTCGACGGTTGCGGTCAACGCCTTGATCGAGCGCCGCGCCGGACAACCCGGCCTGATCGCGACCCAGGGCTTTCGCGACATGCTCTACATCGGCCGCCAGGAAAAATCGCATATCTACGATATGTTCTACCGCAAACCGGCGCCCTTCGCGGACCGCGCGAATGTCTACGAGGTCGCCGAGCGGATCGGTCCCGACGGCGGCATCGTCGAGCCGATCGACCGCGATGCGGTCGCCACGGTCGTCGACCGGATGATCGCGGAAACCGGCGTCGAGGCGATCGCCGTCTGCCTGCTGCATGCCTATGCCAATCCGGCTCACGAGCGCATCGTCCGGGACGTCATCGCCGAACGCCACCCGGACGTGCGGATCGTCCTGTCGTCCGACGTGTGCCCGGTGCATCGCGAGTTCGAGCGCGCCAGCACCACGGTGATCAACGCCTATCTGCAACCGATCGTCGACCGCTACCTCAGCGGTTTCGCCACATCGGTCGGCGACGCCGGCTGTGCCGCCGAGCCGTTGATCATGCAGGCCAACGGCGGCGTGTTGCCGGTCCCGGCGACGCGCAAACGCCCGGCGGGACTTTACCTGTCCGGCCCCTCCGCGGCGGTGGCGGGCGCGGCGCAACTCGCGGCGCAAGCAGGGCTGCCCTCGCTCATCACGCTCGACGTCGGCGGCACCAGCACCGACATCTGCCTCGTGACCGACGGCGAGGCGCATGAGACCGGCCACGGCGGAACCTACAGCCAGGTGCAGGGCCAACCGCTCAACATGGTGATGACCGACATCGTCACCATCGGCGCGGGCGGTGGCAGCCTCGCCTGGGTCGACGACGGCGGCATGCTGAACGTGGGACCGCAGAGCGCCGGGGCCGCCCCCGGCCCCGCATGCTACGGGCGCGGCGGCGACGGATTCACCCTGACCGACGCCATGCTGTGCCTGGGTCTTCTCGCCGATGGATCGGACCTGCCGGGCGGCATCCGTCTGTCCTTAGATCATGCCAAAACGGCGGCCGCCCCGCTCATGGAGTCGCTTGGCGTCAACATCCTGGAACTCGCTGAGTCGGTCTACCGTATCGCGATCGCCAACATGGCGGAAGCGATCCGCACGGTGACCATCCGGCGCGGCTATGACCCGCGCCAATACGCATTGTTCGCCTGCGGCGGCGCGGGACCGATGGTCGCCGCCCCGTTGGCGGCGGAACTCGACGTGGAAAATGTGTTGGTGCCGCCCGACCCCGGCGTCTTCTCGGCTTTCGGGCTGACAGCGGCGGGCCTGCGCATGGATTTCGCCCAGGCCGTCGAGCAAGGGGCGGACCTAATGAAGGACGCGTCGGCGTTTTCGGCGCAACTGACCGCGCTGCGCGACGAGGCGGTGCACGCCTTTCTAGAGCAAGGCGTCGATCCCGGCTCGCTGACCCTCGCCTACACCGCCGACGCCCGCTACGCGGGGCAAGGTTTCGAATTGCGCGTGCCGCTGGATACCGATGCCGCGATGGCCGACGGCGCGGTGCATGTCGCAAACGAATTCCATGGCGTGCATACCCTGCGCTACGGTCATTCCTTCGCGGACCAAGATGTCGAGATCACAGCCATTCGGCTGACCGCGAGCTCCCCGTCGCCGGCCATCCTGTCGCAATGGAAGACGCTCGCCACGGGGCAAGCGGTGGACACGCGCCACATCGCCGTCGGTGGCGACGAGACCGAAGCGCGTATCGTCGACCGCGCCGGACTGACCACCGAAACGCCGACGCCCGGCCCCGCGCTGTGCCTCGAACCCACGACGACGACCCTGGTGCCGCCCGATTGGGTGGCGCGCGTCGACGCCTTCGGGCTGTTGCATGTGGAACGGGGGACCGCCTGATGCGCCTGTCGCCTGGAGATTTCGCCGTCATCAGCGGCGCCCTGCGTTCCGCCGCGGGCGAGATGAGCGAAGCCCTGATGCGCGCCGCCCATTCGACGATCGTCCGGGAGTCGCGCGACTTCTGCACCTCGATCCTCGACGCCAAGGGCGAGACCGTGGCGCAGGCCGAAGGCACGCCCATCCAGATGAACTCGCTGTCGGCCGCGCTCGCGTGGATCGGCGATAAATACGGCCTGGATACGGTCCGACCGGGCGACGCCTTCATCCTGAACAACGCCTACGAGAACGGCCAGCATCTCAACGACATCATCCTGGTCCTGCCGGTCTTCGACGACGATGGAACGCTGATCGCCTTTGCCGGCAACATCGCGCATCACCTGGAAGTCGGCGGCGCGCTCGCCGGGTCGAATGCGAGCGCAACCGAGATCTTCCAGGAAGGGCTCATCCTGCCGTCGATGCGGATCGACTTCGAAAAGGACCTCTACGGCGGCCCGATCGAACAGATCATCGAGGCGAACGTCCGCTGCCCGGATGTCGTGCTGGGCGACCTGCGGGCACAAATCTCGTCGGTCCTGCGCGGCAAGGCGCGGCTGCTGGAGATGCTGGAGCGCTATGGCCGCGAGAAGACCTGCGCCGCCATGGCCGAACTGCAGGACTATTCGGAGCGCATGATGCGCTCCGTGATCGAGCGCATCCCCGACGGCGTGTACCACGGCGAGGATACGATCGACGGGCAACATGCAGGCGATCCGCTGGTGCCGATGCATGCCAAGATCACGGTTAAGGGCAGCGACGTCGAGGTCGATCTGTCAGACTGCGCCGATCAGGTCGTCTGGCCGATCAACGTGCCGGTGGCGTCGACCCAGTCGGGGACGCTGACCCTGTTCGCCACCCTGCTCGGCCCGCAGGCGATCACCAATGCGGGCACCTACCGGCCGATCCGCATCGTCACGCGCAAGGGGTCGATCGTCGACCCGGTCCATCCGGCCCCGGTGCGCGGCCGCATGACCGGCGTGTACCGCATGGCCACGGCGGTGAAGCGCGCCCTGGGCGCGGCCATCCCCGACCGCACCGCGGCAGCCGGATGCGACAGCACGCTCACCATCACCCTCGCCCACCGCGACGGCGGGCACTACAACATGTTCACGGAAATCCTGGCCGGCGGAAACGGCGGCGCGAAAGGATGCGACGGCGCGGAGGCGATCCCGCAGATCCTGTCGAACACCGGCAACGCCCCGGTCGAGGCCATCGAGCGCGGCCATCCCTTCGTCCGCGTTCTGGAATACAGCCTCATCCCGGACTCGGGCGGCGCGGGCGAGTTCCGCGGCGGCCTCGGCATCCGCAAACGCTTCGAGATCCTGGCGGACGACGTGCTGCTCAGCACCAACGGTGACCGGCATCAATCCAGCCCCTGGGGCCTCGCCGGCGGCGATCCGGGCAGCCGGACGGCCTTCATCATCCACCGCGACGGCGAGGAAATCCGCATCGACGCCGCCAGCAATCACGCCCTACAGCGCGGCGACGTCTTCGAAATGGTGATTTCCGGCGGCGGCGGCTGGGGAGACCCGGCCGCGCGCAATCCCGCGCTGATCCAGGAAGATTTGCGAAATGGCCGCGTCACGCAAGGAGCGATGAAAAAGCTGTACCCGCACGCCTTCGAAGCAGGCGTCGCCGCCGATTGAGGTGACAAACGGCCGCGACCCGGGCACTATTTCCCCAGCTTCTCCAACCGACGACGAGCGTATCATGTCCCAAGCCACCGTCACCCATCTGTTCACCACGCCCGCCATGTCGCAGCCGATGGTCGCGCATGACAGCGTCTCGGCCCTCAAGGGCGAAGGCATCGAGGGCGACCGGTACCTTTTGAAGACCGGCACTTATTCCAAGAAGCCGGAGCTGGGCCGCCAGGTCACGCTGACCCAGATCGAAATCATCGATATGTTGAAGGACGAACACGGGTTGGACGTGCCCCCCGAGCTGTGCCGGCGCAACGTGGTGACGCGCGGGATCGAGTTGGCGCCGCTGGTCGGCCGTCAGATCACCGTCGGGCCGGTCCGGCTGCACGTACACCGCATCAACCAGCCCTGCCGCTATCTGGAAAAGATGCTGAACCAGCCCGGCCTGTACGACGCCTGGTGGGACAAGGGCGGCATCAACTGCGAAATCCTGGAAGGCGGAACGATTTCGGTCGGCGACGCCATCGTCGACCTGGGCGCGGCCGAGGCGGCCGACTGACCGTCCCCGCACGCCCCGTCTCTGTCTAAGCCGATTTCGAGGCCTGCCACGCCTCCAAGGCGGACCGCGCGTCGGCTTCGGCCGTATCGTTGTCTCGTTCGGCGCCGGCCTTCTTCGCCGTCAGTTCGACGACATAGCCGTTGGGATCGCGGAAATAGATCGAGCGGATGAAGCCGTGGTCGGCGATGCCGCGGGTCTCGATCCCCGAGTCCTTGCCCTTCTCGAACATCCGGTCCAGCGTCGCGTCGTCGACTTCGAGCGCGATATGCAGATCGAAGTCGTGCTGCTCCTTGAACGCGAAGTCCTGATCCGGCGCCTCGAAGAAGGCCATAAAGGACCCGTCGCCCATGCGATAGAAGCTGTGCAGGACGCCCGTCTCGCGCCCTGTCTGCGTCTGCTTGATTTCGAATGCATTGGCGAGCGGCAGCCCGAGGAAATCCTCGTAGAAGGCGCGCGTTTCCTCGGAATCGCGGCACCGGTACGCGGCGTGGTGCAGACCTTTGATCATCGGCGGTCTCCCGACAGAAAGGGTTATGCGGCACCCCTAATGTGGAGTGCCCGCGGGCCATGTCCAGCGCGCCAAGTAACCGTTTCGTGATGGGATTGCGCCTACGACCGGGCGTCGTAGCGTTTCTCGATATAGTCGTCGACGATCTGCTGGAATTCCTCGGCGATATTGGCGCCGCGCAGGGTCGTCGCCTTCTCGCCGTCGATGAAGACCGGGGCCGTCGGTTGTTCGCCGGTACCGGGCAGGCTGATGCCGATATCCGCATGCTTGCTCTCGCCGGGACCGTTCACGATGCAGCCCATGACAGCCACGTTCATTTCCTCGACGCCGACATATTTCTTGCGCCATTCCGGCATTTGCGCGCGGATGTAGCCCTGAATCTTCTCGGCCAGTTCCTGGAAGACCGTGCTCGTGGTCCGGCCGCATCCGGGGCACGCGGTAACCAGCGGCGTGAAGGACCGGATGCCCATGGTTTGCAGGACTTCCTGCGCCACGATGACCTCCTTGGTGCGGTCGCCGCCTGGCTCGGGCGTGAGCGAGATTCGGATCGTGTCACCGATGCCTTGCTGCAGCAGCACCGCCAGCGCCGCGGTCGAGGCGACGATGCCCTTCGACCCCATACCCGCCTCGGTCAGGCCGAGATGCAGGGCGTAATCGCAGCGCGACGCGAGATTCTGATAGGCCGAGATCATCGCCTGCACCTCGCTGACCTTGCAGGACAGGAGTATCTTGTCGCGGCCCAGGCCCAACTCCTCGGCGCGCGCGGCGCTGGTCAACGCGGACTGCACCAGCGCCTCTTCCAACACCTCGGACGCCGGCTTCGGAACGGCCAGTTTGCCGTTCTCATCCATCATCTGGGCCAGCAATTCCTGGTCGAGGCTGCCCCAGTTGACGCCGATGCGCACCGGCTTGTCATACTTCAGCGCCATTTCGATCATGGCGGAAAATTGTTTATCTCTTTTTTCCCGAAATCCGACGTTACCCGGGTTGATGCGGTATTTGTCGAGCGCCTCGGCGCAGCCGGGATTGTCGACCAGCAGCTTGTGCCCGATGTAGTGGAAATCGCCGACGAGCGGCACGTTGCAGCCGCGCTGGTCCAGCAATTCGCGAATCTTCGGCACCGCCTCAGCGGCTTCCTGCCGGTCCACCGTGATCCGGACAACCTCCGAGCCGGCCTCCGCAAGCGCTTGGACCTGGTCGGCCGTGCCCTGCGGATCCGCGGTGTCCGTGTTGGTCATGGACTGCACCATCACCGGCGCATCGCCGCCAACGGCAACATCCCCGACTTTAACCTGCACGCTCTTCCGGCGGAATGCCGGATCGTTGAAATTCAACATTTCTAGGACTTCCCTTGCTGGCGACGCCGTGCGCTTAAATTGGGGCCGGACGGCCCGGAAATCAACGCTGGCCTAGCCTAGCGTCACGATTGCTGTAAAGGGAAATTTTCATGACCGCGCCGGATCACCGACCCATCGATACTGGCATCGCGACCGATGCTGTGGCAGAGAGTAGAAATCGCGCCGGATGACGGCCGCGGTCCCGAAATCGAGAGCATCAGACCCCCATGACGGCCAACACGGCGGAAGCGGCATCCGGCAAAGGCGCGAGCGACGAGAACTTTCCCGTCGGGTCGTTCCTCCTGCCGAAACGCCTGCGCCCGCATGTCGCCATTTTCTACGCCTACGCCCGGGCGATCGACGATGTCGCGGATAATCCCGATCTTGCGCCCGAGGAGAAGGTGCGCCGGCTGGACGGGTTCGACGCGGCGTTGTTGGGACGGAACGAACACCCGGACTTCGTCAAGGCGCACCGCGTCCGCGACAGCCTCGCCGAAATGGCCGTTCCGGTACAGCATTGCCGCGACCTGATCTCCGCCTTCAAACAGGACGCCACCAAGCTGCGGTACCGCGATTGGGACGACCTGATCGATTACTGCAACCGGTCGGCCGCGCCGGTGGGGCGCTATCTGCTCGATCTGCACGGCGAATCCCGTGACGGCTATCCGGCCAACGACGCGCTCTGCAACGCCCTGCAAGTCATCAACCACCTGCAGGACTGCCAGGACGACTACAGGGCGCTGGACCGGGTCTACCTGCCGGGCGACTGGATGGCGGAAGCCGGCGTCACGGTCGAAGACCTGGATGCGGACGCGGCCACGGCCGGCTTGCGGCGGGTCCTGGACCGGTGCCTCGACGGCACCGAGGCGCTGATGGATCAGGCCCGCACCCTGCCCGGCCAACTGAAAAGCCGTCATCTGGCGATGGAGTCCGCGGCGATCGTCCGGATCGCCGACCTGTTGGTGAAGCGTTTGCGAAACCGCGACCCGATCGCAACCCGCGTCGAACTGACGAAACCCGAATTCGCCTGGTGTTTCATCCGGGGCGCCGCCCGGCATCTCTTCCAGTAACACGCATCCACAGAGAAGCGCATCGCCATGGCGCACCCGCTTGGGGCGCAATCGCCATCAATGGCGGTACAGCCATCCAATTCAGGGCTTGCGAAACAGGACTGACCGCTTATGTTTTGCGGCATATCGAATGGGTGAGGCAACCAACTCACCCCTTTGTCCGGGATGACGGCGGGCGGCACGGTCCGGACGCCGGACAATCGGATTTTCGGCAACACGAAAGGGCGCACGCGTGACGGACCAACAGCGGCAATTGACCGACCAGCATCTGGCGGATTTCGCGCGCGACGGCTTCGTGGTCGTGCGCGGCATGTTCTCGCCGGACGAAATGGCCGACATCGAAGCGTGGACCGATGAGGTCGAGGCCTATCCCGAGATTCCGGGCAAATACATGATGTATTTCGAGGAGAGTCTCAAAGGGACCGGCGAACGCCTTCTAAACCGGTTGGAAAACTTCTATCCCTATCATGACGGTTTCCGGCGTTTGTTCGATTCCGATGCCCTGCTCGGCGCGACATCGGAACTTCTGGGCGAACAAGCCGTGCTGTTCAAGGACAAGATCAATTTCAAGATGCCCGGCGGCGACGGCTTCAAACCGCACCAGGACCAGCAAGCGGGATGGAGCACCTATACGGATTTCTTCATCACGGCGCTGGTGTCGATCGACGCCGCGACGGAGGAGAACGGCTGCCTCGAACTGGTCGCGGGGTATCACGACAAGGGCCTGGTCGGGAAAGAGTGGGAACCGCTGACCGACGCCCAGGTGGCGGAGATGAAGCCGGTGTCCTGCCCGACCGAGCCGGGCGACGTGGTTTTCTTCGATTCCTATGCGCCGCACGGATCGGGGCCGAACATGTCCGACGGCAAACGCCGGGTGTTGTATGTGACCTACAACCGCCTGTCGGACGGCGATCATCGCGAACAGTATTATGCGGACAAACGGAAAAGTTACCCGCCGGATGTTGAAAGAGACCCGGACAAGCAATATGCCTATCGGGTGTGACGGCGGAGATCGGAATTTATTCCCGTAACGACGGCGTCACCGTATCGCCATATTTGAAAAACCAGGGTGGCGCGAGAGCAACATTATGTATTTTTTTCGACCACCCCCTGAAAGATTCGGCATAGGTGTAGTAGGTTAATCGTCGAGGTTGTGTGAGTTTACCCTGGCCGTGACAGCGCAGAATTTGCGCTGCAACGTTGGTATTGCGTCATTTATGGTATATGACGCTCGCTTGCGCGACCGGGAGCGTGTTGAAGGAGGCTACCGTGGCACTGAAAACGCCGTTATTGGACCAGATTCGCACGCCCGCGGATCTACGAAAATTTCCGGAGAGCGACCTCCGGCAGATTGCGGATGAGTTGAGGGCCGAGGTCATTGACGCCGTATCGGTCACCGGCGGGCATCTGGGCGCCGGGCTCGGCGTCGTCGAGTTGACCGCAGCCATCCATTACGTCTTCAACACCCCGGACGACATTCTGATCTGGGACGTCGGCCATCAATGCTATCCCCATAAGGTGTTGACGGACCGCCGCGACCGCATCCGCACGCTGCGCCAAAAAGACGGCCTGAGCGGTTTCACCAAACGCGCGGAAAGCAAGTACGATCCCTTCGGCGCCGCGCATTCGTCCACCTCGATTTCATCCGGCCTCGGCTTTGCCGTCGGGCGAGACCTCAAGGGCAAAGACAACGACGTGATCTGCGTCATCGGCGACGGCGCGATGACCGCCGGCATGGCCTATGAGGCGATGAACAACGCCGGTTGGTTGGGCAACCGCCTGATCGTCGTGCTGAACGACAACGAGATGTCTATCGCCCCGCCGGTCGGCGCGTTGAGCAACTACCTCACGCGGCTGCTGTCGTCCAAGGAGTATCGGAATCTGCGCCGCCTGGGCCAGGAAGTGGCCGAGAAACTGCCGCATCCGATCGAAGTCGCCGCCAAGCGCGCCGAGGAATACGCCCGCGGCATGTTCACCGGCGGCACCTTGTTCGAAGAGTTGGGCTTCTATTATGTCGGCCCGATCGACGGCCACAACATGGATCAGCTCGTCCCGGTCCTGAAGAACCTGCGCGACACCGACCTGCCGGGTCCGGTGCTGCTGCACGCCGTCACGGTGAAGGGCAAGGGTTACGATCCGGCGGAGAAATCCGACGATAAGTATCACGGTGTCGGCACCTTCAATGTGGTGACCGGCGCGCAGGACAAGGGCAAGTCGAACGCCCCCTCCTACACCAAGGTGTATGCGGAATCGCTGATCAAGGAAGCCCAGGACGACGAAAAGATCGTCGCCATCACCGCCGCAATGCCGGACGGGACCGGTCTCGATATCTTCGGTAAGGAGTTTCCCGACCGGACCTTCGACGTCGGTCTCGCGGAGCAGCACGCGGTCACGTTCAGCGCGGGCCTCGCCGCCGAAGGGATGAAACCCTTCACGTCGATCTATTCGACCTTCCTGCAACGCGGGTACGATCAAATCGTGCATGATGTCGCCATTCAGAAACTGCCGGTCCGGTTCGCCATCGATCGCGCCGGCCTGGTCGGCGCCGACGGGCAAACCCATGCCGGCGCCTTCGACGTGACCTATCTCGGCTGCCTGCCCGGCATGGTCGTGATGGCCTGCGGCGACGAGGCCGAACTCCGCCATATGGTGGCCACCGCCACCGCCTATGACGAAGGACCGATCGCCTTCCGCTTCCCGCGCGGCGAGGCCGTGGGCGTCGATATGCCGGAACGCGGGGAAATTCTGGAGATCGGCAAGGGCCGCATCCTTCAGGAAGGCAACAAGGTCGCAATTCTGAACTTCGGCGGCCGGCTGGCCGAATGCATGAAAGCCGCCGACGAACTGGCGGCCCGTGGGTTGCCGACAACCATCGCCGACGCGCGCTTCTCCAAGCCGCTCGATACCGAGTTGGTCGAAACCCTGGCGCGCGAGCATGAGGTCCTGATCACCATCGAAGAAGCCTCGATCGGCGGGTTCGCCACCCAGGTGCTGGATCATCTGGTCCGGAACGACCTGATCGCGGACGGCCTCAAGGTCCGGCCGATGTTCCTGCCGGATCGGTTCCAGGATCAGGCCAAACCGGCCGAGATGTACGAGGACGCCGGATTGAACGCGCGCCAGATTACCGAAATGGCGTTGGGTGCGCTCGGCGAACAGACATTGGACCAACCGGCACGAGCGTAACGTGACAACGCTGGAAGGCGCGCAAACGGGCAAGGCTGCTCGAGAGGACGGCGCTCCGACGGCGCATGATCACGCTGCTTCACGACCGACCTGCCGCGCCAGCGCCGCTGATCTAGCGCATGTGGAAGCGGTGGTGCGCGAGTCCGGCACTTCCTTTTACGGCGCGATGCGGACGCTTCCCAAGGACCAGCGGGAGGCGATGTACGCCGTCTACGCTTTTTGCCGCGAGATCGATGACATCGCGGACGATCCGCTACCCCCGCAGGAAAAGGTGGAAGGGCTCAAGCTTTGGCGTACCGAAATCGACCGCCTGTACGCCGGCGCGCCCGAGAAACCGATCGGACGGGCCTTGCTGCTTCCGGTCGAGCGATACGGCCTTCGGAAGGAAGATTTCATCGCCCTGATCGACGGCATGGAAATGGACGCCAGCGAATCGCTCCAAGGCCCCAGCATGGAAACGTTGCAGCTCTACTGCGAACGCGTCGCCGGCGCCGTCGGCCTGCTGTCGGTCCACATCTTCGGCGATTCCGGCGACCGCGCGAAAGATGTCGCCTGGTCGCTCGGCCAAGCGTTGCAGTTGACCAACATCCTGCGCGACATGCGGGAGGACGCGGATCGCGGCCGGCTCTACCTGCCAGCGGAACTGCTCGATGCGCATGGCATCGCCAGCCGCGATCCCGGGACGGTGCTCGCGCACCCCGCACTGCCCGGCGTGTGCGCCGAACTTGCCGTGCTTGCCGACAGGCGGTTCAAGGAAGCGATCGCCGCGATGGCCGAATGCGACCGCAAGGCCATGCGGCCGGCGGTCGTCATGATGCATGTCTACCATCGCGTCCTGGAGAAACTGATGCAGCGGGGATGGACGCGGATCGACGAGCCGGTTCGGGTTTCCAAGCTCACGAAAATCTGGATCGCGGTCCGCTACGGGCTACTGTAACGGCAATGCCAACTGTCCACATTGTCGGAGCGGGTATGGCCGGTTTGGCGGCCGCGCTCGACGTTTCACGCCGCGGCCAGCCGGTTGTGCTGTACGAGGCCGCCGGTCAGGCCGGCGGGCGATGCCGGTCCTTTCATGACGAAACGCTGGACCGCGAGATCGATAACGGCAACCACCTCGTCCTGTCGGGCAACACCGGTGTGGCGGCCTTTGTCGACCAGGTCGGATCGGCGGCTTCTTTCGTCGATATCCCGGACGCCCGCTTCCCATTCGTCGACCTGACGACCGGCGAGCGCTGGGTCATTCATCCGAACCGTGGCCGCCTGCCCTGGTGGGTGTTCAAGCCCGACCGGCGTGTCCCCGACAGCCGGGCCGCCGACTACCTGGCCGCGCTGCGGCTACTGGCCGCGAGCAAGGACGCGACCGTGGCCGAAATCTTCGGGGATAACGCCAATGTCTATCGCCGGTTCTGGGAGCCGCTCGCGGTCGCGGTTCTGAATACCCCGCCCGATCGCGCCTGCGCACGGTTGCTCTGGCCCGTCTTCGCGGAAACCTTCGCCCTTGGCGGCGATGCCTGCCGTCCCCTCATCGCCCGCCGGGGACTGACCCACAGCTTCGTCGACCCTGCCCTGACGGCCCTGCGCGGTCGCGGGGCGGAAATCCACTTCGGCCATCGTCTCCGGGCGCTTTCAAGAAACGAATCGCGCATCACGGCGCTGCAATTCGGCGACGAGACCGTCGACCTGGCGGAAGACGATTCGGTCGTCTTGGCGCTGCCGGCGGCGGTGTTGGGATCGATCCTCCCCGACTCCGCCCCGCCCGAGACGTTTCATCCAATCGTAAACGTCCATTTCAGGTACGACACGGCCGCGACGGCCGCCGCCTTGCCGCCTATTCTCGGCGTCATCGGCGGTACCGCGGAATGGATATTCTGCCGGGACGACATTCTTTCGGTGACTGTCAGCGCGGCCGTCGACCTGGTGAACGCGCCGGCCGACGACATCGCGGACGCGACATGGCGGGATATCGATCGGAGTCTCGGCTTGGACACCCCGCAACGGCCGAAAACCCGCGTTGTGAAGGAAAAACGCGCGACGTTTTCGCAAACTCCCGACAACGAATGGCGTCGAGCCAATCCCCGCACGGCGTATAAGAATCTGTTCCTTGCCGGGGATTGGACGAATACGGGGCTTCCGGCAACCATCGAAGGGGCGGTCCGGTCCGGCTTTAGCGCGGCAAAATTGATAGAAAATCGGCCTTAAACCGGAAATTGTGCCGCTTTGCCAAAGTGTTGCTCCTTTGCCACAACCCTTATACGTTACGGAACTGTGACTGTCCTCAGCTTGACTTTGAGCGTGAGCTAGACGAGGTTAGCTAACGTATGAGTGTGTCGCAAAGCGAATAAAAACATAGATTTCCGGAATGAACGCTGCTGTTGAAGCCATCGTTGGCGATTTAACCGCCAGTAACGATTCTGTACGTCTGGATGAACCGGACCCGCAACTCCTGGATCGCGTGATCGCCGAATGCGTCGCCGGCCTCAAGGATCTGCAGCGGGAAGACGGCCATTGGGTGTTCGAACTCGAAGCGGATGCGACTATTCCTGCGGAATACGTCCTGCTGAAGCATTTCTTGGGCGAACCCGCGCCGGATATCGAGCGGAAGATCGGCGTCTACCTGCGCGGTCTTCAAGCGGACCACGGCGGCTGGCCGCTGTTCTACGAAGGCGACTTCAACATCAGCGCCAGCGTGAAGGCCTATTTCGCGCTGAAGTTGATCGGCGACGACATCGACGCCCCGCACATGAAACGCGCCCGCGAGGCGATTCTCGACCATGGCGGCGCGGCGCAGTGTAACGTCTTCACGCGGATCGCGCTCGCGCTGTTCGGCCAGGTGCCGTGGCGCGCCGTGCCCGTGATGCCGGTCGAGATCTTCCATCTGCCGCGTTGGTTCCCCTTCCATTTGTCGAAGGTGTCCTATTGGTCGCGCACCGTGATCGCGCCGCTGCTGATCCTGATGACGCTGAAGCCGGTCGCGAAGAACCCCAAAGGCGTGGACATCCGGGAACTGTTCGAAATACCGCCGGAAGACGTGGCCACCTATTTGCGGAATCCTACCGGCTCCCGCTGGGGCGACACGCTGTTGTGGCTCGACGGATTTCTTCGGCTCGCCGAACCCTTCTTCCCGCGCAAGCCGCGGCAGCGGGCGCTCGATAAGGCCCTGTCCTTCGTGACCGAGCGGCTCAACGGCGAAGACGGGCTGGGGGCAATCTTCCCCGCCATGGCCAACACGGTGATGGCGATGACCGCGCTCGGTTATCCGGACGATCACCCGGATTTGGTTATCGCGAAGGAATCGATCGAAAAGCTGTTGGTCATCGAAGACGAAAGCGCCTACTGCCAACCCTGCTTATCCCCGATCTGGGATACCGCGTTGGCGGCCCAGGCATTGATGGAAGCGGGCACCGACGGCGACGACCCCGCCGTTCAGAAGGCGATGGACTGGCTTGCCGGTAAACAGATTATGGACGTTTATGGCGACTGGGCGGACTCCCGCCCCGGTGTCCGGCCGGGCGGCTGGGCGTTTCAGTACGCGAACGATCATTATCCCGACGTCGACGACACGGCGGTGGTCGCCATCGCGATGCACCGCGCGGACAGCGCCCGATACGCCGAAAACCTCTCGCGCGCGGAAGAATGGGTCGTGCCCATGCGCAGCGAGAATGGCGGTTGGGGCGCCTTCGACGCGGATAACACGCATTTCTATCTGAACCACATTCCGTTCGCCGACCACGGCGCCCTGCTCGATCCGCCGACATCCGATGTTACGGCGCGGTGCATCGGGATGCTTGCGCAATTCGGTTACGACCAGGAACATCCCGTCGTGAAATCGGGCGTCGAGTTCCTGCGCCGCGAACAGGAAGAAGACGGCTCCTGGTTCGGCCGCTGGGGCACCAACTATGTTTACGGCACATGGTCAGTCCTGTGCGCCCTGAACGCCGCCGGCGAGGATATGTCGCAGCCTTACATCCGCAAGGCGGTGAAATGGCTCGAAGATAGCCAGCGACCGGATGGCGGTTGGGGCGAAGACGGCGCCAGCTACTGGGACGAGACCCGCGGCGCGGTCAAGGACAGCACCGCATCGCAAACTGCGTGGGCCTTACTGGGCCTGATGGCGGCCGGCGAAGTCGAAGGGCCAGCGGTTCGCGCCGGCGTCGAATACCTGCTGAATTCGCCGCGCGAGGGCACCAAATGGGACGAGAAATGGTTTACCGCCGTTGGATTCCCAAGGGTCTTCTACCTGAAGTATCATGGCTACAGCGCCTTCTTCCCGGCCTGGGCGCTTGCCCGGTACCGCAGCCTGAAGAAGGGTAATTCCAAGAAAGTGCCGTTCGGCATGTGACTGGAACAGGCTTCGTCACAGGATTTCTCGCCGAGCAGCGCTGCCTGGAAGCCGCGTTCAACCAGCAATCACACGCAGACGCGCCCCGCTTCTACTGTGCCGGGGCCAGCCTTGAGCGTGCCTATGCCGGCGCCCGCGGGCTGATCGCCGATGGGGCGGAAGCCTTGGTCAGCTTCGGCATCGCCGGCGGTCTCGCGACCTCGCTAGGGCCCGGGGACACAATTCTCGCGACCACGGTCGTCACCGCGGACGGCGACCGCTGGACGACGACGGCATCATGGCGGCACGCCGTCGCGGCCGTCGTTCCGGACGCCACCGCCGGCGATCTGGTCAGCATGGCCGCCCCCGCCGCGACGCCGACCGAAAAATCCAGATTGAACCGGGACCATCAAGCGTTGGCGGTGGATATGGAGAGCGCGGGCGTCGCCAGGGCGGCCGCAGAGGCCGGGTGCCCGTTCATCGTCATTCGGGTCGTTGCCGACCCGGCGACCCGCGGCCTGCCTGCCGCGGCCCTGGATGGCATTGACGCGGAAGGACGGCAAAGGCCCTTTCGCGTCGTCAGGAAGCTGGTTATGCGACCCTGGGAGCTTGCGGGTCTGATCCGGCTGTCCAAGGACAGCCGGACGGCCCTCAATCAGCTACGCCGCGTTGCTGCGCTCGGACACGGACTTCTCGTCCGCCCGCCCCTTTGACGCATCGGCCGCCGGCGCATGGGTTTCTTCCATGAAGTCCGCGACATGGCTGTCGAAGACATATTCGGCCTGGCGCTGCTTCGACAGATCGATTTCAGCCGCCATCGGTCCATCGGTCCGAACGCCGCGCAACGACGTCATCAGCGCCTTGATCGGATGCTTGAGCGCGTCGGCGGCCGCCGTCGGTTCGTAGCCGCAATGCGCCATGCAGTTAGCGCATTTCTCGTAGTTGCCGGTGCCGTAGCGTTCCCATTCGGTTTCTTCCATCAGCGCCTTGAAGCTCGGCGCGTAGCCTTCGCCCAACAGGTAACACGGACGCTGCCAGCCGAAGATATTCCGGGTCGGCATGCCCCACGGCGTGCATTGGTAGGTCTGGTTGCCGGCCAGGAAGTCCAAGAACAACGTGGAGTGGCTGATCGGCCATTTCCGGCCCTTGCCGCGCTTGAATACCTCGCGGAACAGGTTCTTGGTCTTTTGACGGCTCAAGAAATGTTGCTGGTCCGGTGCGCGCTCATAGGCGTATCCCGGCGAGATGCTGACGCCGTTGATGCCGCTGTCCTCGCAGAAGTCGAGGAAATCGGCGACGCGTTCCGCCGGCATCCCGTCGAAGATCGTCGCATTGACGTTGACCGTGTGCCCGGCGTCCTGAGCCGCCTTGATCGCTTTCACCGCCCTGTCGAAAACGCCGTCCTGACAAACCGACTTGTCGTGATCTTCCCGTAATCCGTCAAGATGGACCGAAAAGAACAGATACGGCGACGGCTCGAACAGATGCAGCTTCTTCTCAAGGAGCATCGCGTTCGTGCAGAGCGAAACGTATTTCTTGCGCGCCACGATACCCTTGACGATCTCGCCGATTTCCTTGTGCAGCAGCGGCTCCCCGCCCGGGATCGCAACCATCGGCGCGCCGCATTCATCGACCGCCGCAAGACAGTCTTCCAAACTCAACCGCTTGTTCAGAATCGGATCGGGATAATCGATCTTGCCGCAACCCGCGCAGGCGAGATTGCACCGGAACAACGGTTCCAGCATCAATACGAGCGGATACCGGTCGTTACCGGCCAACCGCTGTTTCATCATGTAAAGTCCAACGCTAAGACTTTGCCGAAGTGGAACAGCCACGTGTGCCCCCTCTTATGAGTTTTCCTGGCGCGCGCCGCCCCACCGGCGGCTCGCCGTTACCATTCGCTAGATACGTCCCTAAGCCGCGAAGTCCCGCAACTCTTCCGGCAGCTTGAACTGCACGTTCTCGCTGATCCCGTCCAGATGCTCGACCTTGATCTCATCAAGCTCGCTCAACCGCGCGATCAACTCCTTTACCAAAGCCTCCGGCGCAGACGCACCGGCCGAAATGCCGACGGTCTCGACACCCTCGATCCACTTGGGGTCGAGGGCGCTGGCATCGTCGATCAGATAACTCGGAATGTTCATTTCGTCGCCGATCTCGCGCAGCCGGTTCGAGTTCGAACTGTTTTGCGCGCCGACCACGAGCAGCACGTCCACTTTCTGCGCAAGATCCCGCACCGCCGTTTGGCGGTTTTGGGTCGCATAGCAGATATCCTTCACATCCGGCCCCACAACCTCCGGAAACCGTTGACGGATCGCTTCGATGACGTCGCGCGTGTCATCCACGCTGAGCGTCGTCTGCGTCACGTAGGCGAGTTTGGTCTCATTCTCCACGTTCAGCGTCGCCACGTCTTCCGCCGTCGAAACGAGATGGACCTTGCCGGGAATGCGCCCCATGGTCCCCACCACCTCGGGATGTCCTTCATGCCCGATCAGAATGACCTCGTAGTCCGACTTCGCGTACCGCTGGCCTTCCTTGTGAACCTTGGCCACCAGCGGGCACGTCGCGTCGATCACCGGCAGATTCCGGTCGCTCGCCGTATCCGCGACTTTCTGGGAAACGCCGTGGGCGCTGAAAACCGTGTGTGCGCCGTCGGGCACTTCGTCGAGTTCCTCCACGAAGACAGCCCCTTTGGCCTTCAAGTCCTCCACAACCCGCCGGTTGTGGACGATCTCATGGCGCACGTAGACGGGGGGCCCGTACTTCTTGAGCGCAAGCTCGACGATGTCGATCGCGCGCACCACACCGGCGCAAAAGCCCCTCGGTTCCGCTAGGATAACTCGCATCCGTTTCGTCTCCCTGCTGCGGCAATCCGCTTCGCATCGCCAAACCGCGTCGATCCGACCGAATCCATAGAATAAGCAGTCATATCAGCCGGTCTGGGCCAAGTAAATAGCAGCGAAAACAACCATTCCAGCCTGTGATAAATCGACAACGCTTAGCAACACCGGATGGCCCCGCTTGGTCTTTATGACGATCTGAAATGGATGCTGCGGCGCAAGAATTCAAGCCACGGATGCGGCGTGATTGCGAATTTTTCGATCCTTTTCAGGATACAGCCGAGTCGTCACCGTCCCTGGGGCAGATTCTTTTGCCGCACAGCGTCGACGATGGTGAAAACCAGATAGCCGATCGTGCCCAACCCGTATAACAGGAAAAAAATCTCAACGCCCCCGAGCCATACAATTGGGCCGATCAGATAAATGAAGTCTTCCAACTCGAACCCACCGGCGCTTGGATGCGCGACGGCGTCACTACCGTGCCGAAGGTCCGTCACCAGCCGAATCGAACAGATGACCGGATTCACGATTCCGACGGCGACCCCCAATACAATCGCCCAGTCCCCGACCCCCGCATTGGCCAAACCGACGCCCATCCCGATAAACAGCATGGCGTAATTCGCCATCCCGACAGCGTAATCCAGGCGATGGCCCGCCACGCTGGCCTTATCGGTCATGCGCGCCAACTCGCCATCGCCATGATCGGCCAGAACGGCCAGCATGAACAACGACGCGCCCAACCATGCCCAAGTATCGATCGCGAACGCGAACAAAAGGGCCGCCGTGGCCCCGAGCAAAAGGCTCAAGGCGGTCACCCAGTGCGGATGGACCCCCATGTGGGCGAGCGGCAGCACAAGCTTTCGCGCCAACCGCCGGTCATACGGGCCACCCGATTGCAGCCGGACAGTGCTTTTTGTGAACAAACCACCCATCACGCTCGATGCGCCGTCGCCGGAGGTCCCTCATACCACCGCCGACGTCTCAAAGAGATTTCTCAGACTCCAGACATATGCAGTGCGAACAGGACTTTAAATAGATTTGAGGTAAGAAATCCACGCAACGACCGCACGCTACAGGTATCCGTGTTCCCGAAACCAATCGACCGCGTCCTGCAACGCCGAACTCGCGGGCCGCGGGGCATATCCAAGCGCCTGCCGCGCCTTGGCATTGGAAAAGTACATATGCTTCTTCGCCATGCGCAGACCATCGACGGTGAATAGCGGTTCCCGGTCGAACAGACGGCCGAAGGCTTCCGCGCAATGGGCAAAGGGCATGAGAACGTCATGCGGAATCCGCACGCTCGGCGGCCGCTTGCCGGCATAACGCGAGACGTCGCCCAGGATATCGCGCAACGCCATATCCTCCCCGCCGAGGATGTAACGTTCGCCGACAACGCCCTTTTCCATCGCAAGCAAATGCCCCTCGGCGACGTCGTCCACATGCACCACGTTGAGGCCGGTATCCACATAGGCCGGCATCTTGCCCGCCGCCGCGTCCAGGATCATCTTCCCGGTCGGTGTCGGCTTGATGTCGCGCGGCCCGATCGGGGCCGACGGGTTCACGATGACGATCGGCAGATTGTCCTTTTCGACGAGCGCCCGCACCGCTTCCTCGGCGAGAAACTTGGACCGCTTGTACTCGCCCACCATGTCCGCCAGCGTGGACGGAGTCTCTTCGGTCGCCGGCGTCCGGTCGGGGTTGATGCCCAGCGTCGCCACGCTGCTGGTATAAACCATGCGCGACACGCCGGCGTCGGCGGCCGCGCGGAACAACGCGACGCTGCCGTCGATGTTGACGCGGTTCAATGCCTCGGGATCCGGCACCCAAAGACGGTAGTCGGCCGCCACATGATAAACGGTGTCGCAGCTCTCGACCGCCGCCCGCAACGACGCCGGCTCGGTCAGATCGCCGACGACGACCTCGCATTCGATGCCGTCCAGATTGCTTCGGTCGCTGTTGGCGCGAACCAGCACGCGAACCGCCTGCCCGGCCGCGACGAGGCGGCGCAAAACCGCAGATCCGACGAACCCGGTCGCCCCCGTAACGAGTGTTGTCATTGCTTTCCCGCGCTCGTGGCCCGCGAGCGTCGAAACACGCCCAACGCCTGCCAGGATACGTAAAGCAGAAAAATCGGCGCGCCGACGCCAGCGGCGATGATGAAGTACTTCAATACACCGAACCATGTGACCGGCGCGAGTATGTAAAGCGTATCCTCTATCTCGAAGCCGTAGCGCACATCCTGCCGAACCGACTCATGGCCGTCGCTGATCTCGATATAAAGCCGCACCGTCATGATCGCCGCGACCGACACGCCCGCCACGATACCGAGAATCAGCCCCCACTCGCCCAGCGCGCCCTTCCCCAAGCCGATGCCGGCCCCTACAAATCCCGCGACATAGTTCGTCATGGCGGCCGCATGATCGAAATAGTGCCCGAAAGTGCTGGTTCGGCCGGTCTGCCGGGCCACTTCGCCATCGAGATGGTCCATCCAGACCGCAACGACGAAGAGCGCAGCGCCCCAATGGATCAACGCATCGCCCTGGGCAAGCAGCCAGCCGGCGCCCAAGCCGACGAAGATACTGCTTCCGGTAACGATGTTCGGGTGAACCGACAGGCTCGCCAGCGGCCGCGCCGCCCATTTTGCAAGTCGTTGATCGATCGCGACGGCCGCCGCACTCGAATCCGAACTCATTCAGGCATGGCCTCAAGTTGCGGAAGGATGTCCGCCTCCGCCTTCGCGACATCTTCCATGAAATCGATCTCAATCCAGGGTAAGCCGGTCACGTCCTCGACCCCGAACGCACCGGTCCCGTCGGCCAATAATAAATCCCGAATCGCGACTTCGTACAGGACACTCTCCGCCTCGTCTTTGAAATACGGCCAGGTCGCGTCGGGCACCCGCGCCGCCATATCGGCGGAAAGTTTCAGGAACCCGATCCATTCGCCATAATAGTCATGCGCTTCGGTCGGCTGCTTGTGGAAGTCAACGAGTCGATCGCCGCGCATACAGAGCTTAACGGGCTCTTCGCCCGGCTCCACGTCTTTGTCCATCAAGAAACAATTCTGCGCCGGCGCATCGATCAAACGGCGCATCATGCGATGGTCGTACAGCACATCCGCATCCATCAGGATAAGCGGCTCGCCGGCTGTCAGTTCGTCGCGCACCGACCACAAGGTCGTGATCGGCCCTCGCTTGTAATACGGGTTCAGGATCGTTCGCACGAAACCGCCCGCCCCGAGGTCTTCGATCGCTCGATCGATCATCTCCGCCTGGTGCCCGACGGCGATAACCAATTCCCGCACCCCGGCAAATCGGAGAAGTTCAACATGGCGTTGCAATAACGTTTGCCCGCCGAATTCCAACAGCACCTTTGGAATAAAGTCTTCGCCTTTGCCCAAGCGGGCGCCGACGCCCGCCGCCAGCATAATTGCTTTCATCGCGATTGTCCTTCAGGCGACGTGCAGCGCGCCGTTATGGAGAAAGGTAGGAAACACGCGCAAATCCAGGGCGTTGACCCCACCGCGCGCGACAATAAGTCAATTGTATTACAATGGAAAGAGGGTTGGATTGATACCGCGAATTCCTACCCCTAAGGCATTGACCAAAATATTGTGAACACCATCTATTGGCGTAAGTATCGATCGCCACGGTAAAATCATTGCCTTCAGCCGATTTCGAAACTGGGAAGTTGGATTAGCATATTGATTAAAAAGAAAATGTTCCGCCCGATTTCAATTTTCTCCGGGCTTGTAATGATGCTCTTCGTCGTCGCCGCCGCGCCGGCACATGCCGGCTCCGCGACCACGGTTATCAGCAAATTCAACAAGGATTTGCTGACGGTGATGCAATCGGCCGAGACGCTAGGATATGAGGGGCGTTTCGAAAAACTGAAACCGTCGGTGCAAGCGACCTTCGATCTCGATTTCATGACCCGTTACTCCGCCGGCCGCCACTGGAAGAGCCTTACCGAGCAAGAAAAGACCCAGTTGATCAACGCGTTTTCGCGGCTGACGATCGCGACCTATGCGGATCGCTTCAACGGTTATTCCGGCGAGAAATTCCACATCATCAAGGAAGAAACCCCGCGCAAAGGGACGCGACTGGTCCGAACCGAGCTGGAAAAGTCGGATGGCGAACGCATCAAGCTCAACTACCTGTTGCGCGCGCCGAAGGATGGCGACTGGAAGATCATCGACATCTTCGTGAAGGGCACAATCAGCGAACTCTCCACCAAACGGTCGGAGTATAGCTCGACCCTCAGGAATAAGGGCCTTCAGGGTCTGCTCGCGATCCTGGAAGAGAAGATTTCGGTCCTCGGCGCCAGCGCAAGCTAATTGACGGTCGCTCAACGCCCCTCGCCTGCGGTAGACTTTCCGCATGCGACACCTCCGCATCACCGTTGGCACCATCGTGCTCGACATCGCGCTCTTGGAGACGCCGACCGCCGACGCGATCCAAGCCGCCCTGCCCATAACGGCGACCGCAATGACATGGGGCGCTGAGGTCTATTTCTCCACCCCGGTCCACGTAGACCGTGAACCCGATGCCCGCGCGGTGGTCGACGCAGGCGAGATCGCCTTCTGGCCGGACGGCGACGCGATCGCCATCGGCTTCGGCCCCACGCCCATATCCCAGGGCGACGAGATCCGTTTGGCCAGCCCGTGCAATATCTTCGGTAAGGCATTGGGCGACGCACGCGACCTCGCCGCCGCCCGGGGCGGCGAGACCGTCACCGTCAAAGCCCTGGCTTAGGCCCTAGTATTTGCTGATCACACCCTGGATGATGTCAAACATGCGGTCAATGTCCGCTTCCGTCGAGACGAAGGGCGGCGCGATCAGCATGGTGTCGCCGGTCATCTTGGTCATCACCCCGGCTTCGTAGAAATCACGGACGGCTTGGTACCCCCGGGCCCCGGGATTACCGTCCGGTGCAAGATCGACCCCCGCGAGCAAGCCGATCCCGCGGATGTCGGTCACGACGCTCACGTCCCGAAGGGCGTAAAGCCGCTCCAGAAACGGCTTTTCAAGTTGCTTCGCCCGATCGAACAACCCCTCTTCCTCATAGATCGTCAGCGCCGCGATCCCGGCGGCGCAGGAGGCCGGATGCGCGCTGTAGGTATACCCATGGAAGAAGTCGACGCCCTTCTCCGGCGCAGCATCGGTGATCGTCTTGTAGATCGTGTCGCTGACCGTGACCGCCGCCATTGGGATCGAGCCGTTGGTCAACGCCTTCGCCATGGTGATGATATCCGGCTGCACCTTGAATCGCGTCGCGCCGAAGTTGCTGCCGAGACGGCCGAAGCCACAGATCACCTCGTCCATGATCAGCAGGATGCCGTTGGCGTCGCAGATTTCACGCAACCGCTCCAGATATCCCTTCGGTGGAACGAGACAGCCGGTCGATCCGGCAACCGGCTCGACGATGCAAGCGGCGATGGTGTCGCCCCCGTGCAGATCGCAGAAACGCTGCAGATCGTTCGCGAGGTCCTCGCCATGCTCCGGCTGGCCCTGGCTGAACCGGTTCTCTTCCGTCCAGGTATGGCGCATATGCAGGACGCCAGGCACGCCGAGCCCATACATCTCGCGGTTCTTGACCATGCCGCCGACCGAGAAACCGGCGAAATTCACGCCGTGATAGCCGCGCTCGCGCCCGACGAGCCGCATCCGCTGCCCTTCGCCGCGAACACGGTGATAGAGCAACGCCATCTTCAGCGCCGTTTCGACCGCTTCCGACCCGGAATTCACGAAAAAGGTATAATCCAGATTGCCCGGCGTCAGCGCCTTGACCCGGCGCGCCAGTTCGAAGGCCGCCGGATGGCTGTGCTGAAACGGCGGCATATAGGACATTTCTTTGAGCTGCTCGTAGACCGCCTCGGCGATTTCCGGGCGGCTGTGACCGGCCGGCGAACAGAACAGCCCCGACACGGCGTCGATCAGATCGTGGCCGTGATGCGAGGTGAAATGCACGCCCTTACCCTCGACGATCAGGCGCGGCTCTTTCTTGAAATGCTTATTCGACGAAAACGGCATCCAGTGATGTTCGAGATCGTTCGTTGGGTACCGCATGTCATACACTCCTGATGATGGGCCGATTGATGGGCGATCGCCGCGAATCCGAGGCTTTATTTTACATCCAACGCAAGCCTATGGGACTCAATTTCGCACGGAAAACGCCCTAAATTCGTCCGTAGCGACATGGTCTGCCTACCGTATCGCCGTATACAGCACCCGAACCAGCAATGTGACCCCGACGGCCATCAGGACAATCAAGGCCCAGCGACGGGCCCTCTCAGGGTCGGCCTTGCCGAACGCATGCGATCCCAAATACGTCCCGGCAATGACGATCGGCAACAGCAACAAGGCCCGCACGACCGCGTCGCCATCCAGCATGCCCCGCATCCACGCGAAGACGCACCCGAGGACGCCGGCGCCCATGATGTAGGCCATGATCGAGGCCCGTGCGACGCGGATGTCCAGCGGGGTCGATAGGTAGTACAGGAAAACCGGCGGCCCTGGGATGCCTACCGCGCCGGTCAGGAACCCCGCAACGCCCCCGACCCCCGCGGTCGCCGGCGTGGAAAAGGTTCCGCTGAGCCGCGTTCCCCGCCACAGGATGACCGCCGCAACGATGACCGTCAGGGCGACGGCGGCGCGGGTAAAGTCCGCAGGCACGGTCGCGATCAAGGCGAGGCCGATCGGCACGCCCACCAGCGCCCCGACCCAAATTCGCCACAAAGACGACCAATCGGCCTCCCGCCGGATGGTCGGCGCGAGCTGCAGGCTGATCAGCACTTCGAGCATGAAGGTGATCGGCACAACGGCGACCGGCGGCAGAACCAGCGACAGACTTGGGACCCACATGAGCGACGAGCCGAACCCGGTAAATCCGCGGATAAAGGCCGCGACGAACATCGCGACCAGACAGAATGCCAGGACCGCCGGGCTCAACCCTTCGACGGCAGAGACGATCAGATCCACGGCGACGTACACCGATCGTGCATGAGATATCTCCGGCGCGGCTAAAGGAGGGACGGCCCCGTCCCGGTTACAGAGAAGGGTCCGTTACAAAATCGCGCCGACCGTATCCCCGTTGCCGCAATTCGGCAAGCTGCGCCATTGTTCTATTCCCGCCCTGCGGCCGTTCGGCCCGCCAAGGTCGAGGGGTTCCATACCGCGTCCAGGATGCTATGAAACGGCTGAATGACCGCAGATGCGGCGATGAAAAGCAAATTGGATGCTCCCAAAGCTGGTGATTTTCGATTGTGACGGCGTATTGGTAGACACCGAGGCAATCGCAAACGAAAGATTGTCCGCCTTTCTTACCGAACTCGGGCTCCCCCTAAGCCGCGACGAGTGCCGGCGGCAATTCCAAGGCAAAATGATCGAAGACGTCTGCCGGCACGTCGCGGACCTGCTCGGCCGGCCTTTCGATCCTTCGATGCCGGCACACGTTCGTCGGACGATTGAAGACGCCGTCGCCGTCGACGTGAAACCGGTCCCCGGCGTCATCGATCTGGTTCATCGCGTGGCAGCGAGCGGCGCTTCCTTTTGCGTCGCATCGTCAGGATCGATACCGAAGATGCACAGCACCCTCGGGCCGGTCGGATTGCTGCCGCTAATGCGGGATGTTCTGTTCAGCGCGCAAGATACCGGTCGCGGCAAACCGCATCCTGACATTTTCCTGACCGCCGCCGCGGCAATGGGCCATCGTTGCGAGGATGCCGTCGTGATCGAAGATTCGCTGAGCGGCGTGCAAGCCGGGGTCGCGGCCGGCGCCCGGGTTCTAGGCTATGCCGGCGATCCCTTCACCGATGCCGGCGCGTTGTCGGACGCCGGCGCGGAGATCGTCCACCGGATGGAGGACGTCCACGACCTGATTGGATTGGCGTGACAGGCCGACAGGCTAGCCGGCAAAATGAAAGCACGCAGCATACCGTGAATCACCGCGCCATCCCTTGGCTGAAAAGCGGCTGGTGCCGAAAAGCTGCTGGCGTTAGTCCCGCTCGCCCACGGGCCGCGCCGCCGCAGTGGAGTCGGCGGTCGCGCTATCCGCCTCGACGGAGACTTGCCCTTCGCCGGCTTGCGCTTTCTTACGGTCCTCGCGCGCCTGTTTACGCTCGGCCTTTCTCTTGGCCTTCGCGCGTTCGCGCTCCATTCGTTCGAACTTGTAGTTGGGTTTCCGGGGCAAACGGCATACTCACTCAGTGATCGAACAAACTGGCGGAAAATAGGACAAAGGACGGGACGGTCCAGGACCGCCCCACAGCCCGATCAGTCTGCGAGAGCGATATTCTCGGCAGCCATTTTCCCGTCCCGGCCGGGAACCAATTCGAAGGTGACCCGCTGACCTTCGGTCAACGTGGACAGGCCGGACCGTTCTACGGCACTGATGTGCACGAAAGCATCTTTAGAGCCGTCTTCGGGCTCAATGAAGCCAAAACCCTTGGTGGGGTTAAACCATTTGACAACACCGTTCGCCATGAGTTTTTCCTTTCACGACAATCTAGAATGGAACGCCGCCCAACGCGGCTTTCCTGAAATCACGTTCAAAATGCCGCAGAAGTAACCTGGCTAACCGCCGAAACGGGTAATCATGAGATCAACAACGACGTCATAACGCATACCGACCATGACATTGCGGGCGGTAATACTCAAGTGATTTATCCGATTTTCCTGAGCGATTATTTAGGTCATAAACCCGGCGGAAATCTCAGAAAACATTGAATTTTAATAAAAACGGACGCCGGATCGTTCCGGCGCCCGTTTTCGTCGCGGCGGAATGCCTTATCGCGAAACGGTCAGGTTCTTGTACCGGTCCAACAGGCAGGCTTGGTCCTGCATGGCGTCCCGGCGGAACGGCGCGCCCAGTTCCTGGTTCACCACCACTTCGATCAACGTGGTCGTGCCCTTCTTCTGGGCGGCGCAAGATTCGGCGACGGCCGAGGTCAGTTCGTCCATCGTCTCGACCCGAAGACCGTCCACGCCGAAAGCCTTGGCGACATCGGCATAGCTGAAGTCGTCGCCCAGCTCGGTACCGACGAACCGCTCGTCGAACCACAGAATGTCGTTCTTCTTCTCGGCCCCCCATTGGCCGTTGCGGAAAACGATGATGGTGACCGGGATCTGCATACGGTTACAGGTCGGCAGTTCGTTCAGGCTGATGCCGAATGCGCCGTCCCCGACCAGGGCGACCGCCGGCCGGTCGGGGCGCGCCATCTTGGCCCCCATGATGGACGGAAACGCGTAGCCGCAGTTGCCGAACATGCCCGGCGCCAGGAAACTGCGCGGCTGCTCGAACGGCAGGTAGCTGTTCGCCATCGCGCAGATGTTGCCGATATCGGTGGAAACCATGGCGTCCTTCGGCAAGCCGTCCTGGATCGCGCGCAGCACCTGACGCGGGGCCATCTTATCGGGCTCGCGCTCGCGCGCCCGGGCGTTCCAGGTGCTGCCGGGATCATCCTCTTCATGGTCCCAACCGGCGAGTTTCTGCAGCCAGGCGGACTTGGCGGTCGCCGCATCGGCCTTGCGCTTCTCGCCCGCCGCCCCGGCGGAGTGGCCGTCCAACGCCCGCACGAGCTGCTGCGCGACCGCCTTGGCGTCGCCGCAGATGCCCACGTCGATCGGCTTGGCCAAACCCAGCATGTCCGGGTTGGAATCGACCTGAATGATCTTCGCCTGGCCGGTCCAATAGTCGATGTTGTGCTGCGGCAGGGTGCTGAACGGGTTGAGCCGTGTGCCGAGCGCCAGGATCACGTCGGCCTGCTTGATCAGCGTCATCGCCGATTCCCAGCCCTGATAGCCAAGCGGCCCGACGGCCAACGGATGGCTCGCCGGAAAGCTGTCGTTGTGCAGGTAGCTGTTGGCGACCGGCGCGCCCAAACACTCGGCCAGGGCCTTGCATTCGTCGACCGCATCCGCGAGCCCGACACCGGCGCCGGCCACAATCATCGGGAATTTCGCTTCGGCAAGCATATCGGCGGCCGACTGCACCAGCGCTTCGTCGCCCATGAGACGGCCCGGCATGATCGGGTCGGGGATTTCCAAATCGACGACCTGGCAGAACATGTCGCGCGGGACGTTGAACTGCACCGGCGCGGAATGCTGCCGCGCGCGTTGGAAGCAGCGCGTCAGCGCCTCGACGATCCGGTTGGGATGCGACAAGGTCTCCTGATGACAGGTGATTTCCTCGAAATACGGTAGCTGGCGGGTTTCCTGAAAACCGCCGAGCCCTTGGGTCATCGCGCCCGTTTCCGGCGTGATCACGACCATCGGGGTGTGGTTCCAATACGCCGCCGCGACCGCCGTCACGAAATTCGTAATGCCCGGGCCGTTCTGCGCGATGCAGACCGCGACCTCGCCGCTGGCGCGCGTGTAACCGTCCGCCATATGCGCGGCGCCCTGTTCATGCGCCACGTCGACGAAACGGATTCCCGCCGCTTCGAACACATCCAAACCCGGCATAAAGGCCGATCCGACGATGCCGTAGGCAACCTTCACGCCTTGCACGCGAAGCGTTTCGACGAACGCCTCTTGCGAAGTCATCTTCATGGTCTTTCCCTTTCTTTTTCGATCCTTGCCCGGACCTGCGGTCCCAATGCGTGGATCAGCCCATACGGTCTTGACCGCTCAGAGGTTCAGGATTGATATCCGTGCCCGCGCACCGCCAACGCCTTGCCCGGTCCGCACGCCTCATGGCACAGAACGCGACCGCCCCGATCGAGACCGGCGCGCCGCGGCACTTATCCTCCCTCGTTTGCGCCTACAAAACTGCTGTTATTTCATTTAACGATACAATTCGTCTCAAAAAAAGCTTTGCTTGTCGACTCAAATTGTCCTTTGATGGGAAAAAAGTTGTGGATAGTTCCCACCGCAGCCGCCCCACGGCATGTTAAACAAGGGTCGGCAGCGTCCGAACCCGCCATGACCATGCATGAGGCCCCTGATGCCCGACGCCGATCGCACCGATACGCCGCAGCGCCCGAATGGCCGCAGTTCGGCGGTGCAGCGGACATTCGCGTTGCTGGAAATGATCGTGTCGCAAACGCGGCCGATGAGTCTGGCCCAGATGGCGGACCGTCTCGATCTGCCGAAACCGACCGTGCATCGCCTAGCCAGCCGGCTCGAAAGCGAAGGCCTGCTCGCCCGCGAACCGCTGGGAAAACAGTTCACCATCGGGCCGCGGCTGAACGCGCTCGCCATCGACACCCTTATGGCGTCGGCGCAGCGCGCGCCCCGACACGCCGTATTGCAAGCGCTGGCCGAGGAAACCGGCGAGACCTGCAATCTGGGTATCCTCGACGGCAACCAGGTGGTCTACCTCGACCGGGTCGAAACGCATTGGCCGCTGCGCCTACAGCTTTCGGTCGGCAGCCATGTGCCGCTGCATTGCTCGGCCATGGGCAAGCTGTTTCTCAGTCAGATGACCAAACGCGCCCGCGAGAGGATTTACGCGGCGGGCCCGCTACAGCGCTTCACCGAGCAGACCCTGACCGATCCCGAAGCCTTGGAAAAAGAACTGCAGCAAATCCGCGCCGACCGCGTGGCCGTGAACGACCAGGAATACATGGTCGGCCTGGTGGGCCTTGCGGTGCCGGTGCCCGATCCCGAACGCGACGGCCGGTTCGCCGCCGCCCTGGCGATCCACGCGCCCCAGCCGCGCCTTGACGCGGTAAAGATCCGCGGCTGCGTCCCCGTCCTGCGCAACGCCGCCGAGCGGTTGAGCAACGTCCTCGGCGCGCCCGCCTAACCATGTTGAGCGATCGTCCCTTCCAATGCCCGCCCGCCCTGCTGGCGCGCGCGCGGTCGGCCCCGCCGGTGCGGACGGCGATCGCCAGCGCCGGGGCCGGTCTGGCGCTCGAAAGCGCTCGCCTCGCCGTGGACGCGGACCTTATGGAACCGGTGCTGGTCGGCAATCGCAACGCCATCGCCGCCGCCGCGGAACGAATCGCTTGGGATATCGGCGGTTTCGAGATCGTCGATGCGGCCGGCGAGACCGACGCCGGCATGGCCGCCGCGAAACTCTGCGGCGATGGTGCTGCGGACGCCCTGATGAAGGGGCATATCCACACCGACGCTTTCGTGCGCGGCATGCTGAGCCGTGATTCGGGTCTGCGGACGGGCCGGCGCCTTACCCATGTCTTCCACATGACCGTACCCGACGAAGACAAGGCGCTGCTGATCACCGACGCGGCGATCAATGTGGCCCCGGATATCGAGACCCGGCTGCAGGCCGCGGCGAACGCCGTTGACCTTGCCGTCGCGCTCGGCATCAATCACCCGAAGGTCGCCGTCCTGTCCGCCAGCGAGGACGCCACGGAGGCGATGCCGTCGACCCTGGATGCCGCGGAGATCACGGCGCGCGCCGTGACCGAAATCCCGACCGCATCGGTCTACGGTCCGCTCGCCTTCGACAATGCGGTATCACCGGAGGCCGCCGCGCTCAAAGGGATCGATCATCCCGTCGCCGGCCATGCGGATATCCTGTTGGTGCCGACCATCGAGACCGGCAATGCGCTGTTCAAGATGATGGTCTACTTCATGAGCGCCTGCGCCGCCGGCATCGTCATGGGCGCCAAGGTCCCGGCGATCCTGACCAGCCGCGCCGACCCGCCGGAGGCCCGGCTCGCCGCGGCCGCGATCGCGGCGATCCTTGCGCAACAGCCCTGATATCGGCTATTGCGCCCTTGTGCCGAGGGTTTAAAACCGGCGTCATCGCCAATCAGGAAGCCAACGCGTGCCCTATCTCATCCTCTTCATCGCGACGATCTTTCTCGCCAACTGGTCGATCGAAACCTACGGCCTGGTTCCGGTCGGCCCGGACCTGGTCGCACCGGCCGGCGTCTATTTCGCCGGGTTGGCGTTCACCTTCCGCGATCTGGCGCAGGAACGGCTCGGCCGCGGCTGGATCGTCGCCGCCATCGTCATCGGCGCAGTGATTTCCGGTCTCGTCTCGACCAAATTCGCGGTCGCCAGCGGCGTCGCCTTCCTGATCTCCGAACTGCTGGATTTCGCGGTCTATACGCCGCTGCGCAAACGCAACTGGATCGGCGCGGTCGTCGCATCGAATATCGTCGGTCTGGTCGCCGACAGCATCATCTTCCTGACCCTCGCCTTCGGCAGCTTGGCGTATCTGCCGGGCCAGGTGGTCGGCAAGGCGTGGATGACGCTGTTGGCCGTCGGCGTCCTTTGGTTCCTGCGCCGCCGGTTCGCGCCGAGCCCGGACCGCTGAGGGCGTTCGGATGAGTCTGGGCCGATGACCCACCGCATCGGACAAATCCTGCTGTCCGGCGGTCTCGATTCGACGACGTTGGCCTGCGTCGCCCAGCGCGACTGCGACGATCTGGCGGCCTTGAGCCTCGACTACGGCCAACGCCACCGACAGGAACTGGACGCCGCGACCCGGGTCGCCGCTCATCTGGCGCTCGACCATCGGGTCGCGGATGTCCGCTTCTACGGTACGCTCGCCTCCCATTCGGCGCTGACGGATACGGACGCTTTCGACCTGCCGGAGAACCGCGATACGGCGGCGATGAGCGACGACATCCCGATCACCTATGTTCCGCTCCGCAACACCTTCTTCCTGACGCTGGCCGCGGCGCAGTTGGAAAGCATCGTGCTGCGCCGGATCGAAAACGACGGCGTCCCGCCGGAAGAGATCACGCCCGTGCTCTACATCGCCGCGAACGCGCTGGACTACAGCGGCTATCCGGACTGCCGGCCCGATTTCTATGCGGCCGCGGCGGAGACACTGCGCCTCGGCAGCAAGATCGGCACGCATTACGGCCTGCCGATCCGGATCGAGACGCCGCTGATCGACAAGACCAAGGCGGACATCATACGACTGGCCGCAGACCTAGACGCCCCTCTCCACCTGACATGGAGCTGCTACAATAACGGGCCACGCCCCTGCGGCGTGTGCGACAGTTGCCAATTGCGGCAAAAGGGATTTGCCGAAGCCGGGCTCGACGACCCGGCATTGTAACTCAAGGAGGGAATAGATCATGCAACTCGGCGTCTTTATCTTCGCGACGGACTATTCCATCGACATTTCCGAACTCGCCCGAGAACTCGAAGACCGCGGCTTCGGCTCGCTGTTCGTGCCCGAACACACGCATATCCCGACAAGCCGCAAGACGCCGTTCCGGGGCGACCAGGAATTGCCCAAGGAATACAAGCACACCTACGATCCCTTCGTATCGCTGTCCTTCGCCGCCGCGGCGACCGAGACACTGCAGATCGGCACCGGCATCTGCCTCGTGCCGCAGCGCGATCCCATCGTGACCGCGAAATGCGTCGCCAGCCTCGACCGACTCTCCGGCGGGCGCTTCGTCTTCGGCATCGGCGGCGGCTGGAATGTCGACGAGATGGAAAACCATGGCGCGCAGTACAAGACGCGCTTCAAGCTGCTGCGCGAACGCGTGCTGGCGATGAAAGCGCTCTGGACCGAAGAAGAAGCCGAATTTCATGGCGATATGGTCGACTTCGACCCGGTGTGGTCGTATCCGAAACCGGAACAGACGCCGCATCCGCCGGTGATCCTCGGCGGCGAGACCGATTACACCCTGAACCGCGTCGTCGAATTCTGCGACGGCTGGTTTCCGCGCGCCGGCGACGACTTCGATCCGGCGGAAACCATGACACGCCTGCGGCATGCTGCGGACGCGGCCGGGCGAGATATGTCGACCCTCTCGGTCACCGTGTTCCGCGCGCCCGCCGATAAGGCGGCCCTCGCACGCTGCGCCGAGGCGGGAATCGCGCGCGGGTTGCTGGGCCTGCCCTCCGCCGGACGCGACGAGGTGCTGCGCCAACTCGACGCCTACGCGCCGCTTGTGGCGTAATGGACATCACAGCGCGACCTATCAAGGCCTTGCCCCTGCCGCCAATTCACGGAACACTCCTCCCATGAGCACATCATCCCTTCCGAATACGCAATTCTTCCAAAACTGGAACATCCGCAAGCCCGTCGCCTCCGGAGAATCGGGCGTCGTATCCTGCCAGCATCGCGCCGCCGCCGAGGTCGGCGCCGAGGTGCTGCGCGCCGGCGGCAATGCCGTCGACGCCGCCATCGCCACATCCTTCGCGATCTCCGTGGTCGAGCCTTGGATGAGCGGCATGGGCGGCGGCGGCTACATGCAGCTCGGCCTCGCCGCCGAGAGCAAGTTCCGCTGCTTCGCCATGGGCATGGTCGCACCGCGCGGCCTGCGGCTGGAAGATTACCCGTTGGACGAGGAAGGCGGCAGCAGCGGCGATCTGTTCGAATGGCCCAACGTCTACGAGAACCGCAATATCGTCGGCTATCACTCGATCGCCGTTCCGGGACAAGTCGCGGGATTGGGCTTGGCCTGGGAACGCTACGGCACGATGCCGTGGAAGGAGTTGTTGCAGCCCGCCATCGCGATGGCCAAACAGGGACTGCCGGTCACCTGGTACATGTCGCTGCGGACGCTGGGCGCGGCCAAGGACCTCTCTAAATTCCTCGCCAGCCGCGAGGTCTACCTGCCCGGTGGCTTCCCGCCCATGGCGGAGCAAGGCAAGCCCATCGCATACCGGCCGATGGGCCATCTGGCGGATACGATACAGCGGCTCGCCGACGCCGGCGCCACCGATTTCTATACCGGCGACGTCGCCAACCAACTCGTGCGCGATGCCCGCGCCGGCGGCAGCGCCCTATCGCACGAGGACTTGTCGAGCTACGAAGCGACCGAAGTCACCCCGCTAGAAGCCAAGTTCGGGCCAGGGACGCTGCATGCGGCCCCGGGCCTCACCGCGGGGCCGACGATGCTGCGGGTGATCGAGCTGTGCGAGGGCAAGACGCCGGGCGACGGTGTGCCGGATGCCGAAGTTTACAGCGCCTGGGCACAGGCCTTCGCCGAGGCCTATGACGAGCGCTTCCGCACCATGGGCGACGTGGACGACAGCAAGGATCCGGCGAGCACGACGAATTTCACCATCGCCGACAAGGACGGCAACATGGTGTGCATGACCCAGACGCTGTTGTCGGTGTTCGGCAGCAAGGTCGTGTTCCCCGGCACCGGCATCCTGATGAACAACGGCATCATGTGGTTCGATCCCCGGCCCGGCGGCCCCAACGCGCTCGCGCCCGGCAAGAAGCCGTTGTGCAACATGTGTCCGGTCATCGTCTCGCGCGACGGCAAGCCCTGGTTCGCCATCGGCGCGTCGGGCGGCCGGCGGATCATGCCGGCGGTGTATCAGGTAGCCTCAATGCTGGCGGAGCGCGGCATGTCGCTCGACGACGCGGCCCACCAGCCGCGGATCGACGTCAGCGGCGAAGGCCGCTGCACCGTCGATCCCGAGTTGGATCGATCCGTGTTCGAGGCTATCGAGAAGCATATGCCGGTGGTCCCCGGGGAGCACGCCATCTTCCCGCATCATTACGCCTGCCCAAACGTGGCGTTGCGGGACCCGGACAGCGGCGCGTTCAGCGGCGTCACGCACGTCATGACGCCGCCGTCTGGCGCGGTGGCGGTGTAAACGCCACCGTCACCGTAAGGCTAGGACAAAGGCTACCCGCTTGCGATTTCCGGCTGCCGGATTTCGACGAGGAAGTTCTGAATCTCGTCGCGCAGCTTGTCGGACTGCTGCGATAGGCTTTTCGCCCCATTGAGCACCGCCCCCGACGCGTCACCGGTGGACGTGGCCGTTTCCTTCACGTCGCTGATATGGCGATTGACCTCGGCGGTCCCGCTTGCAGCCTCCTGAACGTTGCGGGCAATTTCCTGTGTCGCCGCGCCCTGCTGCTCGACGGCGGCAGAGATGCTGGACGATATCTCGTTGAGCTGCCCGATGACGCCGCCGATCGAATCGATTGCATCCACCGCGCCGCCGGTCGCGGACTGAATGCCGTTGATCTGGCTCGCGATCTCGTCCGTCGCCTTGGCCGTCTGGCTCGCCAGATTCTTGACCTCCGACGCGACGACCGCGAACCCTTTACCGGCCTCCCCGGCGCGGGCCGCCTCGATCGTCGCGTTCAAGGCCAGCAGGTTGGTTTGCTCGGCAATTTCCGTGATCAACTCGACAACCTCGCCGACCTTCTGCGCGGCCGACACCAGGCCCTGAATGTCATCATTCGCCTGCTGGGCCGCCTCCACGGCGCTCCCGGCGATATCGGTCGACCGCCCGACCTGCTCGGCAATTTCATGGATGGATTTGGACAATTCTTCGGCTGCCGCCGCGACGGTGTTCACATTCTCGGACGCACGATCCGAGGCCGTCGACACGAGGTTCGCCCGGTCGGTCGACTCCTGCGCGGTCGTGGACATCGTCTCCGCCGTCGACCGCATCTCGGACGCCGACGCGTTCACCTCGCCGACCAGACCGCTGACGCTTTCCTCGAAGCTATCGGCAACCGCCTGCAATGCGGCCTGTTTTTCCTTCTCCGCCATGCGCTTGTTCTTCTCGTTCTCGGCTTCGAGCTGTTCCTTCTCGATCGCGTTGTTTTTGAACACCTCCACGGCGCGCGCCATGTTGCCGATCTCGTCACGCCGGCCCAGACCGTCGATCTCGACGCCCAAATCGCCGCCCGCCAAAGCGCACATGCTTTGGCCGATCAACTGCGTCGGCCGGGTAATCATCCGCCATGTCACCAAGATCAACATCGCAACCAGAATGACCGATATCGCAAGGGCCCATGCCGCCTGCGTCACCATGTTCGAGCGGATTGCTTCGTTCAGGGCGTCGTATCGCCATAGAACGGCAACCGCCCCGACCTGCGCGGCATTCTTCCCGAAATGGATCGGCGCACTGACAATCTGGGCCGATTCGAATTCCTGGCTAATGATCTCGCCGCCGGACAGAACCTTGGTGGCGACAGACCCTAGCGGTACATCGGAGTCGACCGGCAGGCGCGCCGACTTGAACTCGTCGATGACCGATCCGTCCTTGCCGACGGTCAGTATCCGCGCCGCCGTCGAATGATCGGCCTCGACGAGGCGCATATAGGCCTTCTTGATCGTCTCCGTCTTCTTGAAACGGACGGCACCGCCGACCTGCGCCGCGAGCAACGCGGTGAGTTCCTTGTTGGCCTGCGCCGCCTGGGCATGGAATCGCGTCGATTCACTCATACCCTGCATCGAAATCACGATAGCGAAGCCGAGCGCGAACCCGACCGCCACCGTGACAACGAGTTTCTTGCCCAATGTCCAGTATCCGAGGTCCGGGCTGGCGGTTCCCGTCCCTTCTGAAATGCGCGCACGCTTGAGGAAGCTGAAAATCATAACCCGGACCTCGTCCACTGAGTTTTCTGGGAAGGATGGAGCCTTACTGGCTCAGTTGCTCGACGTTGATGCCGATCGTGATCGCGCCGATGACCGTGTTATCGGCAGGGTCGACGATCGGAAGGCTGAGTTGGCTCTGGAAGGACTGCGTCGACTCATCCTTCTTCACCCCGCCAATATGCATGGCGTCGGCGCCGACCAAGTAGGTCTTCTGCCATTTCGCCTCGTCCCCTTGCCAATAGTCCGAGGTGACGGCGCTCTGGCCGACGTTCAGTCCCTTGTTGTCCATGACGAAGATTTCCGTGTACAGGCCCTGACTGGCCTCGGTCTTCTTCTTCAGGAAATCCGACAATGAATTGGACAGAACCTTCGAGATCATCGGCTGCGCGCTTCCCGCAGTCTCGCCGCGCCATTGCTTATCCAGACGTTGAATATCCGCTTCGGACAGCGATGCATGCTGCGCGTTCTGATTCTTGACCGCGCCGACGATCGTCGGATCCGTTAACCATGCTTTGATTTCCGAGCCCGCAAGCTCCGTGATCGGCCCTTCAAACTCGTTCGCCGACGCCGCACCGAAAATTACCGCCGCCGCGGCGACGCCCATAACCATAGATGTAATACGCATAATCACCTCGCGTAGTGAAAATCCCCAATTTACATGCCCTAGGTAGCGAAAAGTTTTTAAAATCGAGTAAATCGAGAACGCTGCGATATGCTACCCTCAATTGTATTTTTGAGCGGCACATCGGCGCGGTTTCAAATCGCAGAATTCGATTATGTTGATTTATTCGGCAATACAATATGTTATCGGGTGATCGATATGCGGAACGAAAAATTCAGGACCATCTATCCGGGAAATCCGGAGAGATATCTTCTGGTTGAATTTCAAAAAATTTCATAGATGGGAAGCCGGTCTTGAGATTCCACCGCAACCGACGAGTTCTGCCGGGTCAATACGCCGCTATGACGTTGGAATAACCCCCGACAGCGAGCCATCCGCCAAGCCGCGCAACCGGTCATACTCATCCTGGGTCATCGGTATCCCTTCGGTTCGATTGCGCGCGAGGCGCGCCGACGCCGCCTCGCCCGGCAAACGGCCGGGCCGCGCCGGGTCGACGGACGGCTGGGCATGAACCCATGCGGCGAAGTCCAGGATATTCTGCCGAAAAGCATCTCGACCCACCGTGGCCGCCGGATCGATCAACAGGAAAAAATGCGACACGTTGGAGGGTTCGCCGGGCTGCTTGAACTGATGCCGGATGCCCGTCCCGATCCCCCCGCCGCCGAGCACCGCGGAGAGAATGTCGATCGCCGTCGCCAACCCATATCCCTTGTGGCCGCCAATCGGCAGCACGAACCCGTCCAGCGCCGCACCCGCGTCGGTCGTCGGCAGGCCATCCTTGTCCAAGGCGACGCCTTCCGGAATCGGCTCGCCTCTGTCCCGCGCCGCGCGAAGCTTGCCCCGTGACGCAATGCTGAGCGCCATATCCAGGATGAAATGCCGACCGTCGGGACCCGGCGCGGCGTACCCGATCGGATTGTTCCCAATCGCGGGCGTCTTGCCGCCGGGCGCGGCGATCGTCGGCGTCCCGTTGCTGCCCGAGAGGCAGACCATGCCCGCCTCGGCCGCCAGCCAGCCATAGCTGGCGTTCCCGCCGAAATGGTTGCTGTTGATACAGCTGATATAGGCAATGCCGTTCTCACCCGCGCGCCGGATGCCTTCCTCCAGCCCGCGCGACGCCACCACGGTCCCGAGGCCGCCATCGCCGTTCATCACGGCGACCGCGGGCAGACGCGACGCAACCTGGATGTCCGGCGTCGGATTGATCCCGCCGATCTCTATACGGCCGATATAGTTGCTGAGCCGCCGCAGCCCATGCGTCGGGATGCCCAGCAGATCGCACAGGATGAACTGTTCGGCCGCCCGCGCGGCGTCGTCGGGCGGTACGCCGTGCCGTCGGTAGGCCGCGACGCACAACGCCCGCGCCTCCTCCACGTCGACACGCACGAGATCGGCCATCCGTCAGCCGCCGGATTTCTGTTCGAGCGCGTCCTGAAGATAGGAGTAGTGGACCTGCCGGCCGATGCCCCGCCGGAACCCTTCCAGGCGCAAGACCTGCTCCGGCGCGACGTTGCACAGGCTGACATCGGCCCCGAATTCCCGGATCAACTGAACATGCTGGTCGGGGAAGCGGAACGGGTCCGGTTCGATGACGATATGCGGATACCAGCGCTGTTTCGGCAAAGCCTGATAGTCCGCCGGCGATTGGTCAGCCAGCATATCGAGTTCGCTCTGCTCGACGATGACGTGGTCACAGCCGAGTTCCATCATCTCCTCGACCACCGACCCCATATAGTCCAGCGTGATCGGCTCGGTCGGCTCCTTCCGTCCGAATTCGTAGACGACCTCGAAGCCGGCTTTCTGGAAACGATCGATCTCGCGGCGGCGTTCGTCCGGCAGCAATTCCAGGTAGTTCTCGGAAATCTCCAACGATGTGGCGTCTATATGCTTGAGATGAGTGATCAACTCGTCGACGGCGTTCTGATGGTAGGCGGTCTCGAACAGGATACCGCCGCAGAACGGCTTCACGTCGTAGTCGCGGTAGAGCGCCGTGATCTTCTTGATCAATTCCGGCGGATACATCAGCCCGTTGATCGCAAAGATCTTGGCGTAATCGATGAACTCGCATCCGTATTCCAAGAGGTCCCGCAGTCCGCTCGGCCCGGTCCAGCCGAAATCGGTCGGCCCCATGTCGATCATGACGGTCAGCCCGGTCTTGCGCGGCTTGCCGGGCCGCGACGGGGCCGCCAGCCGTTCGTATTCGGGAATGCTCCGGTCGGTGATTTTCATACCGCTCTCTTTGTGATGTCGTTGATAAGATGTCGTCGATGGATCATGGAAACCGCGCGCGGCGGTACCGGCGCAGTATACCCGACCCGATCACGGAGGCCGAATGCCGCTCTAGCGGGCCGGCGGCCGTCACCGTACGGCGCAATGCGTCTGGATGAAGGCGCGCACGCGGTCGATCGTGCGTTCTTTCAGCTCGGGCGGGGACTTCCACGGAAAGACCGTGATCTCGGCGTTCGGCGCCAGCGAGGCCACGTCGATCGATGTCTGGAGCGGATGCGCGGGAATGTCGTCCGGCAGGACGAGGATCGGCGTCGCGCAGGTGCGGATAACGTCGCGCGGCACGCTGTACAGAAAGTCCGGGTTCACGCGATAGAGGTTGTGCAGATACGCGTCGACCGCGTCCTGGTCCAGGTCGGGCCGCCGGCCCAACAACTCGGGCCCCCACGTATCCCTGCCGGACCGATACATGACGTCGGGATCGTCCGGCCAATGCCCCACCGTCTGGCAGAAGACCGCGGCGACGACCCGCTCGGGCGCGCGCTCGATCAGCTTGCCGGCGAAACAGCCGCCGATGCAGTAGCCCATGAATGCGAACTCGCGGATGCCCAGGTGATCCATCAGCCCAAGCTGATCGTCCGCGAAACCGCCCCACGGATCGTCGACAGCCAACGGCCCCGTACTCTCGCCGCCGTTGGCGTTACGCTGATCCATCGTGATGCAGCGGAAGTCGTCCTTGAATTCGTCCATCGCGTTGATGACCGCGGACGGCCAATTGCTCATGCGGGAGTTGAGGCCGCCGCCCGGGATGACCAGCAACGGAAAGCCGGTCCCGACCTCCTCATAGCTGATACGGACGTCGCCCTTCTCGTAGACCGGCATGGTTGTCTCCTTCATGCATTGCAGGTGGCACTGGTGTTGCGGCCGGCTCCGCCGCATCGAGCTTTGCCCGAACCGGGTCAGCAACACTGAATAAGGGCGTTTCCAGTCGGCGTCAAAGCACCCCTTCGACCCGCATTTCTTCTTCGGCTCACCATCGCGAAGCGCGTTGCCGAAGAAATGCTCACTGTCGTCGGTTAATGAATGGCCCCCAACGACACACAACGATAGGCAAGCTGATCCAGATCATTACAGTTTTGTGAAAACCATATGACAATAAAAACGTCTGGGAACCGGTGAAGCTCATACGGGACAAGAAAGGCGTCCGTTACTGTCATGTTCAACATAAATAAGGTGGAGAAAGCTGCACAACTAAACCGCGACGAACTATTCCGCTTCGGCGCCGCGTTGCTGTTCATTGTCGGCATCATGCTGTTCACCATCGTCCGCGTCGGGGAAAGCGGCACACACGGGGTGTTGCTGGTGATCGCCGCCATGATCGGCGGTTACATGGCGATGAACATTGGCGCCAACGACGTTGCCAACAACGTCGGACCCGCCGTCGGATCACACGCGATAACACTGGTCGGCGCCGTTACGATTGCCGCCGTCTTCGAAGCATCCGGCGCACTCATCGCCGGCGGCGACGTGGTCGGCACCATCAAAAAAGGAATCATCGACCCCGACCTCATCGGCGACCGCGATACGTTTATTTGGCTGATGATCGCGGCGCTCCTTGCCGCCGCGTTATGGCTCAACCTGGCGACCGCCCTCGGCGCGCCGGTCTCAACCACGCATTCCATCGTCGGCGGTGTCCTTGGCGCGGGCATCGCCGCCGGCGGTTGGGCGATCGCCGATTGGATCCAGGTCGCCAAGATCGCCGCCAGTTGGGTGATATCGCCGGTGCTCGGCGGGATGATCGCAGCGGCATTTCTCTACCTGATCAAGCGAACGATCACCTACCAGGATGATGTGATGGCGGCGGCGAAGCGCGTCGTACCCATCCTCGTCGCCGCTATGGCCTGGGCCTTCGGGACCTATCTGATCCTCAAAGGCGTCAAACAGATGTGGAAGGTTCCCTTCGGCGCCGCCGTTTTGATCGGCCTGGGAATCGCCGTCGCGGTCTATCTGGTGGTCAAGCCGCAAATCGCAAAGATGGCGACCCGGCTGGAAAACCATAAGGAAAACGTCAACGACCTCTTCACCTATCCGCTCATTTTCGCGGCCGCGCTGTTGAGTTTCGCGCATGGGGCAAACGACGTAGCGAATGCGGTCGGACCGCTGGCTGGTATCAACGAAGCGATTGTCGGTGGCGGCGTCGCCACCAAGGCCGCGATCCCGACCTGGGTTCTTCTCGTAGGCGCGCTCGGCATCGCCATCGGGTTGGCGCTTTACGGGCCGAAACTGATTCGCACGGTCGGATCTGAAATTACCGAGTTGGATCGCATGCGTGCATTCTGTATTGCCATGGCGGCGGCCATCACGGTGATCATCGCCTCGCAACTCGGGCTGCCGGTCAGTTCGACCCACATCGCCGTCGGCGGCGTGTTCGGTGTCGGATTCCTGCGAGAATACCTCAAGGTCAACTATGCGCGCATGGTCGAAGACATCCGCCACCACCACGACGACGGAAATCCCGAAGCGGTGGAGGCATTTTTGGAACGATTCGAACAAGCCAACGTGGCCATCAAGGGTGACATGCTGCGCGACCTCAAACGGCAATCCGGTGAAAAGCTACTGCGGAAACGGGACCGGAAGAGCCTAGATCGAATCCATCGTCTCGAGTTGGTGCGGCGCTCGCTGTTGCTGCGCATCGTCGCGGCTTGGCTGATTACCGTCCCGTTTGCCGGCATTCTGGCGGCGATGTTCTTCTTCATGATGCGGGGAATAATGCTGCCCTGATAGCAGCGCGATGAGTGCAGCGGTCAGGCATCCTCGGAATGGCCGACGCGGCCAACGACGGATGCTGTTCGGCGGCGCTCAGGCGGCAAGCGCCGGTAGCGATACCGACCGGCGGTATGCCGGGTCGAAGATCTTGGTACCGAGCACCTGGCAACGCCGCATCAACCGGTGCTCGTCGGGATCGTAGTCTGCGATACCGCGATGCAGGGTGCCGAAGTTGTCCCAAACCACCACGTCGCCTTCGGTCCAGGTGAAGGTATGACGGAACCGTTCCTGAAGCTGGAACTCAACCAACCAGGCGAGGGTATCGTCGCTTTCCTGCTGCGACAGGCCGACGATCCGCTCCGCATAGCCGGGATTCGCGTAGAGCACCTTCCGGCCCGTGATCGGATGGGTCAGGAACAGCGGGTGCTCCACCGGCGGGCGCTGGCGGCGCTGCTCGTCGGTCATCGGCGCGCGACCGCTCTTGCGCACCGTCCGCATGTATTCCCACATCTTCTCGAAGTTATGCACCACTACCGCATCGGCCAGTCGGGTCTTCATCTCCGCCGGTAACGCCTCGTAGGCCATGCGCATGTTCGCGAATTCGGTGCCGCCCAGCGTCTTACCGTCGCGGCGCGGAATCTGGAGACAGTAGAGCACGTTCACGAAGCCCATGACCTCGCGGTAGGTCATGTCCGTATGCCAGTCCTGCCCGAAATCCGGGAAACCGATATACTCGCCGTCCACCTTGATGTTCGACAGGATGCCGACGCCGGGGCAGTCCGCATGCTTCGAGGGCTTGGCGACGCCCGCCTGAATGTCGCCGAACCGTTCGGAAAACGACTTCAACTGGACCGGCTCCAGCGTTTGTCCCGGAAAGCAGAGATAGCCGTGCTCGCCCAGCGCCACGAGCAACTCGCCAAAGGTCGCGTCCGCCATCGGCCGCGCCAGGTCTAGCTTGTCCACGGTCGCGCCCAGAATGTCGCCGCTCGGCGTAATCGTCAGCATTCGGTGTCCTCTCGCAATCGCGCCTTCCGGCAAGACGTCGGCAGCGCCGAATTATGCGGCGAAACACGGCGTGCGGGCAAACGGCGCTCGGAGGACCGCGCGTTCTACTCCGCGGCGTCGGGCTTCGCTTGCGCGGGCGGCAAGTCGCGCGGCGGGTCCGGGACCGCCGGCGGGCTGCAGCCTTCGACGCAACAGCGGCCGGGCTGACGGTTGCGCGCGGGTTTGCCGTCTTCGCCGGCCAGGACGCCGCGGTCCAAAAGCTTCTCGACCACGGCCACCCGATCCTCGATCGGATAGTTGCGGTAGATTTCCCGCTTCATCGCTTCCGGCGAGCCGCCGCCGTGCAGGCTGATCAGCGAATACCAACCCGCCTCGCCCGAGGCGGTCAGGTCCTCCATCAAGCGGGCGACCTCCATGCGCTGCGCATAGGGCACGTCGGGCCGTGCGGTGAGCATCTCGGCGAGCCGGCCGACGGTTTCCGGATTGTGGTCCTCGTCCGGTCCCGGCAGCGCCACGGCCAAACCGCCGGAGACCTCGTGGCCGATCCGGTGCATGTCGTAGATCTGCGTGGCGAGCAGCAGCTTGCCGACATTCGAAAAGACCGGCTCGGGCTGGAACGCGCCGGACGGATCGCCCTGCCCGTAGGTCGAGGCCGCGACGCCGCAGGCGAAGAAACCCTCGACGATCTTGATCAGTTCGACCAGCCGGTCGCGCAGATGCGGCGTGCCGCCGGGTTCCAGGCCGTTCGCCTCGCACATCAACACGCCCGCCCCGATCAACAGGTCGCCGAAACCCGCCCGCGCGCCGATGCAGCTATGCCGGTGATGGGTCGCGTAGGTCGTGGTTAGAAACTGCGCATGCTCCCACTCGCCGGCCAGGAACACCCGGTCCCATGGCACAAAGACATCCTCGAACATCACCACGCCGGTCGACTGCCCGTAGCGCGCGCTGAACTTGGCCGCGCTCTCGCCGGGCCGGCCCGCGGGGCGCGCCACGATGGTCACGCCCGGCGCGTCGAGCGGCACGGCGCAACACAGGGCGTAGTCGGCGTCCGCCTCGGTCATGTTCCGGCTCGGCATCACCAGGAATTCGTGGACATAGGGCGCGGCGGTCACGATCGCCTTGGCGCCGTTGATGACGATGCCGTCCTTGCGGCGTTCCTTGATCCGGACATAAACATCGGGATTGGACTGCGCATGCGGCCGCTTCGACCGGTCGCCCTTCGCGTCGGTCATGGCGACGCCGCAGGTCAGGTCGTCCGCCTGCACCTGGTGCATGTAGTTCACGAAGCGCTGGTGATAGTCGGCTCCCTTGTCCTCGTCGATGCGGTGCGTCGCCTGGAACAAGGCGTTGAAGGCGTCATGGGTCAGGTAGCGCTGGGCGCAGCCGCTTTCGCGGCAGACGAGGCGCACCGCTTCCAGCTTGTTCAGCAGGTCTTGCGCGTCGCGGTTGATGTGCAGCATGCGGTTGACTCGTTTGCCGCTGGTATGCTGCGTCCCGGTCATCACCGCCTTGTAGTCGTCCCGGCGCGCGAAATCGTAGGTCACGCCGATTGCGGCGATCCCCGGCGCGAGTTGCGGATCGTCGGCGACCGAGTCCACCCGCCGGCCATCGACGAAAACGGTGGGATCGTAGCGCCGCAGCGACTCCCGAAAATCCGCGCCGGACATCAGCATGGCGTCGTCCTCCGCACCGCCCCGCCTATCGGATGCTCAACGCATCGTCCAGGTCCCGCAGGTCGAAGGCGCGATCCAGGTTCATCACCAGGTCGAGGATCTGCTGCGCCCGGTCCCGGCTCACGCAGCGCGTCGCATTCGCGTAGAACTTCTCCACGAGATCGGCGGCGGACAACGGATTGGCGTCCGAGCCGCGATTGTGATCTTCGCGATGGGTGAATTCACGGCCGTCCTTGGTCCGCACCGTGACTTCGCCCGAATAGTAGCGCGGGTAGTTCGACTGCGCGTCGACCTCATAGGTAACCCGGTCGCAGAGTTCGAGGATAGACGGATCGTTGAAGGCGTTCGGATCCAGTTCGTCCAGCGTGAAACGGCCACGCGACAGGGCGGCGGCGATGATGTAATGCACGCTGAATTGCGCTTCATAGGCGTTATGCGGGCGGCGCTTGTCGGCTTCCGGCTCGCACACGACCTGCACCTGTCCTTCGCCGATCCGCGCGACGATCGAATCGATATCGCCGGGCCACAGGTTGTGCTCTTTCTGTAACGCCAGCGCGGCGTCCGCGAAGGCGTGATTGAAATGGCAGGCCGGATACGGCTTGAACGCGACGTTCATCAACTCCCAGGTCTCGCCCAACCCGTCCGTGACCGTATCGAGGTCGAAGTCGGCGGTCGCGCCGACATGCCGCCCCAGGTGCAAGTTGAACAACCCGTAGCGGCCTTCATACGCCTGCATCGGGCCAACGAAGCCCTGCTTCGCCATGGTCGCCGCGGTGACGGCGCAGACACCCGCCCAGCCGGGATGCTGGCGCTTGGTCCACGCGCCGTCCGACAGGAATTCCAGACTGCCGCCGGCCATGCTGAGGGTGATGCCCTGCGCCTTCGCCAGCTTCGCCGCGCTGAGATCGGCGAGACGACCCGCCGCCAAGGTGCACCCGAAAGCGCCGACGAGTCCGGTCGGGTGATGTCCCGCGCGGTGGAAGTTGCCGTTCACCGCCATGCCGATCCGCGACGATGTCTCGACCGCGATCAGATAGGCCGCCAACGCGCCCTTCCCGGTCGCCCCATGCGCCAGCCCCATACACAGCACCAGGGGCACCGCGCTCGCCGAGGCATGGATGACGCCGCCGCCGTGCGTGTCGTCGAAATCGAGCCCATGGACCAGCGTGCCGTTCACATGGATCGCGTCGCGCAGCGGCAACCGCATCGGCAAACCGATCACGGGATACGGACCATCCCCGCCCAGACCATGCATCGCGTTCGCCATGATATGACCGAAATCGTAGGTCGCCGACGCCAAGCCGATTCCGAGACAGTCGAGAATATGCAGCTTCGCACGTTCCACAACCTCTTCGGGAACGTCCTGGATCGTGAACGCCGTCGTAAAGGCCGAAAGCCGTTCGGAAATCGTCATCGACGCATCGACGTCATCCACGGGCGTCAGGTCGGCGGGGTTAGCGACAGAACTCATGCGCAAATCTCCAAATAAAAATACAATCTGACCGAGCTAGCGGCTCGACATCCCTATCACAAATTTGTCCGGACCAATACGTGTTTTTACGCATCGGCATGGACCGTTATAGTGCGCCAATACAAACACAAAAGCGAGGATACCGGACGTGCCGGAGAGCCAAGACCAACCGACCGCCAACACCGCCCATCCGAAACCGCTTGCCGGCGTCCGCGTCATCGACATCGCCACCTATATCGCCGCGCCCTATTGCGCGACGATCATGGCCGAATTCGGCGCCGAGGTGATCAAGGTCGAGCAACCCAAGGTCGGCGATCCCTGCCGCCGGCTCGGCAGCGTCACCGAATGCGGCGACACGCTGGTCTGGCTCAGCGAGGCGCGCAACAAGAAGTCGGTGACGCTGAACCTCAAGTCGCCGAAGGGCGCCGAGATGCTGAAGCGATTGATCGCCGACGCCGACGTGCTGACCGAGAATTTTCAGCCCGGCACTTTGGAAGGCTGGGGGCTGGGCTGGGACGTGCTGAAGGAGGTCAACCCGCGTCTCGTCATGCTTCGGGTGTCGGGCTACGGCCAGACAGGCCCCTACAGCGAAAAACCCGGCTTCGGCCGGATCGGCAACGCCTTCGGCGGCATCTCCTTCCTGGCAGGCGATCCGGACCGGCCGCCGGCAACGCCGGGGTCGGCGACGCTGGCGGACTACATGTCCGGTCTTTACGGGGCGCTGGGCGTGATGATGGCGTTGCGCACGCGGGATACAACCGGCATCGGCCAGGAAATCGACATCGGCCTTTACGAGCCGATCTTCCGCATCCTCGACGAATTGGCCCCCGCCTACGACAAGTTCGGCTATATCCGCCAGCGCATGGGCGCGCCGACGGTGAATGTCTGCCCGCACAGCCATTACGAGACGAAGGACGGCCGCTGGGTCGCCATCGCCTGCACCAACGACAAGATCTTCGCCCGCCTGGCGGGCCTCATGGGTCGTCCGGAGGTCGCGGGCGACGGCATCTACGGCACCATCAAGCAGCGCGACGCGAACCGGCAAATCCTCGACGGCATGGTGACCGACTGGACCAAGAGCCACACGCAGAAGGAGGTCATCGCCCTCTGCACCGAGGCGGAGGTTCCCTGCGGCATCGTCGCGGCCATCGATGAAATCTTCGAAGACCCGCACTATGCCGCACGCGGCAACATCGCCCGCATCGCCGACCCGCGCGCCGGCGAGATCGCCGTTCCCAACGTGGTGCCGCGGTTGAACGAGACCCCCGGCGAGGTGGCATGGCTCGGCCCGGCATTGGGGCAACATAACGCGGAGGTTTACGGCGCGTTGCTCGGCCTCTCCGGCGATCAATTGGCGGCGCTGGAAGACGAAGGCGTGATCTGACGCCGCGCGCCGGCGGGAGCAAGCGTTCTATGCCGCTTCCTTGATCTGCCGCACCATTTCGAGCGTCCGCTGCGCCTTGTAGACGATCGGGTAATCGATGAAATAACCGTCCATCTGAATCGACGACGACCCTTCCTTTTCGGCCTGCTCGAAGGCGTCGACCACCCGCTGCGCGAAGGCGACCTCCTCGTCCGTCGGCGTGAACACGCCGTTCACCACGTCGACCTGCGGCGGATAGATGCACATCTTTCCCTGGAAGCCGATGCGCTTCACATGCGCGGCCGACTTCCCGAGGTTTTCGAGATCCTTGATGTGCACCCAAACGGTGTCGAGCGGCTGTTCGATCCCCGCCAGCCGCGACGCCATGACCATCTCGGCCCGCGCGGGCTCCAGCTCGGTTTCGGCGATCGTCCATTCCATGTTCATGTCGAGCGTGTAGTCGCCCGCGCCGAACGCCATGCGCTTCACGCGGGTGCCGGCGGCGGCGATATCGCGGGCGGCAGCAATGCCCTTGCCCGTCTCGATGATCGGGATGATGTCGATGCCGCCGACCGGCAGGTCCCGTTCGCGTTCCAAATTCCCGACCAGCCAGTCGAAGGACCGCATCTGGTCCGCGCTTTCCACCATCGGGAAAATGATACCGTCCAGCCAAGGCCCGACCACCGCCGCCGTATCGCCATAGCAAAACTCGGTCTCGTAGGAGTTCACGCGGACATAGCCGCCGCCTCGCCGCGGCTTTTTCAAAGCATCGACAATCAGCGCGCGGGTCGCCACTTTCTCCGCCGTCGCAACCGCGTCCTCCAGGTCGAGGATGACGTGATCCGCGCCGCAGCCGAAAACCTTTTCCACCTTCCGGGCGTGGTTGCCGGGCGCGAACAGGAAACTGCGGTATGCGGGCATCGTGAAATCCTCTGGTTCGACTGCGAATTCGCCGATCATGCCAAACACCAGCGACCAGGACAAACCCGCTATCGGCGGCAAAACTTCGGAAACAAAAAATTTATCGAATGCAATAAAATTTTGCTGTTTTACAATAATTTTTTATTGCATCACTTATTGTGAAGAGATACGGTTCCCGTCCAAATCAGAACAACGGGGACATCATGCGAAACATCGATCGTATCCAGCGGATCAGCCGCCTCATGCGCCTATTCTGTACAATCGCGATACCGGCGATCCCACTGACGTTGGCGCTGATGTGGTTCAATTTCGAGCTATGGGGCCGGACGCATCCGGAAATCGTCGGATTCGGCCCTCTCCCCCAGCCGATGCCGGCAATGTCCTTGATCCTGGGATTCGTCGTCTCGATGATCCCGGGAAGCCTCGCCGTCTACGCCGTCCTGCGGCTCCGGCAGCTCTTCGATTTCTATACGCGGGGATTGATCTTCACGGCCGAGAACATCCGCTGCCTGCGCGGATTCGCGATGGCCACATTAGGGATTGCCTTGGTGAAACCTATTGCCGGGGCTTTGATGAGCGTCGTGCTGACGATGACCAACCCGCCGGGCCAACGGATGCTGTCGGTCAGCTTCGGGTCGTCGGAACTGACCACGCTGTTCGTCGGCTGCGTCTTCCTGATCATCGCCTGGATCATGGACGAAGGCCGCGAACTCGCCGAAGAACAAGCGCAAATCGTGTAGGAACGGAGCCATCCCATGCCAATCGTCGTAACCCTCGACGTCATGCTCGCGAAGCGCAAGATGAAGTCCAAGGACCTCGCCGCCCGGGTCGGCATCACCGAGCAGAACCTGTCGCTGCTGAAATCCGGCAAGGTGAAGGGAATCCGCTTCGGCACGTTGGAGGCGATCTGCGATCATCTGGACTGTCAGCCCGCCGACCTTCTGACCTATGCGCGGGTGAATCGGAAATGACGATCCGCCGCCTTCTATCGGCGCTCGCCGTCGCCGCGATCCTCGCGGGATGCAGCAAGGCGCAACTCGGCAACATGGCCGACTCGGTCTGCCGTGGCCTGGAAAACTGCACGGTCTACGACAAGGACGGCAACCCGAGCAATCGCGATTGGAAGCCGCCGGTCGACCGGCGCTGAGGCAGCGCTAGCGGCCGCCCACCGGCAGCCGCCATTCCCGTTTGAGCACGATCGAATAGGTGAACCGGCCTTCCGGATGGACGCTGATCGACGCTTCGAACAGGCGGTTTTCCTGCCCGGTATAGCGCCGCACGATCGTCATGGCCGAGGTGCCGGGGGCAACGTCCAGCGCTGCCTCCAGCCGCTCCGGCACGGTGCTGGGGAACATCTCGACCGAGACGGTCTCGACCTTCTCGCCATACTCGCTCTCGACCATGCTATAGACCGGCCCGGACCGCTTGCCGATCATGTCGAGTATCCCGGCATATTCCGGGATCAGGTAGATATCGCTCCAGCATATGGGCTGTCCCGAGGCATCGACCCGGCGCACGCCGCTGATCCGATGCCGTTCCTCGCCGGGCCGGCAGCGCAACACGCGCGCAAGGCCGCGGTCGAGCGTCACGTCCTCGGTTTCCATCACGTAGAGGCGCGTATCGGCCGAGTATTGCAACAACTCGGAGAGCGACCCGATCTGCTGAACATAGCCGGGCCCGAATTCCGTGGCCTGCACCACCGTGCCGGACCCTTGCCGGCGGGCGACCAGGCCGATTTCCTCAAGCCGGCGCAGCGCCTCCCGGATCGTGTACCGGCTGACGTCGAACCGCTCGCACAGGTCCAATTCCGTCGGCAGCATCGAGCCGATCGGAAACTTGCCGTCCGCCACTTCTTGCATCAGCACGTCGGCAACGTCCTGATAGCGCGGCTGCGCCTTGGCACCTCGGGAGTCGTCCATGCAACGCCTTCCATCAAAGCCTACGAGTGTATGGGAAGCATGGCGTTTAGAAAAGTGGAGCCGAACAGGACGACGCAGTACGATGGAGGGCGGATCGCACTACCGCCCCGCCCCCTTTGTTCATTCGAAAAGGCCGTTTGAGATGCTTCTGCCCTCGTCGACGCTGTACACCGCCACCGATTTCGACCTGGAAAAGGGCGGACGTTTCGCGACACTCGACATCGCATACGAAACCTACGGAAGTCTGGACGCGGATGGCGGCAATGCCGTCCTGCTGGGGCACGGCTACACCAGCAACCCGCATGCCGGCGGCCCCGGCGGATGGTGGGAGGAATTGATCGGACCCGGCCGAGCCATCGATACGGACCGATTCTGCGTCATCGCGTCCAACATGATCGGATCGTCCTACGGCAGCACGGGACCGGGCCACGCCGACCCGGACACCGGCAAGCCCTACGGCTTGGGTTTCCCCGATATCACCACCGGCGACATGGTCGAGGCGCAATGCCGGCTGCTGGATCATCTGGGCGTCGGTCAGTTGGCGGCGGTGGTCGGGTTCTCCTACGGCGGTTATCTGACCTTCGAATGGGGCACGCGGCACCCGGAGCGGATGCGCGCCCTGGCCCCGGTCGCCACGAGCATGGGCGGACGCGGCGATCCCGCATCGGTCACGGCGTTGATCGACCGGTTCGCCGCCTGCCCCGGCTGGAACGGCGGCGATTACTACGCCGACAAGAAAGGCAGCGGCGTCTACGACGTGCTGGTCGACATGCGGGTCGAAACGCTGACCAACTACGGCATCGCCAAGCAGCTGGAGGATACCGTCGCCGATCCGGACGAGCGAACCCGGCGACTACGCGGCATGGCGACCGGATGGGCCGAGAAATTCGACGCCAATTCCCTGATCGCGCTGCGCAAGGCGGCGATCCTGTACGACGCGAAGCCCCGCGCCGCGGCGATCAAGGCACCGATCTTCTACGTCCTGTCGCGCACCGACGCGCTGTTCCCGCCGTCGCTCGGTCCAGAAACGGTCGACCATCTCGCGGGCGTCGGCGTGTCGGCGGAGTATCACGCGCTCGACAGCGAATACGGCCATCGCGGCCCGTCCGTCGATTGGGCGAAATGGGGTCCGGCGCTCAAGGCGTTTCTCGAACAGCACGGTTAGACCGCACAGGCTAAGGCACAGGCTAAGGCACAGGCCAAGGAAAGGAACCATCATGTCCCGGGGAATGATCACCGCACCGCAGCCCGAAGCCGTCGAGGCCGGCGCCCTCTGCCTACAGCGTGGCGGCAACGCCATCGACGCCGCGATCACCTGCGCCCTGGTGGAAACCGTGGTCGACCCGCAGATGTGCGGCGTCGCGGGGTTCGGCACGATGCAGGTCTATATGCCGAAGCGGAATCTGCACGGCTTCATCGACTTCCACACCACCGCGCCCGCCGCATCGACGCCGGACATGTGGGCCAGCGAGATCGAGGCCGAGGCGCGCGACGGCTTCGGATTCTTCCTGAAGGGCCGGGTGAACGAGGTCGGCCATCAATCGATCATGACGCCGGGCAGCCTGAAGGCGTTCTACGAGGCGATCGACGAATACGGCACGATGGATTGGCGCGACATCGTAGCCCCCGCCATCGCCGAAGCCGACCAGGGCGTCGTCATCCGCCCGACGATGCATCAGTACTGGTCGAAATTCTACGACTATGGCCGGGTTCCGACGATTGAGAAACTCGCCCACACGTCGTCGGGCAAGCGCATCTATTTCGACGGCAACGGCAATTTGAAACGCCCCGGCGACCTGTTGGAAAACCCGGACATGGCCTCCGCGCTGCGCCGCATCGCCGAGGGGGGCGCCGAAACCTTCTACACCGGCGAGATGGCCGAACAGATGACCGAGGATATCGGCGCGCATGGCGGACTGCTGTCGCGCAAGGACCTCGCCGCCTACGAAACCGTGCGCAGCGATCCCCTATGGGGCAGCTATCGCGGGCATCGCATCTCGACCGGCTGCCCGCCCGGCGGCGGCATCATGATCGTCGAGATGCTCAACATCCTGGAGAATTTCGACCTGAAATCCATGGGCCACAACAGCCCGGAATACATCCGCACCGTCGCCGAAGCGATGAAGATCGCGACCAGCGACAAGGATCGCTTCGTCGGCGACCCGGCCTTCGTCGACGTCCCGGTCGACCGGCTGACCAGCAAGGACTACGCGGCGACCCACGCGGACGCCATCGGCCGCGGCGAGAAGGCCCATGTGGAACGCTTCGACCCGACCGACGAGCCGCGCGACACCACGCATATCTCCGTCGTCGACGGCGACGGCAACGCGGTCACGGTGACGCATTCGCTCGGCAGCCCGTCCGGCGTGATCACGGACGGTCTCGGCTTCATGTATAACGGCTGCATGGCGGTGTTCGACCCGCGCCCCGGCAAGTCGAACTCGGTGGCGCCGGGCAAGCGCCGATTCACGTCGATGGCGCCGACCATCGTGTTCCGGGACGACGACCCCTATATCGTGATCGGCGCGCCGGGCGGCACCTTCATCGCCATGGGCATCCTGCAGTCGTTGCTCAATGTCATCGACTTCGGCATGACGATTTCCGAGGCGGTGGCGGCCCCGCGCTTCACCTGCAACAGCGACACCATCGATTTCAGCAACCGTATCCCGCGTTTCGTGCAGCAGTCGCTCGGCCAGATGGGCTATCCGACCGCGCGCAGCCACATGTCCTATACCTATGCCGGCGTGCACGGCATCCTGATCGACGACAAGGGCGCGTGGCACGGCGCCGCCGACCCCGGCCGCGACGGCATGGCGTTGGAAGCCTAAGCAAAACAACAAACTCAGGGGCATACCGCAATGGACCGTATCGGCAAGATCATCGGCGCTTATGACAGGCAAGGTATCCACCGCACCGGCAGCGATGTGGACCGCGCGTCGGCGGATTGGCTGGCCGGCGAGTACGCGGCGATTGGGGTCACGCCCGAACGGTCGACCTACCGCCTGGACCGGATCGATGTCGCCGCCGCGACGGCGATGGTCGATGGCGCAACGTTGGAGGGCCTGCCCCGCTTCGACGGCGGTACGACCGGCTCGGACGGCCTGACCGGCAGATTGGCCCCCATCGGCGGCGATGCCCCCATCGGCCTCGCCAAGAGCGATCCCCGCTCGACGCCGGAAGTCGAGGACATCCGCCGCGACGGGCCGCACCGGGCGATCATCCAGATCACCGACGGCGGCCGCGCCGGCCTCTGCCCGATCAATGCGGACAGTTTCACCGACCCGTTCGGGCCGCCGGTGCTGCAGGTTTCCAATGAACACGCGCTGTTGCTGGAGAAGGCCGCCGCCGATGCGGCCACGGTCTCCATCACCATCGACATCGCGCGCACGGCGACGACCTCGGACAACATCGTCGGCCGGATCGAGGGGCGCGATCCCTCCCTCGCCCCGCTGGTCGTGATGACGCCGCGCAGCGGCTGGTGGAGTTGCGCGTCGGAACGCGGCGGCGGGCTTTTGGTGCTGTTGGAGATCATGCGGACGCTGAACAACGCCACCCCCGACCGCCCGGTGATCTTCACCGCCAATTCAGGACATGAGCTGGGCCACCTCGGCCTCGACCATTTCATCGAAGAGAATGATGGGATCGTGCCGCGCGCCCATTGCTGGATTCATCTCGGCGCGAATTTCGGCTCGGCGGTCGACGGCAAGGCGAAGCTGCAGGCGTCTGACGAAACCCTGATGGAACTGTGCCGCGCCAAGATGCGGGACGCATGCGCGCCGCCCGAACTGGAAACCCCGCTGGGCCAGCGCCCCGGCGGCGAGGCGCGCAACATCTACGACCATGGCGGCCGTTATGTCTCGCTGCTGGGCGAGAACGGGCTGTTCCACAACCCGGACGACCACTGGCCGGACGCCATCGACGTGGACAAGACGGCCCGGTTGGCAAAAGCCTTCTCCGACGTCGCGGTGGCGCTGAGCAAGCGTTAGTAACGGACCGAGTTCACGATGCCGGTCGCGACCGTCTCGCCGTCGCCGTTCACGGCGCGCAATTCGGTGAGCGCGCCATTCTCCCGCCGCCCTTGCACCTTGACGGCATCGTCCCAGAACACCGGCTTCAGGAACTTCAATTCCACGTCCATTTCGGCGGGCACGCCGTCCAGCGCCAAGGCTTCGAGCAGGAAGTTGACGGTCTGGTTGCCCGCGATGATCGGCGCACGGAAGCCGTATTCCCTGGCGACCTCGGGCACGGTGTGGATCAGGTTGGTCGTACCCTCGCAGTAACCGAGCGTCGTCTCCGGCGTGCACTGCTTCTCCAACAGCGTTTCGAAGCCGCTGTCGTCGACAGGCGGCCGCTCCTTGCGCGCGCCCTTCTTGCCGTCCGGCGCCTTATTCGGGTCCATCATCATCACGTCGGGCTCCACCGTCAGCACATGCGTGCCGTCGGCCCTATGGAACTCCCACCGGCTCTTGGTGACCCAGCCCCGCGAAATCTCGGGGATCGCGATGTATTGCCCGGTCATCGTCACCGTTTCGCCCAGACGAACCGGCGCGTGCAGCTTGAGCCGGTGCACGATGTGGACCGGCGCGCAATCCGGGCGGCAGGACTGAATCGCCTCGGTGTTGAGCAGGATCGTCCGACGCGCCAGGAAGGTCGGGTCCACCACATCGCCGTAGCGCTCCGGCGGCATGTCGCAAAAGCCGTGTTTCTGCCTTTGGTCGGCTTCCGACACGGTGATGTCCTCCGGAGGAAATTCGTACCCCGGCTCTATCCGATACTCCGTTGACGCTTGCGACATGGGTGTCCTCCCGGGAATGAAGCCTAGCGGTGTTCCGCCTTCATCATGTCCGCGGCTTTCTCCGCGATCATGATCGTCGGCGCGTTGGTGTTTCCCGAGACCAGCGTCGGCATGATCGACGCATCGACCACGCGCAGGCCTTCCAGGCCGTGCACCTTGAGCTGGTCGCTGACGACGGCCATCGGGTCCGACCCCATCTTGCAAGTTCCCACCGGGTGGTAGAGCGTCGCGCCGGTCTGCCGCGCGAAATCGATGAGCTCATCGTCCGTCGCGCAATCGGGGCCGGGCACCGTCTCCGCCTCGACATACTGCGATAGGGGTGCCGCGGATATCAGCTTCCGCCCGATCCGCATGCCAGCGGCCAAGGTCGCCCGGTCCGTCTCCTCCGACAGGAAGTTGGGCCGGATCGCCGGCGCCTCGAAGGGATCGGCGGATTTGATATGGATGCTACCCCGGCTTTCCGGGCGCAGTTGGCACGGCCCGATGGTCATGCCCGGCTCCCGGTCGAAGATACGTTTCTTCGGATCCTTGAAGCTGGCATGGGCGATATGGAACTGCACATCGGGCGACGCGACCTCGGGACGGCTCCGCACGAAGCCGTACACGATTCCCGCGGTGAACGTGAGGATACCTCGCCGGCCGACGGCGTATTTGAAGGCTTCCTTGACCATTGAAAGCCCGCGCGTCTGTTCGTTCAACGTGATCGGCCGGTTGATGCGCGCCACCAACCGGCAGATATAGTGGTCCTGATAATTCCGGCCGACCCCCGCCAACTCGTGCCGCACATCGATGCCGTGTTGTTCCAACACGTCGGGCCGGCCGACGCCCGAGAGTTCCAAGAGTTGCGGCGACTGCACCGCCCCCGCCGACAGCACGACCTCCAATCCCGCGCGCGCCTCCTTTTCCACCCCGGCCTTGTCGTAGACGATCCCGGTTGCGCGCGTGCCGTCAAAGGTGATGCGCTTCGCATGCGCGTCGGTCTCCACATGCAGGTTCGGCCGGTTGCGCGCCGGATTGAGGAAGGCGACGGCCGTACTGTTGCGACGGCCGTCCTTCTGCGTGACCTGGTAATACCCGAACCCGTCCTGTTCGGCGCCGTTGTAGTCTGGGTTACGCGGATATCCGAGGCCTTCGGCCGTTTCGACCACCGCGTCGAGCAGCTCGTGGCTCTCGATCATATCGGCGACATTAAGCGGCCCGCCGGCGCCGTGGAATTCGGAATTACTGTTTTCCCGGTTCTCGGATTTCTTGAAGTACGGCAGCACGTCGTCATACGACCAGCCGCGATTACCGAACTGCGCCCATCCGTCATAGTCGAGACGATGGCCGCGCACATACAGCATACCGTTGATCGAGCTTGACCCGCCGAGGACGCGCCCGCGCGGGATCGGGATGGGCCGGTTATAGGTGTAGGGGTCCGGCTCGGTGTCGAACAGCCAGTTCACGCTGGGCATCGCCATCGTCTTGGCAAACCCGACCGGAATATGGATCCAGGGATTGCTGTCCTTGCCGCCCGCTTCGAGCAGCAGCACCCGCACCGACGGGTCTTCCGTCAGGCGGTTGGCGAGGACGCAGCCGGCGGAACCGGCGCCGACGACGATGTAATCATAGGAATCAGCTTGGGAGGACATGGACGCTTCCGAACACTCGTTCTTATTCGATTGCGCCTATTAGATACCGAAATGCCCGCGCCGTCAGCCGGGACGTTGAACGCCCCGGCCGACGGCGAGCATTATCCTTTCGGTCCCGCGAAGAACCAGATGATCAACCCCAGAATCGGCAGGAGCAGGATCAACACGATCCAGATCACTTTCGCGCCCGTCGACGCGCCGCTTTGTACGATTTTCACGATCGCGTACACATTGGCGATCAAAATCAGTAAACCTAGAAATCCACCAACTTCCAAACCCATGTTTCGTTCCCCTGGTTAGAGTGCCCCACACCCCAAGTCCAGACCGACGCGCCTAATCGCGCGCGACGAGCCGGACGTAATCCTTCATCGCGCCGCTGTCGAAGCCGCGCAGTACGCTGAATAGCTCGGCGCTGTCCCGGTCGCCCAACACCGGCACGACCAGCCCGTCGAACTTCACGCGCATGTCGTCCCAGCTCATCGGGTTGTCCGGATTGCCCAAGGCGAGCGGCGTGTCCGAATCCAGGGTCGAGCCATCGGCGAACCGGACCTCGATCCGCGCGGACCGCACGTCGCGACCCTCGTCCGGCACCAGTTCGACCCGGCTCACGAGATTCCGCAGCAACGGATCCTTGACCCGGTCGTCGGCGAAATCGTTAGCGATCGCCATATGGCCTTGCAGCCCCAATGCGGCGCAGTACGCCGTGCTGAATTTGCCTTCGAGACCGGTCTGCGGTCCGGGCTTGCCCGCCATCTGAATGCAGAAGGGGCTGACCTGAACGCGGATGCCGTCGATCTCCCGGCCCTTCACCGCGTCCGACACCTTGCGCGCGGAATCGATGACCGGATGCGTCAACAGACAGGATGCATAGGGCTTGAAGGTGTTCCGGGTGATTTCCCATTGGCCGGTGGGATCGAAGGGCCGGAAGGTCGCCGCCCCATCCTGGATCAACGCTTGCGCCAACGGCCCTTCTTCCTCGATCAGGTTTTCCGCCGCCACGAAACCCTCGGCGGCGAGTTCGGCCGCCAGAATCCCGTTCAACGCCGCCTTGCCCGCATGGAACGGCTTCGACATCGTGCCGAAAGACCCGATCAAGCCGCCGACCTGTGTCGCGGCGGCCCCCAACGCATTGCGGATACCCGCCTCGTCCAGTCCCAGTAGGACGCTCGCGGTGGTCGCCGCGCCGAGACAGCCGAACACGCCGGTCGAATGGAAGCCGCGCTCGTTCGCGGCCTGGCCGAGCCCGCTGCTGCCCAAGCGCGCGGCGGTTTCGAACCCGACGATATAGGCCGCGAGGATGTCGCGCTCGTCCGCCCCGTGATGCAGCCCCAGCGCCAAGGCGGTGTTCCAGGTCGGGCTCGACAGATGCGCCACCGCCCCGACATGCGTGTCGTCATAGTCGAGGCAATGCCCCAGCGTCGCGTTGACCAATGCCGCCGCGGCGGGCGCGGCCTTGCCGCCCAGCAACAATTGCGCGTTGCCGGTGGTGCCCCATTTGGCGGCGACGCGCCGAACCGTTTGACCGGCTCCTTCCGCATGCGCCCCGATCCCGACGCCGACCGTATCGACCAGGCACATCCGGGCCGCCTCGATCACCTCGGTCGGGAAATTCCGGCCGCGCGCGGTCGCGATGAACGCACCAGCGTGGTCCGCATTCGGTGTCCGTGTGGTGGTGGTCATGGCGTTACGACTCCCGTTTTCTTGAGCGTGTCGCGTTCGTCATCGGAATAGCCGAGGTCGGCCAGCACATCGTCGGTGTCCGCACCCAATCCCGGCGCGGCGGTGCGACCGTCCCGCGTCAATCCCGCCCGCGCGAAGGGGCTGACCAGATGCGGCAAGCGCCCTTCCGTCGGATGGTCATAATATTCAATGGTCCCGCGCGCGGCGACGACCGGCTCGGCCAGCGCCTCGTCCGGCGCGTTGATCGCCGAGATCGGAATCTGATGTTCCTCCATCACCGCCAGCAGGTCGGCGCGGTCATGCGTGTGGCAATATTCCTCGATGGCCTCGCGGAACAACCCGGCGCGTTCGCCGTGGTCGCTGTGCCGGTCTTCGAGCCCCTCGTCCTCGAAAATAAGGTCCTGCCGCCCGATCACCTCGCAGAACTGCGCCCAGTTATGCGCCTCCAGGAGAGACACGGCCACGGGCTTGCCGTCCTTGCACCGGTAGGTGTTATAGCGGGGGTTCGCGCCGAACGCCTCCAGCATCGGCAAACCGGTCCCGCCGGCAAGACGCGACATACCGCCGGTCAGCACGATATTGCACATATACATCAGGCTATCGAACATCGAGAGGTCGAGATAGCAGCCCTCGCCGCTGTCCTTGCGCCGCGTCAGCGCCGCCAGCACACCGATGGCCGCCATCGCCGCCGCCGCATAGTCGGCCGACTGGAAGCCCGGCACGGCCGGCACCGGATCGCCCTCCAGGTTCATCCCCATCAGGCCGGTCATCGATTGGATCACCAGGTCGTGCCCCGGCACCCGCGCCAACGGGCCGTCCTGCCCGTAGCCGCTGATCGAGCAGTAGACCAGCGATGGATTGACCGCCTTCGCCGCCGCGTAATCGATCTTGAGCTTGCCCGTCACGCCGGGCCGGAAGGATTCGAGCACCACGTCCGACGTCTTGAACAGGCGATAGGCCACCTCGCGCCCCTCCTCCGACGCCAAATCCAAGGCGATGGCGCGTTTGTTGGTGTTGACGCTGTTGAAATAGACGCTGCTGTCCTTGTAGTTCGGCGGATTGTGCCGCGCGTAATCGCCGACGCCCGGCTGCTCGATCTTGATCACGTCCGCGCCGAAATCGGCAAGCAGTTGCGCGCACCACGGCCCCGGCAGCAGCCGGCTGAAATCGGCAACCTTGATCCCCGCGAGCGGCAGGTGGGCGTTGTTCTTAGCACTGTCGATCATTGCGGGTCCCGTTCTCTCCAATCAATTCATTTTCCTTTGAAACTCGCCGGCCGTTTTTCGAGGAACGCGCCGATGCCTTCCTTGCGGTCCTCGGTCTCGTAGATCGAGGTCACGACGAAGGCTTCATAGTCGAGTGCCGACGTCAGGTCCATCTGCATGCCGTTGTAGACGACCCGTTTGATGAAGGCGTGGCTGAGCGGCGCCCGCGTCGCATAAAGATCGACGATCTCCTTCGCCCGCGCCAGCGCGCCGCCCTTCGGCGTCAACTCGTTCACCAGCCCGAACCGATAAGCGGTTTCGGCATCGATCGGCTCGGCGGCCAGCATGATTTCCAGCGCGCGGGCGGTGCCGACGATCCGCGGCAGACGTTGCGTCCCGCCCGCCCCCGCGACCGTGCCGATCCGGGCGCTGGTGATCGCGAAGCTCGACTCCTCCGCCGCGATGCGCAGGTCGCAGGCGAGCGCGAACTCGCACCCGCCGGTCATGCAGAAGCCCTCGATGGCGGCGATCACCGCCTTGGCGTTCTCCTCGAAGGAACGGCACAGACGGTGCCAGCGGCGCATATAGGCGTGCGTCTCGCCGGGCGAACTGAGCGCCTGCGCGTCGTTCAGGTCGGCCCCGGCGGAAAAGAACTTCTCGCCGCCGGTCACGATGATGCCACGCACTTCGTCGTCAGCCTCGGCCGCCGCGGCGGCGTCCATCATCTCGTCCATGACGACGGTGCTGATCGCGTTGCGTTTCTCCGGCCGGTTGAAGGTGATGATGAAGGCCGGGCCTTCCTTGGCCGTCGTAATGGTTTCATACGCCATTGTCGTTTCCTTCCCTGCTCATTCCTTTTCGGCGGTGAAGAAATCGATCAGCACCGCGTTGACCGCCGCCGCATTTTCATACTGCATCCAGTGTCCCGCGCCGGGGATCATGTCGATCCGCACGTCCGGCCGCGCCGTCCGGATATGCGCGATGCGCCGGTCGTGCGACGGGTAGAGGACCGTGTCGTGCTCGCCCAACAGGATCTGCAACGGCGCATCGATCCCCCGCAACTCGTCGAGCAGGCAATCGTAGCGGCTGACACTGCGGCTGTGAAATCTCGTGTTGGCGATGTTTTCCAACTGCATGTCGACGGCTTCGTCGCCGGCGGACTCAGGATGATGCAGCATCAACTGCAACAGGTTATGCCGCACGGTTTCGCGAATTTCGCCTTCAGGTGCGTCCTCGGGCAGCATCTTGCGATAGGCCGGCTCGCCCTCGCGGATCGCCAGCAGTCCGCCCGGCGAGATCAGCGAGACTTTCTCGAAACGGCCGGGCAACGCCGCCGCCACATAGGCACCGATCAGCCCGCCGAAGGAAAAGCCGAGCAGATAGGCAGGGCCTTCCGGCAGCATCGCGTCGATCAACCGGGTGCAGAGGTCGACATAGGCGTCCGGCGGCATCTTGGCGTCGGCGATCGGCGAGCGGCCGAAGCCCGGCAGATCGATCGCATGGACCGCAAAATGCGCGCCGAGCGCATCGATATTGCGGGCCCAATGGTTCGACGACCCGACGCCGCCGTGCAGCATGACCAGCGGCGGCCCTTCGCCGCGCCGTATCGCATACAGGTCAGGCAGAGTTTCACCCATTGCGGAAGCTTCCGCCGTCAGCCCGCGCTTTTGAAGAAATCGATGAGATGCCCGTTCACCCGCGGCGCGTTCTCATAGGCCGACCAATGCCCGGCTTTCTCGATCCGGTGCAGCCGCAGATCGGGCACCACCTCGCGGATTTGCCCGATCATCTCGTCGGCGGGCCGGAAATCAAAATCGTCTTTCTCGCCCCATAGTACCATCAACGGACAGGTGATCGTCGCCAGGTTCTCCCGCAACCCGCCGCCCCGGCTCACCTTGCGGCTATCGTAGCGCGTACGGTCGACGCAGTAGCGCTGGATCGCCATCGCCTCTTCATCCACCGACTCCGGAAAGAACAGCATATGCTGCAACAGGTTGTGGCGGATCGTCTTCCGCATCAACTCTTCGTCGCCGAAGGCCGCCTTATAGCTCATCATGTTGCGGATGCCCGTTTCACGCGGCGGAAAACCGCCCGGCGAGATGATCGCCAGGTGACTGACCCGGTCTTTCAACCGCCCCGCCAGATAGGTGCAGATCGCGCCGCCGAAGGAGAAGCCGACCAGCCGCAACGGTTCGTCGTCGCCGAACCGGCCGACAATCTGCCGGTAAACGAGGTCGAGATAGTCTTCGCCGGGCATGGCCTTGTCGACCGCGGCGGACTCGCCATAGGACGGCAGGTCGACGGCGTGTACGCTGAAATGCTCGGCCAGCGCCGGGACGTTGCGGACCCAATGCCGCCAACAGCCGTATCCGCCGTGCAGCATGATCACGGGCGGCCCGCTGCCTTCCTGATGAACGGCCATGACGGGCGCCTCGGCGCCGGTCGCATCGTTAGACATACTCGTTCAAACCCTCCCGACCTGACACATATCGAATACGGCGCTAGACTCAACCCGGCGGAGGCAACATCCGCTCCCCCGGACGCCGGCGGAACGCCGGACCGGGAGGATACAACAAAGACACAACGGGCAAAAACCGTGGGAGGACGCGTCAGATGGAGTTCGCGCTCACCGAGGAACAAACGCTCATCCAGGAGTCGGCGCGCCGCATGGTCGAGCGCGATATCCAGCCGATCCTGGACGCGAACGACCCGGATACGTCGCTGCCCAAACCCGACCTCCTCAAGATCTACGCGATCCTGACCGAACAGGGCCTGATGGCCCCGCGCCTGACCGAGGCGGACGGCGGCAGCGGCATGCCCATGGTCACCTACGGCATGTTCTACGAGGCACTGCCGCCCTGGGTCGCGATTTCGCTGATGGGGCACGAATGCACCATCGCCCGCATCCATGCCGAGGCGACCCCGGCACAGCGCGCGCGCTTACTGCCCGCCCTGTTCGCCGGCAAGGGCATCTGCGGCACGGCCACGACCGAGCCGGGCGCTGGATCGGACCCGCGCGGCGTGAGCACGCGGATGCGCGTCGACGGCGACGAGATCGTCATCAACGGCCGCAAGATGTGGATCACCAACGGGTCCGTCGCCGACGTGCTGGCCGTCACCTGTGTCGACGACGTGGACGACAAGGGCCGCACCACGCTGAAACGCGTGATCGTCGAACCGGAGAAGCAGCCCTTCGAAATCCGCGAGATCGAGACCTTCGGCTTGAAACAGGGACATTTGTCCGAAGCGGTGTTCGAGGACTACCGCGTGCCGCGCGACAACCTGCTGGAGTCCGGCGGCGACGCGGCGCGCATGCTGACGGTGACCTGGAACGGCAACCGTCCACTGGTCGGGCTCGCCGGAGTCCACCTGGCGCAGAAGGCGTTCGACCTGGCCCGCGACTACGCCGGCGTGCGCACCCAGTTCGGCAAGCCGATCGCCGGGCACCAACTGGTGCAGAAGAACCTGGCGGACATTGAGACCGCCGTCGTGACCAGCCGCCTGTTGTGTTACAGCGCGTTGGAAGCGCTCGACCGGGGCGACCGGTCGAACGGCATCTCGGCGATGGCGAAACGCTACGCCACGACCGCCTGCGAAGGGGCGATCAACCTCGCCATGCATATCCACGGCGGCATGGGCATCGCCTGCGAGACCGGGCTGGAGCGGCTGTTGCGCGACTGCCGCATGCTGCCGGTGCCCGACGCCACGAATGAAATCCTGACCCTGATCCAGGGGCGGGAGATCACCGGCACCGCGGCCTTCCGGTAGGCCGATGCCTGACACCTCCCTCGACGGCGTCGTCGTCATCGAACGGGCCGGCCGCCTCGCCGCCGCCGTGGCAGGCACGCTACTGGCGGAGCTGGGGGCGACGGTCCTCCGCGTCGAGGACCCGCGCCTGGACTGGCCCGACGAACCGGAGACATGGCGCGCGCATCCGGTCGCGCTTGCGGGAAAGAGCCTGCTGCGGCTTTCGGACGATCCGGCGGCCGCCGGCCGCCAATGGTCCGCCCTGCTCGACCGCGCCGACGCGGTGATCTATTCGCCCCCCTTGCCCACCGCCGATGACCGCGACCCGTCATTGATCCGCTGCGACGTCTCCGCCTTCGGGATCGACGGGGCGGACGGCCTGCCAAACGACTGCGGCGAGGCGATCCTGCAGGCGCTCGGCGGGATGATGACGACCACCGGGGCCGCCGGCGGCGCGCCCGAACTGACCGGCGCGCCGGTGATCGAGTTCTTTACCGGCGTCAATGCCGCCACGTCGGTCGCCGCCGCCCTGCGCGTGCGGGAGACCGGCGGGCCCGGCCAACGCATCGACATCGCCGCCCTCGACGCCAGCATCGCGCTGACCGGCGTCTATGCCGGCCATGTGCAGATCGGCAAAGGCCATGGCTTGCGCGCCGGGTCGCGCCACCCGCTCTGTTGCCCGTGGAACGCCTACAAGACGGCCGACGGCTGGGTGTTGATGTGTTCCAGCACCGAACCGCAATGGCGGCGTATCCTCGACCTGATTGGGCGGCCCGACGCCAAGGACAACCCGCGCTACGCCACCGCAACCGACCGCAAGAAGCACGAAGACAGGGTCGACGGGATGATAAGCGCCTGGACCGGAACGAAGACCACGCAAGAAGCCGTCGCAGCGTTCGAGGACGCGGGCATCCCCAGCGGCCCGATCGTCACCATTCCCGGCCTGATCGCGCAGGACGACGGCCCGCCGGCGCGGCCGGTTCGCATGCCGTCGGGCGGCACGGTCACGGTGCCGAACTCGATCCTGACGATGGACGGGTCGCCCCCGATCGACGCCGATGCCGTCGCCAGCGTCTCCGGCGATGTCGAGGGCGCGGTGACGGACCTGCCGCCCCGCGCATGCCAAGCGGGGGATAAGACGGACATCCTGCCGCTGGCGGGCCTGCGCGTCGTCGACATCACCGTTTTCACGGCGGGACCGTTGGGCGGCCGCTACCTCGCCGATCTGGGCGCGGAGGTCATCAAGGTCGAACAGCCGGGCGGCGAGACCGGTCGCGCCTGGCAGCCGAATTTCGGCGGCGTCAGCGGGTATTTCGCCACCTACAACGCGGGCAAGCGCTCGGTCACCCTCGACCTGCGGACCGAGGCGGACAAGGCCGCGCTGGAGGACCTGCTCGGCACCGCCGACGTGTTGCTGCAGAACCTCAAGGCCGGCGCGATGGAGCGGCTGGGTTTCGGCCCCGAGACCGTGTGCGCCCGGCATCCCCGGCTCATCTACTGCTCGGTCTCGGGCTACGGCAGCACCGGGTCGAAGGCCCCGGCGCTCGACACCGTGATCCAGGCCAGGAGCGGCCTCATGTCGCTGATCGGAAAAACCGACGACCCGATCAAGGCGGGCCTGTCGGTCGCCGACCTGCTGGCGGCTCATCTCTCGCCCCTGGCGATCCTCGCCGCGCTGCGCTACCGCGACCGCACCGGCAAGGGGCAGCATATCGACCTGTCGATGCGCGACGCGCTAGCCTGGACGACGCAGTTGAACTGGCCCGACGGCGCATGGTCCCTGCCCCCGCACCGGCAGATCGCCTGCGCCGACGGCTGGGTGGTGGCGGAGGCCGACCCCGGGCGGATCGACGCCTGTCTCCAAGAGTCCGACCCTATCAAGAAGACGTGCAGCGATGTCTGCGCATGCTTGAGCGAAAACGGCATCCCGGCGGCGACGGTGCTGGAACTGGACGACGCCTACGCCCATCCGGTGAGCAGGCGGCGGAAGCTGTTCGACATGGCCGATACGGAAGGCGGCGTCCCGGCCACCGTCCTCGCCGCGCCCCACGCCCTCCGAGGCACGCCCTTGCCCAACGCCCGGCCGATCCCCGCCGCCGGGGCGGATAACGGGATGCTGAAACGCGGCTGAGTGCGCGAAACCCGCAGCCTGCCGGCGTTTACGCGCGACTTTCTACCTACGGTGGCGGCCCGACTCTTAACGATTTGTTATCCGCGACCGCCTAGCGTGTCCGGCGCAGAGTATCCCCGTGCGGCACCCACCGTAGGACGGCATATCGTTTGGCGGGCCCATCCGGGTCCGACGCAGCAGTAACCAGCAAGTGTGAAGACATGGACGGTTCCCAGGCCATCGCCACCGACGTGATCGTCGGACGCATCATTTCCATCACCGGATCGCAGATTTCGGCCCAGCTCGACACCAGCCGCGGGCCCGACGACCCGCATGCGCTGCAGATCGGTACCCTGGTCAAGACCAGGACGCCGCACAGCGTCGCCTATGGCGTGGTGCGCAGCCTGACGATCACCGACCCGTCCGAGGACCATCCCGCCGGCGGCGTGCAGCGGGCCGAGATCACGCTGATCGGCGAGGTGCCGATGACGCCGGACGGCAAGATGTACGCCTTCCGCCGGGGCATGGCGCGCTCTCCGTCGCTGGCGCGGGAGATCTATTCCACCTCGTCGCAGGACCTGGCCCGCGTCTATGCCGCGCCCAGCCTGCCGTCGGTCAAGGTCGGCGTGATCCACCAGGACACCACCCTGCCCGCCCATGTCCTGACCGACGAGCTGCTGGGCAAGCATTTCGGCATCCTTGGCACCACGGGGTCGGGCAAGTCGTGCTCGGTCGTGCTGATCCTGCGCGCGATCCTGGACCAGCACCCGAACGCCCATGTGGTGATGCTAGACCCGCATAACGAATACAGCCAGGCGTTCGGCGAGCGCGCGGAGGTGCTGAACACCGAGACGCTGGTGCTGCCCTACTGGCTGCTGAATTTCGACGAGCTGATGGAGGTACTGTTCGGCGCGCAGGCGGACGAAGGCAGCGGCGAAGCGGCGATCCTGGCCGAGTTGATCCCGCTCGCCAAGCGCGACCATCTGGGCGATCCGGAGCGCGGCAACCATTTCACCGCCGACACCCCGGTGCCGTACAAGTTCGCCGACCTGATCCGCCGCCTGGACGACGCGATGGGCCGACTCGACAAACCCGAGGCCGCCGGACCCTACCGCCGGGTGCGGCAGCGGCTGACCTCGCTGCAGTCGGACCTGCGCTTCAGCTTCATGTTCGGCGGCATCTCGATCACCGACACGATGGCCGAGATCCTCGGCCAGCTGTTCCGCATCCCGGTCGACAGCCGGCCGATCTCGATCGTCGACCTGTCGGGCATCCCGTCGGAAATCCTCAACGTGGTGGTCTCGGTGCTCTGCCGCCTGACCTTCGACTTCGCGCTATGGGCCGAACGCTCGGTGCCGATCCTGCTGGTCTGCGAGGAGGCGCACCGCTACGCCCCCGCGATCCCGGAACGGCGCTACGAGATGACCAAGCAGGCGCTGTCCAAGATCGCCAAGGAGGGCCGGAAATACGGCGCGTCGCTCTGCGTCGTCAGCCAACGCCCGTCGCAGCTGGCGCCCGACCTGCTGTCGCAATGCAACACGCTCTTCGCCATGCGGATGAGCAACGCGGACGACCAGGCGCATGTGCGCGGCGCCATGTCCGACTCCTCGGTCGGCCTGATGGACTTCCTGCCCAGCCTCGGCAACAGCGAAGCCATCGCCGTCGGCCAGGGCGTGACCTTGCCGTTCCGGATGAAGTTCAACACCCTACCGGACGACCAACGCCCACACAGCTCAACGGCGGTGTTCACGAATGCCTGGGATACGGGAACGGAGGATTTGGATTTCGTGCGCGAGATCGTGCGGCGGTGGCGGCGGGTTTAGGGGAAACCAATCGACCGAATAGTGAACTGGCGAAATTTCAACTCAAAATAACTCCAAACTGCCAATTCATAAGGCGCGTTTCTGATGGACAGCGAACGCCGAACTGAACTCGTTAGAAGAAGACAACGACTAGCTGCAACACGAAACGGAGAATATCGCACCTTTGAGGAAGGCTTCGATCAAGCAGTAGCGAAAGGGTTCATCTGCGACCGCATGGAGGACAAACTTGCGGAACAGTTACTTCAGCGCATGTCAAAAAGCTTCCCGGAAAGCAGCCGGGTCGAATACGAAACAACTGATTTGGATTTCCGCTCATGTATCGAGTTTGCGCATGCACTGATAGCTGCATCCGACGACACTTCATTCGCACTTCTAAGATCTCATGGAGCCCCACCGGTCGCTGCAACCGGTTCCAAAGAGTCGATGGCGGAAATGATTGTTCCCATGTTGTCTCGACAGGATGACCTGTGTGTCATCTGCCTTTCGGACTACAGCGGCCTGAACCTGGGTATTTCACACGAGGCTTACGGTAAAAACGATGCTCTCTACGTCATGGCATGGGGAACCATGAAACCAGTCTTGCTCGGCCGAATTGCTACCCAAGATGCCAATTGGTTCGAGTTAAGAAAATGATCTTCGGATCACCTGACAAATTCGCGATTGAAACAGAGGTTCGCTCCTTTAGCGCTGGACGCCCTTCTTGGACCGATGCGCTTGTGGATCAAGAACAAACCCGTTGGCGCATTCGACGTGCAGCATTTAGGTGTCGCGAATGGTTTCTTGACGGACATCGTTGCAAATACAGGAAATCGCACGGATCGATGTTTCGAGGGACAGACGCCGGCGGACATAATCCGGACCATCAAAGAGAATTTGTATTGCTCCGATGACACATCCACCGACAAGCAACTGGCAAAAGCGGAAGATAACGCCGAAAGGTTCAACAAATTCCTCCTTTGTCCCGACTTAGGCGAAGATTTTGACGACGTTTTTGCTGTCCTGTTGGACTACGAAGACGAAATCTTGCTGATTTGGTCGCCGTTCGAAGATGTCTCGCGATGCGATTCAATTCGGCTCGCGATGGACGAAATACTAAGACCGATGGAGCAGTTTAGTCATTGGTACGAGTGCCAGACATCGGTTCAATAGATGAAAATATCGCTGGATCACAATTGCGAGATCGTCGAGCCTCGTTTTCACGATGGCTCCGTCGTGAGCCTGGATACGTCCGACGATAAGTGCGCGATCATCGGATTGCAGACCGTCGAAGGCATTCCCCTTTCCCTCGCCCTTTCAGGTCTGGTCGGCATCCGCTGCACTAATTTTCGCGCGGGCAACATCATTCTCACCATTCAGGTGTTTTCGGGCACTCATCCGCCAGCGAGATTTGTGCGATTCGCCTTCGGCACAGACGAAGGCGGGCATGACGCTTATATTCGCAGCATCCTCGAAAGGATCGAGCAGGGCGATCAAACACTCTGCTCAATTTTACCTTCCTATGGGTGCGAACTTCACGCCGTCTGTCGTTCCGTCGCGTTGCAGTCAGGGGACAAGCCATGAGTGGGGATTCAACCGACAAACTTCTGACATTCGAACTTTCGGCGGAAGGCGATTCCATCGATGTTCATATGAACCGGCAGGGGTTGGATGATTTGGTCCTCTACCTCACGCGCCTTCGCGACTCCTCCACTCTGCCCGCGCACGACCACCTCATGACCGACAGTTGGGCCGGGACTGAACTGACGGAAGAAGCGCAAGGTACCGACGCGAAGCTGATCAACAAAGTGAATCTGCGCCTTTGGCCCGAATAGGTTTTTGCTGTCCCACGATTGGCAACGCTTATGAAAAACATCCAAGTCATCGACGGTATCGACCGATAAAGCCGCTAATTCTTCCTTGGCTGGTATTCACCTGCGGTGCGTTCGTTGGCCCCGGACTGAACCTGTTTCGGCTTAAGTATCCCGTTGATTTTTCTGCCCGAAACTTAGAAAGCTACATAATCCTTCTTTGGCCAACATGGCCGATAGCCATTATGGAAGTTTCAATCGGTGCATTTTGGGCAGTGGCCTACGCCGTCTCAGCCAATTTCATGTTCTTTGGTTTGGTTGGGGCAATTGCGGTTCTTTGCGCAAAGAGAATACCGTTCCTTCTGATCGGCACAGGAGTGCTTCTTTCATTTCTAGCAACGATCTCATATTGGGGTTCCGGATTTAACCTGAAATACTTTGAGTTGCGTCCGTTCCTTACTGTAAGCGGCCTGTATGTTGCGCTTTTCTACCTAACCTATTGTCTTGCGACCACGCAGCGAAACGTGCCTCGCTCGGTTGTCCGCGATGAATGAAACCTATCCCTTCGAGCAATGGCTAAAGGACATTTGCGGTGTGATCCGACAGATCGCTGACGCCGAGTACCAACAGCGAATCTGGATCGAGGGGAAAGTCCCTGAAGTCGGATCATATGTAGAAGCGATGTGCATGCTCCATGACGATCATCAGATTGATTTGTTGATCACAACCGCAAGAAACGAGCGACTTCTCGAAACACCCCAAATCAAGCGGTTAGAGGCGTTTCGGGATGCATTGAACCGCTACTCCGAGACTCAGATCAGTGACGATGATCGTATCATCGTGAATGATCCGCGTTGGGCGGAGGTTCGAGATCAAGCGTCTGAATTACTAAAAGAACTATCGAAGGACATTGAACATTAATTCTTTCCTCCATATACTCTTTAATGGAGGACACTATGCCCCTGAACATCAAAGACACCGAGACCCATGAAATGGCGCGGAAATTGGCGCGGTTGACGGGTCAGTCGTTGACCAAAGCGGTGAAACAGGCCGTCGCGGAGAAGCTGTCCAAGCTTGAGAAGGAGCATGGACGGACTTCCCTGGCGGATGAACTGGACCATATCGCGCTGCATTGCGCCAAGCTGCCGCGCAAGGACAAACGCGACGTCGACAAGATCATCGGCTACGATGAGCGCGGCCTGCCCGAATGATCGTCGTCGATACGTCTGCGCTGATCGCGATCCTAGGCGACGAGCCGGAGCGGCGGGTCTTCAACGAGTGCATCGAGGCGGCGGAGTCCGTCCATGTCAGCGCGGCGACGCTGCTGGAGACGCGCATGGTGTTATATGCGCGGTCAGGCGACGGCGCGGTCGTGGCGCTCGACGCCTTCATGCTCAAGAGCCGGATGGATGTCGTCGAGGTATCGCCCGAGATGGGCGATATCGCCTTCGACGCCTATCGCAGATTCGGCAAGGGAATGGGTCATGCCGCCAATCTGAACTACGGCGATTGCTTCGCCTATGCGCTTGCCAAGCACCTGGACGCGCCGTTGTTGTATAAAGGGAAGGACTTCGCACAGACGGACATCGCGTCCGCCGTCTGATCACTCCCCACTCCCACCCCACAGGACTCCCCCGCCCCCATGCTCGCCTCTTTCGAAGCCCTGTTCGGGCCGGTGTCGCCGGCGGCGTTGGCGTTGGCGGGGGTGACGATGTTGGCGGCGGGGTTTTTGCGGGGGTTTACCGGGTTCGGGGCGTCGATGCTGATCGTCATGGTGTTGAGCGTGTTGTTCGGGCCGTTGGCGGCGGTGCCGATCGCGAACCTGACCGGGGTGCCGGTGACGCTGCAACTGCTGCCCACGGCGATCCGCGAGAGCGACCGCTCCTTCGTCCTGCCCTTCTTCGTCACCAGCCTGATCGCCGCGCCGCTCGGTACCCTGCTGCTGGTCACGCTCGACCCGGCGCTGATGAAGATCGGCATTTCGGTCTTCGTGCTCGCCATGCTGGCGCTGCTGTATCGCGGCTGGGCGCTGTCACAGACGGTCAATCCCGGCGTGCTGGTCGGCTTCGGCCTGGGCGCGGGCTTCGTGCAAGGGGCCGCGGGCGTCGGCGGGCCGCCCGCCGTGGTGGTCGCGCTGGCCCGGCCCGGCACGCCGCAGAGCCAGCGCGGCAACGTGATCGGCGCGGTCAGCGCGCTGGCGCTCGCCTCGCTGATCCCGCTTTGGTATCACGGGCTGTTCACCCGCGAGGTGCTGACGATGAGCCTGCTGCTCGTGCCGCTCTACATGGGCTCGGCCTGGCTCGGCGCGCGCTATTTCGCCGGCAAGGGCGGCAAGCATTACCGCAACGCCGCGATGCTGGCGCTGGCTGTGATCGGCGTGATCACGCTGGGCGTCGCGGTAAGGGATTTTCTGGCGGGCTAAAGGCCCGGCGCGGCGGGCAAAACGACTAGTCCGAAAGCACAGTTAATCGAAAATAACACCCATAATAACATGGGTGAATGTCGATCTATACTTCGATAGCTATTGCCGCATTTGGAATAGCCATCATCTACTATTGCTACGGCTTCAAAAAAGCGACGGGATTACTGTTGCTTATTATTGGGCTGTGCGCGGCGAACCTCTGGTTCGAGACGCTGTGGCCGGACCACGGCCAGGTGATCTTCCTGGTCAGCCTGCTGCCGATCGCCGCCGTGCTCTACGTCACCCGGTCGCGGCCGGGACAAGGCCCCGCCTCCCGCTCCTGATGCCGGGATCGCCCGCGCGGGTTGTTCCGCCGCGTCGCGCGCCCCGCCGACCAAGCCCTGCACCACGTCCTTTTCCGCCGCCGCGCCGTCGCGCTCGGCCGGATCGCCGTAGCCGCCGCCGCCCGGCGTGCGCAGCGTCACGATCGTGCCCGGGTCGATCACGTATTGCCGTTTCGGGTCGACCGCCTCGCCGTCAATCAAGACCTCGCCGGTGGCCCCGTCCGCGCCGCCGACGATGCCGGGCGCGGGTTCCTTGGTGCGCTCGGCGAGGAAGCTGACGGCGGTCGGCGTTTTCGACAGGTTCTCAATCACGACCTCTTGCCCCAAACCGCCGCGATGCCGCCCCGCGCCGCCGGAATCCGGCCGGAAGACGCGGCGGTGGATGCGCATCGGCGCCAGTTGCTCGATCACCTCGGTCGGGGTCGACGAGATATTGCTCGGCCAGCTCAGGCAATGTTCGCCATCCTTGAGGTTGGTCGCGCCCATGCCGCCGTTGAAGAAGAACAGACTGGCGAAGGAGCGCCCGTCCTCGCGCACGCCCGACTGGGTGATCGACCAGAGCGGGCTGCCGGTGCCTGCGGTCACCCGTTCCGGCACGACCTGGGCCAGCGCGCCGTAGACCAGCGTCGGCACGAAATGCCCGGTCAGCGCCCGCGAGCCGCCCGAGGCGGGCCAGCGCGGGTTGATGATCGACCCGTCGGGCACGTCCACCTTAATCGGCGCGATCGCCCCGTCGTTGTTCGGCAGGTCGGGCGCCGCGGCGCATTTCACCGCATAGGCGGTCATCGCATAGGTGTAACAATAGGCGCAGTTGATCGCCCGGTCGACCTGCGGCGAGGAGCCTTCGTAGTCCGCATGCACCTCGTCACCGTCGATGGTGAGTTTCACCTTCAGTTCGAGCGGCACGCCGAGGCCGTCGGTCTTGACCTGGTTGCTGTAGGTGCCGTCGGGCAGGTCGCGGATCGCCGCGCGCATCGCCTGTTCCGTCCGCGCCTGGATTTCCGTCGCCAGGTCGGCGAGGTCGAAGATCTTGTATTCCCGCATCAGGGTGCCGACGCGGTCCTCCATCAGCTCCAGCGCGGTGATCTGCGCCCACAGGTCGCCGACCACCTCATCCGGCGCGCGAACATTCTTGCGCAAGATGTTGAAAAAGCCCTCGTCCGGCTCGCCGGCGCGGATGATCTTCATGATCGGGATCTGCAGCCCTTCCTCGAACACCTCGCGCGGTTCGGGCGAGCGGATCTTGCCGCCGATATCCGGCGCATGCGCCGTGCTGCCCGCGAAACCGACCAGCTTGCCGTCGACGAACAGCGGCTTGCCGACGCTGATGTCCGGCAGATGACCGGTGCCCTGCCAGATGTCGTTGGTGGCGAGGATGTCGCCCGGCTCCAGTTTGTCCGCCGGGATTTCGTTGAGGAAATGCTGGATCGTGCGCGGCAGGGTGCCGATGAAGGACGGAATGCTGTCGGTCGCCTGCACCAGCGAGCGGCCGGACGCGTCGGTGATGACGCAGGAGAAGTCATGGCTTTCCCGCACCACGGTCGAGAAGGACGTGCGCACCAAGGCAGCCGCCGCCTCGTCGACGATGGAGATCAGCCGCGTCCACAGGACCTCCAGCGTGATCGGATCGAATTTTCCGGTGTTGGTCGATGAACGGTCAGTCATTGGTTTGTCCCGTCTTTCTGCCCGATATGGTCGTAGGGTTGCTATCCTTCGACAAGCTCAGGACGAGGGATGTGTTTACTGCTTTCATCGCCACCAACACCTCATGCTGAGCCTGTCGAAGCATGAAGCGGCGCGGGCGCCAATCCGCCAAGGTCAAAATCCATCGTCATTCCCGCGCACGCGGGAATCCAGCTACGGTCGATGCACATGGATTCCCGCTTTCGCGGGAATGACACGATAGGAGATATCGGATTATTGCTGATCATTCCGACGCCTCCAACAAGTCGACGATGATATTCCCGCCCTCGTCCACGCGGATGGTCGAATTCGGGCCGACGACCAGCGTCGATTCGCTTTCCTCGACGATGGCCGGGCCGCTCAGCCCCTCGCCCGCGGGCAGGGCCGCGCGGTCGTAGACCGGCGTCTCGACATAGTCGCCGTTCTCCGGGAAATACACCTTCCGCGTCGCCTTCGGCTCCGCCGCGCCGCCACCGCCCGCCTGGAAGGTCAGGCCCGGCCCGGGCACCTGGGCGCGGACCGAGACGCGGATGTTGATGATCTCCGCCGTCACGTCCGGCGGCAGCCGCGAGAAGGAACGCTTGTAGGCTTCCTCGAACGCGCCCAACAGGGCGGATTCGGACGCCGCGTCATACGGTCCCGGCGGCAGGGGCACGACCAGTTCGAAGCCCTGGCCGACATAGCGCATGTCGGCCAGCCGTGTGATTTCGGCCGTCGATGCATCCAACCCGGTTTCCGTGACAACGCCGGCCGATTCTTCCTCGAGCGCGGCGAATTTCTCCTCCAACGCGGGCCAGTCCATCGCGTCCAGCCGCGACGCGACCGTGGTGACCCGGTCGACGCGGGCGGGCGCGATCAGCAGCCCCAGCGCCGAGGCGACACCCGCCGCGACCGGGCACATGATGCGCTTCAGCCCCAACTTGCGCGCGACATAGAAGGCATGCACCGGCCCCGCGCCGCCGGTCGCCAACAGGGTGAAGTCGCGCGGGTCCTTGCCCTGTTCGGCGATATGCACCCGCGCGGCGCTCGCCATGTTCTCGTTCACCACGTCATGGATGCCCCAGGCGACGTCCGTCGCGCTCAGCCCGAGGTCGTCGGCCAGCGCCTGCGCCGCCGACTGCGCAGCGTCCAGGTCGATCTGCATGCTGCCGCCGGCGAAATAGTCGGCGTTGAGGTATCCCAGCAGCAGGTCCGCGTCGGTCACCGTCACGTCGGTGCCGCCTTGCCCGTAACAGGCCGGCCCCGGCTGCGAGCCCGAGCTTTCCGGCCCGACCTTCAGCAGGCCCAGCGCGTCCACATGCGCGATGCTGCCGCCGCCCGCGCCGATCTCGATCAGCTCGATGGTCGAGATGTTGACCGGCAGGCCACTGCCCTCGATGAAGCGTTTCTCGCGCGCCGCCTCGAAGCTGTAGGTGACATGCGGCTCGCCGTCCTCGACCAGCGCCAATTTGGCCGTGGTGCCGCCCATGTCGAAGGCGAGGATATTGGCCTCGCCCGCCAAGCCCCCGAAATACGCGCCGACCAGCGCGCCCGCCGCCGGCCCCGATTCCAGAAGCTGCACCGGCGTGCGCTTCGCCTCGTCCACATGCGTCAGGCCGCCGTTCGACAGCATCATGAAGAAGGGCGCTTCGACCCCGAGCCCGCCGATCTCCGTCGCCAGCCGGTCGATATAGCCCTCGGCCAACGGCTTGAAATAGGCATTGATCACGGTCGTCGACGTACGTTCGTATTCCCGAATTTCCGGCGCAACCTCATGCGAGGCGGAGAGAGAGATATCCGGGAATTTCGCCTGGATCGCCGCGACCGCCGCCCTCTCGTGCGCCGGGTTCGCGTAGGCATGCAGGAAAACCACCGCCAGGGATTCGACGCCGTCCTCAGCCAGGGCCCCAACGGATTCCAGCAGTTTGGCTTCGTCCAGCGGCTTGAGCGCCATGCCGTTAGGGTCCATCCGTTCCGGCGCTTCCAGGCGCAGGTTGCGCGGGGCCAGCGGCGTCGGCTTGGCGATATGAACGTCATACAGCTCGTATTTGCGCTCGCGCCCGATCTCCAGCGCGTCGCGGAAGCCTTCGGTCGTGATCAACCCGGTCACCGCGCCCTTGCGCTCGATCAGCGCGTTGGTGAACAGCGTGGTGGCGTGGACCGTGCGGTAGATCTCCGTGGGCGGGACGACGCCGTTCAGCGCGTTGTGAACGCCGGTGATGACCCCGCGCGCGGGATCGTCATGCGTGGTCAGCTCCTTCGCCTTATGAACCGCCCCGGTCGATTGGTCGAAAATGATGATGTCGGTGAACGTGCCGCCGATATCGATCCCAAGCGCGTGCGTGCCTGCCACGAGCCGATGTCCTCTCGATTGCGATGATGTGGTCTGTAACGATGACGTGGCGCATATCATATGAATTTGCGCCCTGTCGGCAAGCTCGCCCCCTCCTTTGCGCCGCTTTCACACGACCCGGTTGAGTTGGTCCATGCCCGCCGCCTATGGGACGTGGTTTCAGGCAGCGCCCTCCGGCGAGACGACGCCCCAGGGGCGCTCTTGCCCGGTATTGTCGCCCGCGTGCTATACAGCGCTGAATCATTCTTCCAGGAGTTCCATCCCATGTATATCGACGGCCAGTGGGCCAAGACGAAAGGCACGTTCGAGGTTCTCAACCCCGCGACCGGCGAGAAGATCGCCGACGTGCCCGACGGCGGCCGGGACGACGCCGCCGCGGCCATCGCCGCCGCCGACCGCGCCTTCCCGGCCTGGTCGAACCAGACCGCCTACCAACGCTCGGCCTATCTCTACCGCGCCTACCAGATCATGATGGAGCGCAAGGAAGACCTCGCCCGCACGATGACCGAGGAACAGGGCAAGCCGTTGCGCGCCGCCCGGAACGAGGTGCAATACGGTGCCGATTTCCTGCTGTGGTACGCGGAAGAAGCCAAGCGCGTCTATGGCGAGACGATCCCCGCCCCGCGCGGCGATCAACGCTTCATGGTGCTGCACCAACCGGTCGGCGTGGTCGCCGCCGTTACGCCTTGGAACTATCCGGTCTCGATGATCACGCGAAAGGTCGCGCCCGCCCTCGCCGCCGGCTGCACCATCGTGCTGAAACCGGCCGAGACGACGCCGCTCTGCGCCATTGAGATCTTCAAGATTCTCGCCGAGGCCGAAATCCCGGCGGGCGTCGCCAATCTGGTGACCGCCGCCGATCCGAAGCCGATCGGCGACGAATTCGTGACCAACCCGGCGGTGCGCAAGATCACCTTCACCGGCTCGACCGGCGTCGGCAAGATGCTGGCGCAGGGCGCGGCCGAACAGATGAAGCGGATTTCACTGGAACTCGGCGGGCACGCGCCCTTTTTGGTGTTCGACGACGCCAACCCGCAATACGCCGCCAAGGGCGCGTCGCTGGTGAAATTCCTCAACACCGGCCAGGCCTGCATCAGCCCGAACCGCATCTTCGTCCACAAGAGCATCGTCGAGCCGTTCACCGAGGAATTCGTCTCGCGCGTCACCCGCCTGCGCGGCGGCAACGGCATGGAGGACGGCGTCAGCATCGGCCCACTTGTCAACCAGGCCGCCGTCGACAAGGTCGAACGGCAGGTGAACGACGCGGTCGAGAAGGGTGCTGTGGTCGGCTGCGGCGGCCATCGACTGATCGATGACGGATTAGATAAGGGCCATTTCTTCGCCCCCACGGTACTGACCGGCGTCACGCCCGAGATGCGCATCTACCGCGAGGAAACCTTCGGACCGGTCGCCCCGATCATCGCCTTCGACGACGACGAGGAAGCGATCACCATGGCCAACGACACGCATTACGGCCTCGCCGCTTATGTCTACACGCAGAACATCTCTCGCGCGCACCGCATGTTCGAACGCCTGCGCTTCGGCATCGTCGGGATCAACGACATCAACCCGACCGCCGCCGCCGCGCCGTTCGGCGGCATGAAGGAAAGCGGGTTGGGCCGCGAGGGCGGACGCGAAGGCATCGCCGAATACCTGGAAACGAAACTCGGCGGCTTTTCAGTGTAACGCGCCATCCGGTGTAGACTACCCCTGTAATCCAAAAACAGGGGGCAACCATGCGGCAACGCGATTTCGGCAAGACCGGGCTCAAGGTCTCGGAAATGATCTTCGGCAGCGGCAATGTGGGCGGCCTGCTGATCCGGCAGGACGACGACACCAAGCGGAAGGCGATCCGCACCGCGCTGGACGCGGGCGTCAACTGGATCGACACGGCCGTCAGCTACGGCCCCGAGATTTCGGAACAATCCCTCGGCTGGCTGTTGGAGGAAGTCGACGACAAACTCTTCGTTTCCACCAAATTCCGCATCGATCTCGACAGCCCCGACGACATCGCGACCCAGATCGAGAACAGCCTGCAAGGCAGCCTAGAACGGCTGCGCCGCGACAGCGTCGACCTGCTGCAACTGCACAACCATATCGGCCCCGAAGCGGGCGGCCGCGTGATCACGGTGGAGCATGTCCTGGGGCCGAACGGCGTCGCCGACGGTTTGGACCGCCTGAAGGACAAGGGATTGATCCGCTTCGCCGGGATCACCGCCTTGAACGACGCGGACTCCGTGCGCGACGTGATCGAAAGCGGCCGGATCGATTCCGCTCAGGTCTATTACAACATCCTCAATCCCAGCGCCGGCCAGGCGATGCCGGACGGCTGGAAGGGCCACGACCTGGGCAACATGATCGCACGCTGCAAGGCGAACGGCGTCGCGGTGATGGCGATCCGGGTGCTTGCCGCCGGCGTGCTGGCGACCACGGAACGACACGGCCGCGAAGGCATGATCACGAAAGACACAGACCTGGCGAACGAGGAACGGTGCGCCAAGGCGATCCATGACGCCCTGGGCCCCGAATACGGGACGCCGGCGCAGACCGCGCTGCGCTTCGCGATCAGCAATCCCGACATCTCCGGCGCCATCGTCGGCATGGCCGAACCGTCCCATCTGGACGAGGCGCTCGCCGCCATCGCCCTCGGTCCGTTGCCCCGGGAGGCGCTGGATCGAATTCAGACGGTCTACGCCACGAACTTCGCCGCATCGTAAACCCGCAATCATGGCGTGCATAAAATTCAGGGGTTAGCGGCGCAGGCTCGGTGTACTATGGCCCGGTGACCACCACCGAGACCGATTCCGATCCGTCCATTTCCCTTGGCCATCGCCGTCTCATCGCCTGCGCGATGACGACGACCGCGGCGATTCAGGGAATGGATACCTTTGCCACCGCGGTGGCGCTGCCGGAAATCCGCGGCAACATGTCGGCCACGCTCGACGAGGCGGCGTGGATCTTGACGTCATTTTTGGTGGCGTCCGCGATCTTCACGCCACTGTTCGCCTGGCTCAGCCGCCGTTTCGGGCAACGCCGCCTGTTGATCATCATCACGGTCGCCTTTCTCGCCTGCACCCTGTTGGTCGCGCAGGCGACGGCGCTGGAAGAGATCGTCTTCTACCGCTTCCTGCAAGGCGTGGCCGCCGCGGGCATGGGGCCGTTGAGTCATCAGGTCATGCTCGGCGTCTACCCGCGCTCGCAATACGGGTCCGCCGTCAGTTGGCTGACCGCCGGCCGGATGAGCGGAGTCATGATCGGCCCGCTGATCGGCGGATTCCTCACCGAATACCTGAGCTGGCGCTGGGTCTATCTCAGCAATATTCCGCTCTGCATCCTGTCGCTCATCCTGATCATCCGGTATGTGCCCGAGGCGAAGTCGAAGGATCCGCCCAAATTCGACTTCTTCGGCTTCATCGCCCTCAGCGTCGCCATCGGGTCGCTGCAGTTGATGCTCGACCGCGGCGAACGCCTGGGATGGTTCGAGTCCACCGAGATCATCATTTGGACGGGCATGTGCATCGCGGCGCTCTACCTGTTCGTCGTGCATGTGACGACGCAGCGCAACACCTATGTGAATCCGGCGATTTTCCTGAGCCGCGACTTCGTGATCGGCGTGTTCTTCATCTTCGTCCTGTCGATCATGATCATGGGTTTCGCGGGTCTGCTGCCGGCGGTCCTGCAGAACCACATGAACTATCCGGTCTCCACCTCGGGCATGCTGATCATGCCGCGCGGCGTCGGCACGCTGATCGCCACGATGATCGCCGGGCCGCTGATGATGCGCATCCATCCCCGGCCGATCGTGATCGTCGGTATCCTCTGCATGGCCCTGTCGACCTGGCAGATGTCTCAGTTCACCCGCGACGTGGACACCTTGACCATCGGCCTGGCCGTGACCCTGCAAGGCGCGGGCTTCGGGTTCTTTTCGGTCGCCGTCACCTCGATGGCGTTCCAGACGCTGACCCCGCTGCTGCGTCCGGACGGCACCAGCATGCTCAGCCTGTCGCGGCGGATCGGGTCGAGCGTCGGCATATCGATCCTGGTCAGCGAGTTGGTGCGCAGCACGCAGGAAAATCGCTCGGCCTTGATGGAGCATGTCAGCCCGTTCAACGAGCTGCTGCGCGGCGCGCCGATCCGCGAGCATTGGGATATCGAAACCTTGCGGGGCCTGGGCAGCCTGCAGCGCGAAATCGAGCAACAGGCCGAGTTCATGGCCTATCTGCACGACTTCCGCCTGATGACCGTGCTGATCCTGCTGCTGCTGCCCTTGGTCTTCCTGATGCGGGGCCAGCCGCCGCCCAAGAAGTGACCCCCCGCAACCCAACAGGCCGTTTCGACACGATCCGAAAAGGCCGCTATCTTTCGCCCTAACGATCACCCACCGCAAAACCAGGGAATCAAGCGCCATGAGCCGACTGCCCGCCATCGACCCCGCCGATTACACCCCCGAACAGAAATCCGTCGCCGACGCCATCACCGCCGGCCCGCGCGGCGAAGTGCGCGGCCCCTTCGTTCCGCTGATGCACAACGCAAAGGCCGCCGACGCAGTGCAGCGCATGGGCGCGTTCCTGCGCTTCGACGGCACGTTGGACGGCCGGCTGCGCGAATTGGCGATCATCATGGTGGGCCGCGTCTGGACGGCCCAATACGAATGGTTCGCGCATGCCAAGATCGCGGCGGACGAAGGCCTCGCCCAGGACGTCATCGACGCCATCGCCAACCGCGAACGCCCGACCTTCAAGAACGGCGACGAGGAGATCGTCTACAATTTCGTGACCGAGCTGCACGAGACGCGGAAGGTCGGCGACGCCACTTATAAGGCCGCCCTGGACCTGCTGGGCGAAGCGGGCGTCGTCGAGCTGATCGTCGTCTGCGGCCACTACTCGGTCATCTCGATGGTGCTGAACACCTTCGAGATCGAGGTGCCGGGCGGCGCCAAGCCGCTGCCGGAATAGCAACCGCCCGATCACATACCCAGCAAGACAAAACCAAGGAGACGCAGCCCATGCGAGCCTCGACCAAACTCAAGAACCTGATCGACACCGGCAAGACCTTCATCGTGCCCGGCGCCTATGATGGCATTTCGGCCCGCATCATCCAGAATGCCGGTGCGGAGATCGTCTACGCCACCGGCGGCGGCATCGCGCGCAGCACGGGCATCCCCGACATGGGCCTGATGTCGCTGAAGGAGATCACCGACCGGCTGGAAACCATGGTGGACGCCATCGACCTGCCGCTGATCGCCGACATGGACACCGGCTACGGCAACGCGCTGAACGCCCGCCAGGGGCTGAAGGCGTTCGAGCGGGTCGGCGTCGCCGGCTTCCACATCGAGGATCAGGTGTTTCCCAAGCGCTGCGGCCATTACGAGGGCAAGGCCGTCGTCTCGACCGAGGAGTTCTGCTCGAAGATCAAGGCGATCCGCGATGCGCTGACCGACGAGGACATGACGATCATCGCCCGGACGGACTCGCTCGCCGGGGACGGCGTCGACGCCGCGATCGAGCGCATGCACAAGGCGATGGAAGCCGGCGCCACCATGGCCTTCGTCGAGGCGCCGACCACGATGGAGGAGATCGAGAAGATCGCGAAGGAACTGCCCTACCCCAAGCTGCTGAACATGTTCTGGAGCGGCAAGACGCCGGTCGTCCCGCGCGACAAGCTGGAGGAACTCGGCTTCAATCTGGTCATCGTGCCGAGCGACCTGCAACGCATCGCGATCCAGGCGATGAAGGAAGCGGCCGAATGCCTGCTGCGCGACGGTCATACCGAGGCGCTGAAAGACCGCATGGCGTCCTTCCAGGACCGCGAGGCCGCGGTGAACACCGCGCATTACATGGAACTGGACGAACGCTACGCGATTTGACGGTTGGGCATCGGCAAGATGCTTCGACAGGCTCAGCATGAGGTCAGTGTTCGATAAAAACGGCACCCTTCGACAGGCTCAGGGTGAGGATCGACATCTATGTCACGCCCTCACCCTGAGCCTGTCGAAGGGTGAGCCCATTAAGGACCGACCACGCTGTCAACCACCGTATCATTCCCGCGACAGCGGGAATCCACCTTAGACCCCGGACGCCTGAATTCCCGCTGTCGCGGGAATGACGGTAGTCTTGGGGAAACCAACCCACATCCGAGGAACCCAATGAAAGACGCAAAATCGAAACGCCGCGCCCTGCGCGACCGGCTGAACAGCGGCAAGCTGCTGGTCGCGCCCGGCGCGCATAACGGCCTCAGCGCCCGGCTGGTGCAGGAGGCGGGCTTCGACGCGGTCTATATGACCGGCTCCGGCGTTGCCAACACGCTGACCGGCGGCGCGGACGTGGGCCTGCTGACGATGAGCGAGATGACCATGATGGCCCGCTTCATGGCGCAGGCGGCGGAGGACATCCCGGTGATCTCCGACGCGGACACCGGCTACGGCAACGCGATCAACGTGATCCGCACCGTGCGCGAGTTCGAGCTGACCGGGATCGCGGGCATCCATATCGAGGATCAGGTGAACCCGAAACGCTGCGGCTCGATCGCGGGCAAGGAGGTCATCCCGATCGACGAGGCCTGCGGCAAGATCCGTGCGGCGGCGGACGCCCGCACCGACCCGGATTTCACCATCATCGCGCGCACCGACGCGCGCGGCGCGGTCGGCTTCGACGACGCGGTGGCGCGCGGCAAGGCCTACGCCGACGCGGGCGCGGACATGATCTTCCCGGACGCCCTGCTCTCGGTCGAGGAATACGAGACTTTCGCCAAGGAGGTCCCCGGCCCGAAGCTGTTCAACATGGGCGGCTACGCCAAGAAGCGCACCACGCCGAAACTGCCGCTGCAACAGGTCGAGGATATGGGCTACGCCGTTTGCATCCTGCCGCTGCTGGCGCTGCGCGCGGGCGTGCAGGCGATGATCGACACCTTGGCCGGCTTCAAGCAGGACGGCATCGAGTACGAACTCCGCCAGTTGGAGGCGTTCAACGACCTGCCGGTCGAGAACTGGTACGAATTCACCGGCATCGCCGCGATCCGCGAGATGGAAGACCGCTACATGCCGAAGGACGCCATCGAGCAACGCTACGCCGGCACGGCGGGCCACAAGCCGGGCGACAAGGACAATGTGCGGGGGATGAAGTAACGGGAGGCATCGCATGACCAGCAACAGCCTTGGTGCGAAATCGACGCTCGATGTGGGCGGCACGTCCTACACCTATTACAGTCTGGAAGCCGCCGAGGTGGCGGGGGCCGGGGATTTGGCGCGGCTGCCCTACTCGCTCAAGGTGCTGGCGGAGAACCTGCTGCGGAACGAGGACGGCCGGGCTGTCACCGCCGACGACATCACGGCGATCGGCGGGTGGACCAAGACGCGCACGTCGGAAGACGAGATCAACTACCATCCGGCGCGGGTGCTGATGCCGGACGTCTCGGGCATTCCCCTGCTCGCCGACATGGCGGCGATGCGCGACGCGATGGTGCGGCTCGGCGGCGACCCGGCGGCGATCAACCCGCGCACGCCGATCGACCTGATCGTCGATCACTCGGTGATGGTGGACTTCGCCGGCACGCCGGACGCGATGGCGCGCAACGTGGAGATCGAATACCAGCGCAACCAAGAACGCTACGCCTTCCTGAAATGGGCGCAGAACGCCTACAAGAACGTGCGCATCATCCCACCGGGCTGGGGCATCCTGCATCAGATCAACCTGGAATACCTCGCCCGCGTGGTGTGGAGCGAGGAGATCAACGGCGAGACCGTCGCCTATCCCGACTGCCTGATTGGCATGGACAGCCACACCCCGATGATCAACGGCATGGGCATCTTCGGCTGGGGCGTCGGCGGCCTGGAAGCGGGCACGGCGATGCTCGGCCAGCCGGTCTCCATGCTGATCCCCGAGGTGATCGGCTGCCGCTTCACCGGCGAGCTGCCGGAGGGCGCCACCGCCACCGACTTGGTGCTGACGGTCACGGAAACGCTGCGCGCCAAGGGCGTGGTGCAGAAATTCGTCGAGTATTGCGGCCCCGGCCTCGACACGCTGGCGCTGACCGACCGCGCGACCATCGCCAACATGTCCCCGGAATACGGGGCGACGATGGGATTTTTCCCGGTCGACGCGGAAACCGTCGCCTATCTGCGGACGACGGGTCGCGACGACGCGCAATGCGCGCTAGTAGAAGCCTACGCCAAGGCGCAGGGCCTATGGCGCGACGCGGATGCGCCGGAACCGGTCTATACCGATGTGGTGGAGATCGATCTGGGCAGCGTCGAGGCGAGCATGGCCGGCCCCTACCGGCCGAACCAGCGGACCCCGCTGTCGCAGGTGCCCGCCGCCTACCGCGACGCCCTGCCGGACCAGACCGCGACGCCGGACCAAGCGCCCGTCCCCGCCGGGGACTTCGAGATCGGCCACGGCGCGGTCGCCATCGCGGCGATCACGAGCTGCACGAACACGTCGAACCCGGCGGTGATGATCGGCGCGGCGCTGCTGGCGCGGAAGGCGGTCGCCAAGGGCCTAACCGCCAAGCCCTGGGTGAAGGGCTCCCTCGCCCCGGGATCGCGCATCGTCGCGGATTATTTGGAAGCCGCCGACCTGCAGAAGGACATGGACGCGCTCGGCTTCAATCTGGTCGGGTTCGGCTGCATGACCTGCATGGGCAATTCCGGACCGCTGGCCCCGGCCATCGCCGACGCCGTCGAAGCGAACGACCTGGTCGTCGCCTCGGTCCTGTCGGGCAACCGCAACTTCGAGGGCCGCGTGCATCCGCTGTGCCGGATGAACTTCCTGGCGTCGCCGCCGCTGGTGGTCGCCTATGCGCTGGCCGGCACCGTCACGGCGAACCTGCGCGAGGACCCGCTCGGCGAGGATGCGGACGGCAATCCGGTCTATCTCCGGGATATCTGGCCGAGCAATGCGGAAATCCAGGAGGTGATGGGCAAGACGATCACGCCGGCGATGTTCAAGCACCGCTATGCGGACATCATGGACGGCGGGCCGGAATGGCAGGCGCTGGAAGCGAGCGGCGGCATCACCTTCGACTGGGACGAGTCCAGCGATTACATGCGCCAGCCGCCGCATTTCAGCACGACCGAACGGCAGCCGGTGCCGGTGTCCGACATCAAGGGCGCGCGGCCGCTGGTGATGGTCGGCGACATGACGACGACCGACCATATCTCGCCGGTCGGCACCATCGACGCGGGCGGCGCGGCCGGGCAATACCTGATCGCGAACGGCGTCGAACAGAAGGACTTCAACAGCTTCGCCTCGCGCCGCACCAACCACGACGTGATGGTCCGCGGCACCTTCGCCAACATCCGCATCCGCAACGAGATGGCCCCCGGGACCGAGGGCGGCTTCACCCGGCATATGCCGGATGGCGAGCAGATGACGATCTTCGACGCGTCGGCCAAGTATCAAGCCGACGGCGTGCCTCTGGTGGTGATCGGCGGCAGCGAATACGGCACCGGCTCGTCGCGCGACTGGGCCGCCAAGGGCACTAAGCTGCTGGGCGTGAAGGCGATCATCGCCGAGGGGCTGGAGCGCATCCACCGGTCGAACCTGATCGGCATGGGCGTGCTGCCGCTGCAGTTCAAGGCGGGCACGACGCGCAAGACGCTGAGGCTCGACGGCAGCGAGACATTCGACATCACCGGGCTGGAAGCCGGGATCACGCCGCGCATGGACGTGCAATGCCGGATCACGCGCGCGGACGGGACGCAGGAGGATATCCCCCTCACCTGCCGGCTCGATACCGCGGTCGAGGTCGACTATTACGAGAACGGCGGGATGCTGCACTACATCCTGCGGCAGTCGCTTACCGAGGCCGCTTAGACGCGCTGCACCCAACGGGTGATCGCCAACGACACGATACCGTAGACGGCGAACCCGCCGAACATCGGCAAGACGGTGCCGTCGTAGCTCTGGCCGATCAGCGTGCCGAGCGACAGTGAGATGAAGGTCATCAGCGAACCGACCACGGCCGCGCCGACCCCGGCGATATGCCCCAACGGCTCCATCGCCAAGGCGTTGAAATTGCCGAACAGCATGCCGATGCAGAAGAAGCTGACGACCATGTTGGCCATCAGCATCCACAATGGCGGATGTCCGTCGAACGCATAGGCGACGCCGAAAAACGCCACCGACAGGATGCTGACCGCCCAGAGCGCCCAGCCCGACAGGCGCTGCATGCCGAACTTCATCACCAGTTTGGAGTTCACGAGCGAGGCAAGGCCGATGGAAAAGGCCAGCACGGCGAAATACGCCGGGAACATCGCGCCAAGGCCGTATTGCACCTGCAGGATCGGCTGCGCGGAGGTGAGATACCCGATGAACGCCCCGAAGATGAAGCCGGCGGCGACCGAGTAGCCGAAGGCATAGCGGTTGGTGCAGATTTCCACGACCGCGCGCCCGATCCGACCGAAGGAGAACGGATGGCGCGCGTCCCGCGGCAATGTCTCCGGTTGCCGTACCGCGATCCACACCGCCCCAATGAACGCCAGGGCGAAGAGCAGACCGAAGATCATGCGCCAGTGCGCGACCAACAGGATCGCCTGCCCCAGCGCGGGCGCCAACACCGGCACCAGGATGAACACCGACATGATGAGCGACATGATGCGCGCCATCGCCCGCCCCTCGTACAGGTCGCGCACCAGAGCGATCGAGATGATCCGTGGTCCCGCCGCCCCGATGCCCTGGAGAATACGGCCGAACAGCATCACGTCGAAATCGGTCGCGGTGATCGCCAGGAGCGTGCCCGCCGCGAACAGGGCGAAGCCGAGATAGATCATCGGCTTGCGGCCAAAGCTGTCCGACAATGGGCCGTACAGCGCTTGTCCGCAGGCCAGCCCCAGGAACAGAGCCGTAACGATGAGCGTCACGCGATTGCCGTCTTCAACGCCGAGATCGGCGGCGATCTCGGGCAACGCCGGCAACATGGCATCGATCGACAGCGCGATCAGCGACGACATCAACGCCATCAGCGTCACGAATTCGCCCGTCCGCAGTGCCGGTTTTTCCTGCTCCGCGCTCAAAACCATTGCCTTTCGAAATGAAAAATCGCGCCCGAATTTGTCGAATCGGGCGGTGGTACCCCCACTACGCCGGGATAGGAACGAATGGTTTGTGCTTCTATCCCATCGGCAGGTGGTGTCAAGAACGTTCCGCAATCCTTTCTACTTTTGGAATTTTTTGCCGCTCCCGCCTCCCAACAATTTAGGTGTAGGCCGAACCAACGGCGGTATGTCCAATGTTTCATTGCGCCGAAACCACGAATCAATGTTCCACAGGGTCTGCTAGCTACCTCGTGTTTGGCGAATTTGGTATGCGTGCGACGTTTTGGGTGCTCTGGGTGGAGCGAGGGGGAAACGCGCACGCGAATTGAGGGAGGGCTACGGCAAGCCACTTATGATGAGCAGACTCATAGGATTCGAGAGGGTCGCTGTCGGCGACCTGTTCAGCAAGATCGACAAACATCAATCGACATGGGAAGTCCTCGCTATCGTGACGCCGAGCGGGCATCACCCACATGCGCTGCTAGCGTGCGTCGACCGTCCGTCGGACCGGCGGATGATCGCCATCGCGGCGCTACACGACAAGCGGCTGTATCTCAGTGTCGGCACGTCGTCCCAAGACGACTGGGACGACATGCCGATCTACGAACCGCATGTCGACATGCCGCCGATGGAATCCGCACGGCGGGCGGAACCGCCCAAGGCCAAGACCAGCGCCGACGACCGGCCCGACGCACAAATGCCGGAGAGCGCCGCCAACCCGACGCCACGTCCGGAACCGGTGCTGCGGAAAGCCGATGCCGCGCCGGCCTCAAACCGGAAAATGTCGATGCGGGCCGTGTTCGACCAGTTGGAGCATGATCACCAGGCCGCCTGACCGGCACCCGTCCGCCGCGCGGTTGGGTTAAAGGCTGCGCAGCCGCGGCGCCGCGAAGAACACCACGATGCCGACCACGATCAGCATCGTGCCGTTGACCAGCAGCGCGTTGCCGACGCCGATCGCAACGGCCAGCGCGCCCATTTCCAGATGACCGAGCGGCGCCGATCCGATCGCCAGCGTCCAGGCCCCCATCGCGCGGCCCCGCAAGGCGTTGGGCACGCTGAGTTGCACCATGCTTTGCGTCAGCACGTCGGAGGCGGTGGCGAGCGCGGCGACAACACAGAGGGCCGCCATCGCCAAGACCAGATGATCGGCCGCTGACAGCAGCATCAGACCGCTGCCGAAGGCGAAGATGACGCCGATATACACCACGCCCCGGCGCGTCATCGATCCCATGCCCGCCAATGTCAGACCCGCGATGATGCCGCCGACCGAACGGGCCGCATGCATCATGCCCAGCCCCTCCGCGCCGAGGTCGAAACGCACCGTGGCCAGTTCCGGCAAGGCGGTGGCGAAGGAGAATCCGAACACCTCGACCGACGCGGTCACCAGGACCAGCATCAATAGTACGCGGTTGTTCCTCAGTTCGCCGAGATACTCCCGGACATTCTGGGCGATCGGCGCACGGACCTTTTCGGCCGCTTTTCCCGCCGTCTCAAGCCGGCAGAACAGCAGGAACGCGACCCCGTGACAGGCGGCCAAGGTCAGGATCGCAGCGGGCGCGCCGACCTGCTCCATCACGAATCCCGAGGCGAGCGCGCCGATAAGCTGGCCGAACCGGGAGCCCAGGTTCAATAGACCGAGGCCCGCGACCACCTGATCGCCGCCGACGATATCGTAGGCATAACTGAAACGGGTCGGATGGTGCAGCGCCCGAAAGCAGCCGGCAAACAACGCGAAGCTCAGGATCAGCCAAAGCTCGACGAAACCGGCGGCGATCGTCGCGGCAAGAGCGCAGGCATTCGCGATGACGCACAACTCGACACGGCGCAGCAGGTGCCGCCGGTCCATCCAGTCCGAGATCGCGCCGGACAGCAACCCGAACACGAACATCGGCAGGAAGTAAACGGCCATCAGCGCGCCGACCCAGGCGCTCGAGTCCGTAATCTGAAACACCAGAAGACCGAGAACGACCTGTTCGCCGCTGGTGCCGAGTTGGTTCAGGCCGGCCCCGGCCCAGAACCGCCGGTAATCCGCGAGACGGAAAGCCGGATTCCGCAGGATGGGCAGCCGGCCGAGCCGCGCCGCAAAACCGCTCTCCGGCGGTTCCGGATTATCCTGTGTCACCCGATGCCCTCATGCCCCAAGTTGAGACGAACCGGCGTCCCACGAAGCGCGGCTAACCGTTCATGCGTGCCGTATAATCCCAACTCATCAGCCGGACCGGCTCGATCCGAATGGCGACCTCACCGGCGCTGCGCGCCATCAGCCAACGGGAAAACGACGTTTCCTCCGGCCCGAGATAGCGCTCGATGAGCGCCTGCAGTTCCACAACGCCGTCATACCGGTCGAGGGTCGCTTTTCCTTGCCCGCGCACACCGCGATAGGGCGGCGCATCGCCGGCGATCTCGAAGCCGCAACGATTGTCCTGCGCCAGCAACGCAACGATACGCGACTGCGGGTTGGACGCACACCAGAGCGCGCCGTCCCGCCAGCGAAACCACAATGAAAGGACCACCGGCCAGCCGCTCCCACCGAGCGCCGACAGGCGCATCGGAATGACGGCGCTTGTCAGATACCGGTCAATGTCAGCTTCCGACCAGGGTCCCTTGATCTTCATTGCGGTGTTAGACGACCGGGCTCATGCCGCCGTCCACATTGATGGCGACGCCGTTGATATACGAGCCGGCGTCCGAGCACAGGAAACACGCCATGTTCGCGAATTCCTCGGCGGTGCCGAGACGCCCCATCGGCAGCTTCAGGTCCTTCGCCATATCGTCCAGGTAGGACTCGTAACTCTCGGATTTGTCGGTCGCTTCCCAGCGATTCCGCCACTGGTCGCTTTCGATCCGCCCGACCAGAAGCCCGTTGACCAGCACGTTATGCGGCGCGCCTTCGCCCGCCATCGCCTTGGTCAGCGCCATGCCCGCCGCGCGGGAGACGGCCGTCGGCGCACCGCCCGCAGGCGGCGCCTTCGCGCCGGTGTTCAGCACATTGATGATGCGGCCCCATTTGCGCTCGCACATGCCCGGGAAGGTCAGGCGCATCGTCCGAATCGCGCCGAACAGCTTGAGTTCCAAATCCTCGCGCCACAACTCATCGGTAATCTCGACGAACGGCATGCGGCGGGACGTGCCCGCGTTGTTGATCAGAATGTCGATGGGCCCGAGTTCCTTTTCGCAGGTCGCGACGAGCCGCTCGATATCCTCCGCCTTGCCGGCATCGGCCGGGCACGCGAGGACCTTACCACTGCCGGCGGCGTCGACCTCGGCGCGGGTTTCCTCGCACACGTCCGCGCGCCGACCGGTCACGCACACATGCGCGCCGGATTCGGCGAATTTCAGCGCCATCGCCCGGCCCAAGCCCCGGCTGCTGCCGGTGATCAGCGCCACACGTCCATCCATTCTGCAATCCATCTTGCGTCCTTCCTTCTTGTTATGCGTTCGGTGTCTCGATTGGCCCGGTTGATGCCGGGGTTACGATGTCTTCATGCGTATCCAGTCCTGCTGCTCCGCCTTGAACCCGACGGCGTAGTCGCCGTCGAGATCGAATACGGGCCGTTTGATCAACGTCGGGTTGGCCAGCATCAACGCTTCGGCCGATGGTGCGTCGACATTCTGCTTGTCGCTGTCGGGAAGCTTGCGCCACGTGGTCCCGCGACGGTTCAGAAGCGATTCCCACCCCACCGCCGCCAACCAGCGTTGCAGCGCCGTCTGATCGAGACCGTCGACGCGAAAATCGTGAAACCGCGCGTCGACGCCCTCCGCCTCAAGCCATTTCAGCGCTTTTCGGCACGTGTCGCAATTCTTGATGCCATATACGGTAATCATATCCCCACCCTGTTGTCGGCTCGTGGCCAGAAATCTCCGTAGCCCGAAGGTATCGCGTGAGCGCTCGCCGCAACAGACTGAAATCACCGGCAAAAGTTTCCGGCAATTTTCAAGAACATCCCCTAAATGCTGGATATTGTTAATTTTTAGGGAACGGATGCGACCGTAGCATGGAGTCGAAAGAAACAGAGAATGCGCATCGCAGCCCGACCATGACACGATTCGCGAACCAACACTTTATCCTGAGCGCGCTGGCGACCATAGCATTGACGACGTTGGGCGCGTTCTTTCTCCCCTATAGCTTCTCGTTTCCCCGCACCGTCGAATATTGGGCCGAAGACGCCCGGCGCGCCCTGATGCCCCGCGCCGAACCGCGGGATGCCCGAATCGTCGTGATCGCGATCGATGAAAAAACGGTCAGCGGTTTTCCCTATCGCCGCCCAATCGACCGCGGCCTGCTCGCCGACCTGCTTGAGACACTGTCGGTGTCGGGCCCGCAAGCGATCGGCCTCTACCTACCGCTCACCGAGGCGACCGAGCCCGATAAGGATCGCCGACTCTTCACCATCATGCGGTCCTTGCCGGTGCCCCTTGTCGTCGCCACCGCGGCGCCCGACGAGGCTTTGACGCCACAACAGCGGGATTTCGAGCGGCACTACACGCACGGGCTTCGGTCCGGCCTCGCCCTGCTCGGCAAGGACGGCTGGGGCGGCGCGGTTCGCAGCATGACGCCCGGCACATCGGTCGACGGTGTGTGGAACGCCAGTTTCACAGCAAAGCTGGCCGAGGTACTGAACCTGTCCCGCGCGGACCGCCGGCGGCTCGCTTATCATGGCGTGCCCAACTTGGGCGCACGGCCTTTCCTGACCATCCCGGCGCATAAGGCCGTCGACCTGCCGGCGAAATGGTTCGCCGACAAGGTCGTGCTGATCGGACTCGACCTCAACGGCCGGGACCGGCATCGCGTCCCCGGCGGATGGCTCCATGCGCCGCCGGAAGACCGCATGCCCGGCGTGCAGGTCCAGGCGCATGCGGTATCGCAGTTGCTGGAAGCCCGGCACCTGCCCCGATCCAAAGAATTGACCGTCCTGTTGGTGGCTTTCGCCCTCTGCACCTTCGGCAGTCTGCTGGCCTTGATCACCGTTGGGCCGATTGCCCGGGTCGGCGCGATCGTCGGCACGGTTTTAGGCTTCGTGGTCTTCTCGCTCGCGGTGTTCCAGTGGACGCGCGCCGCAATACCCGTGGCGATGCCAATCCTGGGATGCCTTGCAGCATATGCCCTCACGCGCGCGGCGGTGCAACGATTCGCGCAGGACAAACGGGATTCCCTGCGCACGGCGTTTGCCGCCGTCGCGTCCGCCGACGTCGCACGGCAAATCGCCCAGGCATCGGACACCGTCACGTTGGACGGCGAAACCCGCGCCGTGACCATCCTGGTCGCGCGGCACGCCGATTTCGCGTCCCTCGCGGACTCCCTGCCGCCGACCGAACTCGTCTCCGTACAAAGCGCGTATACCGCGGGAATCGGGAATGCGGTGAAGGCCCATGGAGGCATCCTGCAACGGATCGACGCGGACAAGGTCGTCGCCCTATTCGGCGCGCCGCTCCACCAGGGCGATGCGCCGAGCCAAGCCGTCCGATGCGCTTTGGAAATCGACACTTTTGCCGAAGGGTATCGGGAACGGCGCATGACCAACGCCGGCAGGATCGGCGAAACCCTGATCGGCGTGCATAGCGGGGATTCCCTGGTCGGTAATTTCGGCGGGGACGCCGCTTTCGCTTACGGCGCCTACGGCGAGGCCGTCGAGCAGGCCGACCGCCTCGCGCTGGCCAACGCCGAACTCGGCACACGCATTTGCGCCAGCGCCGCGACGGCGCGCGCGGCGACCGACGTCATCTTCCGTCCGGTCGGCCGTCTGCGATGGCCCGGGATTGCGGATTCGGTCGAAGCGCTCGAACCGCTTCCGGAGAGCCAGAGCGACACGTCGGAACTGGAGGCCTATATCCGCGCCTTCAGGCTGATCCAACGGGAAGACGCCATTGCGACCGAGGAAATCGCCCGCGCGGCGGCGATCGCCCCGAAGGACCCTCTGTGCCGCCTGTACAGTCAACGCCTCTCGCAAGGCTTGCCCGGTACCGTTATTGCGCTGAACGGATAGCTAGTACGGCCGATCGCCCAGGATGACCGTTCGATGCATCAAGCGCCGGCCATTCGGATCGAAACCGTCCCGGCAATGCATGACGCAACGGTTATCCCACATGATCAGATCGTCCGGCTGCCATTGCTGCGCCCATTGAAAGGCCGGATTGCCCGTCGCGTGATCCCACAGTGCATCCAGCACCTCCTCGCTCTCGCCGACCGGCAGGCCGACGAGATAGGACCGCGCCCGGCGGCCCAGGTAGAGCGCCTTGCGGCCGGTTTCCGGATGGGTGCGGATGATCGGGTGCACCGCGCCGGGAATCTTCGTCACATCGTTGATTTCGACACCCTCCAGTCCCTTGCGCAATGCGCCGGAACTATTGTGCGTCTGGTCATGCTTGATCTGCCGACCTTCGATCACCGTGCGCAATTCGGCGGGTAACGCCTCCAGCGCGTCATACATGTTCAGGAATTTGGTGTCGCCGCCCGCCTCCGGCACTTCATACGCATGCAGCAGACTGCCGGTCGGCGGTTCCTCCAGGTAGGACATGTCGGTGTGCCAGACGAGTTCGCTGTTGCCCAACGACCCGGTCGCTTTGCCGTCGATCTTGATGTTTGATATCCGGCTCATCTCCGGATACTCGGGCTTCCAGGCTTCCCCGGAAAAGCGCGTGTTCGGCGCGATGTCCAGCGGCCCGAACCGCCGCGCGAACGCCAAGTGTTCCGCATCGCCGAACTTTTGGCCCCGAATGCGCAGGACCAGATGCTCCAGCCACGCGGCGCGCACCGCCGCGATGTCTTCGTCGCCCGCCGACCCAATGTCGAGATTGACGATGTCCGCGCCCAGCGCCGCGCCGGAGGGAACCACGTCGAGTTTGGATAAGGTTGCCGACATGATCCGTCACTCCGCCGCCGACGCCGCGGCGTCGCTGACGGTCTCGGTCGCCGCCGTGAAGGCGTTGACGTCGGACAACGCCACGAAGTTGTCGATCACGTCGTACAGGGCCGCGATGCGGTCCGCCGGCAAGACCAGCGCCGCGCAGTTCTCGAACTTGCCGCGCAGCTTGTCCATCGGCAGCGGGTCGACCGAGCCCCGGCCCCGCGCCTGTTTCACCCGTTCCGACAGCACCCGCCCGTCCATCAATTCCACCCGGACCTCGGCGCCCAGATAGCCGTTGTCGTCGTTCAGCATCTCCGGATGCGGCGCGGCGTCGACCTTCTCCATGACCGCGCGAACATCTTTGTCGAGATAGGCCGTATCGTCGAAATGCGGCAAGACGACCTTGCCGTGCATCAACGCCCGCGCCACCACGTATTGGACGCTGAACTTGGCGTCGAGGGGACTTTGCGGGTCCGGCCGATCGGTATGCGCCAAGCGGCGCGGATGGGTCCATGACTCGACACGCTTGACCATCTCGGGCGTCAGCCCTTCGCGCTCGACGAGGTTGATCATCGCGTCCACCGCCGGATGCGTGCTGCCGCAACAGGGATATTGCTTAACCGCGATGGCGGGCTCGACGATGTCGAACGGTTTCATCCAATGCTCGAAAATCTTTTCGGGATGATAGTTGCCGGCCCCGTTGAAGACCTCGAAGAAGCCCTGCTTGTGCTCGAACGCCACCGGGCTGGAGGTGAACCCCTCCTTGGCCATCATCGCGGCGAACAGCCCGTTGCGCGAGCAATGCCCCACATGCAGCGGTTTCACCATCGTGCCGAAGTTCGACTTCACGCCGGAGGCCAACGACACGGCGATCTGCAACGCGCCCGCCGTCGTCTCCGCGTCGAGGCCCATCAACTTGCAACAAGCGGCGGTCGAGCCGAAAACGCCCATCGTCGCCGTCGGATGCCAGCCTTTCTCGTAGTGATGGAAATGCACGCTACGGGCGATGCTGGTTTCCGTCTCGAAGCCGATGACATAGGCCAGGATCAGATCGCGGCCGCTCGCGCCAAGCTGCTCACCCAGAGCGATCAGCGCCGGCAGGATCGGCGCCGACGGGTGGCCGCCGATGGTGTTGTTGCAGTCGTCGAAATCCTGGGCGTGCGACGCGGTACCGTTGATAAGCGCCGCGTTCAACGGCGTGGTGCGCGCATTGGACCCGAAGATGAGGCTCGGCCCGGGCTGGTCGCGCCCGCCGACCACCACGTCGGCGATCTTGCCGCTGGGCTCGGTCGACCCGGCAAGGGTGCAGCCCGTGTAGTCGATCAGGCCGACCTTGGCCCAGTGCAACACCGCCTCATCCAAGTCCTCGACGCGGGCCTTGACGATCAGCTCGGCGATATCAGCGGAAATGCCCATATTTTTCTCCTGCGCGGCGACGCTGTTTTTAGGGTTGCCCTACTATATCATGATCCCGAATTGGAGGTTTCATGACGGCATCACGGCTCTTTCGCGCGCTCTTGGCAGGCGTCTTGATCCAGCTCTCCGGCGCGGCGTGGGCGGCGGAGACGCGCCTGTCCGGCCTCGACGCCTATGTCGAGGCGGCCATGCGGGACTGGAAAACGCCCGGCCTCGCGCTGGCGATAATTAAGGACGGCAAGGTCGTCCTCGCCAAGGGCTACGGCCTACGCCGTCTCGGCGGCACGGAAGCGGTCGACGCGAACACCGTTTTCGCGGCCGCCTCGATCACCAAGACCTTTGCCTCGGCCGCCGTCGCGACGCTGGTCGCGGATGGAAAGATGCGGTGGGATGACCGCGTGATCGACCATCTACCGGATTTCCGGCTTCACGATTCTTACGCCACGCGGGACATGCGGCTGCGCGACCTGCTGTCCCACCGCAGCGGCGCGCATCGGGGCGACATGATCTGGTATTACTCGGACTTCGACCGGGCCGAAGTGCTGCGACGCGCGCGGCATCTGGAACAAAAATCGCCGCTTCGATCCCATTTCGGCTATCAGAACCTCATGTTCACCGCCGCCGGCGAAGCGGTTGGCGCGGCGGCGGATACGACCTGGGACAAGTTCGTCATGGATCGGTTCTTCAAACCGCTCGGCATGACCAACAGTTCGACATCCATCAGGGACCTGCCGCCCAACGCGGCGACCCCGCATGCCCTTGTCGATGGCGAATACCGGCCGATCGATTGGCTCAACGTCGACAACATCGGCGCGGCGGGCTCGATCAATTCGAGCGCGGCGGATCTGGCGAAATGGATCCAACTGCTGCTGGCGGACGGCAAACACGAAGGCCAATCCATTCTCCGCACGGAGGACATCGCCGAGATGCATCGGGCGCAGACCGTTATCGGTGTTTCCGAGACCCGGCGCGAGTATATTCCGCAATCCAACCTTCGGGCCTATGGCCTCGGTTGGTACATGCAGGACTATCGCGGCCGGAAAATGCTGTATCACGGCGGACGGCTGGACGGCATGTCCGCGCATCTCGCGCTGATGCCCGACCTCGACCTCGGCATGGTGGCGTTGAGCAACCGCGGCCGGTCGAGCCTGCCCTCGGCACTGATGTATCGAATCTTCGACGCCTATCTCGACGCCCCGGCGACCGATTGGTCCGGCAAATTCCTGGAATGGAGCGAAACTCATCGAGCCAGCCGTAAGGAACGCCGCGCCGAGGCTCTGGCCGAGCAAAAAAGCGGTACCCGCCCCTCGATGCCGCTGTCCGGATATGTCGGGTTCTACGACAGCCCGATCTACGGCCCTCTCGACGTCTGGCCGGACGGCGACGGGCTCGTGGTTACCCGGAATGACCGGGTGATCGGCGACCTCGGCCATTGGCATTACGACACCTTCAACGCCGACTTCCGCACGCCTGCGCTACGCGATCGGTTGATCACCTTCCGCATCGGCAAACGGGGTAAGGTCGACGCGATGGAGGTCGAGTTCAGCGGAAAATTTACCCGCACCGACCCGCCCTTGGAGTCCAATCTCGAAAAACCCGTGCCCGGCGACAAGAACGGCTTCGTGGGCACATGGATGGGGCGCTGGGACAATAAACAGCCGCATACGCTGGTCGTGGACTCGGTCGTCGGCGACACCGCCCAATCGATCTATGCCTGGGCGCCCTCGGACGCCCTTGACGCCCATAAGGGAGGATCGAAAACGCTCTCCGGCACCGTCACGGACGGAACGCTCACGATAACGCCGTTCGACAACGTGACCGTGACATACACGCGCCGCGACGACCAAACGCTCGATGCGACCTACCGCAACGGCGACATCGATCGCCATGCGACGCTGCGTCGGATACGGTAGCCGCCATGACTTCCCCGCTCGTTCTCGACAGCATCACCCGCCTGGACGACAGCTTTCGCGGCCAGGTTCTCGTCGCCGGATCGCATGGCGGCGTCTACGCGACCTATCTGGCCGCGCTGGGGCGGCTGCGCGGCGTCATCCTCAACGATGCGGGCGTCGGCAAGGACGAGGCCGGGATCGGCGGGCTCGGCTATCTCGACGAGATGGGCATGGCGGCGGCGACCGTCGCGCATACGTCGGCACGGATCGGCGACGGGGCCGACATGATGCGCCGGGGCGTGATCAGCCACGCCAATGCGCATGCGCTGGCGGCGGGCTGCATGGTCGGCATGGCCTGCGCCGACGCCGCCGCTTGCCTTCAGAACGCCCCGATCCCCGACATCGATCCGCCGGAGAAACAGGAAGCGCGATTCCTGTTGGCCACCGAACCCGGCCAGCCGGAGGTTTGGGGAATCGATTCGAATTCCCTGGTGACGCCGGAGGACCGCGACCGCATCCTGGTCACCGGCTCGCACGGGCAATTGCTCGGCGGCAAACCGGAAACCGCAATCAAACACGACGTGATCGCCGCGCTCTACAACGACGCGGGCATCGGGATCGACGACGCCGGGACCAGCCGCCTGCCCGCCCTCGACGCGCGCGGGATCGCCGGGGCGACCGTGTCGCACGATAGCGCCCGCATCGGCGACGCGCGCTCGACCTACGAGGACGGTATCGTCACGCACCTCAACGAAACCGCGATCCGCCTGGGCGGCACGGCCGGCATGACGGCAAAGGGCCTCGTCGCCGCCATCGCGCAAGCGGCCGCATAACAAGAATAAGGAGACCCGATCGTGTCCACCGCCGCGGAAATCCAACAAAACGGCCTCGTCATCGACGGCCTGTCCTACTACAGCGACGGCTACACGGGCGACTTGCGCACCGGCGGCGTCGACGCGCTGAACGTCACCATTACCAATTTCGAGGCGGAGTATGCCGAGACCTGCGACCGCATCGCCGGGTGGCTCGCCGCACTCAAAGAACCGAAGTCAGAATGGCGGCTGATCGAGCGCGCCGCCGATCTGCAAACGGCCAAGCAAGCCAGACAGATCGGCCTCATCATGGGCTGGCAGAACATGCGTCCCATGGGCGACCGACTCGACCGGCTGGAACTGTTCCATCGGCTGGGCGTCCGCGTCATGCAGATCACCTACAACTACCGCAACGCGCTCGGCGACGGTTGCCTGGAGACAGAGGATTCCGGGCTCAGCGTCTTGGGCCGCGAGGCGGTAAAGGCGATGAACGACCTCGGCATCGCCATTGACCTCAGCCACGTGGGACACCGCACCTCGCTCGACGCCATCGCATTGAGCGAGAAGCCGGTGCTGGCGACCCACGCCAACGCCAGGGCGTTGACCGATTTGGTGCGCAACAAGTCCGACGACGTGATCAAGGCCATCGCCGAGACCGGCGGCGTGATCGGCGCCAGCGTCTACGGACCGATGCTCTGGGACGGCGACGTGACCCGCCGCCCCACGGTGGACGATTTCGTCCGGCATGTGGAACACATCGTCGACCTTGTCGGCATCGACCATGTCGGCTTCGGCACCGACCTGCCGGCGTCGCGCGACCTCCGGAAAACCGCCTACGAAGCCGCGAACCGCCGGCTGTGGACCGGCATCTCCAGCTACGGCGACGCCTTCGGCCACGATATTCCGGCACGCTACATCGAAGCGGCGAATTCCCATGCCAAGTTGCCTGCCGTCACCGAAGCCTTGGTCGCACGCGGCTGGAAGGACGCGGATATCGCCGCCTATCTCGGCGGCAACTTCGCCCGCGCGCTGGGTGAGATTTGGGACGGTTAGACCGCCCGCCTAAACCGGCCGGTCGCCCTTCTCGACCTTGAGCACGCGGCTGTCCACGGCGGGCAGCATCTTGGCCGGGTCGCGGGTGACGATCATGTCGATCACGGTCGGGCGGTCGGTCTCCTCAATGCCGGTCTGGATCGCCTTGCCAAGATCCTCGGGGTCCTCGACGCGGATGCCGGTGCAGCCGAAGGCGTCCGCGATCTTGGCGTAATCCATCTCGACCAGGTCGCTCGACTGGTACTTGCCGTCATACATGGCATGCTGCAGCGCCTTCACATAGCCGGACGCCGCGTTGTTGACGACACAAATCGTGCAGCCCGCCTTGGTGCGCAGCGCGGTTTCCAAGTCGCCGATCGCCATGTTGAATCCGCCGTCGCCGGTGATGCCGACGACCGGACGGTCCGGCACGCCGAGTTGCGCGCCGATCGAGCCCGGCAGCCCATAGCCGATCGAGGCCATGCCCCGGTCGGCGATGTAGGTGCGGCCCGCCAGCTTGGTGTCGTAGAGGAAACCGGTCCAATGCCCGGCGAAGCCGCCGTCAGCGACCAGCACCGATTCCGCGGGCATCACCTTGTTCAGCTCGTTCAGCATGCGCGCCATGTTGATCGGACTCTCGGCGGAGTTCAGCCGGTCCGCCGCCTCGGTCTTCCACTTCTCCATCCGCACCGGCACCTCGGCGACATAGTCCTGGCGCATGGTGCGCTGGCCCGTGGCGCTGTCGGACAGTTCGGCCAACAGGTCCGTCAGTCCTTCGCGCGCGTCGCCCCACAGCCCCACTTCTGTGCGGGTGGTGCGGCCAATCTCTTCCTCCAGAATGTCCAGATGGATCAGGGGCACGCCCGCCGGCATCAGCGCGAAACGCTTCGTGGGAATCTCGCCGAGCTTCCCGCCTACTACTAGTAGACAATCCGACTTCTCGATCAGGTCGTTTGCGATCCGCGAATAGCGGCCGTAGAGACCGGCGGACAGCGGATGCGTGCAGGCGATCCCGCCCTTGCCACTCATCGTATGCGCGACGGGGATGTTCAGCGTCTCCGCCAATTCCTGCAGCGCTTCGTGCGCATAGGACAGGTGAACCCCGCCGCCGGCCAGGATCAGCGGCCGCTTCGCCTTACCCAGGATCGCCGCGGCCCGCGCCAAATCATCGGCCGCCGGGCGCGTGCGCTGTCCCGGGATCGACCGATGCGCGTCGTCCACCCAGAATTCGTCGGCGGCAAACTCCAACTCGGCGTGGCAGATATCCTCCGGCACGTCGAGCACGACCGGCCCGGGCCGCCCGCCGGTCGCCAGCGCAAAGGCGCGGCGCACCAATTCGGGAATACGCGTGGCGTCCTCGATGCGGAGCAGTTCCTTCGACGCAGGCGTCAGGATGTCCACCTGCCGGCATTCCTGCGTCATGTTCTTCCAGGCGTGCAGCCGGTTGGTGTCGCCGGCCAGCACGATCATTGGGATACCCGCGTTCAAGGCCTCCGTCATGCCGGTGATCAGGTTGGTCACGCCGGGGCCGAGCGTCCCGTCGCAGACGCCGGGGCGTCCGGTGACGCGGGCATAGGCGTCGGCGGCGAAAGCGCCGCAGCGCTCGTCGTTGATCAACGTGTGCTGCAACCCGAGGGCGCGCGCGGCCTCGTAGAACGGCAAGAGCTGAAAGCCGCCCATCCCGAACATCCGGTCCGCGCCATGCGCCTTCAGCATTTCCGCCAAAGCCTCGCCGCCGGTCATCCGCCGCGCGTAGTTATCCGCCGTCCCACTCATGCCTTGTTCCTTTTGTGCGTTTCGATGTTCGAATTGGTTCGTTTTGAGAGTCCCATGGACTCCCACTTTCGCGGGAGTGACATACCAAGGGGAACAGTCTATCTGCCGTCATTCCCGCGGACGCGGGAATCCAGTTGCGCCCGCCGATACATCCTTCGACAAGCTCAGGATGAGGACCAAGCTTCCGAAAAACCCTCATGCTGAGCCCGTCGAAGCATGACGATGGATTTCGGAGTCGACGCCATCCTTCGACAAGCTCAGGATGAGGTCCGTTCATTTCGCATCTCCCTCGTTACCTAATGCTGAGCTTGTCGAAGCATGAGGACGGATGTCGGAACCGATGCCATCCTTCGACAAGCTCAGCAACTGTGTTTATGTCTCGTTTAGTTTGTATGGTTGCTGATCTCTGATGATGGCGTTGAGCTGGACGATCATCTTTCG
>JANQKC010000007.1 GCA_028281325.1 Alphaproteobacteria bacterium
CACGCGTCAGGCGAACCGCGACAAGGGCAACCGTACGCCGCACGAAGCCTTCGGCAACAGCCCGGACGGATATCCATGGGACGATATCGTCGCGCGCGCGGGCGATCTGCGCTACCGGAAACGGTGGCGGTTCTGGCCCGACGCGATGCAACGCTTCGAGGGCGAGAACGACTTCCTCGCCCGCCAATTGAACGATACGCGCTACATCGCGCGGATCGCGCGCGAGTATCTCGAATGCGTGGCCGAGAAAAACAGGATTTGGGTCGTTACCGGCCATCTCACGGCCCTGTTGCGCGGCTTTTGGGGCCTCAACGGCATTCTGCGCGGCCACAACCTGGAAGAGGCCGAGCGTCCCGCGCGCAAGCTTCGCGACGACCACCGCCACCATGCCATTGACGCCATCGTCATCGCCATGACGAACCGTTCGATGCTGCAAAAAGTCTCGCGCGAAGCGCGCCGCGCGGAAGACATGGACTTGGCGCGGTTATTCCCGGAGGGAATCGATCCGTGGGACGGATTCCGCGATGCGGTGAAGGACAGCATAGCGGAAATCGTCGTGTCGCACCGCAGGCGACAAAAGGACCAAGGCCAACTCCACAACGAAACCGCCTATGGCGTCGTGACGCCCGCCAACGAAAAAGGCGTGAGCACGGTCGTCCGCCGCATCGGCGTCGACGCGATCAAGACCCGCAAGACGGTCGACGCAATTCGAGGCGGCGACATTCGCGGCGCGCTGCTGCGGGAGATCGAGGGGCAGCCCGAAACGGAGATCAGCGCCCTCGTCGCCGGGTGGTGCGGCGCGCGCGGCATACGCCGTCTTCGGATTCTGGAAAACCTCTCCGTCGTGCCGATCCGCGACGCGCGCGGGCGCGTCTACAAGGGCTACAAGGGCGACAGCAACGCCTATTACGACATCTACCTGAACCCGAAGACCGGCAAGTGGGACGGCGAGATCGTTTCGACCTTCGATGCGAACCAAAAAAATTTCCTGCCCGAATGGCGGAAACGACATCCAACGACGCGGCTCGTCATGCGCCTGCGGCGGCAAGACATGATCGAACTCGATGCCGGCGGCGCGCGCCTCATCATGCGGGTGCAGAAGATTTCAAAGGGCAAGATTACATTGGCGCCTCACAATGAAGCCAATGTGGATCATCGCGCCCGTGGCAAGGATGACGCATTTGAGTTCGTTACCAGAAGTCCGTCCGCCCTGGAAAAAGCGCACGCCGTTTTCGTCCATGTCAGCCCGGCGGGATTGATTTCGCGCCGCAACCGTAGCGGCGGCGCGTCATGCTAGGGCAAATCGTCGAGATCGCGGAATCGGCCAGACACCTGTCGCTGCATCGCGGGTTCATGAAGGTATCGCACCAGGGCGAAACCCTCGGCTTGGTGCCGCTGGATGAAATCCTCGGCGTTGTCGTCAGCGGCCATGGAACGACTCATTCCACCAATCTGCTCGCCAAATTCGCCGAACTGGGGATCGGGTTTTGCGTTTGCGGGCGAAACTTCACGCCGGTATCGATGATGCTTCCGGTCGACGGCAATGTGGCGCAGAGCCACCGCTTCCGGCTGCAATTCGAGTGCAAACGCCCGCTCCGGAAACGCCTGTGGGCGTCGATCGTGCGCGCGAAAATCGATGCCCAAATAAAAACGCTCGACCGCGCCGGGACGGCCGACGCCCAACGGGCGATGCGCCGTCTTGATCGACTGCGGGCGAAAGTGCGGTCGGGCGATCCGGATAACATGGAAGCACAGGCGGCCCGGTTTTACTGGCCCGCCCTGTTGGGACCCGATTTCACCCGCCGCCAGGAAGAGCCCGGGCTGAACGGCTTGTTGAACTACGGTTACGCAATCATCCGAAGTTGCATGGCCCGCGCTGTTTTGGGTGCGGGCCTGCATCCGACATTGGGTCTCAATCACGCGGGTCCCACGAACCCGATGTGTCTGGTCGACGATTTCATGGAGCCGTACCGTCCGATCTGCGACCTGATCGTGCATGGGCTGGCGGCGCGCAACAGGTCCGACGTTACGCCGGACACCAAACGAACGCTTGCCGCCATGACCGCGATGGACATCCCGGGCCCACGGGGCGTCACGACCCTGTTCACCGCGATGTGCGACACCGCCTTGTCCTACGTCTATGTGATGGACGGCAGCGCAAAGAACCTGGCGTTTCCCGACTTTCCCAGCGACTTGTCTTTCGCCGCGCTTTACGATGACCATTCTTAGCGGATATCGGCTGATGTGGGTGTTCGCCTTCTTCGACTTGCCCGTTGTCACAAAGGGCCAACGCAAGGACGCGACCAGGTTTCGAAACCATCTGTTGGATTTGGGCTTCGAAATGGTGCAACTTTCCGTGTATGCGCGCCATTGTTCCAGCAAGGAACGCGCGGAAGCGGTAATCGGGAAAATCAGAGCCAAAGTGCCGCAGGAAGGAAAAGTAAAAGTCTTGACCATTACCGACAAGCAATTCGGCAACATTGTCCATCTCGGAAGTCGCAGTGAAAATTCCGCCCGTAACGGCCAATTGACGCTGTTCTGATGACCATTTACCGCGTCGTCAAAAGACCCGAAAACGACCATTTTTCAATGGATTGTTTTCGGGTCTAGATTAGCACTCTGGAAAGCGCGGGCCTACAGCAACATGCCGAGGATGTTCTGATCCACAAACGACAGATTAGCACTCTGGAAAGCGCGGGCCTACAGCAACTGTGCAGGGTGGCGGGACGGCCAGATAACGAGATTAGCACTCTGGAAAGCGCGGGCCTACAGCAACGTATGGATACCGCTGTGTATGCCGGAAACTAGATTAGCACTCTGGAAAGCGCGGGCCTACAGCAACGCGCTCAGGTGTCGAGCGTTATCGAGGCGAAGATTAGCACTCTGGAAAGCGCGGGCCTACAGCAACTCATTATCGAGTCCATGACCGAGGGCCGTAAGATTAGCACTCTGGAAAGCGCGGGCCTACAGCAACGCAATCGCGAACTTCCAATTGATCGACGGCAGATTAGCACTCTGGAAAGCGCGGGCCTACAGCAACCCAAGAAACGCAGCCCGCTCACTAAGGGTGAGATTAGCACTCTGGAAAGCGCGGGCCTACAGCAACGAATACACCACATGAGCATCCGACAGCCGCAGATTAGCACTCTGGAAAGCGCGGGCCTACAGCAACATCCCAGCAGTACGGCATCACCGACGTAACAGATTAGCACTCTGGAAAGCGCGGGCCTACAGCAACGCTTCCAGCAAACTCAAGCTCATGGCCTGAAGATTAGCACTCTGGAAAGCGCGGGCCTACAGCAACCGCGGGCCGGCGCGGTGCAAGTTACGGTTCAGATTAGCACTCTGGAAAGCGCGGGCCTACAGCAACCCGAAGACGAGAAGGGCGGCCGGCTGTCGAAGATTAGCACTCTGGAAAGCGCGGGCCTACAGCAACTGGCCAAGCCGGACATCCTACCGTCATCGCAGATTAGCACTCTGGAAAGCGCGGGCCTACAGCAACGGCGGGCGCCCACGCCCACGGTTCGGCACGAGATTAGCACTCTGGAAAGCGCGGGCCTACAGCAACAAACACCCGTTCGTTGTCCGACAGGTCCTCAGATTAGCACTCTGGAAAGCGCGGGCCTACAGCAACTCTTTCGCCTTCCTTTCTTATAAGGCATGGAGATTAGCACTCTGGAAAGCGCGGGCCTACAGCAACTGGTTAGGGTCAAGGGAGAGAACTGATGGGAGATTAGCACTCTGGAAAGCGCGGGCCTACAGCAACGGGATCGTCCACCAAGCTGGTCTGCCGCGAAGATTAGCACTCTGGAAAGCGCGGGCCTACAGCAACCCCAATAGGTCTGGCCCACGCTCTCCCGCTCAGATTAGCACTCTGGAAAGCGCGGGCCTACAGCAACGTCGTGGGCCGAACCTTGATGATGAAATCCAGATTAGCACTCTGGAAAGCGCGGGCCTACAGCAACTGATGGTGTGGCTGGTGCCGCGCTCGGTCTAGATTAGCACTCTGGAAAGCGCGGGCCTACAGCAACTACAAGTTCACAACCTCAAAACTGCCAAACAGATTAGCACTCTGGAAAGTGCGGGCCTACAGCAACGAAAAGCAGTTTCGTCAGCGTGTTGTTCGCAGATTAGCACTCTGGAAAGTGCGGGCCTACAGCAACGACGGTACTGGATTTGAAATGCCGTGTCCGAGATTAGCACTCTGGAAAGTGCGGGCCTACAGCAACCTCGCGCAATCCGTAACTTCGTCCCTAGCGAGATTAGCACTCCGGAAAGTGCGGGCCTACAGCAACTCCAATGCGATCGCCTCGCCGACGATCTTGAGATTAGCACTCTGGAAAGTGCGGGCCTACAGCAACACCAGATGCAAGGTTGGATCACACCGGGGGAGATCAGCACTCTGGAAAGTGCCGGCCTACACCACCCCGCGCGACCGCAGATCCTCCACCGCGGCCGCATCCATCCCGAGATACTCGCCGAGCAGGTCTTCGGTATGCTGGCCCAGGGTCGGCGGGGATTGGCGGTAGCTGACCGGGGTGCCGGACATCTTGATCGGGCTGGCGATCAGCTTGGCCGGGCGGCCGCCGGTCGCCGGGTGGTCCATCTCGATCACCATCTCGCGCGCCTTGACCTGCGGGTCGTCGAACACGTCGCTCAATTCGTTGATCGGGCCGCAGCCGATCTTGTGCTTCTCCAGGTTTTCGATCCACCAGGCCGACGGCTTCGCGCGGGTGATCCCGTTCAACGTCTCGGTCACGGCGTCCCGGTTGCGCACGCGTGCGACCGCCGTGTTGAAGCGGTCGTCGTCCAGCAAATTCTCGCAGCCCGCCACCTTGCAGAACCGCTCGAAGGTCGGGTCGTTGCCGACCGACAGCACGAAATAGCCGTCCGCCGACGGCATCACCTGATAGGGCACGATGTTCGGGTGCTGGTTGCCCAGGCGGTCGGGGTTTTCGCCAGTCGCCAGGTAGTTCATGCCCTGGTTGGCGAGCCAGGCGACATGCGCGTCCAGCATGCTGATGTCGAGATGCTGCCCCTCGCCGGTGAGCTGTTGGTGGCGGACGGCGGCGAGGATCGCCACGGCCGCATACATGCCGGACATCAGGTCGGCGATCGACACGCCCACCTTCATCGGCTCGCCCGCCGGCTCGCCGGTCAAGCTCATCACCCCGCCCATCGCCTGGATCAAGGCATCATAGGCCGGGCGCGCCGCATAGGGGCCGGTGTGGCCGAAGCCGGTGACCGAACAGTAGATCAGGCGCGGATGCGCCGTCTTCAGGTCGTCATAGCCGAGGCCGTATTTCGCGAGCGTGCCGGTCTTGAAATTCTCGGCCAGGATATCGGCCTTGGCGACGAGGCGTTTGGCGATGTCCTGTCCTTCCGGATCGCTGAGGTTCAGCGTCATCGACCGCTTGTTCCGGTTCGTCCCCGCGAAATAGGCGCTTTCCTCGCTGTCCGCGCCGTCGGGCAGCGGCAGGTAGGGCGGCGCGAAATTGCGGGTGTCGTCGCCGACGCCGGGCCGCTCGATCTTGATCACCTCGGCGCCCAGGTCGCCAAGAATCTGCGTACAGTGCGGCCCCGCGAGAATGCGCGTCAGGTCGAACACAACCAAGCCGGTGAGCGGACCCTTCATTGTTTCTTTTCCTTTCTATGCCTGTATTGTTGGCTCGTCCTTCTTACCCATCGGCGCGGCCCACGACAAGGCGTCGCGGCGACCGGGGTCCGGACTTCGGCGCGAAAGGTCGGTTCTTGAACGTCATCTTCTTCGCCATCGTGTTCGTTTCCTTCCTGATCGCGGGGTATCGGCAGATCGCCGTCCCGTATGCCGCGGGCGAGCCGACGCCGATGGACGTCCTGTCGACCGGCACCATCGAGGCGGCGAAAGGCTCGGTCACGCTGGCGCTCGGCCTGATCGGCGTGATGGCGCTGTTCCTCGGCCTGATGAAGGTCGCCGAGGCGGGCGGGTTGCTGACCATCATCGCGCGGCTGATGCGGCCGATCATGGTGCGGCTGTTCCCGGACGTCCCGGCGGAACATCCAGCGATGGGCGCGATCATCATGAACCTGTCGGCCAACGTCATGGGCCTCGGCAACGCGGCGACGCCGTTCGGCATCCGGGCGATGCAGGAACTCGACAAGCTGAACCCCGTGAAAGGCACGGCGACGAACTCGATGGCGCTGTTCCTCGCCATCAACACGTCGAGCATCACGGTGCTGCCGACCGGCGTCATCGCGCTGCGGGCGGCCGCCGGATCGGACGATCCCGCCGGGATCCTGCCGACGACGCTGTTCGCCACGGTCTGTTCGACGATCGTCGCCATCACCGCCGCCAAACTGTACGGCCGCTATTGGCCGGCGACCCCACCCAGCGCCATGGAAGCGGCGACGGCGGCGGACGACGCGGCGAAACCGGAAGGCGACGTCGAAACCCAAAACGAGGCGGTCGCCGACGCGGCGGCCAGCGTTTCCGGCGCGGAATCCTATCCGCTCTGGGCCACGGCGACGGCCATCCTCGCCGTGCTGGCGCTGATCCCGTTGTCCATCCTGTACGGCCGCGCGATCTCGCCGTGGATCATCCCGGGTCTGATCGTCACGCTGCTCGGCTTCGGCGTCCTGCGCCGGGTGCCGATCTACGAGGTCTTCGTCGAGGGCGCGAAGGACGGGTTCCAGGTCGCCATCCGCATCATCCCGTATCTCGTCGCCATCCTGGTCGCCGTCGGCATGTTCCGGTCGAGCGGCGCGATGGAATTGCTGATCGGCCCGCTCGGCGGCCTGACGGAGCTTGTCGGCCTGCCGGCCGAGGCGCTGCCGATGGCGTTGCTGCGCCCGTTGTCCGGCTCCGGCGCGTATGGCTATCTCAGCGCGATCATCCAGGACCCGGCGATCGGTCCCGACAGCTACACCGGCTTCCTGGTCAGCACCTTGCAAGGATCGACGGAGACGACCTTCTACGTCCTCGCCGTCTATTTCGGCGCGGTGCAGATACGCCGGATCCGCCACGCCCTCGCCGCCGGATTGACAGCGGATTTCGCCGGGATCGTCGCCGCGGTCTTCATCTGCACGCTGCTTTTCGCGGCCTGACCCCGGCAAATTTTTCCGGCGTCCGACGATCAGCGGAACCGCCACGGCCGATGCATCGCCAAATTGCCGCCCGCCACCGAACATAAACGGTCATTCCTCGATAAATTTCAGCCAGTTACGGGAATTGACTGGCAACCGGCAGGTTTCTTGCATTTAACGGCATAGAATTGCGTTAGGTGGAGATAGAGGCAGATGCAAGCACAGGCACTCAAGCAAGAACCGACACTCAATGAAATCCTGGCGGTCGACTCCGAGGAGCTGGCCGAGCGGATGCTCGAACCGGCGACGATGCAGGCGATCTATGAAGATACCGCGGATATCATCTCGCGAAGCCGCACGCCGGACAGTCTCTACGCCCTGGTACAGAACGCCATCAAGACGATGGGCGAGGTCTGGGGCAATCTGGCCGACGAGTCCGAGCCGGCCGCCTGCCGCAAGGGATGTTCCATGTGCTGCCATCAGTCCGTGATGGTCACCGCGCCGGAGGTCCTGCACACCGTCAAACTGCTGCGCGACAACCTGAGCGAGGCCGAGATCGACCAGCTCCAGGCCCGGGTCGCCGCGCGCGCCAGTGAAATCGAAGGCCGGTCCAGCAACGAACGCATGGACAGCCGGATCGCCTGCGCCTTCCTCGTCGACGATATCTGCTCGATCTATCCAGCGCGCCCGCTGCAATGCCGCGGCGGTTATTCCGAGGACGTCGAATATTGCCGCAGCCTGTTCGAAGACCGCGAAACGACGCAAGCGGCCGTTGCCGACGGCAGCATGGACGGTCGTTACCTGTTGGTTCCGAAAATGCTGTATGACAGCGCGCAGATCGGCATGGCCGGGGCGCTGAAGGCCGAAGGGCTCACCGCGGACCCGCTCGAATTCACCGCCGCCATGGCGATCGCCCTCGCCGATCCCAACATCACCGAAAAATGGCTGCGCGGCTGGCCGGTCTTCGATGGCGCGCGGCTCGTCCGTCACACCACCGCCGCCGAGGGCGAGCAGTACATCACGGAAGCCGCCGGAACCGCCTAATACAAGGCTAATCCCCGGCCAGGTTATCCCCCGGACGGTGCGTGTTCAGCCATTATCGGCTGATGACGCCCGTCGGCGCGCTGACGGTCTGCGCGGATAGGAGTTGGAGCGCCCGTTCCAACTGTTCGTCGCCGTCCCGGTCTTCATCGAGTTCGACCCTATGGTCCGGGGCGATCCCGCCTTCGACGGAGGCGCCGGACGGTGTCACGTATATCGCCGTCGTCAGCTTCACGGCGTCCGAACTGCTCAACGGCAGTATGGTCTGCACCGTGCCTTTGCCGAAGCTGCGCGTCCCGATCAGGGTCGCCCGGTGATGATCCCGCAGGGCGCCCGCGACGATTTCGGCCGCCGACGCCGATCCGTTATTGATCAACACCGCGATCGGAACGCCATCGGCCAAGTCGCCGCTCGTTGCGCTGTAATGCTGCTCGTAGTGACGTTCCCGGGTGGAGACGACCCGCCCGCCGTCGAGAAAAATGTCGGATACCTCGATCGACTGGTCGAGCAGGCCGCCCGGATTGTTCCGCAGATCGAGGACGATGCCGCGCATGCGCGGGCCGATGGCCGTTTTGAGCGACATCACCGCCTTGCCGACATCCTCGCCGACACGTTCCGAAAAACTGGTGATCCGCAGATATCCGATATCGCCCTCGGCGCGCCAGCGCACCGAGGCGACATTGATGACCGCCCGGGTGATCGTGACATCGAAGGGCGGTTTCTCGCCGCGCTGGATCGACAAGGTGACGTCCGATCCGGGCGCGCCGCGCAGCAGAAGCACCGCATCGCGCAGCATGGCGTCCTTCAGCGACTTGCCGTCCGCCCGGACGATATGGTCGCCGGACTTCAGGCCCGCCCGTTGCGCCGGCGTATCGTCGATGGGCGCAACGATATCGATGTAGGTGTCGCCCTTCCGCACCTCAATGCCCAGCCCGCCGAACCGCCCCCGGGTCTGTTCGCGAAGCGCCCTCAGATGGCGCCGATCCAGATAACTGCTGTAGTTGTCGAGCGATCCCAGCATGCCGTGGATGGCCGCGTCGACGAGTTCCTTGTCCTCGGCCTCCTGCGGTTCGGGATACCGCTTCCGCATCTCGTCCGTCGCCGCGGCGATCAGCATCTCATCGTCGATGTCGCGGACATAGTGAACACGGACTTTCTCATAGACCTGCGCGAACAGGTTGGCGCCCCGGACCAACACGCTGGCGTCCTGCCGGCGTTTGTCCGCTTCGCTGCCATTGCGATAGCTGACGATATCGCTGGAAAGCCGTTTCGCAGCCTCTTGCGCCTCCGGACCCGGCATCCGCGTGGATGACGAACATCCGGCCAATCCAACCAGCAAGAGCGCGACAAGGAAGTAACGATGGGTCGGCAATGTTGTCTCGCTGTGACGAATTCTAGTCTTAGGTGAATATGAGCCGAAGCGCGCTTTTCGGCAACTGCATTTATGGGGCATTTCGAAGGCAGCCGCACCCCCTCCACCCTGCGCCGGACCGGATTTATGCGGGAATTCTGACGCCCTTAGACACGCTGTGCTAGACTGTCACAAAACCGTGTTGACATAAAAATTTCACGGCAGCTATCTGAGGAGACAGCCACCATGGGCAAGAGTGCTTTCCGGACGGCCCTCCGGGATACGGTCGAACAACGCCATTCCAAAATCCATCCTTTCAGCGAAGCCTGGGTGACCGGCGGTCTGAATCGGCAGATTCTCGGCGAATGGGTTACGCAGCATTACCACTATGTCGGTCATTTCTCGCAGTGGTGCGGCGCGATCTTCGCCAATTGCCAGGACGAGGAGACCAACCATTTCCTGGTGGAAAACATCATGGAAGAGGAAGGCTTCGTCGAGGAAGGCGGCTTCCCGGCCGCCAAACATGTGGACCTGCTGCTGAACTTCGGCGAGGCCTGCGGCAAGGACCGGCAGGCGATCAAGGACGCCCACAAGAACGGCGCGTTGATGGCCGGCCTGCTGGGCCTGCAATCCTGGTGCACCGTCCAGTCCACCAAGCCAACGCATGAAGCCATCGCCGGCCTGCTTGTCGGGCTGGAGAGCCAGGTGCCGCAGATCTACAAACGGACGACGCCGCCGCTGGTGGAGAAATACGGCTTCAGCGAGAAGGATATCGTGTTCTTCCGCCTGCATATCGTCGCAGACACCGAACACGGCAAGCGCGGGTATGAGATCGTCGAACGGCTCGCCGATACCGAGGAAAAACAGCAAGCCTGCCTGCACGCGGTGCGGGAGGCGACCCAGATGCGGCGGCTTTATCTCGACGCGCTCTACGACGAATACGTCGCCCCCAAAAGCGCGGCTGCCGAATGAGGACCGTCAAGACGCTTTCGCTGGCCGAGGCCAACCTCATCCTCGACGCGGCACAAGCGAAGTCGGAGGAAATCGGCGTCGCTCATGTCTTGTGCGTCGCCGACAACGCCGGCTACCCCATCGCGCTGCGCCGGCTCGACGGCGGCAAGGTAACCAGCGTTCAGATCGCCGAAAACAAGGCCTTCACGGCGGCGGGACATCGCCGCAAGACGCATACCTTCACCAACACCTATCCGGGGGAGGAAGCCTGGGGCATCTTCACCCAGCACGGCGGCCGGCTGACGGTGTTCGTCGGCGGCTTCCCGATCGAAGCGGAGGGTGAGGTGGTCGGCGGAATCGGCGCGTCGGGCGGCAACGGCGAGCAGGACATCGCAGTCTGCGAGGCAGGCATCGCAGCGTTCGATGCCTACCTCGCGACGCAGAAATAGCGCGTCCGGTCTAGTCGAGTGAGGCGCTGACGACGATTTCGACCAGCGTTTCGGGCGATCCCAGAACGGTGCCGACGGTGGCGCGGGTCGGCGGATTGGCCGGGTCGACCCATTCATGCCAGGCATCGTTCATTTCGCTCTTCTTAGACATGTCGGAGACATAGACCATCGCGGTCAGCAGCTTCGACTTGTCCGTCCCGGCCTTGGCGAGATAGCCGTCGATCTTTTGCAGAACGTTGGCCGTCTGGTCCTTCATCGACTGGGTCTGATCGTCGGCGGTCAGACCGCAGATATAGACGATGCCGTTTTTCACGACGGCGCGGCTCATGGTCGGGTTCGGGTCAATGCGTTCAATACTCATACGGGGGCTCCCTCGGTTTCTGGGTTGGTGGGTAGATTTGGTGATCGCTCACGCCGACTCCCGCATCGCGAGGATATCGTCGTGGAGTTTTTGGGGAATCGTGATTCCCTCGGTCGGCGTGCGCTTGCGCGCCTCGTAGCGCCGGTCGGACGGCAGACGCGTACCGTGCTGCGCCAAGATCCGCTCGAACAACGGCTCGACATGGTCGAGCGACGCATCCGCATCGCCATCACCGACGAAACGCGACGGGTCCATCGCCAACAGCAACTCGCCGCCTTTCGCCGGCCCGCCGTCGCCGGGGTCGTCGGCCGCCGCCTCGAACGCCAGATGATTACGCGGCAAACCGGCCGCCATCAGTTCGACCATCAGGGCGATCGCCGACCCCTTGTAGCCGCCGAACGGCAGTTGCGCGCCGGCCAGTCCCGCTTCCGGGTCCGTCGTCGGATTGCCGTCCGCATCGACCGCCCAGCCTTCGGGGATCGATTTGCCGTCGCGCTTATGGATCATGATCTCACCGCGGGCGCTGGCGCTCGACGCCTGATCGAAGACCAGCGGCGGCTTGCCCTTGCGCGGCCAGCCGAAGGACATGGGGTTCGTGCCGAAGATCGGCTTCGATCCGCCGGCCGGCGCGACAAAGCTGCGGGAATTGACGAAGGCGAAGGCGACCAGCCCGTCGGCGGCCAGCGCCTCGACCTCGAACCACAGGGCCGCGAAATGATGCGAATTGACGATCGGCATCGCCGCGATGCCCTGGCTGCGCGCTTTCTCGGCCAGCGGCGCGCGGCCGACTTTCAACGCCAGCGGGGCGTATCCACCTTTCGCGTCGACCTGTACGACCGCGGGGGCCAGTTCGTTGATTTCCGGAACCGACTTACCGTCGATTCGGCCGTTCTTCAGCCCAATGCTGTAACCGGGTAGACGGAACAGGCCGTGCGACTTGCAGTCGTCACGCTCGGCGGCGGTGATGACATCGGCGACCGCCGCCGCGTTGTCGTCGGACGCACCCAAGGCGATCAACGTCTCCGTCGTCAGCGCATGCACTTCATCGAGCGTCAATCGAACGTCCATCCCTGCTTATCCCTTTATTCTTTGATCTATTGCGCCGTCTGCATCACGCGCCAGACCTTCTCCGGCGTGACGGGCATGTCCAGGCCAGCGGTGTCGCAATCCGATAGCGCATCCAGCACGGCATTCATGACCGCCGGCAGCGCCGCGGTTGGGCCGGATTCGCCGCAGCCCTTGACGCCCAGCGGATTGGTCTTGCAGAAGGTCTCGGTCTGCCCCCAATCGAACATCGGCAGATGGGTCGCGCGCGGAATGCAATAGTCCATGAAGGACCCGGTCAGAAGCTGCCCACTGTCGCCGTCGTAGAGGCAGTCCTCGTAGATGATTTGGCCGATGCCCTGCGCGATCCCGCCATGGAGCTGCCCTTGCAGCAGCATCGGGTTGATGACGGTGCCGAAATCGCTGACCAGGGTATAGCGAACCACGTCGACCAGACCGGTCGCCTCGTCCACCTCGACCTCCGCGACATGACAGCCGCAGGGGTAGCTATAGGCTTCGGCGTTGAAATGATAGCTCGCTTCGAGGCCGAGCCCGGCGCCCGACGGCATGACCGTCTCGTCGTAGGAGGCGCGCGCCACTTCCGCGATCCCGACCGTCTGGTCCGTGCCGGCGACCCGGAACAGGCCGTGGTCGAACTCGATATCGTCGCCGCTTGACTGCAGCAATCGTCCGGCGATCGCCTTGCCTTGTTCGACGATGTCGCGGGACGCGTGATAGATGGCCGCGCCCATCACGGTCGCCGTTCGCGACCCGCCGGTGCCGGACCCGCGCCCGACCCGGTCCGTGTCACCCTGTACGACGGTGATCTGATCGCCCGGCACGCCCAACTGGCTCGCCGCGACCTGCGCGAAGGTGGTTTCGTGCCCCTGGCCGTTGGTTTGCCCGGTCGACGTCACCGTCAAATGACCGCTCGGGTCGAACTGCAAGCCGGCGCGGTTGTCCTTGAACCCGTCCGGTTCCGTATAGACCGAGAATCCGAAGCCGAGGCGTTTCCCGGCCGCGCGGGCGGCGGCCGCCCGGGCGGCGAAACCGTCCCGGTCCGCTTGGACCAGCGCCGCATCCAGGTTCTCCCGAAAATCCCCGCTGTCGTAGACCAGGCCGGTCGGCGTGCGGTAGGGCAGGTCTTCCTCGCGGATGAGGTTCCGCCGCCGCAGGTCCGCGGGATCGACGCCCGTCTCGCGCGCGGCGGCGTCCACCAGCCGTTCGACCATATAGCAGAATTCCGGCTTGCCCGCGCCGCGATAGGCGGCGATTGACGCGGTGTTGGTGAACACGCATTGCGTCTCGGCATAGACCGTGTCGATGCGATAGACGTTGGTCAGCATCCGCGTGCCGCCGCCGGTCGGGATCACCGGCCCCGACGCGGTGAGATACGCCCCCATGTTGGAAATCGTGCGGCACCGGAGCGCCAGGAATTTTCCATCGGCGTCCAGCGCCAACGATGCATGCATCATATGGTCGCGCGCCTGCCGGTCGGTCAGGAAACTGTCGTCGCGGTCGGCATACCATTTCACCGGCCGGCCGAGCCGTTTCGCCGCCCAACAGACCAGAATCTGTTCCGAATAGATGTAGTTCTTGATGCCGAAACCGCCGCCCACGTCCGGCGTCACCACGCGGATGTTCGCGGCCGGCACGCCCAGCCCCTTGCCGGACAGGCCGGACTGGATCGCCGTGCCGCCGCCGGTCGGCGTGTAGATCGTATACCGGTCGCCCGCCGGGTCATGCACGCCGATCGCGCCACGCGGCTCCATCGCGGCGACGACGATGCGGTTATGCACCAATTCCAGACTCGTGACGTGGTGCGCTTGGGAAAAAGCGTTCTCGACGCCGGCCTTGTCGCCCATCTCCCAATCGACCGCGATGTTCGACGGCAGGTCGTCCCAAACCTTGGGCGATTGCGGGTCCAGCGCATCGACCCCGGCGGTCACGCAGGGCAGTTCCTGCCACGCCACCTCAACCGCCTCGCCCGCGGCCCGGGCGGCGGCGCGCGTTTCGGCGACGACCATGGCGACGGTATCACCGACGTGGCGCGCCTTGTCCGTCGGCATGGCGGGTTGCGGCGGATTGTGGATCGGCGTGCCGTCCTTGCCCGTCGGCGACGCGGGCGCCTGCATCAACCCTATGCCGTCGGCAGCAACGTCGGCCCCTGTCAGAACGGCGACCACGCCGGGCATCGATGCGGCGGCGGCCGTGTCGATACCGCCGATCCGCGCATGACCATAGGGCGAGCGGACGAAATAGGCATGGAGCTGACCCGCAAGATCGATATCGTCGATGAAACGGCCGTGTCCGGTCAACAACGCGGCGTCTTCGCGACGCGGCACCGAGGCTCCGATTCCGTCTGCTGTTTTGCTGGCGCCACCCGGGTGCGCGCCGTTTCCATCATCCTGCATTTTGTGCTTGGTCCGGTTTTTCGGTATCACTGGCCCAGAACTTTAACACACTCTTACGCCAGCGCACGGCGATGAATCGCAAAGCAGAGGCGAGCAGCGTAAACGCGTTCGCACAGGGAGAATAATTGATGCACGGTGGTGAAATTGTCGTCGAAACGTGGCTGTCGCGCGGTGTCGATACCGTGTTTTTCGTCCCCGGCGGCACGAACGTAACGGTGCTGGAAGCGCTCAGCCGCAACCAGAACAAGATCCGGTCGGTACCGACGCGGCTGGAATCCTCCGCCGTCTTCGCCGCCGACGCCTACGCCGCGATCCGCAAGAAACCGGCCTGTGTCGTCGTCAGCCGAGCGCCCGGCGCGACCAACGCCTCGATCGGCATCCACACGGCGATGCAGGCCTCGCGCCCGGTCGTCCTGTTCATCACCAACATTCCGCGCCGGCTGAAAGGGCGTGAATCCTTTCAGGAGATCAACTATCTGGAAATGTACACGCCGGTCGCCAAGGCGGTGATCGACGTCAACTCACTCGACGAACTCGCCGGAGACATCGCCCGCGCGCTCGACATCTCGGTATCCGGGCGTCCCGGCCCCGTCGTGGTCGCGATTTCGAAGGATATCCTCGACGAAAAAGCGGACGACCCGCTCATCCCGAAACCGGCCGCCCCGGTCCGCCTGGGCCCCGACCCGCTGGCGGTCGACCGCGCCGCGCGACTGATCGAATCGTCGAAAAATCCGATCATTTTGGCCGGCGAGATGGTCGGCTTCGAAAGCGCCAACAGCGAATTGGAAAAGTTCGCCGAGGCGACCGGCGCGGGCGTATTGACGGCCTACCGCCAGCAGGACTCGATCCGCGCGGACCATCCGTCCCATTTCGGCCATCTCTCGATCAACCGGCTGCCCTTCCAGGAACAAGCGCTAAAGGAGTCCGACCTGATCATCGCGGTCGGCAGCCGCCTCGACAGCGTATCGACCGCCGACTACACGATGCTGCGGCCGGACCAGAAGCTGATCATGATCTACCCCGACCCCTCCGCCTTCGCGCCATGGCAGGCGGATGCGGCCTTGGGCTCGAATGTGATTCCGGCGATGGTGGCGATTGCCAACGCATTGTCCGCCCCGCCGCCGGACCGCATCGCGTGGCGCGATAAGGTGCATCAAGAAGAAGTCGACTTCGCAAAGCCCGGCGAGATCGAGATTCAAGGCGACATCGACATGGCCCAGGTCATCGAGCATTTCAACAAAGCGGTGCCCAAGGAATCGGTCATGGTGTCCGACGCGGGCACGTTCGGACGCTGGATCACGCGCTACTACCGGTTCAACGAACCGAATACGGAACTCTCACCGGTCAGCGGCGCGATGGGCTACGGCGTACCGGGCGGGATCGGCGCACAGGTGGCCAATCCGGACGATCCGGTCTTCGTCTGGGTCGGCGACGGTGGGTTCCTGATGACCGGCAACGAATGCGCGGCGATCGTACAGGAGAAGCTGCCGGTGAAGCTGATCGTTTGCGACAACAACTGTTGGGGCTCGATCCTGGTCCACCAGCAGAAAACCTTTGACGGTTGGGATTTCGGCACGCGGCTGGCAAGCCCCGACTTCGCGGCGATCGGTCGCGGCTTCGGCATGCCGGCCTGGACGGTCTCGAAGACCGAAGAATTCGCCGGCGCCTTGGAAGAGATGATGGCGGTCGACGGCCCCGCGATGCTGCACCTGCTGCAGGATATGCGCGATGTCTCGCCCTATTCGGGCAGCGCCCGGTAAGCGCTAGGCCGCCTTCTGAGCGTCCTGCCAGCCACGGACCAGATCGAGCACGCGATCCACGTCTTCCTCGCTGTTGTAGACATGCAGCGCGAAACGCAGCATGCCGCGCCGCACGGTAAGGACCACGTTATTCTCAGTCAGATAATTGTAAAGCGCATCGGTATCCGCATCGCCGGCGCCGTCATGCGTGTCCTGGGTATACTGTCCGGCGGTCACGATATGCGCCAGATGCGGGCCCGGCGGGCCGCCGCTGACCGGCAGGCCGAGTTGATGCAGCCCGGCGGCGAGACGATGGGCCAGACCGCAGACGTAGGATTCGACCGCCGCCGGCCCGACTTCTAATAAGAGATCGAGCGCCGGTTCCACCATCGCCGCCGCCGGGAAATTGTAGTTCCCCAGGTCGAAGCGCCGCGCGCCCGGCATCAGGGCATAACTGTCGCCGCCCATGGTCGCCTCATGCGTGCCCTCGCCCAGGTCCACGCTGAACCGCGCGAGGGCGGCCGGCGTGATCTTTTCCGCCCATTCGCGGCGGCAATAAATGAAGCCCATGCCGTAGAGACCGAGCAGCGCCTTCTGTGTCGATACGGCAAGCGCATCCACCTTCAGCGCCTTCACGTCGGTCGCCACGATGCCGACCGACTGCACGCCATCGACCAACAGGAACACGCCGCGCTCCCGGCAGGCCGCCCCCAGTTTCGCAACATCGGTGCGGAAGCCGGGCGCAAAGGTCACCGTCGCCACTGTGACGAGCCGCGTGCGATCGTCCATCGCGGCGATAATGCCGTCCACGTCGATGAAACCGTCGCGGTCGGGAATGTCGCGGATTTCGACGCCCTTGGTCTGCCCCAGATTGAGCCACGGGTAGATGTTGTTCGGATGCTCCAGGTTGCGGCACAACACGATGTTGTCGCCCTCGGCCAGCGGGACCGACGCCGCGATCATGTTCAGGCCGTCGGAGACGTTCTTCGTGAACGCGATCTCGTCGCTGTCGGCGTTGATCAGCCGCGCGTATTTCTCGCGCACCCGCTCGATCATGCCGAAGTTGGCGGCCTTGTCGACGCGGCCGTCGGTGAGCTTGTCGAGATAGGCGTCGAGCGACGCCCGCGACTCGCGGCACGGCAGACCGCGCGCGGCCGCGTTCATGTAGACCTTGTCCTGCGCGCCTGGGAACCGCGCGCGGATCGCCGCGAAATCCGGCGCGTCTCGGTCCACCGGCGCTCTGGCTTGCGACATGGTCGTTTCCTTTTCGAGATGACGATTAGATCGGATGAAGATCAACCGTAGCGCCATCCGGCAACGGTCGCAAATACGCTGGGATTGTGTTTTTTCTGGGCAAAACAATCGTATTGCGACTCGCTTGCCGTAATTCGCAACACCCGCCTCCGACTGTCAGAACCACACATCAGCCCGTGTCGATTGCACAACAGGGCTTGCCGGCGCTCCGGGCGGCATTGCTTGACCGCTTCCGGGCATGCGTATTAGCTTTCGTCATAATTTCGTAACAATCAGCATCAGACCGATCGCATTATTTGGACCCAAATCGGTGCAGCAGGTTGCCGCGCTGCCCTTTGTCACCGCCGACAGCGCCATTGACGTCCTGTTGATCACGTCACGGCGGCGCAAGCGGTGGATTTTGCCGAAAGGGTGGCCGACCAAGAACCTGTCACTGCCCGAATCCGCCGCCAAGGAAGCATCCGAAGAAGCCGGCGTGCTCGGCCCGGTCCAGACCGACGCGATCGGCAGCTACGACTATACGAAGCATACGAAACCCGGCTACTCGGTTCCATGCCGGGTCTTCATCTATCCGCTGTTCGTCACCCAGCATAAGTTGGCATGGCGCGAGCAATCCGAACGGTCGTTCAAATGGCTGCCGCTTTCCGACGCGGCGGTCCGTATCGACGATGACGGTGCAAGCCAGGTGCTCGGCGAGTTAGCCGAAACGAACGGCGCTTTCCTGCGCGATTTCGTTGTCCGGTCGATGCCAAACCACGCCGCCCGGATGCCCGCATCCGGCTGAAGAAACCTCATGGACCTGACGAAAAAATCACTCGATAAGGACCTCGAAAAACTGGTCCATGTCGAGGCGGCGACCCGCGTGTCGGGCAGCGGCGTCAGATCGCACGGCCTCGCCCTTCTGTTCCTCGGCATCACGGCGCTGATCGCCAGCACCTATTCCGGCGTCTCCTCGAATGCGGCGCTGGTGGTCGTCGCGGCGATCCTGGGCGGTTACATGGCGCTCAACATCGGCGCCAACGACGTCGCCAACAATGTCGGCCCCGCGGTCGGCGCACGCGCCCTCACCCTGGTCGGCGCGCTGGTGATCGCGGCGATCTTCGAAAGCGCCGGGGCGTTGATTGCCGGCGGCGATGTCGTCAACACGATCTCGAAAGGCATCATCGATCCGTCGATGGTGAAGGACAATACCGTCTTTGTCTGGGCGATGATGGCGGCGCTGATCTCGTCGGCGGTGTGGGTCAATATCGCCACCTATGTCGGCGCGCCCGTATCGACGACGCATGCGGTGGTCGGCGGCGTCATGGGTGCGGGAATCGCCGCCGTCGGGTTCCAACTGGTCAACTGGGGCACGATGGGGGCGATCGCGGCAAGCTGGGTGGTCTCGCCGCTTTTGGGCGGCTTGATCGCGGCTGTCTTCCTGGCCTTCATCAAGATCAACATCATCTATCAGGCGGATAAGATCGCGGCGGCGCGGCGCTGGGTGCCGCTGCTGGTGGCGATCATGGCCGGCGCCTTCGGCTGCTATCTGTCGATCAAGGGATTCAAGCGGATTTGGCGTCCCGACGCGGCCACGGTGGCCCTGATCGGCATTGCCATCTTCTTCGTCGTATGGGCCGTCATGCGGCCCCTGATCCGGCGTCAATCCGAAGGGATGGAGAACCGCAACCAATCGCTTCGCGCGCTGTTCCGTATTCCCCTGATCTGTTCCGCCGCGCTGTTGTCCTTCGCCCATGGCGCCAACGACGTGGCGAACGCCATCGGCCCCTTGGCGGCGATCCTGCACAGCGTGCAATTCGGCGACATCGCCGCGAAAGTCGCCATCCCGGTCTGGGTCATGCTGATCGGCGCTTTCGGGATCAGCCTCGGCCTGTTCCTCTACGGCCCCAAACTGATCCGCATGGTCGGCGTGCGGATCACCAAGATGAACCCGATGCGAGCCTATTGCGTCGCCCTCTCCGCCGCGATCACCGTGATCGTCGCCTCGTGGCTCGGTCTGCCGGTCAGTTCGACGCATATCGCGGTTGGCGCGGTTTTCGGCGTCGGCTTCTTCCGCGAGTACTACACCAAACACAGCAAGCGGCGGCGCGCGATGGTGCAGCCGCGCCGCGCCATCGACGAAAACGGCGTCGAGCAGCTTGGCGTCGAGGAGTTACGGCACCGCAAGCTGGTGCGGCGGGCGCATTTCCTGACGATCGTGGCCGCCTGGGTGATTACCGTGCCGGCGACGGCGTTGCTGTCCGCCGGCGTGTTTTACGCCCTTAGCTTGATTGCATGAGCGGCGCATCGGGAAGCTGGCGCGCCGTCGTGACCGCTTCTTCGGTGCTTTCGCTCGCGTTGCTGGGCGATGCGTTGATTTATGCGGTGCTGCCGGTTTACGCCGCGTCCTTCGGCGTCAGCCTCGCCATGGTCGGCATCCTTCTCTCCGCCAACCGGTTCGTCCGCGTCTTCGCCTACGGCGTCGTCGCCGCGATCACCTACAAGGTCGGCGGCCGCCGCATGTGCATCGTCGCGGCGGTGCTGGCGGCGATCTCGACCGCGATCTACGGCGTTGGCCAAGGGTTCTGGATCCTCCTGGCCGGCCGCATCCTCTGGGGCGTGACCTACGCCATTCTGCTCCTCATCACGCTGGACTATGCCGTCGCGTTCCGCAAACGGGCCGGCACGCGCGTGGGCGTCAGCGTCGCGATACAACGGGCCGGCCCGATCGCGGCGCTTTTGGGCGGTGCGTGGCTGACCGGTTTGATCGGACCGACCGACGTGTTCCTCGTGCTGGCAGGCGTGTCGGTGCTGGCGATTCCGCTCGCCATGAGCCTTCCTGCCCCGCGCCGCGATTCACAGCCGCAAACGCCGCCGAAAAGACTCGGCCGACCCTATTCGGTCGATCTCGTTTTCTTTTTGTTGGGGTTCGGCGTCGATGGGGTCTTCGCCATCAGCATCGCGCTCATCTTCGCACAGGAGACAACCGCGGCAATCGCCGTTATGTCGGGCGGCGCGATCCTCGCGATGCGGCATCTCGCCGGGGCGGTCGCCGCCCCGGCGTTCGGCTGGGCCGCCGATCGCTTCGGGGCGCGTCGCGTGTTCATCGCCGCCGCCGTCATGACGATCGTCGGTTTTGTCGGGATCGCGGCAGGTTTCACCGTCATGGGCGCCATCGCCATGCTGGTCTTCCGCGGGGCGCTCGCGTCGTTGGGGCCGGCGATCATCGTCGATGGTCTCGCCGAGGACGACGCCGCAATCGGCCCCCTGGCGCGCATGCAAGCGTGGCGCGATCTCGGCGCCGCCATGGGCCCGCTGATCGCGGGCTTTGCGTTGGCCGTCGTCTCGGCGCAGTTCCTCCATGGCGTCGTCGCCGTGCTCCTCGTCTTCGCGCTGCTCTATTGGATGCGGTCGCGCTGACCATCGCCACGCGGTTTCCAAGTCAACGGATCGTGCGTTTCCTGCCGTAACTTGGTATGAGCGAAGGGCGATAGCGACAGAAACACCATGCAAGTCAGGGAAAGCCCAGTGATGTTCGAAATCCGCGATCCATCCTTTTACGATGTCATATCAGAGAACGCCTCCATGGAGGTCGTCGCCGACGGCTTCACCTTCACCGAAGGGCCGATCTGGCATCCCACCGAGCATTGGCTCGTCTTTTCGGACGTTGCGGAGAGCCGGCAGTACCGGTGGTCGGAGTCGGACGGACTGACGGTCTTCCGCTGCCCATCGAACCAGGCGAACGGCAACGCCTTCGACCGCGACGGCCGCATCGTCAGCGGCGAACATGCATCGTCGCACCTTGTCCGGCACGATCACGGTGGAAAGCTGGTGCAGCCGATCGCCACGCGGTACGAGGGCAAGGCGTTGAACAGCCCGAACGATGTGGTGGTCGACAGCAAGGGCCGTATCTGGTTCACCGATCCGGTCTTCGGCCGCATCCGCGAGGAACTCGGCATCCTGCGGGATCAGGAACTCGACGTCCAAGGGGTGTTCCGCCTCGACCCGGAGGGCACCCTGGTGCTGGTCGCCGACGATTTTCAACAACCGAACGGCCTGTGTTTCTCGTCGGACGAGACCACCTTGTTCATCAACGACAGTTGGGGCCCGACCATCCGTAGCTTCACGGTTGCCGAGGACGGGACGCTCGGCGGCGGCGATGTCTGGGCCACCGTGAGCGGCGACGGCGAAGGGGTGCCCGACGGCATGAAGACCGACCTGCAGAACCGTGTTTTCTGCAACGGCCCCGGCGGCGTGCATGTCTTCGCCCCGGACGGCCGATGCCTCGGCGTCATCAAGACACCCGAAAAGTCGACGAACTTCTGCTTCGGCGGACCGGACCGGTCGGTCCTGTTCATCACCGCATCGACCTCGGTCTACCGGATCCAAACCGAAACACAGGGCGCGCCGATGATCCCGGGCCGGTAACGCCGGTCACCGCGCCACGGGTTGACTGCCTTCCGCGATCGCCGAACAGTATGTCCCATGATCGCGGGCGGCCCGCACGACGCAGGAGGGAAACCGACATGACGACCTATTTGAAACGCGGCAAGAGCGCCGACGAAGTTGCCGAGGATGACGCCAAGGTCCGCCAAACGGTCGAAGGAATCCTCGGCGATATCGAGAAGCGCGGCGACGCCGCCGTGCGCGAGCTGGCGCAGAAGTTCGACGGCACCGCGCGGGACGATGCCCGGCTGAGCGCGGACGAGATCGCCGAGGCGGTCGCCAAGGTCTCCGCGGACGACATCGCCGATATCGAATTCGCCCAGACCCAAATCCGGAACTTCGCGCAAAAGCAGAAGGAATGCCTGCAAGACCTGGAGGTCGAGACGCTACCGGGCGTCATTCTCGGCCACAAGAACGTGCCGGTGAATTCCGTCGGCTGTTACGTACCCGGCGGCAAATACCCGATGGTCGCCTCGGCGCATATGAGCGTGGTCACCGCCAAGGTCGCCGGCGTGAAACGCATCGTCGCCTCCGCCCCGCCGCAGGACGGCAAGCCGCACCCCGCCGTCGTCGCGGCCATGCACATGGCCGGCGCGGACGAGATTCTGCTGTTGGGCGGCGTGCAGGCGGTCGGCGCGATGGCGCTCGGCACCGAGACGATCGACGGCGTCGACATGCTGGTCGGTCCCGGCAACATGTTCGTCGCCGAAGCCAAGCGGCAGTTGTTCGGCCGGGTCGGGATCGACCTGTTCGCCGGCCCGACGGAAACGCTGATCATCGCCGATGATTCGGTCGATGCGGAAATCTGCGCGGTCGACCTGCTGGGGCAAGCGGAGCACGGGCCCACCTCGCCCGCCGCGCTGCTGACCAATTCCCGCAAACTCGCCGAGGAGACGATGGCCGAGGTCGAGCGGCAGTTGGGTATCCTGCCGACCGCCGACATCGCGCGGCAGGCCTGGCAGGATTACGGTTCGGTCATTCTCTGCGACACGCTCGACGAGATGGTCGAGGAGGCCGACACATTGGCCTATGAACACGTGCAGGTGATGACCGAGGATCCGGACTATTTCGCCGACAACATGAGCAATTACGGCGCGCTGTTCCTGGGCCCGCGCACCAACGTGTCCTACGGCGACAAGGTGATCGGCACGAACCATACGCTGCCGACGAAGAAGGCGGCGCGCTACACCGGCGGTCTTTGGGTCGGCAAGTTCATGAAGACCTGCACCTACCAGAAAGTGTTGACCGACGAAGCCTCCGCGATGATCGGCGGCTACTGCTCCCGGCTCTGCGCGATCGAAGGGTTCGCCGGCCACGGCGAGCAGGCCAACATCCGCGTGCGGCGCTATGGCGGCGGCAACGTGGAACCGTATGGCGCGGTGGCGAAACGATGACCGGCCCGGTGGTCCTGCCGAAGACGCCGAGCTTCCGCCTCGACGGGCGTCGCGCACTCGTCACCGGCGCGGGGCGCGGCCTGGGCGTGCCGATGGCCGCCGCCCTTGCCGAGGCCGGGGCCGATGTCGTTCTGGCGGCGCGCACCCTCGCGGAAGTGGAAGCGGTCGCCGAGGCGATCCGCGCGCGCGGCGAGAAGGCCGAAGCCGCGACGCTGGACGTGACCGATACGGCCGCGGCGGCGGCGTTGGTCGAGGACAAGGGTCCGTTTCAAATTCTGATCAACAACGCCGGCACCAACCGGTTGGATCATTTTCTCGATGTCAAAGAGGAAGACTTCGACGCGGTTGCCGATCTGAACCTCCGCGCCGCCCTGTTTCTGGCGCAGGCGGTCGCCAAGAATTTGGTCGCCGCCAAGCTGCCGGGATCGATCATCAACATCTCCTCGCAGATGGGGCATGTGGGTGGGCCGAAGCGAACCGTTTATTGCGCGACGAAACATGCGCTCGAGGGTGCCACCAAGGCGATGGCCTGGGAACTGGCCGAACACGATATCCGGGTGAACACCGTCGGTCCCACCTTCATCTACACGCCGCTGACCGCGCCGATGTTCGAGGACACCGAGTTCCGCGATTTCGTGGAGTCGAAAATCGCCAACGGGAAACTGGGCCAAGTCGAGGACGTCATGGGCGCGGTAGTCTATCTCGCCTCCGACGCCTCCGCTCTCGTCACCGGCTCGGCGCTACTGCTCGACGGCGGCTGGACGGCGACCTGAGCGTATAGCCTGCTGATCCGTCGAACGTCTTCCTCCGTATCAGGTTGAGGATGGGCAATCGCCGCCGACAGCAAGGCATGCCACCATGACCATTGTTGCACTTTACGCCGGATTACTCGGCCTTCTGTATATGTTGCTTGCGGCCAATGTCATCCGCATTCGCCGCGCGGACAGCGTGAGCTTGGGCGACGGCGGCAACCCCTTGCTCGAACGGCGCATTCGCGCGCACGGCAATTTCGCGGAATACACGCCGATCGCCTTGGTGTTGATCGCGCTGGCCGAAGCGGGCGGCGGCCCGTCCTGGCTGATCCACGGGCTCGGCATCGCGCTCGTCATCGGGCGGGTGATGCACGCCGTCGCCTTGACGTCCCTCACCCCCCGGTCGGTGGCGCGGGTCGGGGGCATGGTCGCGACGCTGAACGTGATCGGCATCGCCGCGGCGGCCTGCCTCGTCATCGCGGTTCACGCGCTGATCAACAGCGGCTAAGGATTAGTCGTCCCCGCTTTCGCGGACCGACTCCAATGTCGGCATGTTGTAACGGTCCTCGGGGTTGAGCCATCCCTTGTAGTTCGGCTTGCGTTTCTCGGCGAAGGCGGCGCGCGATTCCATGCGGTCGTTCTTGTCGCCGTGTTCGTGCAGCGCCGCGGCGAGTTTCTCAAGATCGGGCGCCACGGCCGGGCGCATCTGGCGCATCATGTAGACCGTGTTGACGCGCGACGCCGGCGGTAACGTCAGCAGATGCTCCGCCATCTCATAAGCGGTCGGCATCAGGTCGTCGGGATCGACCAACCGGTTGATATAGCCCACCTCGTACAGCCGCTCGGCGGTGAAGCGGAAACCGAGCGCCATTTCCGTCGCCACCGGATGCGGCAGGCCCGCGAAATGGCCGTGATTGTATCCGCCGAGCAGCCATCGCTTGGCTTCGGAGACCTCGAACACCGCACCGCGCACCGCCACCCGCAGGTCGGTGCGTTCGACAAGCATGAAGCCGCCGCCCATGGCGAACCCGTTGACCGCGGCGATGACCGGTTTGTCGATCTCGCCCGCCTTCCACGGATCGTGAACCGGCGCGCCGTCGCTGCCGGGCGCGCCGCGCTCCAACGATTCCTTCATATCCTCGCCCGCGCAGAAGGCCCGGCCGGTGCCGGTGAAGATCGCGACCTCCAACTCCGGATCATCCTTGAACTCGGTGAAGGCCGCCGCCATCTCGCTCCGAAGCTGGAACCCCAACGCATTCATTCGTTCGGGCCGGTTCAGCCGGATCGTCATGATCTGCCCGCGGCGCTCCGTTTCCACCATCGCCATCGCATTTTCTCCCATTTTTAAAAGTGCGGCCGTAACCGGTCTTAAACCGACACCGGACCGTCCAAGGACGGCAACATTGTCGACCATCGGCACCGGCTTGGCCAGTCGGCCAGCGCATCATGGATTTTGGACCTTCTGATAGAATGACGCTAATCTACACTCAATCAAAAATCGAATTGCGTCGTGCATGTTCAAGGGGGGTGGGCATCCGATGGAAACAACGGTCTTGGAAGACCATCAGAAAACGGTCGACCTCAACAATTTCATCCTGCGGAGTTATGGGATCGACCTATCCAAGGACGCGGACATCCTGGATTTCGGATGCGGATCGGGGCGGCATACCTACGAATATCTCGACGCCGGCTACAGCCGCGTCGTCGGATTCGACGTGCAGGACTTTGCTCAGTTGCGTGATCCGGCCGATCATCGTTACTTCCTATGTCAAGGATTGGACGAGGAATACCGAATCCCCGCAGCCGACAATTCCTTCGATTTCGTCGTTTCAGCCTCGGTCTTCGAACATGTACAGAACCAGGCGAAAGCCATAGCGGAGATTGGGCGTGTGCTCAAACCCGGCGGCGCGACATTACACTCCTTTCCGTCGCGCTGGCGGCCGATCGAGCCACATATCAAGGTGCCATTCGGCGGCGTCTTGCAAACCGAGTTCTGGCTTTCGATCTGGGCGGCCTTGGGCGTCCGAAACGAATACCAACGGGAACTCGGTGCCGGTGAAACCGTCGCGAATAACCTGGCCTATTGCGCGGACGGCATAAAATATCTCGACGCCACCACGATCCGACGTCTTTGGCAGACGACATTCGCCGACGTTCACTTCGTCGAGAGAGCATTCCTTGGCGGTACGCGTTCCATGTCCAGCATCTCGAGGGTCGCCTGGCCGCTGGCCAAAACGATACCGGGTTTCGAGAGCCTCTATCGCTGTTTTCATAACCGTGCGGTTCTAGCGATAAACCCCAAGGAATAGGCGGCTCGAGTCCTTGTACCGAACACCGGAGTGCGAATAGCACCTCGCCTTAGCCGGTTTTGCGCTAGAGTGCCGCCCCTGTTCCCGCACGCTTATCCTCAGCAGAGCACCCGGAGTTCCATGTCCGTCAGCACGTCCACCGCGCGCCCCGCCGCCCTGAGAGGCATCGGCCTGATGGTTGCCGGCTGCGCGTTTCTGATGATGAGCGATGCGGTCTCCAAATGGCTGAGTCAGACCTACCCGATCGGCCAGATCATGAGCATGCGCAACGTCTTCGTCATGATCCCGATCCTCATCGTGGTCTGGCACAGGAACAGCTTCGCCGATCTGCGGGTCAAGAGTTGGGGCGGACAGACGATGCGGGCAGGCTTCCATGTCGCGTCCGCCGCCTTCTTCGTGACCAGCATCACCTATCTGCCCTTGGCCGACGTGCACGCGATCGCCTTCGCGGGACCGATCTTCATCGCGGCGATGGCGCCCTTCCTTCTGGGCGAGTCCGTCGGCTGGCGGCGCTGGACGGCGATCCTGTTCGGCTTTGTCGGTGTGCTTATCATGTTGCGGCCGACCGGCGCGGGCATTCAGTGGATCGGCCTGATTCCGCTCGCGGCGGCGTTTTCGGCGGCATTGCGCGATGTCGCCACGCGCTGGCTCAGCAAGACCGATACGTCGATCTCGATCCTGTTCTTTTCTTCGGTCGCCGTCATCCTCGGCGGCATGACGACCATCCCCTGGGGGTGGGAACCCTTGACCTGGACCGCGACCGGCCTGTTCGCGCTGAACGGACTGGTCAACGGCACGGCGCATTTCCTGATCATCGAATCCTACCGCCATGCGCAGGCCCCGGTCGTCGCGCCCTTCAAATACTCGATGCTGCTATGGGCCACGCTGTTCGGATTCCTGATCTGGGGCCATCTGCCGGACCGCTGGATCATCTTCGGCGCGCTGGCGGTGGTGGCAAGCGGGCTGTACATTCTGCACCGGGAACAACGGGCGGCCGCCGCCGCGGCCAAGACTTCCTAGGCCGTCGAACTATGTTACTGTTTTTACGGGCCAGCTATAGAGGACCGGGTTCGCACCATGATCGTAGAACAGATTTGGACGAATAACGCCTACCGCAACTTCAACTATCTCATCGCCTGCCCGGATACCGGCGAAGCGATGGCGATCGACCCGCTGGACCACGAGAAATGCCTGGCAACCGCCAAGGACAAGGGCTGGGAGATCACGCAGATCCTGAACACGCATCACCACGGCGACCATATCGGCGGCAACGGCCCGGTGGTCGACGCGACCGGCGCGAAAATCGTCGCCCATGCGGGCGCATCGGACAAAATCCCGAACATGGACCGCGGCCTCGGCGCGGGGGACGTCGTCAAGATCGGCAATTCGGTCGAGTTGGAGTGCCTCGACACGCCGGGCCACACGATGAGCCATATCTGCCTGATGTCGCGCACCGATACGCCCGCGCTGTTCTGCGGCGACACCCTGTTCAACGCCGGCGCGGGCAACTGCCACAACGGCGGCCACCCGGCCGAACTGTACGACACCTTCGCAAACCAGCTCGCCAACCTACCGGACGAGACGCTGATCTATCCGGGGCACGACTACATCGCCAATAATCTGGAATTCACCCTAGACCGCGAACCGGACAACCCCCGCGCGGGATCGTTGCTGAAGGAGGTAGAGAATCAGGACACCAACAAACCGTTGGTGTCGACGATGGCGCTGGAGAAAGAGGTGAATACCTTCTTCCGCCTGCAGAACCCGTCCGTGATCAAAGCGTTGCAAGAAAAGTTCAGCGACCTGCCGGAAAACCCGGACGCCAAGACCGTCTTCCTGAAACTGCGCGAACTGCGCAACGACTGGTAGGGAGCATCAAGGACCGTGATTCCCAACCAACGCGATCAGTTCGACATCCCAGACGAGGTCGTCTATCTCAACTGTGCATCGCAGTCGCCGCTGCTGAACAGCGTTTGCCGGGCGGGGGAAGAAGGGGTGTTGCGCAAGGCGCACCCATGGATGGACTTCCGCACCGAAGCCGCCGACAACGCGGAACTCACGCGCGGCCTGTTCGCTCAGTTGATCGGCGCCACCGCCGACGATATCGCCATCGTCCCGGCAACCAGCTACGGCATTTCGGTGGCGGCGCGGAACCTGCCGTTGGCCGCCGGACAACGCGTGGTGGCGCTGGACAACCAGTTCCCGTCGAATTTCCACGCCTGGCGCGTATCGGCCGAAGACGCCGGCGCGGATTTCCATCAGGTCGCTCGCCCCGGCGACGGCGACTGGACATCCGCCGTTCTGACCGCAGTAGACGACAACACTTCAGTCGTTGCCTTGCCGCCGTGCCATTGGACCGACGGCAGCGCGCTCGACCTCGAAGCGATCGGCGAACGTTGCCGCAGCGTCGGCGCCGCCTTCGTGATCGACGCCACCCAGGCCGCCGGCGCAGCCCCCATCGACGTAAAAAGGTTGCAGCCGGATTTCCTCGTCTCCTCGGCCTACAAGTGGCTGCTGTGCCCCTACACGCTCGGCTTTCTGTATGCAGCGCCGCACCGGCAATCGGGCCGGCCCATCGAGTTCCATGAATGGGCGGTCTCGGGAATGGAGAACCGCTCGCCCGACCGTTTGCCCGGCTCGGCGGCGGACGGCGCGCGCCGTTATGACATGGGCGAACGCAACAATCCGATCAACCTGATGATGGCCGCCACCGCCTTGCAGCAGCTGATCGCATGGAAACCCGCCGAAATCGCCGAAACGATCAAGCCGCTGACCGACCGGGTCGCCGCCGCGGCGCGCGACCGGGGCTACGCGGTGCCGCCGGACGCCCACCGCGTGGCGCATTACATCGGCATGCGGATGCCGAACGGCCTGCCCGACCGCGCGGACGAACGGCTGGCCGAAAAGAACATCCATATCAGCCTGCGCGGCGACTCCCTGCGCGTCAGCCCGCATATCTTCAACACCGCCGAGGATATCGACCGGCTCTTCGCCGAATTGGACCGGATCGTCTGAGCCGATCTATCCTGGCGCGCAACCGCTTCGACCACACAAAACCGAACGACGAGGAGAACCGCGATGCGCATCGGGTATATCGGACTGGGAAACATGGGCGGCCCGCTCGCCGGGCGGCTGGTGCAGCGGCATCCGATGCATGTCTACGACCTGAACGCCGATGCGGTCGCCACATTCGTCGACCGGGGCGCGACCGCCGCCGAGAATCCCGCTGATCTCGCCGCACAGTGCGACGTCGTGTTCACCTGCCTGCCCAAATCGGATCATGTCCACGCGGTGATCTTCGGCGAGAACGGGTTGCTGGAAACCCTCAAGCCCGGCAGCCTGATCGCCGATATGACGACCGGCGACCCGGCCCGGACCCGCGCCATGGCGGCCGAGTTGAAGGACCGGCGGATCGACCTGATCGACGCACCGGTCAGCGGCGGGCCGCGCGGCGCGAACGAAGGCACCATCGCCATCATGGTCGGCGCGCCGCAACCGCTGTTCGACAAGGTCCGGCCGTTCCTGGAGTCGATCAGTCCGAACATCTTCCACGCCGGCGATGTCGGCGCGGCGCATGCGGTGAAGGCCGGCAACAACCTGCTCAACCTGGCGTGCCGGCTGATGACCTTCGAGGTCGTGTCGCTGTTGGTCAAGAACGGCGTCGCGCCGGAAGACGCGGTGGCGATCATCCAGAAGAGTTCCGGCCGGAACTACACCACCGAGATCACGTTGCCGGACAACATCCTGTCCGGCACGATGCACCAAGGCTTCCTGCTGGAGTTGATGCGGAAAGACATCAGCATCGCGCTCGACCTCGCCCGCGACAGCGACGTGCCGATGCCGCTGGGCACGCTCGCGCGGGAACAATTGCTCGCCGCGATCAACGAGCAGGGCGGCGACGCGGACATGAGCGCGCTGGCCCTCACCTACGAACGCGTCACCGGCGCCCGGATCCGGCCCGGCGACGATTGAGGCCGGTTCGACGCGGCGATACCGCCCCGCTATTCTTTCGGAAAAGCATAAACATAAGGACGGATACCGTGGCCTTCGAAGACAAGATCAAGGAACACGAAGAACGCACCGAACGCGCAACGGCCATGGGGGGCCCCGACAAGCTGGAGCGCCGGCGCAGCAACGGATTGCTGAACGCGCGCGAGCGGGTCGACTACCTGTATGACGCCGGCACCTTCCGGGAGTCGGGCCTCTATGGCGTCTCCTACATTCCGGAGATGCGCGACCAGACGCCCACCGACGGCAAGGTGACCGGGTTCGGCGACGTGGCGGGCCGCAAGGTCGGGGTCGTCGCCTACGATTTCACGGTGAAGGGATCGTCGAGCAGCTACACCAACAACCGCAAGATGTCGCATATCAAGGAGATGGGCACGAAACGCGGCTTCCCCGTCGTGTTCATGACCGAATCCACCGGCGTCCGCATGCCGGACGTGATGGGCGAAGGCATGGGCTTCACCGACGAGGGCCGCCGTTTCCTGCGCACCCGGACGGCACCATGGGTCTGCGCCCAGCTCGGCCCGTGTTTCGGGTCGGCCGCATGGCACGCCGTCTGTTCCGATTTCAACGTGATGCGCAAGGGCGCGGTCATGGCGGTGTCCAGCCCGCGCATGGTGTCGCGCGCGGTCGGCCAGGAAATCACCGGCGAGGACCTCGGCGGCTGGCGAATCCATGCGGACCATACCGGGTTCGCCGATGTGGTGGTCGACACCGACGAGGAAGCGATCGACACAATCAAGAAATTCCTCGGCTACATGCCGAGCCACCAGAACGAAGCGCCGCCGGTCATGCCCGTCCCCGACGGGTCGGACGACGCCTGCAAGTCCATCCTGGACCTGTTCCCGGAGTCGGCGGCGAAGGTCTATGACGTACGCAAGATCATCCAGGCCTTCGTGGACACGGACAGCTTCTTCGAGATCAAGGCGCGGTTCGGGCGCAGCATGTGCACCGCCCTCGCCCGCATCGACGGCAAGAGCGTCGGCTTCATCGCCAACAACCCGCAGTTCAAGGGCGGCGCCATGGATGCGCAGGCCTGCACCAAGGCGACGAGCTTCCTCGTGCTGTGCGACTCCTACAACATCCCGATCGTCTTCCTGCAGGACCAGCCGGGCTTCCTGATCGGCCCGGAAGCCGAGAAACAGGGCATCATCGGCAAGATCATCAACTGGATGAACGCGATGCTGCAGACGACGGTACCCAAGGTCACGATCATCATGCGCAAGAGCTACGGACGCGGCTTCATCAACATGGGGGCTGCGAACACGGTCGAAGAAATCGCCGCCTGGTGGAGCGCGGAGGTCAGCTTCATGGATCCGCGCTCGGCGGTCGCCGTGGTGCACGGGATCGAGGAAGAGGACGATCCCGAACGGTACCAGGAATTGCTGAAAGAGATGGCGCGCGACGGCGGCGCCTATGACCTTGCCGCGGTGTATGGCGTCAAAGAGGTCCTGGACCCGCGGGAAACCCGGGCCTATCTCATCGACATGCTGGACATCCATCGGTCCCGTCTCAGCAACGGGATCGGGGAACATAAGCTGGAGGCGTGGCCGACCAGTTACGTATAGAGTGCGCGGCACGCCGATTAACCTCTTGCGGAGTCCCGGGCATGATGCAGCCTGCAATCGCCAACCTGCTGACAGACCTGCCCCGCCGTCTTCCCAACGAGCGCTTCGACACGCTGCTCCAATCCGGCGAGATCAAACTCGAACGGATCGTCTCCACGGGACACCGAAGCCCGCCGGGCGACTGGTACGACCAGCCGCTTGCCGAGTGGGTCCTGGTGGTCAAAGGGCGTGCAGGGCTCCGGTTCGAAGGCGAGCCGGACACACGCATTCTTGAGCCTGGCGACCATCTGTTGATCCCACCGCATGCCCGCCATCGCGTAGAATGGACGAGCGAAGACGAGCCCACGGTTTGGCTCGCCCTTCATCTGCCTTGGGACCCACCGGAGCGCTAGACCGAATGACTGCCGCGTTACGACCTCTCCGCCGCCTGGCCGGTGTGGCTCTGTGCCTTGCCGCCATCGGCGGACTCCCAGTCCTGCCCGCGCAGGCAAAGGATCAGCTTGTCATCGGCATCAGCCAGTTCCCCGACAACTTCAATCCCAAGATCAATTCGATGGCCGTCAAGTCGTATATCCTGGCCATGGCGCACCGGCCGCTCACCACCTTCGACGCGGATTGGAAATTGGTCTGCATGCTGTGCACCGAACTGCCGAGCAAGGCGAAAGGCACGGCGCGATTCGAGAAGACCAAGGACGGCAAGGACGGTGTGGCCGTGACCTACACGCTGCGCCCGGACGCGCGTTGGGGCGACGGGACGCCGGTCACCACCAAGGACGTGGTGCTGAGCTGGCAGATCGGCAGACATAAGAAGAGCGGCGTAAGCAACGCAGAATTCTACCGCCGGATCGACCGCATCGACGTGAAAGACGACCACACCTTCACGCTGCACAAGAACAAGCGGACCTGCAATTACGCCAACGCCAACGATTTCCATATCCTCCCCGCGCACCTGGAAGAACCGAAGTTCGAGAACCCGAACACGTACAACAGGCGCAGCGCTTACGAATCCGACACGACCAATCCAGGGCTTTGGTTCGGCCCATATCGAATCGCCAAGGTCGAAGCCGGCTCGCATGTCGTGCTGGAACGCAATCCGACCTGGTGGGGGGCCAAACCGGCGTTCGACCGGATCATCGTCAAGGCAATCGAAAACACCTCGGCGATGACCGCCAATCTACTCGCCGGCGGCATCGACTATATCGCCGGCGAAGTCGGCATGACGCTCGATCAAGCCATGGCGCTGGAGGGACGCCATGGCGACCGGTTCAACTTCGTCTTCAAGCCGAGCTTGGTCTACGAGCATATCGACGTGAACCTCGACAATCCGATCCTCGCCGACCGACGTGTCCGACGCGCCCTGCTTTACGCCATCGACCGCGAGGCGATCAGCACGCAACTCTTCGCGGGATACCAGCCCGTCGCCACCAGTTCGATCAATCCGCTCGACCGTGTCTACAGCGCGAACACGAAACGCTACCCGCTGGACCGGGAGAAAGCGGCGGCATTGCTGGAAGCGGCCGGTTGGCGGCTGCGCGACAACGGCATCCGTTACAACGACAAGGGCGAGCGGCTGCAACTCAAGATCATGACGACGGCCGGCAACAAGACGCGCGAACTCGTCCAGCAGGTGTTGCAGAGCAATTGGCGGCAAGTCGGCATCGACATGCGAATCCGGAACGAACCCGCCCGCGTCTTCTTCGGCGATACGGTGCGCCGCCGGAAATTCTCCGGGCTCGTCATGTATGCCTGGCTGTCGTCGCCGCAGAACGTGCCACGCAACCAGCTTCATTCGGAAGAAATACCGAGCGAAGAAGGCGGCTGGTCGGGGCAGAATTACCCGGGCCTGCGCAGCCCGGCCTTCGACGCCGTTCTCAACGGTCTCGAAACCCAGTGCGACCCGGAAGAAAACATGCGGTTGTGGCACAGGCTGCAGAAACTCTACATGGAAGAACTGCCGGCGCTGCCGCTCTATTTTCGCGCCCAGCCCCACATCATGCCGACATGGCTGAAAGGGGTGCGCCCGACCGGCCATCAGTATCCGGCGAGCCTGTGGGTCGAGGAATGGTACGCGGAGAAATGAGGCCGGCGCCGTAAACTCGGCGGGTCATTCGGGCGGTTCGGGCGGCTTTTTGGTTTGATATTGCGGCGCCGCCAAGCCCATGGAGACGTAAATCTGCGTCAGCGCCTCGACGCCGAAGTCGGCCGGTTCGATCCAATCCGTCGGGACGAAGATCAAACCGCCGCCGAACGGAATCGGCGCCGTCGGAATCAGAATACCGCAATAGGGCTTGTCCTTGAGACGGACAAGTTCGGATGTGGGCATCAGGGCGAGCACGGCGGCGCCGGCCTCGCCGCCGAAAAAACACCACACGGGACTCATGGCCTTCAGATCGACCTCTTCCCGTCGCTCCAACAGGCCGATGAAGCGATTGGAGAGGCTGTACATGCTGCCGATCAGCGGGACACGCCCGACCGTGTTGTCGAGGAAGCCGGTCAACCGGCCACGCAAGGTCGACATGACGACCAAACCGACCACATAGAAGACCAGCAGCAAGGCGACGACGCCGACGCCATAGGCGATCGTCTCGTCGCGCATGATGGTCACGCCGAGCGTGGAGAGGAACTGGCCAAAAACGCTGCCGGGGCCCAGATAGCTCCGGATGAACCCGGCCAACCAGACGACGACGACCGCCGTCAGCAGGATGGGTAGAACGGCGAGGAAACCCGCCGTAATCGTTTGCGCGAATGACCGCAAAATTCTGTACATCAATCGACCTTCCATCAAACGCGCGCGAGCGGCGCACTCCTCATATAGCGCGGGCGACCTTACGGCGAAATATAGGGTTGGTCCCGTCCTTTCGCGAGGCAAGGAGTCATACCCATGATCGCCGCGACCGCCCGGCGATCAGCCAACACGCTTTCGGGGTTTCGTCAGCGTTCCGGTCCTGCGGGCTATATCGAGGAAATGGGCGACCGCGGGCGACGCATCATCCCGCCGCCAGGCGACGCCGAATTCGACATGGCGGGGCGAAGACCGCATCCTGAGATTTCGGAAAACCACGCCCGGCGGATTGAAATGGCGCAGCGACGCGGCGCCCACCGCGACGCCGATCCCCGCCGCGACCAAGCTCACCATCGTGTGAAGGTGTTGCACCTCTTCAACCACGTTGGGCGCGAACCCCGCTTCCGCGAAGGCGGAGGAGACGTGCGCATGAAGGCCCGTCCCCCAGCGCGGCGGAATGAAGACAAAGGGCTCTTCCCGCAAATCGGCGATGCCGATGTCCTCTCGCCGCGCCAGACGGTGGTCTTCCGGCACCGCGACGATCAACGGCTCCTTGTGGAACACCTGCTGCGCCATCCCTTTGACGGACGCCATCGGCGCGAGGAAAAGCGCCACGTCGATTTCCTTCAGGCGCAACGCTTCGGGCTGTTCCGGTGTGGTGACTTCGGTAAATCGCAGGCCTACCTCGGGATGCCGGTCCCGGAAGGTCCGCAGAACACGCGGCAGCACATCGTAGGTCGCCGTCGGGAAGAATCCGACCGTGATCTGACCGCTCAGGCCCGTCGCGACCGCTTGCGCCTCGGCAACGCTGTCGTCCAGCTGGGATAGGAGAAGTTCGGCACGACCGACGAAGACTTCCCCGGCCCGGGTCAACTCGACGCGATGCCGGTCGCGCAAGAACAGCGGCGTGCCGATTTCCTCTTCCAGTTTACGGATGGCGTCGCTCAAGGGCGGTTGCGAGATATGCAGCTGCGCCGCCGCGCGGCGGAAGCTGCGTTCGCGCGCGACGGCGATGAACCGCTCGAGTTGACGGATGTCCGGCACAAGCGCCTCCTGTCCACGCTTTCCTTAGTGATAGGGATTTCATATCACGTTATCAAAGAAAAACGTATTTGCCATATCACGCGCCGCTCCCTACCGTGATCGAAGGGCAACTGAGAACGGCGCCGACCATAACGGCAGGCCGAACGGGAGGAAAGACCATGGACCGAAACGCCAAGCTTGCGTCACACCGGCACTATGAGCGGATCGGCGTGCATCCAAGGGCCGGCACCTTGGGGGCCGAGATCGTCGGCGTCGATCTGTCGAAGCCGCTGGAGGATGCGGTTTTCGCGGAAATCGAGCACGCTTTCCACGAAAACCTGGTCATCGTCCTGCGCAACCAGTCGATCGAACCGGCGGACCTGGTTAGGTTCACGGAACGCTTCGGCGCGGTCGAACCGCATCCGCTCGGCTCGCGGCGCGGACTGGACGGGCAGCCCGAGGTCATGGTTCTCGAGAACAAGCCGGGGAAACTCGGGCCGCGCAACGACTTCTGGCATTCCGATATCTCCTTCGGCGACAAGCCGCCACTCGGATCGATCCTGTACTCGATCAAGAATACCGAGGGGCGCGGCGACACCATGTTCTGCAACATGTATGAGGCCTACGAGGGTTTGTCCGAGGGCCTGCGCGCCATGCTGGACGGCATGACGGCGCTGCATTCCGCCGAAAAACTCGTTCGAGAAGTGCCGAACCGGCTATCCGTCGATGTCGCCCCGACGGCGGTGGAACACCCGGTCGTTCGGACCCATGTCGGCACCGGGCGCAAGGCGCTCTATGTCAATCCGCACTACACGCTGAGCTTCAAGGGCTGGACGCCCGAAGAAAGCCAACCGTTGCTCGACCTGCTGACCGCCCGGGCCACCCGCCCGGAGAACGTCTACCGGCACCAATGGCAGGTCGGCGACGTCTTGATGTGGGACAACCGCTGCGCCATGCATTACGCCGTGCGCGACTACGACGATACGATGCCGCGGCTGTTGTACCGCACGACCGCGGCCGGCGACATTCCGCATTAACAAGGTCCGTCACGGCGAGGAGGCTTGAAACAGATGGCGTTTTCAATCGAACCGCTGTCCGATTCGCTGGGGGCGGAAATTCGGGGGATCGACCTGTCGCAGCCGTTGGACAACAAAACATTCGCCCGCATCGAAGATGCCTTCCATGCTCACTCGGTCTTGTTGTTCCGCGACCAGTCGCTTTCCGCCGACCAACAGGTGGCGTTCACCCGGCGTTTCGGCGATCTCGAAGTCCATGTGCTGGACCAGTACAACCATCCGGATTTTCCGGAAATCCTGATCGTCTCCAATGTCATGGACGGCGACCGCCACGTGGGGATCTACGATGCCGGAAAATACTGGCATACGGATCTTTCCTACATGAAGGTGCCGAGCCGCGGCTCGATGCTGCACGCGATCGAGGTGCCGACGGAAAACGGCGAGCCGCTGGGCGACACGCTTTTCACCAGCACCACGGCGGCCTATGACGCGTTGAGCGACGACTTGAAAGAGCGCATCGAGACCCTCGAAGCGGTCTACAGCCTCGGGCACCGATTCTCCCGCCTCGTCGAGGACGGCGACACGGACGCGGCGATGACCGAGGCTCAGCAGGAACGGGCGCCGGAAGTGGTCCACCGCGTCGTGCAGCCCCATCCCGTCACCGGCCGCCGCGTCCTCTATGTCAATGAAGGCCAGACGGCCCGGCTGCTCGGCATGTCCGACGCGGAAAGCCGCGACCTGCTCGACACGCTTTTCGGCCACATCGCGCGGCCGGAATACACCTATCGCCACAAATGGCGCGAGGGCGACGTGGTCATGTGGGACAATATCCCGACGCAGCATCTGGCGATCCAGGACTATGCCCTGCCGCAGCGCCGCTACATGCACCGCACCACCCTGCGGGGCAAGGCGTTGGCGTAACTAAAGACAGCGAACGGAACGAAGTAGACAAAGGTCATGGAAAGCGCATCGCAAACCCTTGCCCTGCATGTCGTGCGAACAGGCTACGACGACTTGCCGGCATCCGCCATCGACGCGGCGAAATGGTTCCTGCTGGATACGATCGGCGTCGCCTGGGCAGGAACCGGCGCGCCCGGCGCCGACGCGCTGCGGCGGACCGTGCTTGCGGACCGCGCCGGCGGCGATTGCACGGAAATCGGGTCGGACCGCCGGCTGCCCCCGACGTCGGCCGCACTACTGAACGGCATGTATGCGGGCGCGTTGGATTTCGACGGGGTGTACGAAAAGGGATCGGTGCATCCCGATATCGTCACCTTGCCCGCGGCCCTCGCCATCGCCGACCAACAGCATGCGAGCGGCCGGGACCTGCTAACGGCATTGACCCTCGGCAACGACATCTCCTGCCGGTCCGGCGGCGCAATGAACGGCAACCGGGGCTGGTTCAATACCGCAACCCATGGGGTTTTCGGCGGCGCCGCCGCGGCGGCCAAACTCCTGCGGTTGGATGCGGATCAAACCGCGGATGCGCTGGGGCTCGCCTTCAGCCAGGCCGCCGGATCGCAGCAGGCGCTCGTCGAGAAGAGCCTCGTCAAGCGCATGCTCTCCGGCATGGCCGCCCGCGCCGCGGTCTTCGCCGCCCTCGCGGCGCAGCAAGGCGTGTCCGCCCCGAAAGAGGTCTTCGAAGGGCCGTTCGGCTTCCACACCCTGTACGGCGACGGCGCGTGCGATGCGTTGCTGGATGGACTCGGCGAGCGGTACGAGAATGTCGATACCGTGACCAAGAAATATCCGAGTTGCACCGCCAACCATGTCGCCATCGAGGCGGCGCTCGCGCTGCGCGACACGCATGGTCTCACCGTGGACGACATCGACCGGGCAACCGTCACGATCTCGCCCTTCATGGACGGCCTGGTCGGCGGCCCGTTCGACCCCGCCGACAATCCACAGGTCGCGGCGCAGTTCTCGGTCCAGTACTCGGTCGCCTGCACGATCCTACGCGGACGGCTGGGCATCGCCGAGATCCAGGAAGACGTCATTGCCGACCCGTCGATCAATGCGCTCGCGCAAAAGATATCGGTGCGCGTGAACGAGGACTGGCCCGGCAAGTTCGCCCCGTGCGGCCTGCACATCCGCACGGTCGATGGGCGGAACCTGGATCATCACGCGGCGCACACGCCGGGAAGTCCGGAAAACCCCATGAGCCTGGACGACCTGAAGGAAAAATTCCGTGACTGCACGGCGTCGGGCGTTCGCCCATTGTCGGCCGCACAATGCGACCGCGCCATCGAAACGATCATGGGAATCGAAGACGTCGCGGATGTCAGCGGCGTCTTCGCGTTCCAGCAGTCCTAGCCGACGTCAGCGTTACCGTGTCTGTTGGACCATCTCCGCCGCCGCGACGCCGAGGATTCGGTAGTCGACCGACAGCGTCACCAGATCGAAGCCGGTTTTCAGCATCTTCTTGGCGTATTCGGACGAGGCGCAATGGATGCCCGCATTCACGCCATGCTTCTTGGCCTGGCGCAGGATGCGCTTGATCTCTTTCACGACGACCGGATCGGTCTGGTCCAATTTCGGAATCTTGCCAAGCGCCAAGCCCAGGTCCGACGGCCCGACATAGACCGCATCCAACCCCTTCACCGACAGGATGTCGTCGAGATTGGCGAGGCCGTCCTCGGTCTCGATCATGCCGATCGCCAGGACGGTCGCGTTCGCCTTGGCCGCGTAATCGTCGCCGCCATACATGGAGGCGCGCGCCGGTCCGAAACTGCGCTGCCCGTTCGGCGGATAGCGGCAGGCGGCGACCAGACGTTCCGCGTCTTCCTTGTTGTTGATCATCGGGCAGATGATGCCGTAGCTGCCGGCGTCCAGCATCTTCATGATGATGCCTTCCTCCAGCCAGGGCACGCGCGCCATCGGCGTCGCCTTGGTCGTACTGATCGCCTGGAGCATCGGGATCGCCGTGTCGTAATGCACGATGCCGTGCTGCAGGTCGACGGTGACGGAATCGAATCCCTGATGGGCCATCACCTCGGCCGCGAAGCCGCTGGGAATCGAGCACCAGCCGTTGACGACCCCCTTCTTGGCCCGCCACATCCGGCGGACATTATTTGCACGCATGAACTCCTCCCTGAAAATTTAGCAATTTGATGGGTACAAATGTCGGTTAGCCGCGACCCAGAACGTCGCGGTTAATCACCAAGTCCGGATTCAACGTTCCATCGATGGCGTCCAGGACATTCTGGACGCAGACCATTCCCATCCGCAACGCCGCCTCCGCGCTCGTGCCCCCCATATGCGGCGACACGATCAGATTGTCGAGAGCGAATAACGGATTATCCGGCATCGGTGGCTCCACCGAAAAAACGTCGAGGCCGGCCCCGAGAAGCCGGTCGTTCTTCAGCGCGTCCAGCAAGGCGGCTTCGTCGACGATGCCGCCCCGCGCGCAATTGACGAGAATCGCCGTCGGCTTCAGCCGCGCTATCTCGTCAACGCCGATCATGCCGATGGTTTCCTCATTCTTCGGCGTATGCACGGTCAGGTAATCGAGATCCGGCAGCACCGCGCGAAAATCCTCGACCGGCGTACAGCCCGCGTCGGTGATGAGCGTCTGATCGACATACGGATCGCAGACCATCACATCCATCTCGAACGCCCGGCAACGCGCCGCGACACGCCGGCCGATGCGACCGTACCCGATGATGAGCAGCGTCTTCCGCCAAAGCTCCGTCATGTTGAAACCGTTCTTGAACTCCCAGTTTCCGCTGCGCACGGCATGGTCGTGTTGCCGTCCGCGCTTGGCCAGTTCCAACATCATGAAAATCGTCAATTCGGCCACATTCACCGCATTCGCATCACCGACCACGGTCAGGGCCGCCCCGCGCGCGTTCATGGCCGGAATATCGACATTGTCATACCCGACGCCGAATCGGGAGACGACCTTAAGCTTCGGCGCCGCCTCGATAATCTCCGCCGTTACCTTCGCGCCGCGCAACGTCGCCCCGGTGGCGTCGGCGAAAGCGTCCAACAGCGCCTCGTTCGAAAAGTCGGAAACATGTTGGACGATAACATCGTCCCGAGCATCGAACAGGGCGAGCGCCGCGTCCGGCAACGGTCCGATCACGAGGACCTTGTGGCGATTTTCATTCATCATGGATTATGGATGGATCGGTTCGACCCGCGCCCCGCAATTACAGCTCAAACGTTTTTTATCCCGACTGATGGTCAATCAAAATGAACTATCAGTTAGGTAAGTCTTGCACTATCTGGAAAATGCATAGCAAAATACAACGTGGAAACGCAAACCTACCGATAAGTTTCGCGAGGCGATTACTAACGACACTGAATTTAAATCGTTCATCGCAATCACAAAAATCAGGGAGAAACATCCATGCGAAGCTGCTTGAAACTTGGCATTGCCGCCATAGCCCTAACCGGGCTTGCCGCGACGGCATCGGCAAAAGACATCACCTTCATGACCGGCCCCGCGGGCGGCACGTGGTTCCCGCTCGGCGGCGCGACAAAGCAAATCCTCGAAAACGATATTCCCGACCTGAAGGTTACCATCCGCCCCGGCGCCGGGCTGTTGAACGTGCGAGGCATCGCCACCGGCAAGGCTCATATCGCCTGGGGCAACGTGATCTCGACAGTCGACGCGCTGCAAGGCAATGCGCCCTTCAAGGAAAAGCATACCGGACTGTGCAACATCGGCGCGCTGTACATGCAGTATGCGCAGGTTCCGGTCACGGACATGTCGGTCAACAGCATCGGTGACCTCAAGGGAAAACGATTTGCCACGCTGCCGCGCGGCAACACCACCGAAGTGGCGACGCAAATGCTGTTGGGCACCAACGGCATGACCTATAAGGATCTCAGCAAGGTCAACTTCGCGTCGATCACCGACCAGATCAACATGATGAAGGACGGCCAGATCGACGGCCTGGCGGTTCTGACGTCGATCCCGAGCGGCGCGCTGATGGACCTCTCGTCGTCGCGCACGGTCCGCTTCCTGCCGCTGACCGACACCGAATTCACCAACCTGAAAAAACGTAACCCGGGCTGGGTGCGCGCGGTGATCCCCGCCGGCTCCTATCCCGGCGTCGACAAGGACGTGAAGACCGCGAGCTTTCCCATGCATTTCATGGCGAATTGCTCATCGATCGACGAAGACCTGGGCTACAAGATCACCAAGGCCTTCGCCACGAATATCCAGGAACTGGGCGCGGTGAAGAAAGGTCTCGAGAAACACACGCTCAAGGACCTGACGATCGATATCGGCGTACCGTTCCATCCCGGCGCGATCAAATACTACAAAGAAGTAGGGGCCATGTAGTCATCGGAGGGGTTCCCTCCGAGTCCTCTACCGGTCGACGGCGGCCGGCGCGATAGGGTTCCGCGCCGGCGCCGTCGCCTCTTCTACCAGCCGCCCATCGCATCGACGTCAGGACAGAGGGCGCGCTGACTCATCGAGTGTATTTGCGACACGCCGAGCGCATGCGGGGTTCCATGACCAAGAACATCAGTCCCATGACGGTTCTTATTTCCATCGTGTCGCTGGGGATGGCGGCCTATCACTTCTATGTCGTACTGGTCGGCGCGCCGACCATCTTCTTCTTCCGCGGCAGTCATCTGCTGTTCGCGTTGGTGCTGGCCTTTCTGTACTACCAAACGGTGCGGGTGCAGCGCGACGGCGCACCGCCGTCGATCGCCGACCGCCTCCTGACCCTGGCCTTCATCGGCCTGTCGATCGGGTCGATCGGCTACCTGTTCGTCGAACACGACTACGTGCTCGACCGCTACGCCTATGTGGACGACCTGCGCACGATCGACGTGTTCTTCGGCGTTGCCTTGATCGTCCTCGTGTTGGAATCGACCCGCCGGGTGATCGGCCTCGCGCTGCCGATCACCGCCCTCGTCTTCCTGACCTACGGCATCTTCGTCGCCAACCTGCGCACCGGCGAGCTCATCGATCAGATGTATCTGACGCCGGAAGGCATCTTCGGCATCCCGATCAACGTCTCCGCGACCTATATGGTGCTGTTCATCCTGTTCGGGTCGTTCGTCGAACGCTCGGGCACCGGAATCCTGTTCAAGGACTTCGCGCTCGCCTTGGCGGGCTCCTCCGCCGGCGGACCGGCAAAGGTCGCCTGCATGACAAGCGCCATGTTCGGCACGATTTCCGGCAGTTCGACCGCCAACGTCCTGACCACCGGCAGCTTTACGATCCCGATGATGAAACAGATCGGCTATCGCCCGGCCTTCGCCGGCGCGGTGGAAGCCGTGGCGTCGACCGGCGGCCAGATCATGCCGCCCATCATGGGCGCGGCCGCCTTCGTGATGGCCGAGTTCATGGCCGTCAGCTATCTCACGGTCGTCAGCATCGCGATCCTGCCCGCCTGCCTGTACTTCATCGCGGTGTTCTTCGCGGTCCATTTCGAGGCGAAACGCACCGGCCTCAAGGGCCTGCCGAAACCGGACCTGCCGCGCATCGGCGAGGTGCTGCGCGAGCGAGGGCATCAGTTCCTGCCGCTGATCATCATCGTCGGTGTTTTGATGTCGGGATTCAGCGCGCCCTACGCCGCCTTTTGGGGCCTGTTGTCCGTGCCCGCCACCATGCTGCTGAAGGCGAACACGCGGCGCGACCTGACGCTGCGGATGTTTCATGACGCCATCATCAACGGCATCAAGAACTCGCTTCCGGTCGCCGCGGCCTGCGCTTGCGCCGGAATCGTGATCGGTGTCATCCAACAAACCGGCCTCGGCGTCGAGTTCACCGAGGTGGTCATCACCCTGTCGCAGGACACCAAGATCCTGGCGCTGATCCTGACCGCGATCGCGGGGATCATCCTGGGCATGGGTCTGCCGACCACGCCGGCCTACATCGTGCAAGTCGCGCTTCTCGTCCCGGCGCTGACCAAGCTCGGCATCCAGTTGGAAGCCGCGCATATGTTCGCTTTCTACTTCGCGATCCTGTCGGTCATCACGCCGCCGGTCGCGATCTCGCTCTACGCGGCGAACGGCCTGTCCGGCGCGGGTCTCTGGGAATCCGGGATCGCGGCGGTGAAGCTGGCGGCGACAGGGTATATCATTCCCTTCATGTTCGTGTACGGTCCGTCGCTGCTGTTGATCGGCACGCCGGTGGAAATCGTCACGACGTCGATCACCGCCATCATCGGGGTCATCTGCCTGGCCGGGTCGCTGCACAGCTATCTGTTGCGGCATGCGCTGATCTATGAGCGATTATTGCTTTTCGCCGCATCGATGGCCCTCATCGTCCCAGGCATCTACACCGACCTGGCGGGACTTGGCCTGTTGGCCGCCGTGATCGCCAGCCAGCGCGCCCTTAAACGGGATGTCGCGGCCCGCGGCGCGGACTAGCCGAACCCCACGGTTGGGGTTTGCGTTCGACAGCGCTTGCGGCCCATTATCTGCGGGTCGCGACCGGCGCCGCACGCCTAGAGACGCGGCGCCGTAACCAATACTTTTGCGAGGAAAGAAAACGATGACCGACGCCCCCTTGGACACCGCCCTGCTCGACACGCTTCGCAAATACGATACGCCGACGATTTGCAACGGCCTTGAGATCGTCGCCCCGGAACGCCGTGCGACGGGCTTCACGACATCGCAGATGGTGTCCTGCAACCCGTCGCTACCGCCGATCGTCGGGTATGCGCGCACCTGTTTGATCCGCGCGGTCGAACCGCCGGCCATGTCGCCGCAGGAAGCCAAGGAAAAGCGCCTGGGCTATTACGAATACGTGGCGTCGGGCGACGGACCGACGATCCCGGTGATCCAGGATATCGACCCGATCCCGGGCTTCGGCGCGTTCTGGGGCGAGGTGCAGACAAACGTGCATAAGGCGTTGGGCTGTCCGGGCGCCGTCACCAACGGATCGATCCGCGATCTCGACGCGCTGGCCGAAGGGTTCCATCTGATCGGCGGCGAAGTCGGGCCGAGTCATGCGCATGTGCATGTCGTCGAATTCGGCACGCAGGTGAACCTGTTCGGCATGTCGGTGAAACACGGCGACCTGATCCACGCGGACCACCACGGCGCGGTCGTCATCCCGCATGCGGTGGCCAACGACCTGCCGGCCGCGATCACGGTGATCGAGAAGAAGGAAAGCTTCATCCTCGAAGCCGCGCGCAGCGGAAGCTTCACGGTCGACGCGCTGCGCAAGGCGATGGCCGACGGGGAAGACATTCACTAACGCCGAGGCGTATCAGGGAATCGGATAGCCTCACCCGTCGCCCGGAACCATCGATCGCGCGTCCGTCAGGATTTCCTGCATGTCGCGGCCCGCATCGATCCGATACCAATCGCGAACCGGGTCGACCATGCTTCGCTGCCGTTCGCCGATCGCCGGTGTCGCATCGGAAACGTCGCCCGTCCGCGCCGCCAGCCGCCGGTCTTGCTCCGCCGCCGATATGTCCAGCCACAGCCCGCAAAAGGGAATGCCGGCACCGGCCGCAACGGCGGCGATGGCGTCACGCTCGTCCTCGCGGCCGAACACGGCGTCCGCGATCGTCACATATCCGGCGTCCAACGCCATCCTGCTGCAATCGCCGAGACGCCTGTAGACGGCGACGCTTTGGTCCCGGGTATAAGCGTCGGGCGGCAAGGTCTCGAACAGGTCGCGCCCCGCCAGCTGCTTGCGCAGAACATCCGACCGCAGCAGCACGGCCCCCGGCGGCCGGCCGAGCGGCGGCGCAAGCGCCGCGGCCAACGTGCTCTTGCCGCTTCCGGACAAGCCGCCGACCGCCACCAGATGCCGTGGCGACGGGTCGATCAATCGAAGCGCCAAGCGCAGATAGGACTGCGCATCCTCGACGAGGTCGGACGCGGCGCTGACATGCGCCCGTACGGCCGCACGGACCGACATGTATAAGGGCAGAAGCGTAAGCAACCGATAATCCCCGGTGCGCGCCAGATACCGGTTCAGCACCCGATTGGCCGCTATCCGCAGCCCGCGATGTTCCAGATCCATCAGCAGGAACGCGAGATCATACGCGACATCGATCGTCGCCAAGCGGTCGTCGAATTCCAGGCAATCGAACAGCGTCGGCACGCCGTCGATCAAACAGATATTCCGCAGATGCAGATCGCCGTGACAATGGCGCACAAAACCGTCCGCGGCGCGGCGCAACAACAGGTCGCGATGCGTTCCAATCAACGACGCGCACCGTTCATCCAGTGCTTCGACCTCGGCGGCGGAGAAAACAGCCGGGCTCCCCTGTCGCAGATTGGCGGTGTTGCCGCGAACCACATACAAAACTTCGGACGGCAGATCGACGTCCGGCGCAACCGCGGCGGACGCATGAAAGGTTGCGATTTCATCCGCAAGCGATTCCACAAGCGGCACGCTCAACGCCTCTTCCCCGGCGAGCCGGTCGAACAGAGTCGCCTGATCGAACCGTTTCATGATCACGACCCAATCGAGAATGCGACCCGCGCCGCCGATCGCCAACGCGCCGCAATCGTCCATGGTAACCGGCATGACCGATTGATAGAGAGTCGGCGCCGTCCGACGGTTCAACCGCAACTCCGCTTCGCAAACGGCGCGCCGCTTCGCGACGGTGGAGAAATCCATATAGGGAAACCGCACGGCGCGTTTGAGCTTGACCGCCCGGTCGCCGGCCAGGAAGACATAGGCGCCATGCGTGCGCACGGTCTCCACCGGGTCGCCGCCATGGCTCGCCGGGTCGGATAGAAAATCAATGACCGGTTGCTGATCCTCGACGATATCGCCCAAACGAAACTCCTGGTCCATGCCTTCGCCGCGCCGGCCAATCATGCAACCGACCGGCATTGAGACATATCAATGCCAGTCCGCCGCACCGGGCGCATATTACGTTTAATTACGGGTACCGACGCGCACAACGGCGCGCAAGGTGAAACGAAGGCCAAGGAGTAATCTTCCGCTGCACAAAATTCCAGCCCGGAGGAACGGTGTTCCGGGGGCTGAGGGTGTCTCCCTCAAAGCTGCGGAGTCGGTGCCGTAAATTCGATGAACACACCCCTCTATGTGTTCCAGCTATCCCCCAATGCCGCCGGATGTTGCCGGCGGCATTTTTTATCGGCCCATCCGGATTCGATAAAACTATCGCCAAATTCCCAGGAACACTTTCCCAGAATCAAACGGCGGAAGCTGCACAATTGCCGGGCAAATTAGCAGGCAACGTGATTATTCTTTTCCCAACAAGTAATTAAATGCCACGAATTCGAAACGATTCGCCTCATTCCGGCGGTCAATCATTGTGAGTCTCACGCAGCACGGCTAACATTCCCACCGATGGAAGCCGTAGGCAAAGTTTTAGGGCGTGGCTTCCGCATATGTCTGACAGGGAGAGTTCTATGAAGAACCTAAAATTGACGGCTGTTGCGGCGGCATTGGTGATCGCGCAGCAGACCGCTCCGGCGCTGGCCGCGGACGGCCCGACGCTGAAGACAGTCAAAGAACGGGGACAACTGATCTGCGGCGTGCATCAAGGCCGCTACGGATTCGCCGTTGCGGACAGCAAGGGCAAATGGGTCGGTCTCGACGTCGACTTCTGCCGCGCGGTCGCCGCGGCGGTGCTCGGCGATTCCGAGAAAGTGAAGTACATTCCGCTCGGCAGCGTCCAACGCTTCCCGGCACTGCAGTCCGGCGAAGTGGACATGCTGTCCCGCACGACAACGGTGACGCTGACCCGTGACGCCGCGCTCGGTTTCAACTTCGGCCCGCCGACCTTCTACACGGGCACCGGATTCATGGTGCGGAAGGACATCAAGGTCACCAAGGTCGACGAACTCGACGGCGCCAGCGTTTGCGTCTTCCCGGGCAGCACCACCGAGAAGAATGTGTCGGGCCTGTTCAAGTCGAAGAACATGAAATTCACGCCGGTTGTCATCGAGAACTCGAAAGAGTTGGTCGGCGCGTATATGTCCGGCCGGTGCGACGTGCTGGCGATGGACCAGGCCGGGTTGCCGGGTCACCAACAGTATGACGCGAAGGATCCGAACGAGCATGTCATCCTGGACGGCGTGTTCTCGAAGGAACCGCTTGCCATCGGCGTGCGCCATGGCGACGACCAGTGGTACGACATCATCAAGTATGTCACCTACGCGACCTTCAACGCGGAAGAGCTGGGGCTTCATCAGGCCACCGTGGACAAGATGAAGAATTCGAACAACCCGAACGTCCAGCGCCTGCTCGGCAAGTCCGGCGATCTTGGCAAGAAGCTCGGCCTCGATGCCGAATGGTCCTATCGGATCATCAAACAAGTCGGCAGCTACAAGGATATCTACGACCGGAACTTCGGCGAGAAATCGCCGCTGAAGCTGCCGCGTGGTCTCAACGCGCAGTGGAATGACGGTGGAATCCTTTACGGCTTCCCGATGAAGTAAGCTCCAATTGACCCGCCGCCACCGGCCTTTCGGTGGCGGCGGTTTCAGTTTACGGCGGACGGTTCGGCCGGCCGCGGCGTTCCGGCGCAACCGGAGCCATATTATTGGAGTGCGAGGGCCATGGCGGACATTCAAGCGCCACGCAAAAGCAATACATCGATCCTGAACAGCATCGCCTTTCGCGGGGTCGCCTATCAGGTGCTCCTGGCGGCCGGCGTCGCCTTTATCGGCTATTACCTCTACGTCAACGTCAACGCGAATCTGGAACGGCAAGGCATCGCGACCGGCTTCGATTTCCTAAGCGAGGACGCGGGATTCGACATCGGCGAATCGGTCATCCCGTTCGACTCCAGCCAAAGTTACGGGCGGGTCCTGGTCGCCGGCATCCTGAATACGCTGCACGTCGCCATCGTCGGGGTCTTCCTGGCCACGATCGTCGGCGTGTTGATGGGCATCGCCCGCGTCTCCCGAAACTGGTTGGTCTCCAAACTCGCCTCCGGATACGTGGAAGTCTGCCGGAACGTGCCGGTCGTGCTGCATGTCATTTTCTGGGCATCGGTCATTCGCAATCTGCCCTCGCCGAGACAGGCCATTACACCCTTCGACGGCATCTTCATCACCAACCGCGGCATCATCTATCCCATCCCAGAAGCGCACGGCATCTATCCCTGGCTCGGCGTGGCCTTGGTCGTGGGCATCATCGGCGCCTTCGTCCTAGGACGCCGCGCCCAGAAGCGCCGCGAGGAAACCGGGCAGTTCATCCCGACTTTCTGGCCGGGCCTGGGGCTGATCCTCGGCTTGCCGACGGTTGTCTGGCTGGCGGCCGGCGCGCCACTCGTCTGGGACGTGCCCGCGCTGCGCGGCTTCAACTATCAGGGCGGCGCATCGCTCACGCCCGAGTTCGTCGCGCTGCTGATCGGCATCACCGTCTATACCGGCGCCTTCATCGCCGAAATCGTCCGCGCCGGCATCCAGTCCGTGCAGCATGGACAGGTCGAAGCCGCACGGTCGCTGGGGCTTCGCCCGGGACTCGTCATGCGGCTTGTCATCCTGCCGCAGGCGTTGCGGGTGATCGTGCCGCCCACCACAAGCCAATACCTGAGCCTGACCAAGAACAGCTCGCTGGGCGTGTTGATCGGGTATCCCGACCTCGTCAACGTCGGCAACACCACACTCAACCAGACCGGTCAGGCCGTCGAGGCGATCGCGATCATGATGCTTGTCTATCTGCTGATCAGCCTGACGATCTCGGTATTCATGAACACCTATAATCGCCTTGTCGCGATCCAAGAACGCTAGGGGGAGGACGGATCATGGTCGATAGCGCCGCCCCCTTGCCGGGCCAAAAACCCGCCGCCGAGCCCGCGGCGACCAAGACAACCACGCCGCCGCCGGTGGAGAAGATCGGCGTCCTGCGGTGGCTCAAGGAAAACCTGTTCAGCAGCCCGTTCAACACGGTGCTGACGATCATCACGCTTTTCCTGCTCGCCGACTGGATTCCGAGTTTCTTCCAATGGGGTGTCATCGACGCCGTCTGGTATACGACCGATCACAACGTGTGCCGGGCGGCCGACGGCGCCTGCTGGGCCGTGGTGGCGGAAAAGCACCGCCCCATGCTGTTCGGCGTCTATCCCTACGAAGAGCACTGGCGGCTGGTCGTCGCGCTGATCGTCTACATGATCACGATCATCCTGACGCTGACGCCACGATTCTGGAATCTGAAGATTCTGGTTCCGCTGTGGATCGTCGGCGGCGGCACCGTGGCGCTGATGCTGTGGGGCGGCCTGTTCGGCCTGACCTATGTCGATTCGAGCCAGTGGGGCGGTCTGCCGCTGACCATGGTGCTGTTCACCGGCACGGTGGTGATCGGCTTTCCCATATCCATTCTGTTCGCGCTCGGCCGGCGATCACACCTGCCGGCGATCAAGGCGATCTGCGTTACCTTGATCGAGAGCATGCGCGGTGTCCCCCTGATCACCATCCTGTTCGTGGCGGTCAACGTCTTCCCGCTGTTCCTGCCGGAAGGCATGGAAATCGACAAGCTGTTCCGCGTGATCGTGGGCATGGCGATCTTCTTCGCCTGTTACCAGGCGGAAGTCATCCGTGGCGGGCTGCAAGCGATCCCACGCGGCCAGTACGAAGCCGCCGAGGCGCTCGGCCTCGGCTATTGGCAGCACACGGTCAAGATCATCATGCCGCAGGCGTTGCGCATCTGCCTACCGGGCATCGTCAACCACATCATCGCGGCGCTCAAGAACACGTCCTTCGTTCTCATCATCGGGCTGTTCGACATCCTGACGGCAACCACGGCGGTCATGCAGGACCCGCTATGGCGCCGCTTCTTCGTCGAAGCCTATCTGTTCGTCGCGGTGGTTTACTTCATCTTCTGTTACGCGCTTTCGAAATACAGCCAGAAAGTCGAAGGATGGCTGAGCGAAGGCCGCCGGTTCTGATTGGGAGAGTAAAGCAATGAGTGAAACCGTCCTGGCGAACACGGCCGCCGTCGAGCCGGTCATCCAACTCACCGACGTGAACAAATGGTATGGCGATTTTCAGGCCTTACGGGACATCAACCTGAACGTCGACCGCGGCGAGCGCGTCGTGGTCTGCGGTCCGTCGGGGTCCGGCAAGTCGACCATGATCCGGTGCATCAACCGCCTCGAAGAACACCAGCGCGGGACCATCGTCGTCGACGGGATCGAATTGACCGACAACCTCAAGAACATCGAGGCGATCCGCAGCGAAGTCGGCATGGTGTTCCAGTCCTTCAACTTGTTCCCGCATCTTCGGGTGATCGACAACCTGACGCTGGCGCCCATGTGGGTGCGAAAGATGCCGAAAAAGGACGCCGAGCAACTGGCGATGCAGTATCTCGAGCGTGTCCAAATTCCCGAACAGGCCTACAAGTACCCCGGCCAACTCTCGGGCGGGCAGCAGCAACGCGTCGCCATCGCGCGGGCGCTCTGCATGCAGCCGAAGATCATGCTGTTCGACGAGCCCACATCGGCCCTCGACCCCGAGATGATCAAGGAAGTGCTCGACGTCATGGTCGAATTGGCGGAAAGCGGGATGACGATGATCGTCGTGACCCACGAGATGGGCTTCGCCAAGACGGTCGCCGACAAGATGGTCTTCATGGATGACGCCGAAATCGTCGAAGTCGCCACGCCGGAAGTCTTTTTCGAGAACCCCGAGAACGACCGGACCAAGCTTTTCCTGAGCCAAATTCTGACTCACTGACCCGGTAGAAATCGGATAGAAAATTGTAATTAAAGATTTTTTCCGAACGGCCGCAGCGATTCCGGAAAACTCGCGTCCCGTGACGGCGATCACAGACCTTTTGCGTAAAATTATCTAAATTGTTTCTTATCGTAATTAATCCGCGATGCACTCAGCCTTGGCCGCGCCACAGCGCGGCCTTTTTTTTGCCCTATTCCCCACCTAAATTAACCATAGATACCAAGGAGTTCCGGATCCACATCCGGGAGAATTAATGAAGGATTAACCCGTGTCGACGACACTTACCGGCGATATTTCTTCCTGGCGCGACGAGAGGCACCTGATGAAATTACGCCTGGTCACCGCGGACGCTCCCGCGGAATTCTATTCGGAACCGAACAAAGGCCCCGCGACCGGCGTCATCGTCGGCGTGTTCTGCGGCAGCATGTTCTGGCTCGGCCTCGCGCTAGGTTGGATTTTCTGGAGCTGAATACGCGACCGCGCGCGCTCTTCCTTCCCCAACTCATTCCTGATACATCCAGCCTTTCACGCGCGATCCGTTCGAACGGGCGCCGACGGCTGCATAACGGCCGGAAGCCGACTTTCCCGTAGTCTTGGCGCCATCGCCGCAGTACCCTGCCGCTCCCATCGAGGACAAGACGCCCCACCAGCAACGCGGCGGCGGCCCCTCACTCAGCGGAACGGGTATGGACGCAGCCGACAAGACGGCCGGGAAAGTGAACGTACGGCCCATCGTATTGCTCAGCATGGCGGGCTTTTGCGCCATGGCGGCACAGCGCGCCTCCGAACCGATGCTGCCGGAAATCGCGCATGAATTCGGGACAACGGTCGGCGTCGCCGCCGTCATCGCCACCACCTTCGCGCTTGCCTATGGCGTCTGCCAGATTTTCTCCGGCCCTTTCGGCGACCGTTACGGCAAGTTTCTGACGATCACCATTGCGCTGGGCACGACGACGGTGATCGTCACGGCGACCGCCTGGGCCGATTCGCTGTCGACGCTCGCCTGGCTCCGCCTCGCGACCGGCGCGGCAACGGGGGCGGTCATTCCGCTCTCGCTGGCGTATATCGGCGACATCGTGCCCTACGAGCAGCGTCAGCAGGTGCTCGCCCGCTACATCACGGGCTCGCTGCTCGGCGTCATGTTCGGCCAGGCGGCGGGCGGCCTGCTCATCGACTTGGCGGGATGGCGGTCGGTCTTCCTGTTGATGGGGGTCCTTTACGCGGTCATGACGGTGCTGTGCATCTTCGAACTCCGCTCGGGCCGGGTCGACCGGCGCACCGGCACCTTGCCGATCCGGGCCAAGAACGTGTTGGCGCAATACGCCGCGATCGTCGCCCGACCCCATCCGCGCGTGGTCCTGCTGTCGGTCTATCTCGAAGGGTTCTTCCTGTATGGCGGCGTCGCCTATCTCGGCGCGTTCCTGCGCCACAAGTTCGCCATCGACTACGTCACCATCGGACTGCTGTTGTCCGGCTTCGGCATCGGTGGCTTGACCTACATTCTGGCGTCGCGGCCGATCATCCGCACCCTGGGCGAACGCGGCATGGTCAGCCTGGGCGGTCTCTGCGCGTTGGCCGGGTATCTCATGGTTATCCTGCTGCCCGACTGGCATTTCGTAGCGCTGGGCAATTTTCTATTGGGGTTCGGATTCTCGATGCTGCACAACACATTGCAGACGAACGCCACGCAGATGGCGCCCGACAGCCGCGGCTCGGCCGTATCGCTGTTCGCCTTCTCGCTCTTCTTGGGTCAGGCGTCCGGCGTGGCCGTCTTGGGACCGGTGGTCGACGGGATCGGCTATACGCCCGCGTTCATCGCCTGCGGTGTCGGCATGCTGTGCCTCGGCCTGTGGTTCGGCCATCGCTTGAAAGTCCGGCCAAAAGAGGCGTAGCGACGACGCGGCGGCTCAGCGCAGATGGCAGGCCACCAGATGCCCAGGCCGGATTTCCTTCAGCTCGGGTTCCTCGATACGGCAGCGCTCTTCCGCATACGGGCAACGGGTGTGGAAATGGCACCCGGGCGGCGGCTTGATCGGGCTCGGCACGTCCCCTTCGAGCACCCGCTTCTCGCGCCGCACCGCCGGGTTCGGAATCGGCACCGCCGACAACAACGCCTCGGTATAGGGATGCTGCGGGTCCGTGAACAATGTCTTCTTGTCGGTGTATTCGACGATCCGCCCGAGATACATCACCGCGATACGGTGGCTGATATGCTCGACCACGGCAAGATCGTGGGCGATGAACAGGTAGGACAACCGGTATTCGTCCTGCAGGTCCATCAGCAGGTTAATGACCTGCGCCTGGATCGACACGTCGAGCGCCGAGACCGGCTCGTCACCGATAATGACCTTCGGGTTCAGCGCCAAGGCGCGGGCGATGCCGATCCGCTGGCGTTGTCCGCCGGAGAACTCATGCGGGAAGCTTTCCATCTGGGATTTCCGCAGCCCGACCCGGTCGAAAATCGCCGCGACCCGTTCGTCTTTTTCCTTGCCGGTCGCAAGACCGTGTATTTCCAACGCCTCGCCGACAATGCGACCGGCCGGCATCCGCGGATTGAGCGAGGAATAGGGATCCTGGAAAATGATCTGCATCTGGCGGCGGATCGGCCGCATCTTGTCCTTGTCCAGGTCGGTGATGTCCTGGCCTTCGAGCTTGATCCGGCCCGCGGTCGGCTCCAGCAAGCGTAGGACCGTGCGCCCGACCGTCGACTTTCCGCACCCGCTTTCCCCGACCAGGCCGAGCGTCTCGCCCTGATTGATAGAAAAACTGACGCCGTCGACGGCGTAGACATGGCCGACCGTGCGGGAAATGACGCCCTTCTTGATCGGGAAATGCTTCTTCAGCCCGTCGACCTCCAGCACCGGCGCGTCGTTGCTGCGCGGTTGGGTCTTCGGCTTCTCTTGTATTTCGGTCACATCAGCCATGTGTCCTCCCCCCCAACTTGTCGGAATGCCAACAGGCGGCCCAATGCCCGGATGATCTTTCCTCATACGGCGGATAGGCCGCGATGCATTGATCGTCGGCATAGGGACACCGCGGCGCGAAGGCGCATCCGACCGGTAGATCGTTCAGCGCGGGCACCATGCCGGGAATCTCGGTCAGCCGTTCTTCGACTTGACTGGAGTCTCCGCTCAAAATGCCAAGGCTCGGGATCGAGGACAGCAGGCCCTGCGTATAGGGATGCATCGGATTCTGGAACAGGTCGAGGACTTCCGCCTCCTCGACCTTCTTGCCCGCGTACATCACCACCACGCGCTGCGTCGTCTCCGCGACCACGCCCAGATCATGGGTGATGAGAATGACCGCCGTGCCGAGTTTTTCCTTCAACTCGACGATCAATTCCAGAATCTGCGCCTGAATGGTCACGTCGAGCGCCGTCGTCGGCTCGTCGGCGATCAACACTTTCGGATTGCAGGACAACGCCATCGCGATCATCACGCGTTGGCGCATGCCGCCGGAGAGTTGATGCGGGTACTCCTTCACCCGCTGCTGCGGTTCGGGAATGCGGACCAGCGCCAGCATCTCGATCGCCTTCTCCATCGCTTCGTTCTGGCTCATCCCCTGATGAAGGATCAGCGCCTCGCCGATCTGCCGGCCGATCGTGATGACGGGGTTCAGCGACGTCATCGGCTCCTGGAAGATCATCGAGATCTCGTTGCCGCGAATATCGCGCATCTCGTCTTCGTCGCAGTCGAGCAGGTTCCGGCCTTCGAGCCGGACTTCGCCGCCGATGATCCGGCCCGGCGGCGACGGTACGAGCCGTAGGATCGACAACGCGGTGATGCTCTTGCCGCAGCCGGACTCGCCGACGATGCCGAGCGTTTCGCCCCGTCCCAGCTGAAAGGAAACGTCATCCACCGCCTTGACGATGCCGCCCCGCGTGTAGAAGTAGGTTTGCAGCCGGTCGACCTCAAGGATGGTGTCCTGGGGTACCGCAACCGGCTCTGCGCCTGTGTCCGACGCTATGTTTTCATTCACCGTATCAACCATCGCTTCGCCTTCTATCCACTATTGTTGTTCACGGTTTGGCGGTGGAAATCCTAGTTACGCTGCCGCGGATCGAGCAGATCGCGGATCGCGTCTCCCAGAAGATTGGTCCCGAACACCGCGAGGCTGATCGCGATCCCCGGGAAGATGACGAGCCAGGGCGCGGTCCGCACATATTCGGCGGCCGATTCCGACAGCATCCGGCCCCAGGACGGATGCGGCTCGGGAATGCCGAGGCCGAGGAAGGACAGCGAGGCCTCGGTGAGGATTGCCGAACTCAACTGGGCGGTCGCCAGCACGATGAACGGCGCCATCGTGTTCGGCAGGATATGGCGGATGGCGATGCGGAACTCGCTCATGCCCAGCGCTTGCGCGGCTTCCACGAACGGCATTTCCCGCAACGACAATGTGTTCGACCGGATGACCCGGGCGACCTGCGGGATCAAGGGTATCGATATGGCGATGATCGTGTTTTCGAGCGACGGCCCGAGCGACGCCGCCATGACCAACGCCATGACGAGCAACGGCAGCGCCTGCATGATGTCGATGATGCGCTGCATCACCAGATCGAACCAGCCCAAGAGGTAGCCCGACATCAAGCCGATGATCACGCCCAGCAATCCACCGAGCAGGGTCGAGCCGATCCCGACGGCGAGCGAGATGCGCGCGCCGTGGATGATCCGGCTGTAGACGTCCCGGCCCATCATGTCCGCGCCCATGACGAACGACTGGTCGGGCGCCGACAGCGATGCGGCCGCATTCGTCGCCAACGGGTCATGCGGCGCGATAACGTCCGCGAAGATCGCGGCGAGCACGAAAAGCAAGGATATGACGCCGCCCGCCGCCCCGAGCGGATAGCGGCGGCAGAAATAGAGGAACGCGCCCCATTTGCCTTCTACGCCGGCGCCGGCCTTGGCAAGTTCGGCATCATGATCGATGGTCGCAGCCATTGTCCGTTCTCCCGCTTCGCTAGTCGGCGTATTTGATGCGCGGGTCGAGCACCGCATACAGCAAATCGACGATGAAATTGATGAGCACCACGACCACCGCGATGAACATGACCAGATTCTGAACGATCGGGTAATCGCGCATCAGAATTGCCTCGACCAAGAAATGCGCGACGCCGGGAATGTTGAACACCGTTTCGGTAATGATAAGCCCGCCGATCAGGAAGGCGGCCTCGAATCCGATGATTGTGGTCACCGGCAAGACCGCGTTCTTAAGCGCATGGTAGTAATTCACCGAGTTGTCGGTGGCACCCTTCGACCGTGCGGTCCGGATGTAGTCCTGCCGCAGCACCTCCAGCATGGACGAGCGCGTCAGCCGCATGATGATGGCGGACGTCCGGAAACCGACGGCCGCCGCCGGAATCGTGTAGAGCAGCAACTCATCCCATAAATTGTCGGGCGGATCGGTGTATATGGGGATTTCCCCCAGATACGTGACGAAGGCCATCAGGATCAGCAGGGCCAGCCAGAAGGACGGTAAGGACAACCCGCTCAAACTGATCACCCGCAAGACGTAATCGAGCATCGTGTCCTGGCGGACGGCGCTGATCACGCCGAGCGGCAAACCGAACAAGACCGAAAATCCCAGCGCCATCAAAGCGAGTTTGACGGTGATCGGAATGCGCGGCGCCAACTCGTCGATCGCGGGCATCTCGGACACGTAGGAGAAACCCAGATCGCCCACCACCAGCGCGCTGATCCATTCCCAGTATTGGACCGGGATCGGCAAATCGAGGCCGAGTTCCTTCTCGAGCGCGGCCTTTTCGGCCGGATCGACGAAGCCTGCGGAGTCGAACATGATGTCGGCGATATTGCCGGGCATCAGGCGAAGCAGCAGGAAGATGACAATCGACATGCCGATCAGCGTCAGCAACATCAGGAAGAAGCGCCTCACCAGATAACTTGTCACGGACTGCCTCCGTTCATGGGAATGCGGTGTTGATCCACCTTAGGTAACCGCCGTCGTTGAATGGCGACGAACGAAGCCAACCAGGCGAATGGGCCCGGTTGGCTTTCTCTCGTTCATCCGCAGCGGTTACTTGTCCAGCCAGACTTCTTCCAAACGCCAGCCGTTGTAGACGCTGTTGGTCATCGTCGTGAAATTCTTCACGTGCGGATGCCAACAGGTCGCGGCCTTGTTGTTGAAGATGATCGGCCGGGCTGCGTCTTCCTGCAGCTTCTTGTCGATTTCCCACACGACCTTCTTGCGGGCTTCGACGTCTTCCATCATCGACTGCTTCTCGAAAAGCTTTTCGAGATCGGCATTGCAATAGCCGGTGTAATTGCGCTGCGAGCCGCACGCATAGTTCTCGTAGAACATGGCGTCCGGATCGTCCACGCCGATGCCGGTCAAGTTCAGGCCGACCGAGTAGTCCTTGCGGGCCACCTTGGCGTGCCAGTTGCTGGTCTCGACCGTCTCGAGTTCGGCATCGACATAGATGCTCTTGAGATGATCGATCAGGATGACCGCCGGGTCACGGTAGATCGCGATGTTTCGGGTCGCGACCTTGACCTTGAGACGGTTGTTTTCGTCGTAGCCCTTCGACTTCATGATCGCACGGGCTTTCTCGCGGTTCGCGTTGACGTCCGGGTTGTAGCCCGCGACCGTCTTCAGGAACTCCGGCTCCATGCCCCAGACACCGTTCGGCGGCGGCAACAGCGCGCCGCTCTTGATGGTCTGGCCATGGCCTAGGATCTTGATAAACGCGTCCCGGTCGATCGACATCACCATCGCACGCCGGATGTCCGGATCGTTGAACGGCGGCTTGTCCTGATTGACGATGAGGTTGGTGGAGACATTCGTCGCCCGCAATTCGCAAACCGCATTCGGCGCCTGTTCCTTGACGTCCTTCAACAACGGAATCGTCACGTCGACGTTGAACGTCATATCGAACCGGCCGGCGATGAACGCCAACACACGGGTCGACCGGCTCTTGATGATCGTCCATTCGATCGCGTCGAGATACGGAAGACCTTCTTTCCAGTAGTTTTCGTTCTTCTCGAATTTGACGAATTCGTTCTGCTTCAACTGAACGAACTTGAAGGGACCGGTGCCGATCGGGTTCGTCCGCATCTTCCTGGGCGATACATGGCACGGGTAGACCGGCGAATAGCCGGACGCCAACAAGGCGATGAAAGCCGGCTGACTGCGTTTCAGATGGAAGGTCACCTGCGTGTCGCTGTCCGCCGTAACCTTGTCGAGATTCTTGTACCAGGACTTACGCGGGTTCTTGCGGAACTTGGCTTTCCGTTTCCCCTGAAGCATATCCCAGGTGCAGACGACGTCTTTCGCGGTGAAGGGCTTGCCGTCATGCCATTTGACGCCCGTGTTCAGATTGAACGTCAGTTTCGACTTGTCTTCGTTCCAGGTCCATTTCGTGGCGAGATCGGGGACGATGGTGTCGAGGCTGTTTGTCGGCTTACTCTGATCGTACATGACCAGGTTGTTGAAGATCGGCATGTAGGGCGACAGGGTCGAATTCGTCGCTTCTTCATGGATCGATCCGCTTGGCGGCGTCCCGCGGTGGTACACCTTCAGCGTACCGCCGCTCTTCTGCGCCAATGCCGCCCCGGCGCCAAGCGAGACGGCGAACAGCACGGCACTCGCCGCGCAGATACTGAACTTCCGTATCATAGTTTGGGTCTCCTCCCATTAGCATTCATTCTGGTTCTTATTTTTGTTCGTTATTTGCACGGTTCGTTATGTCCATGCATTGCGTTTTAGAAAGTACGTATGGGAAGGATAGACAGAAACGCAGAAGTTGAGCAAACAGAACATGACAAATTTTTGATGGTGGCCGGGCGCCCGCGTCGGCGCCGTTCACTCGATCAGTCTTCGCCGGCGCGTCCAGACCCCACGGGAATGCCGACGCTTTGGTCGATCGATACATCGACCAAATCGCCGATTCTCTCCCGAATGCTCGGCGGCAACGTAACGTCGGGACTGGCATGGATGTCGACCAGCATCTGTTCCAACAATCTGATCCGCGCCAACGTGTCATCGGTCTCCGCCGGCGAGAGCGCCGCTTCGATCCGCGCGCCGATTTCGGCCTCGGCATGCGTTTTATGGGAATGCGTCAAGGATTGCGCCAGCACCAGCGCGCGCCGCCAAGTCACCGCTTCGGCTTCGGCCGACTCCTTGGCCGTCGCGGCATCGATCAGGAGCGCGATACGGTCCGGTGTGCAGAGCGCGTGAAATTCCGTCTGCGCTTGCTCGACGAGATAGACATGGGGAAGGCCCGACTCCGTATCGGCGCAGCGCATGAAATGTTCCAACCGCTTTCCGGCGGCGCGGAGCGTTTCAAGCCAGTCCGGATCGTCGAACATGCCCGCCGCCCCTCCCCGGCGTCAATGCGTCAGAAACGCCCGGCAAATCGGCCGCAGGAACGATGCCAACCGCGTCTCCTGGATGAAGAGCAGGCTGCGGCGGCCACGCCGGCGTTTCTGAATCCATCCGATTCGCGCCAATTTGCGGACATAGGAAATGATCGTCGTACGCGGCATCTCCATCGCCGCGGCCAGTGACGACTCATCGAACGGCCGCCGTTCCAGGTGACCTAGCGCGACCATATCCATGATGATGACTTCGATCGCAACAAACCCTTCGGCCCGGCGCACGGCGTAGTACTCCGCACGCTGATGCAGGAATTGCCGGGCGCGTTCGAGCTCGGCCTCATCGAGGGATTTCTCCTGTTCCGTCATGCTCACACTATGGAATTACCACCCGCCCGGGAAGATTCCCGATGTTGGCAATCCTTTCGATCACGCGGCCATAGGATACTGTTAACCATTCAGCAAAGTCCTTGCCTAATAGCGCCCCCCAGCGACAATCCTGTCGAGTTTCGACAAGTGTCGCTTGCCACTTTAAGTAATGAAACGAACAGCATACCGGACCCTAAACCTATTGAAATGACCGCGATCACAGGTTGCCGGAACCCCCACAAGAACGCCTCTACGCCACGCGCTGTAAGGGATTGAGGATCCCGGGATTTCCGGATTATTTGTACGCCACGCAGAATTTGCACGTTTTGAGCGTTACGGCCGGCGCGCGTGGTCGGGCCGGGAACGCCTCGGATCAACGCCGCTCTTTGGCGCGATCCTTTACGGCAATGGTGGGCGCGGCTGGGATTGAACCAGCGACCCCTACGATGTCAACGTAGTGCTCTCCCGCT
>JANQKC010000012.1 GCA_028281325.1 Alphaproteobacteria bacterium
GCAACAAGATGCGGAAACCCGCCGCGCCCGCATCGATCGGGTGGCCGGCGGCGACCCGCTCGACCCGGCCAACGCAGAAGACCGGCAGGCGGCGGACGCTTATTGGGAGGACGTGTCGGAAGCCTACGCCGCCGCCGACCCGGCGCGGCAACAAGTGGAGGAACTGGATCTGGTGCGTCGGCTCGGCGTGCTGCCCACGGGCCTCGCGAAGACATACCGCGCCATGCTGCTGTCGCGTGACCCCGAGATCGTGGTGCAGGGCGCGCGGGCGATCGCGGAGGTCGAACGGATCGTCGGCCCCGGCGCGATCCCGGCCGAGGAGAGCCGGCGTGCGGCGCGGGTTGCGGAATTCGCCGATCTTGGTGTGGCCGCCGACCGGGCAATCGAACTCGCCGAGGCGAAGGTCGAGGAGGAGGGCGAAGAAGAAGAGGTCGACGGGACGGAGTCCGTGGAGCGCACGCCCGACGATGGTTCCATCGTCGATAACGATCAGACCGACAGTCCGTTCGTTAGCGGCGAGGACGAGCGCGAAGATGATCTTGCACCGTCCGGCGGGCCGGAGGAATCCGAAAACAACGGTCTTGGCGGTATCCAGGAAGATGGAAGCGCTGTCGTTGTCGACCCCGAAACCGGCGAGCGCCGAACGATCGACCGGAAAACCGTTGAACGCATCCAGTCGCTTGCCGATCGGTACGGGTCGGTCGCGGTTTTGCGACGAGATATTCTAGACCTCTTCGATCAAGTAGAGGCTGGGGAGATCACGCAGGAAGAGGCGACCGGCCGGGCGCTCGCTCGGATACGGGAAGTCCTTCCAACAACCAACGCGCTGGGCAGCCCGATTGCCGGAGGTCGGGATATGCGCCGCGTGTTGGAGCGCCTGTCAACCGACCTGTTCGACGCGGAAGACCGAGTGTCGGCGGACGAGATGTTCATCGACAGCTTGGTCGCGACGCCCGAGGCGCGGGAAGCGGCGATGCTGGTTCTCGGTCTGCTGCCGGGGATCGGCGAGGCGATCTCGGTCAAGGAAGCTTACGAGGGGTTTCTCGCGGCAATCGCGGCCGTGGAGGATGGTCGTTCGCGCGACGCGCTTTTGGCAGCAGGATCCGCCGGCATAGCTGCCGCGAGCGCTGTTCCAATCCTGGGCAAAGTGGTGAAACTCGGTCGCGGCGGTCTGAAGGTTGGCATCGCTACCGTACAGACGCTCGTCGGTCGGGTGCGCAAACTACGAGGAGTTGACATGTCGCTCAAATTTCCGTCTGGCCTCACGCAGGCTGAGCGGGCAGCAGCGATTGAAAAAGTCAGGCGTCTGTCCGAGGCAAAAACGATCTATCAGCCACAAATAACGAGAAACAGGTCGATAACAAGAAGGTACAGGCGTAAAAACAAAGTGCCTTCGGAACTCGATGTGGATCATATAATTGACTTGCAGCTTGGCGGACGCGACGATGCTTCAAACCTGCAAACGTTGAGCCGTAGAGTGAACCGGAGTTTAGGTGCTCAATTTCATCATCAGCTTAAAGAGCTGCCGCCTGGCACACGGATCAACAATTTCACAATTACAGACTAGTGGGAGATGGTTTGATGACGTCGGAATACTTCACGGTTGATAATCTGCCGACATTTACAGACGATCCGATATTGGAAACCGTGGAAAAAGCGGTTCCCGGCTTTACGAAGTTCATGGCCCAGTATTCGGGCGTTTCATTCAATGATGGCTTGTACCGCATCCACGCGGTCGATCAGCTAAGGCGGATAACCGCTATGTGCATTGAGGCGTTTCCAGCCTATGAGAATAGGATAATCTGTTACTCGTCTAACTGGATGGGGCATCTATTTGCAATTGACCCCTCGGACAACAATGGGAAGGGATCTATCGTATTGTTCGATTCCGATGGAGCGGGAGATTTCGATATACCGTTCACTTTTGCGGAGTTCCAAGACAAGATTTTGTTCGATGACCGGGAAGAGCTCTTGCAAGAGAGTCTTTATGAACAATGGAAGAAGTCAGGAGGAGAGACGCCGACGAACGAACAATGCGTTGGTTTTGATGTTCCATTGATGCTTGGGGGCGAGATCGAATTATCCAATATGAAGTTGAGCGATATGAGCCTGTATTGGTCGATCAACACGCAGATTTATGCGCAGGTTAAGGATCTTCCGCCGGGGACGCCAATTGGCGATTTCAGGATCGAAGATTAGCTATCTGACTTCGATTGGCCCGTTTCTGTTCCGCCGCCCATTTGGGTGGCGTTTTTGTTTCCAAGATCATTTCCTCAAATGACATCACCTTCGACGTGACGGTACTGGTCGACTGACCCGTCGCGGCCTCCCGGCCGCGTTTTGTTTCTCTCCCTGACCTTCGGCGGGGCGGCGTGTTTTGCCGCCCCGCCTTTCTTTTCTGCGGAAGGATTTTCGATGGCTCTGTTCTTCGATAGCGGGGCGGCCTCCTGATGCCGCGTATCCCGATCCTGCCGGGCGATGTCTCGGCGGCGGCGAACGATCCTGTCGGGTCGCTGCCCCCGGCGCAGGCGGACGGCATTCGCGCGCTCCAGGCGCGGGACGACGGGATCGCCCGCGGCCTGACCGTGGCCGACGCCTGGCGCGACGGCGTCGCGGCGCTGCACCAGGCGGAAGGGGCGGAGGACGGCGCGCCCGCCGGCTTCGCCCGCGAGTTCCTCGCCGATGCGGACCGCGGCCGGTCTGCGGCTCTGCGGTCCACGGTGCCGGGCCGGCGCGAGGCGCTGGACGACGACCTGCAAGAGTTGCGCGCCGATCTGGGCGACCGGGCGGTGACGGCGGAAGCGGCGGGTCTGGCATTGCGTCGCCGCCTCGGCCTGAGGCAGGTGCTGGAGACTTATGCCGGCGGCGTCGCCGAGGACCCCGGCCTGTTCGACAGCGCCGACGGACGGATCGCCAAATTGGTGGAGGGACTGGGCCTGCCCGAGGCGCGGGCGAACGCCGTGCGGACCGAGATGCGGACGCGCCTCACCAATGCGGCGGTGGACGGATTGATGGCCGACCCGGCGGAAGCCGAGGCGGCGCTGCGGCTCGGCCTCTACGACGACGTGTTGCCGAAGGAGATCAAGCAACAGCGGTTGGCCGAGGCCGAGACGCAGTTGCAGCGCGCCCGTCTGCTCGACGGCGAACGGCGGCGGCAGGCGCTGGTCCGCCGCGCGGCGGAGGGTGTGGCGGACGACGCGGAGATCGACGCAGTGCTGGCGGACGGCGGGCTGAGCGAGAGCGAAGCCGATCGCCTGCGGCTGCAAACGACGCAGGCGCAACAAGATGCGGAAACCCGCCGCGCCCGCATCGATCGGGTGGCCGGCGGCGACCCGCTCGACCCGGCCAACGCAGAAGACCGGCAGGCGGCGGACGC